>NZ_CP191175.1:1160000-1532500 GCF_050408055.1 Sphingomonas sp. Xoc002 | reverse complement strand
GCCTCGCCTCGCTCGCTGGTCATCGGTGCGCTGAGCAGCAGCGCGATTGCGGCGGTCGTCGCCATCTGCAGCGGCGACGACTGGCTGATTATATGCGCCATCGCCGTGGGACTTGTGGGGCTGATCCGTATCGGCGACGCGCTGTCGAGCCGCCCGGCCTCCGTGCCGCAACAGGAACGTGGCTACCGCCTCGGCGCGCTGAGCTATGCGACCTTGCTGGGCCTCTTCGGCTTGCTGACCCTGACGCGGACCGACAATGGGGTGCTGCACCTCCTCTCCGTCACGACCGCCATCGGCTATGCGGCGGGGATTGCGGGTCGCAATGCCGGGCGGCCCTTGATCGCCTTGTCCCAGCTTTGCTGCGCCTCCCTGCCGCTCGCGATCGGGCTGCTGATCCCGCTGAGCCCGTTGAAGGCGCTGATGGCGGCGGTGATCCTGTTCTTCGTCATCGCGATGATGGACATTACCCAGCAGACCTATGCCGCGATCCTGCGCGCCACCGTCGCCTCGGAAGAGAAGGCCGCGCTGGCCGAGCATCATGCGCGCATGGCCCGGCGCGACGACCTGACCGGCGTGTCCAACCGCACGGCCTTTCACGAGCAATTCGAGCAGCGCCTGCAAGGTCTGGCGCAGTCCGGGGAAAAGCTGGCGTTGCTCTGGCTCGATCTCGATCGCTTCAAGGAGGTGAACGACTCCTTCGGGCATCTGGCGGGCAATGCGCTGCTTGTCGCCATCGCCCGGCGGCTGAATGCACAGTTCGGCGAAAAGGGCATCGTCGCCCGGCTGGGCGGCGACGAGTTCGCTGTCCTGTGCCATGTCTCGCAAAATGACGTCGTCGACCGGATCGGCGCGACCATTCTCGATCTGGTGCGCCAGCCGGTGCCGTTCAGCGGGCATATGCTTCACACCACCACCTCGATCGGCGTCGCCATCGCGCCCGAGGATGGCGGCGATGCCGATACGCTGCTGAAGAATGCCGACCTTGCCCTCTACCGCGCCAAGGAGAGCGGCCGGGGCCAGGTGCTGTTCTACGAGCCGGTCATGGACGAGAAGATCGAGCGCCGCCGTCAGCTCGCCGCCGCGATGAACGGAGCACTGGAACGGGGCGAGTTCCACCTTCTGTTCCAGCCCATCTTCCGCCTGGCCCAGAACAGCATCGCTTCGTGCGAGGCGCTGCTGCGATGGCACAGCCCGCAATTCGGCCCCGTATCCCCGGCCGAGTTCATCCCGATCGCCGAGGAGAACGGGCTGATCGTGCCCATCGGTGCCTGGGTTCTGGAGCAGGCCTGTCAGGCCGCAAGTACCTGGCCATCGGGTGCGACGGTCGCGGTCAATCTTTCGCCCGTGCAACTGCGTACCGAGGATCTGACCGTCATGGTCGCGCGGGCGCTGAAGGACAGCGGTCTGCCCGCGAAACGGCTGACGCTGGAGGTGACGGAGACGGTGCTGCTCGATGATGTCGAACGCTCGGTCGCCGCGTTGACCGCGCTGAACGCGATCGATGTGTGCACGACGCTGGACGATTTCGGGACCGGCTATTCCTCGCTCAGCTATTTGACCCAGTTTCCGTTCCAGACGCTGAAGATCGACCGTTCTTTCGTGATGGATCTGGAGCACAACCCCGCCTCGATCGCGATCGTGCAGACCATTGTCGAACTCGCCGCCAAGCTCGGCATGCGGACGGTGGCCGAAGGGGTGGAGACGCCCGCCCAGCTCGACCAGCTGCGCCGGACGCGGTGCGACGCGGTGCAGGGCTATCTGCTGGCCAAGCCGATGCCCGCCGCAGAGGTGGCCGCCTTGTTCACCGAGGCCGCCATCGGCGAGCGAAGCCCCGGACAAGCGGTTCGCCTGCCCGGGGTCGGTTGATCAGGCTACGGCCTTGTCCCGCAAACGGCTTTGCGCGGCGACCAGCCGCTCCATCCGCTTCAGGTCTCCCTCGGTCAGCCGCAACGCGGCGTCGGCCCAGAGGTCGACCACGGCCTCCAGCTCCTCCAGCGGCAGCGGATTGACGGCCCGCGACGCCTCGTAAATGGCGCAATGGGCGCTGTGCCGCCGCTCGTTCTGGCGGATATAGTCGGCGACCATGTGCCGCCCCTCGCCCCGCTCGGCGAGGCCATGGACGAGGCCCATCTCGTATAGCTCCTCGGCGCTATAGGTCCGGCCGCTCAGGATCATCCGCTCGGCCCGCGCCGCACCCAGCCGCCGCGACAGGAAGCAATGCGCCCCCATGCCCGGGAACAGGCCGAACATCGTCTCGGGCAGGCCGAAGCTGGTGCCGCGTTCGGCGACGACGACGTGGAAGGACAGGAGCGCCTCGAACCCGCCGCCCAGCGCGTCCCCCTCGACCAGGCCGATGGTGATGATCGGCCGTTCCAGTCCGCGCATGTTGCGATAGAGGATGCGGACGCAACGATGGCCGTAACGGGCCAGCGCGTCATGGTTGCGGTCGCGGATCGCCTGCGCGAACAGGTCGAGATCGCCGCCCAGCGAGAATATGCCGGGAAAGCGCGAGCCGAGCACGAGATAGCGGATCGGCAGCGTGCCGCTGTCGACCGCCTGCACGATCCCGTCCTGCCAGCGCTCGAAATCGCTCAGCAGATCGGGATTGAAGCTGGGTCGCGCACGCGGGCGCATCGCGGTCCAGAGTGTGTGGGCGGCGCCGTCATATTGCGTTTCCAGCTGCTCGAAGCTGAGCGCGCGGACGGTATCCGACATGAGCGAGGCGCGGCCATCGCGGAAGTCGTTCGCCATTTTGGGGTCATAAGCGGTCATCGGTGATACTCTCGACATGCAGCACCATGCTGCCTGTCGAGAATAGCCCGGACGCCGATCGCGCCCCTTGCCGAAACTGTCCCGCGCGCGACAGTTTCGGCCTTATAATACGTTAGTTAGGGGATGACTGGCCCAGATACTTGCCGAACCATGCCAGTTGTCGCTTCATCACGTCGGGGGCCTGGGTCGGCACGCAGTGTCCGGCATCGGGATAGATGACGAGGCTGGTCGGCACGTTCTGGCTCTTCAGCGCATTCCACCATTCGACCGACTGCGTGGGCGGCACCTCGATATCGCGTTCGCCGACATAGATGAAGGTCGGAGTCCGCGCCGTCTTGACGTGATAGACCGCCGAGACATCCTCATAGGCCCGATAGTCGTCATAGACCGACTTGCCGAAAAACGGGATCATCCAGGTGTTGATGCCGTTGGTCCCGTAATAGCTGACCCAGTCGGACAGGCCCGCCCCCGCCACGATCGCCTTGAAGCGATTGGTCTGCGTGTTGGCCCACATCGCCATGAAGCCGCCGTACGAACAGCCGGTCAGGCCCAGCCGGGCGTCGTCGATCGGCGCGAGCTTCTCGACCGCATCGATCCCGGCCAGAATGTCGCGCAGGTCGCCGCCGCCGAAATCGCGCTTGTTCGCGGCGGTGAAGGCCTCGCCCTGGCCATAGGAGCCGCGCGGATTGGGCAGGAAGCGGTAATAGCCCGCATCCTCGAACGCGCTGGCCAATCCCTTTTCGATGAAGCGCGGCGTGCTGGCGGCGCTGGGGCCGCCATGGACCTGCACGATCATCGGCGCCCTGGCATCGGGCTTTGCCGTCAGCGGCGACAACAGCCAGCCCTGGACGGTAAAGCCCTCGTTCGTCCAGGTCACGCTGCGCGCCTGAACGGCGGACCGTTGCGCGTCATTGTCATGCGTGATCTGGCGCAGATCGGTCGCGCGCCCCGCATAGACAGCCGGTGCATGGGTGAAGTCCTCGACGACGCTGGCCGCCATGTCGCCCTTGGCATTCCATGCGATCTTGCCGTCTCCGGCCGACAGGCCCACGGGACGGGCGAACAACGGACGCGGGGCTTGGCCCGGCGAAAGGGCGACAGCCCCCATCTGGTCGTTGCGCAGCGTCGCCGCGCGCAAGCCGCCCTTCGTCCAGGTCAGCGCGGTGAAGGTCATCGGCTGGCCCTTGGTCTGGTTGACCGGCGTGCCCCCGGCAAGCGGCACCGTCCAGACATCGCCGCCGATCGAGCCGAAATCGCTCATCAGCCCGCCGATATAGGCGACGGTCTTTCCATCCGGCGACACGCGCGGCATGTTCAACTGGGTGGCGGGCTGGGCGATCGCCGTGACCGCGCCGGTCGTCGCGTCCACCCGGTCGAGCGTCGCCACCCACCAGTTCGCATCGCCATTGCCCAGCGCCGAGGTCACGACCAGGGCCGAGCCATCGGGCGTCCAGTCATATTCGTAGATATAGCGCCCCTGCGGCGACAGCGGCACGGCTTTGGCGGGTGCCCCCTCGCCTATGTCCACGATGGCGAGGCGCTGTTCGTCATTGGCGACACCGATCTCCCCGACCTGCCGCGCGCCCGCCTGGGTCGCACCGACATCCTTCGTTGCGCCCAGCGTGATGAGCATCGCCACCCGCTTGCCATCGGGCGAGAAGCGCGGGGTCGAGGCTAGGCCCTCGACCGTCGCGACTGGCCGTACCGTGTCACCGCGCGCGATCATCAGCGTGGCGACGCCGCCGTCCCGCGCCAGAAAGGCCAGGCCGTCGCCCTGCGGGGCATAGGTCAGCCCCGAATAGCTGCATGTCGCGCAAGGATCGATCCGCCGCACCACCCGTCCGTCGCGCGCCGAACGCACGACGATACCGGGATGGCTGTTCTCGCCCGGCTCGATCGCGGCGACCTCGCGGCCCGAGGGGGCCATCGTCAGGCCGGAATAACGATGCACCGCCGCCTGCGCCGGAAACGCGACGGCCGAGGCGAGCAGAAGGGCGAGAGGAAGACGCATCGGCGATCCTTGATGGAAGATGATGGCAGGCAAATGTGGCAAGATACTGAACTATGGGGCGGTGATGGCAGGATGGTCACGCATCCTCGACCACACGGATACCGCGCGCGTCCAGTTTGGCCAGCCGCGCCGGCAGTGCCTTGCTGATCGCCAGAAGCCGGGGGCGCGGGGCCTTTTTCCACTCCCGGCATTCCGGCAGGGTCCGGGCGCACGCCACGCACCAGCCGGTGCGGCCATCGAAACGGCATATGCTGATGCAGGGGCTCTTCATCCGCGCACCATGATAGGCCCGCTATCCCTCTGCCCCGCCTCGACAATCATAACCCAGCCGTTCACCGCAACCGCATGAAGGCGGCGACCGCGTTGCGGACGCTGTCGGCGAAACGGTCGTAGATCATGCGGGAAACCTCGGCGATGACGGGCTGGCGATCCCGCCCTCCCCGCGCAAAGACGGCGATCGCGACGCGGCGGCCGTCGGGCATGGTGATGAACCCGACATCGTTGGTGATGCCGTCGAGCGTGCCCGTCTTGTCTTCCACCAGCGTCCCGGCCGGAAGCAGCCCGCGAATGCGGCGGGTGCCCGTCCGGCACTGGCGCATCAGGCCCAGCAGATAGGCTCGGCTCTGGCTGGAGAGCGCCGTCCCGCTATCGAGGATCTTCAACAGCTGGACCATCGCGACCGGCGTGGCGACATCCTTGATGTCGGCCAGATGCCCGCGCTCGCGAAGCAGCTGCGCGATGGTGCGGTCGACCCGCATCCCGCTGATGTTGTGCGAGAAGACCCATTGCTGGACCTTGGCCGGGCCGCCGAGCGTGGCGAACATCTGGTCGGCCGCCAGATTGTCGCTGCGCACGATCATCGCCTCCATCGCCTTGGCGGCGGTGCGGCCGTTGACCATGTCGTTCAGGCTGCGTCGGCCCTGGTCCACCTCCGCCAGATAGGCGCCCGCAATGGCCAGCTTGACCGTGCTCGCCATCGGAAAGGGGATTCCGCCATTGACCATCGCGGTCGAGCCGTCGTCGAGGTCGATCGCCGCGATCCCATATTCACCCGACCGGCCGGAGAGCAGCGCGTTCATGTCGCGCTGGAGCTCGACGAGTTCCAGCGACCGTGCGGAGGCCGGGGCGGGAATAGCGCAACAGGTCGCTATGCCCATCAGGAGAAGACGGGAAAGCGGGGTAAAACGCATACAGCTTACTCGATCGAAGACGGAATCAGCGACAGCGACGCTAACCAAAAAATCCGGACGCGTCGCGTGGAAATATGCGGGCTTTGCGGCGAGTCGGTCGGACGTGCGGCAGGCGGCGGCTGGCCTAGCGCCGGTCGGTGCTGTTACCGTCCCTCATGGCTTCCATGAATTTCGAGCTGCTGGACATACGGGTGTTCGTCGCGATCGCGGACGGCAAGAGCTTCCTGCGCGCCGCCGAGCAGCTGAACCTGTCGCAACCCGCGATCAGCCGCCGTGTCCAGAAGCTGGAGGCGACGGTCGGCACGCCCCTGCTGGAGCGGACGACGCGGACGGTGCGGCTGACCCCGGCGGGCAAGGAGATATTGCCGCTGCTCCGCCGTCTGCTGGAGGAACTGGACGAATCGCTGCTCGGCATGATGGCCCTGGGCGAGCGGCAGGCGGGACGGCTGACCATCGCCAGCATCCCCAGCGCCACGGTGCGTTTCCTGCCGGACGTTCTGGAAGCGCTGGGCCGCGACTATCGCAACGTCCGGGTGCGCGTGCTCGATCTGTCGGCGACCGAATGCGCCGAGGCGGTGCGAACGGGACAGGCCGAGTTCGCCATCACCCTGCCCGTCTCGTCGGACGGCGACATGGTCTATGAGCCGCTGACCGACGATCCTTATGGCCTGGTCTGTCGGAAGGACGATCCGCTGGCCGATCTCGCCGATCCGGCGTGGAGCGATCTGGCGGGGCTGCGGCTGGTGACGGTCCATCCGGGCAGCGGCAACCGGACCGCGCTCGACGCCGGGCTGGCGCGTGCGGGCATCGAGTTGCGCTGGTTCTACGAGGTGACGCGGCTGACCTCGGCGCTGGCGTTGGTGCAGGCGGGACTGGGCCCGTCGGTGCTGCCGCGCCTGGCGTGCGAGGGGCCGGACGCGCGCGATCTGGTCTGGCGGCCGCTGCGCGGCGCGGAGGTCACGCGCACCATCGGCGTACTGCGCCGCAGCTCCGCCACGCTGTCCCCGGCCGCGTCACGGCTGATGGGGCTGCTCACCGATGCCTGGGCTGCCGAACCGCGTCCCGCCCCAGCGCGCGACGAGTAACGAGGCCGAGACATTGGCCGTGCCGCTGGTCAGCGCGCGGATCTCCGACAGGAAACGGTCGACCGCGATCAGCATCGCCGCCGCTCCGACCGGAATATCGGGCAACAGCGACAGGGTGAGCAACAGCGCCGAGAAACCGCTGCCCGTCACCCCCGCCGCCGCCTTGGAGGTGATCAGCATCACGCCCAGATAGACCGCGACCCGCTCCGGGGTCAGCGCGATGCCCAGCGCCTCGCCCAGGAACAGGGTCGCGACGACCAGATACACCGCCGTGCCCGCCAGATTGAGCGAATAGCCCAAAGGAACGGTCAGTCCCGCCACGCTGCGGGGCACGCCCAACGCCTCCAGTTTCAGGATCAGGCGCGGCAGCACCACCTCGGTCGAGGAGGTGCCCAGCACGATCAGGATTTCGTCGCGGAACACGCGCAGCAGGGTGCCGCCGCCAATCCCCGTGGTGATCCACACCAGCAGGACCAGCGCAGCGATCAAGACCCCGCACGCCAGCGCCAGCGTCGCGAACAACAGCCCCAGCGAGCCGATGAACCCGACGCCATAGGTGCCGACCGTATAGGCGATCGCCCCGAATGCCCCCACCGGCGCGGCGCGGATCAGGAAGCCGAAGATCGCGAATTGCAGCCGGGTCAGCGCCTCGATCCCGCGCACGATCGGCGCGCCCGCCTCACCAATGCGGAGCAGGCCGAACCCGACCAGCCCGGCGACGAACAGCACCGGCAGGACATCGCCCGCGGTAAAGGCGGAGAACAGCGTATCGGGCACGATCCGCACCAGGAAGTCGCCCGGCCCGGTGATGTGCCGCCCGGCCAGTTGCCGCTCCACCTCGGCCACCGCCTCGCCATATGGCGGCAGCGGCAGCCCGCGCCCCGGCTGCATCAGCGCCGCGACGCCCAGCCCGATGGCGAGCGCGGCGATAGTGATGCCCAGAAAGACGATCAGGCTGCGTAGCACCGTGGCGCCCGTGTCGCGCGCGGCGCCGTGGCGGACGATCCCCTCGACGATGGTGCAGAACAGCACCGGCGGCACCATCATCCGCATCGCCTTTACGAAAGCGATGCCCAGCGGCCCCAGATCGCGTCCGAACGCCGGGGCCAGCGCGCCGATCAGCGTCCCGGCGACAATGCCGATCAGCATCTGGACATAAAGGTGCCGCAAGACGCGCAAGACCCGATCCGCTCCCGATATATGCATCAAACGCATCAAGCGGCCCGATCATTGCATTTGATCGAAGCGCCCTGCGTGAGGCTTAGTGCCGCGTGAGGCACGATGGCTCAAGCCCCTGCCACGACAAGACAATGCAACGACTAGAACCCGCGAGCGAGCGGGACGGCCAGAAGAGAGGTATGATGAAAGCCCGATCTCCAAGGTTCCGAACCGTGATGCCCCGTCGCGCCGCGCTGGGGCTGGCATTGCTGCTGGGGCTGAACGCCGTCAGCGCACCCGCCCTCGCCCGCGATACGAAGCCCGCGAAAGTCCGCGAGTTGCACGTCGTCACGTCGGGTGGCTTCACCGCCGCCTTCCACGCGCTGGCGGCGAAATACGAGCGCGACACCGGCGTCCATATCGTTGCCGAGCACGGCCCCTCGATGGGTGACACGCCGCAGGCGATTCCCAACCGGCTGGCCCGGCATGAGGATGCCGATGTCGTCATCCTCGCGCGCAGCGGACTGGACAAGCTCGCCGATCAGGGTCTCGTCGCGAAGGGCACCGAAGTCGACCTGGGGCTGTCCAAGATCGCCATGGCGGTCAAGGCGGGAGCCCCCGCCCCCGACATCTCCACCCCCGATGCGCTGCGCTCGACCCTGGTCAACGCCAAGTCGGTGGCATGGTCGGACAGCGCCTCCGGCGTCTATATCCAATCGACCATGCTCGACCGGCTGGGCGTCACCGACCAGGTGCGCCCCAAGGGCCGGATGATCCCCGCCACCCCGGTGGGCCAGATCGTCGCCACTGGCCAGGCCGAGATCGGCTTTCAACAGCTCAGCGAGCTGAAGACGGTCAAGGGCATCCGCATCGTCGGGCTGATCCCGGACTCGCTGCAGAAGGTGACGCCCTTCTCGGCAGGCGTGGTCGCCTGGTCGCCGCGTCAGGCCGAGGCCCGCGCGCTGATCGCCTATCTGTCCTCGCCCAAAGCCTATCCGATCATCCGCGACAGCGGATTGGAACCCGCCTCGCAAAAGGCCAAGCCATGAACACCTCCACCATGCCCTTCCCCGCCGCCGCCGCCGCCGATACCGCATCCCCGGTCTCGGCCGAGCGCCGCAAGTCCGCCTTCAAGTCGATCTTCATCGTTGCCAGCGGCAACTTCCTGGAGATGTTCGACTTCATGGTGTTCGGCTATTACGCCACTTACATCTCGAAGGCGTTCTTCCCGACCGGGAGCGAGTTCGCCTCGCTGATGCTGACCCTGATGACCTTCGGCGCGGGCTTCCTGATGCGGCCGGTCGGCGCGCTGGTGCTGGGCGCCTATATCGACAAGCATGGGCGGCGGCAGGGCCTGTTGCTGACGCTGGGCCTGATGGCGCTGGGCACGCTCGCCATCGCGGTGACGCCCACCTATGCGCAGATCGGGCTGGCCGCACCCGTGATCATCCTGCTCGGACGGCTCGTCCAGGGCCTGTCGGCGGGCGTCGAGGTCGGCGGCGTGTCGGTCTATCTGAACGAGATCGCGCCGCCGAACCGCAAGGGCTTCTTCTGTTCCTGGCAGTCGGCCAGCCAGCAGGCGGCGGTGGTCTTCGCCGCGCTGATCGGCCTGATCGTGTCGACCAGCCTGTCGCCCGAGACGATGCAGGCCTGGGGCTGGCGCATTCCGTTCATCATCGGCTGCGTGATGATCCCCTTCCTGTTCGTCATCCGCCGCCACATGGAGGAAACCGAAGTCTTCCTGAAGCGCAAGGAGCATCCGCCGCTGTCGCAGATCATGCGGACCATCGGCAGCAACTGGGGCGTGGTGCTTCAGGGCGCGCTGATGGCGGTGATGACGACCGTCTTCTTCTACATGATCACCGCCTATACCCCGACCTTCGGCAACAAGGTGCTGTCGCTGACCCCCGGTGCCGCGCTGTTCGTCACCGCCTGCGTCGGCGTCACCAACTTCGTGCTGCTGCCGGTCATGGGGGCGCTGTCGGACCGGATCGGGCGTCGGCCGCTGCTGATCACCGCCACGCTGCTCGGTGCGCTGCTCGCCTATCCGCTGATGAGCTGGCTGGTCGCCGCGCCCAGTTTCGGGCGGCTGCTGACGGTCGAGCTGCTGCTCGCCGCCATCTATGCCACCTATAACGGCGCGTTCATCGTGTACCTGACCGAGGCGATCCCGGCGCATGTCCGCACCGTCGGCTTCAGCCTGGCCTATAGCCTGGCCACCGCGATCTTCGGCGGCTTCACGCCTGCGATCAGCACCGCACTGATCGGTGCGACCGGCGACAAGGCGATCCCCGGTGCCTGGTGCGCCGCCGCCGCGCTGCTCTCGCTGCTCGCGCTGCTGATCGGGTCGCGCATGCGACGCAGCGCCGACTGATCCCCGAACCGCCGCGCTCCTGAAGGGGTGCGGCGGTTTCCCTTCCTGGAAAATCCGAGGCGGCGGCCAAGAAGCCGCACGCCCGCCCCCTGAGAGGATGCCGTCATGTATCGTGGAGCCCTGCTCGCGATCGGCCTGTGCGCGCCGCTGCCGGTCGCCGCGCGAACCACCCCCGCCCCTGCCCCTGCCCCTGCCCCGGCACAGCGCAATGACGACGTCGCGCGCCTGACCCGGCTGGTCGAACAGCAACAGGCGCAGATCGAGCGGCTGGAAGCCCGGCTGGCGGCGGTCGAAGGCGGCAAGCCACAGGCGCTCGCCGCCGCTCCTCTCGGCCAGCCGCTGCCCAGCGATGCGCATCCCTCCGTCCCGCCTCAGATTGCGGCGCAGGCCCCGCAGGCGGCCCGGACGCCCGCGCCGCTCGGCCAGTCGCTGCCCAGCGACGCGCACCCGCCCTCGCTCGACGCGCGACTGGCGCGGATCGAAAAGGCGCAGAAGGAAGGCGTGCATGTCGACTGGTCGAAGGGCACACCCGAATTCACGAGCGCGGACGGCCGCTTCTCCTTCCGCCCGCGCGGCCGCATCCTGGTCGACGCCGCCGCCACGACCGGCAGCGCGCTCCCGACCCGGAACATCACCGCCACCACCGCCCGCTCGCTGCGCCTGGGCTTCGAGGGATCGATCGGCCCGCACCTCTCCTATCTGCTGGAGGGCGATTTCGCCGACAACGACCCGGCGATCAAATCCGCCTATCTCGCCTGGACCACCGGATTTCTTGGACAGCAGGCCGAGTTCGCGCTGGGCAATCGGCTGAACGATCGCGGGCTGGACGGGTCGAGCGGCACCATCTCGGTTCCTTTCATGGAACGCAACTTCGTCGGCGCGGGCATCATCCCGGTGCGCGGCTTTTTCGGCCTGGGCGCGGCCGCCCGCGTCTATGGCGACGGCTGGCATGTCGGGGTGCAGGTGTCGGGCGACGACATCAGCAATCCGGGCACGCAAAGCGACGGCCTGACCATCGCGGCGCGCGCGCATTGGAACCCGGTCAAGACCGCCGACTGGCTGGTCCATCTGGGCGTCTGGGGCTTTCGTGAGACGATCGCCGCCGACGCGACCCGCCCGACGCGCAGCATCGCGGTCGGCGGCTTCTTCAACGACAATCTGCGGATTCTGCCCGGCACCTTCACCGGCGCGACGGCGGGCACAGGCTATGGCTTCGAGCTGGGCACCTTCCACAAGTCGCTCTGGGCGTATGGCGAATATGGCACGCGGCGGATCGAGAACCGCGCAGGGGCGGCGACCGACCAGTCGGCCTGGGCGGTGCAGGCGGGCTGGTTCCTGACCGGCGAGACCCCGCCCTATCTGACGCGCGGCGGCGTGTGGAGCCGCCCCAAGGTCCTGCGCCCCTTCACCTCGGGCGGGCGCGGCGCGATCGAGCTTGCCACCCGTTACGAGGAGCTGGACTACAGCGACAATCCCACCGCCGGACGCGGGACCGCACTGACGCTGGGCATCAACTGGTATCTCAACAATTTCGTCCGGCTACAGCTGAACGCGATCGACTGGACCATCGCGAACCCCGCCCAGCTCGGCGGCGCGAACGATCATGGCCAGACACTGATCGGCCGCGTCCAGATCGCCTTCTGAGGCAACGAAACGAAACGGAACGCAAGACTGCGCCCAAGCGCTGGACGGACAGACGGGTCAGCCCCGCCATGGACGCACAGGAGCGAAAAGCGCATGAACGCCGCAGATGTCTTCACCAAGCTCGATGTCGAACTGAAGCCCGATCCCTCGCGTACCGTCATCCGCCCGTTCCGCTTCGACTATCCCGAAGCGTTCGACCGCAAGCCCAGCCGGGCCGAATGCGTCGCCCGGCACGTCATGGCACTCGACCCGGCGACGCGCGACCGGATGCTCGACCTGCTCCATGACGCGATGAGGCAGCGTCACCGCAACGTCGACAATGTGTTCCTCCGCCGTTTCGACCAGATCAAGGCCGACATCGGCGACATCGAGGTCGAGCGGGATTGCGACCGCCTGCTGCTGGGGGCCTATTTCAGCCAGGAATATGCGTTCGAGTCCGCCGCGCTGTTCAATCCCAGCATCGTCACCCTGCCCGACCAGGACCCGGACGATCAGAGCATCCGCTTTCTTCTGTCGCTGCGCGGCGTCGGAGAGGGGCATATCTCGTCCGTCACCTTTCGCACCGGGACCTGGGACGGCGGTACCGGGCTGACCGTCGATCCGGCCAGTTCGCAGGGCGTTCCTCCGCGTATCGACAGCAAAGACGGCGAATGGGTCCGGATGCGCGCCGACGACAGCCAGGACATCTCCGAAACCGTGATCTTCCCGATCCTGCCCAGCCAGCGAAGCGGCGTCGAGGATCTGCGGCTGGTCCATTTCACCGATCATGACGGCGTGCGCAGCGTCATCGGCACCTATACCGCCTTTGACGGCCAGACCGCCCGGTGCGAGCTGCTGCGCGGCATCAATGAGCAGAGTTTCGAGATGCGGCCGCTTACCGGCCGCCTGTCGGGCTATAAGGGTATGGCCCTGTTCCCACGCCGGATCGGCGACCGTTTCGCCATGTTGGGGCGGCAGGACAATGTGAATCTGTGGCTGCTCTATTCCGACGACCTTCACATCTGGGATGAAGGGATGCGGATCATGGGCCCGCAATATCCGTGGGAGTTCGTCCAGATCGGCAATTGCGGCTCACCGATCGAGATCGACGAGGGCTGGCTGGTCTTCACCCACGGGGTCGGCATGGTCCGGGGTTATTGCGTGGGGGCATGTCTGCTCGACAAGGACAATCCGGCCAAGGTCCTTGCGCGCACGCATTCGCCGATCCTGTTCCCGTCGGCGGAGCAGCGCGGCGGCTACGTGCCCAACGTCACCTATAGCTGCGGCGCGCTGCTTCATAAGCGCCACATCCTGCTGCCCTATGCCATCGGCGACCAGTACACCGCCTTTGCGACCGGCAGCGTCGACGATCTGCTATCCGTCATGGTGTAAGGGGCGAGCCGGTTCCGACGGACCACGCTCGCCCGAAACGGCGGTTCAGCTGATGGCCAGGACCGCCGCGCAGATCACGCCCCAGGACAGGACACAGGCCCCGCCCAGGATCGCCAGGCGGGTACGGGTCGTCAGCTTGTGCACCGTCCGCGTCTCGGCGGCGGGCACGGGGTCTGCCGTGAAGGACAGGATATTGGTCGGCCCCTGCGCCGCCGTCACCGCGCCGGGCGGCAGCGGCCGGTCGAACAGGCACCCCAGATTGCCGATGCTCTGCCACACCGCCGTCGCCTGAACGCGACCGATATTGGCCAGGCCGATCTCGATCGTCGCGCCGTGTACCACCGGCAGGTCGGTCTCGATGCGACATCCCTCTCGCGTCAGGTCGAGGACCACGACGTCATGCGGGTGCGGGTCACCGCCGATGCGCAGGACGCCGCGACGATCCAGCGGAGTCCGCTCCTCGCTACGATATTCGGCGACATCATATGCGGTCTTCGCCAGATTCATGCCAATGCCTTCTGAAGGGGGTCGCATCCGGCCCCGCCCGAACCATCCACCGCGCCGTCGGGGTCATGCGAAGATGACAGCGACGACATGCGCGGCAACGTCTCGATACGGGACAAACGAGAGAGTGGGAATGGTCGGTACGGAAAGCGGATCAATAAAGGCCCAACACCGATCCGGCGAAGAACAATGCCCAGCCGCCGACGCCGCCGACCAGGATCAAGGCCGGGGCCCGCAGGCGGTGGAGGGACTCGATTTTGGCGGGCTGCTTGTTGCTGAAGCTGGCCAGCACGATCCGTTCCCGACTGGGGTCGAACTCTTCCCACAGACGCTCTTGCAGGGCGTGGACGGGCGAGGCGGCGGGCGACGCGGCCGTGCCCTGGGCGGGCGTGGTCGCTTCGGTGCCGGTCGGCGCGTCCGCCGTGACCTTGCGGGCTAGACTGTTTCGCATGGCAAACCCCAAACGGTTGGTGTCGATGAGAACCGCCTTAGGCCACCGTGTTTAGACGGGACTTAATCCGGCTGGTTAACCCGATGTTATCCATAAATCAGCCTGTGCACTTCGCCTTGTGACGGGATGGTGAAATATGCCATTTGCGACATCAAACGGATCAAGGGGATCACCATGTCGATCATCAAGCGGCTTGCCGGCCTTCGCCCTGCCATGCTGGCCATGCTGGCGAGCAGCGCCGTGTTGAGCGGATGCGCGACGGCACCGGCCCCACCGCTGCCCGCATCGGAATATGGCCAGGCCAATCAGCCCTATACGCTGGGCGTCGGCGACAAGCTGCGCGTCAACGTCTATCGCGAGCCGGAGCTGAGCGGCGAATTCTCGGTCAACGGCACCGGCGCCATCACCATGCCGCTGGTCGGCGAAGTGCCGGTCAAGGGCATGACTCGCGCCCAGGTCGAGGCGGAACTCACCCGTCGCCTGGGTTCGGGCTTCGTGCGCAATCCCAGCGTCTCGGTCGAGGTCTACGACTTCCGCACCTTCTCGATCTTGGGCGAGGTTCAGCGGCCGGGCAATTATCCGGCGCGCGAAGGCACGACCCTGACCGCGGCGATCGCGGTGGCGGGCGGCTATACCTACCGCGCGAACGAACGTCGCCTGCTGCTGCGCCGCGCCAATGGGCAGAGCTATTACAGCGTCGATGCGGACGCCAATGTTGAGATTCGTCCCGGCGATACGATCCAGGTGCCCGAGGTCCATTTCTAAGGGCTGCCCCGGGTGTCTCGCTCCTCCATTTCCGCTCCCGCCCTGCTGGTGCTGCTGACCTCCGTCGCGCTGCCGGTTGCGGCGCAGACCACCCCGCCCTCGCCGAATTCCGGGCCGGGGCGGCTGACGCTGCCGCAGCAAAGCGATCCCATGCGGGACCCGCAGGCTCCGCTGCCGCCGGCCCCCTTGCCGCCGCGTGCCGTCGATCCCCAGACCGGCCGTCCGATCACGGTACGACCGGACAATGTCGATCCGGTGGATGCGGCCACCCGAGATCGCTTGCAATCGGGCGCGACCGTTCCCGTCCCGGCCTATATCCCCCTGCCCACCGGCTCGACCCAGCAGACCGAATTACCGACGCAGCGCGTCGCCGATCGGGCGCTGGCCGCATCGCGGTTGCCGGGGACGACGGTGCGCCTGCGTCAGCGCCCCGGCTATGACGCACCCGGCCTGCGTGCGGGCGGGATGGTCATCCATCCCTATATCGACACCGGCATGGCCTATGACGCCAATGTCTATGCCGAGGAAAATCCGCGCAACGACGTCTTCGCCCATCTGACCGGCGGATTCGACGCCGCGTCCGACTGGGGCCGCCATCGTGCGGTGCTGAGCGGTTTCGTCCGGCGACGCCAATATGGTCAGTACACCAGCGAGAATACGACGACCTATCGCCTGATCGGCGCCGGTCGCTATGACGCCGATTCGCATCTGTCGTTTAACAGCGAGGCCTCGCATCAGCGTATCCAGCTGGAGCGCGGCGCGGTGGAGGAAGTCTCCAGCCTGGCGCTGCCTTCGCTCTACGACCTGACGAACGGGCTGCTCGGTGCGCAATTCGAATATGGATCGACGCGCCTGTCTGCACAGGGTGGCGTCAGTCGCACCCAGTTCCGCGACAACCGTTCGCTGGCGGGTACGGTGACGGATCAGCGGTTCCGGAACTTCACCAGCTATACCGGACAGGCCCGACTGGAACAGGAAGTGCTGGGCGGTCGTCTGTTCTACGGACAGCTGAACTTCGAGCGGCGGCGTTTCGAGACGGCGGACGCGATCCAGGCGAGCAATGCCGATGTGTACACGATCACGGGCGGTCTGCGCGGCGCGCTGACCCAATTGATCCGGGGGCATGCCGGGATCGGCGTCATCCATGTCGATTTTCAGGACCCGACCGCACGGCCCCTGTCGAGCCTCACCTTCGATACCCAGCTGGACTGGCTGGTCCGCGACCGTACGACCATCTCGCTATCGGGGACGCGGGAATTGCGAACCGTGGCGCAGCGCGGTGTCCGCGCAGCCCTGTTCACCACCGTCAACCTGCGGCTGGACGAGGAAGTGCAACGCAATCTGATCCTGTCGGTCGGCCTGCGCCAGCAATTCACCGATTATGTGCAGGATACGCGCCGCGCTTCGGCGACCGGCGTCACCCTGGGCGCCGACTGGCTGCTCGATCGCCACTGGACGGTCCGCCCGCAGGTCAGCTACCTCCGGCGCACCGATCGTGGGTTCAATCTGGACCTCGGACCGGAAGACGCGCAAGTCGGCGTCAGCGCGACATTCCGCCTATGATCGCCGCCGGGACGCCATCAGCCGCGCTGGCGCGGTGCATATCGGTCCCGGCCGGAGATCACGGATCGATGACGATCGCAGGCCATGGAGGTTGGATTGCCTGAACGCTTGCAGGACGGGGCCGTTGCGGTCACCAATTCCCCCTGGCGTCGGCGCGAGGACGCGCACGCGTCGCGGATGATCCAGGCTGTCGGCCGATACTGCATCATCCCGGCCGCCATCATCGCCATCTATCGCAGCACCCAGATGTGGTATGGTTATCCCACGTCGCAGGGCGACAATGCGCTGAACGATCCGTTCCTGATGCAGCTCGTGCTGTATTCACTCGTCCCGCTCCTCGCGCTGACGACCCTTGCCCTGCCCCGCATGGCCGCTCGGGCCATCGTCGAGATGGGCCCCATGGTCGCCTTGCTCGGGGTGTTTCTGTTCGGCTCGATCGTGACGTCGGTCGATCCCCAGATTTCGATGCGCGGCCTCGTCCAGATCATCATCCTGGCGTTGCCCATGATCTATCTCCGGGCATTCTACGGAGCACGAGGTGCGTTCGAGCTGCTGCGGAAGGTGATGGCGGTCCTGCTGATCGTCAACTTCGCCTATGCGGCCGTGTTTCCGCATATCGCATTCATGAGCGGATCACTGAACGGCGCGATGCGGGGGATGTTCATCCACAAGAACGCCTTCGGCGCCTATTGCGCGATGACCTTCGTGATGACGTGTCCGCCGGATATCAATATCCGCCGCTGGGATCGCTTGGCCCAGATCGGGCTGTGCGGGCTGGCCGTGGTCGGTGCGGTCCTGTCCAAATCGTCGACTGCGGTGGTGCTGCTCGTCGTCGGCACCAGCATCCTGGTCTTGATCAATATCCTGAGCCGGGTCGAACAGCGCAGCATCAGGGCGATCACCTTCGGTGGCGCGCTGGCCTTTGCGATATTGCTCGTCGGCGGCGCGGGCACGGCACTGCTGGGCGAGGTTGCGGGCCAGTTCGGCAAGGACGTCACGCTGTCGGGCCGCGCGGAGATTTGGGAGACCCTGTGGCCGGTGGCGCTGGACAAGCCCTGGCTGGGGCATGGCTTTGCGATGTTCCGGCAGACCGCCTATTTCCAACAATTCACGAGTTCGATCGGCTGGGGACCGCGGTCGACGCATAATACCTATCTCGAAATCGCACTGAATTGCGGTTTCCCGGCGCTGTTCGCCTGGCTGGCCATCGTGCTCGGCTGCATCTTCCGCGCCGTCCTGCTGGTCGACGTCACCATGCCGGACTATCGTCCACTCCAAAAGGCGGTGGCGGGTATCGTCCTCGTCCTGCTGGTTTCGACCAGCGAAGCGGGTCAGATGCTGGGGCCGCAACCGTCCTGGCCGATCCTCGTCCTCGCGCTCTATTGCATTGCCACCGCGCCCAACAAGCGACAGCGGAACGGCTCTGTCGATCGCCCCTTCCAAAACGGCGGGCTGACCAGCCCTGCGCCGCGCTGACCGGTCAATTCGGGAGCCTCAATGTGCGGGTGGCGTAAACGGCCCCTGCACGCGACAGATGATGGGCGTCCCCATAGAGGATATGCCCCGCATGGCGGAACCGGCATCCGGTTTCGCTACACAATGCAGGAGTCGGATCGAACAGCGTCACGCCCGGCACCTGTCGTGCCACTTGGGCGAGCACGCCCCGGGCCTGATCGGGAATGACCCGTGACCGGGGCAGTCGATCGTCGCGTACGCCCTCATGCTTGGGATCGGCGTCCAGCCAGTTCGACACCAGCGCCCGCTGGGGCATGATATCGGCCAGTGCGACGCCATAGGGATCGATCGCGAAGTGCGGAACGTCCTGCACGATGACCACCTGGCGGCCCATCTTGCGAAGCACCTCCGCCGTATGGCGCAAACCGACCGCCAGTGCCTGCCGCTGGCGGACCATCCACGCCTCGCGCCGGGCCGGGTCGCTGGGCCGATCGACCATGCCCTGGCGGTCCTGCGTGACGAAGGACGACCAATATCCCGCAAGGACCAGTATCCGGATTTCCGGATGGGCGGCGACGGTCGACAGGACGCGTGCCATGAACGCCGCGCATTCGCGGTGGTGCATCGGGTAGCGGTCCAGCACGCGACTATAGCCGATGATCGGCTGGCATGACGATTTGGTCATCTGATAGATGGCCAGCGACCGTCGCTGCGCAATCTGCCGCACGCCCGCCACCAGCGAATTGGCATGGCTGTCCCCCACAACCGCCACGGCGGGCCTGCCGCTGACGGGCAGGCACGACAGCTGCTCGCTGGGCGTGGAGTCGCCATAGGAGGTCAGGCAGGGATTGGACATGGCGCCCCGGACATCCCTGTCCGCCTCCCTCAGCGCGGGCGAAGCGAAACGCGAGAGCCCGCCGCTCAGGTCGATCGCTGCCAGCAGGATCACGACAGCGCCCAGCACCGCCCCATGGCGCCACATCGGCTGCAAAGGGGCCGGACGGCTGCGGCGAAGGGGCTGTTCGACAAGCGCATAGCTGATCATCGCGATCGCGAAGGTCGCAATCAGGAAACCGATGCGGGTCATCGGCCCCAGGTCGATGCCCAGCAGGTTCATCGCCGCCAATGGGGGCCAATGCCATAAGTACCAGGAGTAGGAATATCGCCCGATCACCACGCCGGGCTTCGTCCCCAGCATATGGCGGTTCACCACGGAACGAGGCGCAGCGATCAACGCCATGCTGCCCAGCACGGCCATCGCTCGAAGGACGACGACCGACACGGGGTAGGTCATGACCAGAGCCGATCCGAGCAGGACAGCTCCCGACACCGCCAAGCCATTGGCGAACCGCCGCGAGATCCATGTCTCGCCGCTCGTCAGATCGACGGTCGCCAACCATGCGCCAGCGGCGAACTCCCAGGCACGGAAAGGCAGGAGGTAAAAGGCCGCGTCGGGCCGATACCATTCGAAAGCCGTTGCCGCCGCGAAGGACACGGCAAGGATGACCGCAAACAGCTTGGCCAGCGCATGGCGGCCTTTGGGAACGATCCCGACGATCAGGGGCGGCAACATCAGATAGAATTGCTGCTCGACCGACAGCGACCAGGCCATCATCAACAGCTGGCGGGTCGCCTTTGGCGAAAAATAATCGACGAACCCCAGAAATGCGAAATTCGATATGCCGAATATCGTGGAAATCGCGGTGACCGCGTAAACCTTGAGCTCATACGGGGTCATGAAGACCATGGCGAACAGCGTCGACGGAATGATCACCGCGACCAGCGCAGGCACCAGGCGACGGGCTCGACGCCGATAGAAGTCCAGATAGCTGAATTGCGACTGACCGACCCGACGACATATGTCGGATGTGATGAGGAAACCGCTGATTACAAAGAAGATGTCGACGCCAAGATAGCCGTTGGCCAGATGACCGACGTCATAATGGAACAATACGACCGCCAGAATGGCGATCGCACGCAAACCTTCGATATCGGCTCTGTATCCCAACCCCATTACCGCGTCGTGCCGTCCATGCCCTGCTTCGTTGTGCCCAGAGGCAAGACGTCCAATACTTCAATCGCTTGCCCTATCCCGGTGTCATGACATTCCACGAACCGTAGGGGCATATCCCAAATGGCATAGAGAGCGCCCTTTGACGGGCACCTCTATGCCATATGAACCAATTCAAGACATTGCAGACCATCGTGAAACGGAAACGGGCGGCCGACATAGTGTCGGCCGCCCGCCATTTCGTCATGCCAATCGGGCCGGGCTCCTTCGGAACCCGACCCTGATGATAGGCAATATCAGAGGACCAGCAGGTCGCCTGCCGTCAGGTGCGGCGTCAGGTCGATGACCAGCGCGCCCTGATCATAGCTGCCGCCATGGGCCGCCTTGTAGACGAAGCTGTCGCTCGTCTTGTGGTCCGCGACCATCCGGGCGTTGGCATCGGCATCCAGCGTGTAGGTGAAGGCCCCGCTGGCATCGATATGGAGCGTGCCGTACGCGCCCTTGAGGTCGATCGCGCCCTTCGACACCGTCTGCCCACCGATGGTGCGCAGCGACAGGGTGCTGCCGTCGGACAGGATGTCGTTGGTCGAGACATTGCCCGTCACGACATGGCTGTCCGCACCGATCTTGTAGAAATCGTCGACCGCCTTGGCCTTCAGGATCGGCGCGCCGGACTTCACCGCGGCCTTTGCCGCCGCGCTGGTTACGTCCTGAGTGCCGACATAGGCGGACAGGTCGATCGTCAGGCTCGACGTGACGACCTTGCCGCTGTCATTGGCCTTGTACTGGAAGCTCTCGGTCGGGGTCGCGACGTTCTTCAGCTTGGCCAGGGCGCCGGTGTCGAGCGCGTAGGTGAAGTGGCCGTTGCTGTCGACGTGCAGGGTTCCATAAGCCCCCTTGAGGTCGACACCCTGTGCCCCGATCCGCGAACCGCCGACGGTGCTCAGCCCCAGCTTGTTGCCCGCTGCGTTGATGTCGTTATCCAGGATGTTGCCGGACATCTTGGTACCCGAGACATCCATCGCATAACGATCGGCGTTGATCCCGATCTTCTGGATCTTGTTCAGATTCTCGGAATAGCTTTCCTGCAGGATCTTGGCGGCGGCGGCATCGGCCTGGGCCTTCAGCACCGCGTCGGCTTGCGCCTTGGCGACGGCATCGGCCTGGGCCTTGGCGACCGTGCTGGCCTGGGCCTTGATATCAGCCGACATGTTCGCTGCGGTCGTCTGAAGGTTTCCGCTGACATCGAAGACGCTCTTCAGGCCGTTGCCCGCGATCTGGGTCAGCTTGCTGTCGACGACGACATTGTCGTGGAAAGCGCCGGTGGCTTCCTTGTCGATCTTCAGAGCGGCGTTGGCGACGCTGACGAAGGTGTTGTTCGCAATCTGGATGTTGCTGCGGCTGACATTGCCGTCACGCGACAAGCCGGTCAGCGCCACGCCGAAGTTCGAGCCCACGACCTCGTTGCCCGAGATCGTGTAGTTGCCGATATCGATACCGGCGCTCGCCATGATCGCCGACGACCACGCATATTTGTTCTGACCGCTCAGCTTGTTGTCGGTGATCTGGACGTTCCAGCCATTGATCGCGACGCCGAAGCTGCCACCCTTCACTTCGTTGCCCGAGGCGACGACGTTCGAGCTGGAGTTGACCATGATCCCGCCCTTGGTGGAGTCGGGAGACGTCGACTGGTCGATCTTGTTGCCGCTGATCTTGACGTTCGATGAGCTGGTCACCTGGATGCCGTCGGCGGTGCCGCCCACCAGGTTGGACATGACGTTGTTGACGATGGTCAGGTCCGTCATGTCGACGACATAGATGCCGTCGTTCGACACATGGTCGAACTTGCTGTTGGAGATGGTGACGTTCTTGCTCGTCTTCATCGAGATGCTGCCCGTACCCGAGGCGGTACCGGCGTTGATGAGCGAGACATGATCGATGACCCAGTTCTCGGCCTGGGCGGCATAGATCGCATTAAAACCGGTCGAGAAGGTCAGGTCCTTGATGACGATGTTCGCCGTCTTGGTGCCGTAAATGCCCTGCTTGCCGGTGAAGGTCGGGTCGGTACCGGTGCCATAGGCGCCGATCGTGATCGGCTTGTCGGTGGTGCCCGAACCGTTGATGGTCAGCATGTCCGCATAGTTGCTGCCGCGCGCCAGCAGAACCGTGTCGCCCGCCTGCAGCTTGATGCTCGAAATCTTCGCAACCGACTGAAACGCCGCACCCGCACTGGTGCCGGCGTTCTTGTCCGAACCGTTGGCAGCATCGACATAATAGGTCGTCATGTTCCGTCGTCTCCGGGGAAGGAAGCCGTGATCTTCCCGATGGGACGGTAGTGGCGATGACTCCGGAAACGGTCGGTTACATGGAAGGGTTAACGCATTGTATACGTTAAATCGCTGTGTTTACGGGCCATTTTTCGGGCATTCGATGACGTATTAAGATACCTTTCCGTGTCTTTAATCCGCCGACAACGCCTTTTCGGCCCGTCAAAATGAAACGCCGGCGTCCCGAGGGACACCGGCGTTAACATTTGGATTGCAATCGATTCGCTCGCCACCGGGGTGGCGAGCGACGCCCGATTACACGCCCGGCGTGGCGTTGAATTCGATCGTCAGGATCGCGTAGTCGGTGTTGTTGCCCTGGCCGTTCTGGCCGTCATGCGGCTTGTAGGCGAACTTTTCGACGCCAGCATTACCGTTGAGGGCGATGGTGTCCGGATCGGTCTGGTCGACGACATAGGAGAAGACGCCCTTGTCGTTGATCGTCAGGGTGCCGTACACGCCCTTGATCTCGACATTGCCGAGGCCGGTGATGTGATAGTTGGTGTTGGTGGCGAGGTCGATCACGCCGCCGACATGCAGGGTATCACCGTCCGGGTCGCGGTCATTCGCCAGGACGTTGCCGCCAGCGACGGTCGAATTGGTGGTGACGAAGTCGTCAATCGCGACCGGGCGCTGGTTGGCCTGACCAGCGACGTCGAACTTGATGACGCCCTGGTCGTAATTGCCCTGCGAGTCACGGATCTTGATGGTGAAGTCTTCGACCATCGTGCTGCCGGCGACGAAGTTGACGCCCTTGTTCAGCTCGTAGGTGTAGCTGCCGTCCTGGGCGATCGTCAGCGTGCCATACTGGCCCTGAATGACGTTCACGCCCTTACCACCACCGATCGAGCCGGCGATGTAAGCGCCGTCGACGCGCGCCACGGTGATCGTGTCATTATCTGCGTCGGTTGCGCCACCGTTCGTCAGGATGTTGCCCTTGATCGTGCGGCTGGTCTCGTTGAACGCGATGGTCTGGTCGTTGAAGATGGGCTTCGCCATGGTCATGGTCCCTGTTCGTGCGTGTTGAAACTGTGAATGCTTAGCGATGTGGCAGCGTGCCGCCTCTCTACTGCCCCATATGGTAAGCGCCGGGTTAACCAGAGGAAGAGCGAATGTTTCCCCGCAATTTCGAACTGTCCCGAAGTGAAGCGATCCGGCATGGGGGGAGGCACGCGGGCCTGCTGTAAGGATCAGCCAACGGAACCGTAGAATTGGAACCGCGTTGTCGTCCGTTTTTTCCGATGCGCCGAGATCGGGATCATCATCAGAATATCCGGTATCCAAAAGCACCGGCCGGGGATCGCCCAGACTTCAACCTGCCGTGAAGTCGCGCATTTCAGCCATTTCGCCCTTAATTGTGCGGCGACACGGATTCATGTCCGCGGCATTCATTACCGTGCAACACAGCACCGATAGGGTCAGGCTGAGGCCGATTGCGCCCAAACCCACCCCAAGATGAAAATAAATTTAAAATCGGCTTTTTTACTCGGGACTTATGGTCGTTTGCCGCGAAACGGGCCGGTTCGCCGAGCCATGACGGCTCAGTTCCCTGATTGGAATCCATTCATCGCACAAATTGGTCACTTCACCGCACCTCGTTCGATAGCCCAAAAACCCGCCATTTCGAAAAAAATTACGGGTTGATGGCTCCCGGATGAAATTTGGACCGAATCAGCGCAGCTTTGCCTTGTCCCGCTGGGGCACCGACGCGGCAATGTGACGGATCATCCGTGGCCTGGGATGGGTGCCCGTGCGCGGTGAGTTCACGCCGTCATTCGCATTCGGCGCAAAGACCTCGGTTCCGGCGGGGGCGACGGTCCGGCTTCCCGCATAGTTGAGCTTGCAGGTCCAGGCGCCGGGCTGGCCCGATATCGCCACGACCGTCGCGATATCGGCCGTCCCGCCGGACGTCCATTGCAGCGTATCGCCGATCTCCGGTGCGTCGACGAGCGTGATCATGTCGTACGTGGCCGTTCCGTCCGTTCCCGCCTGTTGCGCCAGCTGGGTCACGAAGAACGGCTCGGGCCATCTCCCCTGGGTGTCGGAGAGCCCGGCTGGACGCACGACCTCGATATAGGCCGCGACGGTGCCGTCCATGCCTGCCGCCTTGTCCGCCTCCAACTGGTAACGAACCCCGTTCGGCCATTCCCCGCCCAGCTGATAGCCCTGCCCCGCCAGCGTCCGGAAGCCGTCGGTCGAGTTGGGATGGATGACCTGCCCCACCGCGACGATGGGCGTACCCGGATGGCGCACGAGGATACGATCGTTCAGCGCCTTCCAGTTCGCGCGCATCACCGCATAGCCGGCGCTGTCATAGTCGTTGCGTCCCATCTGGTTCAATATGCAGGTGAAAGGCCGCCGCCCGCCGTTCATTGCGACGATCTGGTCGATGATATCCCAGCGTCGCGACGCATTGGCGGCGATCAGTTCCCGCTTCGATGCCGCGCCGGGCAGGCCGATCACGGCATGGGGCGTCCGACCGAGCGGTCCGGCACGGTCCAGCCAGCGCCGCAGCCAACCCATGTTGCGCCGGGCATCGGCCGCCAGCGGGCTGTCCGATTGGCGCTCGCCGATGGAGTCGCAAACGATCAGCGGCACCGGGCGACCGTCCCAGCCCTTCGCGACCATGAAGTCCGGCCCGTAATAGGCCGGAAAGTTCATGCTATCGAGCGAGGCGGTGCTGGCCATGTCGCTCCCGATCAGGGCGACCAGCGCGGCGGCATTGTCCGCTCCCCAGACCCGTTCCCCACGCCGCGAGGTGATCTGATAGACCGGGATCTGCCGCTCGCCCGCCGCCGTGGAGTATAGAGTGTACACGGTCACGAGCGATTCCGGCGGCACGGCCAGCGACAGGTCGTCGGTCCAGCCACCCGTCGAACCGCTCGCGACCGAAAGGTCCGCCGCCCCCGCAAAGCGACACGCCGTCGCCGGGCCGCCATTCACCGAGACCCAGACGCCGTGCACTGTCATCGCGTTGCCCGGCAGGACCGTCTCCTGCGGACTGTTGCCGCCCTCGGTACAGGCGAAGCCCGAATAGTGAAGCCGCAGCCGATCGATGGCATATTGCGGCGATCCGAAGATCAACTTGGTCATGACGAAGCGCGTATCCGCCTGCGCCGTCACCAGCGCCCCCGACGGCATGCGTGCGCCGGACGCCCAGAACATATAGCGGTCCGGATCGCCCGACATGCGCGGATTGCCGAAGGCGGGGCGATTGCCCGCATAATCCTGCGCCATGGCTCAGGCCTCACCGATCAGGTCGGCCGCCGTCGTGCCGGTGGCGCGCACATGGCTGGGCCGGACGTTCAGATAGACCCCGCTTGCCACGTTGCGATAGGTGACGTCCCCCACGCCATCGACCCCGCGCAGGGTGACATGCCCGCCCGTGCCCACGAAAAGCCGCTTCGGCACGGTGGCCAGCGCGACCGTATCGCTCGGCACGAGGGCAAAGGGCGCGCGTGCCGGTGCATTCAGGCTGTCGCTGTTGAACGGATCGGCCATCATTTTTCTCCCCCCAAGATCGCCCGGACGCTATCGTTCGGGACGATGTTCTCTATATGTTCGGTTTTATCCTGTAGGAAAGCGCCGATTGTACCGGTAACGGCGGCGCGAAGGACGCGTGTTTGTCGGCGGCGGCCCGGTATCTGGCCGCCGCACAGCTAATGGGATCGGTATGAGTCAGGCAGCCGGGGGTGTGGGTAAGCGGATCGCCAAGGGGAGCATGTGGCTCTCCGCCGCGCGCCTGGTGGTCAACCTGTCGGGCATGGTCAGCACCGTGCTGCTGGCGCGCCTGCTCGTCCCCGCCGATTTCGGCCTGGTCGCGATCGCCGCGACCCTGATGCAGATCGTCACCTCGATCACCGAAATGTCGCTGTCCCAGGCGCTGATCCGGCTGGACGATCCGACCGACCAGGACTTCCATTCGGCCTGGACGCTGTCGATGCTGCGCGGCGTGACGATCGCGGTTGTCCTGTCCGCCTCCGCGCCGCTCGTCGCCCATATCTATGGCGATCAGCGGCTGGTGCCGATCATGATCGTGCTCGGCTGCGGCGCGGCGCTGTCGGGTCTCGCCAATCCCTGGCTGGCGGTGTTCCAGCGCAAGCTGGTCTTCTGGCAGGAATTCGTGCTGTCGACCGCCTCGAAGATGACCAACGTCATCGTCGCGGTCGCCGTCGCCTGGTATTTCCAGAGCTATTGGGCGATCGTCGCCGGGATCGTCGGCATGTATGCCGCGACCGTCATCGCCTCCTATTGCATCCTGCCCCGCCTGCCCCGCTTCTCGCTGGCGAGCTGGCGCACCCTGCTGTCCTTCTCGGTCTGGACCAGCGCGTCGCAGTTGGTGAACGCGCTCAACTGGCGCGCGGATCAGCTGCTGGTCGGCAAGATCGCGACGCCGACCGTGCTCGGCTATTATAATGTCGGCTTCAACCTGGCCAATCTGGCGACGCGTGAGACCACGCTGCCGCTGATCCAGACGCTGTTCCCCGCCTTTGCCGCGATCAAGCATGACAAGCCGCGCCTGGCCGCCGCCTATATCCGCGCCGACCGCCTGCTCGTCGCGCTGGGCGTACCGGTCGGCGTCGGCTTCGCGCTGGTCGCCCAGCCCATGGTCCCACTGTTCCTCAATCCCAAATGGCTTCCCGCCGTGCCGATCATCCAGGCCTTTGCGGTGATCTTCGGGCTTCAGGGCATTGCCGGGCTGGTCACGCCGCTTGGCATGGCGATGGGTCAGGTCCGCCTCCTTTTCATGCGTGACCTGCAAGTGTTGTGCATCCGCCTGCCGCTGATGATCGCCGGAGCCGTCATCTGGGGCGTGCCGGGCTTGGTCGCGGCGCGGGTCCTGACCGGGCTGTACCAGATCGCCATCGCCATGCTGCTCGCCAAGCGCCTGGCCGGGGTGAGCCTGATGCGGCAACTGCGCACCCATTTGCCAACTCTTATCAGCTGCTGCGCAATGGCGCTGGCGGTCTGGTGGGTCGCCGGAACCAGGTGGCGTCTATTCACTGGGTACGATTTGGCGCAGGATCTAGTGCTTCGCGTGATGGTCGGGGGCATCGCCTATATCGGGGCGCGCGTGATGCTGTGGATCGTCATGGGCCGTCCGGAGGGGTTGGAGCGAGAGGCGGCCAATATGCTGGGCAAGCTGCGGCGTAGGGTCGCCTGACCCGGCAGGTCGGCCACATCGTCCAAACACCGTATCAAAACGGCACATAAATAAAGCCCCTACGAACTCGCATCTTTATAGGCCTGTGGGAAGTTGCAGAAACAAAACCACGAATCCGCCTGAGCGGACGCCTGGGGGGCATCAGCCCGTTAACGAGTTGGGGCTATATCCTGACTCCATGATCGTATCGGAGTCTCCGGTGCGGCCTATAGCATGGGCGTAAGGAAGGGCCGACTTTTGCGTACTGCCGACGGGGGACAAGACGATCTGCGGGCGGCCATGCGCCGATACCGATCCGTATTCGGGATGATCGTGGCGGTCAGCGCGATCCTGAACGTGCTGCTGCTGGCGGGCTCGATCTACATGATGCTGGTCTACGACTCGGTCCTGCCGGGCCGATCGATCCCGACGCTGGTCGGCCTGCTGGTCATGGTGACGCTGGCCTATGCCTTTCAGGGCTTTTTCGAGAATCTGCGCGCGGGCATGTTGTCGGACGTCGGCAACGGCCTGGACCGCGCCCTGTCGCGGCGTGTCCAGACCGCGATGGGCCAGATATCGCTGAACGGCGGCGTGCAGCAGGGCGACGGGCTGGGTCCGATGCGCGATCTGGACCAGATCCGGTCGTTCATCAGCGGCTCGGGCGTCGCGACGATGATCGACCTGCCCTGGATCCTGTTCTTCCTCGGCATCCTGTTCATGCTGCACGTCTGGCTGGGCGTCACCACGCTGGTCGGCGCGCTGATCCTGCTCGGCCTGACGCTGATCACCAACCGCAAGATGAAGCAGCCCGCCAACGATCTCCATCAGATCTCGTCGGTCCGCAATGCGCTGGCCGAGGGCAATATCCGTCATGTCGAGCTGTTCGCCGCGCTGGGCATGCGCGACCGGATGCGCGAGCGCTGGGAACGGGTGAACGATCATTATGTCGGCCTGTCGAACCGCGTCGCGCGCCAGAGCGCCGAGCTTGGCGGCCTCAGCAAGATGCTGCGCATGCTCCTCCAATCGGTGATCCTCAGCGTCGGCGCGCTGCTGGTCATCAGCGGCAAGGCGAGCGGCGGCGTGATCTTCGCCTCGTCCATCCTGTCGGGCCGCGCGCTGGCCCCGGTGGATCAGGCCATCGCCAACTGGCGCAATCTGGTCGGCGCGCGGCAGGGCTGGGCGCGGCTGAAGCAGCTGTTCGCCCGCGTGCCCGCGACCGAGCCGGGCGCGATCCGCCTGCCCCCGCCCCGCCAGAGCCTGCTGGTCGAAAATCTGGTGGTCGGACCTCCGGGCACGCAGCGCACGACCCTGCACGGCGTCCAGTTCCGCCTCAATCCCGGCGATGCGCTGGGCCTGATCGGCCCCAGCGGCGCCGGGAAAACGACGCTCGGCCGCGCGCTGATCGGCCTGTGGAAACCGCAGGCGGGCGCGGTCCGCCTGGACGGCGCGGCGCTCGACCAGTGGTGGCCCGAGGATCTGGGCCGGTCGCTCGGCTATCTTCCGCAATCTGTGGAACTGGTCGGCGGCACCATCGCGCAGAACATCGCCCGCTTCGACCTTCAGGCCACGTCGGACGCGATCATCGCGGCGGCGCGGGCGGCGGGCGTCCATGCGCTGATCACCAGCCTGCCGGGCGGCTATGACACCCAACTGACCGATGACGGACGCGAACTGTCCGCCGGGCAGCGGCAGCGGATCGGCCTGGCGCGCGCCCTGTACGGCGACCCGTTCCTGGTCGTGCTGGACGAACCCAATTCCAACCTCGACGCCGAGGGCGAGGCCGCGCTTGCCACGGCGATCGGCAGCGTGCGGGATCGCGGCGGCATCGTCGTCGTCATCGCCCATCGTCCAAGCGTACTGGGACAAGTCAACAAGATCATGTATCTGCGCGACGGGCGGATCGAAGTATTCGGGCCGAGCGACCAGGTGATGGAACACCTGTCCCGCGCGGCAATCCCCCAGGCGGCGGCAGCGGCGCCCGAGCGTACCCTTGAGGAAAGCAAGTCATGAACGGCATCGTCACCACCGGCGGCCCCGGATCGCGCCTGGCGATCATCGAGGAACAGTCCGTCTCCTATGATCCGGTGCGCAGTGCCAGTCGGCATTTCCGCGTCGCGCTGATCGCCATCCTGGTCCTCGTGCTGGGCTTCGGCCTGGCGAGCGCTCTGATCCCGATCGGCGGCGCGGTGATCGCGCCGGGTCAGGTCGGCGTGAAGAGCCGGATCAAGCGGATCGCCCATCCGGGCGGCGGCGTCATCTCCGAAATCCTGGTCGAGAACGGCCAGCGGGTCCGCAAGGGCCAGATTCTGATGCGCTTCGACGATCAGGTGACGGGCGCCGATGCGCGCTACTCCAGCCTGAGCGTGGACCAGCTGCTCGCCCAGCGCGCACGACTGGAGGCCGAACGGCTGGGCGTGGCGAACATCGCGTTCCCCGAGGAGCTTCTGAAGGGCGGCGAAGGCGCCCAGCGTGCGATGGCGGACGAGCGCAAGCTGTTCAACATCCGCCGCACCGAGCAGGCGGGCCTGATCGCCCAGCTACAGTCGCGGGTGCGCCAGTATGAGCAGCAGATCGGCGCCTATCGTGCGCAGATCAACGCACTCAACAAGCAGACGGCGCTGATCGACCCCGAGCGTCAGGGCGTGAAGGATCTGTGGGACAAGGGGCTGGTCACGATCAGCCGCCGCAACCAACTGGAACGCACCGCCGCCGATCTTCAGGGCAATGTCGGCGCGCTCCAGGCCAATATCGCCTCGACCGAGGCGCGGATCACCGAGGCGCGCGAACAGATCATCCAGCTGGGCGAAACCCGCCGTTCGGAGGCGGGCACTCGCCTGGCCGAGCTCAACAACACGCTGAACCAGCAACAGGTTCGCAGCGTCTCGGCGGTCGATGCCCAGAACCGCAGCGTCCTGCGCGCGCCCTATGACGGGGTCGTCGACAAGCTGCAATTCAGCACGATCGGCGGCGTCGTCCGCCCGGCGGAGGTGATCATGGAGATCGTCCCCGACAGCGACGAACTGATGGTCGAGGCAGGCGTCTCGCCGACCGATATCGATCAGGTCCATGTCGGGCAGCAGGCGCGCATCCGCTTCAGCGGGTTCAACTCGACCGCGACGCCCGAAATCCATGGCAAGGTCGTGACCGTGGCCGCCGACCGTTCGACCGATGCGGAGGGCAAGCAGGCCTTCTATCCGGTCCGCGTCGCCATCGACGATGCCGAAATGCGCCGTTATCCCGAGATGCGGCTGCGTCCCGGCGTTCCGGCCGAAGTGTTCATCGAGACGGGCAACCGCACGATGATCTCTTACATCACCAAGCCTCTGCGCGACCAGTTCGAGCGGGCTTTCCGAGACAATTGATATAATGCGCGACGGAGTGGGGGAATGACCGTGTTCAGGGGGACGGCGCTGAATCTGGGCGCAAGATTGACGATGCTGGCCCTTCTGGGGTCCGCATCGGGCGTGGCGATGGCACAGGTACCGACGGCGGCGGGCATGCCGCAGCCGTCGGAGCCGCAATTGCCGCGCGAAACGCCCGAAGGGACGATCGCGGCGAATGCGACGCCGACATTGACCACGCTGCAGGATGCGATCGCCCGCGCCTATTGGAGCAATCCGACGCTGGTGGCGGAGCGCTCGACGCTGAAGTCGGTCGACACGCTCTACCCGCTCGCGCGCTCCAACTACGGGCCGCAGGTGACGTTGCAGGGTTCGCACCAGTTCACCCGCACCCGCTCGGAAATCTTCCCCGGCCTGTACAACCGGCCCGAGGGATTTTCGAGCACCGCGCAGATCGTCTTCTCGCAGCCGGTGACCAGCTTCGGGCGTCGCGCCTCGGCCGAGCAGAACGCGCTGGCGCAGGTCGCGCTGGAGCGTGAGCAGCTGCGGCTCGTCGAGGCATCGACGATGTTCGGCGTCATCTCGGCCTATGTGTCGGTCATCCGCGACCGCAACATCGTCGAGCTGGCCCGCCAGAACCTGTCGCTGCTGGAACGGCAATTCTCGGACGGGCAGAAGCGCTTTGCGGTGCGCGACATCACGTCGAGCGATCTGCAACAGGTGCAGACCCGCGTCGAGTTCGGCCGTGCCCAGCTGCTGAACGCGCAAGGCCAGCTGGGGTCGAGCCAGTCGCTGTTCCTTCAGGCGACCGGCGGCCTACCCGGCGCGCTGACCACCCCGCCCGAGCTGGCGCTGGGTGTTCCGTCGCTCGACGCCGCTTATGCCATGGCCGAGAATGGCAGCCCGATCATCCGCGGCGCCCAGTCACGCGAAAAGGTTTCGCGCGCTCAGATCGCGCAGGCCCAGGCCGAGCGCAATCCGAACATCTCGCTGGAGAGCAGCGGCACCTACGGCCCGACCAACATCTATCAGAACCAGCTGCGCACCACCGATCTGCGCTCGTCGGTGGTCGTCACCATGCCGCTGATCGACTCCGGCACGCGCCGCCTGTCGATCGAGCGCGCGCGGCAACAGAACGACGCCGACTGGCGTCTGGTCGACGCGGCGCTGCGCGAGACGCGGCAGTCGGTGGCCGAGGCCTGGGATGCGCATCGCGCCGCCCTCGCCTCGCTGATCCACCTGCGCGACGCATCGGCGGCGGCACAGGCCGCCTATGACGGCGCGGTCATCCAGGAACGTGCGGGCGACCGCACGACCCTGGACGTACTCGACCTGGCGCGCGACCTGCTGAACATCCGCACCAGCTATGCCACGGCGGAGGCCAGCGAATATATCGCACGGGCACGGCTGTTGTCGGCGATGGGCAATCTGGAGGCCCCCAAGCTGATCTCCGGCCTGCCCGCCTATGACGTGAACGCCAATTTCGACCGCGTGAAGCGCAAGGGCGACATCCCGCTGCTGACGCCGATCCTGTCGGGGCTCGACGGGCTGACCACGGGCAATGTGATCGGTCGCGAACGCCCGGTCCGCGATCCATCGGGGGCGTTCCGCGTCGAAAGCGCGGTCACCCCGCTTGAGGTACCGCCCGCGCCGCCGGTACAGGTGCCGAGCACGCCGACCGCTCCGGCCAAGCCGCCCAGACGCTAAGCCCCATCAGACCGACAGGAGCGCCCCATGGCCCGGACCCCTATCCATGTCGTCAGCCTGACGACCGCGACCGAACGGCGGGAGAATTTCGCCCGCAATGCGGAGAAGTCCGGGCTGGACTGGTCCTTCTTCGACGCACACCGCGAGCCGCAGGGCCTGCGGTACGACGAGGCCGCCGCGATCCGCGAACATGGGCGCCCGCTCCAGCCCGGCGAACTGGGATGCTATTCCAGCCACGCCGCGCTGTGGCGGCAACTGGTCGCGGATACAGACGCCGACCAGTATCTGGTGCTGGAGGATGACGTCATCGCCGACTGGGCGGCGATCAAGCTGCTATGCGATGTCGACTATGCGGCCGAGGGCGTTGATTATCTGCGCCTTTTCTACAAAAAGCCCTCGCCGCATCTGCCGTGGCGGCGTAACTGGCCCGCGCAGGACCTGTATGTCGTGCGGCTCTATGGCAAGCCCTATGGCACCCAGGGCTATTTCATCACCCGCAAGGGGGCGCAGCGTTTCCTCGACCTCTATACCGACGCGGTGCGGCCGGTGGACGATCAGATGGACCGTTTCTGGGAAAGCGGCATCCCCAATCTCTGTCTCTTCCCCTTCCCCATCATGGAGGAATATCGCGGCTCGACGATCGGCGGCGCGCGCTTCGCCGGAAAGCCGACGCGCGGTGCAAAGATGCGGATGGTCGCCGACCGGATGCGGCGCAAGATCGCCTTCCTGAAGGATCGGACGCTCGGTCGCTGATACGCTCCGGGTCGGGACCGCTACGGAGTGGACCGCCCGGAGACATAAAGCTCCGCACGGATCGCGCGGTGATCCGATCCGGTATAGGGCAACACATCGACCCGCCCGACCCGGACGCCGCGACCGACGAAGATCTGATCGATCGGCAATAGCGGGATCGGCCAGTCCCGCCCCGCCAGTCGCGCGGGAAAGCTGAACAAAGCGCGCGTGATCCGCCGCATCGGCGACAGGCCGCGATCCAGCTCGGCCATGCCATGGCCCCAGGGCGTCAGGTTGAAATCACCGCTCAGGACCATGCGATCGCTGCCGGTTTCCCGGATTCCGTCGATCAGGCTGCGGCGGAACCGCACCTGGGGCTGCGGCGGATAGGGCCATGGCGCATGGACCGTCGCGACCGTGACGACAGCGCCGCCCGGCAAGGTGACGTCGCCGCGAAACAGCGCCGGTCCGACGACTTGGCCCGCCCGGTTCGTCAGCCGCCAATGCACCCGCCCCATCGGCCGCCGCGACAGGATGGTCAGTTCGCAACCCTGCAGTGGCTGCGATAGGGGAAATCCGTCGCCAGCCGCGCCAGCAATGGCCCCGCCCGCCGCGCTTCCTGAAGCAGGAGGACATCCGCGCCGCTTTCGCGCAGGACGGCCGCAGCCCGATCGGGCGTGGTGACGCCGCCATGAAGGTTGTGGGTGACGACGACCAGCCGCTCCGCCCCTGCTGGAGGCTCGATCGCGGACGGCCTCGCGCCGATTTCGTGCAGGATCGGCCAGCCGACCAGTCCCAGCGCCACGATGCCTAGCCCGACGAAACCCCATCGCGCGCGACGCGGCGCCATCGGCAATGCGAAAACGGCGAGCACCCCGGCAACGGGAAGGAACGAGGCGAAGGCATCCGCAACCGGCCAATACCGCCCCAGCAGCGCACACAGGAACAACGCCCAGGCCATGCCGAGCAACGTCCAGCCGATCCATGACCAACGCCGCATCGCGCCCATGCCCCTTGCCCAGAGCCATCGCCGCTAGAGGAAGGCGGCGGATCGTGTCAAACCGATCCGGATATCCCGTCGCAACCGCTGTCGGAGACGGCAGGGCCATGGTACAGCCCCGCCGTAAAAAGGAATGAACCGCATATGGCACGCGTAATCTGGGGTGAGAGTACATCGACCTTGTCGGCGGTGCAGGACGACGGCACGATGATCTCGTCCACGCTGCGTCGCGGGGTGATGGGCGCCCTGGGGATCGGCGTGACGCTTCAGGTCATTCTGATGCTGGGCGTCCTGCTGGTCGGCGTGCTGGCGGATACCGCGTTGCCGGGTCGCAACACCGCGACCCTGTGGGGACTGCTGTTCCTCGGCATCGTCCTCTATGGCGTCTTCGGCCTGCTCGACAGCCTGCGGTCGCGCCTGTTCTTCGATGTGGCGGGTGCGATCGACCAGCGTCTGGCGCCGCGCGTCCATGACGGCGTGTCGCATGTCGCGCGCGTCGGGGCGCCGGATGGCGACGGGCTGGGCCCGCTGCACGACGCCAATCGCGTGCGCGCCTTTTTGATGGGTCCGATCCCGTCCGCGCTGATCGACCTCTGCGTCGCGCCATTCTCCCTCCTGATGCTATTCGCCCTGCACGCCTGGGTGGGCCTGGTCGGGCTGGCGGCCATGATCGTGCTCGGGCTGATCGCCTGGATCCTCGGCCGGTCGGCGGGGCAGAAGGCGGCGGCGCTGGACGAACTGCGGCCCTTGCGCTGGATGGTGGCGGAGGAAAGCCGCCGCAACGCCGTGGTCGCCCGCGCCATGGGCATGGAGGGTCGCCTGCGCCAGCGCTGGATCGGCGCGTCGCAGGAGGATCTGCTGGCCGAGCGTGCGCTGCATGGCCGCTCGGTCGGGCTGGTTGGCGCGGTGCGCGGCTTCCGGCTGGTGCTGTTCATCCTGTTGCTGACGATCGGGGCGGCTTTGGCCTTCACCGACCGGGCCGCCTGGAGCACCGCGCTGATCGCCGCGCTGCTGCTCTATCAGGTCCTGGCGCCGGTCGAACTGGCCGTGACCGGCTGGGGGGACTATACCAGCGCGCGCTCGGCCTGGGAGCGGTTGAACCTGCTGCTCCGCCAGATGCCGCTGCGCGATATCACCACCCTGCTGCCGCGCCCGGAGACCGAGTTGACCACCGAGCAGGTCTATGTCTTCGCGCCCGGCACGCAGCGACCCGTCGTCAACAATGTCGGCATCCGGCTCGCGGCAGGCGACTCGCTGGGGATCATGGGGCAGACCGGCGCGGGCAAGACCGCGCTGCTCAACGCGATCGCCGGTATCTGGCCGCTGGCACGCGGCGTCATCCGCCTGGACGGCGCGGCGCTGGACCAGTGGGACGAAGAGGAACTGGGCAAGTTCGTCGGTTATGTCCCCCAGCAGGTCGAACTGATCGACGGCACCGTCGCGCAGAATATCGCCCGCTTCGACGCCGACGCCCCGACCGAGGCCGTGCTGGCCGCCGCCCGGCGCGCGCATGTCCACGACCTGATCCTGCGCCTGCCCGACGGGTACGAAACCCAGGTCGGGCGTGGCGGCCAGCTTCTGCCCGCCGGTCTGCGTCAGCGCATCGCCGTGGCGCGGGCGGTGTTCGGCAAGCCCTTCATCCTGTTGCTCGACGACCCCACGTCGAACATGGACGGCGATGGCGAGAAGATGCTCGCACAGGTCATGGAGGATGTCTGCGATGAAGGCGGCATCGTGATCGTCGTCACCCATCGCCCCGCCCTGATGCACCGCGTCGACTATATCATGCAGCTGCAGGCGGGTTCGATGGCCGCCTTCGGCCCGGCCGGGCAGATCCTGCAACGTGCCGAGGAGCAGCGGGTCCAGGCTCTGGGTCAGGCATAACGCCGGGGCGTAAGGACGCCCTCTCCCAGCGGAGCCACCGGAGATCACGCTATCGTCAGTGAAGAGCGGCGGCGGTGGGGCGCAAACTCCTCACCCCGCCTCTCCTTACTTCCGTCATGTTATCACCTTTGGCGACGGCTACCGGCTCGTCATCCGCCAGCCCCTATCGCGCGTGACGGTCGTGCGCGTGCGGTTGCCGCACCGTCAGGCTCGCGGACGGTACAACGTATCAGACTCCAAAAACCTGAATAGGCCCACCCCTCCCCATTATGGGAGGGGCCGGGGGTGGGGCGCTTCAGCAAGCGCGGCATTCGTGGAAAGGCCCCACCCCAACCCCTCCCCTGAAGGGGAAGGGCTCATCTTGACCCATATAATGTTATCCTGCCCTCGACTGACTCACGCCCGTTGCGTGCGAGCATGCCGCCGCCATGGTGGACCTAGGCAGGCTCTGAGCTGCCGCCATTTTGAGGGCCCCTGTGGTCTACGATCGAGCGCCGATCTCGCTGGCTCGGAGTTTTAGGGAGCGGTCAGCCGTCGCGTTCGCAACAACGGTCTCGGCCAAATGCCTAGGGCTGGAACAGGCTTAATGCGATGTCGAGATACTGGCAGAGGCTGAAACCTCCGAGCCTCGCGCTCGCCGACTGATCGGGGGAAGAGGCCGATTGCGGCCATTCCGCTCCTGTAAGAACCATCGCATCCGGCGCAGGCCCTGCCGGGAGCCGGATCCTCCGACCCGGCTCCCGGCGTTCGTCATCAGCTATAGTAGCTGGAATATTTCTTGTAATAACGCAGTTCGTCGCCCGCGCCGGCGCGGCTCTGGGCCTTCAGGTCGACCATCGTCATGATGATGCCGCCGATCCGCGCTTCGGCCATAGCGAGATGGTCGAGCGCCAACCGGACGGCCGGGGCCGGGGTCTTGCGCCAGCGCACGGCCACCAGCGCGACATCGGCCATCGACGCGATTGCCCGCGAGTCCGCGATCGCCAACAGCGGCGCGGTGTCGAGGATCACCAGATCGAACCGCTCGCGCAGCTGATCGACCAGCTGCTGCATCGCGCTGGAGGCGATCAGGTCATAGTCGTTCTCGGCCGTCGACGGACGCTGCGGCAGCAGGAAGGCACCGCTGGCACTGTCGCGCACCAGCACCTGGTCCAGCGTCGCTTCGCCGCGCAGCAGGTCGGCGAGGCCATATTGGATCGCGCCTTCCATCTGGCGGCTGGTCGCCTGGCGACGCAGGTCGCAATCGACCAGCACGGTCGACAGGCCCGCCAGCGCCGACGAGCGGGCCAGCGAGAAGGAGGTCGAGGTCTTGCCCTCGGCGGGCAGGGCAGAGGAGATGGCGACGACGCGCGCCGCCTGTTCCTCGCGCCCGACCTTCAGGGCGGTGCGGATCGAGCGATAGGACTCGCTGTACACGCTGCCCGGATGGTCGATCAGATGCTGGCTGATCGTGGCGGGCGTCGGCGACTTGATCCGGTCGCGCTTCAACGTGCGCAGATCGGGCACCGAGGCCAGCACCGGCAGGCCCAGCGCCCGCTCGACCTGACGCCGCGTGCTGAAGCCGTTCTCGGCCAGTTCCAGACCGGCCGCGACCATTGCCGCCGCCAGCAGGGCCGCGAGCAGGCCGCCGCCCGCGAAGACGACCTTCTTGGGGCTGACAGGCGCGGTCGGCGCCACGGCGCGGGCGATCACGTAACCGGCACTGCGCTCGGTGCCCTGACGCGCGATCGCCTGCTGATAGCGCTCCAACAGTGCCTCATAGAGGCTCTTGAGCGTCGTCGCCTTGCGCTCGAGTTCGGCGAGGCGAACCGAAGCGGCGTTGCCCTGGAGCAGCTGCCCCTTCTGCGCGCCCAGCGACGAGACGATCGACGAGGTGCGACGACGGGCGACATCCGCCTCGGCCGACAGGCTCTGGCGGACCCGTGCGGTTTCCGCCGCGATCTGGCGACGGGTTTCCTGGAGCCGCTGATTGGTTTCGAGGACCTGCGGATGACGGTCGCCATAACGCTCCGACAGCGAGGCCTGCTGCGCGCTGAGCGTCGCTTCCTCGGTCCGCAGCTGCTGGAGCACCGGCGAAACGACCGCCGAACCGGCACCGGCGCTATTGGCGCTACGGGCGGTATTGCGCGCCTCGGCCACCGCCTGCTGCGCCTGTGCATCGGCGAGCTGCTGGTTCAGCACCGCGATCGACTGCTGCGCGTTGGTGCTCTGGTTCTGGATGTCGACCAGATTGGTCGCGGCACGGAAGCGCGCGACCTCGGTCTCGGCCCCCTGCAACTGGCCACGCGCCTCGTTGATGCGCGAGGCGAGCAGCGCGATCTCCTTGTTGCGCTCGTCGCGCTTCTCGACCTGCTGGCGGGTTAGATATTCGTCGATCGTCGTGTTGACGATCTTCGCGGCCATCACCGAATCGGTCGAGAGGTAGTTGACGTTGATCGCATAGGAGGTGCCGTCACGCGTCGCGGTCAGCCCCCCGGCAATCGCGCCGATCGCGGCATTGCGCGCATCCACCGGGCTCAGCGGATCGGTGCCCACGAAATTCGGGTCCTTCGCCAGGCCCAGCCGATCGACGACGCGGCCCAGCGTTTCCGGCGACAGGATCTGCGCCACTTCGGTATCGACCGACGAGGAGTCGGTGGTCAGCGGCTGTACCCGCTGATCCTCCTGCGCGTTGACGATCTCTTCGTTCGTGCGCTGGATGCCAACCTGACCCTCGGCGCTGTAGCGCGGCGTGACCATCTTGTAGCTCAGCGCGGTCAGGCCGAGCACGATGATCATGGTGATCAGGATGGGGACCAGACGCCGACGGACCGCGTTCAGCACCGCGCCGAAGTCGATGATCTTGGCGGAGTCCTGATCGACAGGCACCAGCGGGTTCATAATCGTGTCTCCGTCCCGCTTGCCGGGATGTCGCGATGAGTATTCGGGGCTGTGTACCGGCCAATCGCCACCCGGCGCAAGCAGATGCGTAACGATCCGCATCGACCGACCGAACCATCATAGGACAATCTTGCAGCGCGAATGGATGCCGTCGCGAAGGCATTTTTGCTGCACCGCAACTGTCCCAGCACGGTGTCATTTTTGCAGGTGGCACCGTTCATGATATAGGCTACCGCCCGACAGAGCCTGCACGTTGCGGGTGGCCGGGCGGGCGTTTTCCCGCCCGCACGAGGGAGATAGCGTGATGGCATCGGGAGCTGCACAGGACGCTGGACGCACGGCGATACGCGTGCTCGCGGTGGCGTCGCAGGGTGGCCATTGGGAGCAGATGATGCTGCTGCGCAGCATGCTGGACACCCACGCCACCCGCTTCGCCACGACCGAGGCCGACCTGCTGGCCAAGGCCGGGATCACCGACGGCATCATCCTGCCCGACTGCAATCTCGACGCCCCCTGGCCGAGCTTCAAATGCCTGATCCGGTCCTTCGTGACCGTGTTCCGCCTGCGGCCCAAGGTCATCATCTCGACCGGCGCGGCACCGGGCTTCTTCTGCCTGCTCGCCGGACGGCTGATCGGAGCCCGGACGGTGTGGATCGACAGCGTCGCCAATGTGGAGCAACTGTCCAAAAGTGGGACATTGGCGAAATGGGTTGCCAGCGAATGGCTGACCCAATGGTCGCATGTCGCCAAGCCGGACGGCCCCCATCATGTCGGAGGCGTGCTGTGATCTTCGTCACCGTTGGAACGCAGCTGCCCTTCGATCGGCTGATCGAGGCGATCGACACTATCGCGCCATCGCTCGGCGAGCCGGTCTTCGCCCAGACCGGCGCCTCGACCTACACGCCGCGCAACATCGAATGGAGCGCGCGCATCCGCCCGATCGAGGTCGACGCCTATTTCGCCAAGGCGCGCGTCGTCGTCGCCCATGCCGGGATCGGCACCATCCTGACCTGCCAGCGTGTCGGTCGCCCGGTGATCCTGTTCCCGCGCCTCGCCGCGCATGGCGAGCATCGCAACGATCACCAGATGGCGACGGTCGGCCAGCTTGAAGGGCAGCCTGGCCTCTATGTCGCGCGCACCGGCGAGGAATTGCACGCGCTGCTCGCGCAGGACCTCGCCCCGCCGCCCGGAACCGATGTGGTGCCGGAGGGGCGTCAGCGGCTGATGCAGCATCTCGATTCCGTCATCCGCAGCGCGGGCGCGCGGTGATGCCGGGCTGGACGCGCCGGGGCATATTGGCTGGGGGCGGTGCCGCCGCCATGACATTCGGCCTGCGGGCATCGGCCGCCGATGACGTTGCCTTGCGCTCGCTCGGGCGGGGCATCCGCTTCGGCGCTGCGATCGATCCGGAGGATCTGAAGGATCCGGTCATGCGCAGCCTGTTCCAGCGTCATTGCTCGTCGCTGACGCCGCGCAATGCGCTGAAATGGACGGGCACCGAAAAACAGCCCGGCGTGATCCAGTTCGACGATGCGGACAAGATCGCCGACTTCGCGCGCGAGATCGGTGCGGGCCTCTATGGCCATACGCTGGTCTGGTATCGCGTCCCCGCCTGGGTCGACGCGATCACCAGCGCCGACGAGCTGCGCGCGGCGATGAACCGGCATATCGATGCGACCGTCGGCCATTTCGCCGGGCGCGCCTATGCCTGGGACGTGGTCAACGAGGTGATGGACTATGACGCGGCGCAGTGGCGTCCGTCGGTCTTCTATCGCCTGCTCGGCAAGGATCATGTCCGCGAGGCCTTCGAGCGCGCGCACCGTGCCGATCCCAAGGCGATTCTGGTCATCAACGAAACGCATCTGGAAAAGGCCGGGGCGAATTACGACGCCCGCCGCACCATGATGCTCGACCTGCTGCGCGAGCTGCGCGGGGCGGGCGTTCCGGTTCATGCGATCGGACTTCAGGCGCATTTCCGCCCCGGCTTCGACCGGCTCGACGCCCCCGCCCTGACCGCGTTCCTGCGCGAAGTCGGCAAGCTGGGCATGGGCGCCTATATCACCGAAATGGACGGATCGTGCCGTTTCGCGCATCGGCTGCCTCCGACGGCGACACAGGGCGATATCTATGGCCAGGTCTTTGCCGACATGGTGCGGACCGTCGCCGCGACGGGCACGCTGCGCGGGGTCACGACCTGGGGGCTGCGCGAGAAATTCTCCAAGGCGGAAGCGCGCCAGGGCCATGGCTGCCGCGCGCGTGCGCTGTTATATGACGAAGACCTGACCCCCCTGCCCGCGCTGGACGCGCTGGCGGGCGCGCTGCGGAATACGGGTTCGTCACGGAGCAAGCGATGAACGACATGACCCAGGCGACCGGCGACCGCCGGAAGGTCGCGATCTTCGTCGAGCGTTTCCTGCCGCCCAGCCAGGCGTTCGTCCTGGCGCAGGCACGCGGTTACGAACGCTATGCGCCGCGCTTCCTGGTCGGCAAGCGGATCGATCAGGGCCATGGCGGCCAGACCGACCTGCCGGTTCATGCCATCGATGCGTCGCCGGTGATGAAGGCAGGGTCGCTGCTGCTCAAGATCCCGCGCGTCGCAGCCCCCGCCCTGTTTCCGCCGCTGGCCGGGGCCGACCTGATCCATGCCCATTTCGGCAAGAATGGTTATGTGCTGGGTCCGCTCGCCAAGGCGCTGGGACGGCCGCTGGTCACGACCTTTCATGGTTTCGACGCCACCTATCGCGGCGATCCCAAAAAGCCCGGCGGGTTCAATCAGGTGCGTTTCTTCGCCAAGGGTCGCGCCCGGATGGCACAGGCGGGCGGCTATAATATCGCGGTGTCCGACTTCATCCGCGACCGGCTGCTCGGCCTCGGCTTCTCGCCGGAATCGATCTTCCGCCACTATATCGGCGTCGATACCCGCGTGTTCCGTCCCGATCCCAGCCCGCGCGTGCCGGGCCGGGTCGTGTCGATCGCGCGGTTCGTCGAATATAAGGGCTATCGCTACATGATCGACGCGCTGGCGCAGGTCGCGGCCCAAGGCATCCCGGTCGATTATGTGATGATCGGCGACGGTCCGCAGGCGGACGAAACGCTGCGCTATGCCCGCTCGAAGCTGCCGAAGGTCACGCACCATGCGCGATTGAGCCAGGAGGCGATCCGCGCCGAGCTGGGTCAGGCGCAAATCTATCTGCATGGCAGCGTCACGCTCGACAATGGCCATGCCGAGGCGTTCGGCATCGCCAATCTGGAGGCGCAGGCCGTCGGCACGCCGGTAATCGCCTTCCGCTCGGGCGGGGTGGGCGAGGCGGTCGAGGAAGGCCGGACCGGCCTGCTCGCCGACGAGCGCGACGTCGACACCATGGCAGCGGCATTGGCCAGCCTGTTGTCCGATCATGACCGCTGGCGAGCCTTTCACGAGCGGGCACCGGCCTGGGTGGCGGAGCGGTTCGACCTTGTCGCGCAGACCCGCCTGCTCGAAGACTATTATGACCGCGTCCTCGCGGACCATTGGGGGAAATGACCGTGGCGCGTACCACCGGAGCCAAGCCCAAATGGGGGCTCAACCGACTGAAGAAGCTGCGCAACGTTTTCGTCGAGGCGAAGCGTTTCTGGTATGTCCGCTTCTGGGGCATGGACATTCACCCGACCGCGCAATTCTCGCTGTCGGCCAAGTTTGACCGGACGAACCCCAAGGGTCTGCATATCGGCGAGGAAAGCTATGTTGCCTTCGACGCCGCGATCCTGACCCACGACCTGACGCGCGGCCTGTATCTGGATACCTGGATCGGGCGTCGCTGCTTCATCGGGGCGCGCAGCATCATCCTGCCGGGCATCCGGATCGGTGACGAATGCGTCATCGGGTCGGGCTCGGTGGTGACCAAGGATGTGCCGCCGAATTCGCTGGTCGCGGGCAATCCGGCGCGCGTCATCCGCAGCAACCTGCGGATAATCTCGCGATATGGCCGGATCGGCGCGGACGAAGAGATTGATCCGGTCGACCCGGTCGCGTGACAATTTGTAAATCGGCACGGGTTCGTCATCGCGGCGTCGCATATTTCCATGCTAATGCGATCAGGCGACAGATTATGGGGACGTGCGAGGAGATATGATGAAGCTGTCGGTCCTCATCAACAACTATAATTACGCCCAGTATTTGCGGGCCTGTATCGACAGCGTGCTGTCGCAGGGCCATGCGGCGTATGAGATCATTGTCGTCGACGACGGGTCGACCGATGACTCGCGATCGGTGATTGCCAGCTATGGCGATGCCATCACGCCGGTGCTGAAGGCCAATGGCGGTCAGGCGTCCAGCTTCAACGCGGGCTTTGCCGCGTCGAGCGGCGACATCCTCATGATGCTGGATGCGGACGATTATTTCCTGCCGGGCAAACTGGCGCAGGTCGCCGCCATCTATTCGAGCCACAAGGTCGGCTGGTGCTTCGACCGCGTGACCAACGAAGAGGATGCGGGCATCGCCGATCCCGTCGTGCTCACTCCGATCGACAAGCGCGAGACGATGCGCGCCGGGGGCTTCCCCACCCTGCCCGTGCCGACCTCCGGCCTGACCTTCCACCGCTCGATCCTGTCGCAAATCCTGCCGATGCCGCTCGCCGACGACGTGGTGTTGAGCGACAATTACCTGAAGTTCGCGGCGGCCTATCTGGCGCCGGGCATGCTGGTCGAGACGCCGCTGACCTTCCAGCGGCTGCACGCCACCAACCGCTACACCAATACCGACCGTGCCAAGTCGCTGAAGCCGCAGATCATGATGGCGACCGGTCTGCACCTCGCCCGGCGTTTCGACGGGCTGGGTCGCATGGGCAAGAGCCTGGTGACGGGCGGCATCGCCGATGCGCATCTGGGGCTGACCGACACGCTGGCCGAGATCGACCGGGTGGCGCGCGAGGCACGCGGCATGGGCTGGACGCGCCAGAACCTGACGACGCAGGTGGTGCGCAAGCGGCTGACCGGCGCGGCCAAATCGTTGCTGGGGCGCTGAGGGCGATGGCCGGCACCGCCCCCGTCCACGTCACCCTCGGTGTTCTCACCTTCAAGCGGCCCGAGGGGATTGACAAGCTGCTGCGCGTCATGCGGAACCAGCATCGCGATCCGGCGCGGCCCTGGCGGCTGAGCATCGTCGTGGTCGACAATGACGCCGGCGGCAGCAGCCGGGATGCGGTGTTGGCCCATGCCGATCACCCCGAATACGACCTGCATTACGTGATCGAGCCGCAACAGGGCATTCCCATCGCACGCAACCGGGCGGTGGACAGCGCGCCCGCAACGACCGAATTGTTCTGCTTTCTCGACGATGACGAGTGGCCGGTCGATGGCTGGCTGGACTCGATGCTGCGCACCCGTGCGGCGACGGGGGCGGACTGCGTCTATGGCCCGATCGAACCGGTGTTCGAAGGGCCGGTCGACGACTGGCTTCGTCGCAGTAAGCTCTACGACCGCAAGCGCTATCGCGAAGGCGAGAAGCTGAATTTCGCGGCGTCGAACAATGTGATGTTCGACCTGGCGCGGTTCCGCGCGCTCGACCTGCGCTTCGATGCGCGGATGCGGTTCACCGGCGGCAGCGACTATCTGTTCTTCAACCAGGCGTTTCGGCGCGGCATCCGTATCCACTGGTCGAGCGAAGCGCTGGTCTACGACATGTTCCCGGTCAACCGGCTGACGATGAAGTGGCAGCGCCAGCGGCAATATCGGCTGGGCAACACCTTCGCCGTCGCGACCCGGATCGAGGGGACAAACGCCGAAAAGGCCAAGCAACTGGCGCGCGGCGTCGTCCGCATGGGCCTGGGCGCCGCCATGTCGCCCGCCATGCTGGTCTCGCCCTATTGGGGCGGGCGGGCGATGGTCCATCTGCTGCGCGGGGCGGGCCTGACCATGGGCATATTGGGTCACGCCTATCAGGAATATGCGCCGTCCAAGATGAAGGGCTGAAGGCTCGGGGCTTAGTGCGTCGGTAGAGCCTGTATCGAGGGCGCCACAATCCTGCCTGACCATCCCGGCGGGGGCCGGGATCCGGTTGGGTAGACGCTGGCAGATAACGCTGGCCGGTTGGCAGTTGGACCCCGATCTCCGCCGGGGTGGTGCTTCAGTGCCGTAATAGCCTCTTCTTGACGGCTGGCGCACCTGCGGCTCGCCCCCTCCGCGAGGCCTGACCACCTGCCACATCTTCTTATAAGATTCGGCCGAACGTCAGCGTCGCGCAGCCCAACAAACGAAAGGCGGCCTCGGTCATGAACCGGAGCCGCCTTTTCGTTGCGCCACCATGCCTGGAGCCTCCCGGCCGAAACCGGGGCTCGCAAGACCATCAATATGCGTTGCGATGAAGCAGGACCTGGAACGTCTGCAGCACGATGCGCAGATCGCGCCAGATCGACCAATGTTCCAGATATTCCAGATCGGCCTGGAGCCGGTTGCGCAGATCGTCCTCGATCACCGTCGCCCCCCGGAAGCCGCGCACCTGCGCCAGCCCGGTCAGGCCCGGCTTGACCGAGTGGCGATGCCAGTAGCGGCCATCGACTTCCCAGAACAGCTTCTCGGCGGCGCGCGAACCCAGCGCGTGCGGGCGTGGGCCGACGATGCTCATGTCGCCCTTCAGCACGTTGATGATCTGCGGCAGCTCGTCCATGCTGGTCATGCGGATGAAGCGACCGACCTTGGTGATGCGGTCGTCATCGCGCGAGGCGGAACGATTGCCCGCCCCGTCGCTGCCCTCGACATACATGCTGCGGAACTTCAGGATGTGGAACATCTCGTTGCCCCAGCCGATGCGAACCTGACGGAACAGGATCGGCCCCGGGCTCGTCACCTTGACCGCCACCGCGATGATGCCCAGCACCGGCGCCAGCAGGAACAGGGCCAGCCCCGATACGGCGATGTCGAACAGCCGCTTGAGGAAGCGGTCGAACAACCCCAGCGGCCCGACCGTCACGATCATGGTCGGCGTGTTGGCGCAGGACGAAATACCCAGCGGCGCCAGCTTGGACAGTTCGGGTACGAAGATCTCGCTCTGCACCCCGGTGCCCTTGAGCGCGCTGGCCCAGGCGATCCGACGCTCGGGCGGGCATGCGACGACCACGCGGTCGGCACTGGCGACCAGACGCGCCAGGCGGTCGTACATGATGGGATCGTGCAGGTTGGGATCGAAGCGGTCGCCCGTCTCCACCACCTGCGAAAAATCGCCGTCCGGCACCGGGACCTGGCCGTCGCGCAGCAGCATCACCGTAAAGGGATTGCCACCGATGATCGACGTCATGTTCCGGACAAAGGCGTAGCGTGCACTGACGATCAGGACGGTGCCGGTCAGCGCGCCCAGCGCCATCACCGCGCGCGGGAAATCCTCGCTCGCCTGGAACACGAAGGCCAACAGGATGACGGCGCAGACAGAAAGCAGCAATGCCTTGGCGCCTTGCGATGCAGCATAGCGCGGGTTCTGGAGATTGTCCTGATCATAGGCGCGGATCGAAAAGGACGTGATGAAGTATACGGCCACCAGCGTCGCAATCGCTACACCCCAGCGTGTATGTCCCGCCAGGGCAACACGCAGACTAACTGCCGCAACAAAGCCGCCCAACAGGCAGGCCAAGTCTATCGAGATTAAGGCGACAAGCGCGCGAAAACGGAGAATCGATGCCGGAATATTCAAACGCTTGACCCTTTGCCGTGGCGCTTCGCCTTGGAATGTCCGCATTTCCATGACAGCCCACCTGCTCTGGTTTCTGTTGATACCGTCGAATGTAGCCGCAGCGCCTCATTCCGAATAGATATTTTGCGCTGCAATATCGTCTCACGGTGGAATGCCAATGCCAAGCCTAAAAACCTGGTAATTAACCGTCCATGACGCAAAAACAGGCGTTTACGGGCCAAAAACCGATGCCTTTCCCAGCTTGTCAACCCTTCATCGCACTGCAGCATGGCATTTTTCCGGGGCCAGCGGGACAGGTGGACGGTGCTCTTTTCGCGACCGTCCCACCCGAGGGCAGTTTGTGAAGGTGTCGGGCGTCCATAAGGGGTTGTCCGGGGGGGCGCCGCACGGCTAGTCCCAAGCGGCAAAGGCTCTGAACGGGTCCAGCTTATGGGGTTTGACGAATGAAGATCGCTGTTTTCGGCCTCGGTTATGTCGGCATGTCCAATGCCGTATTGCTCGCCCAGCACAACGACGTCGTTGCGGTCGACATCTCGGTCGAGCGGGTCGCGATGGTCAATGACCGCAAGTCGCCGATCATCGACACCGAACTGGAAGAGTTCCTGGCCAACCGCACGCTTTCGCTGTCCGCGACCACCGACGCAGCGCAGGCGCTGGCCGGTGCGGATTTCGTGATCGTGGCGACGCCGACCAATTACGACGTCGACACCAACAAGTTCAACACGAGTTCGGTCGAGGCGGTGATCGAGCAGGCGACCGTCCATGCGCCGAACGCGACCGTCGTCGTCAAGTCGACCATCCCCGTCGGCTTCGTCGACGATGTCCGCGCGCGCCTGAAGACCGAGCAGGTCATCTTCAGCCCCGAATTCCTGCGCGAAGGCCGTGCGCTGTACGACAATCTCCACCCCTCGCGCATTATCGTGGGCGAGCGGTCGGAGCGGGCGCGCACCTTCGCCAACCTGCTGCTGGAAGGCGCCGAGAAGAAGGACGCCCCCATCCTCTTCACCGACGCGCGCGAGGCCGAGGCGATCAAGCTGTTCGCCAATACCTATCTTGCCATGCGCGTCGCCTTCTTCAACGAGCTGGACAGCTATGCGATCGCCGGGAACATGGACACGCGCCAGATCATCGAGGGCATCGGCCTCGATCCGCGCGTCGGCACGCATTACAACAACCCCAGCTTCGGCTACGGCGGCTACTGCCTGCCCAAGGATACCAAGCAGCTGCTGGCCAATTATTCCGAAGTCCCGCAGAACCTGATCCGCGCGATCGTCGACGCCAATCGCACGCGCAAGGATTTCCTGGCCGATCAGATCATCGCGCGCCGCCCGCGCAAGATGGGTGTCTTCCGCCTCACGATGAAGGCCGGTTCGGACAATTTCCGCCAGTCCTCGATCCAGGGCATCATGAAGCGCGTAAAGGCCAAGGGCATCGAGGTCGTCGTGTACGAGCCTGCGCTGGAGGAAGACCAGTTCTTCGGCTCGCGCGTCGTCCGCGATCTGGATGCGTTCAAGGCGGAATGCGATGTCATCATCGCCAACCGCAACGCACCGGAACTGGCGGACTGCCCCGAAAAGCTGTTCACCCGCGACATCTTCGGTTCGGACTAATCGCCTTGCGGGGCCGGAGCATCCTCGCTTCGGTTCCGTCCATCCTCGGCCGGTGAAGCCGACGCCTTATGCGAAGGGCGAGCTGTACCGGCCGAGCAGGCCGACCAGATCGCTCTGCCGCCGCACCCCCGTCTTCTGGAACACCGTGCGCAGGTGCACGCGGGCGGTGCCATAGGTCACACCCAGATGCGCCGCCGCATCCTGCAACGCGACGCCTTCCGCCAGAAGACGCGCCAGCCGCGCCTCGGTCGGGGTCAGGTCGAACAACAGGCGAAGCAGATCAGCGCCCGGTATCGCCCGGTTTTCGCCGCCCGCGGTCAGCAACAGCAGCCCGTCACTCTCGAACAGATCGCGTGCCGAGCGCACCAGCGGGACGATATGCATGACCTGGATCGGTATCCCCGCCTTGTCGCGCACGACGATCGATCCCGCCTGATGGCGGAGCCGACCCGGCATCGAAAGCGCGGTCTTCAAGGCGGCATTCGCGTGCGGATCGGCAAAGCTCAACATTGCGTGATGGTCGGAGGCCAGGGATCCGAATTGGTCGCGGAACGCCTGATTGGTGGCACGTAATCGACCGTTGGCCCCGACGATCGCCGCCGCCGACCCGATCAGCGCCAGCCCGTCGACCAGCCCCTGTGCACGGGCATTCCGGATCTGCGACGCCAGGCTCATCGCCCGGCCGATGTGCGGACGAAGCGCATCCAGACGCGGCAACGCGGCCCGTGCAGCCTGGTGGCTTTCAAAAGCCTCGATCGTCATCACGAGCATGTCGTGATGCGCGCCCTGAAGCAGCGTGCCGGCCCCCGCGCAGGCGCCGCGTGGTTTGAAAAACTCCTGGTAGACGGGCATCGTCGCGATATCGTCCAGGCTGCGAACGTCCGTATCCGTCACGAATTGCGGCGAACGTTGCCGGACCAGCGGCGCGCCCCGCTCGTTCCTCTCCATCCACCCCTGGGCGACATAGTCTGCGAAGAGTTCGGCCACGCCCGGCGATGCCATATGGAATCCGGCACCGTCCGTCGCCGAGAAAATGATACCGCCGCGCGCGCCCACCGACCCCGCGATGAGGTCGAGCATGTCCGGCCATTTTTCGGGCGAGCCGCCAGCTTCGTACAGACTGGCCAACACTGTTGCATCAACCATGAACATAGATCCGGATCGGATGTATAAACCGCCATTTCTGACCTGAATTCGGGACCATATGCAACATGGATTAATGCCCGGTATCCACTCTGCCCGAATGGAGGCGCGATGCGATGTGGCGAACGTCGCATCGCGCAGGGGCACGGCGGATGCCCCCGGGCCCGTATTCCCAGGCGAGCCATATTGCGGGTCGTCAGGGCATATACTCCCTTGGATGTCCTGAAACCTGACACGCCGTGAAGTTCACCGACCGATCGCATGTTGTTCGGATTGCGGCGGGATGCGATTACGAAGTTGAATATCCTCATCGGGCGGGCGGTGAGTTACGATCTTGGGGGCAACTATCATGCAATTTGCATATCGAAGGGACGTGGATGGACTACGCGCCATCGCGATCGTCTCGGTCGTCCTTTTCCACTATGGAATATCGTTGTTTGCCAACGGCTTCCTTGGCGTCGATATTTTCTTCGTCATCAGCGGATATCTGATCACGTCGATCATCTATCGCGAGATGATCAGGGGAGAATTCACCTATGCCAAATTCTATTCCCGCCGGTTTCGACGCATTTTGCCGGCTCTCATCGCCGCCGTCGCGGTCACGACTGTCGTGGCCTGGAGCTTGCTGCCCCCCTATGATCTGAAGCGTTACGCGATAACGGCGATCGGCGCCTTGTCGGGCTTGTCCAATTTCGCGTTCTTCAGTTTCGTCGATTATTTTTCTCCTAAGGCGGATCGTCAGCTTCTGTTGATGACCTGGTCCCTGGGCGTCGAAGAGCAGTTCTACATCCTGTTCCCGCCCGCCATGGCGTTCCTGATCGGCTGGCGAAAGAAGCTGCTGCTGCCGATCATGGCGGGAATCACGATCGCCTCGCTGCTGTTGGCCATCGTCGCCAATCACTACCGGCCCGAAGCGGCTTTTTACCTCATTCCGTTCCGCGCCTGGGAATTGGGCGTCGGGGCCCTGCTCGCGCAAGCGGGAGCGAACGGGATTGGCCAGTCGCTGTCGCGGCGTGTTCAAGAGGGATTGGCGGCTGGCGCCATCCTGTTGTTCGTCCTGGCCATCGGGATCGGAAGCGGCTTCCCGATCATCGCTGAACGCCATGGCCGTCATCGGCGCGGCCATGCTGATCCTGTCGCAAGACTCGTCGGTCAATCGTCACATCCTTTCGTCTCGGCTCTTCGTCGGCGTGGGTCTGATCTCCTATTCCTGGTATCTTTGGCACTGGCTGCCCGTTGCGGTCATGCATGTCCTGGAAATTGATCTCGGCATCACCGGCCGGATCGTGGCGATCCTGTGCACCCTGGTCGCAGGTGTATTGAGTTACTATGTGATCGAGACGCCGTTCCGCCGCGCCCCCAGCGATCACAGGCGTGTTCTGCGACGCTATGCGGTCGCTGTCGGCATTGCGGCCGTGCCGCTGGCCATCATGGTCGCGACCAAGGGTCTTTATCGGTCGGCGTCTCCGCAGATCAAGGCCGTCGAGGCGGACACGCTGGGCGCCCTCAAAAACCCCTGCCTCGCCAAATATGGCGAAAAGGATCCCAGGCTGGGTGCGGCATGCATGTCCAACACCAACAAGCCCGCTGTCGCCCTGATCGGCGACAGCCATGCCAATGCGATAGCCGCCGGTATCCGGTCGATCGCCCAGGAACGGGGCCTAGCGTTCGACCAGTTGACGAAATCGTCCTGCCCGGCCCTGCTCGATTATACGCGCTACATCCCCAATCATCCGGGCCATGATCGTGAATGCGCCCATTTCATGCGCGCCGCGGTGTCCATGGTGCGCGATCATCCCGAGATCAGGACAGTCGTTCTGGCAAGCTATTGGGCAGCCTCTTTCGATGAGGAGGCCGACGGCTTCCGCTATGCCTCCGCGCAGGGCGACGGCGCCGGCACCACATTGGCGCAGAGCCGCCAAAATCTGGCCAATGGCCTGAAGGAGATGATCACGGCGATCCACGACATGGGCCGCGAGGTCGTCGTGTTGCAAGACGTACCCCGCTTCAAGGTCGATCCCTCGACCATCGGGCTGGCCGACATGATGCCGGTCCGGGAAGCGATCACACGGTTCATCGCACCCGAACGACACAAGGCCTTGGTCAGGGGGCATAGACTGGCACCCGCCACCGTCGTCCCGGATAGCGCGCGTGGGATCGTTCAGGCGGCGGCCACCCCTCGCGACGGAGTCCGGCTTGCCGACCCGGTTGCGGTGCTCTGCAATGAAGAGGGATGTCTGTTTCGGACCGGGACGACGATTTTCTACACGGACTCGCAGCATCTTTCCAATTCCGGCGCACGGGAACTGGCGAGCCGACTGCCGCTCGTCACAAGCGAGGTCCGCTGACCGGAGCGGCGATGGGGCAGCTTCCGCCAATATGAGGCCTGCGTCAAAATCGCGGACCGTGCGTTGGTCCTGGGCAAGAAGGAGAAGGTCATGTCCCAGGAAGTCCCTACTGCCTCAGAACCTGCCAGCTTTGCCGATCTGCCCATCCAGCCGACCGGATCGGGCGTGCAGGATCTCGAGATCGCCTATGAGCAGATGGAACTGGCCGGCGGCGACACCGCATCGGCGGACGAAGCGCTGGGCCAGGGTGTCGAGGGCGTGTCCCCCGGCGGTGACACCGTGATGCCTATCGAGGACAAAGAAGCCGCGATCGTCAGCGCCGCGCATCCGAGCTGACCACGCAGCGCTGTCGCTGTCTTTCACCCTATGGCCATGTCGCGCCGACGCTGGCCATAGGGTTGTGCTGGTCCTAAACCGCTTCCGCTTGCAAGGGAGACGCAGATGGGAACCCGGCCTCTGACAGACGATCAAACCATCATGGAATCGGACGCCCTCATCATCGTCGATCCGCAGATGGACTTCTGTCCCGGCGGCCGATTGGCCGTAGCGGGTGGCGACGAGATCATGGCGGGCATCGACGCGCTCGCCTCGCATTTTCGCCATGTCGTCATCACGCAGGACTGGCATCCTGCGGGCCATCTGTCTTTTGCCAGCAGCCATGCCGGTCGACAGCCCTTCGACAGGATTTCAATGCCTTATGGCGAACAGGTGCTGTGGCCTGATCACTGCATCCAGGGAACCGCAGGGGCCGAATTCCATCCCGACGTGCAAGGCGCGGTCGACCGCGCCGACCTCATCATCCGGAAAGGCTGCAATCCGCAGGTCGACTCCTATTCGGCCTTTTACGAAAATGACCAAACGACGAAGACCGGGCTTGCGGGCTATCTTCGCGACAAGCAGGTCCGGCGATGCGTGTTTGTCGGGCTGGCCTATGACTTTTGCGTGGCCTGGTCGGCCCTGGATGCCCGGCGCGAGGGCTTTGAGGCCGTCATCCTGAAGGATCACACACGAGCGATCGGCATGCCGCTCGACAACGGCACGACGATCGACAACGCAGAGGCACGGTTCCGCGCCGCCGATGTCCGTTTCGTCTAGGACGCAGCGACATTCCATGACCCCATACGCCCCGCCCCGGCTCACCGGGCGGGTAGCTTGGTCCCCAGCAGCACCAGACGATCGCCGGTGATCCCGAACCAGTGCGGCACACCCGCTGGCAGCAGCACCACATCGCCGGGCCGTAGCGGGCGCGTCGTCCCGCCCTCGATCCGCTCCCCCTCGACCAGATCGGCGCGGTTTTCGACTGGAGCGACGAGGGTGCCGCCGGAGATCAGCGTACCGGCACCTTCCAGCACGATGGCATATTCCGCCTCTGCCGGATGAACCGCCGGACGGCCGGGCTTTTTCCATATCTCGATCGCAGCGACGTGCGCGCCGTCGCGGACTAGCGGACGCCATGCGAAGCCCTGGCCCGGCTTCATATCGGCCAGCATCGCGGCGATCTGCGTGCGAACCTCCTTGGCGCTCGCAAAATCGGTGGCCCCGGGACCAGCCGGAACGTCGCCCGATTGCGCCATTGCGCCGCTCGACGCCAGCAGCATCGAGGCGATGACGGCGGATATTTTCCTGATAGAAATCGGCATCTTACAACCTCTCCCTGTTATGGGATCGTTGTTGCATCAAGCGACGGTCGCGGCAACAGGTCCGCGCCCGAGTCCCATCCGTCAGCCCCGAGACGCAGCCGCCCGCCAATCGCGATAGCCGATGACCGCAAGGCCGATCATCACCGCATACAGCCCTGCGGTCAGCGTCAGGCCCTTGAACAGGAACATGCCCACATAGACGATATCGACCGCGATCCAGAGCAGCCAATTCTCACGGTGCCGCCGCGCGGTCCAATATTGCGCGACCAGGCTGAAGCTGCTGAGCGTTGCGTCCAGCCATGGCAGCGCCGCATCGGTGTGGCGACTGGTGAACCAGCCGATCGCCACCGCCCCCAGCGCGCCGACTGCCAGACCCGCCCCGGCTTTCGCGCGCGTCAAAGGCTTCACGACGACCGCGCCGGTGGCGTTCCGGTTACGGCGCCAGACGATCCAGCCATAGACGATGCCGATGCCGAACACCGCCTGCAGCGCCATGTCGGCATAGAGCCGCACGTCGAGGAACAGCTTGAAGTAGAGCGCGCAGGCCACCAGGTTCAGCGGCCAGCAGAACACGTTGCGCCGCGCCGTCAGCCAGATCGCCAGGAAGCTGATGGCGACCGCTGCGATCTCCAGTGCCGTCATGACAGGGCCAACCCCGCGCCAAGGCAGGCGAGGAATTCCCGACCTGCGACCGATTGAAACCAGTCGGCATGGCCCAGAAGATACCCGTCCCATGCGAGCAAGGCCGCATCCGGATCACCGACCACCCCGGCAAAATAGTCGATCTCGGACAAGGCGAACTCGATATGCACCAGCGGCAGGAGCCGGACGATCGTCTCCTTCGCGACGGCATCGAGCGGCCGGATCGTCTCATATCCGGCGATCAGGGCCAGCGCGGCCATGGGGTCGGCGACATAGTCATCCCGCCCCTCCCCCAGATCCAACCATGCAAAGGCCGTCCGCTCGATCGCGGTCGCCAGATCGTGCGCCGCACAGGTTCGGTCGGCCAGCCCGAAGTCGAACACGGTTTCGACCTGGCCATCCGCTGCCCAAAGCAGATTGGAGGGATGCCAGTCGTTATGGGTCCACAAGGGTTTTTGCAGGGCCAGCAAAGCCGCAAGCCCTTCGCCCGATGTGGCAAATAGCGACGCCAAGGCATTATGCCATCGCCGTTTTTGGAGAAATGCCCCGAGCGCAGGCCGGGCATCGACATAGGCTTGCGCCGCCGCCATCGGATCGACGGCCGATAGGATCGAGAGGCTGGCAACCAGAGGCTGCACGATGCGCGCCGGAGCGGCATAGCCTTCGGAAGCACGATGCAACTGTGCCAGCGCAACGCCGGCGGCATGGGCGTGGGCATGGGACTGGAAGGGCGTCCAGGACAAACGCTCTCGATACAGATCCTCGCCGGGCGCCCGCCGGTGAAGCTCGTAGGTCCAGTTGCCCAGAGCGATGGCACTCGTCCCTTCTCCGGTGCGCAACAGGTCCGGCACGGGCATTCCGGCGGCGGCGAGATGGGCGATGAAACCGTGCTCCTCCGCCAGTCCCGCCACGCTCCGCACCCGGCGATCATGCCGCTTCAGCAGCAGCGCGTCGCCGCCGGTATGGATCAGCGTCGCAGCGGAAAAGGGACGCGGCGAATGCCAGTGCAGCGCTTCGATCGCGGGCGCATCCGGAAAGCACGCCAACACCGCCGCCGCTTCGTCGGGTGTGACGGCGGGCCAGGTGGGTGCCTCCATCGCCAACCCCATACCATGCACGCGGTGTACCCCGCCCGGATCGCCTGCCCCGCTCATGCTCAGAAGGCGCGCGACACGGTGGCGACCACCGCCGCACCGCCACCGACATAATAGCCCGGCGCATTGCCCGTGATGAGCGTGCCGCCGCGCCCGATCGTATCGCGGGCGTTGGTGGTCACCGCCTGAACACCCGCCAGGACATGCGGATTGGTGACGTTGATCGCGTTGAGGCGCAAATCGGTTCGCTTGCCGTCCAGCCAGTCGGCCAGATGCACGCCGACGGCCAGGTCCAGCGTCGCATAGCCGGGAATGCTCTCGTCATTCATGAAGGTCGCATATTGGCGGCCGACATATTTGCCCGCGATGCTGCCGAACAGCAGCCCGTCATCATAGGTGCCGCCGCCGCCGATCTGGAAGGTCGGGCTCGACACCGCCCGCTTGCCCCGCGTCGGCAGAAAGTCGGTGCCGACCGGCAGATCGTCGTCGATCCGCGCGCGCAGATACTCGCCCGAGACATAGACGCTGACGCCCTTGGCGGGGCGATAGTCGATCTCGCCATCGACGCCGTAGGAGGTCTGCCCTCCGGCATTCAGCGTCGAATTGACCAGCGCGCCGCCATTGTCGATCACGGTCGCCAGCTGGCGGTTGCGGAACTTGTAGTGGAAGCCGGTCACGGACGCCGACAGGCTGGGGCCGATATAGCGATAGCCCAATTCCTGCGACACCGAGTATTCGTTCTTCAGCGCGTCCGTGCCGCGCGTCGTGACGACACCGCCATAATAGCTGTCGTAGAGCGTGAACTCGTTGGGCGTGCGGAAATTGGTGGTGATGTTGGCGAACAGCTGCTGCCGGTCGTCGATCGCGTAGTGGATGGCCGCACGCGGCAGGGCGACGAAGCTGTTGCGCCGGACCGCGCTCTGCGGCCCCGGTAGATAGTTACGGCCGTTGCGCAGCAGGTCGACGCCCTTGAAGCCGATATCGACCGTCAGGCGCTGGGTCAGCGCGATGCTATCGGCGAGGAACACGCTCTTCGTCACGGTGACGGTGCGCTGGTTCTCATAGGCGAACAGACGGCCATCGGCGGTGCGGATCGCACGGGCACGATAGCCCCAGCGGTCGGCGGGGCGGCCGTCCGGATCGACCGACGTATAGGTCTGCGTCACCCGGTCGGTGCCGTAATCGAACCACAGCCCTGCCGTCAGCCGGTGGATACCCGCCTGTAGGGTCAGCTTGGCGACTTGCCCGGCGCGCATCTGGTCACCGGTGTAATTGCCCAGCACCGTCGCCACGCCGTCCACCGCCCCGGGCAGGGCGATTGCTTGGGTCAGTTCCTCATTGCCCAGGAAGTTGCCGGTCGTCGCCAGCTGAGTGCCGTAAGGCGAATTGCCATAACCGAATTGGAGATAGCCCGTGCTGTCAAAGGTCAGCCGGTCCGACAGCACCAGATGCACCGGTGCCGAGGCATAGAGATTGCGGAACGGCGCGCGGTACAATTCCCAGTAATCGGTATCGCCCGGCGTATAGCGCGCATTGTAATTGAACCCGCGCCCTTGCGCCTGCCACTCCGCCAGCGTCGGGCTGGGGTAAGCGGAGGAATTGGCGTCATTGTACGACAGCGCCAGGCTGGCGCGGTTGCCATTCCCCCATTCGCGCAGCAGCTTCGCATCGACATGCTGGCGCGTGTCATATCCCGCCCCCCGCCAATTGTCCGCGCGCGTATTGGAATAGGAGACGAACGCCTTCAGGCCCGTGCTCCCGATCTCCCCCGTATCCACCCGGACGAAGACACGGCGCATGGCATAGGAACCGAGCGCTAGGTCGGCGAGCAGTTGCCGCGTCGCCTTGGGATCATCGAGGCTCAGCGACAGCAAGCCGCCCGCCCCCACGACGGTCGGCGCATCGAGATCCACCGATCCCGGCGACAGCGCGATGCGACGCAGATTCTCGGTATCGGCGAATTGCGACGGATAGGCGTAGTAATAGCCGATGTCGTTTTGCGGCGCGCCCTCCATCAGCACCCCGATCTCGTCCTGCCCCAGGCCGCGCAGCGTCAGGCTGGAACTGGTCGACAGACCGTAGGGGTCGCTGGAGGCGACGTTCGCGCCGGGCAGCAGGTTGACCAGTTGGAAGGCGTTCTGGGTCGGCGCCTGCTTGACGATGAAGTCGGTCGCAACCTCGCTGACCGCATGGGGCGCGGTCTGATCGGGCAGCAGGCCTTCGGGATCGCGGTGGCCGATCACGCGGATATCCGCAGGGGCATCGGGGGCTTGCTGCGCCAGGGCGGTCACCGGCCACGCGGCGGACAGCATCAGAGCACCAAGGCGGATCATCGTCTGATCGCGCAAAATCACAACCGGCATCATCTCTTCGTCCACTTCACGGAGGGACGACGGAAGAGCCGCGCACCCTCCCTACGCCGGTATGACCCGGATCAGGTTCAGCGGGTCATGGGCTGCTGCCCATCTCTCAACCGCGCATCAGCGGCCCCCCGGGGATGGCGCCGTCTAGGCGGTTATGCGCCACATGCAAATGCCTATCGCATCTGCCCTTGCCGCAAGCCCCGAAAGGACTGGCAGGCCCGACGCGCCCGTGGCACATGATCCGCCATTCATCATAAGGGGTTACGAATGCGCGCTGGTGCCTGCCTGATCACTCTGCTGCTTGCCACCACTGCCCATGCGCAGACGCCCGGCACCACCTATCACCGCGCACCCGATGCTATCGCGAAGGCGCTGGAAAACCCGCCGACCCCGGCCGTCGCGGTCAGTCCCGACCACCGCACGCTCGCGATCCTGGGGCGGGAGAACCTGCCGACGATCGCCAATCTGTCGAAGCCGATCCTGCGCCTCGGCGGCTATCGCATCGATCCCGCGACCAATGGCCAGGCCGAAGTGCGCGTCCAATGGCTGAACGCGCTGAGCTTCAAGGACATCGGCAGCGGCCGGACCGTCGCGGTCCAGTTGCCCACCGGGATGCGCTTCGCGTCGCCGGACTGGTCGCCCGACGGCAGTCGCCTCGCCTTCTATGCGCAAGATACGGACGGCCTGTCGCTCTGGGTCGCCGAGCGCGATGGCCGGGTGCGGGCGGTCGCACGGGGGCTGAACGGCGCCTTCGGCACGCCGTTCGTCTGGATGCCGGACAGCCGGTCGCTGGTCGCCTATACGGTTCCTGCCGGGCGTGGATCACCGCCCCCCGCCGCGACGACGCCGACCGGGCCGATCGTGCAGGAAAGCAGCGGCCGGACGTCGGCTGCGCGCACCTATGAGGATCTGCTCGGCGATGCACATGACGAGGCGCTGTTCGACCATTACTTTACCGGACAGCTCGTCCGCATCGGCCTGGACGACACCGCCCGGCCGATCGGCACGCCCGGCCTGATCCGTGATTTCAGCGTCTCGCCCGATGGCCGCTATCTGCTGACCGAGCGGCTGAAGCGGCCCTATTCCTATCTGCTGCCCGCCCGCTTCTTCCCGACCGAAATCGCGGTTTCGACCATCGATGGACAGCCGGTGAAGACGCTCGTCGACCGCCCGCTGGCCGACGACCTGCCGGTCGATTTCGACGCGACGGTAAAGGGGCCGCGTGAGGCGGAGTGGCGGTCCGACGCGCCCGCGACCCTGGTCTGGGCCGAGGCGCTGGACGGCGGCAATCCGCGCGTGAAGATCGCCTTCCACGACAAGGTCATGATGCAGGCCGCCCCCTTCGACGCGCCGCCGGTCGAACTGGCCCAGACCCCGGCGCGCTATGCGATGACGATGTGGGGCGATGACGGCTTCGCCATGGTCGTCGACCGCGAATGGCGGAGCCGCACCGAACACCGCCTGGCCGTCGCGCCGTCGCGGCCGGGGCAGAGCCGGATGCTGCTGACCCGCAATTATCAGGATCAATATGGCGATCCGGGCCGCCCGATCCTGGAGGAGAATGCGGCGGGCAAGCCGGTGATGCGCTTCACGCCCGGACATGACGGCACCTATGTCACCGGCGAGGGCGCGACCAAGGCGGGGGCTTTCCCGTTCCTCGCCACCATGACGCTGGCCGGTGGCGAGCAGAAGCGGCTTTGGACCGCCAAGGCCCCCTATTACGAGCCGGTCGTCGCGATGCTCGACGACAAGGGCCAGCGCATCCTGACCCGGCGGGAGAGCGCGACGCTCGCCCCCAATTACGTCATCCGCACCGTCAAGGGCGGCGGGGCGAAGGCGATCACCACCTTTGCCGACCCCGCCCCCGTCTTCGCGGGCGTTACCCAGCGGACGATCACCTATAATCGCGCCGATGGCGTGCCGCTGTCGGCTACTCTCTATCTGCCCGCCGGTTACGATGCGAAGCGCGACGGCCCGCTGCCGACGCTGCTCTGGGCCTATCCGGCCGAATATACCGACGCCAAGGTCGCCGGACAGACGGTCGACCAGGGCAATCGCTTCGTGCGGCCGCGCGGTATCAGCCACCTGTTCCTGCTGACCGAGGGCTATGCGATCCTCGACAATCCGGCGATGCCGATCATCGGCGAGGGCGGCGCGGAGGCGAACGACACCTATGTCAAACAGCTGCGCGAGGATGCGCAGGCGGCGGTCGACGCGGTGGTGAAGCTGGGCGTCGCCGACCGGACCCGCATGGCAGTCGGCGGGCATAGCTATGGCGCGTTCATGACCGCCAATCTGCTGGCCCATACCGACCTGTTCCGCGCCGGGATCGCGCGATCAGGGGCCTATAACCGCACCCTGACCCCGTTCGGCTTCCAGGCCGAGCAGCGCACATACTGGCAGGCGACGCCGACCTATACCGAGATGAGCCCCTTCACCTATGCGGACCGGATCAAGGCGCCCATCCTGCTCATCCATGGCGGTGCCGACGACAATAGCGGCACCTTCCCCATTCAGTCGGAGCGGATGTACGCCGCGCTGAAGGGCAATGGCGCAACCGTCCGCTATGTCGTCCTGCCGAACGAACCGCACGGCTATCGCGCGTTGGAATCGACCGAGGAAACGCTGTGGCAGATGACCGATTGGCTCGACCGCTACGTCAAGCCGAAGCAGCCTGCGGCGGCGGCGGACTGACGGGCATTCATGGTGCGTTGCCGTGCAGGCACCTGGCCACCGTTAGGCCGAGTCCCCACGTTCTGATTGGACCTCTCTTTACATTCCTCCACTGAAGGGGGAGGAATGACGGTGGAACGGCACCCATGGATCACACCGGCTGTGCGAAGCCCCGCTTGCCCAGCAGCCACTTTGTCGCCTAGCTTCCCGTAAATAGCTTTATAACGGGGAAAAACGGCATGGATCGTCGCAACTTCATTATGTCCGGCGCGGCCACCGCCGGGCTGACCATGTTGCCCGCGCGGTCCGCCTTCGCGCAGGCGTCCGGCGACGCGCGATTGAACACCGCCTTCGATCAGGTCCTGGCGGAGACGGTACGTGAGTCACCCGAGTTCGCGACTTCGCTGGGTCTGGACACGGGCCGGAATGCCGATCTCCGCCATCAGCTGGGCGACAACAGCTATGGCGCGATCGCCAAGAACCTGGCCCGCAGCCGCAAGGCGCTTGCCCTCGTCACCGCCATCGACCCCGCCTCGCTGTCGCCTCAGGCGCGGATCGATCGTGAGGTCGTGCTCTACAACATCAAGTCGAACATGATCGGCCCGGAGCAGTTCGGCCTGTCCTCGCCGCAAGGGCCCTATCCGATCTCGCAGCAGGACGGCGTGTATTTCTCGCTGCCCGACTTCCTGGCCTCGACCCATCCGGTGAAGACCGCGGACGATGCCGAGGCCTATCTCGACCGGCTCTCGCTGATGGGGCGTCAGCTCGACAACGAAACCGACGTACAGCGGCGTGAAGCCGCCAAGGGCCGCCTGGCGCCCGACTTCTCGCTCGACCTCGCGCTGGGGCAGATGGCGAAGCTCCGTTCCCCCGCCGCCGCCGACAGCCAGCTGGTCCAGGCGCTGACCCGCCGCACCGACGCGGCGAATATCGGTGGCGACTGGAAGGCGCGCGCGACCCGGATCGTGGCGGAACAGGTCTATCCCGCGCTCGACCGCCAGATCGCACTGCTGCGCTCGCTCCGCCCCTCGGCCCGCAGCGCCGCGGGCATCTGGGCGCTGCCCGACGGCGAGGCGATGTATGCCGCGGCGCTCGCCCAGGCGACCACCACCACCCTGTCACCCGATGCGGTGCATCGCATGGGTCTGCAACAGGTCGCCGAACTAACCGCCCAACTCGACACGATCCTGCGCGGCCAGGGCCTGACGCAAGGCAGCGTCGGCGCACGTCTCGATCAGCTCAACCGCCAGCCTGCGCAGCTATACGCCGATGACGACGCCGGTCGTGCCGAACTGCTCGCCAGCCTCAACGCCAGCGTAAAGGCGATGCAGGCTCGCCTGCCCCAGGCGTTCACGAACCCGCCCAACGCCGCGCTGGAAATCCGCCGCGTCGCGCCCGAAATCCAGGACGGCGCGCCCAACGGCTATTATTTCCGCGCCCCGCTCGATGGTTCGCGCGCGGCCATTTACTGGATCAATCTCAAGAACGTCCACGACTGGCCCAAATACACGCTGCCCAGCCTGACCTATCATGAGGGCGTGCCGGGCCATCACCTTCAGATTTCGACCGCCCAGCGCGCGCCGACCCATCCGCTGCGCAAGATCGCCTTCTTCAATGCCTATCTCGAAGGCTGGGCGCTCTATGCCGAGCAATTGGCCGACGAACTGGGCGGCTATGCCTCACCCGTCGAGCGCGCGGGCTATCTCCAGTCCTTCCTGTTCCGCGCCGCGCGACTGGTCGTTGATACGGGCATCCATACCAAGCGCTGGACGCACGACCAGGCGACCAGATATCTTGTCGACACGGTCGGCTTCGCCCCCGGCCGTTCGCAGCGCGAGGTCGAGCGCTACTGCGTCTCGCCCGGCCAGGCCTGCAGCTACAAGATCGGCCATGCCGCCTGGCTGCGGGCCCGCGAAAGGGCCAAGGCGATCGCTGGCAGCCGTTTCGACCTGAAGCATTTCCACGACGTGCTGGAAGCGGGTGCGATGCCGCTGTCGATGCTCGAGCGTATCGTCGAGGAGCGGGCGCGCGCGGTCTGACGCCGCGCGTCAGTCCACCTCGCGCGCGATCGGGTAGCGAAACGGATAGGGATGCCCCGGCCCGGCCTCGGCATAAAGCCAAGCCAGCCGGGCGTCCGCGTCAGCGGCGAAGGCAGGCTCGTCCTTGAGTTTCTGCTCGAAGCGACGATTCACATCGGCATCGGTGTCGAGAAGCTGCTCTCCCAGAGCGGCGAGCACATAGGCGTCGGTATTGGGCGCCGGTGCCAGCATCTCCGGGAAAAAGCCCCAGGCCAGGAACGAGTCCTGGCTTTCGGGTTCCAGCAGGGCGGCGGCCAGCAAGCCCAGCGGCTGATCGGCCGGAACACGGACACTGCCCGCCGGCATCTCCTGCTCGACACTGGCATGGGCGAAGCGTGCGGTGATCGGATAGCGTCCCTCATTGGGCTGGGACAGCTTCGGGTCGATCAGTTGGACCCGGTCGAGCTTGCGGGTCTGCGGCGCCCGTATCGTCTCGAACCGGATGCCGTGCAGGCGGAGCCGTTCGATCACCTCGGTCTGCTCGGGTGGAATCCACCAGGCCCTGGGCAGACGCACGGTTTCGACCGGCTGCTGCCCGATGATCGGCATTCGAAAGGTGATCGGCTTGCCCAGCCAACGCTGCTCGTCGCGCCCGGAGGCTGGCGAGCGATAGGTGTCGAATGCGACGCCCTTGAAATTCTCGATCCAGCCGATCGGCGCGGCGGCGGGTTCCCACCGCGTCAGCAACTCGGTGGGGCGGCTCGCCCGGTCGGCCGCCTTGGCCTCCGCGATCCGGGTCCGATCGGTGGCGGCGACCTTCAGCGCGGCTTCCAGCAGGACATAGGTTCCTAGGACCCGCTGACGATAGGGTTTGAGCATATGGTTCTCGACCAGCACGGTCGGCATGCCGATGAAATCGCCATAGCCGGTCGAGTAGCGCGGCCCTTCGGGGCTGTAGCGTATGCCTTTTTCCGGGTGCCGCGTATCGATCGGGCTGGGATAGATGACCGGAATATGCCCCGCCGCCGTCAGCGCGGTCGAAACCGCCGGACCGAAGCGCCCCTCCAGCCAGTCGGCGGTGGCACGGTGCCGCGCATAGGTGCCCCAACCCGCATAGGTGAAGGTCACGTCATACTGCATGTCGAAGCCTTCGCTGACATGGCAGTCGATATAGAGGATCGGGTCGAGCGCCCGGATCAGGCCGATCATCGCGCGCGATTCCGGCGCATCCAGCTTGGCGTAATCGCGATTGAGGTCGATATTGCGCGCATTGGCATCCCGCCCCTTTTCGGCGGGGCCTCGGATGTGCGGATAGTTGTACGCACTCCTCTGTTCGTGCCCGTCGATATTGTAGATCGGCACGAACACCAGATCGACCTGATCGAGCAGGCTGTCCTTCCCGCGTAGCGCAATATCGCGCAGCAGCATGAGCCCGGCATCCTTGCCGTCTATCTCGCCCGAGTGGATACCGCCCTGCACCAGCACGACCGGCTTGCCCGAACCGCCCTTGCTGGCGCGGACATAGATCATCTCGCGCCCCTGGGTGGTGCGGCCGAACGTCTCGACGCGGATGAAGGGCGACGCCGCTTGCAGGCGTGCGAGCCATGCCCTCACCTCGGCATAGCGCGGCGTCGTCTGGAAACCCGATGCCTCGGCCGGGGTGATCCAGGGATCGCCCGCCTTTGCGATCAGGGCTTGGCTCTTCCCGGACCATGGCAGGGTCGGCGGCAGGGGCGCGGGCTGCTGCGCATTCAGGCTGCCTGCCGTTGTCAGCAGCAAAAGGGCGGAAAGACGAGCACGCTTGGTCTGCAAGGCAGCACTTTCAGAGGGGACCGACATGAAGTCGCCGCCTTATGATACGATATAGCGTACCGCAACCCGACACTCGTACTGGCTCAACATCGCTACTTCGGCGACAGCCCAAGTCACGCCGCTGGCAATGTTTTGTTACTTTCGGCGCGCCGTCGCGTTGTCGTGGAGTAATTCGTTCGAGGTCCCATTACACATGCCCTTTCCCGCCGATCGCAGTGCCATTCTCGAAGCCCGACGTACGCTGAAGATGGCGCGATCCGCCCATGCCTATGTCCGGGGCAACACGGCGAAATTCTACGAATGGCTGGCAGCGTCCAAGGCGGCGCGGCGGGTGCCGCAGGGACCGGCGATCTGGATTTGCGGCGACTGCCATCTGGGCAATCTGGGGCCGGTCGCCAATGGCCGTGGCTCGGTGGAAATCCAGATCCGCGATCTCGATCAGGCCGTGATCGGCAATCCCGCGCATGACCTCATCCGGCTCGGCCTGTCGCTGGCCACGGCGGCGCGCGGCTCCGACCTGCCCGGTGTCGTGACCATGCGCATGATGGAGGCGATGGTCGAAGGCTATGCCACGGCCTTCCGCGGTCCCGATCGCGACGATCCCGACCTCGACTCCGAAATCGTCCGCAGCGTCGAGCGCGAGGCCTTGGGGCGGCGCTGGCGCCATCTGGCCAAGGAAAGGCTGGACGCGGTCGAACCGCGCATTCCGCTGGGCAAGAAATTCTGGGAGCTCTCGCCCGAGGAGCGTGAGGCGCTGACCGCGCTGTTCGCCGACGAACGGGTCGGTGCCATGGTCCTGTCGCTGAAGGGCAAGCCGCAGGACCGCGAAGTCCGGCTGGTCGACGCCGCCTATTGGATGAAGGGGTGCAGTTCGCTCGGGCTGCTGCGCTACGCCGCGATCGTGGCGCTCCGGACACGCAAGGGCAACTGGTCGTACGCGCTGGTCGACCTGAAGGAAGCGATTGCCCCCATCGCTCCCGCAGCGCCCGGCACAAAAATGCCGAGCGACCCTGCGGAGCGGGTGGTGACCGCGGCCCGCCATTTGTCCCCCTATCTCGGCGAGCGGATGATGCCCGTCACGATGCTGGACCGCTCGCTCTTCATCCGCGAACTGACCCCGCACGACATGAAGCTGGAGGTCGATCAGTTCAGCCAGGGCGAGGCGGTTCGCGCCGCCCGACATCTGGCTTTCGTCGTCGGGACCGCCCATGCGCGTCAGATGGACGCAGCCGCACGCTCCGAATGGCTGGCGATGATCGAAGCGGATCGGAGCGGTGCGCTCGACACGCCGTCATGGCTCTGGGAAAGCGTCGTCACGCTCTCTGGCAGTCATGAAACCGGCTATCTTGAACACTGCCGACGCTATGCCATCGCCGCCTGAAGCAGGACAGCATTACACTGAAGCAACGTGAGCCCCTCCCCTTCAGGGGAGGGGTTGGGGTGGGGCCTTTCCACGAACGCCGTGCTTGTGGAAGCGCCCCACCCCCTGCCCCTCCCTGAAGGGGAGGGGTGGTTTAATCTCAGGTCATTATTGCTGCTTCCTTCCTTCTCCCCTCAAAGAGGGGCGAGGGAAAGACAGGGCGCATGTTGACGCTCGGGGGAGAGCTCAAGCCCCAATCAGCCGGAATTGGCCTCGGCGATCAAGCGCGCCATGCGCGCGGCGTCCTTGGCGACCTGTTCGTCGTCCAGTTCGCGACGCAACCATCGCATCTCGTGAAGATTGCCATGCTCGTCGAGCTCACCGCATCCGATCCGCTTGCCATAGTCCAGCAGCGCGCAGGTCGCCCCGGGGACATGCGCCCGGACGATCTTCTGCACCTCATCGATAACATATTCGCCGGAACCAGCAATTTGCGCCATATCATCCTCTGATCGAGCCTCGGGATAGCATTCGCATCGACGCGCACGAAGCCGTTTCTTCGCCCCTCCCCTATCGGACGGCGCAGCGGACACAAAAAAGGGGCGCGGTGCCCAGACATAAGTCCGGCGCACCGCGCCCCCCGCAAGGCAATCGACAGGCTTAGCTGGCCTGGTTGGCCGACACCGGCTTGGCGGTCACGTCGAAGCGATCGGCGTTCATCACCTTCACCCAGGCCCGCACGAAGTCGCGCACGAACTTTTCCTCATGCCCGTTCTCGGCATAGACCTCGGCGGTCGCGCGCAGCTGCGAGTTGGAGCCGAAGATCAGGTCGGTGCGGGTCGCGCGCCACTTTTCCTGGCGACCGCCACGGTCGTAACCGATGAACTTCTCGTCGCTCGACGCATCGACCAGATCCCAGAAGGTATCATTGTCGAGCAGGTTGACGAAGAAGTCGTTGGTCAGCTGACCCGGACGATCGGTCAGAACGCCTTCCGGCGCATCGCCGAAGTTCGCGCCTAGCACACGCAGGCCGCCGACCAGCACGGTCATCTCCGGTGCGGACAGCCCCAGCAGCGCCGCCCGGTCGAGCAGCAGCTCCTCGGTCTTCACCGGGTTGCGGGTCTTCAGATAGTTGCGGAAGCCATCGGCCTGCGGCTCCATCCACTTGAAGCTCTCGACATCGGTCCATTCCTGCGTCGCATCGCCGCGACCGCCCAGGAACGGGACGCTGACGTCGAACCCGGCATCACGCGCCGCCTTCTCGACCGCCGCCGAGCCCGCCAGCACGATCGCATCGGCCAGCGACATGTCGCCGCGCAGTTCGTTGAGCTTGGCCAGCACCGTCTGGAGCTGTTCGGGCTCGTTGACCGCCCAGTCCTTCTGCGGCGCCAGCGCGATGCGGGCACCGTTGGCGCCGCCGCGATGGTCCGACCGGCGATAGGTCGATGCCGAAGCCCAGGCGGTCTTGACCAGCTGTGCGACCGTCAATCCGCTGGACAGCACCGCGTCCTTGAACGCAGCCACGGCCGCATCCGACGGTGCAGTGCCTTCGGGCACGGGATCCTGCCAGATCAGCGTCTCTTCGGGAGCTTCCGGCCCGAGATAGCGGATCTTCGGCCCCATGTCGCGGTGGGTCAGCTTGAACCAGGCGCGGGCGAACGCATCGTCGAGCGCCGACTGATCGTCGCGGAAACGCAGCGCGATCTCGCGGAACTCGGGATCCATCTTCAGCGCCATGTCGGCGGTGGTCATGATCGTGGGCACGCGCTTGTTCGGGTCGCGCGCGTCGGGGGCCATGTCCTCCGGATCCGGATTGACCGGGGTCCACTGCTTGGCACCCGCCGGGCTCTGGGTCAGCTCATAGTCGTACTTGAACAGCAACCGCAGATAGTCGCCGGTCCACTGGGTCGGATTGTTCGACCAGGCACCCTCGATACCCGAAGTCGTGATATGGCCCTGGCCGATCTCCTCGCTGTCGGTCAGCCAACCCAGACCCTGCTGGTGGATCGCTTCCGCGGCGGGGTTCTTGAAGCCCGTGGGAGGCTTGGCACCATGCGCCTTGCCGAAGGCGTGGCCACCGGCGGTCAGCGCCACCGTCTCTTCCGAGTTCATGGCCATGCGCTGGAACGTCGCCTTCATGTCGCGCGCCGAGGTCAGCGGATCGGGATTGCCGCCGGGACCTTCGGGGTTGACGTAAATGAGGCCCATCTGGATCGCGGCGAGCGGTCCTTCTAGTTCGGGCAGTTCCTCGGTGATGCGGGTCTGCGCACCTTCGTCGACCCACAGCTCCTCGGCGCCCCAGAAGGTGTCACCCTCCGACGCATAGACGTCCTTGCGGCCGCCCGCGAAGCCGAAGGTCGGGCCGCCCATGCTCTCGATCGCGACATTGCCCGCCAGGATGAACAGATCGGCCCAGCTGATATGCTTGCCGTATTTCTGCTTGATCGGCCAAAGCAGGCGCCGCGCCTTGTCGAGATTGCCGTTGTCCGGCCACGAGTTGAGCGGCTCGAAACGCTGCTGCCCCGAGGACGAGCCGCCGCGCCCATCGGTCACGCGGTACGTACCGGCGGCGTGCCAGGCCATACGGATCATGAACGGGCCATAATGGCCATAGTCCGCCGGCCACCAGGACTTGCTGTCGGTCATCAGCGCGAGCAGGTCTGCCTTCACCGCGGCATAGTCGAGCGTGTTGAACGCCTCGGCATAGTCGAAATCCTCGCCCATCGGATCGGGCGAGATGCCGTGCTGGTGCAGCATGTCGATCGGCAGCGCATCGGGCCACCAGTCCTTGTTGGTCCGCCCCAGCAGCGACCGTGCCTTGACCTCGCCGCCGCCCTTGCCGCCCATCGGGCAACCGCTGCCCTTGGGCTGTTCATAATCGGCCATGTCGGTGTCCTCTTCCAACCGGTGTTCCTATGGGAGCGAAGGTGCCGCATCGGACAAGACGCTGTCCAAGCGATTTTTCGGGCCTGACAGATTTCATTAATCGATCACTGTCGGCACCGCGCTCATGGAACAAAATGCCTTGGAACGCGGCCGGTTGCAGATTGGCATGGCGGACCGTCTGTCGGGGCGCACGTCCCAGCCCGCTGCGGGGCAGTCGGAGATGACGACCGTCCGCTCCGCCCTGAAGAGCGGGAACGGACGGTGTCCATCAACAAGCGTGAGCAAGACCGCCGGGCGATCTTCCCCCGGCCCGGCGATCCGGCGACTTACGCCGAGCGTCGCGACGACAGTCGCAGCAACCGGCCGCCATCGCCATCCTCCAAGACCCACAAGGCGCCATCGGGACCGGTCGTCACGAAACGGATGCGGGCCCCCATGTCCCAGCGTGCCGCTTCCCGTGGCTTGATGCCGTCGAACGTGATCTGCACCAGCAGGTTCGATCCCAGTCCGCCGACAAAGGCCGAACCCCGCCATTCGGGGAACATGTTGCCCCGATAGAAGGTGAAGCCCGCAGGTGCGATGACCGGGTTCCAATAGAGCGCCGGTTGCCGGAACTGCGGCTTGGTGTCGGGACGCGGGATCGGCTTGTCGTTGTAATTGTCGCCATAGGAGACCAGCGGCCAGCCGTAATTGGCACCCGGTTCGATCAAGTTGAGTTCGTCGCCGCCCTTCGGCCCCATCTCGGTTTCCCACAACCGCCCCTGATCGTCGAAGGCGAGGCCGTAGGGATTGCGCAGGCCGCTCACCCAGGTTTCCGCCGGGGTCAGGTTGGGCGCGGGCATCGTAGCCTGCCGGACCTTGGCGGTGGCGGCGGCGACGGTATCCTCGGGCGGATCGATGATGCCGATGCTCGTCGCGCCGGTCTTGCCCGCCGCCGAATTGCCGGGCGCGGGCTTGCCGTCCAAGGTCAGGCGCAGGATCTTTCCAAGCGCCTGATCGGGGTCCTGCGCCGGGGTGAAACGCTGCCGCTCGCCCACCGTCAGGAACAGATGCTGCCCGTCCGGCGAAAAGGCGATATAGCCGCCGAATTGCCCACCCGCACCGCGCGGCAGTTGCCGCCAGATGACCGACAGGTTCGCCAGCGAGGCACCCCCTGCCCCCTCCATCAGCGTCGCACGCGCAAGGGCCAGACCGTCGCCGCCTTCGCCCGGCTCCGCATAGGTCAGATAGACCTGACGATCCTGTGCGAAGGTCGGCGATGCGATAACGAAGAGCAGGCCGCCCTGCCCTTCATGATGGACCGTCGGCACACCGCCGACCGGGGTCTTGGCCCCCGCCTTCGTCACCAGCCACAGCTTGCCCGGCTTTTCGGTGACCAGCATGCGGTCGTTGCCGATAAAGGTGAGCGCCCAGGGATCGTCGAACGTCGCGATCGCCTCGGTACGGAACGGCTTGGACGTCGCGGGCTTGGCGTTCCCGTAATTGACCGGCGATTCCGCGGAACTTGCCGTGGAGCTGCTTTCCTCCGCCTTGCCGCAGGCGGTCAGGGTCATCGCCAGCGTGGCGAGCGGCAGGACGAAGGGTGGGATGCGATGAAACACGGGGGATGAAATCCTTGGCAAAGACGCGGAAGACGGATGTCAGGAATGCTGGGGGCGAAGCGGCTCGACGACGGCGGCGATGTCCTCGTTCGCCCGCCCGGCGGCCGCCGCCGCCTCGAACCGGGCGCGTGCGGCAGCGGCGCTGGCGAGATCGATACCCTGCGCAGTGAACGCCGCCTGGGCATAGGACAGGTCCTTGGCCATCAGCGGGATCAGGAATTGCGGGTCATAGGCACGCTGAAGCATCCGCCCCGCGACCGCACCCAGCAGCGGACTGCCCGGTGCGCCACTGGCCAGCAGGCCGACCGCACGGTCGACATCCAGCCCGCTCCGCTCGATCATCGCGACGGCCTCCGCCAGGCTGGCGATCTGCACGCCGCACAGGAAATTGTTGACCAGCTTCAACAGCGCGCCGCTGCCGGTATCGCCCAAATGGATGGTTTCGCTGCCCATCGCCGCCAGAACGGGTTGGGCGGTCTCCACATCGGACGCGGCACCCCCCACAAGGAAGCGCAGCTGCCCCGACGCGGCCTGCACCTTGCTTCCCGTGACCGGCGCATCGAGAAAGCCGATACCGCGCCCCTTGGCGGCGGCGGCAAGCTCGCGCACCCAGTCGATCGTCAGCGTGCTCGCCTCGATCAGGATGCTGCCGGGCCGCATCGCCGCCAGCGCGCCCCCGTCCAGCCAGACGGCACGGGAGGCATCGTCGCTCGACAGCATTCCGACCGCGACATCGGCCTGCGCCACGGCATCGGCCGGTGTCTCGGCGACATACGCCCCGGCCGCCGCCAGCGAGGCGGCCTTGTCCTTCGAGCGGTTCCACACGGTGACGTGGAACCCCGCCTCCAGCAGCTGGCGCGCCATCCCAGCGCCCATGATGCCCAGGCCCAGCAGGGCCACGTTGCGGATCGTCATTGCGTCACCTCGAATTCCGACAGGGCGGCCTCGTCGATCTCCAGTCCCAGGCCCGGAAGATCATCGGATAGCCTGATATAGCCATCCTGCGCGACGGGCTCGCCCTTGAAAATATACCAGAACAGTTCGTTGCCCACTTCCACGTCGACCTTGGGAAAATATTCCGCGATCGGCGAGTTCAGGCTGGCCATCACGACGTGATAATTATGCATCTGCCCGGCATGCGGCACGACCGGGATGCCATGCGCCTCGGCCAGCGCCTGGATCTTGCGGGCGGCGGTCAGGCCGCCGACACGGTTCGTGTCGAACTGAATGTAGTCCAGCGCGCGAGCCTCGATCAGCTGGCGGAAGCCGTAGCTGGTGAATTCATGCTCGCCCGCCGCGATCGGCGTGGAGCCGAAACGGCGCAGTTCGTGATAGCCATGGATATCGTCGGGGATGATCGCCTCTTCCAGCCAGCGCAGGTTGAACGGTTCGATCAGCCGCATCATCCGCTTCGCATAGTCGAGGCTCCAGCCCATATAGGCATCGGCCATCACGTCGATCTCATCGCCCACGGCTTCGCGCACCGTCCGCACCAGCTCGACATTGCGTGCCATACCCGCCGCACCGTCGTCCGGGCCCCAGCCGAAACGCAGCTTCATCGCGCCGAAGCCCTGCGCCTTGTAGCGTCGGGCTTCCTCGGCCAGCTCGTCGAGCGGCACCGAATAGAGGCGGCTGGCATAGACGGGGATATGCGGCCGGGTGCGTCCGCCCATCAGGCGGAAACAGGGCTGCCGAGCGTCCTTGCCCATCAGGTCCCACAGCGCGATGTCGATGGCGGAGATCGCGGCCATCACCACGCCCTTGCGCCCGAACGCCATCGTCTTGCGGTACATGTGCTGCCACAGGAACTCGGTGTCCCACGGATTGCTGCCGATCAGCAGCGGTGCCAGCGCACCGTCGATGATCTGCTTGGCGACGATCGGGGCCAGCGCGGCATTGCCGATGCCGACCAGCCCGGTATCGGTGAATATCTCCACGATCAGCCAGCCGTGGAAGGTGAAGCTGCCCATCGTCTCGGGCGAGAGCATGGGCGAAACGGCATCCATCGGATTGGTGCAGAAATGGGGCGGCAGGGCCTGCGTGCGGCCCTTCCACTGCACGACGCGGGTGCGGACTTCGGTGATCTTCACGCGGTGTTTCCTTCACGGTCGAGTTGTTGGATGCGCGGAACCGCCAGACAGATCAGCGCGAAGGCCAGGACATGGAGCGAGGCGGCGACCGCCAGCACGGGGGCGTAGCCATGGCCATGGTCGAGCGCCCACCCCGCCGCCTGGCCCATGACGATGCCGCCGAACGCGCCGCCCATGCCGACCAACCCCGCGAGACGCCCCAGCGCCGCGCGCGAGATCATGTCAGTCGGCAGCGTCATGACCAGGGTCGACCAGCCTTGCTGGCCGAAAAAGGCCAGGCTGAAGATGGCCAGCACCATCCCCACCGTTTGCGCCTGCGGGACCAGCATCACCCAGGGCATGCACGCGGCGCAGGCGGCCAGCGCGATCTTGCGGGCGGCGTTGACGGACATGCCGCGTGCGAGCAGTCGGCTCGACAGCCAGCCCGCGCCGATACTGCCGCCCCCCGCCGCCGCATAGGGAATCCAGCCCAGCGTGGCGGCCTGTTTGAGGTCGAAATGATGCACCTCGAACAGATATTTGGGCAGCCAGAACAGGTAGAAATACCAGGCCCCGTCGCTCAGGAACTTGGCGCCGACGATACCGGCGACCTCACGCCGGGCAAGAAGCGCACGAACCGTCGGCACCTTCGTGGGATGGTCCGGCAAAGCCGCCTCCGGGCGCGGATCGCGATAGGATACGGCCCACGACACCGCCCAGACCAGCCCCAGCGCGCCGGTCACGAAAAAGACCCAGCGCCAGCTCGCCAGGCCGAACCAGTTCGCCTGGGCGAGCAGCAACGCGATCAGCGGCGGGGCGATGACCGCGCCGACCGATGTCCCGGCATTCACGATACCCATCGCGGTCGCACGCGCGCTGGGCGTGAAACGCTCGGCAATGGCCCGTGTGGCGGCGGGAAAGCCCCCGCCCTCGCCGATGCCCAGGAGAAGCCGACTGGCGACCAGCGCCACCACCCCGCCCGCCAGCCCATGACTGGCGCACGCCAGCGACCAGAACGCCATGATCGCCACGAAGCCGACCCGCGTTCCCACCCGGTCGAGCAGCCAGCCGCCGCCCAGATACATCAGGCCATAGGTCGCCAGGAACGCGGAATCGAGCAGCGCCTTGGTCTGGTTGCTGATCGGGATATCCTTCTGGATATGCCCGATCACCCAGGGCAGCGTCTGTCGATCGAGATAGCTGATGGCGATCGCCGTCGCCACCAGCAGCGCGATCCCCCATGACCGTGTGGCAATCGGGGTATCAACGCGCATTCAACACGACCAGCGCGACGCCCTGTCTGGGCACCGTGATCGACGTGGTAACCGTGTCGCGCGCCTCGGCCGTCAGGGTGATGGGCTGCGGCTGCATCGCCGATGCCTTTTCCAGCGCGGCATATTGCGTGACGTTGGGATTCAGCGGCGATCCCATCTTCTTCCAGGCGGAAAAGGCATTGGCGTTATCCTCATCGACGCGGAACAGCGTCGCCGTCGGGGCCCGGCCACGAACGCCCCGGATCGTCAGGCGGATCGCAGCACTCGGGCCGGGCACGTCGTCATCGTGATAGTGCCACAGGAGGACGGCGACCTGGCCGTCCTTGGTCCGCGTGGCGAGCGTGCCGACATCCGCCTGCCCCCGCACGCCTTTGGCCATGACCTCGTCCAGCGGCAGTTCCGCATCGCTCGTCGCGGCCAATTGGTCGGTTCCCAGCTTCGCGAACATGCGGAACACGTTGAGCACGGGCAGGTCGATGCCGTTGGACGACAGCTGGCGATACCCCGCGAACCAGGGCTGGTCCTCGAACTCGAACGCCCAGGTCAGCACGCCTTCCAGATTGACGTTGCGCCGCTTTGCCAGGGCCCAGATGCGCGGGAAGCTGGCCGCCGTATAGCTGGAGTACATGGTGCCGTTGCGATAGCCGTTCTTGAGGCCGGGACACGCCGCGCAGCCCTCGGGATCGCTTTCGCCGATCACGACCGGCTTGGACGCCAGCGCTGGCGTGGACAGCGTCTTGTCGAAGCCGCCGTTCACGCCGCGAAGATGGACGTCGAGACCCATGCGGACATGGCCGTCCACGAATTTCGGATCCCCCTTGGCATGGAAGGCCAGGAAGTCCGTCGGCGTTCCGATCTGGCCGGTCGCGTAATTCTTGCCGCTGCTCACATGGCGCAGGAAGCCGTCCATGAAGCTGCCACCGGGCCCCGCCGCATCCATGCCGCCGACCCGCGCCGTGGGCAGCGCGCGGCGAACGCCATCGATGGCATAGTCGTGCAGCTTGTAGAACTCCTCCGGCGTGCCCTGCCAATAGGCTCCGTTCGGTTCGTTCCAGACCTCGAAATACCAGCGTTCGACCTCGGCACGGCCATAGCGTTCGACATTGTGGCGGGTCCATTGATAGACCAGCTCGCGCCACTTGTCATAATCCTTGGGCGGATAGGCCCAGCCGGTGATGATGTATTTATAGTCGAAGCCAGGACGCCAGTTATGCCGGTACGGCGTCCCCGCCGGAGCTGTCGACATCGCCTCCGGCATGAAGCCGATCTGGAGGTACGGCTTGACGCCCCGCGCGATATAGGTGTCGATGATGCGGTCGACATTGGTCCAGTCATAGATCGGCTTGCCGTCCTTGGCCTCCCGATAGATGTTGGTGCTGCCCCATTTGAACGCCGGTGTACCGTCACCGGTGTTCAGCAGGTTGTGCGCCCGGAAATAGACCTCGCCGCGCCGCAGGTCGCCCAGTTGCACCAGCAGCTTCTCGCCGTCCTTCATCGTCGCATAATTCGGTTCGTCGGCTCCGAAGAACCGCCACGACGGCGGCAACGCCCCGACCGTCTTGGACGCATCCACCGAGACGGCCACGGGTCGCGGCGCCGCCACCGCCGCCGGGGCGGACTGCGCGTGCGACGGCGTCGACATCAGCAACGCGCCCATGGCGACCGACAAGCCGCTGAAATATCTCATGACCTTATCTCCATAGAGGCGTTGGGGATCGAACGAGGGCACGAAGGTCCGCTGCGAAAGCGTGATGACGGGCGGGAATAGGGTTCAGCGGCGGCGAGCGGCTCCATCGTGCTTTCCGACGCCGTGCGAGCCGCAAACCGAAGCGATGCGCTTCCGTTTCGCATGATCGCCCTGAGTTGCGCGACACCTATCCCCTGCCTCGCCATAGCCCCTCTCCCCGAGCAGCACCGAACCGTCTTATGCAGCAACCATAACTTGTAGTACTAGATTTCACAACGACAAAGAATCGGGACTTTATCGACCTTTATTCGTTTGCGATCTTGTTAGACATTGGATCCGACGGCGGTCGCGCTTGACGCATACCGGCCGTCATCACCATGGTGACGATATGACTGCCGATGACGCACCCGACTTCGTTCGCAAAAGCCGCCCGACGGACGTACGCGGGGGGATCGCCCATGAATTGGGGGTGGCGATCGTGAGCGGCAGGATGGCCCCCGGCACCCCGCTCGTCAGCGAAGAACGCTACAGCAGCGAGAACGGCGTTTCACGCGGGGCCTATCGCGAGGCGCTGCGGATCCTCGCGGCCAAGGGCCTTATCGTCAATCGCGTGAAGAGCGTCACGCGGGTGACCGAACGGGCCAGGTGGAACATGCTGGACCTCGATGTCCTGGGCTGGATGTTCGAGGGAGGGCCGACGCCCGATTTCATCGCCAGCATCTTCGAACTGCGCAGCATCGTCGAACCGTCCGCCGCCATGTTCGCGGCCCGGCGGCGTGACGAGCGGCAGCTGGCACGCATGGGCCACGCCCTGGGAGAGATGGAGCGCTATGGCCTGCTAGACCCCGCCGGGCGGGCGGCCGATCAGGCCTTTCACCTGACGATCCTGGAAGCCACGAGGAACGAGCCGTTGATGACCCTGTCCTCTTCGATCGCGGCGGCGGTCGAGTGGACGACCCGTTTCGCCAGGGACGAGCGTCGCCAGTATCGCGACCCGATGCCGGATCATCACGCGGTGTACGCCGCCCTGATCGAAGGCGACGGACGGGCCGCCCGTCACGCCATGGAGATACTGATCGGCAATGCGTCCAGCGACGCCGGTGTCGACCCCGATCGATGATGGGAAGGGCTTCGGACTTTTAGGGGGCGGATACTCCGTGTCATTCGACAGGAGTACGCCGCACCCACAGTACCGCGATTAGGACGATGGCGGTCAGCACCCCGCACATCGCCCAGGCCGCGTTGACGGCGGGGACCAGCGCGGCCTTTTCCACCAGCGGCCGCACCATCTCGACGGCGAAATCGTCGAGCGGCTGGCCGCGCTGTTCCAAAAAGGCGTTCTTGGGAATGCCGATACGCAGCGCCGTGTCGAGGTCACCCGCCCGAAGGCGGCTGGCGATATGGCGCCCCTCGGTCGCGGCACGGCTGAAGATCATGGTGTCGACCAGTGCCAGTCCGACCGCACCGCCCAGATTGCGCATCAGGTTGAACAGCCCGCTGCCATCGGCGACCAACGTGCGCGGCAACCGGCCCAGCGCCATGCGGGTCGGCGGCAACAGGCAGAACATGATTGCCGCGCCGCGCACCACCTGCGGCAGGATCATCGCGTGGAAATCGGTCTGTGCGGTCTGGCTCATGCTCATCAGCAGGCCGATCGCGAACAGGCCGAAGCCGAAGGCGGTCAGCCAGCGTGGATCGACCCGCCGCTCGGCCCAGACGGCGATGGGCGCGCTCACCAACTGAGCGATGCCGGTGACCAGCATGATCTCGCCGATGCGCAGCGCGCCATGTTCACGCACCAGTCCCAGGAAGAAGGGCATCAGATAGGTCGAGCCGAACAGGCCGAACCCCAGGACGAAGCTGAACAGGCATCCGATCGCGAAATTGCGGTCGGCAAAGCAATGCAGTTCGACCAGCGGCACCGCCGCACGCCATGTCCGCACGACGAAGCCGATCCCGCAGGTCACGAAGGCAGCCAACAGGCCTAGCACGCGCGCATCGCCCCAGCCGCGCGTCGGCGCATCCTTCAACCCGATCTGTAACGCGACGAGGGCGGCGGCGAGCAGGACCAGCGCGACGATGTCGATGCTGCGGCGCGTGCCCGATCGCTCGACCGCCGCCTGGCCGCGCAACAGCCACGCCACACCGAGTGCCGCGACGATACCCGGCACGATGTTGATGCGGAACAGCCAGTGCCACGAAAAGGACTGGGTCACCCATCCGCCGACGATCGGCCCGATGGTCGGCGCCAGAACGGCGGCCACCCCGGCGATGGTGGTCGCCAGCCCCTGCACCCGCACCGGAAACAGCAGGAAGACGGCGGAAAACACGATGGGGATCAACGTGCCGCCCGAAAAGCCCTGCACGACCCGCCACAAAATCAGGCTCTCGAAACTGCCGCTCATCGCGCACCCGATCGAGGCCAGCGTAAACAGGCTGACCGCACCGACGAACAGCCGCCGCATCCCCAGCACGTCGGTCAGATACCCCGTCAGCGGGATCGCGACGATCTCGGCGGTCAGATAGGCGGTCTGGATCCAGACCATCCGGTCGGGCGCGATGCGCAACGCCGCCTGGATCGTCGGCAACGAGGTCGCGACGATCTGCACGTCCAGGATCGCCATGAACATGCCGAGGCACATGAAAGTGAAGCCTGCCCAGGCGGCCAGCCCGGCCGTCTGCGGCTCGGGAGCGGGCGATGCGGTCGCGGGTGTCATATCGTCGCTTCGCCTGCCATCCGTCGACCCTATCGTGTATTTTTCGACAGGTTGAACAAGCCGCGACGCGGATCGTTGCGCTCCGGTATCCATTTCCGCCGGTTGGCCGGCTACTCGGACGGTGCATGTCTCTACCGGTTGCCCTTTTGTCGCTTGCGACCCGCACGCCCCATCATCGACTGTCCCAGGATCAGGCCCTCGCCACGGCGCGAGAGTTGATCGGCGACCGCTTCGCCGATTTCGATCGGCTGGCGCCCGTCTTCGACCATGCGGGCATCGCCGAGCGCCAACTGGCCATGCCGCTCGACTGGTATCGCACGCCCCGCTCGTTCGAAGAGCGGAGCGCGGCCTATCTCGACGTCGCGCTCGACCTGTTCGTAGCCGCCGCCGGTGGTGCGCTGGAGGAGGCCGGATTGGAGGCTGGCGACGTCGATGCCATCGTCACCGTCTCCTCGACCGGGATCGCCACGCCCAGCCTGGAGGCGCGGGCCATGGCGCATCTGTCGTTCCGGAACGACGTACGGCGGGTGCCGGTCTTCGGCCTGGGCTGTGCCGGCGGCGCCACCGGGCTGGCGCTCGCGGCCGATCTGGCGCGCGCGCGGCCGGGCGCGACGGTGCTGTTCGTCACGGTCGAACTATGCAGCCTGGCGCTGAGAACCAACGGCGCGGACAAGGCCGACCTGATCTCCACCGCGCTGTTCGGTGACGGCGCGGCGGCATGCCTGCTGCGAACCGGCGGCGAAGGCTTTGCCCAGATCGTCGGCAGCGCGGAAAACACGTGGAACGACACGCTCGACATCATGGGGTGGCGCACCGAGCAGACGGGGCTGGCGGTCGTCCTGAACCGCGCGATCCCCACCTTTGTCGAGCGCGAAATGCGTCAGGCCGTGACCGGAATGCTGAAGGCGCAGGGGTTCGCGCTGTCGGATATCGACCGTTTCATCTGCCATCCCGGCGGCGCGCGCGTGCTGGACGCGCTGGAGAGCGCCCTTGGCCTGGAGCATGGTGCACTGGCGCAGGAGCGCACGGTCCTTCACGACCATGGCAACATGTCCGCGCCGACCGTGCTGTTCGTGCTGGACCGTTATCGCCGGGAAGGCCTGCCGCCCCGCTCTCTGCTGAGCGCCCTGGGACCGGGCTTTACCGCGTCTTCGCTGGTCCTGGAGTGCAATCGATGATCCTGCCCTATGCCATCATGGCGTTCGTCACGCTCCAGCGATTGAGCGAGCTGGTCATCGCCCGGCGCAACACCGCGCGGCTGATGGCGGCGGGTGCGCGCGAATATGGGGCGAGCCATTATCCGGTGATGGTCGCGATGCATAGCGCGTGGCTGGTCGCCCTGTGGTTCAGCGTGGGCGATCGGGCGGTTTCCTGGCCGTTGCTGCTGGTCTTCGCCATCTTGCAGGGGATGCGGATCTGGGTGCTGGCGACCCTGGGTCCGCGCTGGACGACGCGGATCATCGTCCTGCCGGGCGCGTCGCTGGTCGCCCGGGGACCGTTCCGTTTCCTGCGCCATCCCAATTACGCGGTCGTCACCGCCGAGATCGCGGTGCTGCCCCTCACCTTCGGACTGGTCGGCATCGCCGCGCTGTTCACCGTCCTGAACGCGGCGATGCTGTATGTCCGGATCGGCGCGGAGAACCGCGCGCTGGGCCTCAGCGCCGGGTCGCAGCCGCCTCCCGCTCGGCCTTGATCCGCAGCATCGCGGCGTGACAGGTGGGCGAGGTCTGATCGATCTTCTGGATCATGCAGGCCTCGACCTTCTTGCGGCTCATCGACTTCATCTCCATCGGGCACAGCCGCCGCGCCTCGGCGACGCAGGCCTTCTTGCCCGGATCGGGCTCGGCCTGAGCGACGCCGATGGTCAGGGGCGACAACAGCGCCGCGATGGTCAGGGCTTTGTACATCATGCGACTTGAACCTCGTGATATCGTGGCGGCGATGTACCCCACAATATGGGCATCGCACCAAGGTTTTCGGCGCATCGCGTGCCGTTATGCGAACGCCTGACGGCTCCGAGCGACCGACGCCACCCGGTGCCCACCACTGGCGCTACCGGATCGAGCGGTTATCGAAGCTGCTCTTTGTCCCCGTTGCCTTAGAAACCCTGTTTGACGGTAAAGTGCAGCCGTTCGAGCGTTCCTGTCGCTCCATTGGTTAGTTCGCGATGCGACAGGCGCGCCTCGACACCCATGTCGAGGCGCGGCAGCGGCGATAGGAACAGGTTGATCGCGGTGTCCCACACCTGCCGCGTCGACAGGGGCGACGCCGATGCCGGGTTCCAGATCCGCTGGAACGAGCCCATCCAGGTGCTGCGCAGCGTGCCGGTCCAGAAATGGCGCATACCGGCAAATCCCGCGATCAAGGGCACGGGCACCAGACGATCGTTCGCCATCTCATAGACCACGTCGGGCGCGACGTTCACGCCGACATAGCGCCCGATCCCGCGACCGCCCGTCATCATGAAGCGGACATCGTCGCCCTTGCCGGTGGGCAACGGCGCGATCCCCGCCAGCGATATGCCGTAACCTTGCGCCGTCACCGCCGGTCGGGCCGTCGCGGGATCGACCCGCATCGACCGGAACAGGCCCGTCACCGACAGGCTGGCCCCCTTCCCCGTCCAGAGCAACTGTCCGGTCAGGTCGGGGATGCTGTCGTCGTCATTGTCCGACAAAGCGGTCGCCCCCGCCATCGCCGACACGGTCTCCGGGTTCTCGATCGACGCGGAAGCGGTCCATCCGCCGCCGATGGGGCGGCTGTAGCGTAACAGCATCTGCCGAACCAGCACGGTGCCGTCGGTCACGCCGACGAAATCGGCGGTTTCGGGCAGGGCCGCGACATATTGGAAGTTGCTCCAGTCCTGCCCCATGGCGAAGCCGCCATAACCCGCCACCGCGCGGCGAAGCCCGAAGCTATAGGGGTTGAGCGCCCGCTCGCCGCCGGACACCGCCGGGGCGACCTGGAAATCCGCTTCGATCAAGGTCGTCAGCGTCTGGCCGCCGACCGGCGTCGCGGTCTGGAAGGCGATGCGCGACTGTTTGGCCGAGGCATCGGCGAGGATACCCGAACGCCGCCCGCCGACCGGGATCGATTGCGGCAGCGACAATTCGCGCCCCAGCGGATTGGTCGCGGTGTCGCCATTGCCGTAGCGACTGAAGATCAGGTCGCCCTTGACGAAGCCCGCGATCCGAAAGCTGGTATCGCCGATGCGGAAGCCATAGCCCGATGGAACACTGGATGTACCCCCTTGGGCCGTTATCGAAGGGGTCCCCGCCGGACGCGGCAGCGGGTCCTGCGACGACGGGCGCGTGGCGGGAGCGGGCACGGCGGCAGCGGGAGCGGCGGCAGCGGCCACAGGGGTCGGTTGCACGGGCGGGCGTGCCGCATCGAGCGCGCGCTGCACCGCGTCGAGCTGTTGCTGCAACTGTTCGACCTTGCGGCGCAGCGCCTGATAATCCTCGGCGGTTTGCGCGGCGGCGGGTGTCGTTCCCGCCAGCGCCAGACCGGAAAACAAGGCGGCTCGCGTGGTCCGCTGCCCGAGATGCGGCATCCTGTATCCCCTTTCGATATGGCCGGCGTCTTGCCGGTCCCGTTCTGCGTCAGCGTGCGACGATGGTCGAGTCGATGTCCGCGATCGTCCGTACACCGGTCAGCGCCATCGCCACCCGCATTTCCCGGTCGAACAGCTCGAGCAGATTGGCGACCCCCGCCTGGCCATCGGCGGCCAGCGCATAGATGAAGGCCCGCCCCAGCATGACGGCATCCGCCCCCAGCGCCAGCATCCGCACCACGTCCAGCCCCGACCGTATGCCCGAGTCCGCCAGGATCGTAAGCTGTCCCTTCACCGCGTCGGCGATGGCGGGCAAGGCGCGGGCCGAGGACAGCACGCCGTCGAGCTGCCGCCCGCCATGGTTCGACACGACGATGCCCTGCGCGCCGAAGCGCACCGCTTCCCGCGCGTCCTCGACGTCGAGGATGCCCTTGATGACGATCGATCCCTTCCAGAAATCGCGGATCCATTGCAGATCGCGCCAGCCGATCCCCGGATCGAAATTCGCGCCCAGCCAGCCGATATAGTCGGCCAGCCCCGTTGCCGTGCCGCGATAGGCCGATATGTTGCCCAAGTCGTGCGGCCGCCCATGGATGCCGACATCCCAGGCCCAGCGCGGATGGGTGACCGCCTGGAGCATCCGCCGCCACGCGGCGTGGGGACCGGACATGCCCGAATGCGCGTCGCGGTAGCGCGCACCCGGCACCGGCATGTCGACGGTGAAGACCAGCGTCTCCACCCCCGCCGCCTGCGCCCGCTCCAGCGCGTCGCGCATGAAGCCGCGATCCTTCAGCACATAAAGCTGGAACCAGATCGGCGCGGGCGACTGGCGCTGCACCTCGTCGATGGCGCAGACCGATACGGTCGACAGGGTGAAGGGCACCCGCTTATGCGCCGCCGCCCGCGCCGCCTGTACCTCGCCGCGTCTGGCATACATGCCGGTCAGCCCCACGGGGGCGAGGACCACCGGCATCCCGAGCGCCTGTCCGAACAGCGTCGTGCTCAGGTCGATATCGGCGACGTCGCGCAGCACCCGCTGGCGCAGCGCCACGTCGGACAGGTCCGACACGTTGCGGCGCAGCGTGTGTTCGGCATAGGCCCCGCCGTCGATATAGTGGAACAGAAACGGGGGCAGGCGACGCCGCGCGGCTTCGCGATAGTCGGTGGTGGCGGAGATGATCATCGGATCGTTCCCAAATCTATAGCGAGGGGTCGGCGTCGCGCGCCGCGGCGGCGCGTTCGGACCGGGCGAGGTCGTCCTCGACCCGCCGGACCGTGTTGCGCACGAATTCGAGATGGACATCGGCGGCCTCGCGCGCGCCGTCCGCGTCGCCCGCGACGATGCAATCCATGATCGCACGGTGCTGCGCCGACAGCGCCTCGAACGTCCGCGGTACCGCGTAGATCTTTTCGCGGCTCTGCGAGATGCTGGTGTGGAGCAGTCCGAACAGGCTGGACATGACATGCGTCAGCACCGCGTTGCGCGAGGCATGGGCGATGGCGAGGCGGAAGGCGGCATCGGCATGCGCCTCCGCCGCGACGTCGCCCGCATCGTGCAGCTTTTCCATGGCGTCGAACCGGCGGCGGATACGGTCCTTGTCCACCGCATCGGCGCGACGCGCGGCATGATAGGCCGCCGCACCGTCGAGCGACTCCCGGACCTCGAAGATGTCGTGGCCATAGCCCGGACTGGCCTCGACCAGCGGGGCCAGCGGTTCGGCGATCATCTGTTCGGTCCATTGCGCGGACGGCTCGGCCAGGATCGCCCCGGCGCGCGGGCGGATGGTGATCCGGCCCTGCGCCGCCAGCCGGTTCATCGCCTCGCGCAGGATATTGCGCGACACCCCCAGCGTCTCCGCCATCGCGCGTTCGGAGGGCAGCCGCGCACCGGGCAGCAATTTGCGCTGGGCGATCAGCTCCTCGATCGCCGCCTCGGCCCGGCCCGACACGCTCGACGTCCCGCTCATGGGATCATCCATGGCACGAGATAGGCCTGAATCGTGGTGAGGATCCCGACCAGCGCGCAGAGCGGCAGGCTGTGGCGCACGGTGAAGCGGAACAGGTCGGATTCCTTACCCACCAAGCCCACCGCAGCACAGGCGATGGCGATCGACTGTGGCGAGATCATCTTGCCGGTGACGCCGCCGGTGGTGTTGACCGCGACCAGCAGAACGTCGCTGACGCCGATCTGGTGCGCGGTATTGGCCTGCAATGCCGCGAACAGCGCGTTCGCCGAGGTATCCGATCCGGTCAGGAACACGCCCAGCCAGCCGAGGAACGGCGAGAAGAAGGTGAAGGCCGATCCCGTATGCGCCAATGCCAATGCCAGGGTCGCCAACAGTCCCGAATAATTGGCGAGGAACGCAAAGGCGAGGACCATGCCGATCGAATAGATCGGAACCAGCAGGCTTTTCAACGTCTCGACAAAGGTACGCGCCGCATCCGCCGGCTTCATCCGCAGGAAGGCGATGGTGACGATCGCCGCCAGCATGATCGCGGTGCCGGTCGCCGACAGCCAGTCGAACTTGTACACCGCTTCATAGGGCGTGACCTGCGGGACGATCGGCGGCACCTTGGCGACCAGCTTGTCGAGGAACGGTACGTGCAGCTTCAGCACGAGGTGCGCGAACGGCCCGTCGGCGGCGAACAGCGCCTTGACCGGCGCGATGCTCCACAGCGTGACGAACACGGTCAGGATCAGGAAGGGCGACCAGGCCCAGGCGATCCTGGCGGGCGAATGGCGGACGGTCCGGGCTGAGATCGGCGCGACCGGCACCGCGCCATCGGCGGCGACCTCTGCCGCGTCGAAGCGGAAGATGCGCCGGGGCTGCCAGAAGCGGAGGAAGATGGGCTGAACCGAGACGCAAGGCGATAACCCGTGCGTCCGTAAAGCTCATCGCACCGATGGGTAACGCCAGCGTTAACCGCACGCCGGCGACCGTCATTTTCTTGCGCCACCAATAGCGACTGCCGCGCAAGCCCACGTTCGAAAAGCCCATTCCGCCACCCCAAGGGGTACAGCGAGGGGTACAGTCGTGGGTACAACCGTCCCTGATCGCCGTCGTTAAGACGCGAAATCAAAGACTTGGATGCGGATGGTCGGGGAGACAGGATTCGAACCTGCGACATCCTGCTCCCAAAGCAGGCGCGCTACCAGACTGCGCCACTCCCCGACAGGGGTTGGCCCTTAGGGGAAGCTGGGGTGGCGGTGCAAGGGGTATTTCTGGGCCTGTTACAGGCGGGGGTTACAGGTTGGCCTGTTCCTCCTTGGGCAGGTCGGCATCGGGCGGATAATAAAGGGCGGCGCATTCCTCGCGCAGGCAGCCGCCCTCGACCACGATGTCGTCGCGATAGGCATCGGCGATGAAGCCGAGCGTGTCGACATGCCGTGCCTCGAAATACATCGGATGGACGTCATCGCGCCCTGCGCCATAGACGACCCGCCCGACCTTGGACCAGATCGACGCCATGGTGCACATGCCGCAGGGTTGCAGCGTCGAATAGAGCGTCGCACCGCGCAGTTCGAGTTCGCCCTCCCCTTCGCAGGCGCGGCGGATCGCCATCATCTCGGCATGCGCGGTGGCGTCGGGCAGTTCCTCGGTCTGGTTGCGCTCGGCGGAAAGAACCCGGCCGTTCAGCACGATCACCGAGCCGAGTGGCGAGGTCGAGGGGTCGGAGCCTTTCGACCGCGCCACCTCGATCGCCATGCGCATCCATTTTTCGTCGTCCTGGGTCATGGCGGGCTTAACGCCTCCACCCCGCTTTCGGGCTCAAGCCTTTGGAATTCGGCCTAACGCTGCCCCGCCTTCGTGCCGTAATAATCGCTCAGCACCCCAAAGGCCTCCTTGCGCTGCCCGGTTTCGGAGATCAGGCCCTTGCGGTTCCAGCCCTGCTGGAAATCGGGGTTCTGGCGGCGGGGCGAGCGGAAGTCCTTGAGGATCCAGGGCGACATGCCGCGCAAGGTCGGCACATGGTCGGCCATGCCCAGCGTGGCGCGGTAATAATCGGCCTGGAAATCCTCGGAAAACTTCTGCTTGTTCGCCGGATCGCGGAAACCCGCCCGCGCATCGGCGCCGAATTCGGAGAAGATCAGCGGCTTGTCGGCGGGCACGCGCCATTCGCTGCGCGCCAGATCGGTCAGGCGATCCTGGGTGTACCAGCCATTATAGGTGTTGATCGCCATGACATCGAGCGCATCGGCCAGCGGATCGGCGAGCGTCATCACGGGATGATCGGCGCCCTCCCCCCGCTCGACCAGCAGCGCGGCGCTGACCAGCCGCGTGTCGTCAAGCCGACGGACATCGCCGACCAGCGTGCGCAGGAAGACGTTGCGCGCGTCGGTCACGGGCGTCTCGTTGGCGACGCTCCAGATCGCGATCGAGGCGCGGTTGCGGTCGCGCAGGATATTCTCGGCCAGCATCGTCCGCGCGCGGTTCAGCGTGTCCGGGTTGGACCAGGCGACGCGCCAATAGACCGGCACCTCGCTCCAGACGATCAGGCCCAGTTCGTCGGCCAGCCGCACCGTCACGTCGGAATGCGGGTAATGCGCCAGCCGGACGAAATTGCCGTGCAACCCGTCCTTGATCTCACTGAGCAGCGCGCGCGAAGCGGCCGGGGTCATGGCGCGGGTGGGATCGACGCCCAGTTCCTCCTCGTGCATCGAAATGCCGCGCAGGAAGATGGGCTTGCCGTTGAGCAGGATATCGGCTCCGCGCCGCTCGATGGTGCGGAAACCGATACGGTCGCGCCACTGATCCTCGCCCGCCGTGACCGCCACGTCATAGAGCCGGGGCCGCTCGGGCGACCAGCGGACCAGCGCACCAGGGGCGGCCATGGTCGCGCGCCAGTCGCCATTGGCGTCGGTCGTGCCCGCGCGGTCCAGCCCCAGCTCGGCGATGCGCAGCCGTACCGGCCGGTTCGCCGCCTGCGGCCCGTCGAGATGCACGTCCACCGCCATGCGACCGTCGCGGGTCAGGCGGACCCAGGCGTCGTCGACATAGGTATCCGGGGTCTGGATCAGCCGGACCGGGCGGGTGATGCCGCCATAATTCTCCCAATCGGTGACGGGCGGCGGCACCGTCGCCTCGGTCGCCTGGCTGTCGACACCGACCGTGACCTGGTTGAGGCCGTCGCGCATCAGCCCGGTGATGTCGAAGGCAAAGGGGGTGAAGCCGCCCTCATGCTTTCCGACCGGCTTGCCGTTCAGATAGACGATGGTCGCATAATTGGCCGCGCCGAAACGGAGGAAATAGCGCCCCTTGCGGACGGCGGGTGCGGCGAAGGTCCGCTGATACCACATCAACCCGTCATAATGGCGAAGCTCGGGCGCCTGGGTCAGCCAGGACGACGGCAGCGAGGTCAGCGGCGAATGGGGGAGATCGAACTCGTAGAGGACGCGGCTGTCCTTCGCCATTTCGGCGCGAACGTCGACATCCTTCCAACGCTGCTGGCCGCTATCGGGCATGCCGCCGTGGAAGCCCGAAATCCCCGAACGGAACGGGTCGATCGAATAATGCCAGGGGCCGGACAGGTCGGTCCCGTCGCGCAGATCGGCCGACGCTAGAACGGGGCCGGGCCGGGGCGCGGCATCCTGTGCGAAGAGCGGCGCACCCGTGGCCAGCATCATGCCCGCCACGGCATATCCCCAAATGGTCCTGCCCATCACGTCGCTCTCCCGTCATTCGGCCGATCCTGACCGCCGGCCTTCGTCGTCAGTCTAGACCGCACCCCCGCTCATCGCCAGCCGGGGCGGGGCGATATTCGAAACTCATGCCGACCGCGCGGCCGGGCTGGAACCCCTTCCACACGGTCGAGGCGGGCGGACCCGGACTATACTGCGCCACCCGGCCGACCGGCGCGTCCGGCCAGCGGCCCGCGTCCGACTGCACTGTCAGGCCGTTGAGATAGGCGTCCCTGCCCGTCTCGCCCTTCACATAGCGGTCCAGAAAGGCGGTGATGAAATGAGTCTGGATGGGAAGCAGCCGGTCCTTGCGCCACACCGCATCCTCGAACCAATCCATGTCCCAGAAGCGCTGCCGCATTGCGGGAGGTGCGGGGGTCAGCGCGATGCTGTGCCCGGCCTGGGCGAAGGTCAGCAGGTAGCGCGGCGCGGGCGCGGGTGCGTCGAACAGCGCCCGCACCGCCTCATGCCCGACGACCCGGTCATGATCGCCGACGACGATCAGCGTCGGCACGGGCACGGCGCCCACCCCCTGCCCCGTCCAGATCGGCACCGCGCCGAAGCGGGCGGCGGGGGCGAGCGCGACGATGGCCTTGAGGTTGTTCGCGCGCAGTTCGCTAGCCCGATCGGCGGCAAAGGGCGTGAGGATATCCCGGCTGAGCTTGCCCATGGCCGGGTTCAGCGGCGCGCCACCGACCGTCAGCACGCCGTAACCACCCATCGAGTAGCCGATCAGCGCGGTCCGTGTGGGATCGGCGGCGGCGAATATGCCCTTATGCTGGTCGGCGCGGGCCTGCGCCTCGGCGGTGACGAAGGCGATGTCGAGCGGTCGCCGCGCGATCGGTCCGGCGCGGGCGGCATCGGTGCGGATACTGATCGGCGGATCGCGAAAGGCCGGGGCGACCACGACATAGCCCTTGCTCGCCAGATTTTCACCCAGCCAGGATAGGAGTTCGGGTGTGTTGCCATAACCATGCGCCAGGATCACCAGCGGGAAACGACCCGCCGCGACCGGACGGTCGGGCGAGGCCAGGCCGGGCAGGTCGAAGGCCACGTCACGGCCATCCTCGCCGGACAAGGCGGTCTTGTAGGTGGTCCCCCGCCCCGCCGAGGCCGCCGGATACCAGATCAGCAGCGGCAGCTCGCGATCGACGATGGCTGGCCGGTCCCTGCCCTGAAGCGGATCGGCCTGCCCCGGCTGGACGAACCGGCTGCGCTGTACGCCGACCGGATAGCGGCCCAGCCGGGCGAGTTCGGGGGCATCGACCGGCGGCCGGGCCGGGGCATCGCCCTGCCCCGCCCCCGGCCGCTGCGCCGTGGCCGCGACCGCGAGCGCCGCCGCCGCCAGCCCCAGCCCCAGGCCGACCCGGCGCATCAGAAGTTCAGGCCGAGGCGCATACCCGCATAGCGGCGGAAGTCACGCGGCAGCACCGCCTGGGTCGCGATATTGTTGCCGAAATTGCCCGCCGTGTTCACCAGCGACCCGTAATATTGCTTGTCGAACAGGTTGTTGACGAAGGCGACCAGTTCCCAGCGGCGATCCTCCTCGCGCACGCCCAGACCGACATTGACGATGCTGAAAGCGGGCTGGAAAGTCTGCGGATCGCGTGCCTGGAAATACAGGCTGCTCTGATATTGCCAGTTCACCTGCGCGACACCGCGCGTCGTCGCGGTCAGGCGCGGCGAGTAATCCAGATTGGCGTTGAACTTCCACTTGGGCGCCTGGATCGCGGTGGTGTCGGTCAGGTTCTGGCTGGCGGGCGAGCCGGTGCAGCCCTGCGCCGCCGTCTGCAACGGATAGCATTGCGCGCGGGCGAACTCGGTATACTTCGCGTCGAGATAGGTGACGGCACCGCCGAGGTTGAAGCTGTCGCTGAACCGCATCGATCCTTCGAACTCGACGCCCTTGGTGTTGAGCTTGCCGACATTGGTCAGGCGATAGTTGGACGTGCCGTCGGCCAGCGTCTCGATCGTCTGGGCCTGAAGGTCGCGGTAATTGGTGTCGAACAGCGTGACGTTGGCGGTCAGGCGACGGTCGAGGAACTGGCTGCGGATGCCCAGTTCCTTGTCGCGCGACCGTTCGGGGCGGATCGGCCCGGCCAGCGCGCGGTTGCGGTTGAAGCCGGTCGTCAGGTCGTAGGTCTGGCCCTTATAGCCCGTGGCATAAGTCACGAAGCCGTTGATCGTCGGGCTGAAATCATAGCGCAGCGTGCCGCGATAGGTGCCCGCCGTGTCGCTGGCATGGCCCGCAAAGGCGGTGCCCGCCAGATTGTCGCGGAAGGTGTAGCTGACCCGCTCGTTCTGGACGCGCCCGCCGCCGGTGAAGGTCAGGTCGGGCACGATCGTCCAGTCGACCTGCGCGAAGGCCGCGACCTGGCGCGACTGCGAGGTGGCGTACCAGTTGGCGAGCGAGAAATACGGCCCGCGCTGGAACGGGCGATTGAACTTCACATTCGCGCCGTACAGCCCGACCGTATAGCGGAACGGCTTGTCGGCATCGGATTGCAGGCGGACCTCCTCGGTCACCTGCTCGGAATTGAACACCCCGATCTGGGTGTTGTTGCCCAGATTGCCGGGCGCCGATGTATCGTCATGGTCGAGATAGTCGTTCAGGTGGAAACGGTCATAGGAACTGATCGTGACGAGGTTCAGCGAACCGATGCCGAACTCCCCGCGGATATAGCCGCCGCCGCCCTCGTACCGGGTGCGCGAGTCGTAATTGTTGCTGATCGTCTGGTTGTCCGGCCCGACGACCACGCCGGGCAGCACGACCGACGGGGTCAGCCCGGCGGTGCCGCGCAGTCGGGCATTTGGCCCGAACGCCAGGAAGGGGCGGCCGACCGTGGTGTTGCCGTTGACGTAATTGCCCGAGATGACGAGCGCGGCCGTATCGGTCGGCTCCCAGCGCAGCTTGCCACGCAGGTTCAGCGTCTCGCGGCCATTGACCCGCTTGCCGTTGAACAGGTTGCGGATATTGCCGTCCCAATTGTTATAGGCGGCCGACACGACATAGCCGAGCTGCTCGTTGATCGGGCCGGACACGCTGAAGTTGACGCCCTGCTCGCGATCGGTCGTCGCCACCGCATTGGCGCGGATACGCAGTTCCGAGGTCGGGTTGCGGGTGATCAGGTTGACCAGACCGGCCGAGGCCGACTTGCCGTACAGCGTGCTCTGGGGGCCGCGCAGCACCTCGATCCGCTCGACATCGGGCAGGTCGGTGAACGCACGCGCCTGGAAGGCCAGCGGCACTTCGTCGACCAGCACCGCGACGCTCGACTCGACGCCGATGCCGAAGGCGAAGGTGCCGACGCCGCGCAGCGAGATGTTGGAATTCTGCGGCTGTTCGGCCGGGCGGACGACCAGCGAGGACGAGACCTTGCCGATATCGGTGAAGTTGCGGACACCCGCCGCCGCCAGCTGGGCCGGGGCGACCACCGACACGGCGAGCGGCACGCGCTGGACATTCTCGGCGCGCTTGTTGGCGGTGACGATGATGTCGCCTGCGCTGGCCGGTTCGGGTGCGACGTTGGAGGTGGGGCCGCCGGGCTGTCCCTGCGCCTCCTGGGTCAGTTGCGCTTCGTCGGTGGGCGACGGTGCGGCCTGCTGGGCCGAAACCTGACTTGCCGCGGAAAGCGATACGATCATCGCCGTCAGGGCCACGGTGGAACGCAGCATCTTCATCCTTCCCTCCCATTGCCGCCGGTCTTGGCCGGTCTTGCCTTGTCAACCAAACATACCGAATGGCCTTACCAATGCAATGCTGTTGTTAGACCTGCGTCGGATTTGTCGGCACAGGGGCGCAAGCGATGGGAAGAATTGCAAACGTGTGCGACATTTGCGCATCACTGGCCAGCACCGGATACGCAAAAGCGCCCGGCCAGGGCCGGACGCCTCTCGAACGGATTAAGATAGTTTTCTTCCCTCGCCCCTGGACAGGGGAGAGGGTTAGCGGAGCTTGGGTGAGGGGTCGAGCGAGCCTCCGGCTCGCGCTCGCTTACGCGAGCATTCACCCCTCACCCAGCTCCGACTAAGCCTTTGCTTTCGCAAAGACCAAGTCTGCGCAACCCTCTCCCCTCTATGAGGGGCGAGGGAGTGTAAGGGCGCAATGCCTATGGATCCGCATCAAATGGTCAGGTGAAGGCCGCGCCGTCCGTCCTGTTCGACCGGCTTAGTATCCGCGCCCTCGACGATCAGGATCCGATCGTCGCCCGGCGGAAGCAGCAGGGTCGTGCCGCCCTGCCCTTCACCGTCATGCGACAGGGTGACGACAACGCGCTCCGCATCGGCATGGCCGGTCAGATGCCAGCGCGTGACCGGGCCATGGCCGTCGCCGCTATCGTCCATGCCGGTCCAGCGGATGACGCCGGTCGAGGGCGGGAAGAGCCACAGCCCACGGCGATAGGGCTCGGGCCGCCAGCCGCCCCGGGCGAGATCGACCAGCATCGCCGACCCGCCCCGCGCGAACAACGGCGGCGGGCCATCGAGCGGTGCCGCGACATCGGCAGCCTCCCCACCGGCAAAACGCTCGCCGGTCCAGACATGGACCCATTCCGCCCCGCTCGGCAGCTGTACCGAACGGCGCTCCGCCCCTTCGTCCATCACCGGCGCGGCAAGGACGTCCGGTCCCAGCATATGCTCGTCGCGTTCGCCCCAGCTTGCCGGGTCCTGCGGGAAGTCCGCCCAGAGTGGTCGGACCATCGGCTCATAATCGGCGTGATAGCGATGCAGCAGGTCATAGAAGAACGGGATCAGCGTCTGCCGCAACGCCATCAGGCGGTGCATCGCGGGCAGCACCTCCGGGTACATCCAGGGCTCGTTGACCGTGCGATCGTCATTCCAGCTATGGATGCTGAACCGGGGCATCAGCACCCCCGCCTGCACCCAGCGGATCAGCAACTCGGGCGATGGCGCGGGGCCGGAAAAGCCGCCCACGTCATGCCCGCTGTTCGACACGCCCGACAGCGCGAGGCCGATCGACTGGCGCGCATTGTAGCGGATCGTCTTCCATGCGGTCCGGTTGTCGCCCGACCAGGTCTGCGCATAGCGATGCAGCCCCGCCATGCCCGAGCGGGTGACGACATAGGGCCGGGTATCGGGCCGCGCGGCGACCTGCGCCTGACGCGAGGCGCGGGTCATCAGGATCGGCTGGACCGGGCGCATCTCCGACGCCGGGCGGGGCTGGCCGAAGCCGTCGACCATCGCACGGGCGTCCCACAGCTCATATTCGTTATTGTCGTTCCACGTCGCCTCCATGCCATGGTCGAGCAGCGCCGACGTCACCTGATCGCGCCACCACGCCGCCGCCTGCGGCCTGGTCATGTCGATATAGCTGCCGACCTCGTCCCAGAACTGCGCCTCCACCGGCCGGCCCTCCGCGTCCGCGACGAAATGCCCGGCGGCCGCCACCTCGTCATAACGCGGGTGGCTGCGCAGCAGGGCGGGCTTGATATTGGGGACCAGCCGGACACCCGCCTCGGCATAGGAGGCGATGAAGGCAGCGGGATCGGGGAACTTGTCGCGGTTCCAGTGGAAGACGTACCGCTTGTCGCCGATCGAGGTGTAGCCCGACGACAGGTGGAAGGAGGTGCAGCCCAGATCGTGCCGCTCGCACAGCGCCAGAAATCCCGCCATCTGCGCCGCCGCGTCGGGCGCATCGGTATAGGTCATGGTCGACCCCGAATAGCCCAGCGACCAGCGCGGCATCAGCGCCGGGCGGCCGGTCAGCCAGGTAAAGCGCCGCGTCACCGCCAGCGGGTCCGGCCCGGCGACGATCCAGCGATCGACGTCGCCTGCGTCCGCCACGACATGACGGTACAGGCCGTGATAATTGTCGAGTTCCTGCCCCAGGTCGAAAGTAACGTCGGCGACCGTGTCGTAAAATTCGCCGTGGCACCGCCCCTCGGCATCGGCGACCAGCAGATAGGGGATCGACTTGTAGAGCGGATCGCTCGTCTCGGCATCGAAGCCCATCGGATCGACATTGGTCAGCCGAAAGCGTCGCCCGGCCCGGTCGGTATCACCGGTGCGGTCGCCCAGCCCGAAGAAGCGCTCGCCCGGCGTCCGGGCGGCATAGTGATGCGCGCGACCGTCCCACCAGCCGAAGTCATAGGCCTGGGTCGGTCGGTCCTGCGTGATGACGTGCCAGCCCTCGCCCGCCCGCTGCTCCCAACGCCCGTGCAGACCATCCAGCGTCAGGGTGACGCGAAGCCGCTCGGTCGCGACGATCAGGATGCCCTCCGCTTCCTCGCAGGTAAAGTCGGGGCAGGCAAAGCCCGACACGTCCATCCGGTCGCGCCCCGGCTCGGCGATATCCTCGGCCCCCGGCGCGATGGCCCAGCTTGGCGGGCTGGTCACGCGCCCCTCGGCCAGCAGCAGCAGGCGCATCACGTCCTCCTCCAGCACGAAGAGATGCGCGACCGCGCCGGTATCGGCGGTCAGGGTCAGAAATCCGCGCGAACGGCCAGTGACGGCGAAGCGGGGCGGCTGGGAAAGGGTGGCGCGCCTCATTGGCCGGGCTCCTGGGTCACGGGGTTGGTGGCGAACGGCGTCAGCCGCCGGATGAAGATGATGAGCACCGCCGCCCCGATCAGGTCGAAGACCGCGAGCACGGCAAAGAGCGGGGCATAGCCGACCGTATCGGCCAGCTGCCCGATCAGCAGCGAGAAGAGCAGCCCGCCGATCCAGCCCGCCTGGCCGATAAAGCCATTGGCGGTGCCGACTTCTGCGGGCGCGAACACATCGGCGGACAGGGTGTTGATCAGGCCGGAGATCATCTGATGCGCAAAGCCGCCGATGCAGAACAGGGCGATCGCGGTATAGGGGCTGGCGGCCAGCCCGATACACCCCGGCGCGATCATCAGCACCGCGCCCAGCGCCACGCCCGCCACGCGCGACGGGATCAGCGTGACGCCACGCTTCATCAGCCAGGGCGACAGATAGCCGCCCAGAATGCCGCCGACATCCGCCGCCAGGAAGGGCAGCCAGGCGAACAGCGCGATCTGCTTCAGATCCATGCCGCGCTCGCTGGCGAGGTAGAGCGGGATCCAGAAACTGAAGGTCTGCCAGGCGGGTTCGGCCAGGAAACGCGGCACTGCGATCACCCAGAAGCGAGACGTGCGCAGGATATCCTTCGCCTTGGCGCGCTGGACCGGTCCCTTAGGCTTTTCGACCGCGATCATCGCCTTTTCCTCCGGCGTGATCGCGGGGTGGTCGTCGGGCGAGCGATAGAAGACGTACCAGGCGGCCGCCCAGAAGATGCCGACCCCGCCGGTGACGAGGAACGCGGTGCGCCAGTCGGCCCAGAGCGCGACGGCCACCACCACGGGCGGCGCGATCAGCGCGCCGAGCGAGGTGCCCGCGTTGAACCAGCCGACCGCCACCGAGCGTTCTCGCGCCGGGAACCACTCGGCCACCGCCTTGATGCCCGAGGGAATGGCGGCGGACTCGAACAGGCCCAATATGCCGCGATAGATGGCCAGGCTGACCCAGCCGATCGCGAGCGCATGCATCATGTTCGCCGCCGACCAGGCGAGGCCGAACAATGCGAACCCGGCGCGCAGGCCGAAGCGGTCGATGAACGCCCCCGCCACCGGCTGCATGATCGTATAGGCGAGCTGGAACGCACCGACGACATAGCTGTACTGCTGCGTCGACATGTGAAGCGCGGACTTCAGCTCGGGCGCGAGGACGCCCAGGCTGTTGCGCGCCAGATAATTGGCGATCGTCCCCGCGCAGATCAGCGCAACGATCCACCAGCGCAGATTGCGTACCCGCAAGCCCGTCACTCCCCTAGCCTCTCCGTACGCATCGCGGCGCCGGTGTCTGGGGCAAGCTTAACCGCTGGAAAGCGGCCTGTCCATATTGGTCTGGCCAATCATTCCAGCGATCCGATCAATCGTCGCCAAGCCGCTCGACATAATGGAAATATCGGAAGTCGGCGGGGTGGCCCGAACCGCTCATGTCCTGACACGCCATACCGACAAAGGCGCCGGTGAAATTGGGCAGACCCGCCAGCGTCGCCTCGTCGGAGAGGATCGAGGCATCGAAATCCCGGGGCAGCCAGGTCCATTCCGTCGCCCCTTCGGCCCGGAAGGCGAAGCGCAACGCCTCATGATCGACCACCGCCCGCAATTCGAGCGGGCCTGCGGGAGCCGGGACGGCGGGGCTCATCAGGCTTTGTCCCTCGCCGTTCGGCAGGACCGACAGGACCTGGACGAGCTTCTCGCCCGCATCCCCTGCCGTGATCTGGAGGAAATGATATTTGGTGCTGTTGTAATAGGCGACGATCCCGGCCGCCTGCTGGAAATGCACCGGCTCGTAATCGACGAGCGTTCGCACGTCATAGCAAAAGGCGGTCTGGCGGCGGGCGACCAGCCCCTGTTCGAAATGACTGCCGATCGTCTCGCGCCCGAACAGCCGTAAATGGCCGGGGCGCTCGGTCAGGCTGAAGATATGTTCCGGTTCGGGCGTGCGCAGCCATTGGAAGGCGGTGGGCAGCGCCGAGCCGTCGAACAAATCCCGCGCCTCGACCGATGCAGGGTTCGTGGCCACCGGCGTCGGCTCGACACAGCGCAGCCAGCCGTCCGCGCCCCACTCCATACGCTGTATCGCCGTCTCGCGCCCCAGCACGCAGCGATTGCTGGCGGGCAGCGGGCGGCCGCACAGATAGGCCATCCACGTCTCGCCCTCCGGCGTCTCGACCAGATCGCCATGACCGGTGCGTTGCAGCGGTGCGTCGGGCGTGTCGCGCGCGGTCAGCACCGGGCCGTCGGGATGCACCTCATAGGGCCCGAACAGATCGCGCGAACGCGCCATCGTCACGGCATGACCGCGCTCGGTCCCGCCCTCGGCAACCAACAGGTGATACCAGCCGTCGCGCTTGTAGAGATGCGGCCCCTCGGTAAAGCCCAGCGGCGTGCCGTCGAAGATGCGGCGAGGCTCGCCGAGCAGGCGACCGGTAACTATGTCCATCTGCTGGATCACGATCCCGGCGAAGCGCTTGCGGTCGGGCCGGTGGTCCCAAAGCATGTTGAGCAGCCAGCTGCGCCCGTCCTCGTCATGGAACAGCGCGGGGTCGAAGCCGCTACTGTTGAGATAGACGGCGTCGGACCACTCGCCGTCGATCCGGTCGCACGACACCCAGTAATTGTGGAAGTCGCGAAGCGAGGCGCCCTTCGCGCCGTCGACGGTGGTGCGGCCATAACGCTTCACATCGGTGAAGATCAGGTGGAAACGTCCGTCGGCGTAAGTGAGGTCGGGGGCCCAGACCCCGCAGGAATCCGGATTGCCGCGCATGTCGAGCTGGCTGGCGCGCGCCAAAGGCCGGGCGACCAGCGTCCAGTTCACCAGATCGCGGCTATGATGGATCTGGACACCCGGATACCATTCGAAGGTCGAGGTCGCGATATAGTAATCCTCGCCGACGCGCACGATCGAGGGATCGGGGTTGAAGCCCGGCAGGATGGGATTGTTCGGGGTCATGCGGGTTTGCGCACCAAGGTCCAGAGGAGAGCCGCGCCCGCCAGATCGAGCAGGCCGAGCAGGATGAAGAAGGGCTGATAGCCGACCTGATCGACCAGCGAGCCGAGGGTCAAGGTGAAGATCAGGACGCCCAGATTGGCCGCCGTCCCCGACACGCCGGTCGCGGTCGCCACCTGATCCTGCGGGAACAGGTCGGAGCATAGCGTGATGACGGTGACAGACAGCGTCTGGTGCGCGAAACCGCCCAGGCACAGCAGCGCGACGGCCGCGACGGGGCTGTTGACGCTGCCGACGAACATCATGCCGGTCATCAGCACCGCGCCCAGCGTAAAGGCGCCGCGCCGCGCGTCGATCAGGTTGACCCCGCGCCGTTGCAGGAAGGCGACGACGGCCGGGCCGAACAGGCACCCCAGATCGGCGGCCAGGAAGGGCAGCCAGGCGAACAGCGCGATCTGGGTCAGGTCGAAATGCCGCGCCTGGACGAGGTAGAGCGGCATCCAAAGCGACAACATGCCCCAGACCGGATCGGCCAGGAACCGCGCAGCCGCGATCGCCCACAGGTTGCGACGGCGCAGCAGTTCGCCCAGCGGCGGACGGCGGCGCTGCTTGACGAGCGCGGCTTCCTGTCCCTCGACGATCAACGTCCGCTCGCGCGCGGACAGCGCCCGGTGGCGCGCGGGCGCCGCGTACCAGAACAGCCAGGCCAGTACCCAGAGCAGTCCCAGCCCGCCTGCCACGAAGAACGCCGCGCGCCAGCTGTGGTGGAACACCGCCCAGGCGACGAGCGGCGGCGCGAAGACCGCACCGAACGACGCCCCGATCTGGTAGATGCCGCCCGCCACCCCGCGCTCGCGGGCCGGAAACCATTCGGCGACGACCTTCATGCCCGCGGGCTGCGCCGATCCCTCGACCAGCCCCAGCGCGCCGCGAAGCCCGGCAAAGCCCAGCCAGCCATTGGCGAAGCCATGGCCGATGGTGATGCACGACCAGACCGCGACGAACAGGGTAAAGCCGATCTTCAGGCCGATCAGATCGAGCAGATAGCCCGCCACCGGCTGGAACATGATGCCGAACTGAAAGGCGCCGGTGATCCAGCTATATTGTTCCGAACTGATATGCTGCTCGGCCATGATCGCGGGCGCGGCGACGCCCAGGATGCTGCGCGTCAGATAGTTGATGACCATCGCGCCCACGAACAGCGCGATGATCGTCCAGCGGATATAGGGAAAACCCTTCACATGCGGTCCTTCGGCCTGTTCGGCATATGTCGTTCCCATTGACCTGATGCGGCCTGCCGGGGCACGGCAGTGGCCGAGCATCGGCATAGCGTGAAGCCCGATGACGCGACAGGATGACCGTGACCAAGACCCGACGGCGCCCGCGCGGCGTGACCATCATCGACGTGGCCAAGGAGGCCGGTGTCTCGCCCATGACCGTCTCGCGCGTCATCAACGGCGATGCGGGCGTGCGCGACGAGGTTCGCGTCCATGTCCGCGAGGTCATCAAGCGGCTGAACTATACGCCCAATCTGATGGCGCGCAGCCTGGTCACGTCGAGCGAGATTCGCATCGGCGTCATCTATTCCAACCCCAGCGCCGCCTTCATGAGCGAGCTGCTGGTCGGTGTGTTCGAGGAAGCCTCGACCCGCGCGGCGCAGCTGTTCCTGCTGAAGGGCGAACAGGGCCGCCCGCCCGCGCGCGAAGCGATCGAGGGGCTGATCGAGCAGCGGATCGCGGGCGTCATCCTGGCGCCGCCGCTGGGCGAATCCGATTTCGTGCGCGACATCATCCGCGAGGCGGGGCTGCCCATGGCGGTGATCGGCGGCGTCGCGCCCGATGCCGTGTCCGTGTGGATCGACAATGCCCGCGCCGCCTATGACATGACCCGCCACCTGATCGGCCTGGGCCATCGCCGCATCGGCTTCGTCCATGGCAATCCCGGCCAGTCTGCCAGTATCGAACGCCTGGCGGGCTTTCGCCGCGCGGTCGAGGAGGAAGGCGATCTGGAAACGCGGGTCGTCCAGGGCGATTACAGCTATGCCTCGGGCCTGACGGCGGGCGAGGCGCTGCTGGGCGGCGAAAGTCCGCCGACCGCGATCTTCGCCAGCAACGACGACATGGCCGCCGCGATCGTCTCTGTCGCGCATCGGCGGCATCTGGACGTGCCCGGCGACCTGACCGTGGTGGGCTTCGACGACAGCACCGCCGCGACGACGCTCTGGCCGCCGCTGACGACCATCCACCAGCCGGTCCGCGCGCTGGCGACCGAAGCGCTGCAAAGGCTGATCCAGGAAATTCGCGGCGGGGTGCCAGCACCGAACGGCCAGCCGCGCATCACGGTGCTGGAGCATCAACTGATCGAACGCGACTCCACCGCGCCTCCCCGTTCGTAAAACTGCCGCTCCACCTCTCCCCTTCAGGGGAGGGGCCGGGGGTGGGGCGTATCCCCAGGCGCGGCGTTCGTGGCGAGGCCCCACCCCAACCCCTGCCCTGAAGGGGAGGGGCTCGCATCGATCCAAGGCATGACCCGACCATTCTGAACGCGTGGCGACTGGGCCCCAGCCTTCGCCGGGGTGGAGCAAGAGAGGTACGTTCACCCCCCTACCGCGCCGACGCTGTCACACCGGCCTGGGTCTGGACCACCGGCTTCATCGTCCCGTCAGGATTGTAATACAGCCGCTCGACCGTCACCGCGCGGCGTCCGATCGCACCGCTCTGGTCGCCGATGGCGAGGGTCGCATTGTGCAGGAACAGGTAGGACTTGCCCTTGAACTCGGCGATGCCCGGATGGATGGTGAAGCTGTACTTGCCCGAGCCCGTCAGCAGCCCGCGATAGGTCCACGGCCCCTTCAGCGACGGCGCGGTGGCGTAGGAGATATGCTCGTCCCGCTGCGTCGTCCGGTCGAGCGAGGCATAGGTCAGGTAATAGAGCTTGCCGCGCTTGTGCAGCCAAGGCCCTTCCTCGAAATGCGGCGGGGTGATCTCGGTGATCGGACCGTCGATCTCGATCATGTTGGGCTTCAGCCTGGCGATATAGCATTGCCGGTTGCCCCAGGCGATCCAGGTGGTGCCGTCGTCGTCGGTCAGCACGGTCGGGTCGATATCCTCCCAGCTGTGGGTGCCCTTCGGCGTCATCTCGTTGGTGATCAGCGCGGAGCCCTTGGCGTCGACGAACGGGCCGGTCGGCGTGTCGGCCACGGCGACGGCGATCGCCTTGCCTGGGTGGCTGTTGTCATGCTCGACCGCGGCATAGAACCAGTATTTGCCGTTCTTGCGGACCACCTGGCTGGCCCAGGCGTCCTTCTTGGCCCATTTGAAATCCTTCACGTTCATGATGGGCCCGTGCGGCGTCCAGCTCTTCATGTCGGTGGTGGAATAGACCAGCCATTCCTTCATGTTGAACATCTCGTCGCGCTGCGCTTCGTCATGCCCGACATAGAGGTACAGCCGATCCCCCACGACCAGCGGCGCGGGGTCCGCCGTGAATCTGTCGCGGATGATTGGGTTGCTCCCCGGCCGGTCGGCCGCCAGCGCAGCCCCCGACGCGGCCAGCAGCAGGAGGGACGCGATCGTCCGCGACATCGTCATCATCTGGATCCCCGTCAGAAGTTGAAGCGCACGCCCGCGCGGTACACCCGCCCGAGAACGTCGTAGAGCGCCGGGTTGACGAAATAGGGCGAGCGGGCGGGATCGCGATTGAACACATTGTCGACCTTGAAATAGGCCGTCACCGCCTTGGTCACGTTATAGGTGCCGCCCACGTCGAAATAGAAAGCGCCGGGGATGAAGTTGTTGTCGATCGTCGGCCGGTTCGCGGTCGAGGCGGGGCAGCCGGTGGTGCATTCGATATATTGATTGCCGAGCTTGCCGTCGCTGAACCAGCGTTCCTGCAGCAGCAGCGACCAGTCATCGGTGGCATAGGTCTGCACCGCCAGCCACTTCCACTTCGGCGTGTTGCCGATGTTCACGCCCGCCGTATCGTTCGGGATCGTGTTCGGCAGGCCGGTGTCGGTGATGAAGCGGCGGATATTGGTCGCCAGCGCGCGCAGCGTCAGGCTACCCGGCAGGCCCAGCGGATTGCGCCAGCGATAGCTTGCCTCGATATCGAAGCCGTCGGTCAGGATCGACGCCAGGTTGAACGACTGGACGTTGATGAAGTTCGGGCCGTTGGGGTTGTTCAGGTTGAACACGCCGCAGGTCTCCGGCGCGATGTTCAGATAGCACAGGTTGACGATGTCCTGCGCGCCCAGGCTGGAGATCACGTCGGTGATCTTGATCTTGTAGTAGTCGACCGACAGGCTGAGGCCTGGGATCGCCTGCGAGTTGGAGAAGGCGATGCCCAACGTGGTGTTGCGCGCGATTTCGGGCGTCAGGTTGACGTTGCCGATCGTGTTCTGGAGCGCCAGCACATTGACGTTGCGGAACGGATCGAAAAAGCCCGGCAGCGTCGTGGTGACGGGCGCGGCGAACAGCTCCGACAGGTTGGGCGCACGGACATCGCGCGAGGTCACGCCACGGATGCGCAGGCCATCGACCGGCAGGTCCCAGGTGCCGCCGATCTTCCAAGCCCAGACCGTGCCCGAGGTGCTGTAGTCGGTGACGCGCACCGCGCCGTTGATGTTGGCGCGGCCACCGGCATCCGAATTGATGATCGGCAGGTCAGCTTCGACGAACGCTTCCTTGACGCTATAGGCGCCGGTCCCGTTCTTGTAATTGCCCGCATACCAATTGTTACCGGCATCCAGCAGCGCCGGGTCGGCCGGGTAGTTGGCATTGGCGGGCGTGTTGGCGAAACCCGCGCCATAGGGGTCGGCGCGCACGCGGTAGAATTCGTGGCGGAACTCGCCGCCGAACGCGATCGACACCGGCCCGGCCCAGGACGAGAAGGGCGAGCCCGAAAAGTTCAGGCTGATGACGTCCTGCGTCTGGCGGGTCCGCTGGTACGGGCCATATTGCGGCATGATATAGCTGATCGCCGCCGCCGACGGGTTGCCGCCGAAGATGTTGAGCGGCTGGCACCCGTTTGCCCGCGCGGTCGCATCGGCGCAGACGATCGCGCCGTTCAGCGTGGTCGCGTTGATCGCCTGGTTGAAGCGGCGCGACAGCATGATGTTGCTGACATCGACATCGGTATAGTTGGTGCCGTGTTCGAAATACATGTCGTAGGACCAGTCGGACCCGGCGACGCTCTCACGTCCCTTGGCGCCCGCGACGAAGCGGAACTGGCGGCGATCGGTATAGACCTGGGTGTTGCCCAGCGCCGCGTTGCTGGTGCCATACTGGAAATTGGTGATGCCCGCCGTGGCGCACTGCGCCTTGACCAGCGCGGGGACGTACGGATTGGCGCACTGGATGGTCAGGTTCGGGCGGTTCTGTCCACCGACCGGCTGGTTGTTGGTCTTCACCTGGCCGATATTGATCGTACCGTAGATTTCGCCGTTGGGCGCGAAGTCATAGCCGATGCGGCCATAGCTGTTGACGCGCTGGATCTTCGACTGGAGCGAGCGGCCCGCATCGACATTGCCCGACAAGTCGCCGCCCTGGCAGAAGCCGGGCAGACAGCCGCGGACATTGCCCGCCGCGTCGCGCGCGGGCACGCCGTTCGAGCCGTACTGGAACTGGAACGGGTTGCCCGACTGGTCGAAAGCGATGCCCTGAAGCGGCCCGGCGGTGATCAGGCCGTATTTGGTGTAGTTGTAGGACTGGGCATAGTCGCGGAACAGATATTGCGGCGACCCGTCGTTCAGGACGTTGCGGTTGATCAGCGTCGACTGGCGGAACCAGTCACGGCCATTCGCCAGGTTGATGCCGAAATCGCCGCCGCCGACGCCGTCTTCATGGGCATATTCGGTGCTGGCGATCACATGCACCGTGTCGTTGAGCAAGCTGGTGCCGCCCGCCAACTGGATCAGCACCTGCTGATCGTCGCCATAGGTGGTGACGCCGCCCTGGATATTGCCCTTGATCCCCTTGAACCGGGTATCGGTGATGAAGTTGACGACACCACCGACCGCGTCCGAGCCATAGGAGGCGGAGGCACCGCCATTGACCACATCGACCCGCTTGATCAGCAGCTGCGGGAACAGGCTGATATCAGGAACGCCGGTCACGTTCGCGCCGACGACGCGCTGGCCGTCGAGCAGGGTCAGCGTGCGGATCGCGCCGACGCCACGCAGCGAGAAGGAACTGAGGCCCTGCTGGCCGCTCGACGTGCTGAAGGTGTTCGTCGCGGTGCCGGTCGACCCCTGGAGCGAGGGAAGCTGGGCGACCGTGGTGAAGACGTTGGGCTGGGCGTTGGCGGCGATCTGCTCCTCGCCGATCACCGTGGTCGGGGTCGGTGCGGTAAAGCCGCCGGTGGTGATGCGCGATCCGGTCACGATGATGTCGCGGGTCGCACCTTCGTCGACCTGTTCGGCCGGAGGCGCGGGGGTCTGAACGGTTGCCGGATCGGATGAAGCGTCCTGCGCTGCCTGGTTCGGCGGAACCTGCGCCCAGGCCGGTGCGGCCATTATGCCGCCCGCCAAAACCATCAGGCTCGCCGCGCCCAAGGCGTGACGGCGCAGCCGCCGGGTTTGGGTTCCCGTCTTCATCATGATCCTCATCCCTTTTGATTCTGTTTTATCTGGTAACGTTACCAGCACTCATTTCCTGTTTTGGCGCTCGTGTCAATGTTGCAAAATGATACGTGCGTCAGGCGGGGACGCGTGAAGCCGCAGGCGGAGAAGCTTTCCCGCCCGGACAATATTAGAAAGTGGCAACGCGCGAACCGCTGTGAAATTCCTCCCCTGCAAGGGGAGGTGGCAGGGCAAAGCCCTGACGGGGGGGGTGTCACCCTCTCGATAGCGGGACACCCCTCCACCATGCTGCGCATGGTCCCCCTCCCCTCACCGGGGAGGAAAAGAAGGGGTTCAATCCTTCGGGCAGTCCGCGCAGCGACCGCGCACCTCGATCACCGGACGCTCGGGGCGAAACCCGGCGCCAACGGCGGCATCGCGGACCGCGCCGGTCAGGCGGTCGTCGTCGATATGCGTGATCTGCCCGCATTTGTCGCAGACCAGGAAGATGCAGTCGTGCAGACAGTCGGGATGTGCGTTGGCCACATAGGCGTTGGCGCTCTCCACCCGCCGGGCCAGGTTCGCGCCGACGAACAGGTCGAGAATGCGATAGACGCTGTTCGCCGCCACGCGCCGCCCCTGCGACTGCGACATGACATCGGCGATATCATAGGCCGAGGCGGGCTTGTCGAACCCGGCCAGCGCCTCGAACACGCTGGCGCGCATCGCCGTCCACTGCTCCCCGGCGCGCTCCAGGGTAGCCTTGGCCGCGACGGAAAGATCGGCCCCCTGGGGCTCCTGATGGGTGTGAGCATGCGCCATGGAGGGGATTTAGGCGGTGCCGCCCCGGCGGGCAAGGTCCGGGCGGCGGGGGTCCGGGCGGCGGGGCATTCGGTCCACTATCGCGCGGGCGCGCGAAACCCTATCATGGCGTCATGCTGCAACCGAGCCCCGCCTTCATGATCACCGCCCGCCCCCGCAGCCTGGCCCGCTGGCTGTTCGCGGTCGCCGGGCTGATCGTCGCCATGGTCGTGGTCGGCGGCATCACGCGCCTGACCAATAGCGGCCTGTCGATCACTGAGTGGAAACCGATCACCGGGATCGTGCCGCCGCTGACCGACGCGCAGTGGCAGGCCGAGTTCGCCAATTACAAGCGCATCCCCGAATATTGGACCTTCAACCGCGACATGACGCTGGCGGGGTTCAAGGCGATCTTCTTCTGGGAGTATCTCCACCGCGTGCTGGGCCGGGTGATCGGCATGGCCTTTGCCCTGCCCCTGATCTGGTTCTGGGCGCGCAAGGCGATTCCGGCGGGCTACAAGCCGCGGCTCGTCGCGCTGTTGGCGCTGGGTGGATTGCAGGGGGCGATCGGCTGGTGGATGGTCGCCTCGGGCCTCGTCGAGCGGACCGACGTCAGCCACATCCGGCTGACCGTGCATCTGCTGACCGCGCTGTTCATCCTGGCGGGGATCGTATGGACCGCGCTCGACCTGATGGCGCTGCATCGCAACCGGCTGGCGGCCCCTGCCCGGCTGACACTGCTGGGCGCAGGCGCGGTGCTGACGCTGTTCGTCCAGCTGATGTTCGGGGCGCTGACCGCCGGATTGGATGCGGGCTATGCCTTTTCCAGCTGGCCGCTGATGGGCGACGCGTGGTTCCCGGCGGGCACGCCGATGATGTCGCCCGCCATCGCCAACGTCTTCGACAACCCGGTCGTGGTTCAGTTCATCCATCGCTGGTTCGCCTTCGCCGCGGCGGGGCTGCTCGTTTGGATGGCCGCACGGGCGATCCGGCATGGCGCGCTTCGCGCCGGATGGCTGGTGATCGTGCTGGTCGTCGTCCAGATCGGCCTCGGCATCGCCACCCTGCTGTCGGGCGTGCAGATCGACATCGCGGTCGCGCATCAGGCCAATGCCGCGCTCCTGCTGATCGCCGCGACCGCCGCCGCGCATCGCCTGGGCAGCCCCGGCCAAACCCATAAGGTATCATAATACCCGTCAGCAAAGCCCCACTTTGCTTGACATTTTGGGGCCTCTCCAGCATTGGACCCTCGTTCGCGCCGCCCGGGTTCACGGGCGGCGTGTTGCATTTCAAACCGAAAGGTCTCACGCCCATGAAGGCGCTCATGAAGACCACCAAGGCGGCCAAGCCGCACGAGGTGGAGAAGAAGTGGCATATCGTCGACGCCGACGGTCTGGTTGTCGGCCGTGCCGCCACCATCATCGCGAACATCCTGCGCGGCAAGCACAAGACGTCGTTCACCCCGCACGTCGATTGCGGTGACAATGTCATCGTCATCAACGCGGACAAGGTGCGCTTCACCGGCAACAAGCTGGGTCAGAAGGTGTACTACAAGCACACCGGTTATGCCGGTGGTATCAAGGGCATCACCGCCGCCAAGGTCCTGGAAGGCCGCTTCCCCGAGCGCGTCCTGGAAAAGGCCGTCGAGCGCATGATCCCGCGCGGGCCCCTGGGCCGTCAGCAGATGCGCAACCTGCGCATCTTCGCCGGCACCGAGCATCCGCACGCCGCTCAGAACCCCGAAGTCCTCGACATCGCGTCGATGAACCGCAAGAACAAGGTGGGCGCATAATGTCCGATAACCGCCAGTCGCTCGCCGATCTCGGCGCCACCCTGAACCAGCAGGCCGCTGCCGCTCCGGCGCAGACCGCCGCTGCCGGTGAAGCGCCTGCCGCTCCCGCCGAGCGCGTCAGCACCACCCCGCTGCGTCAGCAGGAACTGGACAAGTTCGGCCGCGCCTATGCGACCGGCCGTCGTAAGGACGCCGTCGCTCGCGTCTGGCTGAAGCCGGGTTCGGGCAAGATCACGATCAACGGTCGTGACCAGGAAGTGTATTTCGCACGTCCGACGCTGCGTCTCGTCATCAACCAGGTGTTCGGCATCACCGAGCGCGAAGGTCAGTATGACGTGATCTGCACCGTCAAGGGCGGCGGTCTGTCGGGCCAGGCCGGTGCGGTCAAGCACGGCATCAGCCAGGCGCTGACCAAGTTCGAGCCGGTTCTGCGCGCTCCGGTCAAGGCCGCTGGCTTCCTGACCCGCGACAGCCGTACTGTCGAGCGTAAGAAGTATGGCCGCGCCAAGGCGCGTCGCAGCTTCCAGTTCTCGAAGCGCTAAGATGCGGGCCGCCTTGGATGGCCGAAGCCATCCAAGGACAGGCCACGGCGGGCGGCAGGAACGGCAAGGCCGTTCATGTCCGACGGCGTGGCAGCACGAAGCACGAAGGAGCGGTCCGGCAACGGGCCGCTCTTTTCGTTTGGGGCGGACTTCATGCGCCCGACAGGACGGAAGCACCCATGACGAACCCCTTGTGGATTCCCGCCACCATCGCCGCCGCGACCTTTCAGGTCGGTCGCAATGCCCTGCAACGCGGGGTCATGGCGTCCTCTGGTCCTTGGGGCGCGACGCTGGTGCGGTTCCTGTTCGGCCTACCCTTCTCGATCCTGTTCGTCACGCTCGCCCATTTCGTCATGCCGGGGGCCGATCTTCACTGGAGCGGGGCCTTCTGGCTGTCGGCGATCGTGGGTGCCGCGTCGCAGGTTCTGGCGACGGCCGCCCTGCTCGACGCGATGCAGCGGTCCGGCTTTGCGGTCGGCACCGCCCTTCAGCAAAGCTCGCTGCCGCTGGCCGCACTGCTCGGACTGATCGTCTATCATGACCGGATCAGCGGCGTGGCCTGGATCGGCGTCGCCATCACCACTGCCGGACTCGTCGCCCTGTCCTGGCCGCCGCCCGAGCAACGCCGCGCCTCGCTGATCGGGGCCGCGATGGGGCTGGCCTCGGGGCTTTTCTTCGGCTTCTCGCTCAATGCGTTTCGCCACGCCGCGCTGGCGCTCGACCCCGTCCACCCGGTCTTCGCCGCGCTGGTCTGCGTCGCCGTCGTCCAGGCGATGCAGACGGTCGCGCTGGGCCTGATCCTCGCCTGGCGCGATCCGGCGACGCTGGTCGAGGTGGCGCGCCGCTGGCGGCCTTCGCTGGGCGCGGGGCTGTGCGGTGCCTGCGCTTCGGCGGGATGGTTCGTGGCGCTCGCCTTGTCCCCCGCCGCGCCGGTTCGCGCGCTGGGCATCATCGAGGCGCCCATCGCCGCCATGGCCGGGCACCGGCTGTTCCGCGAGCGATTGGGCGCGCGGCAAATCCTGTCGGGAGTCGCAATCATCGGCGGGGTCTTGCTGACGACGCTGTTCTGACCGTGCGTTCCGGCAGCGATGTCATGGCGCCTTCATAAGACAGCCATTTGCGCCACCGCATATTGGTTCGATCTGGCTCGTGGAGGAGGGGACATGCCGGTTCGTCTCGCAACCCGTCATTGGCTGCTGCTCTTGGCGAGCTTCGCGCTACCGGCCGCCGCCTCTCCGCCGTCCCGCGTCGACCTTTCCGGTCTGGCCCCCGGCTGGCGGCTTGTGGCGACTCAGGGCCCGGATGAAGAAGACCCCGGCGGCAATACCGCACCGGGCAAGCTCCACCTGTGCATCACGCGCGACGGCGGCAAGACCTGTCGCCCTGCGCTCGACGACCTGCTGACCAGACCCGGCCAGCCGAGCCCGTTCGACGAGGCGCATTATCTGGAAACGGCCCGGATCGTCCGCCCCAGTGCCGGCCGGGCCTTGCTCTGGGTACAGGTGGCCAGTGTCCATGGCGGCAATGGCGACCAATGGGTCGGCCGCATGGCACTGTCCTATGACCGGGCAACGGGCCGCTTCGTTCCGGTGTTCCGCCAGCAGACGGGGCGCAACAACAATCAGGAGGTGCGGTTCATCGAGATGGGCCCGCTGCGCGGCGCGATCGTCTCTGCCGTGCCGACCTCCGACGCACCGTTCGGCTTCTGGATTACCGTGAACCGCATGAATGCTGGTGGTCGCTATGCCCAGGTCCTGCGCTATCGCAGCGGGACGCGTTATGGCGACGGCAACCCGCTGGCAGCCATCGACTCGGAAATGCCCGAGACCCTGCGCCGGTTGAAGCTGTGGCAGCCGGGCCAACCGCTTCCCCTGCCCGATCGCGCCTGCCCCAAACCCCGGCTGATCGCGCAAGTTCTGTGGTGCACCGATCCGCCCGCTTCGGCACCACGCTAGAGCCGGACGATCGCGGTGGCGATCCGCTCGGCTTCCTCCGGGTCATGCGTGACCATCAGGATCGGGATGCCGCTCCGGTCGCGCACCGCCTCCAGTGCGTTGAGGATATCCCCCCGCCGCGCCCGGTCGAGCGATGATAGCGGCTCGTCGAGCAGCAGCACGCGCGGATTGCTGAGCAGGGCCCGCCCGATCGCCACGCGTCGCGCTTCGCCGCCGGACAGGCTGCGCGGCCAACGATCGAGCAGATGGCCGATGCCCAGCATCGCGATGACACCGTCCCAATCGCTGCCGCCCCGGCCCATGCCATAGCGCAGATTGGCTGCGACCCGCCGATGCGGGAACAGGCGCGGTTCCTGAAAGACATAGCCGATACGGCGATGCTCGGGGCGGATATCGATCCGGGCAGCGGCATCGAACAGTGTCTCGCCCGCGACCCGGACATGGCCCGTATCCGGCCGGACGAGCCCGGCCACCATTTGCAGGATCGTGGTCTTGCCGACGCCCGACGGCCCGAACAGCACGGTCGCGCCCGGCCCGGTGGCGAAGCAGGCCGCGATCTGCCCTTCGCCACGCCGCACCGTGACGTCGACGTCAAAGGACATGCAGCCCCCGCCCCATCCGCCGCGCCAGCCATTCGGAGGCAACGAGCGCGACCAGCGACAGCACGACCGACACGCTGGCCAGTCGCCATACCATCTCCTCGCCGCCTGGCCGTTGAAGCGCGGAATAGATGGCGAGCGGCAGGGTCGCCGTCTCTCCGGGTACGTTAGAGACGAAGGTGATCGTCGCCCCGAACTCCCCGATCGAGCGCGCAAATCCCAGCACCAGTCCCGCCAGGACACCGGGTGCACAGAGCGGCAGGGTAATGGTCGCGAAGACCCGTACCGGCCCCGCCCCCAATGTCCGGGCGGCCTGCTCCAGCCGGGGGTCGACCGCCTCGATCGACAGGCGAATGGCGCGCACGACCAGTGGCAGCGCCATGACCCCCGCCGCGATCGCCGCGCCGGTCCAGCGGAACAGCACGCTCACCCCGAACCACTCCGCCAGCCAGCGTCCGACCGGCCCCTCCGGTCCGAAGGCGAGCAGCAGTACCCAGCCGGTGACGACCGGCGGCACGACCAGCGGCAAATGGACGATGCCGTCGAGCAATACCCGCCCCGGAAACCGCCACCGCGCCAGGGCCCAAGCCAGGACGAAGGCAATCGGCAGCGTCACGAGCATCGCCGTGCCGCCGACCAGCAGCGACAGGCGAACGATCCCCCATTCCTCGGCCGACAGCATCAAACCGTCATCGCGTCGCGAAACCGTAACGGCGGAAGATCGCCTTGCCTTCGCCCGACAGCAGGAAGCGGCGAAAGCCCTCGCCCTCCGAATTGGTCGAGGCCTTCAGCCGGGCGAGCGGATAGGTGATCGGCGGATGGCTTGCCGCGGGAAACATGCCCGCCACGCGGACGCGCGACGAGGCCTTGGCGTCGGTGGCGTAGACGATGCCATAGGGGGCCGCGCCCCGCTCGACGAGGGCAAGTGCCGCGCGGACATTCTCAGCGCGCACGACATGCGGTGCGACCATGATCCAGGCGCCGAGCTTTTCGAGCGCCGCCTTGCCATATTTGCCCGCAGGCACGCTGTCGGTATCGGCCATGGCCAACGGACCGGCGGAAAGGGTCTTGCCCAGCGTGCGCGTCGTCACCTGTCCGCCCTTGCCCACAGGCGAGATCACGACCAGGCGATTGCCCAGAAACGCGCTCCGGGTCTTGTCGGCGAGCAGGCCGTCCTTTTGCAGGACGTCCATCCATTCCTCATCGGCGGAGGCGAACAGATCGGCCTTGCCCCCCGCCTGCACCTGCCGCGCCAGTGCCGAGGAAGCGGCGAACGAGATGACCGGGCGGGGATGGCCCTTCTTCGCCCAGGCATCGGCGGCGGCGGTCATCGATTCCTGAAGGCTGGCGGCGGCGAGGACCAAGGGCGCCCGGTTCTGGGCGAGAACCGGCGTCGACGCGCACAATGCTCCGATCAACGCGGCAAATCGCAAACCCATCATCGGCGTCCCCCTTTTTCGCCCTGATGGCGTCGATGGGCTGTAACGCACAAGGAACGATTTTATTCCTTCCTCCTCGGCGCAATTCCTCCCCAAGCTGAGCTTGGGGAGGTGGCAGGGCGAAGCCCTGACGGAGGGGCCTTGGCGTTCGCACGGCTGCCCCTCCACCACCGCTTCGCGGCGGTCCCCCTCCCCAAGCTCAGCTTGGGGAGGAATGAAGGTTTACGCCTCGTCGCCCATGCGGAGCGCGGCGATGAAGGCTTCCTGCGGGATGCTGACCGAGCCATATTCGCGCATCTTGGCCTTACCCTTTTTCTGCTTTTCCAGCAGCTTGCGCTTACGCGTTGCGTCGCCGCCATAGCATTTCGCGGTCACGTCCTTGCGCATCGCGCTGATCGTCTCGCGCGCGATCACCTTGCCACCGATCGCCGCCTGGATCGGGATCTTGAACAGGTGGCGCGGGATCAGTTCCTTCAGCCGCTCGCACATGCCGCGACCGCGCGTCTCGGCGGTGCCACGGTGGACGATCATCGACAGCGCGTCGACCGGCTCTTCATTGACCAGGATCGACATCTTCACGAGGTCGCCCTCGCGATAGCCGATCTGGTGATAGTCGAAGCTGGCATAGCCCTTGGACAGCGACTTCAGCCGGTCGTAGAAATCGAAGACGACCTCGTTGAGCGGCAGTTCATAGGTCGCCTGCGCACGACCGCCGACATAGGTCAGGTTCTTCTGGATGCCGCGACGGTCCTGGCACAGCTTCAGGATGGACCCCAGATACTCGTCGGGGACATAGATGGTCGCCTCGATCCACGGCTCGCTGATCGACGCGATCTTGTTGGGATCGGGCATGTCGGCCGGGTTGTGCAGGTCGATCTGACCACCGTCATGGCTCAGCTCGATCTGATAGACCACCGACGGCGCGGTGGTGATCAGGTCGAGGTCGTACTCGCGGGTCAGACGCTCCTGGATGATCTCCAGATGCAACAGGCCCAGGAAGCCGCAACGGAAACCGAAGCCGAGCGCGGCCGAGGTTTCCATCTCGAAGCTGAACGAGGCGTCGTTCAGGCGCAGCTTGCTGATCGACTCGCGCAGCTTCTCGAAGTCGTTGGCGTCGACCGGGAACAGGCCGCAGAACACCACCGGCTGGACTTCCTTAAAGCCCGGCAGCGCCTGCTCGGTCGGCTTCTTGGCGTCGGTCAGCGTGTCGCCGACGCGCGCCTGCGCCACGTCCTTGATCTGCGCGGTGATGAAACCGATCTCGCCCACACCCAGCTCGGTCAACTGCTCGATCTTGGGCCGGAAACAGCCGACGCGGTCGATCAGATGGGTGGTGCCCGCCTGCATGAACTTGATCTGCTGCCCCTTTTTCAGGGTGCCTTCCATCACGCGAACGAGGATGACGACACCCAGATAGGGGTCGTACCAGCTGTCGACCAGCATCGCCTTGAGCGGCGCGGTCGCGTCGCCCTTGGGTGCGGGGATATTCTTGACGATCGCTTCCAGGATGTCGCCGATGCCGATACCCGACTTGGCGCTGGCCAGCACCGCACCCGAGGCGTCGATGCCGATCACGTCCTCGATCTCGGCGCGGACCTTTTCCGGCTCGGCGGCGGGAAGATCGATCTTATTGATGACGGGCACGATCTCATGATCATGCTCGATCGACTGATAGACATTGGCCAGCGTCTGCGCCTCGACCCCCTGCGCGGCGTCGACGACCAGCAGCGCGCCTTCGCAGGCAGCCAGCGACCGGCTGACCTCATAAGCGAAGTCGACATGGCCCGGCGTGTCCATCAGGTTCAGCGTATAGGTCTCGCCGTCCTGTGCCTTGTACGCCAGGCGCACGGTCTGCGCCTTGATGGTGATGCCGCGTTCCTTCTCGATCTCCATGTTATCGAGAACCTGCTCGCTCATCTCGCGGTCGGTCAGGCCGCCGGTGAACTGGATCAGGCGATCGGCGAGCGTCGACTTGCCATGGTCGATATGCGCGATGATGGAGAAGTTGCGGATCTTGTCGAGCGGCGTGGACACGGGGGGAATGGTTTCCTGAAAAGCTATTCGATCACGCCACTAGCAAAGATGCGGGCGGATGCCAAAGTGCTCTAGCGCGGCGATGCAATTTGCATAGCGGCTTTCGCCCTGCCCCTCGATCAAGGCGTAGCGAACGCCGCGCCGATCCAGTTCGGCCCGCGACCATTCGAAGAAGCGCTGCCGTGCCGCCAGTGTGCCGAACAGCCGGGTGCCGTCCTCTATCCACGGCAGATCGGGCGCGAAGAGCAGATAGATGTCGGACAGCCGGTCCCACCGGGCGAACCACGGATCGCGCGTCCCGAACAGCATGTCGGCCCAGACGGCGGTCATCAGCGGATCGGTATCGGTCACGACCGGCCAGGGCCCATCGGCCATCGCGCGGGCCAGCATCGCGTCATGCCCCTGCCCGATCGCCACCAGATCCGCCATGGTGAAGTCCGTGCCATGCGCCTCGGCATAGTCGCGGCCATATTCGGGCAGATACCGGCCACCCAGAGCCTGGGCCAGGCGTGGCCCGACGGTCGACTTGCCGGTGCTTTCCGGCCCGTGAAGACAGATGCTCGTCACGCCCGCTCCCGCCATTCGCGATAGCCCCACAGGCTCAATCCCAGGAAGATGACGTATAGGATCGCGGTCAATGTCAGCCCCTTTACCGCGTAGAGCGCGATGGAGGAGAGATCGACGACGATCCACAGCAGCCAATTCTCCAGCCGCCGCCGCGCCAGCAAGATCTGCGCCGCGACGCTGGTGACGGCATTGGCCGCATCCCAGAACGGCATGGCCGCATCGGTCCAGTGCGCCATCACCGCGCCCCAGCCGAGCGAGGCGACCGCGATACCCGCGAGCCACCCGCCACGCTCGGGCGCAGACAGCCTCTCGACCGTCACCTCACCCGCCTGCGTCACGCTGCGCCGCCAGACGATCCAGCCATAGAGGTTGAGCGCAAAGAAGAAGAGCTGCAACGCGGCGTCGCTGTACAATCGCTCGCGCCAGAACAGCAGCGCGTAGAGCGACACCATCACCAGCGCGACGGGATAGTTCCACAGGCTGCGCCGCACGACCAGCGTGACGTTCGCGACACCGAGGATGAAGGCGATGGATTCGAGCCAGGTCATGCCACCCGGTCGAGCCGGGGCGCCCTGTCAGGGGCGGTTCGCTATCGATGGACTGGACCGCGTCAGGCGGTGAAATGGTCGGGGAGAGAGGATTCGAACCTCCGGCCCCTGCCTCCCGAAGGCAGTGCTCTACCAGGCTGAGCTACTCCCCGACTAGAGAGTACGGACCGCTTTCGAAGCCTTTCGGGAAGGCCGATCCGTGCTGGAGGCGCGCCAATAGCCAGCGGCTCGGATAGGTGCAAGAGGTTTTTTATCCGTCACCTGATTTATTACAGATTTCGCCCCAGCCGCCCCGCCAGATCGACGATATATTGCCATGCCACGCGCCCCGAACGGCTACCCCGGCGGGTGGCCCAGTTGACCGCCTCATGCCCGTCGAACGGCAGGTCATGGCGTGTCGCATAGGCGCGCACGATCGCCAGATACCCATCCTGATCGAGGGCGTGGAAACCCAGGCTCAGGCCGAACCGGTCGGCGAGCGCCAGCTGGTCGTCCACCACGTCACGCGGATTGATCGCGCTGTCCTGCTCGCTCAGGTCGCGGGGCAGCAGATGGCGGCGATTAGCGGTGACGAGCAGTCGGACATGCGCGGGCCGCGCCTCCGCCCCGCCGTCGAGCAGCGAACGCAGCTTGCGCGCCTCGCCCGCTTCGTCGAACCCCAGATCGTCGATGAAGACGGCAAAGGCGCGGTCGGCGCCCTCCAGCATCGCAAACAGGTCTGGCAGGCTGTCGAGCGTATCGACCGACACCAGGGCCAGCCGCCCCGGACGATCCGCCTGGACGGCGGCGACGCCCGCCTTGACCAGCGCCGACTTGCCGGTGCCGCGCGCGCCCCAGAGCAGCACGTCCTGTGCCGCATGCCCGTCGGCCAGACGGACCAGATTGGCAAGCAAGGCCTCGCGCTGCTGGTGCAGCCCCTGCAACAGGTCGAGCGGCACCGGCGCGAAACCGCGCGCGGCCTGCAGCGCCCCGCCCCGCCAGATATAGGCCGGATGCGCCAGCGGATCGGCGGACGGCGCGGGCGGCGGAGCCAGACGTTCGAGAGCGGCGGCGATACGTTCCAGGACGGGGCTGGCTGAAAAGGGGCTGGCGAGATCGGTCATGGCGCCGCTGGTACGGCACCCCTCCCCTCCTGCCAAGCGCGCGGCGTCAGAGCTGCGCGCGGTGCGCCAGGATCGTGGGGTTGCCCGGTGCAAGGGCCAGCGCCTTGTCAAACAGCTGCCGCGCGCCCTCGGGCTCGCCCGCCACGGCCAGCGCGCGGCCATAGGCATCGGCCACCCCCGCATTCATCGGCGCCAGCCGATAGGCCGCCGCGGCGTAACGCCGCGCGACCACCCCATCCCCCGCCTCGGCATAGGCGATGGCGAGATCGTGGAGCAGGGCCACGTCCCGCGCGCCGAGTTGGGTGCGCAGTCCCTCCAGCGTCTCGATCGCGTCATCCCATCGCCCGGCGGCCATCTGCCACTGGGCGAGCAGGCGGCGTGCGGGCACGCTCTGCGGATTCTGCGAAAGATACAGTCCCAGGCTGACCGCCGCGTCATGGGCGCGCCCGGTTCGCTGATAGCCGTCGACCAGCCGCAACATGGTCGGCTCGTCAAAGGTCAGGTCCGCCGCCCTGGCATAAGGGCCCAGCGCGGCGGCATGTTGCCCGGCGGTGGCCAGGGCATCGCCATAGGCCAGCTGCGCGGCCGGAGCACCGGGGCTCGCGCGGACCAGCGACTGGGCGACCCGGATCGCCCCCGCGCGGTCGCCCTGGCTCGCCAGCCCCCGGATCAGGCCTAGCGCATAGGTCGGATCGGTCGGGGACTCCGCCGCCGCCATCTTCAGTTCGCCGACCGCGCGATCGGGCCGGAAGATCGCGGCGTCGCCCCGCTGCCCGGAGGCGGCTCGGTCGCTCAGCACCAAGGCATTCTCGGGGTCGGCCATCATGCCCAGCCGCAGCGCATATCCATCCGCATCGGCCCGCGTCAGGATCGGGCGCAGCGTCGCCAGTGCGGCGGGCCGGTCCCCCACGCCCAGTTGCGCCGCCGCCAGCAGTTCGCGGGCGGCCACGTTCATGGGCTGCATCGTCACCAGCCGCGCCCAGGCACGCGCGGCCCGCTGCGGCCGTCCCTGCGCATAGGCGATGGCGCCCTCCAGCATCGCCGTGCCGGGCCGCATCCGCAGCGCGCCGCCGGTGAGCTGGAGCAGTTGTTGCGCCAGCGCATAACGCCCCGCCCGCGCGGCGATGACCGCCTGGAGATAGAAGGCGTCGGGGTTGCCGGGCTGCGACACCAGCGCCGATCGGGTCGCCGCCAGCGCATCGCTCGCCCGCCCCAGATCGCCGAGCGTCGCCGCATATTGGATCAAGGCCCGTAAGTGATAGGCATCCCGCGCCAAGGCCGCCTGGAACCAGGGCAGCCCCGCCGCCAGCCCATAGCGGGCGCGCAGCACCTCACCCTGAAGGGTCAATGCATCGGGATCGGCCGGAGCCAGTGCCGCCGCTCGCGCCGCCGCCTGGGACGCTCCGTCCATATCGCCCGCGCCAAAGCGGCTGCGCCCCAGATCGGTCCAGAGGCGCGCATCATCGGGATAGAGGGTGACCAGGCCTTGCAGCGCCTGTCGCAGGGGAACGCCCCCATCCTCCTGCGCCGCCACCTGCGCCGCGATCCGCGCCATCGCCGCGTCGCGCTCGGCAGGCATATGGTCGACCGCATCCTGCGCACCCGCCAGATCGCCCTGGAGAAACCGCGCCTCGGCCCGCGCCGCCAGTGTCTGGGCCAGCGGCACGCCGTCCTTCAGCGCCCGGTCGAGCGCGGCGTCCGCCGTTACGCCCTCGCCCAGCAACAGGCTGGTCCGTGCCAGCATCATCTGCGCCGCCTGCGATCGGGGAGCCGCTTCGGCCGCCTGCCGGGCCTGGTCATGCGCCGCGTGGTAATTGCCCGCTTCCAGCGCGGCCGTCCCACGCCGCAGCGCCTGCGTCGGATCGACCGGCGGCTTGCCGGTATAGACGAGCGCCAGCAACCCCGCCACGGCCAGACCGATGACACCCAGCGCGGCCAGGATACGGAGACGCCGCCGGATCGAGCGCCGCCACCAGATACGCCGCTTGCGTCGCATCATCGGATAGGGATGCGACCGCCGCCGGTCGCGCCCCCTCGGCAGCACCCTCCTGTCCTCGCTCATGATCAGCGCGCGCCCGACGGCCAGAGGATCACCCGCAACGTCTGAAGCAGGATCAGGGCATCGAGAAAGGGCGAATAATTCTTGGCGTAATACAGGTCATATTCCAGCTTGTGCCGCGCATCGTCGATCGACGCGCCATAGGGATAGTTCAGTTGTGCCCAGCCGGTGATTCCCGGCTTCACCATGTGGCGCTCGGCATAGAAAGGAATTTGCTGTTCGAGCTGTTCGACGAATTGCGGGCGCTCCGGGCGCGGGCCGACGAAGCTCATCTCGCCCATCAGTACCGACCAGATTTGCGGCAGCTCATCGATCCGCACCTTGCGGATGAAACGCCCGACACGGGTGATACGCGGATCGTCCTTCTCTGCCCAGACCGCCTGCCCGGCCAGTTCGGCATCCTGCCGCATCGAACGCAGCTTGGGAATGTCGAAGGGCTGGTTGAACAGGCCGACGCGTCGCTGCCGATAGAAAGCGGGCCCGCGCGATTCCAGCCGGATCAGGATGGCCGTGACCAGGATCACCGGCACCGCGAAGATGAGCAGGATCAGGCTGACCGAAATGTCGAAGGCGCGCTTGGCCATGGCCGACCACATACGGCCCGACGCAAAGCCATCGGAAAAGATCAGCCAGCTGTGGCTGACCGAGGCCAGGTCGATACGGCCCGTCTGTTGTTCCAGAAAGGTTGATATTTCTGATACATGGACGCCGGTCGTGCGAACGCGCAGCAAGTCCTGATAGGGCAGCGCGCCGCGTCGTTCCTGAAGCGCCAGCACCACCTCGCCCGCTTCGCGTTCGAGCACGAAGGCCGACAGGCTCGGGATGGCGGAACGCGGCACGGCGCGCGGGACGGCATCCTCCTCCGGGCGCATCGCGATCGCACCGGCGATCACGAAATTGGAGCCTGGCTGTTCCGCCAGCGCGGCGATCTGCGCCGCCCGCGCGCCCGCACCGATCAGGACCACCCGCCGCTTAAACCGATCGCCGCCCAGATATCGCCCCAATATGCCACGGACCACGACCAGCAGCACGGACGCGAAGACCATCGAATAGAACAGGCTGGACCGCCAATAGCTGACGCTGGGAAAGAAGAAAAAGATCAGCGACAGGAAGATCACGCCCAGCGAGATCGCCACCATCAACCGCGCCGCCGCGAACCGCAGCGACAGGAAGGACGCGGCCGTATAAGCCCCCACGGCGAGCAGCGAAATCTGAAGCGGGATCGCGAAGCTCAGCACCTGCGGCAGCCGCTCGATCAAACTGCCGACCGGATAGTCGATCTGATGCGCGCGCAGCACCCAGCCCAACTCGGCCGCGACCATCAGCAGCAGGAAGTCGACCAGGCCGAGCAGCAGCGCCGCATGGGGGACATAATGTTTGAACAGGCGGATCATCTACCGGACCGACTTCCCCAACGCATCCTAAGCCCCGCTATTGGAGCGACTTTTCATATTTTTGCAGACAATGACAAACGAACCGTGAAGATATGCGTTGTGTCACCGTCATAAGCTACCCGGCCACCATGTCATTCCCGGTTGGTCCGGACAATCAGAAGGGGCATTCATGCATAATCCGATCGTGCCGGTCATCCTTTCCGGTGGCTCCGGCACACGCCTGTGGCCGATGTCGAAACCGGAAATGCCCAAGCAATTGCTGCCGCTGACGTCCGACGAGACGATGCTGCAACTGACGGCCCAGCGCACCAACTCGAACGACTTTGCTGCACCTATCGTCGTCGCCGGAAAGCAGCACGCCGATATGGTCGAAGCGCAGTTGACCGAAGCGGGCACGCCGCCCCAGGCGTTGATCCTGGAGCCGGTGGCGCGCAACACCGCCCCCGCGATCGCGCTGGCGGCCCTGGCCGCCAAGCCCGAGGACGTGCTGCTGGTCATGCCGTCAGATCATGTCATCGCCGATCTCGACGCCTTCCACGCCGCCATCCGCTCCGCGCTGCCGATGGTGTCGCAGGGCTGGCTCGCCACCTTCGGCATCGCTGCCGACAAGCCGGAAACCGGCTATGGCTGGATCCAGGTCGGTCGCGAGATCGCACCGGGCGTGCATCAGGTCGCCCGCTTCGTCGAAAAGCCCCGGCTGGAACGCGCGGAAGCCATGCTGGCGCGCGGCGACTATGCCTGGAACGGCGGCATCTTCCTGTTCCGCGCCGACCGGTTCCTGGAGGAACTGGGCCAGCACGCCCCCGAAATGCTGGTCGCGGCCGAAAAGGCGATGCGTGCCGCCAGCCATGAGGGCAAGCGCATCTGCCCCAACGAAACCGAATTCGCCGCCTGTCCGTCGGACTCGATCGACTATGCCGTGATGGAACGCGCCGACCGTGTCGCGGTCGTGCCCGTGGCCATGGGCTGGAACGATGTCGGCAGCTGGGACGCGCTGCACGCGATCAGCGAGCTGGACGGGTTCGGCAACGCCCATCGCGGCGAAGTGCTGGCGATCGACACGAAGAATTGCTTGATCCGCACCGACCGGGTCCGGGTGGCGGCGGTCGATGTGCAGGACCTGATCGTCGTGGCGAGCGGGGACGATATCCTGATCCTGCCGCGCGGCCGCAGCCAGGACGTCAAGAAGCTGATCGAAGCGATGAAGCGCTGATCCCGGCGACCGGGCTGCCCCCCCCCCCGGCAGCCCGGTCATCAGGTGACGGCGAGAATTTCGTCGATGGTCGTCGCGGTCACACCATGTCTGGCCAGCCGCTCGAAGACCCTCTCCCACCACCGATCGAACATCGCCCGATCGCGGGCATCGCGGACATAGGGCGTATGCCCCGGCTCGAGCGTCGGCGAGTGGAAGGAAAAGGTCAGCAGCCGCACATCGTCGTCCACCGCCCGGTCGATCCCCGCCAGCGCGTCGGCTATGCTCACCCCCTCGGGTGTCAGGGGAATCCGATTCAGCAGGCCGGCTCGTGCGAGGATACCGTGCCCGCGCGGCCAGCACCCCGCCCGGCGGTACAGCCCTGCCCCGCCCCGCCGGAGCAATCCGGTATAGACGCTGGTCAAGGGCAGTTCGACCATCCCCTCACGACGGAAACCATGCGCGTCGATGGCGCTGAAATCCATGCCGCCGCCTGGCCCGTAATCATGGCGGGCCCGCATCGAGCTGTCGATCCGATAGCCCCGCGACGCCAGCAACGAAAGCGAGGCCGGACCCAGGCCATAACGGCCCGACCGGAAAAAACGCGGCCGCGTACCGAAGGACTCGGCGAGCGTGTCCGTCAACGTGTCGAGCTTGGCGGCCTCCCATTCGATCGGCAGATTGCCCGCATGGCTGGTGAAGGGATCGACGACCTCATGATAGGGCGGCGTCACCCAGCCATGGAGCTGCGCCCCGATCTCGGACCGGCCATCGCCCAGACATTCGGCCAATATGTCCACGGCGACGGGGTCCACCGCGACCGGATAGTCCACCATGCAGGCCAGACCGACACCGGCCTCGGCAAAGCGGCGATGGGCCGGACCGAACGCCCGCATCGCCTTGGTCGCGCGATGACGCCGGTCGAGCGGCGCGGTCCAGTCGAACTCCTCCTCGACATCGACCGTCACCAGGAAACGCCGCCCAAAGGCTTCGGGCCAGACGATCCGCTCGGCGGCGGAGGCGGCCTCGTGGCGCCGGGGGCGAACGGCGCTGGGCATGATCAGGCGCTCGACGCCTGTCCTGCCCGCCGATCCTCACCGATGGGCAGGGCCAGTACGACCCGGTGCAGACCGATGGTCAGGCCGCCGCCCATCTCGGCGCCCAGCTTGTCGATCAGGCGCAGCGAGAAGCCCGTGCCCAGCAGCGGCGCGCCGTCACGCTGTTCCTCATCCCCCGCCTCGCTGAGCAGCGCGGCATCCGCCTCGACCGTCAGCGCAAGCGGGCGATCGATCCGCAGCGCCGCCATGCCCTGATCGATCGACAGGCTGGCCGACAGACGCTCGCCGACCACGCAATTGGACAGAAGCACCGAGAACAGACGGGTCAGTAGCCGCTCGCATGCCCGGTCGTCGGCGAGGGCCGAGAGGTTCGCCGAAGACGGATCGAAACGGATTTCGGCACGGCGCAGTTCGGCCAGCGGCCCCAGTTCACCCAGCACCCGCTGGATCAGCGGCGCGAGCGGAACTATGGTCGGCCGCAGCTCCAGCACATGGCCCTCGATCCGTGCGGCGGTGTCGAGATCCTCGACCGAGGCGAGCAGGTCGGCGGCCATCGCGCGGATCGCGCTGGCCCGGTCGCGATAGACGGGCGCCACCGGCCCCAGCAATTCGCTTTCGATCAGCTCGGCAAAGCCTGCGACCGCATTGGCGGGCGTGCGGAGTTCATGGACGAGCTGCCGCAGAGAATCGGACGAGGACGTTTCGGGCGCCGCCTCGACCACATTGGCCATCTCGTCGCGGCGCGGACGACGGCCGCTGCCGCGATAGCCCGCATAACGGCCCGACGCAGGATCGAAAAAGGGCATGGCGGACACCCGCCACGATCCCGCCGCCGCCGAACTGCCGCCGATCTCCAGCCGCGCATCCCGGAAACCGGAGCGGCGACGAAAGGCCCCCATCGCCACGCCGTCGAACTGCGCCAGTCCCTGCATCGCGGTCTCGGCGATACTCACGCCGACCAGCGGGCCGCGCGTGACGCCCTCGACCCCCAGGATCAGGCCGTTGGCGTCGGTCTCGAAATCGAAATGGGCGGGCCCGGCATCATTCTGCGTCGCGCCGGTCACTTCCTCGCGCCGCTGGTTGAAGGCGTCGATACGCGCGACGAGATCGGCGATCTCATAGCGGGGCGGGGCGGCGGGAGGCGGAGCGTGGCGCATCGCCTCGGCCATGAAGGGCAGGCTGCGAGCGACCTGGCCCAGCGCGACGAAAGGCGTCGCCGCCTGGGTCGGCAGCGGTTCGAGCAGGATCGATAGCGGCGCGGCTTCGGGTTCTTCCACGGGCTTCGGAACCGTCATCGGCTCTTCCCGGACGGGCGCGGCACGGACCGGTTCCACCAGGGGTTCGGGCACGGCTTCCAGCGGCACGGCGGCGGCTTGCGGCGCTGGCTCGGCCGCGCCGGCGATATGCGGCAGGACGAAATCGACCGGACCGAAACTTTCCAGCCCGCGAATCACCGTATCGGACAGATCGCGACGGTGCCGCAGAACCGACCGGGTTCGCGGGTTCAGCGCGGGGAGGATGGCCAACCAATCCTCATCCGCCAGTTGCGCGCTGCGCAACACGGTCGCGGCGACGGGCAACGTATCCTGGGCGAAGAAGGACACCAGCGCGATGGGCGGGCGGCTGGTGCTCAACATGCGCGCGCTGGCGATGCGAACGCCTTCGGCCACCTTGCCACGCAATTCGGCGAGCCGCTCCAGCATCGGCGGATCGGCAGGCACGCGCCCACGGCTCATCAGGTCGATCAGCTGCCGCCAGGCAGTCTGCGCGCCGAAAGGCGTCGCAGTGTCGGCCGATAAAATCGTCGCCAGACTATCGTCGAACCGCACTGAGCTCCCTTCACGCGTGGCCGTCCGGCCTTCATGCCGCTTCTATAACGTCCTTATCCTTCCAACTGGTAACCTGCAAATATCCTTATCGGTGCCGTTGCAATGCCCGAGAATTACGGTAGTGCGTAATTTTCTTATAGTACGCCGTCAAAGAGCATAGGGATTCGGCAGTTTATGTGGAGTATCGTGTAATGGCGCTCGATCGCATCGATCGGCAGATTCTGGCGCTGTTGCAGGCCGATGGCCGTATGACCAATGTGGAGCTGGCCGAACGCGTCGGATTGACCGCCCCGCCCTGTCTGCGTCGCGTCCGCGCGCTGGAGGAAGCGGGGGCCATTCGCGGCTATCACGCCGACCTGGACGCCGCACGCCTGGGCTTCCCGATCACCGTCTTCGCCATGGTGTCGCTGCGCAGCCAGGCCGAGCATGATCTGGCCGCCTTCGAGGCACATGTCGCAGGCATCCCCGAGGTGCGCGAATGCCATATGCTCAACGGCGAGATCGACTTCATCCTGAAGATCGTCGCGTCGGACCTGAAGAGCTTCCAGGAAATCCTGACCGGCCATCTGACGCCCGCGCCGAACGTGGCCAGCGTCAAGACGTCGCTGACCATCCGGACGGCCAAGCAGGTTTCGGGGATTCCGATCGAAGCCGATTGATCCGGTTTCGGAGGCAATAAAAAGGCCGGTTCTCCGTTCGGGAGGACCGGCCTTTTTCTTTTGGGTTGATGCTTGGCCTTCGCCAAGCAAGGCAAAAAAGGACCCGCGCCGTTCCGGACGCGGGTCCCATTCCTTACGCCTGGGTCGAGAGCCAGGTGTTCCAGAAGCTCGCCAGATCGGCGCGCGGAGCACCCTTGACGGCGTCGAACGAGGCCTTCGCGCCCGCCTTGTCGCCGCTGGCGGCCAGCGCGATGCCGAGGCGGGTATTCACCTCATTGGCGTCGACGCCACCCTTTTGCAGCGCCAGGCGATACAGCTCGGCCGCCTTGGCGTAATTGCCCTGGCCGTAATAGGCCTCGGCAGTCAGCGCGGCGAGCTTGCCGTCGGCGGCCGACTTGGCGCGCGTCTCGGTCGGGGCGAGCGAGCCTTCCTGGCGGTTCTTGGTCTCGGCGGCGGTCAGCATCGCCTTGGCCGTGGCATTGCCAGCCGGGATCTTGCCGGTCGCCATGCCTTCCTTCAGCACGGTCGCGGCTTCGGCGGGCAGGCCCTTGTCCGTCGCGTACTGCGCATATTCCATATAGTCGTTCTGGTCGGCCAGCGACTTGGACGCGCGCATCAGGCGGAACAGGTCGAGCTTCTGGTTCTTGTCCAGCGTCGCCAGCGAACCCTGCTGCAGGCCATAGATGACCAGCGCGTTGCGCCAGTTCTGCGGGGTCGGATAGGCCGCGATCCACTTGCGCATCCAGCCGAGCGTCTCGGGGACCATCTTGGCCTTGTTGGCGCGACCGATGGCGAACTTGTAATAGTCCTCCGGCGCCTTCTGGCCCGAGGCGTTCATCTGGTCGATCACCGACGACAGCTCGGCATTGCCGCCCGCCACGTCGCCCATCTCGATCTTCGACTTGACGATCAGCATCGGCAGGTTGGGATCGTTATAGCCCAGCTGCTTGGCCTGCTGGAAATATTGCAGCGCGATCGGATACTGCTTGCCGTTGAAGGCCAGCGCACCGCGACGATAGACGTAGCGCGGCTTGTCGGCCGCCGGGGTCGACGGGCTGTTGATCAGCGCGTCGAGCGGCTTGGCGAGCACCGCCTCGTCGACCGGGGCGTTCGGATTGGCCTGCTGAGCCGCGAACAGCTTGCCCGATTCGAGCTCGTAGCGCATCGCCGCGGCGATATACTTGTCGTCTTCGGTCTTGGCGGCGGCCTCGACCGCGGCGACCAGCGGATCGGCGGCGGCATAATTCTTCTGCTGCAGCACCGGCTGCGCGGCCTGGGCCGCCTTCAGCGCTTCGGGGCTCAGCTTCAGGCCACCGGCCGCTTCTTCCTTCTTCTTCTGCGCAGACAGCGGCGCGGTCAGCACGACGCTGCCCATGCCCGTCGCGAGCGCGGCCGCCAGCGCGAGCTTCGGTAGGATTTTCATGCGAATTCTCTCCAAGAATACAGCCGGTCGGTCCGGGATCGTCGATGGCAGGCTTGATAGGGACAGCGCGCGTCCCGTTCAAGCAAAGCGATTGGTGGATGTCCCCTCTATCCAACAACCGCTGAACGCGGATTGAACGCGAACGCTCCCGGCGCTAGCCCGCGCGGCATGATCGCCGTCATCTCCCCCGCCAAGACGCTCGACTATCAGAGCCCCCTGCCCGATCTCGCGCCGACCGCGCCCCATTTCGCCGACGCGGCGCAGACGCTGGCCAAGGCGGCCTCCGGGCTAGGCGAGGAGAAGCTCGCCTCGCTGATGCGGATCTCGCCTGCGCTGGCGCAGTTGAATGCCGAACGCTTCCGCGATTTCGCCACCGCGCCGGAGCGGCCCGCGATGTTCGCGTTCGCAGGCGACGTCTATACCGGGCTGGAAGCCAAGTCGCTCGACGTGCCCGCAGTCGTGTTCGCGCAGGACCATCTGCGGATGCTGTCGGGCCTGTACGGCCTGCTCCGCCCACTGGACGCCATGCGCCCCTATCGGCTGGAAATGGGCACGCGCTGGGCGCCGGGTGGCGGCAAGCTGACCGACTGGTGGGGCGACCGCATCGCCGAGCGACTGACGCAAGAGATCGAGGCGGAGGGTTCGGGCACCATCCTGAACCTTGCCAGCCAGGAATATTGGCACGCAGTCGACGGCAAGCTGCCCGCCGCGATCCGGGTCATCGCGGTCGATTTCCGCGAGGGCGACCGTTTCGTCAGCTTCCACGCAAAGAAGGCGCGCGGCGCCATGGCCCGCTGGATGATCGAACATCACGTCACCGATACCGATGCGATGCGCGGGTTCGATAGCGACGGTTATGCGTTCGATGCCGAGGCGAGCACGTCGACCCTTTGGAGATTCGTGCGATGAGCGAGTGGAAGCAGGCGGTCGTCATCGGTGCCTCGGGCGGGATCGGCCAGGCGATGGCCGAGGCGTTGGAGGAAGAAGCTGTCCGCGTCACGCGCCTCGCCCGCTCGATGCCGGGTGACGGCCATATCGATATCGAGGACGAAGCGAGCATCGCCGCCGCCGCCGAACGCATCGCCAAGGGCCCCGCCCCCGATCTGGTGATCGTCGCCACCGGCCTGCTGCATGACGGAGAACGGGGACCGGAAAAGGCGCTCGACCAGCTTTCGCCCGAATGGCTGGCACGCAATTTCGCGGTGAATGCGATCGGCCCGGCGCTGGTCGCCAAGCATCTGCTGCCGTTGATGCCGCGCACGGGCAAGACGCTGTTCGCGGTTCTCTCCGCGCGGGTCGGGTCGATCTCCGACAATCGCATGGGCGGCTGGTACGGCTATCGTGCGTCCAAGGCCGCGCTCAACCAGTTTGTCCGGACGCTGGCGATCGAGCACAAGCGTCGCAACGACCGCTCGATCGTCGTCGCGCTGCACCCCGGAACGGTCGACACCCAACTGTCCAAGCCGTTCCAGGGCAATGTCCGCCCCGGTGGCCTGTTCGCACCCGACCGTGCGGCGGTCCAACTGCTCGACGTAATCGACGGGCTGAAGGCCCCCGACAGCGGCAAGCTGTTCGACTGGGAAGGCAAAGAGGTTCAGCCTTAACCATTCCTCCCCGGCCGGGGAGGATCACAAAGCACTGATTATCATTCAGATTACAACATCGTAACATCTGCGACATCCGGCCGAAACCGCGGCCTGCGCATAAGGACCGGGCTGGCCGCCGTTTACTCCCGTCGGCGGCCAGCGCCTCCAAAGTCCCGCGAACCTGCTGCCGAGGGGGGGAGCATATTCCGTCGGGCCTGCCCCCGCCGCCTCGTTCGACGCAACCACCGTTCCTCCCAAACGGCTGCTCGCGAATGGGTCGCGCGGGGGTGGTCAGGCGGCTCACGCTCGGCTAGTACCTTCGGTTCCCATCTGACCATCAAGCCGGAAAGCAACAGACTTTGGCCGACGAGACGACCCTCGCGGAACCTTCCGATATTTCGACGATCTCGATCGTCGACGAGATGAAGTCGAGCTATCTCGACTATGCGATGAGCGTGATCGTGGCGCGTGCGCTGCCCGATGTCCGTGACGGCCTGAAGCCCGTCCATCGCCGTATCCTCTACTCGGCCGCCGAAAGCGGCTTCGTCGCGGGCAAGCCCTATCGCAAGTCGGCGCGCATCGTCGGCGACGTGATGGGTAAATACCATCCGCACGGCGACAGCGCGATCTATGACGCCCTGGCCCGCATGGCGCAGGACTGGTCGATGCGCGTGCCGCTGATCGACGGTCAGGGCAATTTCGGCTCGATGGACCCCGATCCGCCCGCCGCGATGCGTTACACCGAAGCGCGTCTGGCGAAGGTCGCCAATTCGCTGCTTGACGATCTCGACAAGGACACGGTCGATTTCCAGCCCAACTATGACGGCTCGGAGCGCGAACCCTCGGTCCTGCCCGCCCAGTACCCGAATCTGCTGGTCAACGGCGCGGGCGGTATCGCGGTCGGCATGGCGACCAACATCCCGCCGCATAACCTGGGCGAGGTAGTCAATGCCTGTCTCGCATACATGGAAAACGGCGCGATCACGGTCGAGGAACTGAACGAGATCGTCCCCGCCCCCGATTTCCCGACCGGCGCGCTGATCCTGGGCCGCTCGGGCGCGCGCTCGGCCTACCAGACCGGGCGCGGTTCGATCATCGTGCGCTCGCGCCACGAGATCGAGGAGATGCGTGGCGACCGCCGGGCCATCGTCCTGACCGAAATCCCCTTTCAGCAGGGCAAGAACGCGCTCGTTGAAAAGATCGCCGAGGCCGCCAAGGAAAAGCGGATCGAGGGGATCAGCGACATTCGCGACGAATCGAACCGCGAAGGCGTTCGCATCGTCATCGACCTGAAGCGCGACGCGACTCCGGAAGTCGTGCTCAACCAGCTGTGGCGGCACACCCCCGCCCAGACCAGTTTCCCGGCCAATATGCTCGCCATTCGCGGCGGTCGGCCCGAGCTGCTGAACTTGCGCGACATCATCCAGGCGTTCGTCCAGTTCCGCGAGCAGGTGATCACCCGCCGCTCGAAGTTCGAACTGGCCAAGGCGCGCGAGCGGGCGCACATCTTGCTGGGCCTCGTCATCGCGGTGACGAACCTGGACGAAGTGGTGCGGATCATCCGTGGCTCGGCCTCGCCGGTCGCCGCGCGCGAGGCTTTGCTCGCCCGCGAATGGCCGATCGCCGAGATCGCGCAGTATATCCGCCTGGTCGAAGCGGTCGAGCATGAGGGCTTCGGCGATACCTATCGCCTGTCGGAGACTCAGGTTCGCGCGATCCTCGACCTGCGCCTGCACCGCCTGACGGCGCTCGGCCGCGACGAGATCGGCGACGAGCTGAAGGGTCTGGCGGACTCGATCACCGAGCTGCTCGAAATCCTCGCCAACCGTGTGAAGCTGTATGAGGTGATGCGCGGCGAGCTGGTGGCGATCCGCGACCAGTTCGCGACCCCGCGCCGCTCGGAAATCGCCGCCGCCGCCGATGGCATCGACGACGAGGACCTGATCGAGCGCGAGGACATGGTCGTCACCGTGACCATGCAGGGCTATATCAAGCGCACCCCGCTCGATGCCTTCCGCGCGCAGAACCGGGGCGGCAAGGGTCGCTCGGGCATGGCGACCAAGGACGAGGACGTCGTCACCGAGCTGTTCGTGACCAGCACGCACACGCCCGTCCTGTTCTTCTCGAACCATGGCAAGGTCTATCGCTACAAGGTCTGGCGCCTGCCCGAGGGCGGACCTGCCACGCGCGGACGGCCGATGGTCAACCTGTTGCCGCTGGCACCGGGCGAGGTCATCTCGACCGTGCTGCCGCTGCCCGAGGACGAGGCGGAGTGGGGCAAGCTCCACGTCATGTTCGCCACCGCCAAGGGCGCGGTGCGCCGCAACTCGATGGATGCGTTCACCAACGTGCCCTCGAACGGCAAGATCGCCATGCGCTTCGAAGAGGGCAGCGAAGACCGACTGATCGGCGTCGCGCTGCTCGGTGCCGAGGACGACGTGCTGCTCGCCACCCGTTGCGGCCGCGCGATCCGCTTCGCCGCCGACGATGTACGCGAGTTCCAGAGCCGCACCTCGACCGGCGTGCGCGGCATCGCGCTCAAGGGCGAGGACGAGGTCATCTCGCTCTCGGTCCTGCACCGCGTCGGCACCACCCAGGAGGAGCGCGAGGCTTATCTGCGCTTCGCCCCCTGGAAGGGTGAGAAGGAGGGCGAGCCCGAACTGTCGGTCGAACGTTTCGAGGAACTGCGCAATTGCGAGCAGTTCATCCTAACCGTCTGCGCCAATGGCTATGGCAAGCTGTCCTCGGCCTATGAATATCGCCGCACGGGCCGCGGTGGTCAGGGCATCACCAATATCGACAATATCGCCCGCAACGGCGATGTCGTCGCCAGCTTCCCGGCGGCCAAGGGGCATCAGCTGATGCTCGTGACCGACCAGGCCAAGCTGATCCGCATGTCGCTGGCGAGCTTGCGCGTCATCGGGCGCGGCTCGGCGGGTCTGCGGCTCTTCAACGTCGCACCGGGCGAGCATGTCGTCTCGGCCGCGCGCATCGAGGAGACCGAGGAGGATGCCGAGATGAACCTGGCCGACGGCACCCCCGAGATCGCGCCCGAGCCGGATGCGGTCGTCGGCGAGAACCTGGCCGCCGGACCGGAGGACGGCGAGTGAGCCGTCCCGCCACCGCCTATAAGGTGCTGACCGCCGATCAGATGGCGGCGCTGGAGCAGGAGGGCGTCTTCGCGGGCGCCCCGGTGGATCTGGCCGATGGCTATATCCACCTCTCCACCGCCGCCCAGCTGACCGAGACGGTCGACAAGCACTTCGCCGGACAGCGCGACCTGCACATCGCGGCCGTCGATCTTGAGGCGATGGGCCAGGCGGTGAAATGGGAGGAGAGCCGGGGTGGCCAGCTCTTCCCGCATATCTATGCCGATCTGCCGCTGACGGCGGTGATCGCCTATGGCCCGATGAAGCGGGACGAGGACGGCACCGTCCGTCTGCCGGTGGCGGGCTAATCCCCCCACCGGCTTCGGCCGATTCCGTTTCGTCATCGAAACGCCACAAATCCATCACATCGCGTTTACGGTCTCGTCGTACGGCGGACCGTGATGAAGCCGCCCGTTTTCTCCTCCTGGTCCGCCACTACGGAAAGCCCGGTCATCGCAGCGGATGCGTCGCTGATCGACGCCATCGCGCTGTTCCGGCAGTCCCCGGACATGCGGCTGCTGCCGGTCCTGGATGCCGAACGAAGGCCGGTCGGCGCGATCGTCGAACGCGATGTGAAGGGCTTGCTCTACAACCCGTTCGGCCACGCGCTGCTCCACAATCCTGATTTCGGTGCCAGCCTGACCGCCTATGTCCGCCCGCATCCCGGTTGCGAAGAGGACGCGCCGCTGGCCGAAAAGCTGGCGCTTCATGCCGATTGGGGCGCCCCCGATGCGCTGATCCTGACCCGGAAGGGCGTGTTCACCGGGCTGCTCGACGCCGCCCGGATCGCCCGGCTGGCGGCCGACGCGCAGATGGCCCTGGCGCAGGAGCGCATGGTGCGGGCGCGGCGCATCGACGAGGCCGCGCGATCCTTCACCGCCGACATCGCCGCCCTGTCGGCGGATCTGCTCCGTGCCACCGTCGATATGGGCGGCATGGCCAGCACCCTCGCCCGTTATGCCGGGGAGACGCAGGGCAGCGCGGATCGCATGACCGAGGCGATGGCCGATACCGGCCAAGCGCTGAGCGATATCGCTGCGCGCGGCCATGGTCTGGCCAGTGCCTTTGCCGCCATCACCCGCGACATGGACCAGTCCCGCACCGTGCGGGAGGTTGTCCGCCACCGCATCGCCGCGACCGATCGGCGGGCGGAGGCACTGGCGGCGAGCGCGACGACGATCGACACTCTGCTGTCGTTGATCGAAACCGTCGCGGCGCGGACCAATCTGCTCGCACTGAACGCCGCGATCGAGGCGGCGCGAGCGGGCGATGCCGGGCGGGGCTTCGCCGTCGTCGCGCATGAAGTGAAGGCGCTTGCCGGACAGACCCGCGAAGCCGCGCGCGACGCCGCGCGCAATATCGGCGAGGTCACCGCCAATCTTCACGCGCTGGTCGCCGAACAGGCGCAGCTCAACCGCGCGGTCGACACGATCGGTACCATCTCGCAATCGATCGACGAGGCGGTGGCGGCACAGGGCCTCGCCACGACCGGCATCGCTGCCAGCGTCGACCAGTCGGTCGCCTCCGCGCACCGCGTGGGCCAGCAGGTCCATCGCTTGCAGCAGGACGCCAACCGGATCGACCAGGACGCCGGATCGCTGCTGACCCTGGCCCAGGCGCTGGAAAGAAATATCGAAATGCTGCGCGACCGCACCGACGCCTTCGTCGCGTCCGTTCTCTGACGGATCAGACGTAGAGATCGACGACGGTCATCCCCTGCCCCACCGCCTCCAGCAGCAGCGTTCGGTGGCAGTGGCAGGGATCGCGCTCGAAGCATAGCAGCGCACTCGGTTTCTCGCCCGCCAGATCGAGCATCCGCGCGGCGGCCGCCTGTGCCTCGGGCAGGGCCAGCTGGTCGTCATAGACCTCGCGCAGCGTGCCGACATCGCCCTTCTTGGCCGCATCGCGCCCGCGCTTGGGGGTGCCCAGATCCTTCAGATGGACATAGTCGATGCCGACCTCCTTCAACGCGGCGGCCAGCGGTGACTTGGAAAAGCCCGGACGCCGGGACAGCGGCAGCGCGCGGACGTCGATCAGCCGCTCGACCCCGGCCGATTTCAACGTCGAGAGGAAGCCGTCGACGGTCGCGCCCTCGTAACCGATGGTGAAGATGGTGGTCATATCACCGACTTGGGGAGCCGGGTCCGACACGCCAAGTCCTTCCAACCGGGGCCGTCCGGGTTTAAGGCGGCGCGATGACCTATGACATTCATGTGATCGGCGGCGGGCTCGCGGGCTCGGAAGCCGCCTGGCAGCTGGCCGAGGCCGGCCTGAAGGTGCGCCTGTCCGAAATGCGCGGCGGCGCGGACACCACGCCCGCCCATCACGGCGGCGACCTGGCGGAGCTGGTCTGCTCCAACTCCTTCAGGTCCGACGATGCAACCTCCAACGCGGTCGGCCTGCTGCATCAGGAAATGCGTGCGCTCGGCTCGATCATCATGGCCAAGGGCGACACCCATGCGGTGCCCGCCGGGTCCGCGCTGGCGGTCGATCGCGACGGTTTTTCGGGCGGCGTGACCGCGGCGCTCGAGGCCCACCCGAACATCACCATCGTCCGCGAACGGATCGATGCTTTGCCGGATGGCCCTGCGATCATCGCCACCGGCCCGCTGACCGCGCCGTCGCTGGCGGGCGGCATCGGCGAGGCGACCGGCGCGGAGGCGCTGGCCTTTTTCGACGCGATCGCGCCCATCGTCCATCGCGAGTCGATCGACATGGACGTCGCCTGGTTCCAGAGCCGCTGGGACAAGGGCACGGGCAAGGATTACATCAACTGCCCGATGGACAAGGAGCAATATTACGCCTTCCATCAGGCATTGCTCGACGGCGAGAAGACCGAGTTCCGCGAGTGGGAGAAGGACACGCCCTATTTCGACGGCTGCATGCCGGTCGAGGTGATGGCCGAGCGCGGGGTCGAGACGTTGCGCTTCGGGCCGATGAAGGGCGTCGGCCTTGACGACCCGCGCACCGGGCGCTGGCCCTATGCGGTGGTCCAGCTGCGCCAGGACAATGCGGCGGGCACGCTGTGGAACATCGTCGGTTTTCAGACCAAGCTGAAATATGCCGAGCAGATCCGCATCTTCCGCACCATTCCGGGCCTGGAAAAGGCCGAGTTCGCGCGGCTGGGCGGCCTGCACCGCAACACCTTCATCCGCTCGCCCGAGTTGCTCGACGCCACGCTGCGGCTGAAATCGCGGCCGAACCTGCGCTTCGCGGGCCAGATCACGGGGTGCGAGGGGTATATCGAGAGCGCGGCGATCGGCTTGCTCGCCGGACGTTTCGCTGCCGCCGAACTGACCGGCAAGACCATTGCGCCGCCGCCGGTCGAGACGGCTCTGGGTGCGCTGCTCGGCCATATCACCGGGCTGGCGGAGGCCGAGACCTATCAGCCGATGAACGTCAATTTCGGCCTGTTCACGCCCATTCCCGGCCGAACGAAAAAGGCCGACCGTAAGCGGATGTACACCGACCGCGCGCGCGAGGCGCTGCCCGGCTGGCTCAATTCTCTTCCGCCTGGCCCGCCTCCGGTGCCTCAGCCGGTGCCGTTCGCGCCGGAGGACAGTCCCGCCGAGCAGCCGGTCGACGCTTGACGGCGGTGGTGGCGAACTCGGCCGCGTCCATCGTGCCCGATTTGTCGCGGTCGGCGGTGGCGAACTTGGTCGTGGCCTTGATCGCCCATTCGTCGAAGGACAGCTTGCCATCGCCGTCCCGGTCCAGCTTGGCATAGGCCTTGCGACGCGCGGCGAGATATTCCTCGCGGGTGATCGTGCCGTCGCGGTCCTTGTCGTAGCGGTCGAAGCGCTTCTGCTCACGCGTGCGGGCGGAGGCTTCAGGTAAGGGCGCGTCGTCGGTGGCGGTTTGCGGGGAAGCCGCCGTTGCGGCACTCGCGGCGGGGAGCGGGGACGGTGTGTCCGGGCGGCTGCCCCATAGGAACAGCCCTGCCCCCACCAGCACGAGCGTGCCCAACCCACCGGCCAGATAGCGCCACATCGGTTCCGTCTCCCCCCCCGTTCGACGGGTTTATGGTTAACCGGGGACAGGCCTGGGCGACAAGGTGATTCCCTTGGCCTTCGACTTCGCTCAGGCTGAACGGGCTTGCTGGCCCCTGCCGCACCTCGGGCGTACCCCGGCGAAGGCCGGGGTCCAGTTGCTCTGCCTTATCGACGGCGCAGGGCATTTGCTTCTTCGCCTATCCATGCCGCGCTACGAGCCGCGTAGGAACTGGACCCCGGCCTTCGCCGGGGTACGGCTCCGCTCTGAAAATAGGGGGGTCAGCGCCCCGTCAGACCGTGCCACGCCAATCGCGCCGCGCGCATCGGGTGGCCGGGCAGACGATCCGGGTGGCGCAGGCTTTCGCGGGCCAGGATGGCCAATCCACTCAAACCCCGAACCGGCTTGGGTGATTTCGACGCCAGTATCGCGTCCAAGTCCAATAGAGCCGCAGCCCCGATTCGCGTGCGGGTCGCTTCATCGGAAACATGCTGCGCCAGATCGGCCTTAGCCCATCCCTCCCCCAGCGGCGCCGTCCCCGACTGCCCCAGCAACCGCCCGACGCTCGCAAACAACACGCCCCCGCGCGCCTCGGCATGGCGCGCGATGCGCTCGTCATCCAGCGCCTCGCCATCATCGAGAAGAGCTTCCCACCCCTCGATCATCGGCGCGAGGTCGGCACCTCGGACGCCGCCGGGCAGGACCGAGTCCGCCAGCCGCTGCAACACCGGATGCGCGGGCGCGGGCGCGTGGTCGAGCTTCTCCAACGCCTCATACCACCAAGTCAGCCGCATCTGGCCGATCATCGGCTCGGTCGTGCTTTGCAGGATCGAGGCAAGCTGGTGGTCGAGATCGAGCAGCGCCGCAAACCCCTCACGCGCCGACGCAGGCGCATAGCCGACCGCCAGCGCCTGTTCGCGCATCACCGCTTCGATGGCGGGCGGGGGCGCGGCGGATGGGGGGGCGTCGGTCATCCCCTGCCCTTCGCACAGGTCGCGTGCATGAAAAAGGGCCTCCCGGTTTCCCGGAAGGCCCCTTTCAACCAACAGGTTACTTCACGGCTTAGCCGCGATAAGTCACCTTCTTGACCGCCGCGACGACCTTGTTCGCGTCGACCAGCGCCAGCTTTTCGAGGTTGGCGGCATAAGGCAGCGGCACGTCCTCGTTGGTCACGCGCAGCACTGGCGCGTCGAGGTCGTCGAACCCTTCTTCCATCACGACGGCGGTGATTTCCGACGCGATCGAGCAGGTCGGCCAGCCTTCCTCGACCACGACCAGACGGTTGGTCTTGGCGAGCGACTTCAGCACCGTCTTGGTGTCGAGCGGACGCAGCGTGCGCAGGTCGATGACCTCCGCGTCGATGCCCTCGGCGGCCAGCTTCTCGGCGGCTTCGAGCGCGACGCCCACGCCGATCGAGTAGGAGACGAGCGTCACGTCCTTGCCCTCGCGCATGATCCGCGCCTTGCCGATCGGCAGGACGAAATCGTCGAGCTTGGGCACGTCGAACGAACGGCCGTACATCAGCTCGTTCTCGAGGAACACGACCGGATCTTCCGAACGGATCGCCGCTTTCAGCAGGCCCTTGGCATCGGCCGCGTCATAAGGCGCGATCACGATCAGGCCGGGGACCGAGGCGTACCACGGACCATAGTTCTGCGAGTGCTGCGCACCGACGCGGCTGGCGGCACCGTTGGGACCACGGAACACGATCGGGCAGCGCATCTGGCCGCCGGACATATAGTTGGTCTTGGCGGCCGAGTTGATGATGTGGTCGATCGCCTGCATGGCGAAGTTGAACGTCATGAACTCGATGACCGGGCGCAGGCCGCCCATGGCCGCACCCGTGCCGACACCGGCAAAGCCATATTCGGTGATCGGCGTGTCGATGACGCGACGGTCGCCGAACTCGTCCAACAGCCCCTGCGTGACCTTGTACGCGCCCTGATACTGGGCGACTTCCTCGCCCATCACGAAGACGCGGTCGTCGGCGCGCATTTCCTCGGCCATCGCATCGCGCAGCGCTTCGCGGACGGTGAGCTTCACCATCTCGGTGCCTTCCGGAATCTCCGGCGAGGCGGGCGCTTCCTGCTCGGCCGCGGCGACCAGCTTCTGCGTGCCGCTTTCCTGCTCGGCGGCGGCGGCGCCTTCCGGCATCGGCGGCGCGTTGTGGTCGGTCGCCTCGTTCTTCGGCGCGGCATTGGCGGCATCGCCCGAACGCGAACCCGAAGCGGCGGCGGACGCAACGTCCTCGCCCTCTTCGGCCAGCAGCGCGATGGCGGTGCCGACCTTCACATTGTCGGTGCCCTCGGCGACCAGGATCTTGGCGATCACGCCTTCATCCACGGCCTCGAATTCCATCGTCGCCTTGTCGGTCTCGATCTCGGCCATGATGTCGCCGGACTTGACCGTATCGCCTTCCTTCACGAGCCACTTGGCGAGCGTGCCCTCTTCCATGGTCGGGGAAAGGGCCGGCATCTTGATCTCGATCGCCATCTTAGTAACGCTCCACCAGCACTTCAGTGTAGAGTTCAGCCACATCGGGCTCGGGGGTCTGCTCGGCGAAGTCCGCCGCCTCGTTGACCTGCTTGCGGATGTCCTGCTCCAGGACCTTCAGATCGGCCTCGGTAACGCCCTGCTCTTCGAGCAGACGCTTCACGTGATCGATCGGATCGGACTTGTCGCGCACGCCCTGCACTTCCTCGCGGCTGCGATACTTGGCGGGGTCGGACATGGAGTGACCGCGATAGCGATAGGTCTTCATCTCGAGGATGACCGGGCCCTTGCCTGCGCGGACCCAGGCCAGCGCCTCTTCGGCCGCACCGCGACAGGCCAACACGTCCATGCCGTCGACCTGGATGCCCGGGATGCGGAAGCTTTCGCCACGGCGATACAGCTGGTCCTCGGACGAGGCGCGGTTGACCGCGGTTCCCATGGCGTACTGGTTGTTCTCGATCACGAAGATGATCGGGAGCTTCCACAGCTCGGCCATGTTGAAGCTCTCGTACACCTGGCCCTGATTGGCCGCGCCGTCGCCGAAATAGGCGAGGCAGACGCCGCCGTCATTGCTGTACTTGTGCCCGAACGCCAGGCCGGTGCCCAGCGACACCTGCGCGCCCACGATGCCGTGGCCGCCGTAGAACTTATGCTCGGTCGAGAACATGTGCATCGACCCGCCCTTGCCCTTGGAGATGCCGGCGGCACGCCCCGTAAGCTCGGCCATGATGACCTTGGGATCGATGCCATAGGCCAGCATATGGCCATGGTCGCGATATCCGGTGATGACCGAATCCTTGTCGCCGTCGAGCGCCGACTGGAGACCCACCGCCACGGCTTCCTGGCCGATATACAGGTGGCAGAAACCGCCGATCAGGCCCAGGCCATAAAGCTGACCCGCCTTTTCTTCGAAGCGGCGGATCAGGAGCATCTGCTTGTAGAAATCCAGCAACTGTTCCTTGGTAGCCTGGAACGGTTGCGGTTCGGCGGGACGCTCCCGATTGGGAATGGGGGGCTCGCTGGTACGGCTTGGAGCTTTTGCCACAGTCGGGAACACCTTTGTTTCCGTTAGGGAAGGATGGACGCCTATTGGCGTGCTTTGTCATGAAACTCAATTCCCCCTCTTAATTCCCATCAGGACAGCGGGAATTTAGCGGGGAATAGCTTTGCCTCGGTTGCCTTGTCGGCGAACCGCAGCCTACAACGCTGGCCGATTATGGATAGACCCGTTCACCCGTTCCGCATCGCCAATTTCCGCAGCTACTGGCTGTCGCGGTTCAGCGGTACCATCGCCGTTTCCGCCATGTCGATCGTCATCGGGTGGCAGGTATACAATCTGGCGCGCGAGACGATGGACGTGCGCCAAGCCGCCTTCATGCTGGGCATGATCGGCTTTGCGCAGTTCGTGCCGCTGTTCCTCTTGACCCCGATCACCGGGCTGGTCGCCGACAGCGTCGACCGGCGCTGGATCGTGCGGGCGACGACGACGCTTCTGGTTCTTACCGCCGCGACGCTCTGGTTGCTCACCTGGTCGGGACATCTCACGCTGGGCGCACTGTTCACCGCCGCCATCGCCTTCGGCATCGCGCGCGCCTTTTCGGGACCGGCCTATTCGTCGCTTGCCCCCAATCTGGTGCCGCGCGAGAGCCTGCCGACCGCCATCGCGGTCAGTTCGATCGCGTGGCAGGTCGGCACCATCGCGGGGCCGAGCGTCGGTGGCCTGCTCTATGCGGTGCATCCCGAATTCGCCTACGGCGTCGCGACCCTGTTGTTCGCCGTCGCCCTGTTCTGCATCTTCCTGATCGGCCCAGTGCCGCAACCCCCGGCGCAGACCGACCGCCGCCCGCTGACCCGAATCGTCGAGGGGTTCAGCTATGTCCGGCGCAACCGGTTGGTGCAGGCGGCGATCACGCTCGATCTGTTCGCGGTGCTGCTGGCGGGCGCGACCTCGCTGTTGCCGGTCTATGCGCGCGACATCCTGCATGTGGGATCGCAGGGGCTGGGCGTGCTGGCGGCGGGCATGGGAATCGGGGCGGCCACCACCGCGATCTGGTTCTCGTTCAAGCCGATGACGCAGAATGTCGGGGTGAAGATGCTGATCGCGGTCGTCGTATTCGGTCTGTCGATCCTGACCTTCGGTATCGCCAGCCATATCACCGGCGCGCTGGGTCTGGGCACGGGGACGCTGGCGGTGAACGGCTTCAACATCTTCATCCATCCCGCCTTCCTGCTCAGCCTGATCGCGCTGATCTGCGCGGGCGGCGCGGACATGGTGTCGGTCTATGTCCGCCAGTCGCTGATCCAGCTTCACACCCCCGACGAAATGCGCGGACGGGTGAGCGCGGTGTCGCAGCTGACCATCTCGGCCTCCAACGAACTGGGTGAGTTCGAGAGCGGGGTCATGGCCTCGATCCTCGGTCCGGTCGGCGCGGTGGTGTTCGGCGGGCTGGGCGCGATCGGCGTCACCCTGCTCTGGTCGCGACTGTTCCCGGAACTCCGGCGCGCGCGAACCTTTGATCCGCCTGAAATCCTTGCAACCGAACCTAGCCACGGAGAAGCCAAGCCATGAAGGCCAACACCATCCTGGAAACGATCGGCAATACGCCGCACATCAAGCTCCAGCGGCTGTTCCCCGGATCGGAGGTCTGGATCAAGTCGGAACGCTCCAATCCCGGCGGGTCGATCAAGGACCGTATCGCCCTGGCGATGATCGAGGCGGCCGAGGCCAAGGGCGATTTGAAGCCCGGCGGCACCATCGTCGAGCCGACCAGCGGCAATACCGGCGTCGGCCTGGCGATGGTCGCGGCGGTCAAGGGTTACAAGCTGATCTTGGTCATGCCCGAATCCATGTCGATCGAGCGCCGCCGCCTGATGCTGGCCTATGGTGCGACCTTCGACCTGACGCCGCGTGAAAAGGGCATGAAGGGCGCGATCGAACGCGCGCTGGAGATCGTGCGCGAGACGCCCGGCGCCTGGATGCCGCAGCAGTTCGAGAACCCGGCGAATATCGACGTGCATGTCCGCACCACCGCGCAGGAAATCCTGAACGACTTCCGCGATTCGCCGATCGACGTGATCATCACCGGCGTCGGCACCGGCGGCCACATCACCGGCGTTGCCGAGACGCTGAAGAAGGAATGGCCGGGCCTCAAGGTCTATGCGGTCGAACCCGCCGCCTCGCCGGTCATCCAGGGCGGCCAGCCGGGTCCGCACCCGATCCAGGGCATCGGCGCAGGCTTCATCCCCGCCAATCTCCACACCCAGGCGATCGACGGCGTGATCGAGGTCGATGCCAATGTCGCCAAGGACATGGCGCGCCGCTCGGCCACCGAAGAGGGGCTGCTGGTCGGCATCTCGTCGGGCGCGACGCTGGCCGCGATCCTGCAGAAGCTGCCCGACCTGCCCGACGGCACGCGCGTGCTGGGCTTCAACTATGACACGGGCGAGCGTTATCTGTCGGTGCCGGACTTCCTGCCCGAACAGTGAGCGATGTGTCCCGGCCGCGCGGCGGCACCCGCGCGGCCCTGTTCGCCCCCCTGATCGTGATCGCCGGTACGGCCAGCGTCGTACCGGCTTTGCTCGTGGCGAATGCGCCCGACATGCCCCGGACCCAGCACAGGTCGGCCCAGCGGGCTCGCCCCGCGCCGCGCGTCGTTCCGCCCGCCGAACTGCCCCCGGTCGAGCCGGTCGCGTTCGTCGATATGAGCCCGGACGAGGCACGCGCCTATAATGCGGGCGTAGCGTTCTCGACCGATCCCAACCCGGCCGCCCGGCCCTTCCTCTATCGCGGCTCGGCGGAGGACAAGGCGCGGGCGCTCGACTGTCTGGCGGCGGGTGTGCTGTACGAGGCGGGCGACGACGCCAAGGGCGAACAGGCCGTGGCGCAGGTCGTGCTCAACCGGCTCCGCCATCCCGCCTTCCCCAAGACAGTGTGCGGCGTGGTGTTCGAGGGTCAGGAGCGCAGCACCGGCTGCCAGTTCACCTTTACCTGCGACGGGGCGCTGACCAAGTGGCAGCCGCCCGAAGCCGCCTGGACCCGCGCACGTCAGGTCGCGGCGATGGCGCTGAACGGCAAGGTCTTCCCGGCGGTCGGCCATTCGACCCATTATCATACCGATTGGGTCGTGCCCTATTGGCAGGCCAGCCTGGACAAGGTGGCGCGGGTCGGCAGCCATCTGTTCTTCCGCTGGTCCGGCTGGTGGGGCACGCCGCCCGCCTTCAACCGGCATATGCTGGCGGGGGAGCCGGTCATCACCCAGCTGGCCCCCTTCTCGCCCGCGCACCGGGCGGGGACCGATGCCAGCGACGATGCCGGAGCCGCGCTGGCCGAAGGGGCCGCCGCGACGGGGACCATGGCACCGCTGGCCAGCGAGCCCGACACGTTCCTGATCACCCTGCCTGCCGGACTCTCGCCGGACGGCTTCCCGGCGCTGGCGACGACCCTGTGCGGGCCGCGCAAGCATTGCACGGTCATGGCGTGGCGCGATGCCGCCTCGACCGCCTTCTCGGTGCCGCTCAACCAGGTCCAGATGGAGACGATGGCGTTCAGCTATTTCCGCGATGCGGGCATCGGGCTGGAGCGGACCCTGTGGAATTGCGGCGTCTATCCGGCGTTCAAGGGCCCGCGCTGCATGAAGCGCATGTCCATGACCATCGTCCCGTTGGCCGCTCCCACGCCGCAGCCCAGCCCGACGCCGACCCCCACCGGCGAACTGGCCGGCGTCCGTCGCGCCAGCACGCCGCCGGCCGAGCCCAAGCAAAAGATTCCTCCCCTGTAAGAGGAGGCGGCAGGCCGGAGGCCTGACGGAGGGGTGTTATGGCTGGAGCAGGTGGACCATCGCTACCCGCGACACCCCTCCACCATCCTTCGGATGGTCCCCCTCCCTTACAGGGGAGGAATATCGTCGATTAATCCCGGTGCGATTCGACCAGCGCGACGAATTCGGTCAACTCGGCGATGGCTGCGTCGATATCCCGCTTCTGCGCCTGGAGCGCCTCGATCTTGGCGGTGCAGCGTTCCAGCGTCACCTCACGCTGGAGACGGCGGCCATCCCCCAGATCGTACAGGTCAATCATCTCGCGAATATCGGCCAGGCTGAACCCGACCCGCTTGCCGCGCAGGATCCAGGCGAGCCGCGCGCGATCCCGTTGCGAATAGATACGCTGCGTGCCCCGCCGCTGCGGCGAGATCAGCCCCTCGTCCTCGTAGAAGCGGAGCGCCCGCGCGGTGACGCCGAACTCGGCGCACAGCTCGGTGATCGAATAATCGTCGCGGTCGGCGCTGGGCAGCGGTTCGGCGGAGGCGGCGACCTGGATCATGACGCCTGAGGCTAAATGCCCTTTACGTGAACGTCAATCAGCACAAAGCGCGGTGCCGTTCGCATTGCGCAAGGCCTGCGCCTCGGCGACCGAGGCGCTGATCCGTTGGACATTCAGTGCCGAGAGCGTCGCCCGGCCGGTGCAGAACGCATTGCAGGTGGAGGGCAATGTCGCGGGGAACTGGATGGCGTCTCCGTCAAATCGCGCGGTGAAGCGACACGCACCGAGCGTCAGCTTCAACGCCGCGCCCGATCGCTCCATGGTGCCGATGGCGGTGCAGCCCTGCCCTTCGCCGTAATCCAGCATCACGCCGACCCGGCGGGCGGGCCCCGTCCCAGCCGGCAGGATGCACATGCGATCCGTGTCCCGCGACCAGATGCCTTCCAGCGGTGCGGCGGCCGGATCGGCGACCAGCCCGGCGGCGATGCTCGCCGCCTCCAGCCTTTCGCCCGCCTTGTCGTCCCCGCCCTGGCCTGCCTGCCCACAGGCGGCCAGCAGCAACAGGGACGCAAGCGCACTCGCCCGCCGGATCACGCGACCGGTGCCAATCCGTCGCCCTCGATCCGACGATAGAAGCAACTGCGCGCGCCGGTGTGACAGGCCGGGCCGGCCGGATCGCAGATCAGCCAGATCGCGTCCTGATCGCAGTCGATCCGCATCTCGACCACGCGCAGCACGTTGTTCGAGCTTTCGCCCTTCTTCCAGAGCCGCCCGCGGCTGCGCGACCAGAAATGCGCGTCACCCGTCGTCCGCGTGGCCTCCAGCGCCTCGGCATTCATATGCGCCACCATCAGTAACTCGCCGGACGCCCGATCGGTCGCGATCGCGGTCAGCAAGCCATGGGCGTCGAATTTGGGGTCGAGCGTCAGCCCGGTGTCGCGTTGGTCGGCCATGGAGCCGGGGTTATAACGGAACCACGGCCGAGTCACCCATTACGGCTAGGCTCCCCCGCCCCTCCACCACCGCTTCGCGGCACCGGAGGGGCCGACAATGCCAGCGAGCCTAGCCGTGCCCGCGAATCGCCTCGATCAGTTCGCCCTTGTTCATCTTCGACCGCCCTTCGATCCCGATCTTGCGTGCCTCGGACAGCAGATCGTCCTTGGTCCGATCCTCCAGATGGGTGGCGTTGTGATCCAGGCTGCCCTTCGCCTTGGCATTGGCGATGCGCGCCGCCTTCTCCTTGGACTGGCCCTGCTTGCGCAGTTCCTCGTACAGGGCGTCATCCTTGATCTGGGCGCCGTGATCGCGTGCCATATGGCATCTCCTGCTTTCGGTTCCGAAACGCGGTCTTGGCGAAAATGATCCCGCGGATGATGACAAACAGGCGACAAACGCGGACGACGTTCCTATATGCGCCCCGTCTGCCCCTTAGTTGCGAACGTTGCGAGCGCCTCTCCCATGCTGACCACCAACCCCTTCGACGACGATAAACTCCGCGAGGAATGCGGTATTTTCGGTGTGACCGGCGCCGACGGCGCGGCTGCGCTGACCGCGCTCGGCCTGCACGCGCTCCAGCATCGCGGGCAGGAAGCGGCGGGCATCACCAGCTTCGACGGCACGCTGTTCCATACCCACCGCGCGATGGGGCATGTCGCGGGCAATTTCGACCGTGACGACGTGATCCGTGGCCTGCCGGGCGAAGTCGCCTGCGGCCATGTCCGCTATTCGACGACCGGCGACACCTCGCTGCGCAACGTCCAGCCGCTTTATGCCGACCTGTCGACCGGCGGCTTCGCCATCGCGCATAACGGCAATATTTCCAATGCGATGAAGCTGCGTCGCGAACTCGTGCGTCGCGGTTCGATCTTCCAGTCGACCAGCGATACCGAGACGATCATCCATCTGGTCGCGACCTCCAATTACCGCACCCTGCTCGACCGTTTCATCGACGCGCTGAAGCAGGTCGAGGGCGGCTATGCGCTGATCGTGATGACGCCCGAGGGCATGATCGCGTGCCGCGATCCGCTGGGCATCCGTCCGCTGGTCATGGGCCGCCTGGACGGCGCGGTGATCTTCGCATCGGAGACGGTGGCGCTCGACGTGTGCGGCGCGACCTTCGAGCGTGCGGTCGAGCCGGGCGAGCTGGTCATCGTGCAGGGCACCGAGATCCGTTCGATCCGTCCCTTCCAGGCGGTCGATCCGCGTCCGTGCATCTTCGAATGGGTCTATTTCAGCCGCCCCGATTCGATCGCGGGCGACCAGTCGGTCTATTCGGTGCGCAAGGAAATCGGTGCGCAGCTGGCGCATGAGTCGCCGGTCGAGGCCGATCTGGTCATCCCGGTCCCCGATTCGGGCGTCCCCGCCGCGATCGGCTATGCGCAGGCCTCGGGCATTCCGTTCGAACTGGGCATCATCCGCTCGCACTATGTCGGCCGCACCTTCATCCAGCCGGGCGACAAGGTCCGCCATCTGGGCGTCAAGCTGAAGCACAATGCCAATCGCGCGCTGATCCAGGGCAAGCGGATCATCCTGGTCGACGATTCGATCGTGCGTGGCACCACCAGCCTCAAGATCGTGCAGATGATGCGCGAGGCGGGCGCGGCCGAGGTGCATATGCGCATCGCATCGCCGCCCACGCGCCACTCCTGCTTCTACGGCGTCGACACGCCCGAGCGCGCCAAGCTGCTCGCGGCCAAGCTGGACCTGGGCGGCATGACCGACTTCATCCATGCCGACAGCCTGTCCTTCGTGTCGATCGAGGGTCTGTACAAGGCGCTGAACGCGTCGCGCGGCGACAAGCCGAGCTATTGCGACGCCTGCTTCACCGGCGACTATCCGACGACGCTGACCGATCATGACGAGACCGCGTCGGTCGACCAGTTCGCGATGCTGGCCGAGCGGGTCGCCTGATGGCGGGTGCGCTCGACGGCAAGCTGGCGCTGGTCACGGGTGCCAGCCGGGGTATCGGCGCGGCGACCGCCATCGCGCTGGGCGCGGCGGGCGCGCATGTCGTCCTGACCGCGCGCACGCCCAAGGGGTTGGAAGAGGTCGAGGAGACCATCTTCAACGCCGGGGGATCGGCCACCATCGCGCCGCTCGACCTGGCTGAGAACGAGTCGATCGGCCGCCTTGCCAGTGCCATCGGCGAGCGCTGGAAGGCGCTGGACGTGCTGGTTCTGAACGCCGGGATGCTGGGTTCGTTGGCCGCGGTGCCCGCGATCGACGCCAAGGAGTTCGCGCGCGTCCTGACCCTGAACGTCAGCGCGCAGGCGGCGATGATCGCGGCCTTCGACCCGATGCTTCGCCGTTCGAGCGGCGCGCGCGTGATCGGCGTCACCTCCTCGGTCGGGCGCAAGCCGCGGGCATATTGGGGCGCGTACGGCGCCTCCAAGGCGGCGTTCGAGACGCTGCTCGGCGCCTATGGTGACGAGACGTCCGAGATCAGCGCGATCCGAACCGCCATCGTCGATCCCGGCGCGACCCGCACGCAGATGCGCGCCAAGGCCTATCCGGGCGAAGACCCCGCCTCGGTAAAGGCGCCGGAAGTGGTAGCCGAACGGATCACCGCGCTGGCCATCGAGGGCTTCGCGCCCGGGCATTTCGAGCGGGTGGGTCTGTAAGGGGCTGTCTGGTCGGCGGCGGCGTGTGGGCTTCGCCAAAAGCCCTCACCGCAACGTCGCGATGATCCCCGCCATCTCGAACACCGTCCCCTGCGCGTCGAGCGACAGCCCGCGCGCCGCCCCGGCCAGATCCTGCGCCGCCGCATAGGCATCCAGCGCCACCTTCAGTCCCGGCCCCGACCGACCGCGCGCACGGCTCGCGATAAAGGCGGGCACCCGGTCCAGAAACGCCTCGTACCGCGCCTGCGACGCCTTGCCCGCCAGCGACTTGGCGAGCTTCACCCGCTCGGCATTACCGAGGTCGCCCGTCTCCGCGATCCGCGCAATGGCACTGTCCAGCCCTGCGATGTTGAGCCCGGCAAAGCGCAGCGCCCGGCCCGGTGCACCATCGGCCACCGCGACCAGCGAGGCGATCTCGTCCTCGTCCGCCTCGGGCAGTTGCTGGCGCAACACCCGCGCGACATCGGCGTCGGACAGTCGCTCGAACCGGAGCAACCGGCAACGCGAACGGATCGTCGGCAGCAACCGCCCCGGCGCATGGCTGACCAGCAGGAACACCGTGCCCGCAGGCGGCTCTTCCAGATTTTTCAGCAGCGCATTGGCCCCGCCGCGCTCCAGATCGTCGATCGCGTCGATGAGGACGACCCGCGCCGGGCCCATGGCGGGCGCGGTCGCAAACATCGGCTGGAGCGTGCGGACCTGCGCGATGGTGATCGACCGCGCCAGATCCTGATCCGGCTTCTCGGCATCCTTGGGCAGCCGCGCCATCACCCGGAAATCGGGATGCGACCCCGCCGCCATCAGCTTGGCGGTCGGATGATCCTCCGGCACTGACAGGCCGGGCGGCAAGGCCCCCGCCCCGCTCGCCCGCGCCAGCAGCCGGGTGGCCGCCGCGCGTGCGAAACCGGCCTTGCCCACGCCTTCCGGCCCGGCGATCAGCCAGGCATGGTGCAGCTTGGCCCCGCCCAGCGCGGCGGCGAAGGCAGCCTGGCCCGCATCATTGCCGACCGGCAGCATCAGTCCGCGATCAACCGAAGAGCGAGGTCAGCCCGGACCAGGCGCGACCGAAAAAGCCCGCTTCGTCGACATCCTTGTCCGCGACCAGCGGCAGGCGCTGCGCGGGCATGTCGGGCGAGCTGACGACCAGATCGGCGATATGCTGGCCCGCCTTGATCGGCGCCTTGATCGGGCCCTGATAGACGACCTTGGCGCTGATCGCGGGGTCGAGACCTGCGGGCAGCGTCACGGTCAGCTGGCGCGGCGCGACGAGGCCGACGCTGCTCGACGATCCCATCTGGACCTCGGCATCCGCCACCTTCTTGCCCTTGGCCACGACCGGCTTGGCCTGCCAGGCGCGGAAGCCCCAGTTCATGAACTTCACCGATTCCTCGGCCCGCGCGTTCGAGCTGTTCAGCCCGGCCATCACCATCACCAGACGGCGACCATTTTGCTCGGCCGAGCCGGTGAAGCCGTAGCCCGCCTCTTCGGTATGGCCGGTCTTCAGGCCGTCGGCACCGGCAACGCGGCCCAGCAGCGGGTCACGGTTCGCCTGGGTGATGGCGTTGCCGCCCATCGTCTTGCCCCAGGTGAAGTCCCGCTTCGAATAGAATTGCTTATAGAGCTGCGGGAAGTCCTGGATCGTGTGATCGGCCAGATCGCCCAGGTCCCGCGCGGTGACATAGGTCACGCCGCCGTCCGGCCAGCCGTTCGACGTGCCGAAATGGCTGTTGTTCAGACCGATCTGCTTGGCGGTGCGGTTCATCCGCTCGACGAAATTCTGCTCGGTGCCCGCGATATGCTCGGCCAGGACGACGCACGCGTCGTTGCCCGACAGGGTGACGATGCCATAGAGAAGATTGGCGACGCTGACCTGTTCGTTCGGCGACAGGAACATGGTCGAACCCGCCTGCGGCCCGTGCCACTTCTTCCACGTCTCCGGCTGCACCGTGACCATGTCGTTCAGCTTCAGCTGGCCCTTCTTGACCAGGTCGAAGGCGACATAGACCGTCATCATCTTCGCCATCGAGGCGGGCGGCATCCGGCGATCGGCATCCCGCTGGAACAGGATCGCGCCCGAGGACAGGTCCTTCATGAAGGCGACCGGCGCGGGCGTGTCGAACTGCGGCGCGGCCGCGATCGAGGGGTAGGCCAGCGCGACGAGAGCGAGCGGGGCGGCGAGCGTTGCGTACAGGGTCTTCATGGGTGTTCCGTGACCAAAGGGAGCCGGGAGGTCAATCCTGATGCAGGATGCGGGCGTCGTCATAACCCGCCTCTGCCGCCGCGTCACGCAGCGCTTTGGCGGAATCGGCATTCAATCCCGCGCGTTCCACCCGCCAGACGCGACCCGCGGGGATCGCCCGTGTGGCGAAGCGCTGGGCCAGCGCCTGTGCGCGGGCCCGGCTGGAAAAGCTGGCGATCTGCACGCGGTAGCGGGCCTGGGGATCGAGCGCGATCGGGCGGGCGACCGGCGGAACGGCACTCGCCCCCGCCAGGATCAGGCCCGGCCGGTCGCTGCCCGGCGACAGCGCCCGCACCCGGATATGCGCGACGGCGCGCCGGTTGGTGCCGAGCAGCTTGGCCGCGCCCAGCGACAGGTCCGCCACCCGGTCGGCGCGCCCCGGCCCCCGGTCCCCGACCCGCGCGACGATCGCCCGGCCGGTATCGACATCCGTCACCTCGACCATGGATTCGAGCGGCAGGGTACGGTGTGCGATCATCACATCGTCGGGATCGAAGCGCTTGCCCGTCGCGGTGCGCCGCCCGGCCAGCTCATGCCCGTACCAGCTCGCCTGGCCGGTGGCGTCATACTTGCCGTAACGCACCGGCGACGCGTCTTCTGCGGGGGCAGCGGCAGCAGGCGCGGCAAAAGCCAACGCCAGCAGGGCGATCGCCTCAGCCCGCAATCGCATCGGCCAGCAATCCCACGGAGAGTGCGTAGAAGTTCGAGCAGTTGTAATCCAGGATGACCCGGTAATTGCCGGTCAGCAGATAGGCGGTTGCCCCCTGCCCGTCCGGCTCCATCAGCGTCGCTAGTACCTGGTCGTTCGGCCAGGCCGCGCCCTGCGGCACGATGCCAAGCGCGCGCCACTCGGCGATGGTCCGCCAGCCGCTATGCCGCTCGAACACGCGTGGGCAGCGCGGGCTGACCAGCCGATTGCGCACCATCGAACGGTCGAACCCGGCGGGCACCGTCACCGCAAAGCCCCAGGGCTGGCCAGCGCGCCATCCGGCATTGACGAAATAATTGCCGATCGAGGCCAGCGTATCCGCCTCGCTGTTCCAGATGTCCGCACGCCCGTCGCCGTCGCCGTCGCGGGCCAGGCGCAGATAGATGGAGGGCAGGAATTGCGGATTGCCGGTCGCACCGGCCCAGCTGCCCTTCAGCTGGTCGCGCGTCACGCCCCGGTCCATCATCTTCAAGGCAGAGATGAACTCGCCCTCGAACAGCGGCCGCCGTCGTCCCTCATAGGCCAGGCTCGCCAGCGAACGCAGCAGGTCGAAATTGCCGGTATAGGCCCCGTAATTCGTCTCATGCCCCCAGATCGCGACCATGATCGATTCCGGCACGCCCGTCTCGCGTTCGATCCGCGACAGGCGCGGGCGCTGCGCCAGATATTTGGTCCGCCCGCGCCCGATGCGCGCGGCGTCGACATGCGCGGCCTTATAGGGTGCGAAGGGGCTGAACCCGCTATTGGCCGGGCCGCCGGGCTGGCGCCGGTCCAGCTCGATCACGCGCGAATTCAGCGTCAGCGTCGGCAGCACCGAGTCCAGCGTCGCCCGGCTGACGCCTTGCGCCGTCGCTGTGCCGCGCACCTGTTGCAGATAGGTCTGGAACCCGGCCTCGTCCTGCGCGCAGGCGGGTGCCGCGCTGACCGAAGCCGCAAAGATCGAAACGATGGCGAGGCGCTTCAGGCGCCGGGTAATGTCCCCCCACATGCAAGCCTATGTGCCATAGCCGGGGCGAAGCCGGAACCTCGCACCACCGCAAGACCGGCACGCCCAGCCGCGCCGCCCGCCCTGAAATCGACAGTGGATTCAGCCCGCGGCTTGGCGTAGAGGCCCCTTCCACCGCGATCCCGGAAGAGTGGCCGAGCGGTTTAAGGCACCGGTCTTGAAAACCGGCGATGGTGCAAGCCATCCGTGGGTTCGAATCCCACCTCTTCCGCCATCGCTAGGGTCAGGACTCGTTGATCACAGCCAGAAGATGATGGTGGCAGCGAGGGCGACGGCGGAGAAGAAGGCGTTTGGGCACCGATCGTAGCGGGTGGCGACACGGCGCCAGTCCTTCAGACGGCCGAACATGATCTCGATGCGGCTGCGGCATCGATAGCGGCGTTTGTCGTATCTGACCGGCTCGTTGCGCGACCTGCGACCTGGGATGCAGGGTTCAATGCCCTTGGCGTTCGGAGCATCCCTGAACCAGTCGGCGTCATAGCCGCGATCGCCGAGCAGCCACTGCGCTTTCGGCAGATCGTCGAGCAACGCGGCTGCACCTGTGTAGTCACTGACCTGGCTGGCGGTCATGAAGAAGCTTAACGGGCGACCGTTCCCGTCGGCAATGGCATGCAGCTTTGTGTTCATGCCGCCCTTGGTGTGGCCAATCAGGCGGCCAAGATCCCCTTTCTAACCCGCAGGCTTGAGGCCGTGCGGTGCGCCTTCAGGTAGTGCCTGCCCCGGCGAAGGCCGGGGTCGCGTCGATCATCACCGTCTTGGGCTCGGCATTCACCGCTGCCAACCCTTCCATGATCCGCGTGAAAACACCTGCTTCGCCCCAGCGCCTCCACCGGTTGTAGAGCCTCTTGTGCGGACCGTAGGCGCTGGGCGCGTCGCGCCAGCGCAGCTCGTTGCGGTTGACGAACACGATGCCGCTCAGCACCCGTCGATCATCGACGCGCGGCTTGCCGTGGCTCTTTCGAAAGAACGGTCGCAGTCGCTCCATCTGCTCGTCGGTCAGCCAAAACAGGTCGCTCATCCCAGTCTCCTCGGGGAGCCGGAATCAGATCGCGATGCTCACATCAATGGGTCCTGACCCTAGGGGTGAATGACACGCCCGATCGCCTGCGTAATCCGTCTCATATTGATCGGCTTCTCGCACCGGTCGATATCGGCAAAGCGGGCTGGGATGATCGACCCATCATAGCCAGTCGTAAACAGGAACGGCACACCGCGCTCCGCGAGACGATCGGCCACAGGAAAGACCAACTCGCCGCTCAGATTCACATCAAGGATGCTGCCGTCGATCTGCGCCTCGGACGCGATAAGGTCGATCGCTTCCTCGACGGTCGAAACCGGGCCAAGCACGATGGCGTCCGCATCAGCGAGTTCCATCTGAAGCTCGTCGGCCAGCATGTACTCGTCTTCCACCACAAGAATGCGACAATGCCGAAGGGTACGCTCAGCCATGATCCTCGACCTCTCCAGAGCTAGTGGATACCGGGACGGCGATCGTGCAATGCACGCCGTCTGAGCCCAGCAAGTATGATGTTTTTGCCTGGAGCTGGTAGGGCAAAGCCTTCTCGATCAGTTCGCGGCCCTGTCCGGTACCTCTGGGAGCCGCGCCTGCGGGAGCCATGGCTACTCCGCTTTCGCGCCAATCGATGTGCAGCCACGGCCTGTCGCCCTCGTTTTGCAGCGACCAGGTAATGGCGAGCTTGCCCGCCGATTGTCCGAGCGCGCCATATTTCATCGCGTTCGTCGTCAGCTCGTGCAGGGCCATGGCAAGGGTCTGCACGGTGGAGGAGCGCAGGCGTATGCCCTCTCGACCGCTGAGCGTCACGCGATCCGCAGTCCCGTCCATGACCGACAGTTCGGTGCGGATCAGATCGTCGAACGTCACCCGGTCGTGGTCCTCCAGACGTGACAGCAGGCCTTGCACGCGCGACAATGCCTCCAACCGGTCGCGGAAGCGGGTGCGGAAGTCGGGCAGGTCAGCGCTGGCCCGGGCAGTCTTGTCCGACATCGAACGGACCACCCCCATCAGGTTGCGGGTGCGATGCTGAAGCTCGTTCACCAGTACCTTCTGGCGCTCTTCCCATTCGCGGCGCTCGGTGGTGTCGACCATAGCGCCGATCATGCGGATGGCTTCACCGCGATCATCGTAGAAGAAGCGCCCCCGGGCCGAATGCCAGTGAACCGAGCCGTCGGGATGCACGGCCCGAAACTCGCGCACAAACTCTTGATGATCGGCCATCGCCTGGCGCAACGCTGCCTCGGCGCCGGCGCGATCTTCGGCATGCAGACGCGATGCCCATGCCTCATAGCTTGGCGCCACCTCGCCGGCGGCGTAGCCTTGCATACGGAAATGTTCGTCGGACCAGTGAACGTCGCCGGTCACGATGTTCCAGTCCCATAGCCCGACCCTCCCGACCTCGACGGCATTACGCAGTCGCTCGGCGCCATGCTCCAGTTCCTGCTGGACCGACCTGCCCTCCGTGATGTCTTCGGCGATGCCGCCGATGCGCCAGACCTGATCGCCATCATAGAGTGGGAAGTCGGTGTTCCTGATCCATCGGATGGCGTGATCGGACGCCCGCCGGATGCGGAACTCATGCACGATGGTCTCGCCGAGCCGAGCCTGTTCGAGATGTTGCCGGGCTACATCGCGATCGTCAGAATGGATTATCCCGGTCCAGCGGGAAACGTCGCCGAGTAGCGCGTCGGGTTCCACGCCGTAAATGCTCGCTATGGCGGGGCTCGTATATTCCATCGCCAGCGTTTCGGCGTTCCTGATCCACAGTCCAAAGGCCGATGCGCTGGCGAACTCCTGAAAGCGCTGCTCGCTTTCCCGTAGCGCCGCTTCCGCGCGCGCGCGTTCGAGGGTGGCCCAAGTGCGCTCGGCTACCTCAACAAGGAGTGACGCCTCACTTGGGGACCAGGCTCGAACCTTTGTGTCGCCGACGAGCAGCGTGGCGATAAGGCGGCCTTCTTTGACCAGCGGAGCCGCCATCATCGACCGGAAACCCAAGGCAGTGAAGTTCTGACGGATGCGCGCTGGCAGCCGTTCGTACGTAGCATAGTCGCGAACCGTCAGCGCCTCGCCAATAGCCAGAAGCTGAAGGAACTCGCGTGCATCGGACACATCATGTGCTCCGGCGAGCGATGGCAGTCCCTTGCGTACGCTGTCGCGCAGTACCAAACCGGTACTCCGGTCCAGATCCCAGTCGACATAGTAGCACCAACCCGCGCCCAGCACCTCGCGTAGCAGGCGGGTGGTTTCGCCCTGGATGTCGGCGGGAGCTGCGAGCGGGCGGACTGCATCGCTGAGGTTCAGCAGGAATGACTGCCGTTCCTCGCTTTCACGCAGCGCCGTTTCGGCCCGCTTTCGTTCGGTGATGTTGGTGAAGAGCACCGCCACACGGTTTCTTGCCGGGTCGAGGGAGAAGATATTGAGATCGAACGTGATCCCGAGCGTTGCTTCGCTTTCCTCGACACGGAGAGGTTTGCCGGAATCCAGGGCCTCGCCATAGAGCTCGGTCCAACGCGGGTTTGGCTTTCCCAGGAGTTCGGTCGCCGTCTTACCCACCGGCCACGGCATGGTCGTGTGTTTCAGGAAGGCGTGATTGACGTCGATGAAGCGGAAGTCGGCCCACCGCCCCGTGTCGTCCCGCAGGACCTCCACCACGGCACAGGCCTCGTCCATGGACTCAAAGAGGGTGCGATAGCGTTCTTCGCTTTCACGAAGGGCGTCATCGGCATGCCTGCGGTCAGTGACATCGCGCCAGAACACCGCCAGACCGCCGTCGACCATCGGATGGGCGCGCATCTCAAGCCAAAGGGCTCGACCGTCCTTCCAGGCATATTGATGCTCCAGCGACACCGGGCAGCGATCGGCCATTGCTGCCTTCAGCCGACGGCCAAGTTCAGAATCTTCGCTTTCGGGGTAGGCGTCCCAATGGGATCGGCCGACGACCTCATCGCGAGCGCGTCCATCCAGGCGCAGAGCTTCAGCGTTATGCTCGATGATGGTGAAATCGGGGGCCAGCACGCCGAACCCCTCGGCCATCCCCTCGAGCACGTTACGCAGCCGCTCTTCGCTTTGACGCAAGGTTTGCTCGATCCGGGCGCGCTCAAGCGCGATCCAAATCCGCTCGGCCGCCCCCTTCAGCAGCTCGATGTCACCAAAACTCCAGTCGCGTACCCGAGTTCCTGCCGCGAGGAGCACAGCCGCCAACCGCCCATTGCGCAGGAGCGGAACACCCGCTGCAGAGCGCATGCCGAGATTCCGATAAGCCGCCGCGGCCGAAGCGCTGAAATGCTCGAAATTCTCCCAAGCCGGAAAGGAGAATGCGGTTCCGGAATGCACCAGGTCCAGGAATTTGCGTTCACCGGACAGGTCATGGACCCCCACCATGGAAGGAAGGTCGTTACGATGGAAGTCGCACAGCACGACTGCATGCGTTCCGCGCGCGTCGAACTCATTGAAATAGCACCAGGCGGCATCTAGCCGCTCGGCGAGCAGCCGCATGGCCTCTGCCTGGATGTCCGCCGGGTCAGTCAGCGGAGCCAAGGCGTCGCTCAACTGCAACTGGAATGCCTGGCGCTCCTCACTCTCACGCAACGCGGACTCTGCCAGTTTGCGGTCGTCGATGTCGATATTCAGGCCGAGCCACTTCTCGATCTGCCCGTCGGCATCGATCACCGGCGCAGCGCGGACATTGGTCCAGCGCCACTCGCCATCGGGTGCACGGAGCCGAAACTCAGCATCCACCAGTCGCTGCGCGGCAATTGCATCACGCCATTGCCGCTCGGCATAGCCTTTGTCGTCGGGATGAATAGCGTCCAGCCAGCCATAGCCGAGCCATTCCTCAAGCGTCTGGCCGGTATAGCTGCGCCAGCTCGGGCTATCTGTAACGACGACCCCGTTGGGATCGGTTTCCCAAACCGCCTGCGCCCAACTGCCAATGAGCAGCCTATGTCGCGTTTCACTCTCGCGCAGGGCGCGCTCGGCCAACACTTGCGCAGTGACTTCCCTTAGAGTCCACAGGACGCCGGCTATCTTCCCCGTCTCATCGCGGACTGGTGCATAATCGACATCGAACCAGGCATCCTTCAACTCGCCATGGCGAAGTACCGGGTATTTCTGCGCCAGCAATCGCGCCGACTGCCCCGACATACCGCTGGCAACGTCCGCGGCGAAGACATCGCGTGATCGGGCGAAGGTCACGAACGCCGATTGTCCAAGTGCTTGGACATGGTGCTCGCGGAGCAGTTCGGTGAACCGATCATTGTACAAGTGGATGGCCTCGGCTCCCCAGACTAGGCTCATCATGCTGGGTGAGCCGAGCATGAGGTCGACAATAGTCTTCAGGCTTTGCGGCCAGCAGGTGACCGGCCCAAGCGGTGTCGCACCCCAATCGCGGGCGCGGATCTGCGCCGCCATCGGGCTTTCCCCGCAAGGCCAGGGTAGCGGGTCTTCTGCTCCTTGGTTCGCCACTCGCACATCTCGCTGGTCAGGAGCGTCAACCACTAACCCACCGATGCCTCGATGTCGCAGACATGTACCCTAACCTACGTGCCTTTATATTGATTTCGTTAGTATATTTTGGCTTCGCGTCGCATCGTGATCCTGTCGGCAACAGTCCGGCTTAGTCCGGCCCGTCTGTCAGGTGCAGCTCCAGCCAACAGGATCATGTCGGCCGATTTGTTTCCCGCAAACGAACCCATGGCGGGCAGGTGTCCCTGCTGATCGCGCCGAGAGGCGTCCGGAGCATCGACTTTCCCAGAATCTGTTCCCGATTGCTCTTTCCCGAAATCGGCCCCTGAGGATGATAAAACGGGAATGGTCGGGCTGAACCAACGGCTGCTTTCGGAACGACGGATTGTCCGCCTGAGCTTCCATGTTTGCGCGTTAGCGGCCGCCCTGCCCTTCAGTCATGACGACCCAATGTCGGCCATTCAACGGCGCGCGGCCCCCTCCCGAAAGCGGACGCTCAATAATTGCAGCCTGGCCGCTGCTTGCTCAGCTAGCGTCACCTCACCGATCTGCATTCGTCAGACCTTTGATGACGATCGCTGTCCCCTTTGGAGGCCGGGGGGATACATTGTGCGTGGTCCTGCGAAAGAGACTCGACGCGAGATGATTGGCGAGCCGTCGCTCCAGCCGTGGCATTGACAAGTCGTCGAACCACGACCGATCAAATCCGGAAAATGGCCTTGAGAACGGCATGACGGCGCCATCCATCAGGCCGCCGTGGTACCGCAGAGCTGACCGCTAACCCTAGCCTGCCTCAACGACCGGCCTGATCGACGCGTGACAGGCTCGTTGCAAATCGCTTGCAAGTCAGACAGCTAGGCTCATACATTACGATTTAATGACATTTACCATCCCCGACACCTCACGGGACCGTCGGATAGAGGATCCGACAAATCTCTGGGTTATTCATCCAGCGGCACGCTTTCTTGTGCCTTGGTTCATCGCGCGCGGAATCTCGGCCAATGCCGTTTCCCTGGCCGGGCTGGCGTTGGGCACATCGGCCGCGCTGGCCTACAGCCAGTGGGAAATATGGCCTTTTGCCGTTGTCGGCCTGCTGCTGTCCGTCTGCTGGCTTGTCGCCGACGGAATGGATGGGATGATCGCGCGGGCCACAGGCACAGCCAGTCCGCTCGGACGCGCGCTGGATGGGTTGTGCGATCATGGCGTTTTCGTCCTGATCTATGTTTCGCTGGCCTTCTCCATCGGCACGTTGGAGGCTTGGGCCTTGGCGGTCGCCGCAGGCATCGCACATATGGTCCAATCCAATATGTACGAGAGCGAGCGAGCCCGCTTTCACCGGCGCCGGAATGCGGTGGCAAAGATCGTCAGCCCTGCACCGAGCCGCAATCCGCTTGTCCAACTTTATGATCATTGCTGGGGATTATTGGATCGCGTTGCGGCGCGGTTCGACCACGCGCTGGGGCAGCACCAAGCTCCCTCTGAGCTCGCGGCGACATATGCCACCCTCGCCGTCAGGCCCATGCGGCTGATGAGCCTGCTGTCCGCCAATGTGCGGGTCTATGCCATTTTCCTTGCCTGTCTTTTTGGTAATCCACGCCTGTTCTGGTGGTTTGAGCTTATCCCACTGAACATCATCCTCATCCTTGGACTTTTCCAGCATCGCACCGTCGAAAATCGCCTCACAGTGCCGGAAAATTATTTCCCAGACATAGAAGGAAGCAAAAGGTAATGCCGGCCATTAATATTGCCATTGTTGGGGTAGGCAACTGCGCCAGCTCTCTCGTGCAGGGGCTTTCCTATTATCGCGAGGGTGCAAACGAAACGGTCGGTCTCATGCATTGGGATTTGGGCGGGTATAGGCCGACCGATATCCAAGTCGTTGCAGCTTGGGATATTGACCAACGAAAAGTCGGCAAGGACGTAGCAGAGGCAATCTTCGCCAAGCCCAATTGCACCACCGTCTTTTGCGAAACCGTGCCTCCCACGGGGACCAAGGTGCAGATGGGGCATGTTCTTGACGGCGTCGCCGAACATATGTCGGATTATGACGATCATCGGACATTCCTGCTCGCGCATGAAAAGGAGGCGTCCAAAGCGGAAGTGGTCGCTGCCCTGCGCGAGACCAAGACCGATGTGCTGATGAACTATCTGCCGGTGGGTTCGCAGGCCGCCAGTGAGTTCTACGCCGAATGCGCGCTTGAGGCGGGTGTGGCGTTTGTGAACAACATTCCCGTATTCATCGCCAGTGACCCCATATGGGCGGACCGCTTCACCAAGGCTGGTGTCCCGATCATCGGCGACGACATCAAGGCGCAGCTCGGCGCCACCATCGTTCACCGCGTGCTCACCGATCTGTTCGCAAAGCGGGGCGTCAAGCTGGAGCGGACCTACCAGCTTAATACCGGCGGCAACACCGACTTCCTCAACATGTCCAATCATCGCCGCCTTGCCTCGAAGAAAATCTCGAAGACCGAGGCGGTGCAGTCGGTCGCTGCGGAGCGGCTGCACGACGACAATGTTCATATCGGCCCGTCGGACTATGTACCTTGGCAAAATGACAACAAGATCTGCTTCCTGCGGATGGAAGGGACGATGTTCGGCGGTGTGCCGATGAACCTGGAGTTGCGCCTGTCCGTTGAGGACAGCCCGAACAGTGCGGGCGTCGCCATCGATATGATCCGGTGCGCCAAGCTGGCGAAGGATCGCGGCTTGGCCGGGCCGATCGACGCGGCCTCGGCGTATTTCTGCAAGCATCCGCGTATTCAGATGACCGATGACCTTGCGGCGCAGGCGGTCGACGAGTTCATTGCCGTAGCGGCTGAATGATCGAAACCGGTATTGTTCTCGCGGCAGGCGAAGGATCCCGCCTTCGCGCTGTCGCCCCGCTCAAGCCGCTCTGCCGCGTGGGCGGGCGGACACTGCTTGCCCATGCCGTGTCCGGCATGGCGCAGGCGGGGCTGGCTCGGACGGTCGTGGTCGTCGGTTATGAGGCCGAGACGATCGAGGCCTATATCGCGGCGGAAAATTGGCCGATCATAGTCGAAACCGTCCGGGTAGAAGATCATCGCTATCCCAACGGCTCGTCGTTGCTCGCAGCGGAACCATTGCTGTACGGTGAGGAGGCAATCCTCGCGATGTGCGACCATCTCGTCGAACCGGAATTTTATCGGCGAATGGCTCATGCCGATACGGGGGGCGGCGCATCGCTCGGGATCGACCGTCGGATCGATCACGAATGGATCGATCTTGACGATGTGACGTGCGCTCAGACGGATGGCGAACGCTTGATCGGCATTGGCAAGGGTCTCACGGTATATGATTGCTTCGATACGGGTGTCTTCGCTGTGGGCAAGGGTCTGTTCGACGCACTCCGGGGATTGGAAAAGCCCTCTCTGACCGAAGGAATGCGGCGCCTGGCATCCGACCGTACTGCTGGCATCCGCGATTGCAGCGATCTTGGATGGATCGATGTTGACGATGAGCGGGCATGGCGCATTGCAGAAACGTGGCTCACCACAAGTCGCCGCAGCACAGGCAACGCTTAAATAAGCACGAATAGCGGCCCCGCCAAGCCGCCTGCCGCATTCGGACTAAAACGAAAGAGCAAATGAAGTACGAGCGCAGGACATTCAGATAGTCTGTCCCGATCATCGCAGCTGGAATTGTCTATCTAGTCGCAAAGTTTGGGGCTCTTTTAATGCAGGGGTCAGCAGACGTTCGGATGGCAGCTTCCATCAGATTCAGACGTTCGGCCCGGCATATGTGAACGACAGCATCTGGTTGTAAGCTGCCGTGACTGAAATGCCGAAAGCATGACCCAATCCCGGCCGTTCATGCGGCTAAACTGGCTGCCCGGTTTCTGCCGTTCGTTCATGTGAGCGGATCGACGCTGACAGACGGTTACCACCCCCCAAAACAGCGGAGCTTAAATTCTCCTTCAATATCAGGGGGGGCAACCGGGGCTCCCGGTTTCAATATGGATCGGCAAATTGATTCAATGGGCTACGCGTCACCCAGCGTCCCTCTCCGTCCGCGCGGGATGCCCAAAAGCAGAACAGCCATGACACACGCTGTCCCGGCGGCAAGGACCGAGGGGCGAACGCCAAGGCGGACCGCGGAACGGTCGAGCAGCACCTCTCCCCGCCCGACGGCGTTGACCAGTCGCGGCACGATCTGCGTGTCGATGAAAAATTTGGGGGCCGAAGGGCCCGTCGTCTTTTTCAGCATATAGTCACGACCGACCGTCATGGCATTTCTCCTTTTGAAATCCGTATCTTAGATCAAATTCGGGATAGCCGCCGCCGCCACAGGGTTAACGACAGGACCCGGCGAATGTTTCGCCAGGAAACGCCCGCCACCCCGGCCGGAGATGCCCGATGAAAGCCACGTACAAGCCGTATCGCCTCCCCTCCGGTGGATGGGGCTCCGCGCGCTCGGTCGGCAATATCCTGCGCCGGGAGGGCGTGCTGGGTAGCGCCAGCGTCGCGCTGTCGCGGCATAACAAGGTCGATGGCTATCAGTGCAACAGCTGCGCCTGGGTAAAGCCCGCCACGCCGCTCCCCTTCGAATTCTGTGAAAACGGCGTGAAGGCGGTCGCCTGGGAACTGACCGCGCATCGCTGCACACCCGCCTTTTTCGCCGAACACACGGTCAGCGAGTTGCTGACGTGGGACGATTATCATCTGGAACAGCCCGGCCGCCTCACCCATCCGCTGCGCTATGATCCCGCGACCGACAAATATACGCCGGTGTCGTGGGGCCACGCCATCGCGGAGATCGCCCACGAACTTCGCGCGGTGGAAGACAGGCAGCACGGCACCGTCTTCTACAGCTCCGGCCGTTTGTCGAACGAAGGCAGCTATCTCTATCAGTTGTTCGCCCGGCTCTATGGCAACAACAACCTGCCCGACAGTTCGAACATGTGCCATGAAACGACCTCGGTCGCCCTGCCCGCCAGCATCGGCCAGGGCGTCGGCACGGTCGATCTGGGGGATTTTGCGAAAACCGACTGCCTGATGTTCTTCGGCCAGAATCCGGGGAGCAATTCGCCGCGCATGTTGCACCCGCTTCAGGAAGCCAGCCAGCGCGGGGTGCCGATCATCACCTTCAACCCGCTTCGCGAGCGGGGACTGGAGCGGTTCCTGAACCCGCAATCCCCGACCGAGATGCTGACGGGCAAGGATACGCGGATCAGCTCGGACTATCATCAGGTCAAGAATGGCGGCGATCTGGCGGCGATCGCGGGCATCTGCAAGGCGGTGCTGACGCTGCACGACGACGCCCTGGCAGCCGGTGAGCCACCGATCCTGGACCTCGCCTTCATCGATGCGCACACGCACGGGTTCGAACGCTTCGCCAACTGGTTACAGGCGCAGGACTGGGACGAGCTGGAGCGGCGTTCGGGGCTGCATCGTGCCGATCTCGAAGCGACCGCGCTCATCTATGCCCGTGCGCCGTCGACCATCGGCATTTACGGCATGGGCCTGACTCAGCATCGCGCGGGGGTCGAGACGGTGCAGATGCTGGTCAACCTGCTCCTGATGCGCGGCAATATCGGGCGGCCCGGCGCGGGCATCTGTCCGGTGCGCGGCCACAGCAATGTCCAGGGCCAACGGACGGTCGGCGTCACCGAAAAGCCCGAGCTGTTCCCGCTCGACCGGCTGGGCGAGCAATTCGGCTTCAAGCCGCCGCGCGAGGCGGGGTACAACACGGTCGAGGCCTGCGAGGCGATCCTCGAAGGCCAGGTGAAGGCGTTCTTCATGCTGGGCGGCAACTTCGCCCGCGCCATCCCGGACCAGGGCCGGATGGAGCTTGCCTGGCGGCGGATGCGGCTGACTGTCAACGTCCTGACCAAGCTCAACCGTACCGCGCTGCTCCCCGGTGAGATCAGCTATATCCTGCCCGTCATCGGGCGGCTGGAGATCGACGAGACGGCGGCCGGGCAACAGGCCTTGTCGATGGAGGACACCTCCGGCTGCGTCCATGGCAATCGCGGACTTCGCACGCCCGCTTCGCCGCATCTCATCAGCGAGATACGGCTGCTGTGCGAACTCGCCAAACAGGTGTTCGAGCCCAACCCCAAGGTGCGGTGGGACGATTATATGACCGACTATGCCGCAATCCGGCGGGAGATCGCCCACACCCTGCCTGACAATTTCCACGACTATGAAACGCGCATGTGGGAGCCCGGCGGCTTCCAGCGCGACCTGCCCGCCAAACGGCGCGAATGGCAAACCGATACCGGCCGCGCCAATTTCGTCACGCCGGAGGCACTCGACGAAGACCTCGACATGCCGGACGTCGGGCATGAGGTGCTGCGGCTGATGACCTTGCGCAGCAACGACCAGTTCAACACCACCGTCTATGGCTATAACGATCGCTTCCGGGGGATCGACGGCATCCGCAACGTCGTGCTGATGAACCGCTCCGACATCGAACGCCGGGGTCTGAAGGTCGGGCAGGCGGTGACGCTGCGCACCGTGGCCGATGACGGCGTCGACCGGCATCTCTCGGGGATGATCGTCGTCGCCTATGACATTCCGGTCGGATGCATCGGCGGCTATTATCCCGAATGCAACGTCCTGATGCCGGTCTGGCATTATGCGGTGGGCAGCAAGACCCCCGCCGCCAAGTCGATCCCTGTGACGGTAACCAGCGACGGCGACGCGATCCTGGAGCCGGGAATGGAGGATCGTTCGACCGCATGACCGGCGCGAACCGGCTTTCGACGGTTGGCGGTCAATCCAGCGTATAGAGATAGGCCGCGATCGCGCGCGCTTCCGCCTCGCTCGGCCCTTGCTCGGGCATACCGGTGCCGGGGCGCATCCTTTGGGGATGCATTAGCCAGCGCGCCATCGTGCCAGGATCATTGGGCCAGGTGCCCGCAATATGCGCACGGATGGCGATCTTGGACAAAGGTGGCCCGACCCTGCCGGACGCACCCGTGGTTCCGGGAATGTCATGACAGCCGCCGCAGCCGCGCTGCATGATGGCAGCACGTCCGCTATCGACTTCTCGATCAGTGATCGCCTCGGCATAGGTCCACGTCTTTGCGCGGGTCTCAGCATAGATGGTTATCCCCCCGATGACCGCCGCGAACATCGCGACCCCGAACAAGGCGGCAGGCGAGATCAGTGTCGCAGGCACCGGGCGTCTAAGCATGGGCGGTCCTCAGCAGGCGAGATGATCTTCTCCGCTGCCGACATTTTGACCACTCGCGGGGTGCCGTTGATGTTCGCAACTGGGTATGACAATTCGGTTGTTCCGGTGCACTTCAAGCACATTACGCAATACGAAAAGACAATCGCGCCGGAAAAATTGGTAAGCGTCCTTGCAACGGTGATCTCGACGATCGAATCACAATGCAATTAGGTGTTTGATCCCACGGTTTGATGGTGCGATCCTTTCGTTGGAATGGAAGGAAGCCGCATGGGACAGGTACGTCATGGGTGCGCCACGACCACGCACGCCGTCCGAACAGCAATACAGCACGCCAAGCTTCACTCGCGACGCTGCGCCGTGAACTCGGGATCAACCCGAAGACAGTCGCGAAGTGGCGTAAGCGGGTGACGGTCGAGGATTTGAAGACCGGGCCGAAGGCCCCTCATTCAACGATCTTGAATCAGAACTCACGCCTCATGGGAATCCTGCAAATGCAGACGCACCCTAAGGAACGCGGCGTACCGTTCATCTTCTTGACGGGATACGACCAGATGCGGTCCCGGCCCACCTTGCTGAGGTCGTCCGACTGCAAAAGCCAGCTCCCCTCAGCAATATTGGGAAAGCCGTTGCTCTACTCTAGGCAGACCGTTTAGGCTTCCCCGTCCGTCAAACTCGTTGGGACATTCGCACCGTCAATCGGCCTCGGCTTGACGGATCACGCCAGTGTAGAAATCCAGTCCGCCACCTGAAAGGCGGCAAATGGTGGGAACAGCGCAGCGCTGTCCTTGTCCTGTTCGGCCTGCACGTCGCTCCTGACCATCAGACAGGGCAGTGCTTGGCGCGCCAGAATTTCGGCCAGCCGCTCGCGATCCTCCGCTCGAAAGGCTCCCATGATGACCGCGCCTCGGAGGTCCTCCGTCAACAGGACCCGGATCGCATGCGACATGTCATTCAAGGGGCCGATCACCTGAATATCTCGTTTCTTCAGCACGCTCGCGACATAATCGACGGCAAAATCGAGCTGGGCCGCCAGCAGGACGATCGGCTTGGTCACGCCGCCCCCTTCTCTGTGGGTCATGCGGCGCTTCGTCCTCCCGCCAGGGCGGCCAACCCCGTCATCGCCGCTCCCTGAAGCATTGGCTTCAACCGGCGATAGGTCGCCAGCGCCTGCCCGACGACCTGGTCCATGTTATAGTAGCGATACGTTGCCAGCCGCCCGACGAAACTCACATGCGGTTCAGCCAAGGCCAGCGCCTCATAGCGTTTGTACAGCGTCTGGTTCTCGTCGCGCGGGATCGGGTAATAGGGGTCGCCCGTCGCACTGGGATATTCATAAGTCACGCTGGTCTGCGGCGCGATCTGGCCGGTCAGATGCTTGTATTCGGTAATCCGCGTATAGGGGACGGCCTCGTCGGGATAGTTGACGACGGCGACGGGCTGATGCCGTTCCTCGTTCAGCGTCCGATGCTCGAAGCGAAGCGAGCGATAGGGCAAGCGGCCGTAACGATAGCCGAAATATTCGTCGATCGGCCCCGTGAAGACCAGATGGTCGTGGGGATAGGCATCACGAACATCGGCATAGTCGACCCCCAGCAGCAGATCGATATTGGGATGGCTCAGCATCGCCTCGAACATGCGGGTAAAGCCTTGCGCGGGCATCGCCTGATGACGGTCGCCGAAATAGCGGTCGTCAGTGCAGGTCCGGGTCGGCACGCGTGCGGTGACCGACTTGTCGAGTTCGGAAGGGTCCATGCCCCATTGCTTGCGGGTATAGCCTTGGAAAAAGGTCTCGTAGAGTTCGCGCCCGACCTTCGATATCACCACATCCGCCGATGTGCGGATCGGATCGACCGGCTCGGCGCGGGACGCCAGAAACGCCTCGACCTCAGCGTCACTCTTCAGCTCGAGGCCGTAGAGCAAGTTGAGCGTCGTGCGGTTGATCGGCATCGGCATCAGCGTGCCGTCGACATCGGCGAGCACGCGATGCTCATAGGGCCGCCAATCGGTGAAGCGCGACAGATACTCGAAAATGTCGTCCGAATTGGTGTGGAAGATATGCGGGCCATAGCGGTGCACCAGGATGCCCGCCGCGTCGTGATGGTCATAGGCGTTGCCCGCGATATGCGGCCGCCGATCGACGACCAGCACCCGCTTGCCTGCATCGGACGCCAGCCGCTCCGCCATCACCGCTCCTGCGAACCCCGCGCCGACGACCATCACGTCATAGCGGTCCTGCAGGGGCGGCCAGGTGACGGGCGACACGACGGGCTCGTGCCGGTCGCGGCCCGCGATCTCCGCCTCGATCAGCGCGGTCATCTCCAGCGCCGTGCTGCTCCACGAACCGCGCGAAAGCTGCGCATCCGCCGCGTCGCGCCAGTCGTTTCCGGCGGCGCGCAAGATCATCGCCGCTTCGCACGCGGCGATGAAGGCGGCGGGCGTGTCGGCAATGGTCACCCCCGCCAGGGATCCATAGTGGCGCACGACATCGGTGATCGGCGTCGAGACGACCGGACAGCCCGCCGCCAGATATTCGGGTGTCTTGGTCGGGCTGATGAACCGCGTCGCCTCGTTGATCGCGAACGGCATCAGCGCGACATCCCAACCCGCCATATAGTCCGGCAGCGCCGAATAAGGCCGCCCGCCGAGATAATAGATATTGGCCCGGCGCGGCAGATCGGCTTCGTCAATCTTCACGACGGGGCCGATGATGACCAGCGACCATTCGGGATGGGCGTCGGCCAGCGCCGCCAGCAGCGCCAGGTCCATCCGCTCGTCGACGACCCCGGCGAAACCGAGCCGGGGATGCGGCAGTGATGCCTGGTCGGCCGGTCCCTCGCCCCCCGAGCGCGCCCGGCCGAAATGCGCGACATCGATGCTGGAGGGAAAGGCATGGACGTCGGAATGGCGGCTGCGCTTCGCCTCGTACAGGCTGGTCCCGCCGGTGAAGACCAGATCGGCCCGCTCGATCAGCCGCTGCTCCCGCTCCAGCAACTCGGGCGGCGCGCCCTTGAAGGCGGACAGTTCGTCCATGCAGTCATAGACGATGCACGCCGCCGGGACATGGTCCGAAAAGGGCAGCATCATCGGCGTGTAATACCAGCGAATAACCGGGCCGGTCACACCTTCCAGCTCGGTGTCGAGCAAAGCCGCCAGCACCTCGTCCTCCCGACCTCGCAAGGCCTCGTCCAGCTGCGGGGTCAGCACCACCACGCCGCTTTCCGGGCATGTCCGCCGGTACAGTTCGGATGGGCCAGGCCGATATTCGGGCTCCTCCCAGAACAACACATCCTGCGTCGCGGCAAAGCGGGTCATCAGATGCTGTGGCCGTTGAAACACGAAAGCCCAGCGAAGATGACTAAAGCAGATCAGCGTCGATCGCGGACGATGGTGGTAAAGGCTATTGGAGCCATGGGCGGCGCTCGACAGCTGGGCGGTCACGGAAGCTCCTTATAGGTCTCTGTTACAAAACAGAAACATCCCGCCGCTCCGCCATGTTCCAGCTAACCTACTGTATATAAATGCAAATCAGTCAGTTTCCCGGAACGCCGCCAACGCCGATCCGTTGGGCCGAAGGGAGACTGGGATGGACAGCCTGGAACTTTGGGGTGGCGTGGAATGCACCGTCAATCGCACTGCCACAGGCTATCGCGATCAGGTCCGCCTGAGCGGCCATCAGGACCGTATTACCGATCTCGACCTATTCGCCGGGCTGGGTCTGCGCGCGATCCGCTACCCCGTCTTGTGGGAACGCGTGATGGCGGACGGACGGACGCCCGATTGGTCATGGAGCGACGAACGGCTGGGGCGACTGCGCAAGCTGGGCATTCGGCCCATTGCCGGACTGGTCCATCATGGCAGCGGGCCGCCCCATACCCATCTGCTCGACGATGGGTTCGCCGCCGGGCTGGGCGACTATGCGCGACAGGTCGCCGAGCGTTATCCCTGGATCGGGGACTGGACCCCCGTCAACGAACCGCTGACCACGGCGCGGTTCTCTGCGCTCTATGGCCATTGGTATCCCCATGCACGGGACGAAGGCGCCTTCTGGCTGGCGCTGCTCAATCAGATCGACGGCACAAGAGCCGCGATGCGGGCCATCCGTCGGATCAATCCGGCGGCGCGATTGATCCAGACCGATGACTTGGGGCGCACCTATGCGACCCTCGTCCTGAGCGACCAGGCGGCGTTCGATAACTTACGCCGCTGGGCCGGATGGGACCTGTTGTTCGGGCGTGTCACGCCCCATCACCCGCTATGGGCACGGATCGGGAGCTTCGGGTTTTCCGACCGGCTGCGGCGCATCGCCGATGATCCCTGCCCACCCGACATCGTCGGGGTGAACCATTATCTGACCAGCGACCGTTTTCTCGACCATCGGTTGCAACGCTATCCGCCGCACACCCATGGCGGCAATGCGCGCCGCGCCTATGCCGATGTCGAGGCGATACGCGTGCTCGATCCCCCGCCCCCCGGACTGGCCGGAGCCCTTCGCGAAGCCTGGGACCGTTACGGCACGCCCATCGCGGTAACGGAAGTGCACAATGGCTGCACCCGGGAGGAGCAGCTGCGCTGGGCAGCGGAGGCGTGGGACGGATGCGTGACGCTTCGCCAGCAAGGCGTCGACATCAGGGCGGTCACAGCGTGGTCGCTGCTGGGTTCGCAGGGATGGGATACTCTGCTGACCCGTCCCGGTACCTATGAAGCGGGGGTATTCGACATATCCGATGGTGCGCCCCGTCCGACCGCCCTTGCGTTTTTATGGAAGGGGCTGCCAACCGCCGCCGAACGCCATCCGGTCGCTCATGCCCCGGGCTGGTGGCGGCGTCAGGATCGGCTCATCTATCCTCCTATGCCCTATCCAGTGAAAACACCGCCATTGCGCGAAGCGCACTCAGACCCGGTTCTGCTGATCTGGAGCCGGGACGACGCGCTGGCCCAGGCGTGGTCGGAACAGTGCCAAAAACGAGGCATCGCTCATTATGTGACCTCATGCGAAACGCACGACGGGGAGCCTCAGCCCGATATGGCCACGATGCTGGATGGTGTCCGGCCATGGGCCTTAGCCCACCTCGACGCCGAAAATATGGCCGACGCGATTGGGCTTGCGCATATCTGTCTGAACAAAAAGGTCGCGAGCCTCCACCTCATCGCCGGGCCTGCCTGTATCGCCCAGAATGAGGTCTCCCTACCAGCCCAGGATGACGTCCGGCCGCCGACACCCCCCGGCGCCTTGCTCATTCCGTGGGAACAGAAAGGCAGATCTGCGGACTGCCGATCCGACCCTACGCTGATGGACCGTGCGCTGGACTTGCTGATCGATGGCCAGGATGGATTGCATGATCCCGTCCGATCGCCGGTAGGGAGCAGCCGCGCCGTAGCGTGTTCCGGAACGACTATCCCCAAGATCGCCGATTCCATCGCTACGCGCGGGCGACGGGCCACCGTTACGGCGGCCTTTGGCAATTCTATTCAAACCTGAGGGAATGACCCTTCCCGGACGCGCAGCTTGCCGTCTGGTGGTGGCCCGAAGAGCGCACGAACGGGCAACCTTGGCTGCATGTCGATTGGCGGGAAAGTGACGTGACCATCCCCTTATGGCCTGAGGCCGACGGGAACTGGCCGAGGCCGGATATTGATCGAAAAAGCGCTTCCTTATCAATTACAAGCGCAGACGACCTACGTTATGGCAGCAGATGGGATTCACTGTTTCATTGCTCTTCCGGTCTCGAACCGGAGCCAGTTGGAGTCGCCTGATGCCTCTCACCAATCGCCGGATTCTGATCGTTGAGGACGAATATATGCTGGCTCAGGACCTTCAGCTCGAACTGGAAGATGCCGGCGCCATCGTCATTGGCCCAGAGGCCTCCGTGCGCTCCGCATTATCCCACATCCGACAAGAGGAGCGGATCGACGCCGTGATCCTGGACGTCAATCTCGGCGGGCAATTCGCGTTTCCCGTGGCCGACCTTCTGCATGCGCGGCAAATACCGTTCATATTCGCCAGCGGTTACGAAGACGACGTCGTGAAGAGCCGCTATCCCGGTGTCGTCAACTGCGCCAAGCCGTTCGTTTCCCGGCAACTTCTGCTCTCGCTCGAAAATGTCCTGCACTGACCTTCTGGGCGAGGTCCGTTTTAATGCATGGGTGAGGTCATGGCTGGAGCCGATTATGACGCGAAAAGCTGCTCGGATCACTTTGTCAGCGTTCAGCGCCTATTGCCCCTCCGGATTGGCGGCCGTTTCCTGCGGCAGGTCTTGATGCCTCATAGCATCATGAAACTCCACCCACGGTCGCTCTGCTCATGACCTGCCTCGTCATCGGAACCTATGCCGCAAAGGGTGGCGCAGGATTGATTCCTGTCGTGGAAGCCGGCGGCGTATGGACGATCGGCGAACCGCACAGGGCGATCCGCAACGCCTCGTTCGGAGTGACCTCGTCGCGATGGGGGCATTGCTACCTCGTGGACGAGCAGGCAGGAACGCTGGGGGTCTTCAACCCGTCTGGCGACTGGGCGCAAATCGGGCAAATGGAGACCGGCGGGCGGGCACCCTGTCACGTGGCACTGTCGCCCGACGAGACGCGGCTGGCAGTCGCCAATTACGAAAGCGGCACGATCACGCTGTTCGACCTCGACAGGCACGGCCTTCCAAAAGCGCGCACCATTCTCTGCAATCAGGGGCGCGGCCCAAACCTCGATCGACAAAGGGGGCCGCACGCGCATTGGGTCGGCTTCACCACTGCCGGTGCGCTGCTTTGCGTCGACCTGGGTGCCGATCACATTCTGGTTCGCGATGTGCCGGACAAAGACGATGCCCGCGTGCTTTACGCAGCGCCAACGGGCTCCGGGCCTAGACACCTGGCGTTCCACCCGACACTGAAGACCGGCTATCTCATCAGCGAACTTGCCGCGACCCTGACGGTCCTCCGCCCCGAAAAGGGCTGCTTCGTCGCGGACATCACCATCCCGACGGCCCCGCCTGAGGCAGACGCGGATAATCTGGGCGGAGCGATTGTCGTGGCGGGCGACAGGCTCTATGTCACCAACCGGGGACATGACAGCATCGCAACCTTCGCGCTGGATGGCGAGGGCACGCCGCACCTGCTTGGACATATGGCGAGCGGCGGTTGTTCGCCGCGCTTCCTGTTACCGCTCGAGGATCGGCTGGTCGTAGCCCATGAAGAAGGCGGCGGCGTCAGTATCTTCGGCCTGGCCGAGGACGGCACGCCCCTGCCCGATCCGGCCAAACTCGATATAGCGGCGGCGGCCTTCGTCATGGTCGATAAGTGGGCGGATTAGGCAGCGAGCCCGATCAGAGAGGCGGCGTAGAGAATGGAACCAAAGCGCCCGACTTCAAGCCGCTGCTAACGGTCGACCTCGCCGAACACGATATCCAGCGAGCCGAGAATAGCGGTGACGTCCGCCAGCATATGACCGCGCGACATGAAGTCCATGGCCTGCAAGTGGCTGAAGGCGGTAGGACGAATCTTGCAGCGATAGGCCCGGTTGCTGCCATCGGCGACCAGATAGACGCCGAACTCGCCCTTGGGGCTTTCCGTCGCGACATAGACTTCGCCAGCCGGAACGTGGAACCCTTCGGTGAACAGTTTGAAATGGTGGATCAGCGCTTCCATTGACCGCTTCATTTCGGCGCGCGAGGGTGGTTTGACCTTGACGTCCGAGGTCGCAACTGGCCCCTCCGGCATCTCCGCCAGGCATTGTTTCATAATGCGTGCGGATTGGCGACACTCCTCGACGCGAATCATGAAGCGGTCGTAGCAATCGCCATTGGTCCCGACCGGGATGTCGAAGTCCATCCGATCATAGACGTCATAGGGCTGAGACCTGCGTAGATCCCACGGAATGCCACAAGCGCGCAGGACCGGACCCGACATGCCCCAGGCGACCGCGTCCTCCCGCGATACGACGGCAATATCCACATTACGCTGTTTGAAAATGCGGCTGTTGACCACAAGCGCAACGGAATCTTCGAACAACCTCGCGAAGCGGTTGTCCAGCCAATCGGCAATGTCGGTCAGCAGCTTGAGCGGCACATCCTGCCGCACGCCGCCGGGTCGAAAATAATTGGCGTGCATCCGCGCGCCCGACGCACGTTCATAGAAATTATAGGTATCCTCCCGCAGCTCGAACATCCACAGGTTCGGCGTCATCGCGCCAACGTCCATGACGTGGCTACCCAGATTGAGCAGGTGATTCTGTATCCGAGTCAATTCGGCAAAGAAGACGCGCAGATACTGCCCGCGCAGCGGCACCTCCAGGTCGAGCAGCTTCTCGATCGCCAGGACATAGGTATGCTCCATGCACATCGGCGAGCAGTAATCGAGCCGGTCGAAATAAGGGATGGTCTGGATATAGGGCTTGGTCTCGATGAATTTTTCGGTCCCCCGGTGAAGGAAGCCGATATGCGGATCGATCCGCTCGATAATCTCCCCATCAAGTTCCAGCACCAGGCGTAGAACGCCGTGCGCTGCCGGATGCTGCGGGCCGAAGTTGATCGTATAGTTGGCGATGCTAACGTCGCGCTCGGCATCATCGGGGTCGAGGCTCGCTCCGCCAGCGTGCGGCCTGTCATCGCTTCGTGGATGCAGGCCGTCATGAAAGCTTGAATCGGGATGTAGCGTGCCGCCATGCGAACCATCGGCCATCGTAACGTCTCCTCGACCCCCTGCAGATATGCCTAGGCGTCGCACACGACATCACAACAACCCATTTGATTAATTACGCTTTTTTGAACCTCAGCCGTAAAATGCGCTTATATTCATATGCCGCAAATCGATAATCTAGCCTAATGCCCGACCGAATTCACGATTGATCACACCGTAGCACTCGCAGGTTGCCGACTCGAGTCCCTGTCGATCGATCACTTCGATCGTGCCACGCACATACCGGATATAGCCCGCCTTTTGCAGCATCCCGGCGGCGATCGAAACGCTGGGCCGGGTCACGCCCAGCATATGTCCCAAGAATTCCTGCGTCAGTGGGAAATGGTCCCCATCCACCCTGTCATGCGTCATGAGCAACCACCGTGCACAACGTGCTTCGATCGCGTGAAGCCGATTGCAGGCCGCCCCTTGCGAAATCTGCGTCATAAAGGCGAGCGTATAGCGCAGCAGCAGCGCGCGAAGACTCGGCAATCGGTCGAGCAGATCTGTGAACTTCGCGACCGAAAGGCGAAGGCCATGCCCCGGAATCTGGACAAAGACATTTTGCGGCACTTCGGCCACGCCCATCAGGGCCGGAATACCGATAAATCCCTCGCGTCCCGTCGTGCCCAACTCAACCGTCGCTCCGTCGATCATAGTGGAAACGGTCGAACCGACTCCGCTTCGAAAAAACCAGATATGGCTGAGTGGCTCCTCCGCCTTCTGCAAATGCATCCTGAATGGCAGATCGACCGCTTCGCACACAGCGAGCAGCCCCTCACGCTCGGAGGCAGGCAGAGCCGCGACGAGCAGATTCTCGTCGTTACGTGAAGAAACAAATGTCATTCGCCGTCATTCGGGTTGTTTCGCAGCATGCGAAATTACCTATGTCGGTTTCGTACAGCCCCCACCGACCCTATAAACCGGATGGGCGCATTCAGTATCTTGAGGAAGTATCGCGCCGGTCGCATCTGTAACCCATCGGACAGACGCGTGGGTCAGGCACCCGTAACGCCGACGGCAAGTCGATAACCCAATCCCATTGGCATCCCGACCCCCTATAACGGAACGGCTGCTGACGGCCGTTCCTGATTGGAGCGCACCAGTTGAACGACGCCCCTCTTGATAGCCTCGCGGATTCTCATCCTTCGCCTGTTGCGTCGATCGTCTCAACCCAGACGCTAGCGGGTTGGCGCGTCCTGATCGTGGAAGACGAATACTTCATAGCGGATGATCTCGCACGGGCGTTTCGGCGTGCAGGCGCCGTGATAGTCGGGCCGGCGCCATCGCTCAGCAAAGCGACCGCAGCCATCGCCCTGAACACCATCGATTTTGCTGTTCTCGACATCAAACTAGGTAACGACCTAGTCTTTCTGTTCGCCGATCACCTGCTCGAACGCCGCATCCCCTTCGTTTTCGCGACAGGATATGATGGCAGCGTCATTCCCCGTCGCTTCGCGGCGGTTCCTTCCTTCCAAAAGCCTGTGCGGACCGTACAATTGGTCGAAGCTATCATGCCTATGAAAGCCTGAGCCGGCAGCATTTATAACCGCTTGATAACGTAGGTCAGACAGTTCGATCCCGCCAATGTCGGATGTCCGACAGACCGGCGGCGATGCCGCGGCATAGCAATGGAGGCCTATCGTTTCGAAAAGCGAAGCGCCCGATGCTAAAAGGTCCGATCTTGGCAACACGTACGAAGCTTTTGCCCAAACAAGGCGTAAGGCCCTCGCTTCTCTTGCTCAGACAGGATCTGCTGGAGCCAAACGTTCGCATTGTTGGTATCTTCACATTCGCGGACTTGCAGGCTGAGGTTCGTCAAACCCATGGTGGACTATGGGGAGTGCTACGACGACAGGCGGGAGAGATGGGGTATAAGGACTGGCGTTACGTCGTCGAAACCGACCTGATCGGCTATCTCGCCTGTGCGCGCGAGGCGATGCAACGAATCGACATGATGGCCATCTGCTCTTCGTCGGCTCGATCGGTACGATCATCAAGAGCGAGGGGGAGAGCGTCTATTCAGCGACAAAGGCTGGCATCCAGGAATGTGGCGAACAAGATAAACGCAACGCCGTCGCTGACGAGAGCGTGCTGCATGATGGCGAGGTGGCAGAGGCAATCGAATTCGTCCTAAAACGCTCCGCCTGCACAGATATATTCAATCTTTGGATCTAGCCAAACATACGAAATACAAGACTACAAATATACCGCAGAACAAAACCCCTGCATCACCCCTAAGTGTTGAGGCATACGCAGCCTTTGCTCAAAAGTATCGCTACATTGCCTTCAAAATTCCGTGACAATCTTATTTCACAATTAAAATTTCTCAGGCATTACTTGCTAGACCTATTTTAAATTTGGAAACCCATGGGAAATCTATTTGTTTATGCGCCATGAAACACTTTTCTCTTATATTTCGGGACAGGTTTAACCGCTCGATACGGGTGCGCCAGTCCAAGGCGCAAGACGTATGGCAAGCGATGGGTGACGCAAATCGGCGCCTCTATGCGTGCTTTCGTAAAAGACGAAACAAATCGCTCGACCCATGTGGCCGGGTAGACGTCCTCGATAACAATGGTCACATCGTCGCGCGCATTTATTGCGCTGAAGCCATTTCGGCGATGTCATGAGCAAGGTGGAGATGCGCCGCCCGAGCACCGAACCGGGCGATCCATCTGGCGAGGTCTTTGCGATCGAGACGCCGCTGGACCGCCCCTATGCCGGGACGCTCGTCCTTCATGTCGATGCCACCGATGTCGGGCGCGGCATATTCAATGTCCGCCAACGCATCCCGGTAACGCGGTCGGGCCATCTGGTCCTCCTTTATCCGAAATGGCTGCCGGGCTTTCATGCCCCCATCGCGCCGATCGAATTGTTCGCGGGCCTGCGGATAAAGGCGGGCGATGCGGAATTGGCGTGGCGGCGGCATCCGGTGGCGGTGCACGCCTTTCTGATCGACGTGCCGCGCGGCGTCGATGCGATCGAGGCGGAGTTTGCCTTCCTGTCGCCCACCGATCCGTCGCAAGGGCGGGTCATCTGTTCGCCGGACCTGTTCTGCCTGCCCTGGCATTCGGTCGTGCTGTATCCGGCGGGCCATGCCGCGCGGCAGATTGCGATCGAGGCGCATCTGGCCATGCCCGAAGGGTGGCGCCACGCCTGCGCCCTGACCGAGAAGACGTGCCATGACAGCACGGTCGCGTTCGAGCCGGTCGCGCTCGACACGTTGGTCGACAGTCCCGTGCTGGCGGGCCGCTACATGCGGCGCATCCCATTGGGCGAGGACGTCACGCTGAACGTCGCGGCCGACGAGCCCGACCTGCTGGACGCGACCGACGCCCAGATTGCCGGGCACCGGGCGGTCGTGTCCCAGGCCCGTCTGCTGTTCGGGTCGAAGCCCTATGATCGGTTCGAGATGCTGCTTGGCCTCAGCAACAGCCTGTCAACCGTCGGCATCGAGCATCACCGTTCTTTCGAGGCAGTCAGCGACCCCGGCTATTTCACCGACTGGACGGCAAAACTGGTCCGGCGCAGCACGGTACCGCATGAATTCATTCATAGCTGGAACGGCAAGCACCGGCGCGGCGCGGATTCGTGCAGCCCGTCTTTCGACCAGCCGATCCGTAACGATCTGCTCTGGGTGTATGAGGGCCAGACCCAATATTGGACGAACATCCTCTGCGCCCGATCGGGCCTGTGGAGCGCGGAAGAGACGCTCGGTGCGCTGGCGCTGACGGCGGCGCGCTATGACGTGCGGCCGGGCAGCCTTTGGCGTCCGCTGCTCGACACCACGCGGGACCCGATCATCGCGGCCCGCAGCCCCCTGCCCTGGCCCAGCTGGCAGAGAAGCGAGGATTATTATGCGGAAGGGGCCCTGGTCTGGCTCGACGTCGACACGCGATTGCGCGAACTGACCGGCGAGGCCCGCTCGCTCGACGATTTCGCGCGGGCGTTCTTCGGGGGAAGCGACGGCGACTGGTCGACGCGGCCCTATGTCTTCCAGGACGTGCTCGACACGCTGGAGGCCGTCGCGCCCTTCGCCTGGGCCGATTTCTTCAAGGATGCCCTGGGCAGTCGCCGGGCTCATGCCCCGCTCGCTGGCCTGGAACGGGGCGGCTATCGGCTCGTCTATCGCGACCGGCCGAACTGCTATCAAGAGGCGCAGGAATCCGCCGCCGGTCAGATCGATCTGACCCATATTCTGGGCGTCACGATCAGCATCGAAGGTCGGGTCGGCGACGTCCTGTGGGACGGACCGGCCTTTGCCGCCGGACTGACGGCGGGGGCAACCATCGTCGCCGTCGATGGACGCGAATTCTCCGCCGGTCGATTACGGCATGTGGTCAGCAGGGCAGCGGGCGGCGAACTCGAGCTTCTGGTGCAACGCGCGGACGCCATACGCCCCATGGCAATCGGCGTGCCCGACGCGATGCGCTACCCCCATCTGGAACGCATCGGCGGCGCGCCAGCCCGGCTGGATCACATCCTCGATCCCCGTCGGCAATAGCCCTCCGCTTACCCGTCAGCGGGGCAGCAATCCCGGCAGGGCCGCGAGCAACTCCCCGGCGAGGAAACCGATCGGCCCGGTGGAAGCCGCCAGCCGCCGCCCGGCCTCGCCGTGGAGCCAAACGCCCCATGCCGCGGCCTCGATCGGCGAGACGCCGCGCGCCAGCAGCCCGGCGATCACGCCCGACAGCACATCGCCCGACCCGCCGGTCGCCAATCCGGGGCCGCCGCCGGGATAGTGAAGAAGCTTACCGGAGGGCGCAGCGATGAAGGTCTTGCCTCCCTTCAGGACGACCACCGCCTGGGTGCGGCGTGCCGCCTCGCGCGCTGCGCCCGGCTGGTCGTCACGGACCGCATCGGCGCTTCTGTCGAGCAGCCTGGCCATTTCGCCATGATGCGGCGTGAGGATCAGCCTGTCCCGCCAGGCATGCAGCTGAGCCGGATCATGGCGCAGACAGGTGGCGGCGGCAGCGTCGAGCACCAGGTTGGTGTCCGGCGCCTCGGCCGGATCGAGCGCCGCGATCACATCAGCGGCCGCCCGCTCCGCGACCATGCCCGGCCCGATCACCACCGCCCCATGCGAGGCGGCCTGCGCGGCCAGCGCCGCCGGATTCTGGACGGCGATCTCGCCATCGATCTCGGGCATTTCGACTACGCCCAGCTCGGGTGTCAGCATAGCGACGAGCATCGCCGCGCTCGCGCGTGTGGCCACGCGGACCCGCCCCGCTCCGACACGCAGCGCCGCTTCCGCCGTCAGCCGCACGACGCCCGGCGCGCGAACGGAGCCGCCGATCACCAGCACACGCCCTCGGCTCTTCTTGTCGACCTCCCCCTCGGGCAGGGATAGCGGATGCTCGGCCCGCCAGCGCGCATCGATCTCCATCACGAATGCTCGTCCTGCGAACGCGGCTCGGCGGTGACCGTGGCCCGCTCGTCGGTCAGTGGCGCGGTGGCGTTGAAGGACGACAGGCGCAGGCCGCCGCCCGGTCCGGCATTCGGGTCAAAGACATATTCGGTCACGCCGCAGTTGACGACCGGAGCCTCGCGATCGATGGCCAAAATCTCCTCCTCGCTCAGACCTTCCAGGATGTAGCGCAGGCACAGGACGACGACCTGATGCGCGATGATCATCACCCGGCGCCCACCATGATGAAGCGCCACCGTGTCCATCAGCGAACGGAGCCGCAGGATGACATCGCACCAGCTCTCTCCCCCCGGCGGGCGGTGATAGAATTTGCCCAGTTCCGCGCGCAGGCGCGCCTGTTGCGGTTCCTCCTGGGCGATCCCGGCGGCGGTCAGCCCGTCCAGAATGCCGAACTCCTTCTCCCGCAGCCGCTCGTCGAAGCAGATCGGCAGGTCGATGCCGCCTCCCGCCGCCTCCCGGAAGAGCGTGGCGGTTTCGCGGGCTCGGACATAGGGCGACGCCAGGATCGTTTCCGGGCGGGCCATGCCGGGCCGCGCGAACCAATGCCCCAGCGCCCGGGCCTGCTCGATGCCCCGTGGCGACAGGGGAATGTCCATGTCGCGCCGGTCGAGGCGGATCCGTCCCGCTCCGGCCGACAGCGCCTGCGCCCGTGCGACATTTCCCGCGCTTTCGCCGTGGCGCACGATCCATAGTCGCTCCGGCCAATGCGGGGCGGGCCAGCGATCGTGGATGGCGGGGCGGCGGGCGGTTTCGCTCATCCATTGAGAACGGCTGGCCCGCGCCCGGGTTGCTCTTTCGACCCATGGTTCGACCCTAAACCACTCAGACGGAACGCTTCGGTCGCACGAGGCGGGTCAGCGCATATGCTGCATCATGGCGTCGGGACTCATCGCCATATTGTGGTTGAGATGGGTCATCACCCATACCGACCCGCCCACGACCAGCAGCACGATCAACACGCCAAAGGCCAGTGCCAGCACATTGTTCGTATTGTCCGGCCCGGTTGTGATGTGGAGGAAGAAGACCAGGTGCACGCCCATCTGCGCCAGCGCCAACACGATGATTCCGGCGGGCACGGCCGGTCCCCAGATCAGATCGGTCGACGCGATCCAGAAGGACGCGCCGGTCAGCAGCGCCGCCAGAAACAACCCCAGCGTATAGCCCCGAGCCCCGTGCGCGGGCTCCTGGGCATCGATCCCTTCGTCACCGGGTGCCGCATCGCCAAGATCGTGATGATTGCGCTCGCTCATCCCAGATTCCCCAGCAGATAGACGATCGAGAAGACGCCGACCCAGACGATGTCGAGCGCGTGCCAGAACAGGTTGAAGCAAAGCAGCCGCCGATGGACATTGGCGGGAAAGCCACGAAGGACGACCTGCGCGATCATCGTGGCCAGCCAGAGCAGCCCCACCGCGACGTGCAGCCCATGCAGCCCGACCAAGGCGAAAAAGGCGGAAAGAAAGGCGCTGCGCTGCGGCCCCGCGCCCTCTCGGATCAGGGTGGCGAATTCATCGAGCTCGATGCCCAGAAAAGCGAGCCCCAGCACGCCGGTCACGATCAGCCACAGGGTCGTACCGCGCATATCCTCCCGGCCGGCGGCAAGGCTCGCCAGGCCGCAGCTATAGCTGGACAGCAACAGACAGACGGTCTCGATCGCGACGCGGCCCCGTCCGAAAATCTCCGCGCCGGTGGGGCCGCCCGCCGTCTCCCCCGCCAACACCGCATAAGCGGCGAAAAAAGCCGAGAACATGACGATGTCGGACAGCAGATAGATCCAGAAGCCATAGCCGACGATGATCCGCTTGGAGGCCGGGCCGCCTTCGCCATGTCCGGTGGCATCGCTGCCATGGCCATGCCCGTTATGCCCCCGCCCCAGCGCATAGGGATCGGGCTGCGCGTGGGTGGCGACGGTCATGCCGCCGTCTCCGCGCGCGCCGCCAGCCATGCCTGGCGTGCCGCGCGCCGTGCGCGATCGGCCCTCGCGACCTCGTCGGCGGGTACCTCATATTCCTCCTCGCGCCGCCAGGCGAACGCGACGAAGGTGGCATAGGCTCCGGCAAAACCCAGTGCGGCCATCCACCAGATATGCCAGATCAGCGCAAAGCCGATCACCGTGGCGAAGAAGGCGGTGACGAACCCCGTCGCGCTGTTGCGCGGCATTTCGATCGGCGCATATCGGGGCTCGGGGCCCAGTCGCTGCGTCTCGATGGCGCGTTGCTTGATGCCCCAATAGACCTCCTCGCCGCGCACGTCGGGGATCGTGGCGAAATTGAAATGCGGCGGTGGGGACGCGGTCGACCATTCCAGGCTGCGTCCGTCCCATGGATCCCCGGTCACGTCGCGCAGACGTTCCCGATCGCGGATGCTGACGACAAGTTGCACCACCTGGCCCGCAACGCCAAGCATCATGAAGCCCACGCCCGCCAGCGCGACGTGCAGCCATGGCACCCATTCGTCCACCTCCACATGCTGAAGGCGCCGTGTCATGCCCTCCAGCCCGACGACATAGAGCGCGCCGAAGGTGAGCACGAACCCGATCAGGGACGGCCAGAAGGCGATCTTTCCCCAACGCTCGTCGAGCTGGAAGCCGAACGCCTTGGGAAACCAGAAGGCGTAGCCCGCAAACGCCCCGAACACGACGCCGCCGACGATCACGTTATGGAAATGCGCGACCAGGAACATGGAATTGTGCAGCATGAAGTCGGCCGGGGGCACCGCGAGCAGCACGCCGGTCATCCCGCCGATGACGAAGGTGACCATGAACGCCAGCGACCACAGCATCGGCGTCGGAAAGCGGATGCGCCCGCCATACATGGTGAACAGCCAATTGTAGATCTTCACGCCCGTGCCCACCGCGATGACCGACGTCGCGATGCCGAACGCCGCGTTCACGTCCGCTCCCGCCCCCATGGTGAAGAAATGGTGCAGCCAGACGAGGAACGAGACCACGACGATGAACAGCGTCGCCGCGACCATCGATCGATAGCCGAACAGCGGCTTGCTCGAAAAGGTGGAGAACACCTCCGAAAAGATGCCGAAGGCGGGCAGGATCAGGATATAGACTTCCGGATGCCCCCAGGCCCAGATGAGGTTCACGAACATCATCATGTTGCCGCCGGCATCGTTGGTGAAGAAGTGAAACCCCATATACCGGTCGAGCGTCAGCATCGCGAGCGTCGCGGTCAGGATGGGAAAGGCGGCGACGATCAGCATGTTGGAGCCGAGCGCGGTCCAGCAGAACATGGGCATCCGCAGATAGGACATACCCGGCGCGCGCATCTTCAGGATGGTCGTGACCAGATTGACGCCCGACATCAGCGTGCCGACGCCGGAAATCTGGATCGCCCACAGATAATAATCAACCCCGACGCCGGGCGAATAGGTCGTCTCCGACAAGGGCGCATAAGGCAGCCAGCCGGTACGCGCGAACTCCCCCAGGACCAGGCTGACATTCACCAGCAGCGCCCCCGATGCGGTCAACCAGAAGCTAACAGAATTGAGCGTGGGAAAGGCGACGTCGCGCACCCCCAATTGCAGCGGCACGACGAAATTCATCAATCCAATGACGAAGGGCATCGCGCCGAAGAAGATCATGATCGTGCCATGCGCGGAAAAGATCTGATCATAATGTTCGGGCGGCAGATATCCTTGCGCGCCGCCGGTCGCCATCGATTGCTGGCTGCGCATCATGATCGCATCGATGAAACCGCGGATCAGCATCGCCAGCGCCAACATGGTGTACATGATGCCCACCCGCTTGTGGTCGACGCTGGTGATCCATTCGTGCCAGAGATAGGGCCAATAGCCGCGTCTGGTGATCCAGACGAACACGGCCAACAGTGCCACCATCACCAGTCCCGCCGCAATCAGCGGGATCGGCTGTTCGATCGGAATCGCCGACCAGTCGAGTTTTCCTAACATCGTCAGATCTCCGGCGTTCCTGGCGAAACATGTGGGTCGCCGCCACGACCTTCCTTTGGCCCCAGAGCGGGCTTTAGCCGCTGAGCGACGATCGCCTCGAACAACCCCGGCGCGGTCGCGCGAAAGCTGAAGGGACGCACGTCCTGGCTTTGTCGGGCCAGTGCGGCATAAGCGCGCGCGTCCAGCACCGGCCCGGCCGTGCGCGCGGTTTGCGCCCAGCGCGCGAACGCGTCCGGCGGCAGCGACCGGACGGTGAAGTTCATGTCGGAAAAGCCATCGCCGCTATACATGGCGGACTGTCCGTAGACCTGGCCCGGCCGGTCCGAGCGCAGGTGCAGCCGCGTCTCCATGCCGTTCATGGTGTAGATCATCGACCCCAGCCGCGGCACGAAGAAGCTGTTCATCACGCTGGCCGAGGTCAGCCGGAAGCGCACCGGCGCACCAATCGGCAGCATCAGCTGATTGACCGTCGCGATCCCCTGCCCTGGATAGATGAACAGCCATTTCCAATCGAGCGAAACAACCTGCACCTCCAGCGGCGCCCCAGTCGTTCCGGGCGCAGCCTCCACTGGGCGATAAGGATCAAGGTCATGGCTGCCGACCCAGATGACCCCGCCAAGGAAGAGGATAACCAAGATTGGGATCGACCAGACAATCATCTCGATCCGCCCCGAATAGACGAAATCGGGGCGGTATCGTGCCCGGTGATTGCCCGCCCGGAACCACCATGCAAATGCCAGGGTTGCAACGATCGTGGGCACCACGATCGCCAGCATGATGACAAGCGCATTCAGCAGGATTTGGCGATTGGCCGCCGCCACCGGACCATCGGGGGCAAGAATGCTCGCCGGTGCGCATCCCGAAACGCCCAGCAGCACTGGCCATAGAACTGGCCAGCGAGTCGTGACAAGCGACCGCCATGACAACGGCTCCACTTCAACGAAACTCAAGACGTTTTGCCAATGCCGAGCCGATTGGCATTCTAATCTCATGACATATGCCGATGGGTCGTATCACGGACATGCGTTGGCCGCTGGTTCGGCAGTATCCATGGCGCGATCCGGCCCTTCCAAGCCGTGGAAGGGATGGGAGGCCGTTACGCGTGAGCTTATGACGACGATCGACCATGACTGCCTCCAATTGAAGGAGTAGCATCGCCAAATGTCACTTACGGTCGTTAACGTAAATCTATTATTATTATCTCGCAGGTTGAAAGAACTTTTTCTTGAGATAAAGCGATTATCTTTGACTGATGTCAAATATGCGCATCTATTATGCAAATTAGTTTAAGGGGTAATAATTTGGTTAGGGTCAGGACACGTTGATCACAGCCAGAAGATGATGGTGGCAGCGAGGGCGACGGCGGAGAAGAAGGCGTTTGGGCACCGATCGTAGCGGGTGGCGACACGGCGCCAGTCCTTCAGACGGCCGAACATGATCTCGATGCGGCTGCGGCATCGATAGCGGCGTTTGTCGTATCTGACCGGCTCGTTGCGCGACCTGCGACCTGGGATGCAGGGTTCAATGCCCTTGGCGTTCGGAGCATCCCTGAACCAGTCGGCGTCATAGCCGCGATCGCCGAGCAGCCACTGCGCTTTCGGCAGATCGTCGAGCAACGCGGCTGCACCTGTGTAGTCACTGACCTGGCTGGCGGTCATGAAGAAGCTTAACGGGCGACCGTTCCCGTCGGCAATGGCATGCAGCTTTGTGTTCATGCCGCCCTTGGTGTGGCCAATCAGGCGGCCAAGATCCCCTTTCTAACCCGCAGGCTTGAGGCCGTGCGGTGCGCCTTCAGGTAGTGCCTGCCCCGGCGAAGGCCGGGGTCGCGTCGATCATGACCGTCTTGGGCTCGGCATTCACCGCTGCCAAACCTTCCATGATCCGCGTGAAAACACCTGCTTCGCCCCAGCGCCTCCACCGGTTGTAGAGCGTCTTGTGCGGACCGTAGGCGCTGGGCGCGTCGCGCCAGCGCAGCCCGTTGCGGTTGACGAAGACGATGCCGCTCAGCACCCGTCGATCATCGACGCGCGGCTTGCCGTAGCTTTTCGGAAAGAACGGCCGCAGCCGCTCCATCTGCTCATCCGTCAGCCAAAACAGGTCGCTCATCCCAGTCTCCTCGCGGAGTCTGAATCAGATTGCGACGCTCACATCAATGGGTCCTGACCCTAGCCATTAGTGCTAATCTAATTTCCTGAATAAAAGCGATAAATCCTGAACATATTTGGGCGTCAGCGAACATCAGAGGATGAAGCAGTTCTGCGGATACCTCTTCCGCCATCCGACGCTCGCGCTGATGCGCTTTCAGATCCGATGAACCCTATCGGCTTTCGCCCGTTACGAACTCCAAGCAATTTCAGGGATTTGGCTTTTTGCCAACGCCTGCGACCTTGCCGGGAGAATGATCGCATGGCGACGATGACGCTGCCTGAACTGGCGAAGAAAATGGCAAAGCTCGATTTCGCGATGCTCGCGACGCAAAGCGCCTCCGGGGCGATGACGGCGCGGCCGATGAGCAACAATGGCGATGTCGATTATGACGGCGACAGCTACTTCTTTGCCTATGCCCAGTCGCGCAAGGTGGCGGAAATCGAGGCTCAGCCGCTGGTGACGCTCAGCTACACCGGAGCGGTCGGGATGCTAGGCGGGCCGCCGCTATTCGTCGCGATCGAGGGGCGTGCCGCGCTGATCCAGGATCGTGCGCTGTTCGAGGCGCATTGGACCAAGGATCTGGACCGCTATTTCCCCGAAGGCATCGACACGCCGGGCGTGGTCATGATCCGGGTCCATGCCGAGCGTATCCGTTACTGGGATGGCGAAGACGAGGGCGAAATCGCCGCCTGACACCTCCCCTGTCTTTCGTGAAGGACATCGACATGAGCGATTTCGAAACCTCGCGGCGCGGGGTCCTGGGTGGGGCGGCGCTGGGGCTGGCGGCCACGGCGGCACCGGGCGCGGCGGCGGCGCAGGCGGGTGGCGATAGCGTGCCCAGCCTGCGCGATCCGCGCTCGGCCTATACCCGCACGCCCTTCCCCGAGCAGCGTCAGCCCTGGCCCGCGCTCGCCAGCAAGATGACGCCGCGCCCCGATCATGGCGAGACCAGCTATCGCGGATCGGGCAAGCTGACGGGGCGCAAGGCGTTGCTGACCGGCGGGGACAGCGGTATCGGCCGCGCCGCCGCAATCGCCTTTGCCCGCGAGGGCGCCGATGTCGCGATCAACTATCACCCCAGCGAGGAGCCGGACGCGCGCGAGGTCGCAGACCTGATCCGTCAGGCGGGTCGCAAGGCGGTGCTGCTGCCCGCCGATATCCGCACGCAAAAGGCCTGTGAGGAGGTGGTGCGCAAGGCGATCGCGCAGCTCGGCGGCCTCGACCTGCTGGTCAACAACGCCGCCTATCAACAGTCCAAGGCGGACATCATGGAGATCAGCGACGAGCAGTTCGTCCGCACCTATGAGACGAACGTCTATCACGTCTTCCGCTTTTCCAAGGCGGCGATCCCGTCGATGCCGCCGGGTTCGGTCATCATCAACACCATCTCGCAGAACAGCTATGATCCGGGCGAGGACCTGATCGACTATGCCTCGACCAAGGCGGCGATCCAGAACCTGACGCGGGGCATGGCCAAGCAGCTGGCCAAGAAGGGTATTCGGGTCAACGCCGTATCGCCCGGCCCGATCTGGACCCCGCTTCAGGTCGCAGGCGGGCAGTTGCCGGGCAAGATGCACGAGTTCGGCCAGGACACCTCGCTCGGCCGCGCTGGGCAACCGGCCGAGTTGGCCTCGCTCTATGTGGCGCTGGCGAGCGGCGAGGCGACCTTCTCCACCGGCACCGCCGTCGGCGCGCATGGCGGCAAGGGCTTTCCATAAGCGGCGATCATGACGTGAAGTTCATGTTATGATCCTTGACTTGGAGGCTGCGAAGGGTGCTCCATCGGGCCTGAACTCCCGATTTCAGGATCATCATGAAGCGCTTTGCCTTTGCGGTCACCCTCCTCGCCTCTTCCGCCGCCATTGCCCAGACGGGCCTGTTGCCCGGCGTCGACAAGGCGCTGATCGACGACAGCGTCAAACCCGGCGACAATTTCAACGACTATGCCAACGGGACATGGATCAAGACTGCGCAGATTCCGGCGGATCGATCCTCGATCGGGGTCGGGCTGGACGTCTCGCTGCGGGCCGAGGGGCGCACCGCCGCGATCATCAAGGGCGCGGCATCGGCCAAGGGCGCGCCCGGTAGCGACGAACAGCGCATCGCCGATTATTATGCCGCCTATACCGATACCGCCGGGAACGAGGCGCGCGGGCTGAAGCCGATCCAGGGCGATCTGGCCGCCATCGCCGCGATCAGGGACAAGCACGACCTGTCGCGCGCGATCGGCGCGGCGATGCGGTCGGACACCGATCCGTTCAACAACAACAATTACGCCAGCACCAACGACCTGTTCGGCCTGTTCGTCAGCCAGGATCTGAACCGGCCGACCCGCAACGTGCCCTATCTGATGCAGGGCGGGCTGGGCCTGCCCGACCGCGACTATTATCTGTCGGACAAGCCGGAGATGGCGGAAATCCGTACCGCGTACCGCGCCTATCTGACCCAGTTGATGACGCTGGCCGGGCTGTCCGATCCGCAGGCCCGCGCCGACCGCGTCTTTGCGCTGGAGATGAAGATCGCCGCCGCGCAGACCGACATCATCGCCAGCCAGGACGCGCATAAGGGCGACAATCCCTGGACCCGCACCGATTTCGACACCAAGGCTCCCGGCATCGACTGGAATGCCTTCTGGACCGCATCGGGCGTGCCCGCCGGTCAGCGCGACTTCATCGCGTGGCAGCCGGATGCGATCACCAGGCTGTCGGCCTTGGTCGCCAGCGAGCCGCTGCAAAGCTGGCAGGACTGGCTGGCCTTCCACACGATCAACCAGGTTACGGGTTCGCTGCCCAAGGCGATCGACGATGCGTCGTTCGGCTTTTACGGCCGCACGCTGAACGGCACGCCCGCACAGCAGCCCCGCGAGAAGCGCGGCATTTCGGCGGTCAACGGCGCGCTGGGCGAAGCGGTCGGCAAAATCTATGCCGCGCGCTATTTCCCGGCGTCGTCCAAGACCGAAATCCAGACGATGGTGAAGAACATCGTCGCCGCCTTCGACCGCCGCATCGCCGCACTCGACTGGATGGCGCCCGCGACCAAGAAGGAAGCGCGCGCCAAGTTGGCGGTGCTGAAGGTCGGCGTCGGCTATCCCGACCATTGGTGGAATTACCCCAAGTTCGACGTTCGCGCCGACGATCCGGTCGGCAATGCCCAGCGCGCCAGGCTGTCGATCTATCGCTATCATCTGGCGAAGTTGGGCAAACCGGTCGATCGCGGCGAGTGGTGGATGACGCCGCAGACGGTGAACGCGGTCAACCTGCCGCTCCAGAACGCGCTGAACTTCCCCGCCGCGATCCTGGAGAGCCCCTATTTCGATCCGAAGTTCGACGCGGCGGCCAATTACGGCGCGATCGGATCGGTGATCGGGCATGAGATCAGCCACAGCTTCGACAATCTCGGGTCCGATTTCGACTCCACCGGGCGGCTGCATAATTGGTGGACGCCTGCCGATCTGAAGCGGTTCGAGGGCGCCGGTCAGGCGCTGATCGCGCAATATAGCGCCTATGAGGCGCTGCCCGGTCTTCACCTGAACGGCGAGCAGGAACTGGGCGAGAATATCGCCGACGTCGCCGGACTGACCGCCTCCTATGAAGCGTACAAGGCCTCTCTGGGCGGCAAGCCCGCGCCGGTGATCGACGGCCTGACCGGCGACCAGCGCTTCTTCCTGGCCTTTGCGCAGAGCTGGCGCACCAAGATGCGCGAAAAGGCGCTGCGCGCACGGATCGCCACCGATGTCCACGCGCCCGCGCCGTGGCGGGTGCTGACCGTGCGGAATCTCGACGCGTGGTACGGCCCGTTCAAGGTGCAGCCCGGCCAGAAGCTGTACCTGACGCCCGAACAGCGCGTCCACGTCTGGTAAATTGCAGGTGGATCGACATTCACAATCCCCTCTTCTTTCCCTCTCCCCTGGATAGGGGAGAGGGTTAGCGGAGCTTGCCAGCGTGCTGGCTAGCACAGCTTGGGTGAGGGGTTGAGCGAGCCTTCGGCTCGCGCGCTCGGGAACCGAGCGCTCCACCCCTCACCCAGCTCCGACTAAGCCTTTGCTTTCGCAAAGACCAAGTCTGCGCAACCTCTCCCCTCTTTGAGGGGCGAGGGAGAGACTTGTCGACTATCATGGATGTTTCGCCATCCCCCATCCCCCATCCGTCACCGCCAAGCCAACCTTATCGCCCCCCAAGCAAGCCTTGCGCCCCAATTCCCAGCAACGCTGTAGAGATAGAAGCAACAAAGCTCATCTCGTTGATAAGAATAGGGGGAATGACCCGATGCGCACCGCGCGATCCATGCTGCTTGGCGGCACCATGTTGCTGAGCCCGCTGCTGGCGGCACCTGCTCTGGCCCAGAGCGCGACCGAGCCGACCGCCCAGACCGAGGCCGAACCCGCCGCCGCCCCGGCGCAGAACGATATCGTCGTCACCGGCACCCGGGCGCAGGGGCGCAGCCGCCTCGACTCCGTGTCTCCGGTCGACGTGCTGAGCGGCAACGCCCTGCGCGCGCAAGGGACGACGGAACTGGCCCAGGCGCTGTCGAGCGTCGCGCCCTCGATCGACTTTCCCCGTCAGGCGGCGGTGGACGGCACGGATGCGATCCGCCCGGCCACGCTGCGCGGCCTGTCGCCCGACCAGACGCTGGTGCTGATCAACGGCACGCGGGCACACACCTCGGCGCTGCTCAACATCAACGGTTCGATCGGACGCGGTGCGGCGGCGGTCGACCTCAACACCATCCCGACCGTCGCGCTCGACCGGGTGGAGGTGCTGCGCGACGGCGCGTCGGCGCAATATGGCTCGGACGCGATTGCGGGCGTGGTCAATCTGCGGCTGCGCGAGGCCCGTTCGGGCGGCGGCGCGAACGTGACCTTCGGCACCTTCGCCACCCAATATGATGCCGCGCGCACCTCGCGATCGGTACGCGACGGCGAGTCCGTGACGATCAGCGGCTGGAAGGGCTTCGGCCTGGGCAGCGATGGCTTCCTGACGCTGTCGGGCGAATATGTCGCGCGACAGCCGACCAACCGCGCCGATATCGACCCGCGCGGCCCCGCACCGCAGCGTATCCGCGCCCGCTTCGGCGATCCGCAGATCGAACAGGGCACCGTCTATCTCAACGCCGCGCTGCCGCTCGGCGACAGCGGCTGGACCGCTTACGCCAATGGCGGTTTCCAGCAGCGCGACAGCGAAAGCGCCGCCTTCCCGCGTGTCGCGGGTGCAAACGCCGCCAATGTCGAGGCGGTTCGGGGCCTGTATCCGGACGGCTTCCTGCCGCTGATCGGCACGACCTCGCGTGATTATAATGCGACCGGCGGCGTGCGCGGGACGATCGGCGACTGGAATGCCGACCTGACCGTCAGCTATGGCCGCAACACGATCGACTTCGCGACGCTGAACTCAGCCAATTCGACCTATGGCAACGCCACGCTACGCGACTTCGACGACGGTCGCCTGACCTATGACCAGCTCGTCACCGGGCTGGACCTGTCGCGCGAATATTCGCTGGGCGCGGCGGTCTTCAACGTCGCGGCGGGTGCCGAATATCGCCGCGAGGGCTTTAAGATCGAGGCGGGCCAGCCCGAAAGCTACAACCGCGCGCCCGGCGCGGCCGCCAATCTGGCGTCAGGTGCGCAGGGTTTTGTCGGCTTCCGGCCGGAAAACCAGGTCGATGCGCATCGCAGCAACGGCAGCCTGTATCTGGATGTCGAGGCCAAGCTGTGGGATCGCCTGACCCTGGGCGCGGCCGTCCGTGGCGAGAGCTATTCGGACTTTGGCGAGACGGCGACCGCGAAATTCTCGGCCCGCTATGACGTCGCACCGTGGCTGGCCTTCCGTGGCACGCTGTCGACCGGCTTCCGTGCGCCGTCGCTGCAACAGCAATATTATACCTCGACCCAGACGCTGGTGACCAACGGCACCATCCTGGAAACCGGCCTCTATCCGGTCGACAGCACCCTTGCCCGGACGCTGGGCGCACTGCCGCTGGAGCCGGAGAAGTCGCGCAACTATTCGCTGGGCACGGTCGTGCGCTTCGGCGGGTTCAGCCTGACCGTCGACGGCTATCGCATCCGCATCCGCAACCAGATCGTGCTGTCGGAGAATATCCAGTCCTCGGCCAGCGCCCAGGTCGCGGCGTTGTTGTCGCCTTTCCAGGTTCAGGCGGCGCGTTTCTTCATCAACGGCGTCCAGACCACGACCAAGGGCCTGGACATCGTTGCGGCGTATAATTGGCGCAGCGAGACGCTGGGCAATTTCAACCTGAGCGCGGCGGCGAACATCAACGACCTGTCGGTCGACCGGGTGCCGACCTCGACGGCCGCGCTGAACCCCGCGCCCAGCCTGTTCGGCCGCAACCGTATCCTGACCATCGAACAGGGCACGCCGCGCACCAAGATCGTCGGCTCGGTCGACTGGACCCGTCAGGCGGTCGGCGCGACGTTGCGCGCGGTGCATTATGGCGATGTCCTGCAACCCGGATCGGTGGTTGCCAACGACCTCTATACCGGCCCGCGGACCATCGTCGATCTGGAGGGACGGTATCGCTTCAACGACAATGTGTCGCTGGCGCTGGGGGCGTCGAACCTGTTCGACGCCTATCCCCGCACGACGCCCGCCGCGCTCAACAACAATGGCGTGACGGCATTCCCCTATTACTCGCCCTTCGGCTTCAACGGGCGGCAGCTTTACGGCCGCTTGAACCTGACCTGGTAAGGCCTCCCCATTCCTCCCCATCTTTGATGGGGAGGGGGACCGCGCTCGAAGAGCGTGGTGGAGGGGCATGGGTCACCGGCCACTCCACCACCGCTGCGCGGCGGTCCCCTTCCCCAAGCGAGCTTGGGGAGGAATGGTTTAGCGGGTAAGCTGCGCCTGGAACGCCTGCATCGTGCAGAGCCCCGCCACGCCCCGCGCCTTGCAGCCCGCGATCGGCAGCACCGCCACGTAAGGCGCCTCCACCGCCGGATCGGCCAGCTTGCGGATCTGCTCGACAGTCTGCGACCGATAGAGCGCGCGGACATAAGCCTGCCCCCGCGCATCGACCAGCCGCTCCAGCACGATCGCCCCGCCCGGCGCGGGATCGTCCGCCGCCAGCCCCGGCACCTTCCAATGCAGGTCGAGCAGCCCGCCCAGGCTGGCGATATTGGTGTCGTGGCCCGAGATCATCGTGACCACCGGCCCCTTGCCCGCCGTCAGCCCCTCGACGATCAGCGGCGCGACCCCCGCCATGTTCGCCTTGGCGACATAGCGGGGGCGGGCGAGCAGCCGGAATTCCTCGGCATGGAAGACGCCCAGCCGCTCGATATCGGCGGGCGTGGCACGGCCCCAGCCGACCTCGGCCATCGGCTTGCCCTCTGCATATTCGAGCAGCAGGATCTGCGCCGCCGTTGACGCCCGGTCGACCGCCCCGGTCAGCTTGGGCCGCTTGTGGGGCTTGGCCGGAGCCAAGCCGGTCGGAGCCTGCCGCACGCCGCATGTCGGCGAGGCGGGCGCGCAGAGGATCGCGTCGAGCCGCGCCAGTTCGGGCGCCAGCCGCTTGTCGAGCGCCACGAGCCCGGCCTCGCCCCCTGCCCCGGCCAGCACGGCGGCCCGCGCCTTCGCCGCATCGAACGCCACCGCCCGCTCGTCGATCGGTGAGAAGATCGGGTCGGCCACGTCCTGCGGCTTGTGATCGATCGCGACGGAGCAGCCGGGCGCCAGCGCCTCGGCATAGGCCTCGGCCGTGCGGATCGTCCGTTCGTCGCTGTCGGCGACGATCCGGATTGCGGCGCAGCCCGTTCGCGGCATCAGGCCCGCCGCCGTCCAGGCTTGCCGGTCATAACCACCCAGCCGCTCGACGCCGCTGCGCCCGTGCGGGGTCAGATAACCGGGCGCGACCGGCCAGCTTGGCCAGACCTGGTTCGTGGTGCCTTCGGGCATGGGCGGCGACTTGGTCGGCGGGCGGACACCATGCCGCATCAGCAGCACGACCCGGTCGAGCTTCAGTCCCTGCGGCACGGCAGGCCCTCGTGCGAAAGCCGTCCCCGCCAGCAACAGGCCCAAGGCCGAGGCCCCCACAAGTCGCGCAAAATTCTTCATAAACCGCCCGCCCCTCTTATCGTCACGGCAGGCGGTAGGGGGGCGGCAAGACAGGAAAGCGACATGGGCATGAACATTATGTTACAATCGCAAGGCGGCCGCATCCTCGTTTGACCTGTGCCCCTGCGCCGGTCATCCTGGCGGCATGACCAGCTTCTTCTCCCGTCGTGAAACCCTGGCGGGCATGACCGCCCTCTCCGCCGCCGCCTCCGTCCGGGCGGCCAGTCCGGCCAGCGATGTGGGAGCCCTGCTCGATCGGCTGGCGTGGCAGTTGCTCGAACTCGTGCCCGAGCGTGCGACCACTCTGGGCGTGGATACCGGCGCCCATGCCGATCTGCGGCGCAGGCTGGAGGATCGCTCGCCCGCCGGTATCGCGGCGCGGCAGCGTTTCCTGACCGATGGCCTGAAACAGGTGGCGCGGGTGCCGCGCGCCGGGCTCGATCCCGCGACGCTGACCAGCCTTGCGGTGGTCGAAAGCGCCTTCCGGACCGCGCTGGACGGCATGGCGCTGCCTTACGGCGTCGCGACGATCGGCGACTGGCGGAACACACCCTATGCCGTCATCCAGAATGTCGGCGCCTGGCTGGACGTGCCGCAGATGCTGGACGGCGACCAGCCGGTTCGCGACAAGGCCGATGCGGAGGCCTATCTCGCCCGCCTCGCCGCCATGCCCGCGCAGCTGAATGGGGAGACGGTGCGGATCCGCCAGGCGCGCGAACAGGGGCTGGTGCCGCCGTCCTTCCTGCTCGACAAGACGATCAAGGGCATGACCGGCACCATTGCCGAGGCGGCGAAGGCCGATGGCCCATTGATCGGGCCGCTTGCACGCAAGACGACCGCGATCCCCGGCGACTGGACCAACCGTGCCACGCGGATCGTGCGCTCGGCGATCATGCCTGCGCTGGAGCGGCAGCTCGCCGAATTGCAGGCGCAGCGCGGCGTGGCGATCGCGGCACCCGGCATGAATGTCCGCCCGCACGGGCCGGAATGGTATGGCTGGGGCCTTCGCGCCGGGACCACCACACGGCGCAGCGCGGCCGACCTGCACGCCATGGGTAAGGCCCGGCTCGCCGATCTCCAGGCGCAGATGGACACGATCCTGCGCAGCGAGGGGCTGACCCAGGGCAGCGTCGCCGAGCGGGCCATCGCCTATCAGAAGCGCCCCGGCATCGGCTTTCCCGATGGCGACGAAGGACGGCGGCAGATCGTCGCCTATATGCAGGGCCGGATCGATGCGATCCGGCCGCGCCTGCCCGATGCGTTCCGGCGGCTGGCGCGCGGGAATCTGGAAATCCGGCGGATGCCGGTGGCGCAGGAGCCCGGCGCCCCTGCGGCCTATGGCGGCCCCGGCACCATCGACGGCAGCGTGCCGGGCAAGGTCTGGGTCAATCTGGGCGATCCGTCGATCCACAATCGCGTCACCATTCCCGATCTCGTCTATCATGAGGGGATACCGGGCCATGTCTGGCAGGGCGAATATGCGCAGAAGCTGCCGCTGATCCGCTCGATCCTGGCGTTCAACGCCTATTCGGAAGGCTGGGCGCTCTATTCCGAACAGCTGGCGGACGAGTTGGGCATGTACCGCGACGATCCCGCCGGGCGGCTCGGCTATCTGATGGGCCTCGCTTGGCGCGCGGTGCGGCTGATCGTCGACACCGGCATCCATGCGATCGGCTGGTCGCGCGACAAGGCGCTGGCCGAGTTCATCGCCGCCACCGGCCTACCGCGTAGCAATGCCGAGAGCGAGGTGGACCGCTATTGCTCCTGGCCGGGTCAGGCCTGCGGCTACGAGGTCGGGCGGGCCGAGATCGTGTCGCAGCGCGCCCGCGCGCAAAAGGCGCTCGGAACGCGCTATGACCTGCGCGATTTCGACCAGGCGGTGGTCGATGGCGGCAACGTTCCGCTGAACGTGCTGGCGGAGAATGTGACCCGCTATATCGACGGAGCGCGCTGAGGCCGCTCATTCCTCCCCTGCAAGGGGAGGTGGCAGGCCGAAGGCCTGACGGAGGGGTGTCCCGCTATCGACAAGGGTGACACCCCTCCACCATCCTGCGGATGGTCCCCCTCCCCTTAAAGGGGAGGAATGAAACGAGCCCGGTCAGTCCTCGCCGAACAGCGCTCGCTGCGCCTTGTCCATCTCCTCGGCATAGCGACGGCGGACATAGGGTTCGGACAGCAGGCCCAGCACCGTCCGGTCCGGGCCGACGACCGCCATTTCGTCGGCCCCGGCCGCGTCGAGCGCGCGCATGACCGCCTTCACATCCGCCTCGGGCGCCAGCGCATGGTCGCGCTGGATGGCGAGCGTCGCGATCGGCTCGGCCGGGTCCAGTCCGTCGACATAGGCGCGCGCGGTCTGGACGATCCCGGCATAATGGCCCTGTTCGTCGACCAGCACGACACGACTGGTCGATCCCAGCGGAAAGGCGCGGCGAAATTCGGCAATGGTCCACTGGGCAGGCGTCGCGCGCTCGACCCGGCGCATCATCCGCCCCGCGGTCAGGGTGCGCATCCAGCCGACATCGCGTGCGCTCTTGATCGTCTCGCCGCGCAGGTGAAGCCGCCAGGTCGAGAAGGAATAGCCGAACGTCTCGCGCACGATGGTCGTCGTGACCAGCGAGGCCGCGATCGCCGCCCCCGCCAGCGAGAAGTCGTGCGTGGCCTCCAGCACCAGCATCGCCATGGTCATCGGCCCGCCGACCACCGCCACCGCAAAGGCCGCCATGCCGACCAGCGCGGCGTTTTGCGGATCGACGACCGGCGCGCCGATCATCAGACCGATCAGATCGGCATAGATATGGCCGAGCAGGCTGCCGAGGAACAGCGAGGCGAAGAACAGGCCGCCGCGAAAACCGAAACCCAGCGACACGATCGACGCCGCGCTCTTCATGACGAAGATGGCGGCGAGGAAGCTGAGCGGCAGGCCATATTCCAGGTCGAGATGCAACGCCCCGTGCCCTGCCGACAGCACTTGCGGCGTCATCCAGGCGAGCGGCATCAGAAGGACGCCCCCCAGGACCGGCCGCCACGCCGCCGGGATCGGCAGACGGCGGGTCAGCGTCTCCATCTCCGCCACCGCGCGCATCAGCACGATGCCCAGCGCCGCCGCCACTGCGCCCAGCCCGGCATAGATGAGGTAATGATGGGTCAGCACCGCTTCGCCCGCGACGGCGTTGACCAGATAGGGCTGTGCGCCCAGCATCTGCGCGACCAGCACCCCGGTCAGGGCGGCGGCGGCGACCGGCGCGATGGCGGCGGGCGTATAGGCGCCGATCACGATCTCGAAAGCGTAGAAGGCCCCGGCCAGCGGCGCGCCGAAGGCCCCCGCGATCGCCGCGCCTGTCCCCGCCCCGACCAGCACGCGCAGATCGCCGCGCCGCAGCCGCAACCAGCCGCCGGTGATCGAGGCCAGCCCCGCCCCCAGCTGCGCATAGGCCGCCTCCAGACCGACCGAGGCGCCGAAGCCGTTGGAGAGGATCGTCTGACCGGAGATCACCAGACTGTCCGACCAGGACATGCGCCCGCCGTGCAGCGCATTGGCCTCCACCGCGTCGACCAGCCGCCGCTTGCGCGCACCCGTGATCCGCGAGAACAGGACCAGCACCAATCCCCCCAGCGGCAGGGCTAGCAGTCCCCAGGCCGGGACGGTCGTGCTGGCGCTCAGGCGCTGATCCACCTCCAACGTGAACAGCAACCGCTGCAACCCTCGCGCGATGGCCCCCTGCACGACGCTCAGCAATCCCGCCGCCGCACCGATCGCGATGGCGAGCAGGACCAGGCTCGCTTCGCTGGATCGGACCCGGTGGCGGAACCAGGACGGCGAGAGTCGGGGGAAGGACATGGCCCCGGCTATGTCGCGAAAGCGGCGGGCCTGCCAGAGCCGCCAGCCGCGTTCAGTTCAGGGGGAATGACCGGTTGCATATACAAATGGGTGGCATTACTCTTACAATATAAGATATCGGGGGAGGATCGGGGATGGGTAAATCTGCCTTTTCGCATCGTATCGCTTGGGTCGGCAGCTTCGTACTGGCGCTCTCCACGGCAACGGCAGTGACAGCCGCAGCGAACGGTGAAACAACGGCGCCGCGCACCACCTTGTTGCTTCATGCCGACCGTCCCGGCCCCCGTATCGCGCCCGAGATTTACGGCCAATTTGTCGAACATCTCGGACGCGGTGTCTATGAGGGCATCTGGGTCGGCGAGGGCTCGCCGATCCCCAATACGCGCGGCATCCGCAACGACGTGACCCAGGCGCTGCGGCAGGCGAAGGTGCCGGTGATCCGCTGGCCCGGCGGGTGTTTCGCCGACGGCTATCACTGGCGGGACGGCATCGGCCCGCGCGACAAACGGCCGCGCAGCATCAACGCGGCCTGGGGCAACGCGCCCGATTCCAATGCCTTTGGCACGCACGAGTTCATGGACTTTCTGGACCAGATCGGGGCCAGGCCCTTCGTATCGGTCAATGTCGGATCGGGCAGCGTGCGCGAGGCCGACGAGTGGCTGCGCTACATGACCGCGCCCGTCGAAAGCTCGGCCGGGGCGGAGCGCGCCGCCAATGGCCGTGCCGCCCCATGGGCGGTGCCCTATGTCGGCGTCGGCAACGAAAGCTGGGGTTGTGGCGGCAAGATGACGGCCGAAACCTATGTCGCGCAATATCGCCAATATGCCGCCAACCTGCGCACCTTCGGAGGCGGCCCGACGAAGCTGATCGCGGTGGGCGCGGACACCGACGATTACGAGTGGACCGAAAAGGTCATGGCCGGGACGATGAAGTCCCGGCCCCATCCCACCCCGCTCGCCTATATCAATCCCCGGCCGCTCCTTTGGGGACTGTCGCTCCACTTCTATACCTTCACCGGCAATGACTGGTATGCCAAGGGTCGCAATGTCGGCTTCACCCGCGACGACTGGGCCAAGGCGCTGGGCCGGGCGCAGCTGACCGACGAGATGGTCCGCCGCCACTCCGCGATCATGGACCGCTACGACCCCGAAAAGAAGGTCGCTCTGGTCGTCGACGAATGGGGCGCCTGGTTCAACAGCGAAAAGGACGCGCCCTCCGCCCTCTATCTGGAGAGTACGCTGCGCGACGCGGTGATTGCGGGCCTCAGCCTCAACATCTTCAACAACCATGCCGACCGGGTGCGGATGGCCAATATCGCCCAGATGGTCAACGTCATCCAGTCGCTGATCCTGACCCGGGGCAAGGAGATGGTGGTGACCCCGACCTGGCACGTCTTCGACCTGTACAAGGTGCATCAGGGCGCGACGCAGATTCCGGTCGATGTCGATACGCCGGATTATGTCCAAGGCGCGACGCGCCTGCCGACGATCAGCGCCTCGGCCTCACGCGATGCGGCAGGCAAGCTGCACCTGTCGATCGTCAACCTCGACCCCGACAAGCCCGCGCCCGTGGAAATGGTGGCAAGCACCCTGTCCGGCCGACGCGCCCAGGCATCGGCGATCACCGCCGACCGCATCGACCGGCCGGTACAGTTCGGCCAGCCCGATCCCTTCGTGCCCCAGCCGGTAAAGGCCGTCGCGATCAGGGGCGACCGCCTGACCCTGACCGTTCCCGCCCGGTCGGTCACGCTGGTGACCGTGGAGTAGCGCGGTTCTCCGCTAACCTCTCCCCTCGGCGAGAGGCGAGGGAGGGAAAGACGCCACGAGATCGGGCAAGGCAGCGGCCAGCCGGTCGACCTCCGCCATCGATGTGAACAATGCGGGCGTGACGCGGATACATGCACCCTTGGCCGGGCCGGTGCGGTGGACGGTGAAGACGCGGTGCCGGTCGAGCAGCCGCTTGGCCAGTTCGGCATTGCCTTGCGCGCTCGCCACGCCGTCGATGCGGAAGGACGTGATCGCGCCGTGCAAGGCCGGATCGTCGGGCGTCAGCACGGTGATCCCCGAAACCTGTCGCGCCCGCGTCACCCAGCGATCGCGCAACGCCCGCAGCCGCGCGGCCCGCGCCGCCCGGTCGATCCGCTGCCGATAGGCAAGCGCCGCCGGTGCCGTCAGCCATGCGGCATAGTCCAGCGTACCCGTATGGACCCGCGACAGGATGCCGTCCGGCCCCGCCGCATCCTCGGCCGGATCGCGGTCGATCCGCGCCAGCGCGGGACGACGGATATGGAGGATCCCCATCCCCAGCGGCGCGCCCAGCCATTTATGCCCGTTCAGCCCGACAAAGTCGCAGTCGAGATCGGGCAGCGCGAAGTCCAGTTGCTGCCAGCTATGCGCCGCATCGACGATGGCATCGATACCCCGCGCCCGCGCCATCGCGGCGATCTCCCGCACCGGCAGGACCAGCCCGGTCCGGTGGCTGAGATGGGTCAACAGGATCAGCTTCAGCCGGGGTTCCGCCGCCATGGCTTGCGCATAGGAGTCGATCAGCGCCTGTCGCGTCGCAGGCTCCGGCAGGGCGATGCGCCGCACCCGCACCCCGCGCCGGGGGCCCAGGCTCTCCATGCAAGCCTGCATGCTGTCATAGTCGAGATCGGCGTACAGCACCGTATCGCCCGGCGAGAGGCGGTTATAGCCCAGGATCAGCGCCTTCAGCGCCTCGGTCGCGTTGCGGGTGAAGGCGATCTCCTCGGGCGGCACGCCCAGTTCGTCCGCCACCGCCTCGCGCGCGGCACGCAGATCGGCCAGCATGCCCCGGCGCGCATAATAGCTGGTGTCGCGGTTCACCCGCGCGATGGCCTGTTCATAGGCCAGCCGCACGGGCCGCGCCATCGCACCCCAATTGCCGTTTTCCAGCTGGGCGATGCCGTCGGACGGTCGATCATAATCCGCCGCGACACCCGCCCAGAAAGCCTCGTCATCGGGTCCCGGCGCATTGCTCCGCGTCCGGGCAGCGATCCCCGGCAGCGGGACGGTGGCCGCCATCCCGCCTGCGAGCACCATGCGCCGGTCGATCATCAGAAGCTGACCCCGACGCGCACATAATAGCGCCCGCCATCGGTGTCATAGGGGGCATTGCGCGAGTAGATCAGGCCGCGATTGGCCTGGTTGGTCGCCTCGGCGGGATAGGTGTCGAAGATATTCTCCGCCCCGCCCCGGAGCGAGATGTTGGGCGTGATGCGATAGGTAAGCGAGGCGTCGAACAGCGCGATGCCGCCGAAGCGCTGGAACAGCTCGCCCGTCGCATTGCCCGTCACATCGGTCCATGGCCCGTAATAACGCCCGCGCAGCATCACCCCGACCGGGCCGATATCATAGCCCAGCGTGCCGGTCGCATTGTGACGCGGCAGCCGTTCCTCGAAGATGCGACGCTGCGTCTCGTTGGCGATCGCCGCGCTGGTGCCGCTGCGCACCTGGGTGCGGTTGTAGTTATAGGCCAGGGTCGCGCTGGCCCGCCCGCCGCCGATCTGGCGGTTATAGCCCAGCACCATGTCGACGCCCCGCGTGCGCGTGTTGAAGTCGTTGGTGAAATAGCTGATCGAGGTGAAGCGATTGGGATTGGCCAAGGTCGCCGGGATGGCGATCGTCGCCGACTGGCTGAACCGGTCGTCGACATCGATCTGATAGAGATCGACCGTCGCGGTGAAACCGACCTGCGTCTGCACCGCCAGCCCCACGGTCGCGTTGCGCGAGGTTTCCGGGCGCAGCGGCTTGGCGCCCAGCGCGATCGCCAGCGGATCGCTGGGCGCCAGGCGGCCCTGGTTGAACACCTGGAGCGTGCGGGTGTCGAGCCCCTGGCTGACCACCCGCGTGTTCAACTGTGCGGGCGTCGGCGCGCGGAAGCCGGTCGAATAGGTGCCGCGTAGCGCCAGCCACGACACCGGCTCTACGCGGCCCGACAGCTTGTAGGTGAACTTGTCGCCGAAGCTGGAGAAATCCTCATAGCGCCCCGCCGCGCCCAGCGAGACGATCGACACCGGCCGCCAGGCGAGGTCGACATAGCCCGCATGGCTGCTCTGCCGGAAATGGCCCGCCTGTTGCGGGCCGAAGCCGGGGAAGCCGTTGGAGTTGGGTGCCAGCCCCGTCGCCGCGCCCGGCCCGATGGCGTAGGAAGCGGGGTCGCCGGTGCCGACGACATAACGCTCGATCCGACGCTCGCCGCCAAAGGCGATGTTCAGCGGCTCGACCCCGCCGATGGGCAGGCGATAGACGAAATCAGCGTTCAGGTTCGTCTCGACCTGGGTCAGCCGCCCCAGATAGAAGCGCGTCGGGCTGTTCGGCCCCAGCGAGGCGTTCAGGCTCTCGGCGAGCGTATAGTCAATACGGCTGCGGCCCGACGACGCGCTGACGTCGTAGGAAAAGGCATCGGACAGCTCGCCGCGCAGCCCGCTATCGGCCTGGAGGTCGGCGAAGCGCGTTCCGAAACGCGGTGTGAAGCCGACCGGATAGATGCTGCGGAAGCTGAAACCCGGAAAGGCGCTGCTGGCGTTATAGACGCTGCCCGTCCCCGCCGGATTGCGCCAGTTGAAGTCGGTCACGCCCTCCCCCTGCTGCGCCGTGCCGAAGGCATAGAGGGTCGCGCCGGGCGCCAGCTCGTAATGCATGTCGATCGCCCCGCGCAGCCGCTCCTCGTCCGGCTGGCCCCAGCGCTGGACGGGATTGGGAACGGTCAGGGTCGGATTGGCCGCCTGGAACGCGATGGCGTCGGGGCGCTGGCGGGTGCGCGAGGTGGCCTCGGCATGTTCGAACTGGCCGGTGAAGACGATCGCGCCGCGCTCGCCCAGCGCGATGCCGCCGCGCATGCCCGACTGATAATCATTGCCGTCGCCCGCATCATATCGGCCGATCTGGCCATAGGCCTCCATGCCGGGCGCGTCGTCGAGGATGATGTTGATGACGCCCGCAATCGCGTCCGACCCATATTGCGCCGAGGCACCGTCGCGCAGCACCTCGATCCGCTTGATCGCCAGGCTGGGGATACTGGCGAGGTCGGGGGCCTGCGCCCCGCGCGTGCCGAGCAGCGCCGAGCGGTGGTAACGCTTGCCGTTGACCAGCACGAGTGTCTGGTCCGCCGACAGCCCGCGCAAGGTGGCCGGGCGGACGAACGCCTGCCCGTCCGCCGCCGGCAGGCGCTGCACGTTGAAGGAGGGCAGCAGCTGCGCCAGCGTGTCGTTCAGGTCGCCCGACACGCCCGAGCGGATCAGCGTTTCGGGGAGCACATCAACGGGCGCCAGCGTATCGAACTGCGTCCGGCCCCGCTCGCGGGTGCCGGTGACGATCACGTCGCCGTCTGCGCCCGCATCCGGCACGGCCTGCGCCCAGGCGGCGGAGGCAAAGGACAGATGCAGCGCCACGACGGCGCTGGCGGTAACGAATTTCATGATGAAGCCTTCCCCATAGGCGATGCGCGTGGCGCTTGCGGGGGCTGCGCCTATGGGCGGGACGTTTCAGCCGCGTTACGTCCCGGCGGCGGTTTGATGACGGCATTTTGCGCACACGATGCCGCGCCGATGCGGTAACGATCGCCACCAGCGATATTCCAGGCGGACGACCGACCCTCATGAGCGACGCGAAAACCTATCCCCTGATGAAGGACATTCTGGGCGTCGCGGCGGTGACGATCATCGCTGATGCGGGTGCGGCGGCGTCGCCCGTCTTCGACCGCACGGCGTTCCTCGACGCGGCGCTGGACGGACTGGACGGGCTGTCGATCATGGAACGGGTGCGCCATATCGCCGACGCGCTCCATGAAGCCCTGTCTACCGATTACGCCACCGCAATCCATGTCGTCGGGGCCATCGCGCCGCACCTGACGCACAGTTTCCAGGCAATCGCCGTGACGGAGTTCGTCGCCCGGCAAGGGGTGGGCGATTTCGATCGGTCGATGGAGGCGCTGGCCGACCTGACCCGGTTCGGCTCGGCGGAGTTCGCCATTCGCCCGTTCCTCGCCGCCGATCCCGCGCGGACCCTGGCGCAGATGCTCCGCTGGACAGATCACCCGAACGAGCATGTCCGCCGCCTCGCCAGCGAGGGCAGCCGCCCGCGGCTGCCCTGGGCGTCGCGCGTCCCGGCGCTGCGGGACGATCCGACGCTGGCCGCCCCGATCCTGGATGCGTTGCGCGACGATTCCAGCCTCTATGTCCGCAAATCGGTCGCCAACCATCTGAACGATATCGGCAAGGATCGCCCCGACTGGCTGGTCGAGCATCTGCAAGGCTGGGACCGCGAGACGCCGCGGACGGCGTGGATCGTCCGCCATGCACTTCGTTCGCTGATCAAGAAGGGCGATCCGCGTGCGCTCGCGCTGATCGGGGTAGCGCATGGGGCACAGGTGCGGGTCGCCCATTTCACCGTCGAGCCCGCAACCGTCAAGCTGGGCGAGGCCGTGACGATCACGGCGGAGCTGGCGTCCCTCGCCCAAGCCGACCAGCGCCTCGTCGTCGACTATCGCCTCCATTATGCGCGGAGTGCGGGTAAGACGGCGGCCAAGGTCTTCAAGCTCAAGACCTTCGATCTTGCCGGATCGGCCTCCGCCACGCTGTGCATCCTTCAGGTCATGCGCGACTTCAGCACGCGTCGCCACCATTCCGGTCGCCATGAGGTGGAACTGCTCGTCAACGGCCTGCCCATGGCCACCGCCGCGTTCGATCTGGTCTGCCCGGCCTGAGCCCCCCTTTCCTCCCCTTGCAGGGGAGGTGGCAGGCCGAAGGCCTGACGGAGGGGTGTTTCCATTGGTGAGGTTGGACTAATCTCGCGGCGGGCTACACCCCTCCACCATGCTGCGCATGTGTGCGAGCGAGATGGTGCCCCCGGCACCATCTTGACGTGCCGGGGGCACGTCAAAGCCCGCACACCCTCCCCTTGCAGGGGAGGAATAAATGTAAATCCGGCCTCAATTCCCCTCGGCGTCGACGGTGAAGACCACCGGCCGCCCGCGCGACATCGGGTCCCAGCCCGCCGCCAGTGCGGAGCGCACGCAGCGCGTGATGGTCGGGTCGTCGAGCTGGAGCCGCCCGCGCGGCAAGCCCTTGAGCAGCCGCTTCGGAGCCGGAAACTCCATATGCGCCTCGCGCTTGGCGCCCTGTTCGGAAAGCGCGATGGTCATGCCCTTCCATCCTTCGTCGTCCGACAGATGGGGCTCGCGCTGGAGATGCCAGTCATAGGTGATGCCGTCGACGGCCACGCTGCCGGACTGAATTTGGGTTTTCGACATGGCCCCGCCCCTAGCACGTTCGTCGTGCCAAGGCACAGGCCGCCGCGACAAACAGCATCTTCCAAAATTCTCGTCCGATTCCGAAGCTTTAGCACCTTGATAAGGCCTTCGAGCTTTTGATCAGGCGTGATTTGGAGGCACAATATCGTGAAACCCTATCTCGCACCTCTCGGCATCGCGGCACTGGGCTGCGTCCTGATCGCCGATCCCGCCGCCGCGCAGCAGAGCACGCAGTTTCAGGTGTCGATGACGATCCAGGCCGAATGCCGCCTGACCTCGGCGAGCGACCTGGCCTTCGGCAATACCGGCGTGATCCAGGCCGCGATCACCTCGACCAGCACGATCGGCGTCCAGTGTACCAACACCACCCCCTATAATATCGGCCTGAATGCCGGTGCAGGCACAGGGGCAACGGTGGCGGCGCGGCGGATGACCTCGGGCGCGGGGGCCACGGTCGTCTATGAACTGTTCCGCGATCCCGCCCGGTCGCAGATCTGGGGCAATACCGCAGGCACCGACACGCTGGCCGGGATCGGCAACGGCGCGGTGCAATCGCTGACGGTGTACGGGCGCGTCCCGGCCCAGACCACTCCGGCGGCGGGCAGCTATACCGATACCGTCCAGGTAACGGTGACATACTGATGACGCCGTGGCCGAAACGGTCGCTGGCGGCGGCGGCGATGGGGCTGGCGATCCCGGCGATCGGCCACGCGTCCGACATCCGGGTCGCGCCGGTCGCCATCGACCCGCTGCCGGGCGCGCGGACGACCTCGCTGACGCTCAGCAATGCCGAGCAGCGGCCGGTCCGGGTCCAGGTCCGCGTGATGAAGTGGACGACGCGCGACGGCACCGACGTCCTGACCCCCACCAATGACGTGGTCGCCAGTCCGCCCTTCTCGACGCTGGCGCCGCAGCAGCAATATCTGATCCGTGTCGTCCGCACGGCCAAGGCCGCGCCGGTCGGCGAGGAGGCGTATCGCGTCCTGATCGACGAAGTACCCGAGCCGACGCGCGCGCAACCGGGCACGGTCAATCTGGTCGTCCGCCAGTCGATCCCCGCCTTCTTCTCCGACATCCCGCGCCGGATGCCCGATGTGGAATGGCGGATCGACCGTTCGGGCGGCGGCGCGGCACTGGTCGGGCGCAACAAGGGCAACAGGCGCCTGCGAATCGCCGACCTTCAGCTGATCGCGGGCAGCCAGCAGCTTCTCGCGCGGTCGGGACTGGTCGGCTATGTGCTGGCCGGGTCCGAACTCCGCATTCCGCTGAACCCCGGCACTGCCCTGCCCGGCGGCACCGACCTGCGGATGCGGGCCGTCTCCGATGGCGGCCCGATCGAGGTCTCCCTTGCGACCCAGCCGCGCCGGTGAACTGGCCGGGATCATCCTGGCCACGCTGGCCTGCGCGCAGACCGCCGGTGCGCAGGACAGCGAAAGCCTTCGCGTCGGGGTCGATGTCGACCCCAGCCGCCAGGAACAGGCGCTTCAGCTCGAGGTCTATCTGAACGACAAGCCCACCGGCTATGTCGCCTCGTTCACGCAGCGCGCGGACGGCAGTTTCACCGCACCCGTCGCCCAGTTGCGGACGCTGGGCGTCAAGGTCCCGCCGGATGCGGAGACGGGCGACGTGCCCCTGGAGCGTATTTCCGGGCTGCGCTATCGCTATGAGCAGATGCGCCAGATCATGTGGCTGGCGGCTGGCCCGACCGTGCAGAGCCCGACGCTGATCGACGGAGGGCGCGGCGACCGTTCCGGCCTGACGCCCGACCGGCCGCCCTTCGGCGCGGTGCTGGACTATACGCTGTTCGCCAGCGGCGACCGGAGCGCGGTCGGCCCGCGCTTTACCGGCGCATCGGGTGCGTTCGGGACGCGCGTCTTCGGCGCGTTCGGCCTGTTCGAGAGCAGCGCGGTCGGCCTGTTGTCGGGCGGGCCGCGCTTTACCCGGCTGGCCACGAGCTACAGCTATGAGGACCCCAGGCGGCTGGTGACGCTGCGCGCAGGGGACACGATCAACGGCGGCCATGCCTGGACCCGCCCGATCCGCATGGCGGGGCTTCAGATCCAGCGCACCTTCGGCATGCGGCCCGACCTGGTCACCATGCCCGTGCCGCGACTGCTGGGCAGCGCCGCCGCCCCGTCGACGCTGGACCTGTTCATCGACCGGGTCCGCACCCTGTCGGCCGATGTGCCCCAGGGCCCCTATGCCGTCATGCACCCGCCGGTCGTGCAGGGCGCAGGGGTCGCCACCGTCGTCGTCCGCGATGCGCTGGGGCGGGAAACCGTGCAGACCGCGCCCTTCTATGCCTCCCCCCAGTTGCTGGCGGAGGGGTTGACCGATTTCAGCGCGGAGGTCGGCTTTGCCCGGCGCAGCTATGCAATACTGTCGAACGACTATGACCGGCGGCTGATCGGCTCGGCCTCGATCCGGCGCGGCATGACCGACCGGTTGACGCTGCAGGGCCATGCCGAACTGGGCGCGGGTCTGGTCCAGCTGGGCGCGGGCGGCGTCGTGACGTTGCGGGACCAGGCCTTGCTGTCGCTCGCCGGGGCGGTCAGCCAGGCGGGGGGACGTACCGGCGGGCTGGTCGATATCGCGTTCGAAACGCGCCGGTCCGGCTTTTCGGTGCTGATCCGGTCGATGCGGGCGATCGGCCGCTATGAGGACCTGGCGTCGCGCACATCGTCCTTCGGCCCGATCCTGGTGGGCGACCGGCGGATCTTCGGCGCGCCGCGCGAGGTCGATCAATTCTCCCTGTCGTTGCCCATCGCCGCGACCTCGGCCTCGGTCGGGGTGAGCCTCGTCAATTCCAAGACGGCGGCGGGGGACCGCTATCGGCTGGCCAGCCTGTCCTCGACTGCCAATATCGGGCGGCTGTCGCTGTTCGCCAATGCCGTCGCGGACCTGAGCGGCGACCGCAGCTTCGGCCTGTTCGTCGGGGCCAGCCTGCCCTTCGGACGACGCGCCTCGGTGACGACCGGTGCGACGGTGTCGGAGGGGCGCGTCTCGGGCTATGCCGAGATGTCGCGGCAGGGCGCGCACGAACCCGGCTCCTGGGGCTGGTCGGTGCGGGTTGCCGATGGCCGCGAGAGGGCGGGCCATGCCATCGTCCGCCATACGACCGGCTTCGCCCAGTTCGAGGCGACCGGCCTCTATGCGGGCGGCAACGTCGCCGGCACCTTGCAGGCCGAGGGTGCGGTCGCGCTGATCGGTGGCGACCTCTATGCGGCGCGGCGGCTCGACCAGTCCTTTGCGGTGGCCGATGCGGGCGCGAGCGGCGTGCGGGTGTATCGCGAGAACCGGCTGGTCGGCACCACCGGCGCGTCGGGCAAGCTGCTGGTTCCCGACATCGCCCCGTTCGAGCCGAGCGCGATCTCGATCGATCCCTCCTCGCTCCCCGTCGATGCGCGCATCGCCTCGACCCATGCCGAGGCGGTGGCCTTTACCCGCGTGCCCGCACTGGTCGCGTTCGGCGTGGCGCGCGAAACCGACGCCGCGCTGGTCGAGTTCGTCGATGGCGAGGGTCGGCTGCTGCCGCTGGGCTCGGGGATCGCTCGGCCGGGGCTGCCCGAGGATGTGGTCGGCTATGACGGTGCCGCGTTCCTGAGTGGGCTCGGGGCGCAGAACGAAGCGATCGTCACCGATCCCGATGGCCACCGCTGCCGGGCACGTTTCCCCTTTGCCACGCAGCCGGGCGAGCAGGTGCGTATCCGGGCCGTCTGTACACCGATGGCGAGCGCGGCGCCATGACCCGGCTGATCCTCCTGCTACTCGCCGTGCTCGCCTGTCTGGCCATGCCTGCCCCGGCACAGGCGCAGACCTGTTCGGCCACGGTGTCGTCGATCGATTTCGGCAGCCCCTCGCTGCTGACCAGTGGCCCGGTCGATGTGACGGGGACGGTCACGGTCACCTGCACCAGCATCCCGGTGCTCAACGTCGTCAAGGTCTGTCCCGGCATCGGCGCGGGCAGCGGCGGCACGGACGGCTCCGGCCGGTTGATGACGGGCACCGGAGGGTCGCTGCGATACCAGCTCTATCAGGACGCGGCGCGATCGGTCGCCTGGGGATCGCTGGACAATCCGGTATTGGGTACGGTGCCCGCGATCATCATTTCCAACCTGCTGAACGGGGCCGGTTCGGCGACGCGCACCATCTATGCGCGATTGTTCGGTGGCCAGGCGACGGCGGTGCCGGGGGCCTATCGCTCCAGCTTCATCGGCAACGCCACGCTGTTCAGCTATGGAGCCGAACTGCTCGGCACCAGCACCAACTGCACCGGCTTTGCGGGCACCGCCTCCGTCCGCCCGACCTTCGAGGTGACGGCCACGATCCCCAAGGGCTGCACCGTGGCGGCCACGGCGCTCACCTTTCCGACGACCGGCGTGCTGGCAAAGGCGGTCACGGCGCAAAGCGGCCTGACCCTGACCTGCACCAGCCAGACGCCCTATGCGCTGCGGCTCGACGCCGGGCGCAATGCCGATGCGTCGGGCGGCCGCCGGATGCGGGGGCCCTCGGGCAGCTTCATCACCTATGGCCTGTTCCGCGATGCCGCCCTCTCATCCAGCTGGGATAGCGGCGTCCAGGCCTCGGGCACCGGCCTTGCCCAGGCGTTGGCAATCTATGGGCGGGTGCCCGCACAATCGACCCCCGCCCCCGGCCTCTATACCGACACGGTCGTCGTGACCGTGACCTATTAGGCCCCGAGCCCCGTCAAGAACCCGGGCGCGCCCATGCGTCTCGCCGCGTCGGCCGCGAGCGGCCGAAAAGCCATTCCGATGCTGGAACGAGATCGCTTAGTCCTTGTTTTGTCCGGGGTAAGGGAGACCATATGAACGCCAGCTCGCGCCTGACGGCCTTGACCCGGATCGGCTTCGCGACGCGCGGGCTGCTCTACATCGTCATCGCCATGCTCATCGTCCGGACCGGCAGGGCGGAAGACCAAAGCGGCGCGATCGAGTATCTCGGCCGGGGCGGCGGCCAGATATTGCTTGCGATCATCGCCGTCGGGCTGACGGCCTATGGCATATGGCGGCTGGCCGACGCGGCTCTGGATATCGAACGGCACGGAACCGACCGTAAAGGCGTGATGGAGCGGATCGGCGCGGGCGTCAGCGGCGCCATCCACCTCCTGCTCGCCTCGCAATCGGTGCAGTTGATGCGCGGAGCGGCCCTGTCGGGAGACGGCGCTCAGGAAAGCGCGCGGACGGCCATGCAACTGCCCGGCGGCTGGGCATTGGTCCTGCTGGGTGCCGCGGTGATGATCGTGCTGGGCGTGGTCCAGTTCGCCAAGGCCGTCAAAGGCTCGTTCCTGCGCTATCTGGATCCATCGGTGGCGCGACATTCCTGGGTGCAGTGGAGCGGGCGTGCGGGTTATGCGGCACGCGGCCTCGTCTTCCTGATCAGCGGCTATCTTCTGGCAAAGGCCGGGATCGAGGAACATGCCAGCGAGGCGGGCGGCATGGCGCGGGTGCTGTCCTGGCTGACCGATCCTTTCGATATCATCGTCGGTGTCGGACTGCTGGCCTTCGGACTCTTCAGCTTGGTCGAAGCCCGCTATCGGCAACTTCATGACGTGCCGGTCGACGAGGCCATCCAACGGGCGACCCGCTGGCGTTAGGCGGGTTTGCCGATACGGCAAAGGCCGATGTCGGATTTGAGCGCCTTTGCTGCGGCTGGCCTTAACGCTTGCCTCAGATTGCTTTCCTGCCGGCAAACGCCGCCTGTTCGACGTGACGGACGAAAGCTATTGGATCGTGACGATGGTAAAGGAGAGCCCGACCAGTCGATACCGAAGAGCCCTCCTTTCCCGATTTTATGCCTCGGCCAGAGGCTTTGCCAGCTTCGGCGTCTGCTGGTGCTGCACGACCCGCCAGACCTCATGCTCCAGCCGCCGGATGACCGAGGTGCAATAGGCCTCATAGGCCTCGCCATCCCGGCTGGCCGCGACGTGATAACCGATGACGATCAATCCCTCCTGCGGGCGTGACACCTGCCGTTCGGTCAGTTCGGCGCTTTCCCAAACGGGCGTATCCGCCACCGCCGACACCGCCGCGTCGCCGGTCAGCACGAAGGGCGGCCGGGGCAGCACCATCACGACCTCGGCATCGACCTTTTCCCGGTAATTGTCCGGGCCTTCCGTCCAGAGGCTTTCCTCGAAACTCCAGAGGCGTTCGTCATCCATGATTGGCACTCCCGATAGTGAACAGAATGGCGCGGCGGTCGTCAGGCAAAGTCACCGAGCGCGGCAGCCCCTTTGCCCGTCGCGTTTTCCCCGGGTGAGGCCGCCTCGGGCACCGGTATAGGGCTGGGACGATGGGACATGTCGGCTCCGTTGGTGCGACCGACACTTTGCCAGCGGCCAGGCCATAGAACGCCCTCGCCCTCTATCGGAGCCGTTCAAACGGAAGGAAAATGTCGGGCGGGCGACGTCGCCCCCGATCGCGCCGTCAGCTTTTCGCCGTCACCGGCACGGACGCCCGCGCGACGGTGACCGGAGGACGGTCCGTCGCGGGCCTATCGTCCCCCAAGTGCCGCATGGCATGGAGACGCCGCAGGATAAGCGCCAGATCGTCCTCGGTCAGTTCGGACGCCGGATCGATCAGTGCCCGCTCGGGCAACGACTCCACCCACATCGCCAGCCGGTTGCAGGCTGCACCGAGATCGGGATCGGAACTGTCGTCGAAAGCGGCCATGCGGTCAGCCTAACCCTTTCCCTGCCGCCCGCAAGCGTCATCGACGCCGCCGTCCGATGGTGGTCGATCATGGAATAGCTTTGGGCGTAGGTCGGACGGTGTGCCCGCCAGGATCTTCCATGAGGCGGCCGACCGCGCGGCGGTCACCTGCAAATCGGTCGTGCGACGACGACATGCCATCGCCCTCGACGACGCACCGTATCTGTCCGCCAGGACGTGCCGGTCAGGTCGAGAAAGCGTTGCTGTATCCCGGCTGCGTGCTGCGCGAAGTCATAATAGTCGATCCGGTGATGCGCGAGCACCAGTCGGCCGCCGGGGCGCAGCGCCTGGGCGACGCACTTGGCGACGTGTCTCATCGCTTGCGGGGGAAGATAATAGAGGAGTTCCGCGATCACGATCGCGTCATAGTCCCTCTGCGGGAAGCGTGCAGGCAAGGCCAAGCGGATGGCACGCGCGCGGGGGCGGTCCGCGATGGCACGGGCCGTTAGAGCCACACCTTCGACGGTCCCCTCCGTCGCATGAAGACGCAAGGCGCGGGCGGCCATGGCGCGACTGTTCGAGCCGTTGCCGCTTCCCAGCTCCAGCACGCGGCCAAGGGGGCCTGGCCCCAGGGCATGCAGGATCGCCGCCCGCTTCACGGCTTCGTCGCGGTCGGAATAGGTCCGCCAGGGGTCGTCATGGGTCGCGAATTTCTCGGCAAAACCCGTAAGATCGATAGGCCTCATCGCCCCTGCTCGACGAACTGTTCGACCGGGTGCGCGAAGATCGCGAGTTCATGGCGTGCGATCGCAAAGCCGTGAGGATCGTCGGTGATCGCTCCCAATTGGGTGCGATGCATCCGGATCAGCGATCGCTTCGCCGCCGCCCCGCCCGCCAGCGTAACGGTCCGGCCTCGGGCGACCCTCGCGCGTTGCGGCGGCCAGACCTGATAGGTCATGCGTCGTCCGGCGAACCGAGTATCCTCCAGCGCCGCCGCCACGGCCCGGTGATCGGGATGCGCGTCGGTCATGGCGGGTCCGACGAGCATGTCCAGATCCCGACACTGACGGATCGCTCGGCTCAGCCGCTGGCGACAGAGCCCCCCGCGCGCGGAAAGGCCACCATCGGGCAGCCCCAAAAAGGTCACATGATCACGCGCCACCCCCAGACGGCGAAGCGCCAACAGGCTTTCCCGGCGACGCGCGGCAATCAGCCGTTCGGGGGGCCATGCCCCACTGCCGGGATGCGAGGCGGCGCCATTGCTGACCACGATGACCCGGACCATGCTGCCCTGCCGCCGCAAGGCCCGTATCACGCCAGCGGCCCCGATGACCTCGTCATCGGGATGGGGCGCGACGACAACCGCGCGGCGAACAGCTTTGAGATCCAGCTTCACAAGGCGGGCACCAACAGCCCCTGTCGAACCGCGCGACCGACGCGGAGCCTTTGGGCGTCGGGGGCGGGTTGGCGGAGATAGACCGCCAGATCGCTGAGCATGGCCGACAGAGGATGGCTATGGAACTGGCTGGCCAGCCCCACCGCCTCGCGCGCCACGACCATCGCCCGCTCGGCCGCCTCGGCCACCGCCAGTCGGGCCGCCGCCACGCGGGCCAGCCGCGGTTCATCCCCCCGGTCGACATCCTCGAACCACATCCGCGCCGTCCGCCGCACGACGGCGGCGGCACCATCGGCCAGTGCGAACAGCTCGGCCATTCGGGCGGCCTGGAAGGGATCGTCGGCGCGCCCCGTCTTCACCAGATGATCGCGACTGAGGTCGCAGATGCCCGCCACCCCGCCCGCATGGACCGCCACGAAACGCAGCGCGCCGCCGCTGAAAAAGGGCTCCAGCGCATAGCTACCCGGCTGGCCGATCCGATCCGCATTGGTGATGGGGGCGTAATCCCAGCGCAGCTGATGCGTTTCGGATCGTTGCATGCCGATCACCCGCCACCAATCGGTGTCGATCGCCGGCGGCACGCGCGAAAGGTCCAGGAGGAGCAGTTGCACGCCCGCGGACGTATCCGCCGTGATCAGCGCATGGCTCAGCACACCCGCCCCCGAGGCATAGCTCTTGCCGCCGCCCAGCCGCCCGTCGTCCAGCCGCAGCGCCTCGCCCGGCAGCGCGGCATTCCACATGCCCAGCGTCGCACCGCGTGCCAGGGCACGGCGCAGCATGTTGACCTGCGCGGCCGTGCCGTAGCGCCGGACGATCTGCACGGCATCGACATGCCCCTCGACCAGCCGGGCGAGCGGAAGGTCGCGGCGGCCGAGTTCATATAACCTCGCCAGCAACGCGATCAGCTCATCCGCCGTTTGCGGATCGCGGGGCGGATCTTCGGCCCAGCCCAGCCCGGCGATCGCGTCTTTCAGTTGATCGGCCATCATCGTCATGCCGCGACCTCGCACCAGCGGCTTTCCAGTTCGCCCAGAATATCCTCGGCCGCCGTCAGCGACACCATGGCGGCATGGACCGAGGGCGCAGGAACGATACGCATGGCGAATGCCTCGCCATTGGGACAGTCGCGCGCGACGCCCAGAACGTGATCCGCCGTCAGAGCCAGAATTTGCCCCAGCGCCACACGGGCATCGATCTGGTCGATCGTCGTGAAACTCCGTCGCGCGGCCGCCTGTGCGTGCCATTGCCATGCCGATCCGCGTGGGTCGGCCATGGATGGCACTTCGCCATGGGCCAGTGCTCGCAACACGTCCGCAAGGCCCCCGGCGACCCGTCCGTCCCGCCGAGAGGATGTGTCGACCGCCATCGCCCCGTCGCGGCGGACGCGAAAACCGGCCCTCGCCGCGTCGTCGAGAAACCGGGCATCCTCGCCGGATGGCAGGGGCAGGAACCCGCCGATCGCGCGATAGGCGGAGGCGCGGACCGCGATATTGGCCCCCCCGCCGAAATGATGGGTATCCCGCGCCTCCCATGGCACCGGGTCGACCAGGCGACGATATCGGTGGAGCCGATCGTAATAGCGCTCGATGCGGCACTGCCGGGGATCGCGCGTTGCGTCGAAGCGAAGGATACGCCCAGCCACCACGTCCGCCTCCTGGAGGGCCCGGCGCCCCGCTTCGATCCAATCGCGATGCGGCATGCTGTCGGCATCGGTCGTGAACAACAGCCCCTCTGCGCCCGCCAGCCGTTCGAGGCCCATGGCCAGCGCCGCACGGCGGGCCACGCCCGCATTGGGCTCCGTATCCTGAGGTCCCTGCTCCACGGTCGCCCCGAACGGCAAGATCGACTGCATACGATCCAGCAGATCCCGGCTGCCGTCCCGGCAATCGTCGAGATACAGGCAGAGGTGGACGCCGTTCCCGCCCACCGACTGTCCGGCGATCGCCGACAGCAATCTGGGCAGCAGCGCCGCCTCGTTGCGCGCCGGAACACAGATGACCACGGGGATGTCCTCGTTCAGAATCATTCTCCCATGCCCGGCCGACTGCGGCGACCCATCCAGATCAATGACGCATGTGTACGACAGGCACCTCAGAGAAGCCTTGATTAATATCAAGCATTTAGTGGCAGGGCGATTGTTCGATCCGCGCGTTGGGAGGGCAGACATTCCTCGACGACGCAAAGGCAGCATCATGGCGAACAAGACCAAGTCCAGCGCAGGCGCGACAAAGGGCGAGACGTCCACCACGCCCCCTGCCCTTCCTGCCGGATCGGATACGCCCACGCATTATGCCGAGCCACAGGGCCATGGGGGAGAGACGCACCAGAGCACCGACGACACGGCTCGGACGCTGACCACCCAACAGGGCGTTCCCGTCTCCGACAATCAGAACAGCCTGCGCGCGGGCGAGCGCGGACCGACGCTGCTCGAAGACTTCATCCTGCGCGAGAAGATCTTCCACTTCGACCATGAGCGCATCCCCGAGCGCGTGGTCCATGCACGCGGCTATGGCGCGCACGGCGTGTTCGAACTGACCGACAGTCTGGCCGATTACACCCAGGCCGATGTGCTGAGCACGGTCGGCCAGCAGACCGAGGTATTCGTCCGCTTCTCGACGGTCGCGGGCAACAAGGGATCGATGGATCTGGCGCGCGACGTGCGCGGCTTCGCGGTCAAATTTTATACCAGGCAGGGCAACTGGGACATCGTCGGCAACAATATCCCCGTCTTCTTCATCCAGGACCCGATCAAGTTCCCCGACCTGGTCCATGCCGTGAAGCAGGAGCCCGACCGCGCCTTTCCCCAGGCCCAGTCGGCGCACGACAATTACTGGGATTTTGCGTCCTTAAGCCCCGAAGCGTGGCATATGGTCATGTGGCAAATGTCCGACCGGACGATCCCGCGCTCCTTCCGCACCATGGAGGGCTTCGGCGTGCACAGCTTCCGGCTGGTCAATGCCGAGGGCAAGTCGACCTTCGTCAAATTCCACTGGAAACCACGCCAGGGCCTGCAATCGGTGCTGTGGAACGAGGCGGTCAAGATCAACGGTGCCGATCCCGATTTCCACCGCCGCGACCTGTGGACCGCGATCGAAGGCGGCGACTTTCCGCAATGGGATCTGGGTGTTCAGTTGTTCGATCAGGAAACGGCCGACCGCCTGCCCTTCGACCATCTCGATTCGACCAAGCTGATCCCCGAGGAAGAGGTGCCTGTCCGCATCATCGGCACGCTGACCCTGAACCGCAATGTCGACAATTTCTTCGCCAACACCGAACAGGTCGCCTTCTGCACCCAGAATGTCGTGCCGGGCATCGACTTCTCCGACGATCCGCTGCTCCACGGGCGCAACTTCTCCTATCTGGATACGCAGCTGAAGCGGCTGGGCGGGCCGAACTTCACCCATATCCCGGTCAACGCGCCGCGCTGCCCGGTGATGAACTTCCAGCAGGACGGTCATATGGCGATGCGCAACCCCAAGGGGCGTGCCAATTACGAACCCAATAGCTGGGGCCCCGATGGCGGTCCGCGCGAGAACCCGACCATCGGCTATCGCAGCTTCCCCGCCGAGGTACAGGGCACCAAGCAGCGTATCCGCGCCGAGACCTTCGCAGACCATTACAGCCAGGCGCGGCAATTCTTCGTCAGCCAGCAACCCATCGAGCAGAAGCATATCGGCGACGCGCTGGTGTTCGAGCTGTCGAAGGTCGAGCGGGTCGACATCCGCGCGCGCGCCGTCTCGCATCTGCGCCTGATCGACGAAGGACTGGCCGCGACGGTCGCGGATGGGTTGGGTCTCGACCTGCCCGAACCGGCGAAGGCCGCAAAGCCGACGCGCGATCTGCCGCCCTCGGCCAAGCTGAGCATCCTGTCCAACGGTCCCAAGGACTTCAAGGGGCGCAAGATGGGCATCCTGCTCACGGACGGCAGCAGCGCCGATCTGTTCGCTGCCCTGACGAAAGCGCTTGAGGCGGAGGGGGCGCTTTGGGAAGTCGTCGCGCCCAAGATCGGCGGCGTGACGCTCGACGACGGCACGAAAGTCGCCGCCAAGCAGAAGATCGATGGCGGCCCCTCGGTGCTCTACGACGCGGTGGCGGTCCTGCCATCCGAGACGGGCGTGGCTATGCTCGCCAAGGATGCGACAGCCAAGGACTTCGTCGCCGATGCCTTCGCCCATTGCAAATTCATCGGTCACAATGACGCCGCCAATGCCCTGTTCGACGCCGCCGGGGTGACGGAACGGGACGAAGGCTTTGTCGGCCTTGCCAAGGCCAAGGACGCCAAGACCTTTGTCGGCCAGTGCCGCGCGCTTCGCCTCTGGTCGCGAGAGTTGAACGTGGACCTCGATGCGGCGTCGCTTCGAACATCGCAGTAACGAGCAGGAGAACGGGAAGGCCCGGCAAAGCCTTCCCGTTCCCACAGACCCCGGCAAGCGCCCCGTCCGGGCACAAGGCGCGGTCCGGGAAGATATCGCAGACCACGCCACCCCCCGTCCGCGTCCCGGCATAGGGGTGGCGCTCCGACCGTCAGGTCTCTGCCTTTGTCAGCGCAGGCACCGGTATCGCCGCCGCCACCCTGCCCTCCGCGCGGTAGTCGGGCGGGATGTCAAAATCCTTGCGGGCGAGACCACGCGATGCCTGTGCACCCTTCGGCAGGCCCGACCGGTCCGAATAGTCGCGGTCGGCGTCGGGTTCGCGCCGGTGCGCGGCCTTCACCCCCTTGAACGCGGCGACATCGAGCAGCGTGATCCCGGCCACCAGCGCGGTCGCGATCGCGGCATTGCGCCATTTCGGGTTGTCGCGGTGCAGTGCGCCAGCCAGCGTGGCGAGGTCGAGCGCGTCGCCGCCGATCCGCGCGGCCAGCCCGACCGGCTTGTCGATCGACAGCGTCGGTACCGCGCTGGCCAGTTCGCGCGCACCATAGGCGCGGATCAGCCCTTCCTTGTCGTCCAGCCCCAACGAGCGGGCGAGGCGGCCGGGCGCGATCAGCTCGGTCAGGCCCAGCCCGACCGAGAACCAGCCGAGCGCGCGCGCCAGCCGGTCGGCTCCGGTCAGCGAACTCGGCCCCTTGCGTTCGACGGTCGGGTCGCCCTCCGAACGGGCGATGCCGGTGATGGTGGTGAGTGACATGGATGCCTCCTTCAGGGTTGGAGCATGACCTTGACGCAGCCGTCCGCCTTGTCGCGGAAGGTCGCGTACATCTCGGGTCCCTTGGACAGGTCGACCTTGTGCGTGATGACGAAGGAGGGATCGATCTGCCCGTCCTCGATCCGGCGGAGCAGGTCGCCGGTCCAGCGCGGGACATGCGCCTGCGCCATGCGGAAGGTCAGCCCCTTGTTCATCGCCTGTCCCATCGGGATCTTGTCGACGAGGCCCAGATAGACGCCGATGATCGAGATGACGCCGCCCGGGCGGCAGACATAGATCATCTCGCGCAGCACGTGCGGGCGGTCATTCTCCGCCATCAGCATCTGCTTGGCCCGGTCGAGCATCGTGTCGGGCTGGCCGAAATTGACATGGGATTCGGTGCCGACCGCGTCGATGCACCGGTCCGGCCCCTTGCCCCCGGTCAGCTCGTTCAGCCGCTCGACGACGCTTTCCTCCGCGAAATTGATCGTGATCGCCCCCGCCGCGGCAGCCATGGACAGGCGTTCGGGCAGGTGATCGATCGCGACCACCTGTTCGGCGCCCAGCAGGATCGCCGAGCGGATCGTCATCTGGCCGACCGGGCCGCAGCCCCACACCGCCACCGTGTCGCCGGGCTGGATATCGGCCTGCACCGCCGCCTGCCAGCCGGTCGGCAGGATGTCCGACAGGAACAGCAGCTTTTCGTCATCGATGCCGTGCGGCACCTTGATATGCGTCGTGTCGGCGAACGGCACGCGCAGATATTCCGCCTGTCCGCCGGGATAGCCGCCGGTCAGATGGGTATAGCCGAACAGCCCCGCGGTCGCATGGCCGAACGCCTTGTCGCCCAGTTCCTTCTTGCGGTTGGTCCGCTCGCAGACCGAGAAATTCCCCCGGCGGCACTGGTCGCATTCGCCGCACTGGATGGTGAAGGGAATGACGACGCGGTCGCCCTTCTTCAGCGATCCCTTGGCCGCGCTGCCGACCTCGACCACCTCGCCCATCGTTTCGTGCCCCATGATGTCGCCGGGCAGCATCGCGGGGACGAGATTGTGAAAAAGGTGGAGATCCGAGCCACATATCGCACAACTCGTAACCTTGATTATGGCATCGCGGGGATGCTCGATCGCAGGGTCGGACACCGTGTCGTACCGAATGTCCTCCTTGCCGTGCCAGACCAGGGCTTTCATGCCGCTCTCCTTGGTTGCGTGGCCAGGAGGTACGATCCGCCCCGTCGCTGGCCCATCCGGGCGATCCCTAGGGAAGTTTACCCGGTCCGCGACGCTCGCCGCCGCAACCGGCCATGATTGAGGAGCGCCGGCCGCGTGGAAGAATATTCGCTCGCCGCACCCGCCCGGGGCGATGATCCACTCTATGGCGCGGGCGATACGCTGGCGCGGCAGGTGCGCTTTCTCGAGGCGAACCTGTCCGCCATCCCGGACTATGTCTATGCGTTCGACCGGCACCGGCGCTTCGCCTATGCCAATCCGGCGATGCTGGGGCTGGTCGGGCTGACGTCGGAGGAGATGCTGGGCAAGTCCTTTGCCGAACTGGACTATCCCGCCGATCTGACCAGCCTGCTCAACGGCCATATCGATCAGATCTTCGCCGACGGCTCGACCGTCGAGAACGAGGTTTTCTACCGCAGTCCGAACGGCCATGCCGCCTATTTCTCCTATGTCTGGGGACCGGTGCTGGGGCCGGACGGATCGGTCGAGCTGGTGATCGGCGTCTCGCGCGATACCAGCGAGCGGCGCGCCTTCGAGGAGGCGCTGCGCACCAGCGAAGCCCGCCTGCGCGCCGCGACCGAGCTGGTCGGGATCGGCATCTACGCCTGGGACCCGCGCACCGGCGCGCTCGACTGGGACGACCGGCTGCGCGCCATGTGGGGCCTGCCGCCCGGCACGCCGATCGACGAAGCGTTGTTCGAAAACGGCATTCATCCCGACGACCGGGCACGCGTCCGCGCGGCGATCGCCGCCTGTGTCGATCCGGCGGGCGACGGCAGCTATGCGCTGGAATATCGCGTGATCGGCCGCGACGACGGCATCGTCCGCCACATCGCCACATCGGGCCGTACCACCTTCGAGGACGGCCGCCCGATCAGCTTCATCGGCGCGGCGATCGACATGACCGCACAGCGCAACGCCGAGGCGGCGATCCGGTCGAGCGAGGCCCGGTTCAGCGGTTTTGCCGAGCATAGCAGCAACCTGCTGTGGATCGGCGATCCGGCGACCGGCGCCATCCTGTATCGCAGCGCCGCGTTCGAACGCATCTGGGGAATTCCGCGCGAGGACGGCGCGGGGTTCATCACGCGGTGGCTGGAGGATGTCCATCCGGACGACCGGTCGCAGGTCGAACATGCACTGGCCACCGTCGCGGCGGGCGAGGTCACCCAGTTCGAATATCGCATCATCCGCCCCGGCGACGGCACCGTCCGCCGCCTGCGCGACACCAGCTTCCCGATCCTCGACGACCAGGGCGCGGTCACATGCGTCGGCGGCATCGTCGAGGACCTGACGCAGGACGATTCGGGCCAGGTCTATATCGTCGGCACCAAGGCGCTCGAGGCCCGGCAACTGGCGAGCCTCGTCCGGTCGATGGGGTATCGCGCGCGCAGCTTCGAGAATGCGGCGGCCTTTCTCGATATTGCGGCGGTCCTGGCGCCGGGATGCGTGCTGGTCGATCTGCGCAAGGCGAAAGCCGACGGCCTGTCGATCCCGCGCGAATTGAAGGCGCGGGCAATCGCCCTGCCGAGCGTGGTGCTGGACGGGGCGGACACCGACCTGATGTCGGCGGTCGCCGCGATGAAGGCGGGCGCGACCGACTATATCGTGATGGACGACGACGACGCCCTGCGCGCCGGGCTGTCGAGCGCCATCGCCGACTGTCTCGCGGCGGTCCGTCCCGTCTCCCGCGACGAGACCGCCAACGCACGCCTCGCCCGGCTCACCCCGCGCGAGCGCGAGGTCCTGCTCGGGCTGGTCGAGGGCGACACCAACAAGATGCTCGGCAAGAAGCTGGGCATCAGCCCACGTACCGTCGAACTGCACCGCGCCCAGGTCATGAACCGCCTGAATGCGGGCAACCTGGCCGAACTGATCCAGCTCGCGCTGGCGGCCGGGGTCGCGCCGCCTGGCGACGGCCATGCGGCACGGAAGCCTACCTAGGGATGCTACGACTGCCGATACAGGCGTGAAATCCCCAAAAGTCATTGTGACTGAAGGGGTTGAACGATGCTTCACGCGCATTCCGCCATGTCTTCCCGCCACCGGCGCGATCGGACGGCACCCATCCGGGGCGATGTCGGCCCGGCAGCGAACCCGGTCCGCCACGCGCTCGAAGCGGTCCGGTCGGCGTGGTTCGGCTGCGCCACGACGGAGGAATGGCGCACGCTGGCCGACGCGCTGGTCGACATCATTCCGTTCCGCAACGGTGCCATCCTGTCCGGCCCGTTCGATGGCGGTGCCCACCTGCACCTGCTGGTCGAGGGATGGGCGTACCGCGCGCAGGGGCTGCGCGACGGGGCGCGCCAGATCACCGACATATTGGTGCCGGGCGACATGTGCGACTGGATGCCGCCCGCCGCGAACGAGGAAATCCGCGCCAGCGGTACGGCGCGCGTCGCGCTGCTGCGCCGGACCGCGCACGGGCATGACCCGCACGCCCTTGCCGTGCGCCAGGAGCGAGCGCTGATCGCCGAAATCCAGCGGCTTCGCGGGCAATTGACCAGCGTCGGACGGCGCGATGCCCGTGGACGCATCGCCTATCTCGTCGCGGACCTGCACCGCCGACTGGAACGGGTCGGCCTGGTCAGGAGCTGTGCCTTTGCCTGTCCGTTGACCCAGGAACAGCTTGGAGACGTGCTCGGCCTGACCGCCGTCCACATCAATCGCGTCGTCCATGGGCTTCGCCTCGACGGCGTCCTGGCGATCGGCAGACGCCAGGTCGCGATCCTCGACCTGACGCGACTGCACGCGATCGCAGGCTGGCAGGCGGACGATGACGGTCCCCTGCCCCTTTCCTCCGCCACCCCGAACCGTCGAGGTCTATTATGAGCCATGCCGCAACCGAAGCCGCAAGCGAAGCCGAAGCCCAGGCCGACACCGCCACCGCCGCGTCCGTGACGATCGGCAAGCCGGCGGCGGAGTTGCGGTCGCTCTGGCTGGAGCCCGACACCCAATCACGCATCTGGTCGCACTTCGCCACCGTCCGTGCCGTGGACGATTGCACGGCGGACTGGTCCGTACCGGGCCTGACCGGCGGAGACTATCGCTGGCGGACGGTGACGGCCCAGGAAGCGCCGGACCGACTGCGCTGGTCGACGCAGGACGGGGCCGATCTGCCCAATATCGGCGTGCTGGCCTTCCGCCCCGCGCCCGGCGACCGGGGTACCGAGCTGCATCTCGAGGTCCGCTTCGACCCGCCGGGCGGCGCGATCGGGCAGGCGCTGGCCAAGCTGTTCCGTATCGCCCCGCACGAGATCGTGCGCACGGCGCTCTACCGGTTCCGGGCGCTGGCGCTGACCGGCGAAATCCCCACCACCGACCCGCAGCCCGCCGCCCGCCACGACGGCACCGGCCGCTAAGGAGACCTCATCATGCGCGCTTTATGCTGGAACGGCGTCAACGACCTTCGCGTGGAGACGGTCGCCGACCCGGAAATCCTCAACCCCAACGACGTGATCCTGAAGGTCCGGCTGTCGACCACCTGCGGGTCCGACCTGCACCTGATCGACGGTCTGATCCCGACGATGCGCGAAGGCGACGTGCTGGGCCATGAATTCATGGGCGAGATCGTCGATGTCGGCCGCGACGTGACCAAGGTCGCGAAGGGCGACCGTGTGGTCGTGCCCTCGTTCATTTCCTGCGGACAGTGTTGGTATTGCCAGCACGACCTGTATTCGCTGTGCGACACGACCCACCCCAAGCCCGAGTTGCAGGAACCGCTGCTCGGCTATCCGACCGCGGGCATCTATGCCTATTCGCATGCCTTTGGCGGCTATGCGGGTGCGCATGCCGAATATGTCCGCGTGCCCTTTGCCAACACCGACTGTTTCAAGGTGCCCGACGGCGTGTCCGACGAGACGGCGCTGTTCATCTCCGACGCCGCGCCGACCGGCTTCATGGGCGCGGACTTCTGCGACATCCAGCCGGGCGACGTGATCGCGGTCTGGGGCTGTGGCGGGGTCGGGCTGATGGCGCAGCAGAGCGCGATGGTGCTGGGCGCCGAACGCGTGATCGCCATCGACCGCTATCCCGAACGGCTGGCGCAGGCCGAAGCGTTCGGCGCGATCCCGCTCGACTATACGAAGGTGGATGTGGTCGAGGCGCTCAAGGAACTGACCGGCGGGCGCGGCCCGGATGCCTGTATCGACGCGGTCGGCATGGAAGCGGGCGGAACCGGGCTTCAGCATGCCTATGACCGGGTCAAGCAGGCGCTGTACCTGGAGACGGATCGCGGCACGGCACTGCGCCAGGCGATGCTGGCGGTGCGCAAGGGCGGCATCCTGTCGATCCTCGGCGTCTATGGCGTGATGGACAAGTTTCCGCTCGGCCTGCTGATGAACAAGGGCGTCACCGTCCGCACCGCGCAGCAACACGGGCAGGCCTATGTCCCGCGCCTGCTGGAGCATGCGCAGCGCGGCGAACTGACTCCCGCCGCGCTCGCGACGCACCGGTTCGCGCTGGAGGACGGACCGAAGGGCTATGACATGTTCAAGCACAAGGAAGATGGCTGCCTGCGCGCCGTGTTCATGCCCTGAACGCCGAAGCGCGGCCGCCACCAGCGAGCGCCGTTGCCCCTATCCCGATGCGTTGCCCATCGTGACCGCTCCACGCGGTCGGGCGGCAGTCAGGCTGGCCGGTTGGCGAGCACCGCGTCGAGCAGACCCGGAAAGCGCCGGTCGAACTCGGCCCGGCGCAGCGTGTTGATCATCTCGCGCCCGACCTGAGTCGTCTCGATCAGCCCCGCCGCGCGCAGCAGCTTCAGATGGTTGGACAGCGTGCTTTTCGGGATCGTCTCGCACGGTGCGGCGTCGGTGCAACTCAGCCGCTCGGTCGCGGCGAGCCGTGCCACCATCGCCAGCCGATTGGGATCGGCCAGCGCGTGCAGCGCCAGATCGAGCGGAACGTCCTCCAGCCGGGGATGGGTGAAGCGGGGCATGGGACCGATATAGGGCACCACGTGCGATTTAATAGTTCGGCATTATTGAACTATCGAACCGTCACCCTATTTCCTGTCTGCCGACAGCGCACGTCACCGTGATCGCGGGCCATCATTTTTTGGAGAATGCATATGTCGATTCAGGGCAGGACCGCGCTCGTCACCGGCGGATCGCGCGGCATCGGCTCGGCCATCGCCAAGCGGCTGGCGGCCGACGGCGCGACCGTGGCGATCACCTATGCCGGAAACAAGGCTGCGGCAGACGCCACGGTGGCGGCGATCGAAAGCGCGGGCGGCACCGCCTTCGCCTTCCAGGCGGACGCCGCCGATCCCGCGTCACAGCGGGCGGGCGTCGAACAGGCCGCCGCCGCCCTGGGCGGGATCGACATCCTCGTCCATAATGCCGGGGTGGCGGAATTCTCCACACTCGCCGAGGATACCGACGAGACCTATGACCGCCAGTTCGGCGTCAATGTGAAGGGCCTCCACGTCGGCACCCGCGCGGCGCTGCCGCATCTGCGCGACGGCGGCCGGATCATCCTGATCGGCAGCATCTCGGGCGAAATGGCCTTTCCCGCGACCACCGTCTACAGCGCGACCAAGGCGGCGGTGGCGGCGCTGGCCCGCGGCTGGGCCAAGGACCTCGCGTCACGCAACATCCTGGTCAACACCGTGCAGCCCGGGCCGATCGACACCGATATGAACCCGGCCGACAGCGACTTCGCGGGACAGGTTCTGCAGGCGATCCCGCTCGGCCGCTATGGCAAGGTCGAGGAGATCGCCGGAGCGGTCGCGTTCCTCGCAGGGCCGGATGCAAGCTATATCACCGGCACCACGCTGAACATCGATGGCGGTGCGACGGCCTGAGATCAGCAACCGGCCGTGTTAGTAGGCCCGTGAAGATACGACGCGCGCTGCGGTCATCGTGACGGCGGCGCGCGTCGACATCATGTCCAAGCCCCCTCGCCCGTGGCATAGGACGGACACGTACGGCGTGCGCCTCGTTTACAGGCGATATTGCCTGTAAAAGCCGGAGCACGTCCTATCTTCAATGTCGTCTTTGCCGTACCGGCGCTGATCGTCCTGGCGCGCTGGCTTTGGCCCCTGCCGCTACCGCTCTGGGCGAAGATACCCGCAGGCGTCCTGATGCTTGCCGCATCGCAATTTCATCTGTGGAGCCGACTGTCATCCGGTTCGGTCTTCGCGCCCGAATTTCCGCGTCTGGTCGTGATCCTGTTCAACTGGGCATTCGGCGCGCTGCTCCTGCTCGCCATGCTGCAACTGGTGATCGACCTGGGGGCGTTGCTAATGCTGCTGGTACGGCGGGAGGCGATCCGGGAACCCGACGCGCTGCGCTACGCCATTGCGGGCCTGGCGGCGGCGTTGGCCGGGATCGGGGTCGCCAACGCGCTGCGCGTTCCGCCGATCAAGGATGTGACGGTCGCGATCCGCGACCTTCCGCCCTCCTTCGACGGATACCGGGTCGTGCAGCTTACCGACCTGCATATCAGCCGACTCTTCACCGCCGACTGGGCGCAGGCCGTCGTCGATCGCACCAATGCGTCCGGCGCAGAACTTATCGTGGTGACCGGCGACTTCATCGACGGCTCCGTCGGAATGCGGCGCCACGACGTAGCGCCCCTGCAACAGTTGCGTGCGCCGGATGGGGTCTATGCCATTCCGGGCAACCATGAATATTTCTTCGATTACGGCGCCTGGATGCGGCACCTGTCGGGCATGGGGTTCCGCATGCTGCCCAATGCGCATGCGGTGATCGAGCGCGGCGGTGGACGGCTGGTCCTCGCCGGGGTCACCGACCTGTCGGCACCGAGCGTCGGCGAGGCCGGGCCCGATCTTGCGCTCGCCCTGCGAGATGCGCCCGCCAACGTGCCGATCCTCCTGCTCGACCATCAACCCGCAAGGGCACGCGACGCCGCCGCACGCGGCGTCGCGCTGCAACTGTCCGGCCACACCCATGGCGGCATGATCGTCGGGCTCGACCGGATCGTCGCGCGGGCCAATGCCGGGTTCGTGTCGGGGCGGTACGAAGTCGGCGGCATGACGCTCTATGTCAGCAACGGCACCGGCCTGTGGCCGGGCTTCGCGCTCCGGCTCGGCGTGCCGCCCGAGATTACCCGGTTCACGTTGCGCCCGATGACGTAGCGGGAAGGTCGGATGGTTCGGCGAACGGTGCCGGTCGCGGATCAGGCGATTTCCGGCGTCGCCGAACCCGCCTGCCGCTCGAACAGCCGACGATAATGCCCGCCCTCGACGGTCAGCAGATCGTCATGCGTGCCGTCCTCGACGATCCGTCCCGCCGCGAACACCAGAATGCGGTCCAGCGCCCGGACGGTCGACAGCCGGTGCGCGATGACGATGGCGGTGCGGCCGACCATCAGCCGCTCCATCGCCTGCTGGATCGCAGCCTCGCTTTCGGAATCGAGGCTGGACGTCGCCTCGTCGAGGATCAGGATCGGGGCATCGGCCAGAAACGCGCGCGCGATCGCCACGCGTTGGCGCTCACCGCCCGACAGCTTCACCCCCCGCTCGCCGACCAGCGTGCGATAGCCCTTGGGCAGCGCCATGATGAAGTCATGGGCGTTGGCAAGCCGCGCGGCCCGCTCGATCTCGGCCTGGCTGGCATCCGGGCGGCCATAGCCGATATTCTCGGCCAGCGTGCGGTGGAACAGCACCGGTTCCTGCGGCACGATCGCGACTTGCCGACGCAGCGACATTTGCGTCGTCCGTGCCACATCCTGCCCGTCGATCGTCACCCCACCGCCATCGACGTCGTAGAGCCGCTGGATCAGCTTCACGAAGCTGGTCTTGCCCGATCCCGATGGCCCGACCAGACCGACCCGCTGCCCCGCCGGGATGGTAACGCTCAGACGCTCGTAGAGCGGGCGGTCCTGCCCGGCATAGCGGAAGGTCACGTCCTCGAACCGGATCGCACCCGCCGCGATCGCGATCGGGCGCGCGTCCTCGCGATCGGCGACGCCCAGCGGCTCGTCGTGCAGCGCGACCAGTTCCTCCATCTCGTTCACCGAGCGTTGGAGCTGATGGACATATTGCCCGATGTCGCGGAGATAGCCGTTCAGAACCAGATAGCTGGTGATGACATAGGCCATGTCCCCCGCGCTCGCCTGTCCGCGTGCCCACAGCCATAGCGCCGCACCGGTGGCCGCGATGCGGAGGAGCCACAGCAAGGCGAGCTGGCCGGATCCCGCCCAGGTGAATGCCATCCAGGTGCGACGCGTGCGCCGGTGCCACTTGGCGACGGTCCGCGCGAGCAGCGCTTCTTCCTGAGCCTCGCCGCCGAATGCCTTCACCACCGCGTTCGTACCGATCGCATCGGCCAGCACGCCGCCCATCCTGGTGTCCCACTGGTTCGACAGCCGCGCGATCGGTGCTAGCACCCGCGTCGCCAGCGCGACGGTCAGCACGATATAGGCCAGCGCCCCCACCCCCATCACCAGCCCAAGCAGCGGCCAGTGCGCGGCAAGCAGGACCACCGTCCCGACCAGCACCGTCAGCGACGGCAACAGCGAGAGCAGCAACACGTCGTTTAGCGTATCGAGCGCCCACATGCCGCGCGTGATCCGCCGCACGGTTGACCCGGAAAAGGCGTTGGCATGCCAGTCGGACGACAGCCGCTGGACACGCGCGAACGCCTCCTGCGTCACGTCGCGCATCATGCCGAGCGTCAGCGGCGTGATCGCCCACCAGCCGAGATGGCGGAACACCACCATGGCCGCCCCGAGAACAGCTATGACACCGAACGCCAGCCACGCCGCACCGGCATCGCCACCACCGACGGCATCGATCATCCGACCGGCATAGAGCGGCACGAACACCTCGGTCAGCGTCGACAGCAGCATCGCCATGGCGCATGCAGCCGCCAACAGCGGCGTCCGGCGCCACAGGCGGAAGGTGAAGGACAGCACCTTGCGCAGCACGGAGGCGCGCGGAAACAGGTCTTCGTCGTCGTCGGTCATGGAAGCATTACCGCACCAGTCGGCGCGGCCCTTATGTCAGCGATGGTGGGAGCGGCTGTCGGTGAAAGCCGCGCAGGTCAGTGGCGGGACAGGCCGCCGATGCGCTGAATCCCCCGGACGGGCGTGATCTGATCGGTCATGGTCGCCCTCCTTCCGTGAATCGCTGGACGGCGACGCTCATAGCAGAACATGCTTCCAGCCGCCATACCGGCGGGCGCGACCAAGATCCGCCGTCAATGCGCCAGCCGGTCTGCGAGGAAGTCGACAAAGGCCCTGACCCGCGCCGGTACGGTCAAGCCGCCCACGAATACCGCATGGATCAGCTCGACGTCGCCGGGATTATACTCTTCCAACAGCGGCACCAACCGCCCCTCGGCGATCGCATCCACCACACTGGACCGGCCGACACGGGTGATGCCGACGCCCGCTGCGGCAAGTTGCCCCAGCGTCTCTCCGTTGTTCGCCTCGATATTGCCCTTCACGGTCAGCGACATATCCCGACCGTCGCGGCGGAACGGCCAGCTCGGCTCCGCCCGGCTGGCCGAGGCGATCATCGATGCGGGCCGCGATGTGGACTTGGGATCCTACCGAACACACGCCATTCGGTGGCCACTGGAAGCGGACGCTCGTTAATCGTCGCCTGACACCCGCCGATACTGCCATCGACCCGGCGGCAGCCAAGCATGGGGAAAAAGTGGCTTGATCAATGTCGGCGGGTCGACACCGTATCTAAGGACCTCGGGATCAGTATTCGATACTGCCTGTCGACAAAGCAGTTTTGTAAAAGCATTCGGTTTCCGTTTTGACGCGATCGCTCAATCGGGCCAGGATCGAATGTGCGGCGTCCGAAAACCCCGGCATATCGTCGGCAATACGGCTTTCGGTCCAGTGATCGAGAAAACCACCCCAGTCGACCTTGAGCTGCAGAAGGGCTGCCGCACCTTCGATCCAGGTCGCTCGCCATGTATCGGGTAATGTTTCCAGGCGTATATTCTGGATGACGTCGGACTCTTCACGCAGATGCTTGCGGATGATGACGGCCAGGGCGTCAAGCTGAACCGAGAGTTCGTGGGGGGATGCGGCCTCGTCCCTCAAATCGTCCAGCAGGGCCGATATGCTCGACTCGATATGGATATGGTCCTCGACCAGTCTAGCGAATCCAACGCGCTGCATGTTGGAATGTCGATTAGAAAACATCGGCCATGTTTCCCTGTGTCATGGCGGTTTCCTTGCCTGAGGAAAGGGAAGGCCTGGTGGGACATGGGCTCGCCGTCGACATTCGTGGCAAGCCCGATGCCCAATCGGTCACCCTGGAAAGTGAACGCCGCAAAGCTTGTTGCCGTCCGGATCGCGCACATAGGCCAGTTCGATCGTTCCCATGGATGCCGTATGACGAGGACCGGGCGGCGCTTCGATCGACATACCCCCGGCTGCCACGGCGACGTCGTGAAACTGTCTGACCTGCTCGGGAGAATCGCACTGGAAGGCGACCGTGCTGCCGTTCGAAACGGTCGCCGGTTCGTCATTGATCGGCTGTGTGACGATGAAGGCCGTTCCGCTCTCGCCCCGATAGATCAGGCGGGTGTGGCCGCTATCGGCCACGTTGCGCATCGGCTCCCCAATGCCGAGCGTGCCCAGCACGGTATCGTAAAAGCGCTTCGACCGTTCAATGTCGTTCGAACCAATCATCGTGTGAAACAGCACTTATCGTCTCCTGCCGGGGCGCCGGTCGCCTGTGGCGAAAATGTTGGCGTATGCGCGCAGGATTGACCAGCACGTTAAGCCGCACCGTCGTTCATGCGCCCAAGCGATGAGGGCTTCTTCGCGCCTCCGAGTGGGCGCGACAGACTGCGCCTCCCTCGCATGGATGGGGCGACCCTGTGCCGCCCCATCCATGTCATCATCTGCCGCCCCTTATGGCATCATCACCGTGTCGATGACATGCACGACGCCGTTCGACTGCATGACATCGGCGGTGGTGATGCGGCCGGTATCGCCCTTGCCGTCCATGATGGCCCAGCCGCCCATCGCCTTCTTGAACATGATCGGCTCGCCCTGAACGGTGGTGTAGGTCGCCGTCCCGCCATTCGCCTTTGCCTTGGCGGCAATATCCTTTGCGGTAATCCGGCCGGGTATGACGTGATAGGTGAGGATCGACGTCAACTTATCCTTGTTCTCGGGCTGCACCAGTGTGTCGACGGTGCCAGCGGGCAGTTTTGCAAATGCCGCGTTGGTCGGCGCGAAGACGGTGAAAGGGCCCGGGCCGGAAAGCGTGTCGACAAGGCCGGCCGCCTTCACCGCCGCGACCAAGGTGGTGTGGTCCTTCGATTGCGAGGCGTTCTCCACGATCGTCTTCGTGGGGTACATCGCCGCACCGCCGACCATCGGGTTGCGCGGGGCAGCGCCAGCGGCGGCGCCGACGGTGAGCGCGACAGCCATCATCGCACCACGGATCATCAGGGTCATCAGATCTCTCCAGCCGCATGGAGCGCGGCTTTCGGATTACGACGCCAACAGCCCGTTGGACGCAGCGACGCGGCGCGCCCCGTTAAATTTCGGCCAGCTTCCCGGCAGCCACCACCGGCCCCGTCGGCGTCGACTTCGGCGATCCCCCTAGCGGCTCGATCGATATCGCCAATGTGGTCCCGGGAACGACCGCGACCTGCGGAGCGATCTTCAGGGCAGGCCCACCTCCACGGGGCAGCAGGCCCGCTGCGCGGGGCACCCCGTCGCCCCCGATCGCCCATAGCTGTGCATCCTGCCCGCTCTTCACGGACGGCGCGTCGCGCAGCTTCAAGGTGCGGGTGGCAGGATCGAAGAATATCGTGATCGGCGCGGCACGCTCGGGCGTGAGGACGGCGAAGAGCAAGGGAGCAGGCTTGCTGGCACGCGGTACGACCGTTGGCGTATCGGGACGGGTTACGACGACCGTCAGCAGGATCGCAGCCGCCAGACCGGCGATGCCCGCGATCGCCCGCCAAGGTCCGGTACGGTGATTGTCATTGTCGCCGACCGCTAGGATCCTGCGTTCCAGATCGGCGCTTGGCGCGACCGGCTCGACCTCAAGATACAAGGCGGCCAGATGCCGTCTCCACCGGGCGACATCCCGCGCAAAGGCCGGATCGTCCAGCATCCGACGCAACGCGGCGCTCCGCTCGTCGCCATCGAGGACGTCAAGCGCCAGTTCGGCCGCAGTCAGATCGGTCTCGTCAGATGTCATCGTCGAGACACTCCTTGAGCCGTTCGAGGCCGCGCCGGATCCTGCTCTTTATGGTACTCGTCGGAACCCCGCGGACATCGGCGAGCCCGGCATAGGTGATCCCTTCGAAAAAGGCCGTTCGAATGGCGTCGCGCTGCGTTTCACTCAGGCGATCCATGCAGCCGTGCAGTTTGCGCTCCTCCTCGTCGAGCAGCATGTTCTCGAGTGCCAGACGATTTGGGGCGACGGGCTCGGCGACGTTGTCCAACGGCGCGGTCGGGCGCCGACCAAGCGCCCGGTGATAATCGATCGCGCGATTGCGGGCTATCGTGGCAAGCCAGGCGAACGGACTCGTCTGCCCCGGCTCATAGGCACCGGCACGTCGCCAGATGATGGCGTAGACCTCTTGCAGAACGTCCTCCGCCGCTTGTCGCTCGCGACATATACGAAGGCAGATGCCGAAAAGCTTCGCGGACGTGAGGGCATAAAGTTCGCGAAAGGCGGCACGATCCTCGCGCCCGGTTGCGACCAGGGCTTTGACAAGCTCCTGCCGAGCGTCAGGTTGGTTCATCGTCACCGCTGACGGGATACCGAAGCGCTCATCCGCAAGCAACCGCGTGGTTCGGATCGAGGATACCGGGCGGCTCGCCGATCATGCGCGCCGCCGTGTTCGGCTGGCCGCACCCTGCGCTTTCGTCACCATTTGGTCCTGAGTGTGACGCCGTAGGTGCGGGGATCGCCCAGCGTGGCGGTGACGGCGCCCGTATTGTTGGCGGCCAGGGAGAGATAATAGGTTGAGTTCGCTATGTTCCGCCCCCAGAACTGGATGTCATATCGGCCGTCATCGGCTCTGATGCCGAACCGCAGATTGACCAGCGCATAGGCCGGAATATCCGAATAGCGACTGAGGCTGGCGGTGCTGTTGGTCGCGGAGCGATAGCTGTAATCCGAGCCCGCATACACCTCGGCCTCGTGCCCGAAATTGACGCCGAGGGGCGCGCGGACCTCGCCCCCGGCCGAGGCGGCCCACCGGGAGACGCCGGGCAGGCGCTGCCCGCTCAGATCGCATAATGTCCGCCCCGTGATCTCGATCGGGCACGGTGCGTTGGCATAGGATATGTAGCGGGCATCGTCATAGGTGCCCGATCCGTACAATGTCAGCCACCGTGTCGGGGCGGCGCGCAGGTCAGCCTCGATACCGCGCGTCCGTACCTTGGCGGCGTTGGTAAAGAAGCTGACGCCGTTGCGCTCCACGTCGACGATCGTCGTCTGATAGTCTTTGACATCGGTCCAGAAGGCCGCGACGTTCGCGGTGATCCGACCGTTCGCCCAGCTCGTCTTGGCGCCGACTTCATAACTGTCGATCGTCTCGGGACGAATGACGGGATTGGCGGCGAACTGGCCAGTGGTGGTGATGTTGGCCAGGTTCAGCCCGCCGAACTTGTTGCCCCGCGCATAGGTCGCGTAGGCGAGCACAGGTGCGGCAATCTTCCAGGACAGGGTGGCTTGGCCTGACAGTCGCCCGGCCTCGGTGCGCGCGGTGTAGAAATTCCGCACGCCATAGCGGGCCCGGATCGCCTGGGCCGCCGCCTGTTGCGCCGCCGTCAGCCCGGCGAGCGATGCGCCGGTCGCATCCTGGTCGAAATAGCCGGACTTGATTTCATAGGTATAGCGCAGGCCGGTCGTCAGATCGACGGCGTCGGTGATGTGCCATATCGTCTGGGCGAAGGCGGCATAGCTGTCGGTGACGGGGCGCGAATGGCTGATCACGTCGTAGCCGTTCAGCGCGGCCGCGCCGACCGCCGGATTGGTGGTCGGGGGCAGAAACCAATCCGCCGCGCGACTGCCATAGCGATTGACCGCCTCCGCCTCGATCGACTGATAGAGGTAATAGAGGCCCGCCACATAATCGACAGGCCGCGTGCCATTGGACGCGATGCGCAGTTCCTGGCTGACCTGACGCTGCTCGTTGCTCTGGTGGAAATCCGCGCCTGCGTCGATGCTGGTGCCGTCGCCGTCATTATGGGGATACCAGTTCCAGGCGCGATAGGCCGTGACCGAGGTCAGCGTGGCGGGGCCGATATCCCAGTCCGTGGTAACGTTCACCCCGTGCTGGTTCATCCGGTAGCGTGGGTTGGCATCGGTGTCGGTCGTCCGCAGCGCCGGGTTCGCCGCGACCGGCGTATAGCCCAGCCGCGCGGATCGGTCGTAATAATTGTTCGGGAACAGCGCGCCATTGTCGTAATTCCGGATGGCCCCCAGCAGGATGCTACCGGCCGTGAAACTGCTCTGCCGCCCCCAATCGCCGATGATCCGCAGGGTCAATGTGTCGGTGGGCTTGTAGAGCAGTTGCCCGCGCAGGTTCAGATCGTGAAAATCCTGGCCATATCGTCCGTCGAAGCGGTTGAGGGTAAAGCCGTCGCGATCGGTCTTCGACACGAACAGCCGGGCCGCCAGTTGTTCGGTCAGTGGACCCGAGACATAGGCGTGGAGCTGACGGAAGTCGTAATTGCCCAGACTGGCATCCCCGCCCGCCTGCCAGTCGAAGGTCGGTTGCCGCGTCGTCACCACCACCGCACCGGCCGAGGTGTTCTTGCCGAACAGCGTGCCCTGCGGCCCGCGCAGCACCTCGATCCGCTCCAGATCGGCAAGATCGAACACGGTCTGGCCCGGTCGCGCCAGATAGACGCCGTCCAGATAGACGCCCACTGCAGGCTCCAGTCCGTCATTATAGACCGCGACATTGTTGCCCAGCCCGCGGATATTGATGCTGGTGTTACGGGGATTGGTGTTGGTGACGACCAGGCTGGGCGTCAGTTGCTGAAGGTCGCGCAGATTGAAGGTCCGGGTCGACTCGATCTGCGCCGCACCAAAGGCATTGATGGCGATCGGTACGTCCTGGCTCTTTTCCGTCCGACGGCGTGCGGTGACCAGGACATCCTCGCTCGCGCCGCCATCCGGCACCGCAGCGGCCGTTCCCCTGTCCTCCCCGTCGGCGACCAGCATGTCCTGGGCCGTGGCGGGTGCGGCCATCATGACCGCCCCGGCAAGCCATAGGGCGCGGCGGCGGAGAGCTCTCGAAATCGGCATGGACATTCTTTCATGGCGGGGACGAACATGCGGCAGCGACCGCTCGCCTAGGGCTATGAAAGGACGTTCACGAAACGAACGAAGTAATTCCTATCGATCTAGTAGGCAAATTATCATTGTCGCGACGGCGCCAACCTTTATCCCGAGCGTGCGACCGCGCACGGTCGTCAACGATGGGAGCAGACATGATCGGCGTGAGATTTCTGACGGTGGCCGCTTCGGCCCTGATCGCGGCCACTCCGGCTCTTGCCGCTCCGGCAGCACCGGGCTCGGCGTTAAGCGAACCGCAAAAGGCACCGAAGGATGCCCCGAATTTCCTGATCATCGTCGCCGACGATCTCGGTTGGTCGGACCTGGGCGCATTCGGGGGCGAGATCGCGACACCCAATCTCGATGCTCTGGCCCTGTCGGGGGTGCGCTTCACCGGCTTTCACACGGCACCGACCTGTTCGCCGACACGCTCGATGCTGATGAGCGGCGTGGACAATCACGAGGCCGGGCTCGGCACGATGGCGGAACTACTGGGACCGGCAACGCGGGGTCAGCCGGGCTATGAGGGATATCTGAACGACCGCGTCGCCTCGATCGCCGAACTGCTGCGCGCCGGTGGCTATACGACCCTGATGGCGGGCAAATGGCATCTGGGCCTGACGCCCGAGCGCGAACCCGCCGCGCGCGGGTTCGAGCATAGCTTCGCCCTGCTTCAGGGCCTGTCCAACCATTTCGGCGCGGATCAGGACGAGGCCTGGACCAAGGCGGGACTGGCGCCGAGCTACCGCGACGACGGCAAGCCCGCTGCCCTGCCCAAGGGGCAATATTCGGCGGATTATTTCGCCGACCGGCTGATCGGCTATCTCGACTCATCCACCAAGGCGGGGGATCGCCGACCGTTCTTCGCCTATCTGCCCTTCACGACACCGCACTGGCCGCTCCAGGCACCGGCGGAGACGATCGCCAAATACAAGGGACGCTATGACGCGGGCTATGAGGCGCTGCGTGCCGAGCGACTGGCCAGGCAGAAGGCACTCGGCCTCGTACCGGCCGATGCCGTGCCGCACAGCCTGGAACTCGCCAAGCCTTGGGCGTCGCTCACCACGGACGAACGCGCCGTCGAGTCGCGCAAGATGGAGGTCTATGCCGCCATGGTCGACCGCATGGACCAGAATGTCGGCCGCGTCATCGCCGCGCTGAAGGCGCAAGGCCGCTATGACAACACCATCATCCTGTTCTTCGCCGATAACGGCCCGGAGGGGAATGTGATCGAAGCGCCCAGCCCCCGCTTCAAGGTCGGCTCGCCCGATGCCGCCCTGCCCCCGGCGCAGGCGCTGGGCATCGACAACAGCCTGGACAATATCGGCAAGCCGACCAGCTATGTCGGCTATGGACCGGGCTGGGCGCAGGCCAATTCGGTGCCGTCCTGGCTGGTCAAGAGCTACACGACCGAGGGCGGTATCCGGGTCAGCGCCTTTGCGGCGGGACGGGGAGTGACGGGCGGCGGACGGATCGCCAATGCCAATCTCGACGTACGGGACGTCGCGCCGACCCTGCTCGACTATGCGGGCCTGCGTCAGCCGAGCCAGTTCGCGGGCCATGCCATCCTGCCCCATGAAGGGCACAGCCTGCGCCCCGTCCTGACCGCCCGCGCCGACGGCATCCGATCCGCCGACGAAACGCTGGGCTATGAACTCTTCTTCCGCCGGGCGCTTCGCCAAGGGGATTGGAAGGTCGTCTTCCTGCCAAAGCCGACCAATCGCTACACGCGCGGCGGGGTCAGTACGGGGCGGTGGCAGCTTTTCAACGTCGCGCGCGATCCCGGTGAAACCCATGACCTGGCCGCCGCCGAACCGAAGCGGCTTGCCGACCTGGTCAAGGCCTATGACCTGTATGCGAAGGCCAAGGGCGTGGTTCCGCTACCGGTCGATGCAGAGGCGGCGCCTGCTCCCGCGGCCCGACCATGAGGATCGGGGCGGCGCTGCTCCTGGCGCTGGGCGCGTTCGGCGGGCTGGGCGCGCGAGCGCCGCAGCCTGGGAATCGCTGTCTGGCCAAGGACGCCATCATGACCGTCGCCGAGGGCATCGTCCTGCTCGGCGAGGATGGCACGGATCGACCCGGGCGGCCGGTCCGCGTCGCGGCATTCCGGATCGACGCGCATGAGGTGACCAACCGCCAGTTTGCGGCCTTCGTGGCGGCAACCGGATATCGGACACAGGCCGAACGACAGGGGGCGTCCGCGCTGTTCGTCGCGCCGACCGAGCCGGTTTCCCTCGACAATGCCGCGCGCTGGTGGCGCTGGACGAAGGGCGCCGACTGGCGTCATCCCCAGGGACACGGCAGTGACCTGACCGGCCGCGCGGACGAGCCGGTCGTCCATGTCGATCGCGACGATGCCGCGGCCTATGCCCGCTGGGCCGGAGGTACCCTGCCCACCACCGAACAATGGGAGCGTGCCGCGCGCGGCGATCAGAACGCCACCCGCGACGCGGTCGACTGGGCGTTCGATCACGGCACGCCACGCGCCAATGTCTGGGAGGGCGTCTTCCCCATGCGCGATACGGCCGAAGACGGCTATGCCGGGATCGCGCCGGTGGGATGCTTCGAGGCGAACGACCTGGGTATCTACGACATGGTCGGCAATGTCTGGGAATGGGTCGCGGGCGATCAGAATATCGGTCTGGTAAAGGGCGGCAGCTATCTCTGCGCGATGAATTACTGCGCCAATTTTCGACCGGCCGCCTATCAGGCACAGGAACACGACCTTCCGACTTCACATATCGGGTTCCGCGTCGCTTATCCGATCGAAGGTCGGCAGAACCGATCGTCCTTGCGCTGATATTCGCCTCATTGGCGGGCATCTACCGCCCCCGCCCGATTGCCTGCGTAATCCGTCTCATCGTGGCCGACTTTTCGCAGCGCGTTCCGATTGCGAAGCGGGTCGGCGACGACGCTCCGTCATATCCCGTCGTAACAACCAGCGCCGCCCTGCGCTCGATCAGGATGTCAGCCACCGGATAGGCTATCTCCTTCACCGAGATTGGCGTCGAGGATTGCCCCGTCGATCCGTCCTTCGGACCGGGCCAAGCACCGCCGCATCAGCCTCACCGAGTTGCCCGCAAATCACCGGCAAGTAAAACTCGTCCTCTACCACCAGAATGTAACAGCCGCGCGGCGCTGGTTCAGCCATGCGCCCCCACCTCCTTGCTCGCGGAAACAGCGAGTGAAATCGCGCAGTGCACACCGTCCGGGCCATGCTGGTACGACGTGCGGGCCCGCAGCTGATAGGGGAGCGCGCGCTCGATCAACTCGCGGCCCTGGCCGGTCCCCTTCGGCGCCGATCCGGCGGGCGGCATGGCGACGCCGCTTTCCCGCCAGTCGATATGGAGCCAGGGCTGTCCGTCATCGCCCATGGGCTCGAGCGACCATGTCACCGCAAGGTGCCCGGTCGCTTGTCCCAAAGCGCCGTATTTCACCGCATTCGTCGCCAGTTCGTGGAGCGCCATCGCCAGCGTCTGAACGGTCGACGAGCGCAAGCGCACGCCGGTCGGTCCCGTCAGCGTGACATGGTCCAGGCCGCCGTTGATCGCCGACAGCTCGGTTCGGATCAGATCGTCGAACATGACACGATCGACATCATGAAGCCGGGACAGCAGGCCCTGTACCCGCGCCAGCGCCTCCAGACGGTCACGAAAGCGCAAGCGGAAGTCCGACAGATCGGCACTGGACCGTGCCGTCTTGTCGGCCATCGACCGCACGACCCCGATCAGGTTTCGCGTCCGATGCTGGAGTTCGTCGACGAGGATCGACTGGCGTTCCTGCAATTCCTTCAATTGCTGAACATCGGTCGTCGTGCCCAGCCATTCGACGATGCGCCCGGCGTCGTCACGCACCGGCATGGCACGCATATGGTGCCAGACATAGGCATGGTCGCTCGCGCGCCGGACCCGGAACTCGACGTCGATACTGCCCGATAGAGACGCCCCATCCCATGCGTGCAGGACGGCATCATGATCGCCGGGACAGACCGCATCGAGCCAGCCGCGATCGAGGCTGGCCGTCAGGCTCAGCCCTGTAAAGGCTTGCCACTGGCTGCTGGCCCAGGTCCATCGGCCCAGTTCGGCCGAACGCCACACCAGCTGCGGCATCCCCTCGACCAGCAGGTGCAACCATGCCTCGCTGGCTCTCACGCCTTCTTCGATACGGCGCCGCTCGGTGATGTTGGTGAACAGGACAGCGACATGATGAAGTCCGGTGTCGAGCGGGAAGATATTGAGATCGAACAGCCGGTCCAGGGTCGGTTCGCCTTCCTCGACACGGATCGAGCGGCCGGTATCGAGGACCTGACCATACAGCTTCGTCCAACGCGGGTTCGGCGTGCCCAGCAATTCCGTCGCGGTCTGGCCGACCGGCCACGGCATGCCCGTGTGATGAAGGAAGGCGGGATTGACCTCGACGAAGCGAAAGTCGGCCCAGCGGCCCTGGTCATCCCGAAGGACCTCGACCACGGCATAGGCCTCATCCATCGATTCGAAGAGTGCGCGATATTTGGCTTTGCTGTCGCGCAGGGCCGTTTCGGCGCGTTTGCGCGCGTCGATGTCGATATTGATCCCCGCCCATTTCTCGATTTGCCCCTCGACATCGAGGACGGGACCGGCCCGGACATTGGTCCAGCGCCAGCCGCCATCCGGGGCACGAAGCCGAAACTCCGCATCGACCAGCCCCCGTATCGCCATCGCCTCGCGCCACTGGCGTTCGGCATAGGCGCGATCGTCGGGATGAATGGCATCGAGCCAGCCATAACCCAGCCATTCCGTCTCCGTCTGGCCGGTATAGGCGCGCCAGCTTGGGCTGTCGGCGACGACGACGCCGTCCGGATCGGTTTCCCAGACCGCCTGCGCCCAGTTTCCGATCAGCAGCCGATGTCGTGCTTCGCTCTCGCGCAAGCTGCGCTCGGCCAGGACCTGCGCCGTCGTTTCCCGCAAGATCCACAAGACACCGGCGACCCTGCCCGCCTCATCGCGGACGGGGGCATAATCGACGTCGAACCACGCATCCTCCAACTGACCGTTGCGCTGGACGGGATAGCGCTGCGCCTGCAGGCGCGCCGATTTTCCCGCCATTCCCGCCGCGACGTCCGCCGCAAAGACATCGCGCGACCGGGCAAATGTCTGAAAGGCCGATCGCCCCAGCGCGTCGCCATGGTGTTCGCGCAGAAGTTCGGTGAAGCGGTCGTTATAAAGGTGGATGGCCTCCGCACCCCAGACCAGGCTCATCATGCTGGACGACGCGAGCATCAGGTCGACCACCGTCTTCAGACTCTGCGGCCAGTGTCCGATCGGCCCCAATGGCGTGTCGGTCCAATCCCGATCGCGGATGCAGACCGCCATTCCCGTTTCGCCATGGGGCCATGGCAGCACATCCTCTCGATCCTGCGCCGCCATCTCTTTGCCTCGCTGATAGGTATCGCAAGACTAGAGGATCACGCCCCGCAAGTCGCCGGGCCGCTCACTAACCTGTTACATAAAGATGATATTCGAACATCCGCCTAAGCGTCGATCGCTGTCATATGGTCAGTCCGACGAAGATGGCTCCGGTCCGTGCCCGATCCTGCGCCACCTCGAACGCCTTATTGATCTGGTCGAGCGGGAAGCGATGGGTGATCAGCTCCTGCGTCTTGAGCACCCCGCGCGTCACCAGGTCGAGCACCTCGACCTGTTCGGCATGGATGTCGTGAAAGGCGAAGCTGGCGCTGGGGATCAGGGTAATCTCGGACATCTGGATACGCTGCCACTCCAGCGGGATGGCGATGGCGCCCGCGTCGAAACCGCCGACGATGACGACCTTGCCGCCGCGCCGCACCAACCGCGTGGCGAGCGGCAGCGTGTCGGGCATGGACTCGCCGCCCGCGCATTCGAACACGATATCGGCGCCCCGATCGTCGGTCTGTCCGAAGATCGCTGCCTCGGGGTCCTCGTCGTCCGGGTGAACGGTACGGTCGGCGCCCAATTGCTCGGCCAGGGCGAGGGCGTGCGGCATCTTGTCGATGATCGTCACGGTGGCACCGCTGGCCTTGGCGAGCATCAGCTGGCCCAGCCCGATCGGCCCCGCCCCGATGATCGCCACGCGCGACCCGATGGTCAGGCCCGACAGATGCTGGGCGTGCAACGCCACGGCATAGGTGTCGAGCAGCGCGGCATCGTCATACCCCACATTGTCGGGCAGGCGGTGGAACTTGTGCTGCGGTCCGACGACATATTCGGCATAGGCGCGCGAGACGCTGGCGCGGCGGGTGGGATAGAGATCGGGACAGCGATTATATTGCTGCACCCGGCACCAGGCGCAGTGGCCGCAGCCGAGCACGGATTCGACCAGCACCCGGTCGCCGATCGCGACGCGGCTGACCGCCGGGCCGACCTCGACCACCTCGCCCGCCAGTTCATGGCCCATGATGCAGCAATGCAGTTCCTCCTCCGCCTTTTCCCAGTGGCGCAGGTCGGTGCCGCAGATGCCCGCCATCCTCACCCGCGCCTTGACCCAGTCGTCGGCGGGCAGCTGGGGTTCGTCGACCTGAGCGATCTCGAAACGGCCATCGGCGGTCTTGCGGGCGGCTTTCACGGCGTGTCTCCCGAATGGGCGGCGAGCGGCTCCTGCCGCGCCGCGATGGTGGTCGAAGTCAGCCCCCTGCCCCCGAGCGGTATCTTCCCCTCCCCGAGCGCCGCGACCAACGCACGAGCGTCGCGCAAGCCCGCATCCCAACGCGCCCGCACGGAACGGGGCGAGAAATCCAAGGCCTTGCCCGCGACTTCATCCTGCTGCTCGGCATAGCGAAGCCGCACCAGCGTGACCGATGCCTGCGCCATGTCGGGGGCGGTGGCGTAATGGTCCCGCCAGCGCGTCAGCGTCCGGCGCGACTGTGCGGCGAAGACCAGATCCTGCGTTCGGCTGATCATGCCGCCGATGGTCGGCGCGCGCGGGCCCGCCAATGGCAACAGGTCGACCGCGATGCACAGCAGCGGCTTGTCACCGGGCTGGGCCAGCATGGGGTCGAGCGGCAGATTGGCGGCCAGTCCGCCATCGACATAGAGTTCCCCGTCGAGCGCGACCGGGGGAAAGGCAGGCGGCATGGCGCAGCTGGCGCGGACATGGTCGGGCGTGATCCTGTCGCGCCCGTTGTCGAAGACGACCTCGGCACCGGTATCCAGTGCGACCGCCTGAACCATGTAGCGGACCTTGCCGCCATTCAGCCGGTCGAAATCGACGAGACGCGCCAACGTGTGCGCCAGCGGCGTGGTGTCATAGAGCGCGGGCGTATCACGCTCGGCCAGGGCGGTGCCTAGCGGCGCGAACAGCCCCCGCCGCCCGCCGAACAGCGTTGCGATCACCTCACCGCTGCGCCGCCAGCTGTCGATCATCCCGTCCCACGCGACCGCGCCGACGGCGCCGGTGCGATCCGGTCGCCACAGGTCGGACAGACGCGACAGGATATCCGCCGGTGCATTGCCCGCGATGATCGCGCCGTTGATCGCTCCGGCCGAGGTGCCGACGACCCAGTCGGGCGAGATGCCCGCCTCATGCAGGGCCTCATAGACCCCGGCCTGATAGGCGCCCAACGCATTGCCCCCGGCCAGGACCAGGGCGATGCGGAGATCGGGCGGCACATGAGGAGTCATGCGCCAACAAACCCGCAAATGCCCGGATGGTGGCGTGCAAACGCCGACAATACCCAGAAAACTCAATGATATAGATCAGGCCCTATGTTGGTCGACAGCAACCGGGGTCACCGACGGAACGTTGCCCCGGCACCCATGTCTCTGAATCCGCAAACCGAACTGACCACCGCCGACCGCGAACGCGGCTTGCGGCTGCTCGTCGTCGAGGCGGCGTTTTCGGGTGGCGCGGCCGCGCTGACCAGCGGGGTGATCCTGACCGCCTTCGCGCTGCATCTGGGGGCGTCGAACGTGATGGTCGGCATCCTGGCGGCGATGCCGTTCCTCGCGCAGTTGCTGCAACTGCCCGCCATCCAGCTGGTCGAGCGATGGCGGCGGCGCAAGCGGATCGCGGTCCTGTCCAGCCTGGTCGGGCGGACGATGCTGGCGGTGATGGCGGTGCTCGCCTTTTTCAGCGGAACGACCGCATTGCTGATCTTCCTGGGCGCACAGATGCTGCTCTGCGGACTGGGCGCGGTCGGCGGATGCGCCTGGAACACCTGGATGCGCGATCTGGCGCCCGACGATCGGCTGGGCGACGTCTTTGCCCGGCGGACGGTCTGGCTGACGGCGATCAGCCTGATCCTGGGGCTGGTCGCCGCGCTGGCGTTGGACTGGACGCCAGCGGGATCGCCTGCACGGGACATGGTCTTCGCGGCGATGTTCGCCAGCGGCTGCGTCACCGGGCTGATCAGCGCGCGGATCGTCGCGATGATGCCCGAGCCGTTGATGCCGCCCGCCCCCGGCTCCATCGCATTGCGCGCCTTGCTGGCCCAGCCGCTGGGCGACCCCAATTTTCGCCGGTTGCTGGTCTTCGTGGCCAGTTGGCAGTTCGCGATCAACCTCGCGACGCCCTTCTTCACCGTCTTCATCGTCCGCCAGCTGCATTTCGCGGTCAGCTTCGTGCTGCTGCTCAGCGTCGCCAGCCAGGTCGCCAATATCCTCGCACTCCGCCTCTGGGGACGGCTCAGCGACCGGTTCGCCAACAAGTCGGTGCTGGCGGTGTGCGCCCCGGCCTATATCCTGGCGATCGTCGCGATGATCGGCGCGTCGCAACTGGGCGACCGGGGGGCGGTGAAGCTGTGGCTGATCGGGCTTCACCTCGTCATGGGCGCGACCATTGCGGGCGTGACGCTGGCCAGCACCAATATCGCGCTGAAGCTGTCGCCCAAGGGGTCCGCCACCGCCTATGTCGCGGCCAATGCGATGACCACCGCCATCGCGGCCGGGATCGCGCCGATCCTGGGCGGGCTGCTGGCGCAGTTCTTCGCCGCGCGCCAGTTCGAGCTGGTGGCGCGGTGGCGGAGCCCCAACGGCATCTTCACCCTGCCCATCGTGCTGACCGCCTGGGACTTTTACTTCCTGCTGGCGGGCCTGATCGGCCTCTATGCCATCCATCGCCTGTCGCTGGTGCGCGAGCAGGGCGAGATCGAGCGGCGGGCCATGGTCGGGCAGGTGCTGAACGAGACGCGGCGCAGCATCCGCAACATATCTTCGGTCGCGGGCCTGCGCGCCGCGACCGACCTGCCCGGCGCGCTCCTGCGCGATGCCCGCACCCGCATCCGGCTTAAACGCGCGCAAGCGGCGCGGGCGGGACGAATGCACTGACCCAGTTTAGCGGAACGCCATTTGCCCGGAACTCCGTTCTTTCTGAGGGGGTTGGCCATCATCCCCGTCTTCCTTTAGGGTCAGGACCCATTGATGTGAGGCGCGCGATCTGATTCAGGCTCCGAGAGGAGACTGGAATGAGCGACCTGTACTGGCTGACGGACGATCAGATGGAACGACTTCGGCCGTTCTTTCCGAAGAGCCATGGTAAGCCTCGGGTGGATGATCGTCGGGTGCTGAGTGGTATCGTGTTCGTCAATCGCAACGGGCTGCGCTGGCGAGATGCACCCAAGGACTACGGCCCGCACAAGACGTTGTATAACCGTTGGAAGCGCTGGGGCGAGGCAGGCGTGTTCACGCGGATGATGGAGGGCTTGGCTGCGGTGGACGCCGAGCCGAAGACGGTCATGATCGACGCGACTTACCTGAAGGTGCATCGCACGGCATCGAGCCTGCGGGTTAAAAAGGGGATCTCGGCCGCCTGATCGGGCGCACCAAGGGCGGCATGAACACCAAGCTCCATGCGGTCGCCGACGCGAACGGGCGCCCGTTGAGCTTTTTCATGACAGCAGGCCAGGTCAGCGACTACACTGGCGCGGCAGCGCTGCTCGATGATCTGCCAAAAGCACAGTGGCTGCTCGGTGACCGTGGCTATGATGCAGACTGGTTCAGGGACGCCCTGCATGCCAAAGGCATCCAGCCCTGTATCCCAGGCCGAAAATCTCGCAATGAACCCGTCAGATACGACAAACGCCGCTACCGACGGCGCAGTCGCATCGAGATGATGTTTGGCCGCCTGAAAGACTGGCGCCGCGTCGCCACCCGCTACGACCGGCGCCCCACCGCCTTCTTCTCGGCCATCGCTCTCGCGGCAACCGTCATCTTCTGGCTGTGATCAACGAGTCCTGACCCTAGAAAATCGCCGAAGCCGTTGGCGGCAAAATCGCGGTTCACCGCGCCATAGATGGCCCGCATCTGCGCGAAGCGTTCCGCGACATCTCCTTCGCCGTCCTGTTGGATCGACTGGTGCTGATAGGCAAGCATGTTCCGGTAGCGGACCATCTCCTCTTGGAACACCGCACTGGCCTGTTCCGCGGTCAGGCCGTCACGCTCGATCTTTTCGTACAGGCTCATCCGTACCGCCTCGCTCCGCCCGGTCATCGCGACCGCGCGTCGACGCGCGACCGGCTGATCCTTCGTCAGAAGGCTGACCATCGTCACAACGGTTATAGGATTTGCGCTCGCGGGCGCCAAACGCAGCCTTCGACGCCACCAATAGACCGCGCTGCGGCGGGTGACGTTCTCGATCGCTGGCATCAGGGACTGGCTCCATCGACTGGCGTCAGTTGACGCCACTGCGATGGTTGAAGCCCCGCTAAGCTACCAGAAACCGCAGTTTTTGGTCCCCTTAGCTGGGGCAATCAGTGACTGGCTGGGGCGGCAGGATTCGAACCTGCGTATGACGGTACCAAAAACCGTTGCCTTACCGCTTGGCGACGCCCCAGTGGAGAGGCGCGCCTTATACCCGGCGCGCCGGGCTTGAAAAGCCCCTAATCCCGCGAAATCGTCAGCCCAGGCGGCGCATCCAGCCATGGGGGTCGGGGGCCTGGCCGCGCTGGATCGCGACCAGCTGTTCGCGAAGGCGGGTGGTCAGCTGGCCGGGGCCGCCGCTTCCGATGGTGAAGCGGCCCGCAGGCTCGGCGACACTGCCGATCGGGGTGACGACGGCCGCAGTGCCGCAGGCGAACGCCTCGACCAGGCGGCCGCTGGCGGCGTCGGCGCGCCACTGGTCGATCGCATAAGGCTCCTCGCGCACGGTCAGCCCCTGCGCGCGTGCGATGGTCAGGATCGAATCGCGGGTGATGCCGGGCAGGATCGTGCCGGTCAGCGGCGGGGTCACCAGGCTGCCGTCGTCGAACACGAAGAAGACGTTCATGCCGCCCAGTTCCTCGACCCAGCGGCGCTCGACCGCGTCGAGGAAGACCACTTGGTCGCAACCGTTCGCGATCGCTTCCTTCTGGGCAAGCAGGCTGGCGGCATAATTGCCGCCGCACTTGGCCGCGCCGGTCCCGCCGGGGGCCGCGCGCGTATAGCCCTGGCTTACCCAGATCGACACGGCGGGCGCACCGCCCTTGAAGTACGCACCCACCGACGAGGCGATGACCATGTAGAGATATTCGGCCGAGGGCTTCACGCCCAGGAACACCTCGCTGGCGAACATGAAGGGGCGGAGGTACAGCGCGCCGCCATCCTGTTCGGGGATCCAGTTGCGCTCGATCTCGACCAGCCGCTCGACGGACTCCAGGAACAGCGTCTCGGGCAGCTCGGGCATCGCCATGCGGCGCGCCGAATCCTGGAAGCGGCGGGCATTCGCCTCGGGCCGGAACAGCGCGGTGCCGCCATCGGCCAGGCGATAGGCCTTCATGCCCTCGAAGATTTCCTGCGCATAGTGCAGGACCGAAGCGGCCGGATCGACCTGAAGCGGCGCGCGGGCGGTGATCTGCGCGTCATGCCAACCCTTGTCGTCGCTATAGCGGATCAGCGCCATATGATCAGTGAACACGCGCCCGAAGCCCGGATCTACCAGACGCGCCGCCCGCTCGCTCGCCGCGACGGGAGTCGCGGACGGATCGAAACGAAACGTAAGGGCTTGGGGCGCTTCCATGGTCATCTCTCTGTTTTGGGTTGCCGTGGCCTAGGGCGTGTGAGTAGACGGGTCAACATGGCTGCCTCTAACCAGTCCGCATCGGCACAGTTTCTCCGCGAACCAGAACTCCGCAGGGGTATGGAATTGCTGTATTTCGGCAATAGCCATCTCGTGCGCTCGATCGATCGCGGTCTTGCCGCGCAGGGGTTGGGCCGTGCCCATCACCGCGCCCTTTATTTCATGGCGCGCAAGCCCGACATGACGGTCAGCGAGCTGTTGTCGCTGCTGGCGATCACCAAGCAATCGCTGGGCCGCGTGCTCAACGAGCTGGCGAGCCGCGACCTCATCGAAACGCGCCCCGGCGATCGCGACCGTCGGCAAAGGCTGCTCCGGCTGACCCCGACGGGGGCGGCAATGGAGGCCGAGTTGTTCGACGCGCTGCGCGAAAAGCTGTCCAAGGCCTATGCGCGTGCGGGTCAGCAGGCGGTGACGGGGTTCTGGACCGTGCTGGAGGGGTTCATCCCGGAGAATGAACGCGCCCGGATCGAGGATTTGCGGTCCAACGACGGCTAAGGCCGCGTTAGAGCGTGGAGGCATTCTCCAAATTTCCTCCCCTGCAAGGGGAGGTGGCAGGCTGAAAGCCTGACGGAGGGGTGTACCCGCTATCGATAAGGCGACACCCCTCCACCATGCTACGCATGGTCCCCCTCCCCTTGCAGGGGAGGATATGCTGATTGCCCATCCTGTATGTTGTTTTTACCAAGCCATGGCCGCGTCAGCGCCGCGCGGCGGCGGCCATTTCGCGGTTGCGCCGTTCCGAGGCCGTCAGCGTTTCGGCCATAAGCCGCTTGAGCGCATCATCCGCGTCCAGCACGTTCAGCCCTTCGCGGGTCGAACCGCCCGGGCTGGCTACACGATCCGCCAGCACAGCGGGCGGGGCGTCGGCCCCCATCGCCATGGCCCCTGCCCCGTCGACGGTGGCCAGCGCCAATTGCTGCGCCAGTTCGGGCGACAGCCCCAGCCCGACCCCGGCCTGCGCCAGAGCGTCGATGAAGCGGAACACGAAGGCAGGCCCGCAGCCCGCCAGCGCGGTCACGGCGTCGAACCGCGCTTCGTCCTCCACCCAGGGGGCAAGGCCGAGCGGTCGAGCGAGCGCTTCGACGGCATCGCGCACGGCGGCGTCGGTGGAGCGGGTGTAAAGCGCGGTCACCCCCTGCCCGATCGCGACGGGCAGATTGGGCATCATCCGAACGATCGCGCCCGCCGGAATATGGCTGGCCAGCGTCTGTTCCTCGACTCCCGCCAGGATCGACAGCAGGATGGCCGGGTTCAGATGCGCCAGCGTCGGCGTGATGTCGCCCAGTTGCTGGGGCTTAAACCCCAGCATCAGGATCGCAGGCGTTTCGTCGACCGGCAATGCCGTCAGCGAGCGCACGCCCTCGGGCGCCCGCGTGCCGCTGCGCGTGACGACGGTCACCTGCGCGGGGTCGAGCCCTTCGGACAACCAGCGGCGCAGCATCGCGCCCGCCATGTTGCCGCACCCGACCAGCCAGATCGGCCCGACGGGAAACGTCACGCTTCGCCCTGGGTTTCGATCAGCGCGGCGGCCAGCGCCTCACGCGGGGTCTTGCCGCCCCAGAGGACGAACTGGAAGACCGGATAGAAGCGTTCGCACTCCTCGATCGCCGACTCGACCAGCAATTCGGTGGCGGAGAGCGAGATGGTTCCGTCCTCGCCGCCATCGACCATCGCGGCGTGGCGATAGAGCAGGATGCCGCTGTTCGACCACAGCTCGAAATGGCCGATCCACAGCTGTTCGTTGACCAGCGCCAGCGCCTCATAGATGCTGGAGCGGCGGTCGTCGGTCACCTTGATGTCGGGGAACGCCAGGAATTGTAGGACGCTGTCGTCGTCGCGCCACAGGGCACGAAGTTCATAGCTGGCCCAGCTGCCCTTGACCGTCGCGACGATTTCCTCGTCGTGGCGCTCATGTTCCCATCCATGCGCGGCGAAATAGGCCTCCAGCATGTCGATGGGGGCCGATTCTTCGGCTTCATGATCGGTCGATTCAAGCATCAGAGGCCCTTGCGAACAAACCCGGACCAGCGCAGGTTGCACTGCGCAAGGCCGGGCCGCAAGCCGCCGGGTACCGAAAACTGTGGATAGCTGCCCGGCCGAGCGGGCCGGGCAGAGTCCGTTTCGATATCGGGCCGGTCAGGATTCCACCCCGGCGGTCGTGCCGCCCGTCGTACCGTTCAGCCGCGCTTCCAGCACGTCCAGGCGCGCCTTCAGCGCGTCCGCCTCGTCCCGCGCAGCGACGGCCATCGCCTTGGCGACCTCGAATTCCTCGCGGCTGACAAAGTCCAGACCACCGATCCATTCGCGCGCGCGCGTCCGGGCGCTCGCCTCGGCCTCGCGGCCCATGCCCGCCACGGTGCCCGCCAGGCCGTTCATCACCTTGGCGAAATCGTCGAACAGCTTGTTGTCGGCCTGCATATCAAATTCCCAAAAATCGTTTCACAGCATTTGGGAGGTCTGCGCCCCCGGCACAAGCCTTTCCGCATCCGGATTGAGCTGGTCGATCCGCCAGTTGAGCACGCCCGCAAAGGACAGCCAGACCAGATAGGGCACCATCAGCCACGCCGCGCCCTTGCGAATGCGCGAAAAGGCGACCGTGGTGGCGATCGCCAGGAACAGGATGGCGATGATGACGAACAGCGCCAGCCGTACCTTGTGCGCACCGAAGAACAAGGGCGTCCAGGACAGGTTGAGCAGGAACTGCGCCGCGAACAGGCCGATCGCCACCCCTCGTCCGTTCGCGCCGCGAGCATGGACGATCATCGCCAGCGCCAGGCCAATCATGATGTACAACGTCGTCCACACCACCGGAAACACCCAGCCCGGCGGGTTCAGTTCCGGCTTGGTGAGCGCCATGTACCAGCCATTCTCGCTGCCCGATGGTACCACGCGGCCCGAGGCGAAGCCGAGCAGCAGGATCAGCGGAACGATCACGACCGCCCAGCGGAGGAATGACATGCGCAACTGGCCCTTCGACGCGATCGTGCCCACTCGTCCCTCTTTCGCCATGATGTCCGTCGATCTGCCCCAGGGTCGGGGCACAGTAAACGGAAAGCTCAACGCCAATCAGCCTTTACCCGTTCAATTTCGGGATGCGGCCACCAAAAACTCGACATTCCCCTCCGGCCCGGTGATCGGGCTCCGGGTGACGCCCGCAACCTGCCAGCCGCTCTCGGTCAGCCACGCGACGACCTGATCGCAGACCCGCTGGTGGACGGCAGGATCACGGACCACCCCGCCCTTGCCGACCTCGTCGCGCCCCGCCTCGAACTGCGGCTTGATGAGGGCGAGCAGGCGCCCGCCGGGCTTCGCGAAGCTCAACGGCCGTTCCAGCACCTTGGCCAGCCCGATGAAGCTGGCGTCACACACGACGATATCGACCGGTTCGGGAATATGCGCCTCGGTCAGGATGCGGGCGCTGGTCTGTTCATGGACGATGACGCGCGGGTCCTGGCGCAGCGACCAGGCGAGCTGGTTGGTGCCGCTGTCGACCGCATAGACGCGCGCGGCGCCCTTTTGCAGCAGCACATCGGTAAAGCCGCCGGTCGAGCTGCCGACATCGATCGCGACCGCGTCGGTCACGTCCCAGCCGAAATGCTCCAGCCCATGGGCGAGCTTGATCCCGCCGCGCGACACCCAGGGATGATCGCGTCCGCGCACGTCGAGCACGGCGTCCTCGGCCAGCTGCTGGCCGGGCTTGGCGATCTTCGTCTCGCCCGAAAAGACGAGGCCCGCCATCACCAGCGCCTGCGCGCGGGACCGGGATTCCACGAGTCCGCGATCCACGAGCATCTGGTCGACACGCTGCTTGGCCATCGCCCGCCCCTACAAGCCGCCTCGGTCCGTCGCAAGCCGTCATCCACCGGACGCATCGCCTATTGCCTATTAGATTGGTAGGAATATCTTCTTCGGCAGGATCGGGAGTCGACCCGGCCCTATCGAGGAGATGCCATATGGGTTCGTTCGCATCCTATGAGGCCCGCAAGCCCACGGTCCTCACCGTCCCCGGTCTTGGCGGCTCGGGCCGCTCGCACTGGCAGTCCCTATGGGAAGAGGCGCGGCCCGATACGATCCGCGTCGAACTGGGCATGTGGTCGACCCCGCATCGCAATGCCTGGGTCACGCGGCTGGACCAGGCGATCCGGCAGGCGCAGGCGCCGGTGATCCTGGCGGCGCACTCGCTGGGCTGTCTGGCGGTCGCCTGGTGGGCGGAATTGTCGCCACAGCCCTATGGCTGGCCGGTCGCGGGCGCCCTGCTGGTCGCGCCCGCCGATGTCGACCGCACCGACGCGCCCGAGGCTCTGAAGGGCTTTGCGCCCTCGCCGCGCACGCCGCTGCCCTTTCCCTCGATCCTCGTCGCCAGCCAGGACGATCCGTGGATCACGATCGACCGCGCGCATAGCTTGGCGGTCGATTGGGGCAGCCATTTCGTCGATGCCGGGCATCAGGGACATATCAACGCCGCCAGCGGCCTGGGCTGGTGGCAGGAAGGGCAGGAATTGCTCGGCCGGGTTATCGCGGCGAGCGGCATGGACCGGCCGTCACCATCCGGGCCCCTGTCGCCCAGCGAAGCGCGGGCGGTGCTGGCGGTGAATGCGACCGACGCGGCGCAGGCGCATTATCTGGGGCGGTGAGCTTTTCGCCCCGTCCAGCCCGAGCGAGGTCGAGGGCCCACGGGATTGCCTCTCCTCCTGCGGTTCCCCGGCGAAGGCCGGGGCCCAGTTTCGGTGAAGATGAGAGGGAATGGAAACGACGAGTGGTACGCCAAAGCCATCGGTGGCAATGGCCTACCACTCCCATTCACTGCGCCTTTGCAACCGCGCAGAAACTGGGCCCCGGCCTTCGCCGGGGAACAGAATCTGTTTTGGGTGGGGGCGTTGCCTTCGTCTTCGCTCAGGCGGAACGGGGGTTTTGATCGGACTCGATCGCGTCCCGCTCGGCCTCGGCCTTCGCCGCCGCCGTGGCCTGCTTCATCCGCCGCCACATCCGCACGTTCAGCCCGACCATCATGACCACCGCCAGCGTCGTGAAGACGATGACGGCGGTCCAGCCACGGATCACGCCCGCGCGCCTTCGGTGACATTGGCACTGTTGTGGCGCAGCGCCTTCAGCACCGTCTCGACGATGGCATCGGCATCCAGCCCGGCCTGCGCATATTGCACCTCGGGCTTGTCCTGATCCTGGAAGATGTCGGGCAGACGCATCGTGCGCAGCTTGAGGCCACCGTCGATCAGCCCTTCGTCCGACGCCATGGTCAGGACATGGGCGCCCAGACCGCCGATCGCATTCTCCTCGATCGTCACCGCCACCTCATGCGTGGTCAGCATCCGCCGGATCAGCGCCTCGTCGAGCGGCTTGGCGAAGCGCAGGTCGGCGACCGAGGTCGACAGCCCCTTGGCCTCCAGCGTGTCGGCGGCGCGCAGTGCCTCGGCCAGGCGGGTGCCGAGCGATAGGATCGCGACCTTCTTGCCCTCGCGCACGACGCGGCCCTTGCCGATCTCCAGCAGCTGCGGCGTTTCGGGCAGCGCCACGCCGACGCCGTTGCCGCGCGGATAACGCACCGCGATCGGGCCACTGTCATGGTTGACGCAGGTATGGACCATATGGACCAGCTCCGCCTCGTCGGCGGCCGCCATCACGACCATGTTGGGCAGGCTGGCCAGATAGGTGACGTCGAACGAGCCCGCATGGGTCGCCCCGTCCGCCCCGACCAGCCCGGCGCGGTCGATCGCGAAGCGGACCGGCAGATTCTGGATCGCGACGTCATGGACCACCTGGTCATAGGCGCGCTGGAGGAAGGTGGAATAGATGGCGCAGAAGGGGCGCATTCCCTGCGCCGCAAGCCCTGCGGCAAAGGTGACGGCGTGCTGCTCGGCGATGCCGACGTCGAAGAAACGCTCCGGATGCGCATTCGCGAACCGGTCCAGCCCGGTGCCCGACGGCATGGCGGCGGTGATGGCGCAGATGCGCGGATCGCTGTCGGCTTCCTTGGCGAGCGTCTCACCGAAGACATTCTGATAGGCGGGCGGTCCCGGCGGCGCCTTGGCCTGGGCGCCGGTGATCACGTCGAACTTCTGGACACCGTGATATTTGTCCGCCGCCGCCTCGGCCGGGGCATAGCCCTTGCCCTTCTTGGTGACGACATGGATCAGGATCGGCCCCTGCTCGGCGTCGCGGACATTCTCCAGCACCGGGATCAGATGGTCGAGATTGTGACCGTCGATCGGGCCGACATAATAAAAGCCCAATTCCTCAAACAGCGTGCCGCCCATGGTCATGCCGCGCGCGAACTCGTCGGTCTTCTGCGCTGCCTTTTGGATCGGGCGCGGGAAGCGCTTGGCGAGTTTCTTGAGCACGTCGCGCACGCCCAGGAATTCGCGGCTCGACACCATGCGCGAGAGGTAGGCCGACAGACCGCCGACCGGCGGGGCGATCGACATGTCGTTGTCGTTCAGGATGACGACCAGGCGATTGCCCGCCTGCTCGGCATTGTTCATCGCCTCATAGGCCATGCCCGCCGACATCGCGCCGTCGCCGATCACGGCGATGCCCTTGCCCGGCGTGCCAGCCAGCTTGTTGGCGACCGCAAAGCCGAGCGCCGCCGAGATCGAGGTCGAGCTGTGCGCCGCGCCGAACGGGTCGTATTCGCTTTCCGACCGCTTGGTGAAGCCCGACAGGCCACCGCCCTGGCGGATGGTGCGGATACGCTCGCGCCGCCCGGTCAGGATCTTGTGCGGATAGCATTGATGACCGACGTCCCAGATCAGGCGGTCGTCGGGGGTGTTGAAGACATAATGGAGGGCGACGGTCAGCTCGACGACGCCCAGCCCCGAGCCCAGATGGCCGCCGGTGGTGCCGACGGCCGAGATCGTCTCGGTCCGCAATTCGTCGGCGAGTTGCCGCAACTGCTCGGGGGCGAGGCGACGAAGGTCGTCGGGGGTGTGCACCGTGTCGAGCAGCGGGGTCTGAGGAATGTCTGCCATTTGACCGGCTTATCGCAGCTAAACGGTGGTGTCGATTGCAACTGTTCACCCCATCGTCGTTGACGGACCGGAATAATTGCCCCGAAAAGGTGCGATGTTTACCTTTCGCTGGGCCGACACCGCCGACATTCCCGCCATCGCCGTGTTGATGGAACGCGCGATTTCGGTGCTGCAAAAGGGCTTTCTCTCCCCCGCCGAGATCGCGGCCAGCCGTTCGGTCATGGGGCTGGATACGCAACTGATCGCCGACGGCACCTATTTGCTGGCCGAGAAGGACGGGCGGCTGGCGGGCTGCGGCGGATGGAGTGCCCGGGCCACGCTCTATGGCGGCGACCATAGCCATGGCTTGCGCGACGCGGCGATGCTCGACCCGGCCAGCGACCCCGCCCGCATCAGGGCCATGTATGTCGACCCGGATTTCGCCCGCCAAGGGCTGGGCCGCGCCATCCTCGCGCGATGCGAGGCGGCGGCGCGGGCGGCGGGCTTCACGTCCGCCGAGATGATGGCCACGCTGGCGGGCGAACCGCTCTACCGCGCCTGCGGCTATGCTCCGATCGAGGCGATCCGGTCCGCCCCGGTCAAAGGCGTGCAGGTTCCGCTGATCCGCATGGGCAAGCCGCTTTAACCGGAAACTTGCGTCCTCAGACGGGGAAAGACCTCGTCGATCGGCTTGGTGTCGGGCAGGATATAGACATAGCCGCCCTTGCGGCGGAATGTCGGCCGCAACTGCCGCGTATAGAAGGCCTGGGGGACGTTGATGCAGCCGAATGTGATGCGGTTGTCGTCCGGGGTCGGCGACAGCATCCGCTCGCGCCGCTTCTCGCGCGCGCCAGCGTCCTTCGGGATCGGGTGCAGCGCCACCGAGGTCGCATAATCGACCCACAGCACCCGCTCGCCCGCCACCGGCAGCCCGAACTTGGCGAGATAGCGCCCGGCAGGCGTGGTCTTCTCGGCGGGACCGAGCGAGGCCAGCGTCTTCGTGCCCACTCCCGGACTCGCCTCGTCGCCCGGCATGATGCCGATCAGGACCGGCACCGCCGCCTGCTGCGTGCCGTTGGGCGCGAACAGGAAGAGGGTCGCGTTGACCTTGTCGACCACCGCCCAGGGCAGGCCGCGATTGTCATGCGCGCCGGACACCCAGTCGATCACCCGCTGGGCCTCAGGAGACGGGGTCAAGACCGGCTCGGGCGCGGCGACCGGCGCGGTCTTTGGCTTCGCCTTCGATTTGGACGGGGCCTTGCGGGCGGCCTTGGGCGGCTCAGGCGTGCGCGCATCGGCGACCGTGGGGGCCAGCAGGGCGAAACCCGCCAGCGACAGGATCAGGGACTTCATCGGGGCAGGCATGTCATCGGTGCGGCATACTCAGGCAAAATGCCGGCCCCTCCCCCGGCGCGGGGAAGAGACCGGCACGTCATTCAGCGGATATCGTCGCTCAGGCCGCTGCCATCAATGGCGCGGACGACGAGCCGGCTTCTGCTCCTGCACGGTCAGGCGCTGTTCGACGCCATCGACGCGGCCGCCCAGCTGGTCCAGCCGCTGGCCGTTCTGCTGCGCCTGGCCCGAAGCGGCCTGCGCCTCGGCCAGCGCCTGCTTGGCCGTACCATCGGTTTGCTGGAGCCGTAATTCGAGCGAGTCCACGCGCTGGCTTACCGGGGCGATCTGTTCGCGCACGAAGGACTTCGTCGCGCAACCACCAAGACTGACGGCACCCGCCAGCGTCACGATAGCGAGGAGGGATTTGGACGCGTAAGCAGACATAACAGTTCTTTCAGTCGTTAACCAACCGCAACAACGAAGCCGAGTGGAAAAAGTTCGACAATCCTGTTTCTGTTCGACCGTGCCGGTTTTTCGACCAAGCGTTTACTGCAACACTATTTGCGCGATGCCCTGTTGTGTTAAGATGCCGTTCAGGGTTCAGCGTTTGCGGGAGGCGGGCTTGGCGAACGGATCGCGGGGAATGCCGTCCGCCGCATCTCCCGAACGGGTCGTCTTGGCCGGTGGGGCCTTCCGCGCCGTGACGCAATCGCGCAGCGCGGCGATGGCCGCGCCGCTGCCCGCCAGCGACAGGCGCTCGACCGGCACGTCACCCCGCGCGATGTTCAACGTCTGCGACCGGGCGAGATAGGTCGGGAACGGCTTTTCGAAGCTGGTGACGAAACCCTGCTGGTTGTCGGACGCCAGCCCGACCGCGAAATGCTTCGGATAGCTGCCACCCGTCAGCGTGAAGTCGAGCGCCAGCCGCTCCTTCGGCTTGATCGACCAATTGGCGTTCAGCACCGTCAGATGGTTCGACCCGTCACGATCCAGCCCCAGCAACAGCGTCGTGTCGCCCGGCCGGTCATAGATACGCGTCAGGAAACATCCGTCGCCATCCTCGCTGACCGCCAGCGTCCAGTCGCCGATCTTGCGCGGCAGGGCGTCCCTGTCGGCGGCGTTCGCTCCGGTCGGCGATAACGCAACGGTTAAACCGAGCAGCGATAGCGCGGACAGACGATGTGAAAGCTTCATAGACTTCTTCCTCCGCCGCCGACCCTATCCGCCCTACCCGCCGTCGGCCAAGCCTCAGGCCCAACGACATTCCTCCCCTGCAAGGGGAGGTGGCAGGGCAAAGCCCTGACGGAGGGGTGTCGCGCCCTCGATAGCGGGACACCCCTCCACCAGCTTCGTGTTCGAGCGAGATTGTGCCCCCGGCACAATCTTGGTCTGCCGGGGGCAGACCAAAGCTCGAACACCCCCTCCCCTTACAGGGGAGGAAAAGATATGGCTTACGCCATCCGCTCGCGCACCACCCGTTCCAGCACGTCGAGCGGCATCGCGCCCAGCGTCAGGACGCGGTGAAAAGCCTTGGGGTCCCATTTCGCGCCCGCCTTGGCCCTGGCTTCGTCGCGCAGCCGGGTCCAGACGGTGTGCCCGATCTTGTAGCTGCACGCCTGTCCCGGCCAGACGGTGTAGCGGTCGATCTCCCCCTGGCTGCGGCCACGCGCGATGCCGGTGGTGGCGATCAGATAGTCGGTCGCCTTCTCCCGGCTCCACCGCTTGGCGTGCATCCCCGAATCGACGACGAGCCGGGTGGCACGGAACAGCAAGGATTGCAGATACCCCACCTGCCCCAGCGGATTGCCCTCATACATCCCCATCTCGTCGGCGAGCTGTTCGGAGTAGAGCGCCCAGCCCTCCGAATAGCCCGAATAGAAGCCGCGCCTGCGGATCAGCGGAATGTCCTGGCTCTCCAGCGCGGACATGACCTGCAGGTGATGGCCCGGCACCGCCTCGTGATAGGTCAGCGTCGCCAGCCCGAATTTGGGCCGGTCGAACGTGTCGCGCAGGTTGATGAAGTAGATGGCGGGTCGCGACCCGTCGAGCGACGCCGATTGGTAATAGCCGCCGGGCGCGCCCGCCTGGATCGCCTCCGGCACGCGGCGGATTTCGACCGGTGCCTTGGGCAGGACGGCGAACTGTTCGGGCAGGCGCCGGGTCATCGCGGCGACCTGTGCGCGCAACTGCTCCAGCAGCGCCTCACGCCCCGGATCTGTGTTGGGGAACAGCTGATCCGGCCGCTTGTTGAGCGCGACCAGCCGCTCGCCGACGCTGCCCTGCGCCATGCCTTGCGCCTTCAGGATGGTGTCGATCCGCGCCCCGATCTCCGCCACCTGCGCCAGTCCGAGCCGGTGGATCTCGTCGCCGGTCATCTCGGTCGTCGTCGCAGCGGCCGCCGCGGCGGTATAATAGGCCTCGCCATCCGGCAGCCGCCAGACGCCTGCGTCATGGCCCGCGCGGCCGCGCAATTCGGTGACGAGCGCGCGTTGCCGGTCAAGGGCGGGGAAGACCCGCTCGGCCATCAGCCGCGCAACCGCCTGCGCGCGGTCGGGCGGCAGGTTGGCAGCCTTCAACTTGGCGGCGAGATCGACCGCCGGGCCCGTTCCTTCTGCGGGCTTGTCGCGGACCGCTGCCAGCTGTTTCAGCGTGGTGTCGAGGATATAGTCGGGCGCGAAGACGCCCCTGCCCGCATCCTCGCGCTGGCGCTCGGTCTCGGCATCGATCGCCGGACCGAACGCCTCGACCCGCGCGACATAGGCGTCGGCATCGGCGGCGTTGGTGACGCGGTGCTGGTTGCCCAGGAAATCGGGCACGTCCCGGTAAGCCCCCGACAGCTGGCTCAGCACATAGGGGGCATAGCGGCCCGCGCTCGCCCCATAGGAAAAGCGCTCGCCCGCGATCATCCGGTCGAGGCTGTAGGCCAGGATGTCGTAATCCAGTCGCGCCCCCTCCCCCAGCGCATCGCGCGGGATGGTGGCGAGTTGCGCACGCTCCTGCCGGGCGCGCGCGAACTGGCGCATCTCGCCCGCCCGCGACGCATCGCTCAACCGCGCCTTCAGGCCAGCGCGCGGGCCGGTGTCGAGGCCCAGCGAGGTCGCCTGCTCCGGACTGTCGTCCAGCCGCGCATAGAAGAAACGGTCGAGCATCGCCCGCAACTCGGCATCACGCGCCCCCGTCCCTCGGGAAACCTGGGCCCAGGACGGCGTGGCGGCGGCCGCCGCGACGAGGCTGGCGGAGGCGAGGAACTGGCGACGCTGCATGAACACTCCCGGATCGTTTCTGGCTTGGCGGGTCAGGCTAAGCCGTTGATCCGGGAGTGCAAAGCGATTTGTCCGCGTCCCTAGCGATAGCGTCCCATCACGACCTTCAGCACGACCGGCCGGTCGATCAGGTTGATGCCGTAATCGGTCTGGTCGCCGTTCCACACCCGGTCCATCACCCAGCGGCCCTCGGCGAAATGCCCCTCCTCGACCCGGACGATCATCGCTTTGGGGTCCGGGGTCGCGGGCTCGAAGCGGACGCGGACATGGTCGCCGGTCATCAGATATTCGTCGCGCGACAGCTGGACGACCGCCATGCCGCCGACCGGCTCGGCCTTCCACGGCGCGGGTTCGGACTTGAGCCAAGTCCAGCTTTTCTCGCCGAACTGCCACTGGCCGAACTCCGCCCGGATGCGCCAGTCGCCCAGCACCGCCTCCCGGTCGCTGCCGTCATCGGGCTTGGCGGTGCCCCAGCCCGGATGTTCGAACGCGGCCTTCGCCCAGTCGCGCATCACGCCGCTCAGCGCCGCATAAGGCCCGGCAAAGGCATCCAACGTGGCGTTGTCCAGCGCCCTGGCCCCCAAGGGATAGTTGAAGAAGCCGGTGTCATCCATGCCGAACGGCGCAAAGCCGATCGCGCCGTGCCCCAGCGCCTCATAGAAATAACGCGCGAACTCGCGGGCATTGCCGATCTCGGGCACCAGCAGCGGATTGTCGGGCCGGGCATAGGCTTTCATGTATGCGGTCACATTGGCGCTCGCCCGGTCGTAAATGTCGGGCGCTTCCGCATCGATCGAGGGCGCGGCGACCTTCCAGATGTCGAGCACGTCCTGCTGCGGCCCGCCGCTCGCCACGCCGTCGGGATCGGGTACGTTGGACGGCCCCGCCAGCGCCGCGTTGACGTACATGGGCAGCGGCTTCACCGCCTTGCCCGCCGCGACGATCTCCTCAATGTAGCGCGCCGTGTACCAGGTGTTGAACGCACGGTCGGCCTGCGCCCCGAACACCGCCGCCCAGGTGCCGCGCGGCTTGCCGAGCCTGCGGGTCAGCGCCTCCGGCACGACTCCGTCGAACAGCGTCTGCGCCGCCGCCGAATAGTCGCGCGGGTTGCGATAGCTGCCGACCTCGTTCTCGGGCTGGACCATGATGACCGTGTTCTGCGGGTCATGCTCCTTGAGGTACGTCATCAGCCGGACGAAGGCGCGCTTGTCCGCCTCCAGCGTGGTACGCGCCATCGGGGTCAGCGCATAATGATCCTGCCCTGCCTTCGTCTTCATCCGGGGAAAGCGGCGATTGTCGAGCTTGACCCAGTCGGGCGTGTAGCCGGGTGAGGTGTTCTTCCATGTCGCGAACCACAGCAGGACGACACGCTTGTCATGGGCGCGCGCCTGATCGAGCGACGTCTGGACGAAGCCGAAGTCGAAACGCCCCTCCTCCGGCTCGATCTGCTGCCAGGCGACGGGGATTTCGATCGTATTGGCGTGAATGCGGTCCAGCACCGGCCAGACCTGCGGCAGGGCGGCGGCATAGTTGCTGGAGTTGTTGACCTGCGCCTCCAGCATCAGGAAGGGGCGACCATCGACCATCAGCGCATGGCGGCCATCCTTGCTGACGATCTGTGGCACTGGCGTCGTCTGCGCCATCAGCGGGCCGGACAGCCCCAACGCCAAGACGGCGAAGCCCTTTGCCAGGTGCATCACATCCTCCCCCTTTTTCGCGATCGTTCGGCTCAGGCTGTGCAACGGACGGCGCGCCCGATCAACGCCTATCGGACGGGTGCTTCAGGCGGCCAGCCCGTGATCCGCCGACTCCATGTCGGACGGACACGGCGTCGGCGCGGCCAGCCGATAGTCCTCCGCCAGGCGGGCGATGTCGAAGGGGGTAAAATCGCGGTCATAACGCCCCACATCCTCTTCCTCCTGCTCGCGCCAGTCGCCGATATCCGCCATGCGGACCGGCCGAGACGCGACCAGTCCGACCCAATGGGCAAGCAGCACGTCCAACTCGCGCAGGCCGTTCGCCGTCACCCGCGCCCGGACATGGCGATGCCGGTTCGACAAGGCCGACGCCTCCACCGCCCAGAGCGGCGCGATCCGCCTCTCCAGCACATCGATGCCGGTCATCAGCGCGTGATAAGCCCGGTCCCGCTCCGTCGCGTTGCCCGGCAGTCGGACGATCAACGGGCGACGCCCTCAGGACTGGGAAAATGGTTCATCCGGGCGGCTCCGTCGCGACAAGCGGGAGCACAAGGGTCTCTCAGCCGCCAGCGCTTGCGGTCGTCGAACCCGCGATGGGCGCTGCTACCACGCCCGGCATATGGCGTCTTCGGATTTCTGGCGCAGGGTGCGCTCCGGTGGCGGGCGCACAGATTTATATCCTATGATAATTTCACCTCGCCACCAAAACCGCTTACGTGCGTTATGAACAAAATGTCAGCCAGCGGTGTAGGCGCCAGCGGTTGGATAAGGATCTGGACAGGGTGCAAGGGAGCCGGGACATTGGCGGACAACAGTGAATTTACCGTGTCGCGACGCGGCGTGATCGTCGGAGGCGCGGCCACCGCGATGGCCGCCTCCTCCCCGGCCGAGGCACAGACCCAGAGGAGCACCATGCCCGCCGATCCCCCCGCCATGCCCGTGACGCTGAAGGTCAACGGCAAGCCGCGCACCCTGTCCCTCGATCCGCGTACGACGCTGCTCGACAGCTTGCGCGAACATCTGCACCTGACCGGCACCAAGAAGGGCTGCGACCATGGCCAGTGCGGCGCGTGCACCGTGCTGGTCAATGGAGAACGGATCAACAGCTGCCTTTCCCTGGCGCTCCAGCATGACGGCGACAGCATCACCACCATCGAGGGACTCGGCACGCCCGAGAAGCTCCATCCGATGCAGGCCGCGTTCGTGCGCCATGACGGATATCAGTGCGGATACTGCACGCCCGGCCAGATCTGCTCGGCAGTGGCGGTGCTCGACGAGATAAAGCGCGGCGTCCCCAGCCATGTCCAGGCCGACCTGACCGCCAGGCCGCAAGCCTCGGGCATCGAGATGCGTGAGCGGATGAGCGGCAATATCTGCCGCTGCGGCGCCTATTCCAACATCGCCGACGCGATGGCCGACGTCGCGGGAGTCGCAAATAAGGAGATCGGGGCATGAAGCCCTTCACCTACGAACGCGCAAAGAATGCGGTCGCGGCAGCACGCGCGGCGACCAGGCCGGGCGCCAAGTTCCTCGCGGGCGGCACCAACCTGCTCGACCTGATGAAGATCGAGGTCGAGACGCCGACTCATCTGATCGACGTGCAGGACCTGAAGCTCGACCGGATCGAGAAGACGAAGGACGGCGGCCTGCGCATCGGTGCGTTCGTCACCAACACCGCGCTGGCCGCCGACGAACGCGTGCGGCGCGATTACGGCGTCCTGTCCCGCGCGATCGTCGCAGGGGCGAGCGGACAGCTGCGCAACAAGGCGACGACGGCGGGCAATCTGCTCCAGCGCACGCGCTGCCCCTATTTCTACGACACCAACATGGCCTGCAACAAACGCAAGCCCGGCAGCGGGTGCAGCGCCATCGGTGGCTATTCGCGCCAATTGGCGATCGTCGGCACCAGCAGCGACTGTATCGCCACCAACCCCAGCGACATGAACGTCGCGCTGCGGGTGCTGGACGCAGTGGTCGAGACGGTGAATCCGGAGGGCCGGACCCGTGCGATCCCCATGGCCGATTTCCACCGCCTGCCCGGCAATACGCCGCATATCGAAACCGCGCTGCAGCCCGGCGAACTGATCACCGCCGTCACCCTGCCCCGCCCGGTCGGCGGCAGCCATATCTATGAGAAGGTGCGCGATCGCGCCTCCTATGCCTTCGCGCTCGTATCGGTCGCGGCGATCGTCCAGAAGGACGGCTCAGGCCGGGTCGCGGTCGGCGGCGTTGCGCACAAGCCCTGGCGGGTCGAAGCGGCGGAAGCCGCGATGCCGCAGGGGGCCAAGGCGGTGACGGCAAGCCTGCTCGCCGATGCCCGCCCGACCAAGGATAACGAATATAAGGTGCCGCTCGTCGAACGGACGCTGGCGGCCGCCATCAGCCAGGTGAGGACCGCATGAAATTCACCGAGCCAGCCAGCGCCAATCCCATCGACCGCATGACCGTGGTCGGTCGCCCGCACGACCGGATTGACGGCCCGCGCAAGACCACCGGGACCGCAGCCTATGCCTATGAACGCCATGCCGAGGCACCCAACGCCGCCTATGGCTGGATCATCGGCGCGGCCATCGCCAAGGGGCGCATCCGCGCGATGAACCTCGACGATGCACGCGGCGCGCCGGGCGTGCTGGGCATCGTCACCGCCGCCGAGGCGGGAAAGCTGAACAAGGGCAATTTCAACACGGCCAAGCTGCTCGGCGGACCGGAGATCGACCATTATCACCAGGCCGTCGCCATCGTCGTCGCCGAGAGCTTCGAACAGGCGCGCGCCGCCGCCGGGCTGGTGCGGATCGACTATGACCGCGCCAAGGGCCAGTATGACCTGGACGAAGCGCTGAAGACCGCGCCGCTGACCGGCGGCGAAGAAGGCAAGCCCGGCAAGGAAGACCGGACCGGATCGTTCGAAAGCGCCTTCGGTGCCGCGCCGGTGAAGCTCGATGCCGAATACACCACCCCCGACCACAGCCATGCGATGATGGAGCCCTTCGCCTCGCTGGCGATCTGGGAGGGGGACCAGCTCACCGTCTGGACGTCGAACCAGATGATCGCCTGGGGGCGCGGCGACCTCGCCAAGACGTTGGGCATGCCCAAGGAAAAGGTGCGGCTGATCTCACCTTATGTCGGTGGCGGTTTCGGCGGAAAGCTGTTCCTGCGCGCCGATGCCGTCATGGCGGCGCTGGGCGCGAAGGCGGTCGGGCGGCCGGTCAAGGTGGCGATGCAGCGGCCGCTGATGGCCAACAACGCCACCCATCGGCCCGCCACGACGCAACGCATCCGCATCGGCGCGACCAAGGACGGCGCGATTCAGGCGATCGCGCATGAAAGCGGATCGGGCGACCAGCCCGGCGGCGGTCCCGAGACGGCGGTCAACCAGACCAAGCTGCTCTATGCCGGGCCCAACCGCCTGACCGCGATGCGCTTGGCCGTGCTGAACCTGCCCGAGGGCAATGCGATGCGCGCACCGGGCGAAGCGCCCGGCATGATGGCGCTGGAAATCGCGATGGACGAGATGGCCGAGAAGCTGGGCATGGATCCGGTCGCCTTCCGCGTGAAGAACGACACCCAGGTCGATCCCGAAAAGCCCGAGCGTCGCTTCTCGCAGCGCCAGCTCGTCCGCTGTCTGGAGGAGGGCGCACAGCGTTTCGGCTGGTCGCAGCGCAACGCCAAGCCTGCCCAGGTCCGCGACGGACGCTGGCTGGTCGGCATGGGCGTCGCCGCCGCCTTCCGCAATCATATGAACATGAAGTCGGGCGCACGGGTCACGCTGAACAAGGACGGCCGGGTCGTCGTCGAGACCGACATGACCGATATCGGCACCGGCAGCTACACGATCATCGGCCAGACCGCCGCCGAGATGATGGGCGTGCCGATGGACGCGGTCGATGTCCGGCTGGGCGACAGCGACTATCCGGTGTCGGCCGGGTCGGGTGGCCAGTTCGGGGCGGCCAACGCCACGGCGGGCGTCTATGCCGCCTGCGTCAAGCTGCGCGAGGCGGTGGCCCAGCGGCTGGGGTTCAACTCGGCCGATCTGAGCTTCGCCGATGGTCAGGTGACGGGCGGCAATCGATCGGTCGCGTTGCGCGACGCCGCCGCCTCCGGCCCACTGACCGCCGAGGACCGGATCGAGTTCGGCGATCTGGACAAGACGTATCAGCTGTCGACCTTCGGCGCGCATTTCGTCGAGGTCGGGGTCGATGCCTATACCGGCGTCACGCGGCTCCGCCGGATGCTCGCGGTCTGCGCGGCGGGGCGCATCCTGAACCCCAAGGCGGCGCGCAGCCAGATGATCGGCGCGATGACCATGGGTGTCGGATCGGCGCTGATGGAGGAACTGGCGGTCGACAAGCGCTTCGGCTTCTTCGTCAACCACGACCTGGCGGGCTATGAAGTGCCCGTCCATGCCGACATTCCGCATCAGGAAGTGATCTTCCTGGAAGAGGCGGACGACAAGGCCAACCCGATGAAGGCCAAGGGCGTCGGCGAACTCGGCCTGTGCGGCGTCGGCGCGGCGGTGGCGAATGCGGTTTACAACGCGACCGGCGTGCGGATCAGGGACTATCCGCTGACGCTGGAAAAGCACCTGGACCGCCTGCCCGCGATCGTTTGAGGCGAGCTCCGATCCTTCTCCCCTGGACAGGTGAGAAGGAAGGAAAGGGTCAGCGAGGACCCTCTCGCATAGAATCCGATGACCTGAATAAACGCACCCCTCCCCTTCAGGGGAGGGGCCGGGGGTGGGGCATCTCCGCGAGCACGCCGCCTGTGGCGAGGCCCCACCCCAACCCCTCCCCTGAAGGGGAGGGGCTCGCCTTGGTTCAACGTAATGTCATCCTGCTCTAGCCCCGCATCGCCGCGACCAACTCGCCATGACTCGGCAGGTCCGCCACCGCGCGGTCGCCGAACATCTGGAGCTTGCGGAACAGCCGCTCCGCCTCGCCCGACGCGCCGGTCTTCCTCACCTCGCCATCGGCAAAGCCCATGCCGTAGAGGATATACTGATAGTTGAAATGGGCGAAACTCTCGACATCCAGCGTGAAGTCGAACCGCCCCGGCGGCCGGTAACGCCATTGCTCCAGCAGGTCCCATAGCCGGTCGGAGATCGTTCCGGCAGCGCGATTGTCACGCCAGAACGGCTCGTCCCGGCTGCTCAGGCAGTAGTGCAGCTTGAGAAAGTCGACGATCGTCCGATACCGTGCGGTCATCAGCGTGTTGAAGCGCGCGGCGGGTGCCGCGATCGGCCCGCGATGCGGAAACAGCTCGGCCAGCATGGCGACGGCCGCCTCGATCAGGACGATGCCGGTCGACTCCAGCGGCTCCAGAAAGCCCCCGGCCAGTCCGATCGCCACGCAATTGCCGATCCAGGGCCGCTGGCGATACCCCGGCTCGAAGGTCAGCAGGCGCGGCTCCAGCCTGTCGGGATCGCGACCCAGATAGGCGGCGAGCGTCGCCAGCGCGCCCTCGTCATCCATATGCGTGTCGGAATAGACCGTCCCGATCCCCCGCCCCTCGGCCAGCCCGATATCCCAGGTCCAACCCGCCCAATGCGCGGTGGCGATGGTCATGGTCGGCAGGGTGTGGCCGCGCTCCGCGTCATAGGGCAGGCGGCAGGCGAGTGCGCGATTGGTGAACAGCTGGTCGCGCACTGGCAGCAGAGGCTCCCCCAACGCGCCGGAAATGAGTTCGGCCCGCTGTCCGGTGCAGTCGACATAGAGGTCGGCGGTCAGCGTGCCCTGACGGTCGGTGACTACATGCGCGATCAGCCCGTCCGCGCCCACCTTCGCGCCGGTCAGCCTGCCCTCCAGATGCCGGACGCCCAGGCCCATGGCATGGTCCGCCAGCAGTGCGACCAGCCGATGCGCATCGAAATGATAGGCATAGCTGAGCGGCCCGTCGAACGCCCCTTCCCCCGCCTGTTTCGGCCCCCGCCCGGCGGCGGCGACGCGGTGCTGGATCGTCACCGCCTCGGCAAAGGGCGCACGGGTCGCCGGGTCCTGCGCCAGCCAGTGCGCGACGAGATCGACGCCGTCCGCCTGGAAGGGCGGCTCGAACGGATGGACATAGCGGTGGCGCCTGCCCCCGTCCGGGGCGTGCCGCCAGTCGTCGAAGCGGATGCCCTGCTTGAAGGTCGCACCCGCCGTGCGGATGAAATGCGCCTCGTCGACCCCCAGGAAGCGCAGGGTCGAGCGCATCGTCGGGAACGCCCCCTCGCCCACCCCGATCGCGCCGATCGCCGGGTCCTCCAGCACGGTGATGCGGGTCGCGGGCCCCAGAAAGCGGGCGAGATAGGCCGCGGTCAACCACCCCGCCGTGCCGCCGCCGACGATCAGGATCGACCTGGCCTGCCCCTCCACCACGCTCACATCCTCACGAACAGGTTGCGGAACCATTGCGAACCGCCCTTCGTCGCCTGCCGCCAATCCTCGCCCATATCATCGGGCACGAAACCCCAAGGGCAGAACAGCCTCGGCCGCCCGACCTTATAGGCCGCGACATGCCGCGTGACGAGCGTCAAGCCATGGACCAGCGCCGTCGCGACCAGCAGCGCATCGCGCGTCTGCGCATAGCCCAGTGTCGATGACCGTCGTACCACCGCGACATCGACCGCCAGAATACGCCCCTCGAAGGCGGGGAGAACCTGCTCGGCGATCCAGTCGTCGACGTCCTTGTTTCCCTGAAGGTCGAGCAAGGTCACCGCCGACAGGAACAGTTCGTGACGCGGCACGCCCGAGGCCCAGTCGACCAGCCCCGGATCGGCCTGTCCCCGCCGCGCGCCACGCAGTTCGGCCACGACGCTGGCATCGAGCAGATACATCAGCGCGGCCGGTTCCAGTCGCGCGGCGGCGGCGCCTCGCCGGGCATCGCATCGGGTTGCACGAGCAGGTCGACGATCGTCTCGGTTTGGCGCGCCAATTGGCGAAAGGCCTCGACGCCCAGCAGGACATGGGTGGGGCGTCCGCGATCGGTGATGAACACCGGCTCGATTCGGGCCAACCGCTTGGCGCGGCTGACATCCTGGTTGAACTCGCGGCTGGTCAGCGTCTTCATCCGCCCCTCGAATATGTAGGTACGTACCTACCTTGTAGCAATGACAACACAGTTTGCCAGCCACCCGGCACAATCGCTCCCCGTTCGACGAAATCCCGTTGCAACGCCCCGCGACTTGGCGTCGCTATCGCCTGGGCCGGACCGCGCAAGGCCGGACGCGAGGGGGGATGCGAAGACCGATGAACGACGCGATCGACAGTTTCTGGAAGACCTTTGGCGGCATCCTGTCACCGCATGGCCCGGCCAGCGCCGGGGCGGCCGCCACCTATGTTCCCGGCGACTATAGCATCCATTTCTTCCTGCAATTGGCGGTGATCCTGTTCGCCTGTCGCGTCGTCAGCTGGGCCGGACAGCGGTTCCTGGGCCAGCCGCCGGTGGTGGGCGAGATGATCGCCGGGGTCGTGCTCGGCCCCTCGCTGCTCGGCCTGTTCTTTCCAGACCTGCAGGCGGCGATCTTTCCCAAGGAAACCCGCAACGTCCTTTATGCGGGCGCGCAGCTCGGCGTGGCGCTGTACATGTTCCTGGTCGGGCTGACGCTCCGCCTCGATCATTTCCAGTCCAAGGCGCGCAGTGCCATGGCGGTATCGGCCTCGGGCGTGATCGCGCCGTTCCTGATCGCGGTGGCGATCACTCCCCTGCTGCTCAAGGTGCCCGGCCTGTTCACCGCCGGGATCAGCCAGGCCAATGCCACGCTGTTCCTGGGTGCCTGCATCGCGCTGACCGCCTTTCCGATGCTGGCGCGGATCATCAACGAACGGGGGCTGGCGGACAGCCCGCTGGGCACCTTGTCGCTGGCGGCGGGCGCGTTCGACGACGCCGCGTCCTGGTGCGTACTGGCGATCGTGCTGGCGACCTTCGGCGGCGGCAGCGGGGTGGCCATCCTCGCGATCGGCGGGGCCTTTATCTATGTCGGCTTCCTGATCCTGTTCGGCCGCCGTCTGCTGGCGCCGCTGGGCCGGGCGGTCGAGGCGCGGGGCGAGATGAGCACGACCGTGCTGGCGATCACGCTCATGGCCTTCTGCCTGTCCGCCTTCATCATGGACGCGATCGGCGTGCATGGCATTTTCGGCGGCTTCATCCTGGGCGTCTTCATGCCGCGCGGCCTGTTCGTCACCGAGTTGAAGAAGAAGGTCGAGCCGCTGGCCGTCGTCCTGCTGTTGCCGATGTTCTTCACCTATTCGGGGCTGAACACGCGGATGGACATGGTCAATTCACTGCCGCTGCTGCTGATCGCGCTTGGCATCCTGGCCGCGTCGATCGCCGCCAAGTTCGGCGCCTGCTATCTCGCGGCACGGGCCTGTGGCGAGGACAATCGCACGGCGATGGGGATCGGCGCGCTGATGAACTCGCGCGGGCTGATGGAACTGATCATCATCAATATCGGGCTGCAAAAAGGAATTATCGGCCCCACCCTGTTCTCGATGCTGGTGCTGATGGCGATCGTGACCACGATGATGGCCAGCCCGCTGTTCGAATATGTCTATGGTCGCAAAGCGCGCGTGCTGGGCGAGATGGAAACGCTGAACGGCACTGCCGCCTGACCCGGCGGGGTCGGCCTTTCACCGTCTTCTGTAGCGGACACATAAAAAGGGCGGCCCGGGGGCCGCCCTTTTCGTCTCCCCGGTCGACCCTGTCGGACCGACCAGCCTAAGTGCCTGAGATCAGGCGGTCTTCTTGCGGCGACGACGCGACGCGGCGATCAGGCCGCCGATCCCTGCGCCGAACAGGGTCAACGTGGCAGGCTCGGGAACCGAGGTCGGCTTGCCGCCGAAGAAGGTGACATTGTCCAGTTCGAACGCGGTATCGCCCGAGGAGAAGCGCAGGCCCGCGATCCGCTCACCCGTCAGGCTGTCGAGCGTATAGGTGACGTAGCGGTTCAGGCTCGGGTCGTTGTAATAGGTGCCCGGAACGTCGGCGGTCGGCGAAATGACGTCCAGGCCCGTGATCGTCTTCAGCACGTTACCGGCAGCGCCAAGCACTTCCAGCGTGTTGAACGAGTCGATCGAACCCCAATAGAGACCGAAGCCGTCATAGCTATAGTCCCTGGTGCGCAATTCGGCCGTCTTGCCGCCATTGACCATCAGATACTGGGTCGTGTCGCCCATCGGCCGGCTATAGCCATTGGCCGAGCCGGTCGTCAGGACGGCGGTGCCCGACAGCGAGAAGCCCGACGAATAGGTCGTGTTGCCGTTCGTGCCGTCGAAGTCGATCAGGACCGAGGGATTGGTCGGCATGACGTTGCCCGGGGTCGAGGACAGCGTGCCCGCATGGGCGGCCGTCGCGATCAGCGCACCGGCCATGATACCCGCCATCGCCATCATCTTCGTCACAGCCGCCATCATCAAACTCCCTGTTACGCCGCGCACCCGATCATGTGTCGGAACGGGTGATCCCGTCTCGGTCGCACATTCGCCATCGGGCGATAGTCCCGTTGCATTTCGGGCGACTCATGTGCCCTGTTCCCCCACTCTATCGATAACGACGCCGATGTCGCGTCCGGTAAACTCCGATATGATCCCGTTCTGGGGCAGCGGCTTGGCGCGACCTGTTTCAGGACAAGACAGGTTCCGCGCGGTCCATGCGCGCTTTACGCTGTGTCAGGACATACCGGGCGATAGGGTCCGGCGACATAATCAGCAGGGATGAATCGTGAAACGCCGCAAGCTCCTCGTCATCGCAGGCATCCTGCTCGTCCTGGTCGTCCTGGCGTTTATCGCCAGTGCCCTGCTGCGGCGTCCGGCGGAGAAGGCCGCCCAGGCCCCGGTCTTTGTCGAGCGGCCCATAGCCGCTCCCGATCCCGCCACCGCGCAGGCCGCCGCCAGCAAGGCGCCGGGTAGCGCCGCCGCGCAGAAGGAACTGGGCGACGCGCTGCTCGCCAAGCGCCGGTTCGACGAGGCCGCGACCGCCTATCGTGCGTCGTTGGCGATCGATCCCAACCAGGCGAACGCCTGGTCGGCGCTGGGTGAGACGGTCATGCAGACCACGAAGGCGCAGGGCATCGAACTGCCCGCCGAAGCGGGAAATGCCTTTCGCAAGGCCATCGCGATCGACCCGCGCGATGCGCGCGCACGCTTCTATTTCGCGATGGAAAAGGATCTGAAGGGCCAGCATGACGAGGCGATCGGCGAGTGGCTCCAGCTGCTACGCGAAGTGCCTGCCGGTTCCGATGCCGACGAGTCGATCCGCTCGGCGCTCGCCGCCTCGATCAAGCGCAACATCCAGCTGATTAAGCAGGCCGCCGACGAAGCGGGCCGGGTCCAACCGCGCTACACATCGCAGAAGTAAGGCTCCTTCTGCCAGTTTCGGGACGGCGCGGACGGCAAGAGCGGTCCGCGCCGTTTCCATATCTGCATCAGAGTATGTGAGCGGTACACAGGCAACGCAAATTTCACCCCCGACCGCGCGCCAACCCCCTCCGCCCTTCAAAAGTTGATCCAGAACAAAGCGCGATTTTTTCGTTGTTTAATCGAAAAAGCTGGCACAGATTGCACCCAAGGCGAAAGCGGAAACCGCGTCGCCCCGCGTTTTGGACAAGGCGTCGGTTCCCTACAGTTCGCCGCCCTGCCCATGATCAAAAATGATAGCGCTATCTTTATCGAGGAGGGGTTATGCTGAAACATATGGGTGTCACCTTGCTGGCATCGGCGAGCATCATGGCGTCCTGCGCCGTGCAGGCACAGGCACAGGTCACGACGCAGGGCACGGCACCGGCACTGTCCGTCACCCCGGCCGAGACGCTGGAGCGGCAGGGCCTGACCGTGATGGTCGACCAGAACCAGTTCAGCCCCATCTTCTTCGATGAGAAGAATGCCGGGATCCAGATCGTCCTGCACGGCGAGCGGATCGCCACCGACGGCGCGGTACGCCTGAACCCCACGCCCGAGCAATGGGACCCCGTCCCCGCCTTTGTCAGCCGGGCGCGCGGGACCGAGCCCAACCAGATCGTCGTCCGCTCGGCCTATAGGGACCAGAATCTGGCCTATCGGGTGAAGGTGACGGCGGAAGGCGACGGGTTTCGCATCGCCGTCGACCTCGATCAGCCGCTGCCCGCCGCGCTGGCGGGCAAGGCCGGTTTCAACCTCGATTTCCTGCCGACAAGCTATTTCGGCAAGACCTATCTGATGGACACCGCGCCGGGCCTGTTCCCACGCCATCCCACCGGCCCGATGGCCAAGGACGGATCGGGCGATCCGACGCCTTTGGCCTCGGGCGGCAAGTCGATCACCCTGTCGCCCGAGGACCCGCTGACCCGCGTGACGATCACGTCGGATGCGGGCGGGCTGGCGCTTTATGACGCGCGCAACCGGGCACAGAATGGCTGGTTCGTCGTCCGCTCGCTGATCGCGGCAGGAGCGAAGGAGAATGCCGTGGTCTGGCATGTCCGCCCCAATGTCGTGAAGGACTGGGTGCGCCCGCCGGTCGTCTCGTTCAACCAGGCGGGTTATACGCCCGGCCGCTCCAAGGTCGCGCTGATCGAAACCGATCCGCACGGGACCGCGCCGGGCGAGGCGGAACTGGTCCGACTGGCCGCAGACGGCACGCGCCAGTCGGTGCTGCGTGCCGCCGTCACCCCGCGCGGGCGCTGGATGCGGTACAATTACGCCGCCTTCGACTTCTCGCAGGTGCGCGAGCCGGGCATCTATGCCATTGCCTATGGCGGTCAGGTGACGAACCCGTTCCGTATCGCCGCCGATGCCTATGACCGCATCTGGCAGACCTCGCTCGACACCTTCATCGCCGAGCAGATGGACCATGTCGGCATTCGCGAACAATACCGCGTCTGGTCCGCCCCCTCGCATCTCGACGATGCCCGCCAGGCACCGCCCAACCATGTCCATTTCGACGGCTACAAGATGGGCCCCAACCTCGACTCGCCGTTCAAGCCGGGCGAGCATATCCCCGGCCTGAATGTCGGCGGCTTTCAGGATGCGGGCGATTACGACATCCAGACACCGCAAAATGCGCAGGTGGTCCGCGACCTCGCCTGGGGACGCGAGCTTTACGGCCTCGACTGGGACGAGACGAGCGTGGACGAGGCCGCTCGCGCGGTGGAGATCCGCAAGCCCGACGGCAAGCAGGACTCGGTGCAGCAGATCCGCCACGGCGTCCTGCAACTGCTCGCCCAGTACAAGGTGTTCGGCCATGCCATCGTCGGCATCATCGATCCGGTGCAGCGCCAATATGCCCATCTGGGCGATGCAGGGTCGCAGACCGACAATCTGACCTATGACGCCTCGCTCGGCATCAGCGAGCGCAAGGGCGGGTCGTCGGGGACGCAGGACGATCGCTGGGCCTTCACCACCGATCTCCCCGCCAACAATCTGGCGGTCGCGGGCGCCCTCGCCGCCGCGTCCCGCGCGCTGGCGGACAGCGATCCGACGATGGCGGCCGAGGCGTGGGACGCGGCCAAGGTCCTGTGGGGACGCTATCAGAAGGGGCCGATCAAGTCGGGCGATGGGCGCGACGACTCCGGCACGCCATGGTCGGCGGACGGCGCTAATGTCGGCGCGACCGTCGAGATGCTGATCACCAGCAAGGGCGAACGTGTCTATGCCGACCGCCTGCGCGCGCTGATGCCCGTCATCACCAAGAACTTCGCCTGGGTCCGCGCCTCGGCGGTACGCGCCCTTCCGTTCATGGATGCGAAGTACCGCGCCGCCTTGGTCCCGCTGGTCCGCCAGACCAAGGTCAAGATGGACGAAGAGGCCGCCAAGAACCCCTTCGGCGTACCGATCAGCGAAGGCGGCTGGGCCGGGTCGCATCAGGTCGTCGAGTTCGGCTCGACCGCCTTCCTGATGCACAAGGCGTTCCCGGAGATCATCGGGACCGACTATACGCGGAACGCCATCGACTATGTGCTGGGGCGGCATCCGGCGAACAACCTGTCGCTCGTCTCGACGGTGGGCACTGCGTCGAAGCTGATCGGCTATGGCCACAACCGCGCCGATTACGGCTTCATCCCCGGCGGGCTGGTGCCGGGCGTGCTGATCGTGAAGCCCGACTTCCCCGAATTGAAGACCGAATGGCCGTTCCTCTGGTTCGAGAACGAATACACAGTCGCAACCACCTCGGCCTATATCCTGGCGGCCAATGCCGCGATCGAGGCGACGAAGGAAACGCGCTGAGTGCCTTTCGGGGCGGGCCGCCCGGCCCGCCCCGAACTTCATGAAATTCATGTCATCTTCGCAACGAGAATTGACTGCCCAGGCAATCATTGCCATGGCAGCTATATGACATCCGATACGCCAGATCCCTTCGATCCCGAACGCTCGGTCGGGTATCTTACGAAGCGCGTGTACCAGCTTGCCCGGATTGGCCTGGAGCCGGTTTTCGCCGATGAAGAAGTCACCCATGTTCAGTGGAGCGCGTTGATGGCGCTGCACTATGGCGTGGGCGGCACGGCGGCGGAGCTGGCCCGCCATCTCTGCCATGATACCGGCGCGACGACGCGGATCGTCGACACGCTGGAGGAGCGCGGCCTGATCGAACGCTGCCGCTGCACCGAGGATCGCCGCGTCGTTCGCCTGTCGCTGACCGAGGCGGGGCGCGAGGTCACCGCCCGGTGCAAGGTCAAGGTCATCGGGCAGTGGAACGAATGGCTGGCCGACTGGTCGCCCGAAGAGGTCGAGCGCTTCGTCGGCGACCTGCTGCGCCTGCGCAACAAGCTGGAGACGGTGGCATGAAGCGGTTTGCCTTTCTGACCGGGATGCTGCTGGCGGGCTGTTCGGTGCCGCAGGCGCATCCCGCCATCACGGCCACCTCGCCCGAGACACTGGGATTGGGCGATGCACAGGCCCCGCTGGTCGCCGCCGACTGGTGGCGGGGCCTGGGCGATGCGCAGCTCGACCGGATCGTCGGCGACGCGCTGAGCGGCAATCCCTCGCTCGACATCGCGCTGGCCCGGTTGCGACAGGCGGAGTCGGTGCTGGCCACCCGCCGCGCCGATGACGGACCCTCGGTGACGCTCGACGCGCAGGAACAATATAACCGGCTGTCCGGCCGCTATATCATCCCGCCCCCTTATGCGGGGACGACCCAGTGGCTGGGTCAGGCGCAGGCCAATCTGAACTGGACCATCGACCTGTTCGGACGACAGGCCGCCGCGATCGACGCCGCCCGCGCCTCCACCCGTGCCGCCGCGCTCGACGTGACGGCGGCGCGGTTGGCGTTGGCCGGGTCGGTCGCGCAGACTTATGTCGAACTGGCCCGGGCCGAGCGGCAGGCGGCGATCGCGCGCCAGACGATCGCGACCCGCACCCGCTCGCTGGGGCTGATCCAGACGCGCATCCGGCACCAGCTGGCCAGCCAGATCGACGCTTCCGGCGCGCAGACCCTGCTCGCCCAGGCGCGGGTGGCACTGGCCCGCGCCGAGACGCAGGCCGCGCTGTCGCGCAACGCCTTGGCGGCGTTGGCGGGACGCGGGCTGGACTATCCCGCGACCATCGCGCCGACCAAGCTCGCCTTCGATGCCGCGCTGCCCATCCCCGCCACCGTGCCCGCCGACCTGCTCTCCCGCCGCCCCGACATCGCCGCCGCGCTCGCCCGGATCGATGCCGCGAGCAAGGGGCAGGAGGTCGCGCGCAAGGCGTTCCTGCCCAATATCAACCTGACCGCACTGGCCGGTTTCCAGGCGGTCGGCCTGGGCAATTTGTTCACCGCCGATGCGGCGACGGCGGCGGCGGGCCCGGCGATCCATCTGCCGATCTTCGACAGCGGACGGCTGCGCGCCGGGCTGGCGGGCGCGACCGCCGCGCTCGACCTGGCGACCGCCGACTATAACAACCGCGTCGTCGGCGCCGTCCGTGAGGCGGCCGATGCCGTCACGCGCAGCCGCACCGTCGCCACCGAGCGTGCGCGCCAGGCCGAGGTGACGCGCGGCCTGTCCGAAACCCGCCGCCTCAACGCGATCCGCGTGTCGAGCGGGCTGCAATCGCAACTCGGCCTGATCGATCCCGACATCCGCCAGCTGGAGTCGGATCAGGCCGACGCCAATCTTGCCGCCGACGCCGTCCAGGCGCGCATCGCGCTGGCCGTCGCCCTTGGGGGCGGCTTCTCCTCTTCTTCGCAGGGTATCACGCAATGAGCGACACCGAAGCCGCCACCCCCTCCCCCGCCGCTCCGACGACCCAGGCGCCGACCGGCGGCAAGCCCAAGGCGCGCCGCCTGGGCCTGACCATCCTGATCGTCGTGGTGGTGATCGCTGCCATCGTCTGGGCGGTGTTCCACTTCCTGCTCGCCAAGCCCGAGGAAGAGACCGACGACGCCTATGTCGCGGGTGACGTGGTGGCGATCACCGCGCGCGATCCGGGGCAGGTGCTGGCCATCCATGCCGACAATACCCAGACGGTGAAGGCGGGCCAGCCGCTGATCGATCTCGATCCCGCGACGGCCGATGTCGGCCTCGCCTCCGCCGCCGCCGAACTGGCCCGCGCGGTGCGCGCGACCCGCGCCGACTTCACCAAGGTGAACCAGAGCGGCGCCGCCATCGTGCAGGCCCAGGCCGAGCTGACCCGCGCCCGCGCCGACTATGCGCGTCGCCAGGGCGCCGCCGCCGAGGGCGCGGTGTCGGGCGAGGAACTGTCCCATGCCGCCGACGCGGTGAAGGTCGCCAATGCGAACCTCGCCCTTGCCCGCGCCCAGGCGGCACAGGCGCGGACCGCCGTGCAGGGCACCGATGTCGGCACCAACCCCGCCGTGATGGCCGCCATCGCCGCCTATCGCCGCGCCGCCATCATGCGTGGCCATATGCACGTCGTCGCGCCGATCAGCGGCGTCGTCGCCCAGCGTACGGTGCAGGTCGGCCAGCAGGTCGCGGCGGGAACGCCGCTGATGGCCGTGGTGCCGCTCGACCGGCTGTGGGTCGACGCCAATTTCCGCGAGACCCAGCTGAAGGACCTACGCATCGGCCAGCCGGCGACGATCACCGCCGATATTTACGGCGGCAAGACCGTCTATCACGGCAAGGTCGTCGGCCTGGGCGCGGGCAGCGGCAACGCCTTCGCGCTGCTGCCGCCGCAGAATGCCAGCGGCAACTGGATCAAGATCGTCCAGCGCGTGCCGGTGCGCATCGGCCTGAACGCCGATGAGCTGCGCCAGAACCCCTTGCGGGTCGGCCTGTCAGCGACGGTGACGGTCGATACCGCCGATGAGCGCGGGCCCCGCATCGGTACCGCCGCGACCCAGGTCGACAGCACCAGCGGCACCGATGGCAAAGACCCGGCGATCGAGGCGCGCATCGCGCAGATCATCGCGGCCAATCGCTGATGGCCGGGGCCTCCGCTCAAGGTGGCGCGGGGGCATCCCCGGCGCCGCTGAAAGGACCGGCGCTGGCGCTCGTCGCTTTTGCGCTGGCGCTGGGCACCTTCATGCAGGTGCTCGACTCGACCATCGCCAACGTCTCGCTGCCCACCATCGCGGGCAATCTGGGCGTCAGCTCGGACAACTCGACCTGGGTCGTCACCGCCTTTGCCGTCGCGAACGGCGTGGCGGTGCCGCTGACCGGCTGGCTGATGGGCAAGTTCGGGGTGGTGCGGACCTTCTGTGTCTCGGTGTTCCTGTTCACCATCGCCTCCTTCCTGTGCGGCGTCGCGTGGAACCTGTCCTCGCTGATCGGCTTCCGCATCCTTCAGGGCGCGGTATCGGGGCCGATGATCCCGGGCAGTCAGGCGCTGCTGATCTCGATCTTCCCGCCGCAGAAGCGGTCCACCGCGCTCGGCATCTGGTCGATGACGACGCTGGTCGCGCCGATCATGGGGCCGATCCTGGGCGGGTACATCTCCGACAATTATCACTGGAGCTGGATCTTCCTGATCAACGTCCCCGTAGGCCTGTTCTGCGCAGGCGTGTGCTGGCGCGGGCTGTCCGCCCGAGAGACGCCGACCCGTAACCTGCCGATCGATAAGGTCGGGCTGATCATGCTGGTCGTCTGGGTCGGCGCACTCCAGATGATGCTGGACCTGGGCAAGAATGACGACTGGTTCCACTCGACCCGGATCGTCGTGATGACGGTGATCGCCATTGTCGGCTTTATCGCCTGGCTGATCTGGGAGCTGACCGACGCCAATCCGGCGGTCGACCTGTCGCTGTTCAAGGGCCGCAATTTCAGCATCGGGACGCTGGCCTTTTGCCTGGGTTATGCGGTGTTCTTCGCCAACACGCTGCTGCTGCCGCTCTGGCTCCAGACGCAGCTGGGCTATACCGCGACCTGGGCGGGACTCGTCGCCGCACCCAGCGGGGCGGTGGCGGTGGTGCTGACCCCCATCGTCGCGCGACTGTCGGGCAAGGTCGATGCGCGGATCATGGCGACCATCGCCTTTGCCGCCTTCGGCGTGTCCTATTGGATGCGTTCGGGCCTGAATACGCAGGCGGGCTTCAGCGACTTCGTGCTGCCGCTGATGGTGCAGGGCATCGCGATGAGCACCTTCTTCCTCGCCATGCTGACCATCGCGCTGGACGGCGTGCCGCAGGCGCGCATCCCCTCGGCGACCGGCATCTCGAACTTCGCGCGCATCACGGCGGGCAGCTTCGCCGCCTCGCTGACCACGACCATGTGGGACCGGCGCGAGGCGATGCATCAGGCGCATCTGTCCGAGGCGATCGGACAAGGCCCGGTGTGGCAGATGGCGAAGAACGGCCTGAACCATCTGGGCCTGACCGACGTCCAGGCCGCCGCCGCCGTTACGCGGCAGATGGTGGGCCAGGCCTATCTGCTGGCGTCGACCGACATCTTCTATGTGTCGGCGTGGCTGTGCATCGTGCTGGCGGGGCTGACCTGGTTCACCCGACGGCCCAAGCCGCATGACGGCCCCATCGCGGCGGATTGATAACGATCCTCCCCGGTCCGGGGAGGTGGCAGCCCGTCAGACCTGACGGAGGGGGGCTTCCTCAAGGGACGACCTTCGCGGCGATCCCCCTCCACCAGCTTCGCTGGTCCCCCTCCCCGTGCCGGGGAGGATTTGCTACGCTCCCCCAAAAGGGAGACGGATGATGCTGAAAACGCTGATGATGATGGCGCTGGTTGCCGTGGCGCAGGCGCCGTCCGACCCGCATCTGCCGCCCAAGGTCGTCGACACGGTCGCCCCCACCCTGCCCGCCGGGCTTAGCCACGGCGTGCTGATCGTCTCCAAGACCAATGGCTGGCGGCATTTCGAGCATATCCCGCATTCCAATGCGGTCCTCGCCGACATCGCCAAAGCGCTGCACCGCCCCAGCTTCACCACCGAAAATGCCGCCGTCTTCAACGACGACCAACTGTCCCGTTTCTCGGTGGTGGTCCTGAACAGCGCCAGCGGCGACTTCCTGACGCCCGAGCAGCAGGCCGCCTTTGCCCGTTTCGTCGCGCGTGGCGGGGGCGTGGTCGCGCTCCACGCGGCGGGCGACAACAGCCACAAGGCGCCCTGGTATGTCGATACGATCATCGGCACGACCTTCACCGGCCATCCGAATGGCGAAGACCATATCCAGCCCGCCCGCGTCGACATCGTGCAGCCCCGCCATCCGATCATGGCAGGCGTGCGGACGTCGTGGAGCCCACGCGACGAATGGTACAGCTTCGACAGCAACCCCGCGACGCGCGGCATGACCATCCTGGCACAGGTGGACGAGGCCAGCTACCGTCCCGGCGACACGCTACGCATGGGTGCGGCGCATCCCGTCATGTGGATCAACCCTCGCAGCAAGGGCCGCGTCTTCTATTCCGCCCTGGGGCATGAGCCACAGCTGTACGACGATCCCGATTACCGCCGCATCCTGACCAACGCGGTGCGCTGGGCAGCGGGGAAGTGATCAGCACTCGACGACGTTGACCGCGAGGCCACCGAGGCTGGTTTCCTTATATTGCGACTTCATGTCCTCGCCGGTCTGGCGCATCGTCTCGATCACCTGATCCAGGCTGACGATGTGCTTGCCGTCGCCGTGCAGCGCCAGATAGGCGGCGTTGATCGCCTTGATCGCACCCATGGTGTTACGCTCGATGCACGGAATCTGGACCAGCCCGCCGATCGGGTCGCAGGTCAGCCCAAGATTATGCTCCATGCCGATCTCGGCGGCATTCTCGACCTGCGCCGGCGAACCGCCCAAGGCCGCCGCCAGTCCCGCCGCCGCCATCGAGCAGGCGACGCCGACTTCGCCCTGGCACCCCATCTCGGCGGCCGAGATGGAGGCCCGCTTCTTGTAGAGCATCCCCACCGCCGCCGCCGTCAGCAACAGCGTGCGCACCCCGTCGCGCGTCGCGCCATGGACGAAGGTCTCGTAATAACGCAGCACCGCCGGGATGACGCCTGCCGCGCCATTGGTCGGCGCGGTCACGACCCGGCCGCCCGCCGCATTCTCCTCATTCACCGCCAGCGCCCAGAGGCTGACCCATTCGAACACCAGGCTGGGATCGGTTCGCGGCCCCCGGTCGAGCAGCTTCTGCCGGATCGCCTGCGCGCGGCGCTGGACCTTCAACCCGCCCGGCAGGATACCCGAGGCGGCACAGCCCCGCTCGATCGAGGCGCACATGGCGTCGCGCACCCGGTCGAGGAACGCGTCGGTGTCCGCGTCCTCACGCCATGCGGCTTCGTTGGCGCGGACGATCTGGGCGATGGACAGGCCGGTCTCGTCGGTCCGCTCGAGCAGTTCGGCGCCCGACGCGAAGGGATGTGCCAGCCGCCGGTTGGTCCGCATCGGCTCGGCCCCCTCCATCCGGATCGCGCCGCCGCCGATCGAATAGAAGCGGCGGACGACCGAACTGCCATCGGGCAGGAAGGCGGTAAAGACCATGCCATTGGGATGCGCGGGCAGGAAGCCGGGCCGGAACAGCAGGTCCTGTTCGGGATCGAAGGGCAATGGGTGGCGTCCGTCGAGCATCAACTGCCGCGTCTCGTGAATCCCCGCGAGCAAGCCGTCGATGGCATCGGGATCGACCCGTTCGGGCATCTCGCCCGCCAGGCCCAGCAGCACCGCCCGGTCGCTATGGTGCCCGCGTCCGGTCAGCGACAGCGATCCGAACAGCTCGGCCTGCACCCGGTCGGGGATCAGGCCGGTGTCCAGCATCTCGACCGCGAAGGCCTTGGCCGCGCGCATCGGACCGACGGTGTGCGAGCTGGAGGGGCCGATGCCGATCGTGAACAGCTCGGTCACGCTGACCGCGGCGATACTGTCCTCGCTGCGCGGCGTACCCACGGGAATGGCGGAGAGCGTCAAGATCGTTCCAATTGTTACGGCTTTTGCCCCGTCTAGCGTACTCGCCATGCACTGACCAGCCGATGGAACGGATCAGGCGGTCATCGGGGCCAGTATGTCGAACGCCTCGCGCGTCAATGGCGTCTGGAAATGGCAACCGGCGGCAAAGTCGGACGCCCACACGATCTTGGCCTCGATCTCGCCGACATGGGGCAAGCGCAACCAGATCTTCAGGCCGCGACGCAATTCGGTATAGGTCTGGAGACGTGCGCCCGTGGTGGAGATGTCGGTGACCCGGCACAACGCCCGGTCGAGCCCGCCCCGTCCCAGATCAGTGTCCAGCGCGGTCGCCTTACGCGGGGAGCGGCGGCGATTGGCAAATTCGGCAGGTTCGAATTCGGCGGCGAACATGGCTTCACTCTAAACACCGCTGGTTAACATACTACAAAGCTATTCCCGCCCCCCCTGCTTCGGCGGACGCGAAAAACCCGGCGCTTCGCGGGAAGCACCGGGTCCTTCGATCGTCCAGCGATGAGGCCGGTAGCGATTACTTGCGGAGCGTGAGACCGCCGCCGAAACGCTTGTTGAAGCGCGCGACCTGACCGCCGGTGTCCAGCATGGTGCCGCGACCGCCGGTCCAGGCCGGGTGCGCCAGCGGATCGATGTCCAGCTGCATCGTGTCGCCTTCCTTGCCCCAGGTGGAGCGGGTTTCGAACACGGTGCCGTCGGTCATCTGCACCTTGATCATGTGATAGTCGGGATGCGTATCGGTCTTCATGATATTGCTCCGGAAAATGGCTGGTTCCGACCAGCCTTCAAGCTCAAGGCGCGGCCCATAGCGGACCGCGCCCCGTTAGTCAAAAGCCCGTGACGGTCGCTTACGCTTCCGCGGGCGGATCGGCGATCATCGCGGTGAAATTGGCTTCCGCCACGACGACGCCGTCGATCTTGGCGACCCCTGCGAACTTGCAGACGCGGGTCCGCTTCGACACGAACTCGACCTCCAGGTGCAGGAGCACGCCGGGCTCGACGGGCTTGCGGAACTTCACGCCGTCGATCGACATGAAATAGACCAGCTTGCCCGAATTCGCGAGGCCCAGGCTTTCCACGCCCAGGACACCGGCGGCCTGCGCCAGCGCCTCGACGATCAACACGCCCGGCATGATCGGACGGCCGGGATAATGGCCCTGGAAAAAGGCCTCGTTGATCGTCACCGCCTTCACCGCGCGGATCGACGTGTCGAGGACCAGTTCCTCGACACGATCGACCAGCAGCATCGGGTAACGGTGCGGGATCGCCGCCATGACCCGCGTCACGTCCATCGGGCCGATGACGGTCTTCGCCTCTTCGTTCACGACGTCGCTCACCGGGATATTACCGGCCGCTGTTCTGGCGACGGGCAGGCGCCGGGGCGGCGGCGGCCGGAGCGGCAGCGGCGGGGGCAGCGCCCTGCTGCTGACCCTGCTGGCCGGGCTGCCAGTTGGCGGGCGGCGTAATGCTGACGGTCGGTACCAGCTTGTCCAGCTCGGCGGTCACCGCCGAGGTGATGTCGGCGGTCGGCTGCATGAACAGCACGGCCTGCGGGCTGACCAGCAGGCTGACATTCTTGGCGCGCACGGCGTTCTGCACCGCTTCGCCCAGACGCGCCTGGATCTGCTCGACCGCATAGGTCTGCGCACGGACGGCGGGCTGGGTCAGGCGGCCCAGTTCCTGCTCGGCGGCCTGCTGCTTGGCCTGGATCGACTGGGCCTGAGTGCGCAGCGCGGCCTCGTTGGCGTTCGGCGCGGCGCGGGCGGTCTGGAACGCCTGGACCAGCGGCTCCAGCTCACGGCCGAGCGCGGTGCGGCGGGTTTCTGCCTGGTCGAGCTGCGCCTTGTAGGTTGTCTCGATCTGCTGGCGGGCAGCGGCCCAGGCGCGCGAACCGGCGATCGCGCCCTGCGGGTCGGCCACGGCGACGCCGTTCACCTGCGCGCTGGCGGTGGTGGCGACGGTCGCGGCCGGCGCGACAAGGGCCGCCGCGAGGAGGAGCTTGGAAATCGTCTTCATCAGAACTGCGTCCCTACGTTGAAAGTAATGAGCTTGGGGTCGTCGCCCGGCTGCGTGACCAATGCCTTGGCGAGGTCGATGCGCAGCGGTCCGAATGGTGAATTCCAGTTCACACCGATGCCCACCGACACGCGCGGCTTCCAGGTGCCGAGATAGAATTGCTCTTCGGCATAATTGGTGTTCTGGAGCGCGACATTGGCCGACGTGCCCAGGCAGGTGCCACCCGCCGTGGCCGAGTAGCCGGTAGGGCAGGTCGTGCTGGCACCGGCGATGCCTGCGGCCGTCGTTTCGGTCGTCGTCGGCACCTGATAAAGCTGATTGCCGGCCTTGTCGGTGACGGGCAACGGGTCGAGCGTCTTCGATCCGTCCGCGTTGAACTGCGGCACGCCGTTGACAACCCGCTGCGGGAAGTTGAGCGAGGGCAGCGGGCGGGTGACGCCCCACAGGCTGCCTGCCTGGACATAGACGCTGGGGCGCAGGCCCATTTCACGCGCACCCGATCCCAACGGGATTTCGAGCTCCGCACGCGCCAGATAGTAAGCGCGGCCACCCAGGGCGTCGTCGACAAACCGCTGACGATCCGTATCGCGCGACTGGGCACCGGTGGTGGGATCGATGTTATAAGGCACGCGCAACACGCGCGGACCGACGCCGCGAATGTCGAAGCCGCGGAACTGCGGCTCGCCCAGATAGAAGCGGTCGACGATGCGGACCGGATCGATGCCCGGACCACGGCTGCCCTCGAGCGAATGGATATAACCGCCCTCGCCCAGGATCGAGAAGACGAAGCCCTTGCCCAGCCCCTTGAACTTGGCGCCTTCCGCGCGGGTGCGGATATACTTCACGTCGCCGCCCAGACCGGCGAAGTCCTGGCTGAACGAGAAGCGATGCCCGGCGGTCGGACGCAGGCGGCTGTTCAGGCTGTCATAGATCAGCGAGTAGCCGACCGACGAGGTCCAGCGATTGCCGATCGAGTCGCAGAGATAGCGACCCGCCTGCTGGAAGTTACAGGTGCCGTCCGCATTGAAGAACGACGCGTCCAGGCCGACCTGGTCATAGGTCAGGCCATAGCGACCCGACAACGACCAATATTCGGTCAGCGGCACGCCCGCGCGTACCTGGAAGCCGGTCGACACCTGGCTGTAGGTCGTCTGGCGGGTGGTGCCCAGATAGTTGAACGAGTTGAAGTCGCGGCGGAACACGTCAACGCCCAGCGCGATGTTCTTGTCGAACACATAAGGCTCGGTGAAGCCCAGTTCGATCGACTTGGAATAGGCCGAATAGTTCACGCCCGCGCGCAGTTCCTGGCCCTTGCCGCGGAAGTTGCGCTGGGTGATGTTCGCCTGGATGATGAAGCGTTCCAGCGACGAGTAACCGGCCGACAGCTGGAGCGAGCCGGTCGACTGTTCCTCGACATTGGTTTCCAGCACGATGCGGTCGGGCGTCGAACCGGGGTTCTGCTTGATCTCCAGCTTTTCCTGGAAATAGCCGAGCGAGTTGATGCGATCCTGGCTGCGGCGGACCTGGAAGCTGTTGAAGGCGTCACCCTCGGCCACGCGGATTTCGCGCCGGACGACCTTGTCCTGCGTCTGCGTGTTGCCGTTGATGTCGATCCGCTCGACATAGGTCCGCTTGGCCTCGGCAATGTTGAAGGTGATCGCCATCGTCAGCGTGTCCTTGTCACGCTGGAAGTCGGGGTTCACGTCGGTGAAGGCATAGCCGAACAGGCCCGCCGTCTGGCTGAGGCTGTCGATCGAGTCCTCGATCAGCTTGGCATTATACCAATCACCCTTCTTCATGGGCAGCGACTGGGCGAGCTTCTCATTGTCGAAGTCGCGGATCTGGCTGTCGACCTTCACATCGCCAAACTTATAGCGCGGGCCTTCCTCCACCACATAGGTGATGATGAAGTCCTTCTTGTCCGGCGTCAGCTCGGCGACCGCGCTCGTCACCCGGAAATCGGCATAGCCGTTGGTTAGGTAGAACAGGCGCAGCTTCTGCTGGTCGGCGGCCAGGCGATCCTGGTCATAGCTGGTGGCCGAGGACAGGAAACGGAACCAGCGCGACTGCTTGGTGTACATCGCACCGCGCAGTTCGTCGTCGGAGAACTTCTCGTTGCCGATGATGTTGATCTGGCGGACCTTGGACTTCGGCCCTTCGCTGATCTCGAACACCACGTCGACGCGGTTCTGGTCGAGATTGACCATCTTGGGCTCGACCACCGCGCCGAACCGGCCCTGGCGGCGGTACAGCTCGACGATACGCGCCACGTCCTGGCGAACCGCCGTCCGGGTGAAGATCTGTCGCGGCGCGAGCTTGATCTCCTTCTTGATCTTGTCTTCCTTCAGGCGCTTGTTGCCCTCCAGGATGACCCGGTTGATGATCGGGTTCTCGCGCACGCGCAGCACGATGTCGCCCGTCTCCACGCCGGAGATCGAGAAGTCGGCGAACAGTTCGGACGCCTGAAGGTCCTTCAGCGCCTGGTCGAGCGTTTCCGGAGTATAGGGAATGCCGACCCGCAGCTTGGTGTAGGACAACACCGTCTCGGGCTCGATACGCTGGGCGCCTTCGACCCGCAGCGTCTTGATCGTGCGCACCGGCGCAGGCGCCACGGCCTGCGTCGGCGCGGCACCGGCCCCGGCGCTCGGCGCGGCAGGCGCGGTCTGCGCCATGACGGGAACACCCGACAGCATCGTGCCCGCCAGCAGCATGGCGCCCGCGCGCACAGTCTTCATACCCGTCATTGCTGTCACCAAACCCACCCCAGAAAAGTCGAACCGACCCCTGTCGTCGTCGCGCCCTGCCCCATCGGCGTCAGCCGATCAAGCTGCGGATATTTTTCCACAGCCCCAAATTGCCCAGATCGTTGAACGTTACGAAGAGCATCAGGGCCAGGATCGCGATCATGCCGCCACGGAATGCCCATTCCTGGGCCACCGGCTCCAGGGGGCGTCGCCGCACCGCTTCGATCGCATAGAAGAGAAGATGACCGCCATCCAGCATCGGCACTGGCAAGAGGTTGATGAACCCCAGATTGATGGACACCAGCGCCACGAAGAAAACGAACGCGTCGAGGCCCAGCGACATCTGCTCGCCCGACACTTTCGCGATGGACACCGGTCCGCCCAGTTCCTTGACCGAGCGTCGGCCCGAAATCACCTGGCCCAGCGTCTCGACCATCATGCGGACGATCTCGCCGGTACGCTGGACCGCCACCACGGGCGCGCGCAGCAGGCTGACCGGACGGACGTCGACCGTACCCGCACCGCGCAGGCCCAGACGGCCGATGCGATAGCTGTTGCCGAAGCGGTCGCGCTGTTCCTCGGTGCCGATCGTCGCGCTGGTGGTGAAGGGCGTGTCGCCGCGCGTCGCCGCGATCGTCACCCGGTCCCCGGCGCGTATCTGCACATAGCGGGCGATATCGGCGAAGTCGGTGACGGCACGGTCGTCGATCGCCGTCACCCGGTCACCGGGGCGAAGCGAAGTCGCGGCCGCCGCGCTGCCGGGCATGATCTGCCCCACGACCGGCGGCACCACCGCCTCGCCATAGGCATAGGCGAAGCCCGCCAGGATCAGGATGGCGGCGGCGAAATTGATCGCCGGGCCCGCCGCGACGATGATCGCGCGCTGCCACACCGGCTTGGCCTGGAAGGTGCGGGCGCGTTCCTCGGGCGGCAGCGACAGCCAGGCGGCGTCGGGCTGGCTGGCCGGGTTCATGTCGCCCGCGAACTTCACGTAACCGCCCAGCGGCAGCCAGCCGATCTTCCACCGCGTATCACGCTTGTCGGTAAACCCGGCGATCTCGCGCCCGAAACCGACGGAAAAGGTTTCGGCCTTCACGCCGAACAACCGTCCCGCGAGATAATGCCCCATCTCGTGCACGAACACGAGCGGGCCGAGGGCAAGGACAAAGGCCAGGATGGTCAACAACAGGCCGGGGGTTTCGATCAAACGACGCAATCCTCAACGCGCTCGGCCGTTATTGCCCTGGTTTCCGCATCGATCGCGATCACCGCATCGAGCGACTCCGGTGGGGCGGGGTCGTAGCGATGGAGAACATCCTCGACGATTGCGGCAATTTCGAGGAAGCCGATGCGACGTGCGAGAAAAGCCGCCACCGCGATCTCGTTTGCGGCATTGAGGATGGCCGGAGCCGCCCCGCCCGCCTCCAGCGCGGCCCGTGCCAGCCGCAGCGCGGGGAAGCGCACCGGATCGGGCGCGGCGAAGTCCATCCGTCCCAGCGCGACCAGGTCGAGCGGCGCCATCGGCGTCGGCATCCGGTCGGGCCAAGCCAGACAATGGGCGATCGGCACGCGCATGTCCGACGGCCCCAACTGCGCCAGCATCGAGCCGTCGACATAATCGACCGCCGAGTGGATCACCGATTGCGGATGCAGCACGATCTCGATCCGGTCGGAGGGGACCGGGAACAGGCGCGCGGCCTCGATCAGCTCCAGCCCCTTGTTCATCATCGTCGCCGAATCGACCGAGATCTTGGCACCCATCGACCAGTTGGGATGCGCCACCGCCTGTTCGGGGGTGACGCGGCGCATCTCTTCGGTCGTAGACTGTCGGAATGGGCCGCCGCTGGCGGTCAGAACGATTCGGCGCACCCGCTCGGGCTGTTCGAAGTCGAAGCATTGATAGATGGCGTTATGCTCGCTGTCGGCCGGGAGCAGCGTCGCCCCCGCCTTGGCCGCCGCCGCCAGCACCACCTCGCCCGCGGACACCAGCGGCTCCTTGTTGGCGAGCACCACCGTGCCGCCATTGGCGATGGCGGCCATGGCGGGTTCCAGCCCGGCGCAACCGACGATGGCACCCATCGTCCAGTCGGCGTGCATGGCCGCCGCCTCGATCACCGCCGCACGGCCGCCCGCCACGCGGGTCTCGGTTCCGGCCAGCCCCGCGCGCAGATCGGGCAGGCAGCGTTCGTCCGCCACGACCGCCAGTTCGGCGTTTGTCCGCTTCGCCGCCGCCGCCAGCTTGGCGACATCGCAATTGGCCGTCAGGGCCCGGACGCGGTAACGGTCGGGCTCGCGCTCGATCAGGTCCAGCGTCGAGGTGCCGACCGATCCGGTCGCCCCCAAAATGGTTACGCTACGCATCAGAACAGGTCCGGAAGGAGGATCAGCAGCGCGGCGATCGGCGCGACCGGCACGATGCCGTCCAGCCGGTCCATCACGCCGCCATGGCCGGGCAGCACGTTACCGCTGTCCTTGACCCCTGCGCGCCGCTTCAGCGCGCTCTCGAACAGGTCGCCCATCTGCGCCAGCACCGCCAGCACCGGCGTCGCGATGACCAGATGCAATGGCAGGCCATGCGCCCAGCGCATCAGCACCGCCAGCAACGTCGCCGCCGCCACACCGCCGATCAGGCCCGACCAGGTCTTGGCCGGGCTGATGCTGGGGGCCAGCTTCGGCCCGCCGAACTGCCGCCCGACGAAGAACGCCCCGCTGTCACAGGCCCAGACGATCGCCATCGACCAGAGCGACAGCACCAGCCCGTCGTCATGCAGCCGAATCGCCAGCAGCGAGAAGACGGGCAACCCGACATAAAGGGCCCCTGCCCCGAACTCCGGGCGGCGCGACACGATGGTCAGGAAGAAGAAGGTCGCCGCGATCAGCCCCAGCGCGAAAAAGCCCGGCCCGGCCGCCAGACCCGGCGCCATGATGGCCAGCGGCACCGACAGCGCGAACTGCGCCAGCCGCTTCTGCCTGGCATCGACCTTCAACAGGTCGGACCATTCGGCCATCATGAACAGCGCGACGACGACGGCCAGCAGCCAGAAGGCCAGACCGCCCAGTACGAGCGAAACGCTGGCCACGGCGATCATCACGATGCTGGCAAGCACCCGCTTGGTCAGGTTGGACATGCCGGACGCGGGCGGGTTGGCCGGGGCCGCCTCGGGCGCTCCGGCCTTGGGGGATTTAGGGTCGGTCACAGGCCGCCGAAACGCCGGTGTCGTCGGCCGAACTCGGCCACCGCATCGGCCAGCGCCGTCTCGTCGAAATCGGGCCAGAGCGTGTCGACGAACAGCAGCTCGGCATAGGCCGCCTGCCACAGCAGGAAGTTGGACAGGCGCTGCTCGCCCGAGGTGCGGATGACCAGGTCGAGCGGCGGCAGGCCGTTGGTCTGCAACTCGCCCTCGATCGCCTCCGGGGTGATCGCCTCCGCCGTCATCTCACCGGCCGCGACCTTGCGGGCCAGCCGCCGGGTCGCCTCGACCAATTCCGCCTGCGCGCCATAGTTCAGCGCGATGGCGAGGACCGGACCGCTGTTGCCCGCCGTACGCTCGATCGCATCGTCGATCAGCGCCACGAGGTCGGCGGGAAAACGGCGATAGTCGCCGATCACCCGCAACCGGACATTGTCCGACACCAGCTCGGCCAGGTCCTTGCGCAGGAAGATGCGCAACAGGCCCATCAGGTCGCTGATCTCGGTCTCGGGCCGCCGCCAATTCTCCGACGAGAAGGCGTAGAGCGTCAGCGCCTCGATCCCCATCACCCGCGCCGCACGCGCGATCCGGCGCACGGCATCGACCCCGGCCTTGTGACCGGCGAAGCGGGGCAGCAGACGGCGTTTGGCCCAGCGGCCATTGCCGTCCATGATGATCGCGACGTGACGCGGTACCGCACCCGTATCGGGCACGGCCACCAGCGACCCCAGAGCCGTCTGGGCCGAGGCGGCCGGAGGACTCACTTGCCCAGGATTTCCTTTTCCTTGGCCGCGGCGGCTGCATCCAGCTCGGCGATGGTGGCGTCGGTCAGCTTCTGCACCTCGGTCTCGTGGCGCTTGCGCTCGTCCTCGCCGAAGACGCCCTTCTTCTCGTCGACCTTCAGGCTGTCCATGCCGTCGCGGCGCACGTTGCGCACGGCGATGCGCGCGCCCTCGGCGTACTTGCCGGCCAGCTTGGCGAGTTCCCTGCGGCGCTCCTCGGTCAGGTCGGGGATCGGCAGGCGCAGCGTCTGGCCGTCATTGATCGGGTTCAGGCCCAGACCCGCCGAGCGGATCGCCTTTTCGACCGACGACACGTTCGACTTGTCCCATACCTGCACCGACAGCATGCGCGGTTCGGGCGCGGAGACGGTCGCGACCTGGTTCAGCGGCATGTGGCTGCCATATACCTCGACCGTCACCGGATCGAGCAGCGCCGTCGAGGCGCGACCGGTGCGCAGACCGTTCAGGTCGTGCTTCAGCGATTCGACCGCGCCCTGCATACGGCGCTCGAGATCGGACTTGTCATAGGCTGCCATGATTTAAGCTCCTGCGTTCTGGACGATCGTCGACACACCCTGGCCCGACAGCACGGCACCGAAATTGCCATGTTCGCGGATGTTGAAGACGACGATCGGGATATTGTTGTCGCGGCACAGCGCGATGGCCGAGGCGTCCATGACCTTCAGGTCGTCGGACAGCACCTTGGAGAAGGTGACGGTTTCGTAGCGGGTCGCGGTCGGCACCTTCTTGGGATCGGCATCATAGACGCCGTCGACGCTGGTGCCCTTGAACAGCGCATCGCACTTCATCTCGGCGGCGCGCAGCGCGGCGCCGCTGTCGGTGGTGAAGAAGGGCGAACCGACACCGGCGGCGAAGATCACGACGCGGCCCTTTTCCAGATGCCGCTCGGCACGGCGGCGGATAAAGGGTTCGCACACGCTCGACATCGGGATGGCCGACTGGACGCGGGTGTCGACGCCGATCTGCTCCAGCGCGTTCTGCACCGCCAGCGCGTTCATCACGGTCGCCAGCATGCCCATATAATCGGCGGTCGCCCGCTCGATCCCCTTGGCCGCCGCCGACAGGCCGCGGAAGATATTGCCGCCGCCCACGACGATGCACAGCTCATAGCCCTGCGCGCGGACATCGGCGATCTCCTGCGCGACGCGCGCGGTGATCTCCGGCGAGATGGCGAGCCCCCCCTCGCCCATCAGGACCTCACCCGACAATTTCAGAAGGATACGTTTGAAGCGCGGGGTGGTCATCGTTTCTCGGATCTTGGTGATGAAAGTGGCGCGGACCTTAGGCGGCGACCGGCCGGCGGGCAACCATGGAGCGGCGGGTTGCGGGGATTTTCGTGGGACAGTGGGCAAGCCGCCCCGATCCATTGCCCCGCCCCCGTTCTGACTGAGCGAACGGTAAACCCATTCCTTCCCAAGCTGTGCTTGGGGAGGGGGACCGCGCCCGCAGGGCGTGGTGGAGGGGCATGGCCGGTCCGTGACGCCCCTCCACCATCGCTGGCGCGATGGTCCCCCTCCCCGAGCATAGCTCAGGGAGGATCTGGAGAGACCCCAAACGCAAAGGGAGCGGCCCCCTCGCGGCGGCCGCTCCCCTCTACCTTCACCGTTCCGTCACGGAACGGCGCGAGACATTACGCCTTCTGCGGAACGCCCGACGCGGCGGCCACTTCAGCCGCGAAGTCCGACGCTTCCTTCTCGATGCCTTCGCCCAGCTGGAAGCGGACATAGTCCACCAGCTTGATCTCGGCACCGGCGTCCTTGCCGGCCTTCGCGACGACGTCGCTGATCTTGGTCTTGCCGTCGATCACGAACAGCTGGCTGACCAGCGCGTGTTCCTTGCGGTACTTGGCGATGCCTCCTTCGACCATCTTGGCGATGATGTCGGCGGGCTTGCCCGATTCGGCGGCCTTCTCGGTCGCGATCGCGCGCTCACGCTCGATCTCGGCCTCGTCCAGGTCTTCCTCGTTCAGCGCCTTGGGGAAGGCAGCGGCGATGTGCATCGCCAGCTGACGGCCCAGCGACTGCAGCACGTCGTCGGCGGCTTCCGACTCCAGCGCGACCAGCACGCCGATCTTGCCCAGGCCCGGGGCCTGCTGGTTGTGGACGTAGGACACGACCGCGCCCTTCGACACTTCGAGGCGCTTGGCGCGACGCAGCGACTGGTTCTCACCGATGGTGGCGACATTGTTGGTCAGCACTTCGGCGACGGTGCCGCCCTGCGGCATCGCTTCGTTCTTCAGCGCCTCGACATCGTCGGTCGACTTAAGCGCGATCGCGGTCACGTCACGAACGAACGCTTGGAACTGGTCGTTCTTGGCGACGAAGTCGGTTTCCGAGTTCACTTCGACGGCAGCGCCGACGGTGCCGCTGGTGGCGACGCCGACCAGACCTTCGGCTGCGGTACGGCTCGACTTCTTCTGCGCGGCCGCCAGGCCCTTCGTGCGCAGCCAATCCAGCGCAGCGTCCATGTCGCCAGCGGCTTCGTTGAGCGCCTTCTTGCAGTCCATCATGCCCGCGCCGCTCTTTTCGCGCAGGTCCTTGACCATCGCTGCGGTGATATCGGCCATTGTCTGATTTCCTCTGTCTGAAAAGGGGGATGCGGGTAGGGCCGCCCCATCGGAGGCGGCCCTTAGCACGGCTTGCATGTCAAGCCGATGTCATCGACCGGAGGCCATGCCCGCCCGGTCGATGATCGCCCCGCCCGCATCGCGGGGCATTGTCACGCGATTACGCGTCGATCTGGCGCTCGGCCTCGACCGCCTGCTCGGCGGCTTCGGTCGGGGCGACGGTGAGCGCTTCCTCGACGGGCGGCTCGGCCATCGCGCCGAAGTCCGCGCCGCTGCGGCGCTGCTGCTCGTTGTTGCCACGGGTGGCGGCAATGGCGACGGCTTCGCAGTACAGACGGATCGCGCGGCTGGCGTCGTCGTTGGCCGGAACCGGGAACGCGATGCCGTCGGGCGAGACGTTCGAGTCGAGGATCGCCACGACGGGGATACCCAGCGTGTTGGCTTCCTTGATCGCCAGCTCTTCCTTGTTGGCGTCGATCACGAACATCACGTCCGGAATGCCGCCCATGTCGCGGATGCCGCCCAGCGACAGCTCGAGCTTGTCACGCTCGCGGGTCAGGTTCAGCACTTCCTTCTTGGTCAGGCCGTGCGTGTCGCCCGACAGCTGCTCTTCGAGCGTCTTGAGGCGCTTGATCGAGTTCGAGATCGTCTTCCAGTTGGTGAGCATGCCGCCCAGCCAGCGGTGGTTGACGAAGTGCTGCCCCGCGCGGCGAGCGGCCTCGGCGACCGGCTCCTGCGCCTGGCGCTTGGTGCCGACGAACAGGACCTTGCCACCGCCCGCGACGGTCGAGCTGATGAACTCCAGAGCGCGCGCGAAGAGCGGCACGGTCTGCGACAGGTCGAGGATGTGGACGCCGTTGCGGTCGCCGAAGATGTAGGGCTTCATCTTCGGGTTCCAGCGATGGGTCTGGTGGCCGAAGTGCGCGCCGGTCTCGACCAGCTGCTGCATGGTGACGACGGGTGCCGCCATAATGTAATTCCTTCCGGTTAGTCCTCTGGGAAGCGGATGACGCGGCGGGCGAAGCCCATGCGCACCGAAATATGATGCTTCCCATGCGGTGTTGAGGCGCGGGCCCTTAGCCGATGCAAAACCGCATGGCAAGCGCCCGACCGCGTTCACTTTTGTTCCAATGCCGATTGACAAGAGAACATCGGCGGAACATAAAGCGATCACAACGGGGTTGAGATTCCAGCCATCGCATAACGTTTTCGCAACGTCGCGAATTTGGCACGACTCAACCTGATGTCGGCGTTTCGGCGACGGAACTCGACGAAAAAATCAATGGTTACGGTCTGGTTAATGTGCCGGATCGTATCGGACGGACGGCAGGAGGCTGGCATCATGATGATCGTGGTGAGTGTTCTGGTTTTCACGGGCGCCTTGGTCGCCGCCCTGACCACCATAGCGATGATGGTGGCGCCGCAATGGCGTCGCATCCTGCATCTCGCCACGGGTCACATCGAACCGGCCTTCACGCCATTGGCCACCCTGGTAGTGGCCGAGCGCCGGATCGCCGTCAGGCGCTGGGCGGCGGGCTCCCCTGCCCCTTCGCTGGTACGCCGCCGCGTGGCCGCTTGAGCCGCGCATAGGCGATCATGGTGGCGGGGATGCTCAGCAGATAGACCAGGCACAGCGCGGTCAGCGCATGCCAGGGTGCGGAGATCAGGGCGACCCCGACCAGTACGATGATCGCCAACGCCTCGAACCGCACATGGCGGCGCAGGCGGAACGAGGTCCAGGACAGGGTCGGCAGGCTCGATACCATCAGTAAGGCGACGAGCGCGACCCACGGCGCGACCAGATAGGGCGACGAGAAGATCGGCTCGCCCGTCCAGAACCACAGATAGAGCGGCAGCATGGCCAGCCCGGCCCCGGCGGGGGCGGGAACACCGGTGAAGAAGCCCGCCGTCTTGCGCGGCTGATCCGTCACATCGAGCTGCGAGTTGAACCGTGCCAACCGCAATGCGCAGAACACCGCCTGGAGCACCGCGCAAATCCAGCCGATGCGCGGCAGGTTTTCGAGCGACCAGAGATAGAGGATCAGGGCAGGCGCGACGCCGAAGGAAATGGCGTCGGACAGCGAATCCAGTTCCGCCCCGAACCGGCTTTCCCCGCGCAGCAATCGCGCGATCCGGCCGTCCAGCCCGTCCAGCACCGCCGCGACCATGATCATGGTGACGGCCGCCTCCCATGATCCCGCAATGGCGAACTTCACCCCCGTCAGGCCGGATACCAGCGCGAGCGCGGTCACCGCATTGGGAATGATCGCCCGCAGCGGCAGACCGCGGGGCGGCTCGCCATCGGCGCGGCGGCGGGCGAAACGGGGGGAAATGGCCATCGGAGAGTGCGGCTTACTGCGCGATGCCGGTCATCGGCTTGCCGCCGACACGGCCGATCACCGTCTCGCCCGCGACCGAACGCTGGCCCAGGCAGACCTGCGGCGTGACGTCATCGGGCAGGTACACGTCGACGCGGCTGCCGAAGCGGATCAGGCCGACACGCTGACCGGCAGCGACCATATCCCCGGGCTTCACGAAGCCGACGATACGACGCGCGACCAGACCGGCGATCTGGGTGAAACCATATTTCCGGCCATCGCGGCCCTCGACCACGAAATGCTGGCGTTCATTCTCGTCCGACGCCTTGTCGAGATCGGCGTTGAGGAACTTGCCCGAGATATAGACGACCTGGCGGATGACGCCTGCGACGGGCGTGCGGTTGATATGCACGTCGAACACCGACATGAAGATCGACACGCGGACCAGCGGCGCCTCGCCCAGTTCGCCGATCAGTTCGCGCGGGATCGGAACGCGCTGGATCATGGTGACCAAGCCATCGGCGGGTGCGACGATCAGGTCGTCGCCCTGCGGCGTGGTGCGGACGGGGTCCCGGAAGAACGCCGCGATCCAGATGCACAGGCCGACGAACGGCCAGAACAGCACCTTGGTGATCAACGTGGCGACGATGGTCAGGCCCGCCCCAATCAGCACATATTTGCGCCCTTCGGGATGGACGGCGGGGAAGCGCCACTTGACGGTGGTGGTCGCGACGGGGGGCTTTTCAAGCGAAGGCATCGGGCCTGTGTACCTGTCCACCGGCCATCGCACAATCTTTTCGGTTCGCCCCGGCCCTTTCGCGTGATGTGCAGGGTGGTTGATCCGCCGCGCCCCCTCCCCTAGACGCGTCACCAAACCTGCCTAATCTGAAGGATGCGCATATGGCGAAGATCAAGGTGAACACCCCCGTCGTGGAGATCGACGGCGACGAAATGACCCGGATCATCTGGGAATGGATTCGCGAACGCCTGATCAAGCCGTATCTCGACATCGAACTGGCCTATTTCGACCTGTCGGTCCAGAATCGCGACGCGACCGCCGACCAGGTGACGATCGACAGCGCCCATGCCACGCAGAAGTACGGTGTCGCCATCAAGTGCGCGACCATCACCCCCGACGAGCAGCGCGTCGAGGAGTTCGGCCTGAAGAAGATGTGGAAGTCGCCCAACGGCACGATCCGCAACATCCTGGGCGGCGTGGTCTTCCGCGAGCCGATCGTCATCAAGAACGTTCCCCGTCTGGTGCCCGGCTGGACCCACCCGATTGTCGTCGGCCGTCACGCATTCGGCGACCAGTATAAGGCGACCGATTTCAAGGTGCCCGGCAAGGGCAAGCTGACCCTGAAGTGGGAAGGCGAGAATGGCGAGTCGATCGAGGAGGAGGTGTTCAACTTCCCCGCCGCCGGCGTCGCCATGGGCATGTACAATCTCGACAAGTCGATCCGCGATTTCGCGCGCGCCTCGATGAACTATGGCCTGAACCGCGGCTGGCCGGTCTATCTGTCGACCAAGAACACCATCCTGAAGGCCTATGACGGCCGCTTCAAGGACATCTTTCAGGAGGTGTTCGACACCGAGTTCGCCGAGCAGTTCAAGGCGGCGGGCATCGAGTATCAGCACCGTCTGATCGACGACATGGTCGCCTCGGCGCTCAAGTGGCACGGCGAATTCGTCTGGGCCTGCAAGAACTATGACGGCGACGTCCAGTCGGATACGGTCGCGCAAGGCTTCGGCTCGCTGGGCCTGATGACCTCGGTCCTGATGACCCCGGACGGCAAGACGATCGAGGCGGAAGCGGCGCACGGCACCGTGACCCGTCACTATCGCCAGCACCAGCAGGGCAAGGCGACCTCGACCAACCCGATCGCCTCGATCTTCGCCTGGACCGGCGGCCTGAAGTATCGCGGCAAGTTCGACAACACGCCCGACGTCGTCCGCTTCGCCGAGACGCTGGAAAAGGTCTGCATCCAGACCGTCGAGAACGGCCAGATGACCAAGGATCTCGCCATCCTGATCGGCCCGGACCAGCCCTGGATGACCACCGAGCAGTTCTTCGAGGCGATCCGCGTCAACCTCGAAACCGCGATGGCCAACTGGCAGTAAGGTCCGTTTCGGTCCGGTCGTCGATAGGCGACCGATCGCAGCGCGAGCAAGATGGACCCGGGGGGCATGCCTCCCGGGTCTTTTTGCGTATCGCTCGATCGGGAGACAGGAAATGGATCTGGGAAATTATAGCTGGCTGACGACGATCGGCACCTTGCCCCGCATGGTGTCGGAGTCATTAAAGCTTTGGGGCATCGAGGAACGAGCGGGCGCAAAGAACAACCCCGTCATCCTGCAATGGGCGCAGGAAGTCGGTGGCGATGTCGCCAAATTCTATGATGCGGATGCCATTCCCTGGTGCGGCCTGACCATGGCGGTGGTGGCGCGCCGAGCCGGCAAGACACCGCCCGCCAAGCCACTATGGGCCCTGAATTGGCGTAATTTCGGAGAACCTAGCGGCCAGCCCGATCTCGGCGACATCGTCACCTTCACGCGCAATGGTGGCGGCCATTTCGGGCTTTATGTTGGCGAGGACGAAAGCCGCTATCATGTACTCAGCGGCAATCAGGGGGACAGGGTATGTATCCGTCCCTACGCCAAGGAGCGCTTTGTCGAGGCCCGCAAACCACTTTACATGACCCCGCCCGCTACAGCGATTCCCATATTGCTGCATGGCGATGGACAGCGGCCAGCCAATATGATGGCGACCTTCTGACACCCATCGACGTTCGCCGCGGAAATGTCACGCCTATCTGGAACGCCCCTCGCGCTCCAGATAGGCGATCACATCCGCCCGGGCGAGCGGGTCGGGCAGGCCGGGAAAGGTCATCTTCGTCCCCGGCGCGAAGCGTTGCGGCGAGGTCAGCCAGCGGTTCATCGTCACCCGGTCCCAGCGCCCACCGACCCGCTCCAGTGCGGCGGTATAGCCATAGCGCAGGCTGCCCCCGGCGACCGGTTTGCCCATGATGCCATGCAGATTGGGCCCCGCCCGGTCGAGTTCGCCCTTGCCGATCGTGTGACAGGCCAGACACTGGCCGAAGGTCCGCGCGCCCGCATCGGCATCCGCGACCCGCATCAGCGCGTCGAGCGACGGGTTGGGCCCCGCCGCCTTCAGCCGTTCGGCCCGGTCGCCATCCCCGCAGGCGGTCAGTGCCAGGCAAGGCAGGATGGCGAACAGGGCGGTCGATCGGGGCGGCTTCATCGTGCCGCCCTAACGCCGCCTTCGCATCATACCCCATTGGACGAATCGCCCCATCGTCGTTTCGTGGGATTAACGACCTGACAAGCGCGGCAAAGCCGGGTTAGGCTGTCGTCATGGCACTTCGGTTAGACAATCAGGGCTTTTCCGACGCCCTCGTGATCCTCGGGTCGGCGGGGATCGTCATTCCCGCCTTCGCGCGTTTTCGGGTCAGCCCGGTCATCGGGTTCATCCTGGTCGGGCTGCTCGTCGGCCCGGCGGGCCTGGGATCGCTCGTCCCCCATGCACCCTGGCTCTATTATCTGACCATCTCCAACCCGGAGTCGATCGAGCCCTTTGCCGAGTTCGGCATCATATTATTGCTGTTTTCCATCGGTTTGGAGCTGTCCTTTCGCAGGCTTTGGGCGATGCGGCGGTTGGTGTTCGGCACCGGTGCAGCCGAGCTCATCGGCTCGGCGGCGCTGATCGGGATCGCGCTTCATATGCTGGGGCAAGGCTGGGCGGGAGCAATCGGCCTCGGTCTTGCCCTTACCCTGTCCTCAACCGCTTTGGTGCTGCCGCTGGTCGGCACGACGAGCCCGGTGGGCCGCGGCGCGTTCGCGATGCTGCTCTTCGAGGATCTGGCGCTGGTGCCGATCATCTTCGCGCTGGGCGCGATGGCGCCGACCGCCAGCGACGAGGGTTGGGTCGGGATTGCGGGCGTCGCCCTGCGCGGCGGCCTGACGGTGGTCGCCATGTATCTGGGCGGCAAGTTCGTCCTGCCGCGCCTCTTCGCCCAGGCCGCGCGGACCAAGAGCCCCGAACTGTTCCTGGCCGCCTCGCTGCTGGTCGTCATCGTCGCCAGCGTCGCGACGACCGCCGCCGGGCTGTCGCCGATCGTCGGCGCGCTGCTGGCGGGCCTGCTGATCGCCGAGACCGAATATCATTCCGAGGTCGAGGTGATGACCGCGCCGTTCAAGGGCCTGGCGCTCGGTGTGTTCCTGATCACTGTCGGCATGAGCCTCGACCTCCGGTTGATCGCGAAGAACTGGGACATGCTGCTGCTCGCGGTGGTTGGCGTGGTCGCGGTGAAGGCGATCGTCACCTATCTGCTGCTGCGTGTCGCTCATGCCCGACGCGGCGTGGCGGCGGAGACGGGCCTGCTGATGGGCAGCCCGTCCGAGACGACGCTGATCGTGCTGGGAACGGCGGCCCAGGCGCAGCTGATCCTGCCCTCGACCGCCAGCTTCTGGCAGACGGTGACCGCGATCGGCCTGACCATCACCCCGTTGCTCGCCAAGGCAGGCCGGGTCATCTCGCGTCGGATCGAAGCACGCAGCGGCGAATTGCCCCCCGCTCCCGAGGCGGATGCCGATACCGGACGCACCGTGGTCATCGGCTTCGGTCGCGTCGGCAAGATGATTGCCGACATGCTGACCGTCCATGGCCAGCCCTATGTCGCGGTCGAGGCGGATATCGATTCGGTCAGCGAGGCGCGGCGGGCGGGCTATCCGGTGCTGTTCGGCGACGTGGCGCGGGCCGAGCTGGTCGACCGGTTGAACCTGCCTGCCGCGCGCGCGCTGATCCTGACGATGGACGATCCAGTGCTGACCGTTCGGCTGGCGCGGCGTATCCGTGAGGCCGCGCCCGACCTGCCGATCATCGCACGCGCCCGCGACATGGCGCATGCCACCGAGCTTTACCGTGCAGGCGTCAGCGAGGCGGTGCCCGAGACACTGGAAAGCTCGCTGCAATTGTCGGAGGCGGTGCTGGTCGATTTGGGTGTCGCGATGGGGCCGGTGATCGCGTCGATCCATGAAAAGCGCGACGAACTGCGGCAGGTGATCCGGCGCGAGGCGCAACTCCAGCGCGAGCCGCGTATCCGGCGGCTCAAGCGGCTGGGGGAACAGGGGTAACGAACCCCATTCCTCCCCAAGCTTGCTTGGGGAGGGGAACCGCGGCCGTCTGGTCGTGGTGGAGGGGCGTAGCCTCTCGCCCCTCCACCATCGCTTCGCGACGGTCCCCCTCCCCATGCCCAGCATGGGGAGGATTAGGTTAACCCAGGCGGCCTAGTGCGGCGTGCAGGCGCGCGGCCTCGGCCATCTTGTCGGCATGGTCGGCGCGGGCCTTTTCGACCGCTTCGGGCTTGGCACGCTCGACGAAGCTGGCATTGCTCAGCCGCCCGCCCAGCGCGTCGCGTTCCTTCTCGACCGCCGCGATCGCCTTGGTCAGGCGCTGACGTTCGGCGTCGAGGTCGATCACGCCTTCCAGCGGCAGGACGAAGGTCGCCTCATCCACCACGACCTGCGCGGCCCCGCCGGTGGCGTCGCCCTCGGCAGCCTCGACACGCGCCAGACGCGCCAGTGCCGAAGCCTGACGGGTCAGACGTGCCGTCGTCCCCTCGTTCGCGTCACGCACATGCACCGGCAGACGCGCGCCCGGCGGCACGTTGAGTTCGGTGCGCGCCGCGCGAATCTCGCTGACCAGACGGATCAGCCAGTCGATCTCGCGCTCCGCCTCGGGGTCGAGCGCGCGGGCGTCCGCCATCGGCCACTGGGCCACGATCAGGTCATGATCGCGCGCCCCCATGGCATGCCACAGTTCCTCGGTGATGAAGGGCATGAACGGGTGGAGCAGGACCAGGATCTGATCGAGCACCCAGCCCGCGACCGCACGGGTTTCCTCCCCGCCCTCTTCGCCGCCCTGGAGGACCGGCTTGATGAGTTCGAGATACCAGTCGCAGAAGCGGCTCCAGACGAACTGGTAGATGGCGTTCGCCGCGCCGTCGAAGCGGTAGTCGGCCAGCGCGAGGTCCACCGCCTGCACCGTCTTCACCGTCTCGGCGATGATCCACTTGTTGACCGCCAGCGTGGCGTTGGGCGCCTCCAGCGTGGCCGATGCGCCGATGCCGTTGGCCTGGGCGAAGCGCGCCGCGTTCCACAGCTTGGTCGCGAAGTTGCGATAGCCCTCGACCCGGCGTTCATCCATCTTGATGTCGCGGCCCTGGCTCTCCATCGCCGCCATGAAGAAGCGCAGCGCGTCGGCGCCGTACTGGTCGATCAGGCCCAGCGGATCGACCGTATTGCCCTTCGACTTCGACATTTTCGAGCCGTCGGCGGCGCGGACAAGACCGTGGAGATACAGCGTCTTGAAGGGCACCTCTTCCATGAAGTGCATGCCCTGCATCATCATCCGCGCATCCCAGAAGAACAGGATGTCGAAGCCGGAGATCAGCACGTCGTTCGGGTAACGCCCGGCCAGCGTCTTGTCGCCGTTATCGGGCCAGCCGAGCGTCGCGAAGGGCCAGAGCGCGGAGGAGAACCAGGTGTCGAGGACGTCCGGATCGCGGGTCAGGGTGACGCCCTCACCGGCTTCGGCGCGTGCCTCTTCCTCGGTTTCGGCAACGAACACGCGGCCATCCTCGGCGAACCACGCCGGGATCTGGTGGCCCCACCAGAGCTGGCGGCTGACGCACCAGGGCTGGATGTTCTCCATCCAGTTGAAGAAGGTCTTTTCCCAGGCCTGCGGCACGATCTTGATATCGCCGCCGCGCACCGCCTGGATCGCGGGCTGGGCCAGCGTCTTGGCGTCGACATACCATTGGTCGGTCAGCCACGGCTCGATCACCACGCCCGAACGGTCGCCGAACGGGGTCTGGATCGTGCGCGGCTCGGCGTCATGCTCCTCGCCGTCCTTGTCGATATGCGGGATCAGGACGCCCTCGTCCTTCAGGCGTGCGACGACGGCCTTGCGTGCGTCGGCGGTCGACAGGCCGAGGAACGCGTCGGGGATCAGGCCATCCGAAGTCTGGCAGATATGCGCCTTGCCATCGAGCATGTTGAGCATGTCGCGCGCTTCGATCCCGGCGCGGCGGCCGACCTCGAAATCGTTGAAGTCATGGCCGGGCGTGATCTTGACCGCGCCCGATCCCAGTTCGGGGTCGGCATGTTCGTCGGCGACGATCGGGATCAGGCGGCCGGTGATCGGCAGGCGGACCTGCTTGCCGATCAGCGCGGTATAGCGCGCGTCGTCCGGATGGACCGCGACCGCCATATCGGCCAGCATCGTCTCCGGCCGGGTCGTCGCGACCTCGATAAAGCCCGATCCATCGGCGAGCGGGTAGCGCAGCCGCCAGAAGCTGCCCTTCACTTCGCGCGTCTCGACTTCCAGGTCGCTGATCGCGGTGCCGAGCCCCGCATCCCAGTTGACCAGCCGCTTGTCGCGGTAGAGCAGGCCCTGACGATACAGGTCGACGAATACCTTCAGCACCGCCTTGCTGAAGCCCTCGTCCATGGTGAATCGCTCATTGGCCCAGTCCATCGAGCAGCCCAGACGGCGCAGCTGGCCGGTGATCTGGCCGCCGCTTTCCGCCTTCCACGTCCAGACCTTTTCCAGGAACTGGTCGCGGGTGAAGTCGGTGCGCTTTTCGCCACGCGCATTCATCTGGCGCTCGACCACCATCTGGGTCGCGATGCCCGCATGGTCGGTGCCGACGACCCACAACGCATCCTTGCCCTTCAGCCGGGCGTGGCGGACCAGAATGTCCTGCAACGTGTTGTCGAGCGCATGGCCGATATGCAGGTTGCCGGTGACGTTGGGCGGCGGGTTGACGATCGTCCACGGCTCGGCGTTCGGGCGGTCGGGGCGGAACAGGCCCTTTTCCTCCCAATGGCCATACCAGCGGGCTTCGATTGCGGCGGGGTCGAACGTCTTGGGCAGCTCAGTCATGCCGCTGCCTTAATGACCCGCGCCGCCGGACGCCAGATGCTATCCGGAGCGTGTCCCATCGGACCGATCCTGCTCCATTCCTCCCTGCAAGGGGAGGAATAGGCTTAAGTGAACTTATATCAGGTTCGCGCACCCGGCCGGTCGAGCACCGCGCGAATCCGTTCGTTCAGGTCGGCGCGGCGATAGGGCTTGCGGATCAGCTCATAGGAGCGTGCGCCCTCGTCGATCGCCTCGTCGGCAAAGCCGGTGGTCAGCAGCACAGACAGATGCGGATAGTCACGCCGCACGACCTGCGCCAGCGCGACGCCGTTCATCCCGCCGGGCATCAGGATATCGGTGAACAACAAGGCGAAGTCGCTGTCCTGCGCCAGATGGTCGAGCGCTTCGCGCGCGCTGCGGGTCAGGACGACGTCATAGCCCAGATCCTCGAGCATCGATTTGCCGAGATCACCGACATCATCCTGGTCCTCGACCATCAGGACGCGCTCGACCCCGCCGCTGCGGGCCGGCTGAACGGGTGCGGCGCGGCGTTCGGTGACGCCCGCAGCACGCGGGAAGTAGAGCGCGATCGCCGCGCCGTCCGTGTCGGTTTCGACCGTGGCGAGGCCGCCCGACTGGCGCATGAAGCCATAGACCATAGCGAGGCCCAGCCCGGCACCCTTCCCCATTTCCTTGGTGGTGAAGAAGGGGTCGAAAATCTTGTCGGCGATCTGCGGATCGATGCCCGGCCCGTCATCGGCGACGCGCACCATGACATATTCGCCGGGCTCCAGATTGGCGGGCCCTTCGGGACTGTCGCCGGAGTGGATGATGTTGCGGGTCGAGATAGTAATCTCACCCTGCCCCGACTGACGGCCGATCGCCTCGCGCGCGTTGCTGACGATGTTGAGCAGCGCCATTTCCGCCTGGACCGGGTCGATCCGGCAGTTCCAGAGATTTTCCTCCAGCCGCTGGCGCATCACCACGCCATCGCCCGCCGTCCGGTTCAGGATCGGGCGAAAATCCTCGATCAGCTGGTTGAAGTTCAGCAGCCGGTCGCGCAGTTCCTGCTTGCGGGCAAAGGCGAGCAGTTGCTGGGTCAGCGTCGCGCCCCGCGAGGCGGCGGCGGCGATCGCCTCGACCGCACGACGGCCGCTTCGGTCGCCCTGATCGACCCGCGCCTCTAGGATATCGGCATAACCGATGATGACCTGGAGCAGGTTGTTGAAGTCGTGCGCGATGCCGCCGGTCAGCTTGCCGACCGCCTCCATCTTCTGCGCCTCGTGCAACGCATCCTCGGCCTCGCGGCGGCGCGATATGTCGAGTTGGCTGCTGAAGAAATAGACCAGCTCGCCCGCATCGTCATAGACCGGCGAGACGAACAAGGCGTTCCAGAAGGTCGAGCCGTTCTTGCGATAGTTGAGCAGTTCGACCGCGATCTCGTCGCGCCGCGCGATCGCCGCGCGGACCTGCGCCACCACGTCGCGGTCGGTTTCCGGCCCTTGCAGGAAGCGGCAATTGGTGCCGAGGATTTCCTCCTCGGAATAGCCGGTCATGAAGCTGAAGGCTTCGTTGCAGAAGACAATGGGATTGTCGGGCTGCCGGGGATCGGTGACGATCATCGGCATGCGCGTCGTCTTCACGGCGGCGAAAAAGATGTCCGACTGCCCCGAATGCGGCTGGCTCGCATCCGCGATCGGGGGGGACGACACGTGCGAGCGCGTCGATTTCGACAGATCGGGCGTCTCGGGTGTCGGGTTCATGCCCAACGAACCCGGACGGGTGCCGCCGGTTCCGCTTGCATCTTGATGCAGGTCGAAAAGCCGGCGGGCAGGATCAGCGCCCTTCGCGCGTGATCCGGGCGATTTCGCGCGCGACCATCGCCTCGACCATCTCGGGCAGATGGGTATCGAGCCATTCGCGCAGCATCGGGCGCAGCATGTCGCGGACCAGCCCTTCGAGCGTGCCGTCGCTGGTGGGTTCCGGCTTGACCATCATACGGCTGAGCGCCTCCAGGGAACCACGGCTGGCCTCGGCCACGCGCGGGGATACGATCGCCTCTTCCGCGTCGTCCAGATCGGCCTGGACCGGCGGGGCAACGGGTGCGGGGGCGGCGACATGCGCCACCGGCTCGGGGGCCGGAGCAGGCGCCGGGGCGGGTTCGGGCGCGACGGCGCGCATCGCCGATTCGGCAGCGCGGGCGGCGGCGGCCTCGACCTTCATGCGCAGCGGCATGGGATCGCTGAGTTCCAGGACCTCGGGCGAATCATCCTCGACCGCAGGCGCGGGCACGGGTCGCGGCTGGCGACGCTGGCGGGCGGGCACTTCGCCCTCTTCGGCAATGATCCGTTTGATCGAGGAGAGGATCTCTTCCATCGACGGCTCTGCGCTGACATCACCCATGACCGCAAACCCCATTCTTGCCCCCAAGGCCCCTGTCCGGCCTTATTGCCGGCTTGGTGCCTCCGCACCTGTGGTTAATGCGGGGCTTCTGTCAACAGGGGCGTTGACGTCGGCGTCGAGCGGACGGGTGATCGCCGCCGTCTGCGCCGGGGTTCCGGCGGTGGTGCTGGCGACCGGCGCGGGCTCGCCATCGCCGCCCCAGTCGCTGATCTTGTTGCGGACACGCTTGTAGTTGGCGACCGGATCGTAAAGCGAACCGCCGTCCAGCCCCAGGTCGCGCGCCTCGGCATTGCCCATCGCGGCGATCAGCGCGAAGCCCGCGACATAGGCGTCGCGCCGCGCGGTCACCAGCGTCACCTGGCTGTTCAGCAATTCCTGCTCGGCGTTCAGGATGTCGAGCACGGTGCGGGTGCCGACACTGTTCTCGGCGCGCACGCCCTCCAGCGACAGCGAGTTGGCGCGCACCGCCGATTCGGCCGAGGCGATCACCTCCTGCGAGGACTGCCACACGGCGTAGGCGGAGCGGACCTGCGCCACCACCTGCCGCTCGGTGCCGGTGGCGTTCTCCAGCGCCTGCCCGCGCAGCGCCTCGGCCTGGCGGACCTGTGCCGCCGGGCGACCGCCCTGGAACAGCGGCATCGACATCTGCACCCCGACTGTCGCATTGACGCCCGAGGCCGGGACATTGGGCACGTTCAACGAGCCCAGATAGTTGAAATAATTGCCGCTCGACACCGCCGACAGGCGGGGCAGCCGGTTCGCGCGCGCGACGTTGATGTCGTAGCGGGTCGCATCCGCCGATCGCCGCGCGGCGATCAGCTGTGGATTCTGGTCGAGCGCGACCGCCACCGCCTGATTGGGCGAGGCGGGCAGCGTCGGGAGCGCGGGCGGCTGTTCCAACCCTACCGGCGCGACGCCGACGATATTGACATAGTTTTCGCGGCTGGAGATCAAATTCGCCTGCGCCGACTGAAGCTGCGCGCGCGCCTGCGCCAGACGGGCTTCGGACTGGGCGACGTCGGTCCGGGTGAGGTCGCCGACCTGGAACCGATCGCGCGAGGCGCGCAAATTGGTATCCAGCACATTGACGTTGCGGGTGTTGAGGTTGACGATCGCCTCGTCGCGGATGACGTTCATGTACGCCGCGACGACATTGGTGAAGAGGTTCGCCTCCACCCCGCGCAGCTGTGCCCGCCCGGCATCGACCCGCGTCTCGGCCGCGCGCACCGCATTCTTGACCGCGCCGCCCTGATAGAGCGGCACCGACAATTGCAACTGCCCCGTGCCGACGCGTTCCGGGTTGAGGAAGTTGTTGTTGGCCACGACGATATTGTCGATGATCTGGCCGTTGGACTGCAACGACGGCAGGCCGCTGGCCCGTGCGATCGGCACATTCTCATCGGTCGCGCGCTGGGCGGCGCGCTGGCCGGTGATCGTAGGGTTGCTCTGATACGCCCGCACCATCGCCTCGCGCAACGTCTCCGCCGAAGCCGACCCGGCCAGCAACAGGGCCGAGCCGATCAGAACGCCGGAGGTCAGGGAGGAAGTCAGGTGCAGGCGCATAGTCCCTCAGAATTGAAAGGCGCGAGGACGGGCAAAGCCCGGCAGGATGGTGCATTCGGCATCGGCGAAGGCGCGCACGCCGTGGCCGCCCTCGGTCCGGCGACCGCTGGCCAGACGCGTGACGCCGTTCTCGACCAGACCGGTGACGATCCGGCCACCGACCTTGACCTGCTCGACCAGCGCGGTCGGCAGTTCCTCGACCGCGCCGTCGACGATCAGCACGTCATAGGGCGCAGCGGCGGCGTGCCCCGCGTTGAGCGCACCCTGCACGACCTCGACCTTGGTCTCGCCCGCCAGCGCGGTGCGCGCGGCCGCGACCAGATCGGCATTTTCCTCGACCGCGATCACCTGGGTCACGATCCCGGCGAGCAACGCGGCGGTATAGCCGGTCGCGGCGCCGATCAGCAGGACGCGGTCGCCCGCCTCCAGATACGCCTCGGTCAGTAGACGGCCGGTCGCCATCGGCAGGTTGACCGCGCGCCCCTGCCCCAGGTCGAGCGTCCCGTCGCGATACGCCACCGGGCGCAGCGCCTCGGGCACGAACGCCTCACGCGGGACACGCGCCATGGCGGCGACGACCCGCTGGTCGCTGACCGCCGTGGTCCGCAGCTGGCTCGCCACCATCGCATGGCGCATCGCGTCGAAATTCGAGGAATCGTTGCTGATCGTCATAATTGCCATCCCTGTCGCACAGCCGTTTTAGTTGCGCAATACACTAAATTGGTTCCCGCCGCTTCTATCGCGTAGGGTGATTTCCGCCAAGCGGTTGAGCGGCGCAGGTCCCCGGTTTGGAAATGTACGCCGATTAGCACGCCTTTCGGATAAAATATCGCGGGAGCCTATCGAGAAGGTCCGAGTTGTATCGATAGCCTAAACCGACCACCGACGTGGAGAATCTGTGAAGCGCAACTCGGGGCTTATCGGCGTCGACTCCACCGGCTGCGACAATCGCGGTGGCCGAAGCAGCCGTTCGATAGTGTCCGCATCTCCGCTCACGAAAATCCGACGACTTTTTCGATGCGACCCCACTCCCCTGTTGACGCCGCGCGAAAAACCGCACACATGCCCGCCTCCCACGCATCGAGGCGCGATGGCGGAGTGGTGACGCAGAGGACTGCAAATCCTTGCACCCGGGTTCGATTCCCGGTCGCGCCTCCAGATTTTCCTGACATTCGGATGATTTGACCAGCCCCGCGGGGCGGGCCGCACCTGTGCCGTGCGGTGATTCGGGCGTCTCACGGCGGATCACCTTGTCCCTCGCAAAAGCGGTAGACCCGGCCCCGGCGCCATGCCTAAGTCGCGACCTTGTTGGCGCGAAGGGGAATGGAATGCGGTTTCTGGCGATGACGGCGGCGGTAGCGCTGACCACCACGGCGATGCAGCCGGTCGCGGCGCAGACCGCCCCCAAGCGTCAGGCCGCCCAAACGCCGGTCGAATATGACATCGCCTTTCCCCGCGCCCAGCATCATGAGGCACAGGTCAGCGTCACCTATCGCGGGCTGCCCTCCAAACCCGTCCGCTTCCAGATGGCCCGCTCCTCGCCCGGCCGCTATGCGCTGCACGAGTTCGCCAAGAACGTCTATTCGGTGTCCGCCGTCGATAGCGCGGGCAAGCCGCTGACCGTCGAGCGGACCGATCCCTACGGCTGGACGGTCGCTGGCCATGACGGCACGGTGACGGTGCGCTACACGCTGTTCGGCGACCGGGGCGACGGCACCTATGCGCAGATCGACCCGACCCATGCCCGGCTGAACATCCCCGCGACCTTCCTGTGGGCGGTGGGACAGGACGCACGGCCGATCCGCGTCCGCTTCCACCCGCAAGCCGGGTGGAAGATCGCCACCCAGCTGACCCCGACGAACGACCCGACCGTCTTCACCGCGCGCGACCTGCAATATTTCATGGACAGCCCCGTCGAGCTGTCCGCCTGGGACGAGCGGTACTGGACCGTCGCGAACGGGGCGAAGACCTACACGATCCGCCTGACCGTCCATCATGACGGCAGCGCCGCCGATCTCGACCGCTTCGCCGCGATGGCGCAGAAGGTCACCGCGCAGCAGATCGCGATCTTCGGCGAGACGCCCGCCTATGATTACGGCACCTATACTTTCCTGGCCGATTACATGCCGCAGATCAGCGGCGACGGCATGGAGCATCGCAACTCGACGGTGATCAGCCAGGCGCGCTCGCTGGCGGCGGGCAAATTCTCGCAGATCCAGACACTCAGCCACGAATTCTTCCACAGCTGGAATGTCGAGCGGATCCGCCCCGCCGAGCTGGAGCCGTTCGACTTCACCCGCGCCAATGCCACGCCCTCGCTCTGGCTGGCCGAGGGCTTCACCCAATATTACGGACCGCTCGCGGTGGTCCGCGCGGGCGAGATGCCGGTCGAGGATTATGTCGCCCAGCTGTCGGGCACGCTGAACGCGCTCATCAATTCCCCGGCGCGGCGCTATGGCGGACCGCAGGAAATGAGCCTGCGCGCGCCCTTCGTGGATGCGGCGCAGTCGATCGACCCGACCAACCCGAACATCTTCTTCTCCTATTATCCCTATGGCGCGGTCATCGCGCTGGCGCTGGACATGGAGTTGCGGCAGCGTTTCCCGCAGCTGACGCTCGACGATTACATGCGCCAGCTCTGGCGCAGCTTCGGCAAGCCCGAGCGCAGCTATCGTCCCGACGATCTGCGCATCGCGCTGGGGCAGGTGACGGGCGACCAGGCTTTTGCCGACCGCTTCTTCGCGCGCAGCATCACCGCCAGCGGCCTGCCCGATTTCGCGCCGCTGCTCGCTCAGGCCGGGCTGACCCTGCGCAAGGCGAACCCCAATGCGGCCTGGGCGGGCGGCATGCCGGGTCCGCTCGACGGCGGTATGGCGCTGACCGCGCCGACCGTGCCGGGCACGCCGCTCTATGAGGCGGGGCTCGACAAAGGCGACCGGATCGTCAGCGTCGATGGCCGCCCGCTCGCCGACCAGCAGGCCTGGACCGCGATGCTGGCACGTCATGCGCCCGGCGACCGCCTGCCCATCGTCTATCGCCAGCGCGGCGGCGAACGCAGCGCCGCCCTGACGCTGGCCGCCGATCCGACGATCGAGGTGGTCCCGAACGAAAAGATCGGCCAGCCGCTGACGCCCGAACAGACGCGCTTCCGCCAGTCCTGGCTGGGGCCGCGTCCTGTCCCGACGACCCTTTCACCTGTTCCGCCCTCGCAATGATTCCGAGGCGAGGCGGGAACGTCACGGCGCCATAATGAGTTTATCCATGTGAAGTTTTCGGGGGGCGCCGGACGTCACGGCACTTGCGGAGGGGAGGACGCCATGCGAATGCGCGTCATGGAGCCAGATTTCGTGCACAATACTGAAATTCCGAGTCATCTGGCCGCGTATCTGGACCAGTCCCCCATCGCATTGGCCCTGGCGGATGCGCGCGGCGACAATCCGCTAATCTTCATCAATCACGGCTTTCGCGAACTGACCGGCTATACCAGCGAGGATGTGGTCGGGCAGAATTGCCGGATGCTCCAGCGTGATGCCGATAACGAAGAGGCGCGCGAGCGTATCCGCGAGTTCCTGGCCAATGATCGTCAGGTGAACGTTCGCACCATGCTGATCAATTTCCGCAAGGACGGCTCGCCCTTCGTCAACCTGCTCTACATGTCCAAGCTGCGTCAGCTGGGCGGCAAGATGCCCTATATCTTCGCGTCGCAGTTCGACGTCAGCCGCTCCCAGCCCGAACGACTGGCCGCCTATGACGCGGAACTGGGTCGCACCCTGGGCAAGCTGACCCCGATCCTGGCGGAAAGCGGCATCGTGCTGGAGGGGTCGCTGACCGCGATCGCCAACACCGCCGCCACCATCGCCCAGGCCAAGCTCACCCTGTCGGACCTCGACCGGGCCGCCTTTCCGTGAGCGCGGACGCAGAGGCTCCGCAGATCGCCCCCCATCCGGATAGCGCCCCGAAGGACGGGATCGCCCCGGTGCCCGTGGTCGGTATCGGCGCGTCGGCGGGCGGGCTGGAGGCCCTGCGCGAGATGCTGACCCCAGCGCGCGCGCCGACCGGCATGGCGTTCGTCGTCGTCCAGCATCTCGACCCCAATCACGAATCCATGCTGGCCCAGTTGCTCGACCGGCATACCAATCTGGAAGTGCGCCAGTGCGAGGGGCTGGAGCGGATCGAGGCCGACCGCGTCTATATCATTCCGCCCGGCCGGGGCCTGGCCATTCGCGGCGGCGTGCTGGAGCTGACCGACTTCGTCCAACCGCGCGGGCTGCGTCGTCCGATCGACGACTTCTTCCTGTCGCTGGCCAGCGATCAGCAGGCCAATGCCGCCTGCGTCATCCTGTCGGGCACCGGCGCGGACGGCACCACGGGGCTGCGCGCGATCAAGGAAAATGGCGGGGTCAGCGTCGTCCAGAAGCCCGAAAGCGCACGCTATGACGGGATGCCCCTGTCGGCGGTCGGCACCGGGCTGGTCGATTTCGTCAAGCATCCCGGCGAGATCCTCGACTGCCTCCATGCCTTCTTCGCGCGCCGCTCCGGCGATCCGAAGGAGCAGGAAGCCGAGGTCGTCGCCGACCATATCGACGATCTGTGCCGGGTGCTGCGCAACGCGGTCGGCCATGATTTCTCGGGTTATAAGCGCACGACGCTGGTCCGCCGGGTCGAGCGGCGGATGCACGTGCTCGGCATCGGCACCGGCTCGGCCTATCTGGCGCGGGTCAAGAGCGATGCGGACGAGTGCGAGGCGCTGTTCCGCGACCTGCTGATCAACGTCACCCGTTTCTTTCGAGACGCCGAACTGTTCGAGACGCTGCGCACCAAGGCGGTCGAGCCGCTGACGCGCGGGCGCGATCCGGACGAGGATATCCGCGTCTGGATTCCCGGCTGCTCCAGCGGCGAGGAAGCGTACAGCATCGCGATGCTGTTCGCCGAGGCGGCGCGCGAAACCGGACAGCCGCTGGCGGTGCAGATCTTCGCGACCGACATCGACGAACAGATGCTCCAGATCGCGCGCGAGGGCAGCTATCCCGCCTCCGCCATGGCCGACATCCCGGCCGCTCTGCGCGAACGCTATACCATGCCGCATGCCGAGCGATTCAGTATCGCCGCGCCGATCCGCGACATGATCCGCTTTTCCAACCATAGCCTCGTCAAGGACCCGCCCTTTTCGCGGATCGACCTGGTGTCGTGCCGCAACCTGCTGATCTATTTCGACGACCGGTTGCAGCAATCGGTACTGCCACTGCTCCATTATGCGCTGCGGCCCGGCGGCTGTCTCTTCCTGGGTCCGTCCGAAAGCGTCGGGCGGTTCGATCATCTGTTCCCCGCGATCGACGGCCATGCCCGGCTGTTCGAGCGGTCGCCCGGCTCCCCCTCCTACCCCATCGACTTGCCCGGCGGCATGAGCCGCAGCCCGCGTCGGCGCGGCGAGCGGGGCGAGCGCGACGGGGGTACGCCCAGCGGCGACGAGAGCACGGCGATGCGCCGCATCGTCGACCGCTATTCCCCGCCCAGCATGGTGGTGGACCAGGACGGCGGCATCCTCGCCGCGTTCGGTCGGCTGAGCCGTTACTTCAACTTCCCCGTCACCCGCGCGGGCGGATCCAGCGCGATCACGCTCGCCCGCCCCGGATTGCGCGAAGTGATCGGCCCGATGCTCCGCCAGGCCCGCGACGCGCGCAAGCGGATCGCGGCGCGCGACGTGGCGGTGACGACCGAGTTCGGCGTCCAGAAGGTCGAGGTGATCTGCGATCCCCTGACCGACGGATCGCTGCTGTTCCTGTTCCGCGACTCCGCGCCGTTCAGCCCGGTCGAAGCGAGCGACCTCGCCGATCTGGAACCGGGCGACGACCATATCGAGGCGCTGGAGGACGAACTGCGCCTGACCCGCCACCGGCTGCGCTCGACGGTCGAGGAGCTGGAGACGGCGAATGAGGAGCTGAAAAGCTCCAACGAAGAAATGATGTCGATGAACGAGGAGCTTCAATCGACCAACGAGGAACTGTCGACCGTCAATGACGAGCTGAAGACCAAGGTCGACCAGCTGACCGTCGCCAATTCCGACCTGCGCAATTTCTTTGAATCGACCGATCTCGCGGTGGTCGTGCTCGACCGCAACCTGCGGATCCGCAGCTATACCGAGGCGGCGCGGGCCATCTTCCCGTTGCAACCCAGCGACCGGGGGCGGTTGCTGGCCGATGTCTCGACCCGGCTGGCGACGACCGACTATCTCGACGGCGCGGCGCAGGTCGCAGGCGGCGGCGCGTCGATGCAGCAGCGGGTGACGACGCGCGACGGCGGGCGCACCCTGTCGCTGCGCGTTCTGCCCTATCGTACGCAGGGCGACGGGATCGACGGCGCGACGTTGGTCCTGACCGACATCACCGACGCGCTGAGCCTGGAGCGCGAGCTGGCCGCCGAGCGCGAGCGGCTGGACCTGGCCATCAAGGCAGGCGGCATCGGCGTGTGGGAATATCGCGGCGGCACCGGCGAGATTTTCCTGGACGAAACCGGCCGCCACCTGTTCGGCTTCGACCCTCAGGACAGCGCGGACCAGGTGCATCAGGTCTTCGACCGGATCATTCCCGAGGACCGGCCCGGCGTCGAGCTGGCGCTGGCCGAGGCGATGGCCGGGCGCGGCGATTTCGAAATGACGTTCCGGCTCGACCTGAACGGCAAGGAACGCTGGATCAAAGGGTTCGGCCGGGTCGTCACCGCCTCGGCGCCGCACCGGATGGTCGGCGTGTCGATCGACGTCACCGCCGAATATGCCATCGCCGAAACGCGCGAGCTGATGCTGCGCGAGATGAACCACCGAGTGAAGAACCTGTTCGCGATCATCTCCGGCATCGTCTCGGCGGCGTCGCGCTCGCATGACGACGTGACCGAGATGGCCGACGATGTGCGCGAGCGGATCGCGACCCTGGGCCGCGCCCATTCGCTCGCCTCGCCCGCGGGGGAGCAGCAGGCGATCCCGCTGGCCGCGCTGGTCGACGCGACGATCGCCCCCTATCGCGGCCAGTCCGCCATCACCATCGACGGACCGCCGCTGCTGGTCGACCGCCGCTGCCTGTCACCGCTGGCGCTGATCCTGCACGAATGGGCGACCAACTCCGTCAAGTACGGCGCGCTGGCCCAGCCTTCAGGCGAATTGTCGGTCGGCTGGACGCTGGCGGACGGCAAGTTGCGGCTCGACTGGTCCGAGACCGGCGGCCAGGTGCCCGACGATAGCAGCGCCAAGGGCTTCGGCACGTTGCTCGTCCAGACTTCTTCACGCCAATTGGGGGCCGAGTTGGAGCGCAAAAGCCTCGACGGACGTTTCCTCCTCAGCCTCACCTTGCCGGAGACGGTGCTCTCGCATGACTAAAACCATTTTGCTGGTCGAGGACGAGTTCTTCGTCGCGCTGGATCTCCAGTCCATCATCGAGGATGGCGGCTATCAGGTGGACGGCCCCTATGTCAGCGTTGAAGACGTGCTGGCACATCTGGACGGCGACAAGCCCGAACTGGCCTGCGCGATCCTGGACGTGCGTCTGCGCGACGGCGAGGTCTTCCCGGCGGCCGAGCGGCTGCACGAGGCGGGCGTGCCGCTGATCTTCCATTCGGGCCATGCCGACGAACATGCGCTGCAATCGCGCTATCCGGGCGCGGCGGTGTGCGGCAAGCCGTGTTCGCCGTCCCTGCTCCGGCGGACCCTGTCGATGGCGGTATCGGGACCGGCCGAAGGGGACCGGGCGGCGGGTTAGATGGGGGCGTCAGGCTCGGTGAGACACCCTGCCCTCCCCCAGCCCAGTTTCAGGTAAACGATGCCCTGCATCGTTTAGGTCATGCCGGGGGCATGACCGACCTGAAACTCGCTTGCGGGAGGGGAGTAATTTTCATCCTACCTTCGCCAAACCACTTCTCCCCTCCCGCAGGCGGGAGGGGCTGGGGGAGGGTAAGGTGTCTCACCGAGACCAACCCTCTTCATCCCCCCTCAATCAAACGCCCCCCGCCCCATCCGCCCCGTCGCGCGCAGCAGCGCCGCTTGGGCCGTCAGGACATCGACCTGCGCCCGGGCCACCGCCAGCTGCGCCGCGCGATAGCTCTGGTCGGCCACCAATATGTCGATCGTCGAGCGCAGGCCGAAGCCATATTCGGCCCGCACGCCCTTCAGCGCCAGATCGGCCGCCTTCAGCCCCTCCGCACTCGCGGTCAGCCGTCCTTGCGCGGCGGTGAGCGAGGCCCAGGCCGAGTCGGCCGCCCGCACCACGCCGCGCGCCACGGAATCCGCATCGAAGCGCTCCGCCCGCCGCACCGCCTCCGCCTGCCGCACGCGAGAGGAAACGAGGCCGCCGGTCAGCAACGGGATGCGCAGCGCCAGCCCGGCATTGGCGGCACTGTCGAAGCCGTTCGTCCGCCCTCCCGCCCATTGCACGCCGCGCCCATAGCCCCCGGCCAGATCGACCGCCGGGGCGCCATCCGCGCGCGCCTGATCGATCCGCGCGGTGGCGGCATCCACCCGGCGCTGCTGGGCGAGAAGCAGCGGGTTGCCCGCCTCCGCCGCCGCGCGTGCATCGGTGAGTGTGCGCGGCAGGGCGGCGGGCGTCGCGATCGTCGCATCCAATATCCCTGCGTCACGCCCCACGATCGCGCGGTACGCCGCCGCCGCCGTTGCTGCCGCGCCCTCGGCATCCACCAGATTGGAGACGATGCTGGCCCGCTGCGCCTCCAGTTGCGCGACGTCGGTCCGCGTCGCCTGCCCCAGGCCGTAGCGGGACTTGGCCTCGGCCACCTGGCTGTCGAGCCGCTCGATCCCGACCCGCGCGACCTCGACCGCCTGTTGGGTATAGAGCAGATCGGCATAGGCGCCGACCACCCGCTCCAGCACATCGGCCTCGACATCGCGTAAGGCTTCGCCCCCCGCCGCAACATCGCCCTTCGCCGCCCGTACTGCCGAGGACACCCGCCCGCCGGTCCAGATCGGCAGGCTCGCGTTGACACCGCCCAGCGCCGAGGTCGCCCCCGTCCGCGTGCCGGTGCCGTCATAGCCCAGCCGGTCGTACCCCGCATTGCCCGTCGCGCCCGCCGTCAGCCGCCCGGCGGCGCGGGACTGATTGGAGGTTTCCGCCAGCGCATCCTGCCGGGCGCGTGCGGCGGCAAGTTCGGGATTGTCTTCCCACGCCGCCGCCATCGCCTCCCGCAGCGTCTCGGCCGAGGCGGGATCGGCGGCGACCAAAGCCACCCCCATCAGCCACCACCGCCTAGTCATGGCGCAATGCCCAGGCGGGTGCGGCACGGCTGGCCTTGAGCGACTGACCCAGCACGGTCAGCACCGCGATGGTCAGCGCCAGCGCCGTGGCGGCCACGAAATAGAGCGGCGACAGCGACACGCGGTCGTCGAACCCCGCCAGCCACGTCCGCATCGCGACATAGGCCAGCGGCCAGGCGACCAGATTGGCGATCAGGACCGGGCGCAGGAACTGCCCGACCAGCAGCTTGACGATATCGGTGGCCGACGCGCCCAGCGTCTTACGGATACCGATCTCCTTCACCCGCCGCTGCGTATTGAACGAGGCCAGGCCCCAGAGCCCGACGCAGCCGATCAGGACGGCCAGGCCCGCACCGATGCCGAAGAGACGGGTCGCGCGGTCGTCTGCTTCGTAAAACTCCTCCAGCTTGGTGTTGGCGGTCTTTCCGTTGAAGGGGACGTTGGGCACCATCTGCTGCCACAAATTGCGTACCGCCGCCATCATTGCGCGGGGATCGCCCCGGAAGCGGATCGAAGCCACCGCACCAGCTATCGAATTCTCCGGCTTGGCGTCATACACATAATAGGTCGCGTCATTGGGTACGCGCGGCGAGAAGAAACGCATATCGTCGATCACGCCGATGATCGTGCGCGGTCGGTCCCCACCCACCGTCTTGCCCACGGCTTCCTGTGCGGTGCGGAAGCGCAGGGTCGGAAGCGCCCGACGATTGATGATGATCGCCCTGGGCTGACCCTTCTCAACAGTCTGAGAGTCATCGCCACGATGCGCGTCGTCGAAGAAGCGTCCCGCCAACAACCGGGTGGCATAAACCTTGAAGAAGTCAGGCCCCACCTCGATCCGGCGAAGCGATGGGCCCTCCCCCGGCACGCCGGGCAGGGGAACATTGTCGGCATTGTTGTCTCCGCCGCCGCCCACGCCGCTATCGGCCATGGCGACGGACGACACGTTCGGAAGCCGTCGCATGGCCTCCATCACGGCGCGACGACGTGGTGCATCGACGAGGGAGTCGCTGATCGACGTGACGGTCAGCAATCCATCACGGCGAAAACCCAGATCGGTCGAACGAAGATGTCGGGTTTGCGCGACCAGAATCAGCGTCCCGATCATGAACGCGATTGCTAAACCGAACTGAAAGATGACCAGTGCCTCACGGACACTGGCCCCCGCACGGCCGCCACCCGGTGCCCGCGCCGAGGCCAGGACGCTCGCAGCCGGGAAACGCGACATGAGAACCGCAGGATAGGCGCCAGCGAGCAAGCCGACCATCACCGTCAGCACCGCCAACGCGGGAACGACGACGATATAGGGAATGGTGAGGTCGAGTCCTCCCGCCGCGTTGATCATCGGGAGGCCAAGTTCGGCCAGTATCAATCCCCCCAGCGCAGCGATCGCGACGGTCAGGATCGCTTCGCCCAGAAATTGCGAAACCAAGGCCGATCGACTGGCCCCAAGCACCTTGCGCATCGCCACTTCTCGCGCCCGCAGGCCCGACCGCGCAGTCGCGAGGTTCACATAGTTCACGATGGCGATGATCAGCGTCAGGATACCCACCAGACCCAGCGTCACCATGGTCAGCTTGCGGCTGGCACTTGCCTTGCCTTGCGGTTCCAGATGCATCCTGGTGATCGGCATGACGGTGATGCCCAGCGACTTGGACGCATCCTTGCCCATGTCGGTCAGCGCGCGGCGATCGACGAAGGACGGCATCTTGGCGACAAACGCCCGCACCGCCTCGGGCGTGTCGAACTTCAGGAAAGTCTGCAGCGATGAGCTGCCCCAATGATACCACCATTTCTTGCTCGAAGCCGGCGGCGTGCGGGGAAGCGGCAGTAGGATCGCGAATTCATTGATCTCGGTATTCTTGGGCAGATCCTTGAAGACACCCGCGACCCGATACGTGCCGATATCGTCGGTCGCCAGCTTGATCGTCTGGCCGACGGGGTTGGACGATCCAAAATATTTACGCGCGGTCGTTTCGTTCAGAAACGCGTTGGTCGGGGTGTTCAGGCCGTCGCTGCTGCCGCTGACCAAGGGCAGGCCGATGATGCCGAAGAAATTGACATCGACTTGGACGATATTTTCGGCCGTTGCGACCTGTCCCTTGATGACACTGCCACCCGCGCCGCGAATTCGCGTGCCTTGGACGCCGGGAAAGTCGTCGCGCAGTTGTTCGAGTAAGCCGCCCATCGTCCAGTTGCTGGCGCCGTTGAAGGGGCTTTCGGGCATGTTCCAGACCGACTGGGCGACGTAGATCTTATCATATCCCGGCAGCCATTTCTCATACCCCGTCTCGAACCGGACATAGAGGCCGAGCACCAGGAAGACGGCGATACCCACCGCCAAGCCGCCGATGTTGAGCGCGGCGTAGAGCTTGTGGCGCACAAGCGAGCGGTAGAGCGACAGAAGCGCGAAGCGGTTCATGGTTGCATGCCCCCGGACAAGACGGTCATCGACCGCAGGCGATGCGGGCGAGCCCGCTTTTGGCGACGGTGCAGCGGGGATTCCCCTCGACGCTGACATTCGCCATCCCGCTGGCGCTCACATTCGCCTGTTCGGCGGCCCCGGCGCGAACATGGGCCGTGCCGCTGGCACCGATCGTGACCTGGGGTGCGGACAGGGCGCGTGCATTCACCTCGCTGGCGCCGCTGCTGTCGATGGTCAGTTGTTGCGCATCGCCATCCGCGCGAAGGACGCTCGCCCCCGACGTGGCCAGCTTCGCACGTTCGGTGCGCAGGCTCCGTACCGTCACCTCGCTCGCCCCCGACAGGCCGAAACTGGCCATGCCGCTGCGCAGTGCCGACAGGCGCAGCACGCTGGCGCCGCTGGTATCCGCCGCGAACGCCGGTGTCTCGAGGGCGGGCAGGTTTATCTCCACCGCGCCGCTGAGCTTGACCGCCTTGATCGCGGGCAGCGTGACGGCGATCGCGACGCGGCGGTCATGGCCGTTGCAGCTATTGTCCTTGCGGCGGATGCGCAGTGCGCCGCCGCTGGTGTCGATGCGCAGCGTATCGATATTGGCCGCCCGCCCCCGCGCCGACACGGCGTAGCCGGATCCCAGCGAGACGGTCACGATATCGCACCCGCCGACATCGATCCGGTCGAAGCCGCGAAGGTCGTAGCCGCGCGTCGTCTGCACGCTTTGCTGTGCGGGCGCGGCGGCGGCAATGAGCGAGAACAGGGCGATGGCGGGGATCATCTTCTTCATCGGAATGTCCTTTCAGATCGCGCGCATGGCGCTGGCAACGATGCGCCCGTCGAGCATGTCGATGCGGCGCTTGGCGAGGTCGGCATGGCTGGGCGAGTGCGTCACCATCACGATGGTCGCGCCCGCGTCGTTCAGCCCGGTCAGGATGTTCATCACCTGCTCGCCATTGGCGGTGTCGAGATTGCCGGTCGGCTCGTCCGCCAGGATCAGCTTGGGATCGCCGACGATGGCGCGGGCGATAGCGGCGCGCTGCTGCTGGCCGCCCGACAGCTGATGCGGGAAGTGGCGCGCGCGGTGGGCGATGCCGACCTTGTCCATCGCGGCGGCCACCCGCCCCCGGCGGTCCCCCACGTCGCCGCGATAGGCGAGGCCGAGCGCGACATTCTCCTCGATGGTCAGCTCGTCGATCAGGTTGAAGCTCTGGAAGACGAAGCCCAAAGTCTCGGCGCGGAATCTGGCCAGCTGCTTCTCGTCCATCGCCGCCAAGTCGCGATCGCCGAACATGTAGCGCCCGCCCGTCGGCCGATCGACCGTGCCCAGCGTGTTGAGCAGCGTCGACTTGCCGCAGCCCGAAGGCCCCATGATGGCCAGGAACTCGCCCGCCGCGACATGCAGGTCGATATCGTGCAGCGCGGTCGTCTCCACCTCGTCGGAGACGTAGCGGCGCTGAATGCCTTCCAGTCGGATCATCGATCTTCCCCCTTATCGGATGTTCAGGATGTCGCCCTTCACGGACGCGGTGTTGCTGATGACGATGCGCTCGCCGGGATTGAGGCCGGAGAGGATCTCCACCTGTTCGGGATTGCGGCGGCCGATACGGACGGCGCGGCGGCGGGCATGGGCGCCGTCAGGATCGAGCACGAAGGCCGAACTGCCCCCCGCCTCCAGCCAGCCGCCGACCGGCGCCACCACCGCGCGGCTCGCGGCGCCCAGCGTGATGCGGATGTCGATCGTCTGCCCACGATTGAGCCCGGCGGGCGCCTTGTCGAAGGTCAGTTCCACCTGGAACCGCCCGTCCTTCACCGCCGGAAGCACCTTGGACACGGTCAGCCTGGCGCCGTCCGAGCCGGTCGCCGTCTGGCCCGGCGCGACGCGGCCGAGATAATATTCGTCGACCTGCGCGACCAGCTTCCACGAGCCTTCGCTATCGACCTGCCCCGCCGGATCGCCGGGCTTCAGCGTCTGGCCCGGCTGGATGGTAAAGTTGGTCAGCCGCCCACCGGCAGGCGCACGGATGGTCAGCGCCTCCAGCCCCGCGCGCACCGCCGCCAGATTGCCCGACAGCCTTACTTGCGTGTCGTTCAGCCGCGCGGACTGGGTGGCGGTGATCCGCGCCTCGGTGGCGCGGCCGGACTTGAGCTGGGCGAGGCGCTTTTCCTGATAGGCGGCCTCCTCCTCGAAGCTCTTCACGCCCGCGTCCGACAGAAAGCCCTGATCGTGCAGCTGGCGGCGAATGCCCAGGTCGCGGCGCGCCTTGATGAGGTCATATTCGGCCTGCGCCACCTGTCCGGCCCGGTCGAGCTTGTTACGCTCGATCCCCAGCCCCTCGCTCGCCACGCCGCCCAGCTGGCTGGCGATCTGCGCCTCGCGGGTCAGCACGTCGAGTTTCAGCTGCGGATTGGCGAGCGTGGCCAGCGGCTGTCCCGCGCTGACCATCTGCCCGTCCTGGGCCAGCAGCTTTTCCACCTGCCCGCCCGACAGCACGCCGACCAGCGTGGTAATGCGCGGCGTGACGGTGGCACGGACGGGCAGATAATCGTCGAACGCGGCGCGGGTGACCTCGCCCGTTTCGATATTGGCGGCGGCGATATCGGTCGATCCGGCGGCGGGCAGCAGCCGCCAGACCAGCACCGCGCCGATCGCCAGTAACATGGCAATCACCACCGGGCGGCGACGCCACCAGGGCACGGCCTCGCGCGCGATTACGCGGTCCATTCCCGCCCCCGGTGAAGCGCTTGCGTGTACGGGCTGTTCGGTCATCATGGATGGAGTGTCACCCCGAACGGGCGAAAAACCTAAACCCCTATGAATACGCCATTTTCATCCACCCCGGCCGAATCCGACCGTTCGTGTCCGGACGCACCGTCCGGAAATGGACGGTCCGGGGATGCGTCAAGCCCGCCATCCACCGCCCTGGCAATCCTCCTGATCGACGACAATCCGCGTATCGCCGAATCGCTGGCCATCGCGATCGATCTGGCGGGACATAGGCTGGACGTGGCGCAGGGGCCGGAGGACGGCTTTTCGCTTCTGGCGGCCCGGCGCTACGACGCGATCCTGCTCGACCTGAACTATGCCGCCGGGCGGACCGATGGGGCGGAGGGGCTGGCGATGCTCGAACGGCTGCTCGCCGATGATCCGGGTGCGTGCATCATCGTCATCACCGCGCATAGCGGCATCCGGCTGGCCGTGACGGCGATGCAGGCGGGTGCGCGTGACTTCGTGATGAAGCCGTGGCGCAATGCCGAGCTGATCGCCAAGATCGAACTGGCTGCGCGTCGCCGCGCCGCACCCCGCGATCATGTCGTGACCGAGGGCACCGCCGAACCCGCCCGCCTGCTGGGCGACAGCCCCGCCATTGCCCGCGTCCGCGACCTGATCCGCCGTGTCGGCCCGACCATGGCGGGTGTCGTCGTGACCGGGCCATCGGGCGCGGGGCGCGGCCTGATCGCGGCGGCGCTCCATGCCGCCTCCCATGCGGCCGGGCGGCCTATGCAGCGGATCGACGTGCGCGATCCGCTGGCCTGGGCACGGCTGGACGGGGCCGAGGGGGAGACGAGCTGGCTGCTCCGCCATCCCGACAAGCTGGACGACGTGACACAGGCCCGACTGCTCGACCGGTTGCGACCCGAGGATCGTCATATCGCCATCGCCGACGATCCCCGCGCGATCACACCCGCGCTCGCGCGGCGGATCGCGGCCGTGGAGATCGCAGCACCCTCGCTGGTTGAACGACAGGACGATGTGCCGCTGCTCGCCCGCCATTTCGCGCGGATCGCGGCCGAGCGGCACGGCCTGCCCGCGCCCCGCTTCACCCCCGCCGCCGAGGCGTTGCTGGCGACGGCGCACTGGCCCGACGAGGCACGCGGCCTTGCCGCCGCGATCGAGCGGGCGCTGTTGCTGGGCGAACAGGGCGTGATCGAAGCCGCGCTGCTCGCCCCACCGGTCGCCCACAATGCGGCTCCGGCCCCTGCCTCGACATCGTCCCGCGCCAGTTTCGATCTGGACGAAAGCGAACGCACGATGATCGAGGCGGCGCTGGTCGAGCATCACCACAATGTCACCCAGGCGGCGCAGGCGCTGGGGCTTAGTCGCGGGGCGCTGTATCGGCGGATGGCGCGCCATGGGCTTTGACCTGTCGCGGCGTCGCGCGGTCGCGGCGGCGTTGTCCGGGCTGGCGCTGGCCGTCCTTGGTGCGGCGATGCTGCTGGCATGGCAGCAGGGAATGCTGGGGTCGATCCTGGGTGCGGGGCTGTGCGTCGCCTGGCTGATCGGAACCGGCTGCTGGACGGCGGCGCGGGCGGGGAGCGGGCGTCGCGATCATGAGATGACGCGCCCCGCCCCGGACGGCCCGCCGCTGGACGCTCTGTTCGACCAGATCCCGCTGCCGCTGCTCCGCGTCGATGCCGGGCGAGCGCAGGCGATCAACCGGGCCAGCCGCCGCCTGTTCGCCACCGACGACCGGGTCATCCCGACCCCGCCCGCCCTGCTCGACAGCGGGCAGACGCAGCTGCGCCATGAAGGCAGGAGCTGGCGGATCGAGCGGGTGGCGGGCACCGGCCGTGCGCTGGTGATGCTGGTCGATATCGAGGCCGAACGCCGCGCGGCCGAGGCTCATGCCGATAACGAGATGATCGATATTCTCGGCCACGAACTGCTGAACGGCCTGTCGCCGATCGTCTCGCTGGCCGACAGCGCGCAGGTGGCGGCGGAACGGGGCGATGCGCGGCTGCCCGGCATATTGGCGACGCTGACCCGGCGGATCGAGGGGCTTGAGCGCTTCACACGAGCGTATCGGATGCTGGCCAGGCTGCCCGATCCGGTGCGGGCCATGGTGGATATGGGGGAATTGGTCGGCGATCTGTCCCGCCTGTTCGCCGAGCGCTTCGGCGACCGGGTGACGCTGTCGATCGACATGCCCGAGGCCGCGACCGGCTGGTGCGACCGCGACCAGATGACGCAAGGGCTATGGGCACTGCTCCATAATGCGGCCGAAGCCGCCCTGGCCGGGACGGTCGCCCCGGCGGTGACACTCGCCGTCGTCGGGCAGGCGGACCGGCTGGTGATGCGCGTGTCGGACAGCGGCCAAGGCGTCCCCGCGCCGGAGCGGGTGCGGATCTTCCGCCCGTTCCATACCACCAAGCCGGAGGGCTCGGGCATCGGCCTGACCTTGGCCCGCCGGATCGCGCAGGGACATGGGGGCGAGTTGAGCCTGCTGCCGGTGGCGGTGACGACGTTCGAATGGGTGGTGCCGGACGACCCACTTTCCTCTCCTGCAAGGGGAGGTGGCGGCGCGCAGCGCTGACGGAGGGGTGTCGCGCTATCGAGAGGGGGGACATCTCTCCACCAGCTTCGCTGGTCCCATCCCCGTGCAGGAGAGGAAGTTTAGCGGGTTGCCACGGCCATCAATTCCAGGATCGCCGTGAACGCCTCGGCATCCAAACTTTGTCGACCGACCAGAAAGCCGTCGATCCCGCCCTTCTGGAACAGTGCCGCACCGTTGTCGGGCGTTACCGAACCGCCGTACAATATGCGCGCGCCCGACACCGTATCGCGGATCAGCCCGGCCATCGCCGCGACCGCCGCCGGATCGGGGGTACGGTCGCCACCGATCGCCCAGACGGGTTCATAGGCGATGGCGATCCCCTGCCCGTCCACCCCGGCGAGCGAACGGGTCAGTTGCTCCCGAACCACCTGCGCCGAGCGACCGGCGGCATGATCCTCCGCCGTCTCGCCAACGCAGAGCACGACCTCGAGGCCCGCCGCCCGGGCGGCCCGCAGCTTGGCGGCGATCAGCGCGTCGTCTTCATGATGATCGTGCCGCCGCTCGCTATGGCCCAGCAGGACCAGCGACGCACCCGCCTCGCACAGCATCGTGGCGGAAATGTCGCCGGTATGCGCGCCGTTCGGCTCGGCATGGCAATCCTGCCCACCGATGGCGAGGCCGGGGCAGACGCGCCGCGCCCGGTCGATCAGCGTCGCAGGAACGCACAGCGCGACATCGACCGCCGGATGCCGCCGCGCCGCCTCCCCGATCGCGACGATGACGGCCAGGTCGCCGCCATCGCCATGCATCTTCCAGTTGCCGACCAGCAGCGGCCGCTTCGCCATCGTCACGCGCCCGGCTTGGCCAGCGTCCGCGCCACCGCATCGCGCCACCCGGCGACCAGTGGCGCACGGGCCTCCTCGGCCATGGAGGGCTCGAAACATTCCTCCCGCGACCAGAGCGTCTCCAGCGCATCGAGGCCCGACCACACCCCGGTCGCCAGCCCGGCATGAAAGGCCGCGCCGCGCGCCGTCGTCTCCAGGTCCACAGGCCGCTCGACCGGCGTCCGGATCATGTTGGCGAGGAAGCGGCACAGCCAGTCATTCGCCGCCATGCCGCCATCGACGCGCAGGATGGCGGGGCCTTCGCCCGCATCGGCCTTCATCGCCTCGGCCAGGTCCATCGTCTGATAGGCGACCGATTCCAGCGCCGCGCGCGCCAGATGCGCCGCACTCGCGCCCAAAGTGAGGCCATATATCGCCCCGCGCGCATCCGGCTCCCAATAGGGCGCGCCCATGCCGACAAAGGCCGGGACCATATAGACGCCGTGACTGTCGGGCACTTGCGTCGCGAGGTCGTCGGTCTGGCTGGCATGGGTGATGACGCCCAGGCCGTCACGCAGCCACTTCACCGCCGCGCCCGCCACGAAGATCGATCCCTCCAGCGCATAGGTCGTTTTGCCGTTCAGCCGGTACGCGGGCGTGGTCAGCAGCCGGTGCTTCGAGGCGACCGCCGTCTCACCGGTGTTGAGCAGCATGAAACAGCCCGTGCCATAGGTCGACTTGGCCATGCCGTGACGGAAACAGGCCTGCCCGAACAAAGCCGCCTGCTGGTCCCCCGCCATCCCCGCGATCGGGATCGCCGCGCCGAGCAGATCGGGCTTGGTGGTGCCGAAGACATGCGCATTGTCATGCACCTCCGGCAGCATCGCCATCGGCACGCGCAGCAACCGGCACAATTCCTCGTCCCAGACCCCGCGATGGATGTCGAACAGCATCGTGCGGCTGGCATTGGTGATATCGGTCGCGTGCACCGCCCCGCCCGTCAGCCGCCAGAGCAAGAAGCTGTCGATCGTGCCGAAGGCCAGTTCGCCGCGTTCGGCCCGTCCGCGCGCGCCGTCGACATGGTCGAGCAGCCAGGCAAGCTTGGTCGCCGAGAAATAGGGATCGATCAGCAGGCCGGTCCGCTCGCGCACCAGCTCCTCGGCACCGTCCGCCTTCAGCGTCTGGCACAGATCGGTGCCGCGCCGATCCTGCCAGACGATGGCGCGGTGGATCGGCTCGCCGGTGGCGCGGTCCCAGACGACCGCCGTCTCGCGCTGGTTGGTAATGCCGATCGCGGCGATCTGCGCCGGAGCGACGCCGCTCTCTGTGATCGCCTTGCGCGCGGTGGCCAGCGCGTCGCGCCAGATATCCTCCGGGTCATGCTCGACCCAGCCCAGCGCGGGGTAATGCTGCGCGAATTCGGCCTGTGCGATGGCGACCCGCCGGGCCTGTCCATCGAACACGATGCTGCGCGTCGAGGTCGTCCCCTGATCGATCACCAGAATGTGCGACGCCATCGCTCACCCCTCTCCCTTTTTTCGTTTCGAAACGTCACACGCTTTCATTTGAACGTCAATGCTTTCGTTTTGTGCTGACATGGTATAGCAAGGGGGGCGCTCAAGAACAGGGACAAGCGGCATGACGGACCACGCGATGGAGAGGATCGACCTGCTGATCGTCGGCGGCGGGATCAACGGCGCAGGCATCGCGCGCGACGCCGCCGGGCGCGGCCTGTCGGTGCTGCTGGTCGAGCAGGACGATCTGGCGAGCCACACCTCCTCGGCCTCGACCAAGCTGATCCATGGCGGTCTGCGCTATCTGGAATATGGCGAGTTCCGGCTGGTGCGAGAGGCGCTGATCGAGCGAGAGCGGCTGCTGGGCATGGCCCCGCACATCATCTGGCCGCTGTCCTTCGTCCTGCCGCAGACCCAGTCGCCGCGTCCCGCCTGGATGGTGCGGCTCGGCCTGTTTCTCTACGATCATCTGGGCGGTCGCGAGAAGCTGCCGGGCACGCGTACCGTCGCGCTGGAACACTCGGCGCTGGGCGACGGGCTTTCGCCGCGAAAGGGCAAGGCTTTCGTGTATTCGGACTGCTGGGTCGAGGACAGCCGCCTGGTCGTGCTCAACGCGATGGACGCCGCCGAGCGGGGCGCGACGATTGCGACCCGCACCCAGCTGGTCGATGCCCGGCGCGAGGGCGATGGCTGGGTCGCGACGATCCAGACGATGGGCGAGGCGGCGGGCGAAACCCGGACCGTTCGCGCCCGCGCGCTGGTCAATGCGGCGGGGCCATGGGTCGCCGACGTCATCGGCCGCACCCGCGGCGCACGCGCCGATCGCGGCGTCCGGCTGATCAAGGGCAGCCATATCATCGTGCCGCGCCTCTATGAGGGGGACCATGCCTTCATGCTCCAGAATGACGACCGGCGGATCGTCTTCGCCATTCCCTATGAGGGCAAGTTCACGCTGGTCGGCACCACCGACGAACCCTGGACCGACGCGCCCGCCAAGGCGCAGATCGGCGCGGCCGAAACCACCTATCTGCTCGACACGGCGAACCGCTATTTCGCGCGAAAGACGGGAGAGGCCGATATCGTGTGGAGCTATGCCGGTATCCGCCCGCTCTATGACGATCATTCGGCCAATGCCTCGGCGGTGACGCGCGACTATGTGCTCGACCTCGACACCGGGGCGGAGGGCGAAAGCCGGGCGCCGATGCTCAACATCTTCGGCGGCAAGATCACCACCTATCGCAAGCTCGCCGAGCACGCGATGCGCGAACTGGCGCGCTTCTTCCCCGCTGCCGGGGGAGCGTGGACGGCCGGGGCGGTGCTGCCCGGCGGGGATATCGCGGACGCGGATTTCGATGGTTTCCTGCGCGATCTGACCGCTCGCCATCGCGACCTGCCCCCCGCCCTGCTGCGCCGTCTGGCCCGCGCCTATGGTACGCGCGTCGAGGCGGTGCTGGGCCAGGGCGATCTCGGCCCCGATCTGGGCGGCGGGCTGCACACCGCCGAGGTCGATTATCTGGTGAAGACCGAATGGGCGCGGACCGCGGAGGACATCCTCTATCGCCGCAGCAAGCTGGGCCTGCACGTGCCCCCCGAGACGCCCGAGCGGCTGGCCGCCTATCTGGCCGGGCAGGGCGTCGCGTGAAGCCCCCCGCCCCCGGATCGGCGGAGATCGTGGCGGCACGTCATGCCGCGATCCTCGACGTCGCGCGCCGGACGGGCAGCGTCAGCGTGGACGAACTGGCCGAAAAGCTGGGCGTGACGCCGCAGACCATCCGCAAGGACCTGAATATCCTGGCGGGTCAGTCCATGCTGGCGCGGGTCCATGGCGGCGCGGTCGTGACCTCGGGCACCGACAATCTCGCTTATGCCGAGCGGCGCAGCGTCGCCGCCCCCGCCAAGGCCGCGATCGGCGCCGCCGCCGCCGCGCTCGTGCCCAACGGGGCGAGTCTGTTCATCAATATCGGCTCCACCACCGAGGCGATCGCCAAGGCACTGGTCGATCACCGCGACCTGATGGTCATCACCAACAATCTGAACGTCGTCGACATATTGGGCGGGCGTCCTTCGATCGAGGTCATCGCCGCCGGGGGCCGGGTACGCGCCAGCGACCGCGCGGTGGTGGGCGCGCTGGCCATGGACTTCATCCGGGGGTTCAAGGTCGACATGGCGCTGATCGGCGCGTCGGCGATCGACCCGGACGGCAGCTTCCTCGACTTCGACGTGGACGAGGTACGGGTGTCGCAGACGATCATCGCCCAGGCACGGCAGGTGCTGCTGGCCATTGACGGCTCCAAGCTGGAACGCGCCGCGCCGGTTCGGGTCGGCGACATGCGCGATGTCGATTTCCTCGTCACCGACACGGCGGATGCCCGGCTGGCGGAGGCCGCGCGTGCCGCCGGGACGGTCGTCGTCGAAACCGACCGCCATGGAATGTCGCAATTGGCCTGACAAACATTGGTCTGACACTGGCGCTTGACCAGCATCCCGCCTCGGCCCCTATAAGGGTCGTGATGGACAACAACACGACCCAGGACCGGCTCTACCGGGAACTCGCCCGCACGCTGATCACCGAGTTGCAGGAGGGGCGCTACCCGATCGGCACGCGCATGCCCGCCGAACGCGAGCTGGCGACGCGGTTCGACGTCAGCCGTCCGGTCATCCGCGAGGCGCTGATCGCGCTGGAAGTCCAGGGTTTCATCGAAGTGCGGATCGGGTCGGGCGCGCATGTCGTGGCGCTGCCGGGCCAGGGCGAGACGCCCGATTTCGGCGTCTCCGCGATGGAAGTGGCCGAGGCGCGCCTGTTGTTCGAGCCGGAAGCGGCGGCACTGGCGGCGTCGCAGATCACCGACAGCGAGCTGGATGAGCTGGCCACTCTGGTCGATGCGATCGAGGAGGAGAACAACACGGTCGGCGGCGCCTTCCATGCCGACCGCGCCTTCCACACGCTGATCGCCCGGTCGACGCGCAACAGCGCGATCCTGGAGACGATCGACCGGCTATGGGAACAGCGACTGCGCTCGGCCGAAAGCGTGCTGCTCGACGCCAAGGTCCGCGAGATCGATGTGCGCCCGATCGTCGAGCATCATGCTGCGATCCTGGAGGCGCTACGCTCGCGCGATGCGGTGGCGGCACGGGTCGCGATGCAGCGGCATTTGACGGCGGCGCTCGAGGGTCTGCTGATCGCCAGCGAAGCCCGCGCGGTGGCCGAGGTGCGTCAGGCCCTGGCGGCGAAGCGCGACCGGACGGCGCATCTGAAGATTTGACGTCTAAGTGAGCCCCTCCCCTTCAGGGGAGGGGTTGGGGGTGGGGCCTATCCACTGGCCCCGCGCTTGCGGAAGCGCCCCACCCCTGCCCCTCCCCTGAAGGGGAGGGGTAAATTATGAAATCAAAAATTCACCCCAAACCGCACGCCCGCATAGCGGCGGAAGTCCCGGGGCAGCACGGCCTGGGTCGCCATCCGCCCGGCGAAATTGCCCGCCGTGTTGACCAGCGACGCATAATATTGCTGGTCGAACAGGTTGTTGACGAACGCCGTCACGTCCCAGCGTTTGTCATGCGAGCGCCCCCCCAGCCGCAGGTCAAAGATCGCGAAGCCCGGCTGGAAGGTCTGGGGATCGGCCGCGACATAATAGAGGCTCGACTGATATTCCCCGGCGACCTGCGCGAAGCCGTCCAGCGTGTCGGTCAGCGGCGGCGTATAGTCGACCGACCAATTGCCCTTCCACACCGGGGCCTGCGGCGCGCGCACGCCGGTCAGGTCGCGGCGGGCGGGCGAGCCGCTGCACCCCTGCGCCGCCGTCTGCATCGGATAGCATTGCGCCGAGGGGAAGGAAGTGTACTTCGCATCCAGATAGGTGATCGCCCCGCGCAGCGCGATGTCGCGGCCCAGGCGCGCCGCCGTATCGATCTCGATCCCGCGCGTCTTGAACTTGCCGACATTGGTCAGGCGGAAATTGCTGGTGCCGTCCGCCAGCGTCTCGATCGTCTGCGCCTGGAGGTTGGTATAGTCGGTGTCGAACAGCGTGGCGTTCAGCGTCAGGTGCCGGTCGAAGAACTGCGTGCGAATGCCCAGTTCCTTGTCGCGCGACCGCTCCGGCTTGACCGGACCCGCTGCCGCTCGGTTCTGGTTGAACCCGGTCGTCAGGTCATAGGTCTGGCCCTTATAGCCGGTCGAATAGCTGGCGAAGGTCATGACATCGGGCGTCGCCTGATAGGTCAGGCCCAGATGATAGGTGGCGGCGGTATCGTCGGCATTCCCGGCATAGCTGGTCCGTGCCAGATTATCCGCGAAGGTGTATTTGACGCGCTCGTTCTGGATACGACCGCCGACGGTGCCGGTCAGTTTCGGCACGAACTCCCAGTCGATCTGGCCGAAACCGGCGACCTGTCGCGATCCGGTGGTGGCATACCAGTTGGCGAGCGAGAAGGCCGGGCCGCGCTGGAACGGGCGGTCAAAGCCGGTATTGGCGTAATAGATACCCAGCGCATAGCGGAATGCGTCCTCGCCAGGCGACAACAGGCGAAGTTCCTGCGTAAACATCCGCGACTTGAAGGCGCCGACCTGGATATTGCTGCCGATCGCCGCCGGGGACGCGGTGTCGTCCTGGTCGAGATAGTCGTTGAGGCGGAAACGGTCATAGGAGGTCAGCGACAGGATATTCATCCGGCCGATATTGGCTTCGCTCCGCAGCAGCGCGCCGCCGCCCGAGAATTTGTTGTGCGACCAGTAATTGTTGCTGACGTCCTGATTGTCGCGGTTCAGCGTCACGCCGGGGAAGACGACCGACGGAGTCTGTCCCGCAACGCCGCGCAGCAGCGCGTCCGGTGCGACCGCCACGAAGGGGCGCGCGATGGTGGCGTTGCCGTCGACATAATTGCCCGACAGAGTGAAGGTGACGTCGGGCGACGCCTTCCAGCGCAGCTTGCCGCGCGTGTTGAAGGTCTCGCGGCCATTGGTCCGCTTGCCGTTGAAGACGTTGCGGACATTGCCGTCCCAGTTGGAATAGCCGGTCGACAGGACATAGCCGAGCGTATCGCTGATCGGCCCGGTCACGCTGACATTGGTGCCATATTCGCGGTCGCCGGTGACGGTGGCGTTGGCGCGGACATGGAAATCGTCGGTCGGCTGCACCGTCATGATCTTGACCAGACCGGCCGAGGCCGCCTTGCCGTACAGCGTACTTTGCGGCCCGCGCAGCACCTCGATCTGGGCGATGTCGGGCAGGTCGGTATAGACCCGCGCCATGAAGGGCAGCGCGGCGCCGTCGACGGTGATCGCCACGGCGGTCTCGACGCCGATGCCGAAGGCCAGCGTGCCGACACCCCGCAGCGAGACGGTGCCGTTGACCGGCTGTTCGGCGGGACGGATCACCAGCGAGGGGCTGACCTTGCCCAGTTCCTGGAAGTGGCGCACGCCGTGCGCGTCCAGTTCGGCGGGGGAGATGACCTGGACGGCCAGCGGCACGTTCTGGATATTCTCGAAACGCTTCTGCGCCGTCGTGGTGACGACGATACCGCCCTTTTTGGCGGTGCCCTTCGCCTCGGCCGGATGGGCCGTTTTGGTGGCGGGCGCGGACGGCGACGTTGCCGCCCGCGCCTGCGTCACCGACAGCACACACAGAGCCGCGCCGCACAACAGGCGCGGAATACATATGTTCATTCTTGATCCCCTCCTTGTATGAAAAGGAGGGATACGAACGATTGCTTAAATTAAGATTATTCGGCTGTCATATTCCTTACAGAAGTTGGAAGGTCCGATCACCCCGCTTCCAGCGCCAACAGGGCGAAGGTGGCGAGCCAGTGTTCGCCCATATAATCGTCGCCCAGATGCGGCAGGCTGGCCGCCAGATGCGCCTCCGCCGTTGCTTCCGCACGGGCCGCCACCGGGTGCGCCGGACCCAGCTTCGCGGCGATCACCCGCCAGCACCAGGCGCGGGTCAGGTTCAGCCCGTCGAGATGCGCGATCTTGCCGTCGGTCCGGTCGGACACGATGGCGGGGGTGAACAAGGTCGCGGGCTCGCCCGCCCCGACATGCGGCAGGAAGGCGTCGAACCATGTCCGGAAAGAGGCCTCGTCGAGCACCCGGCTCATCAACAACGCCTCGCACAAGGCGGGCGACAGGAACTCGTCGCCGCCGGGCTCCCAGGCCTGACAGCCGCGATCCTGCCCGAACCAGCCCTGCGCCGCCGCTGCGATCCGTTCGCGCAAGCCCGGGTCGCGCTCGCCCGCCCAGTCCCATGCCAGCGTCAGGGCAAAGCCGCTGTTGAAATGGGTGCCGACCCGCAACGGATAGGTCAGGCGCGGCAGGAAGTCGGCGAAACGGCGGGCGAAGACCTGCGCGAGCGGCTCCAGCACCTCGGCCCAGCCCGCATCATGACGGCTCGCCTCGTCATGCAGCGCCAGCATCCAGGCCCAGCCATAGGGCCGCTCGAACCCCGCCGCACCGGGTCGCTCCAGATAGGCCAGTTCACCCGCGACCTTGTCGGCGACGAACATCGCATCGGCGCGCGCACGGATGGCGGGGGCGGCGTCCAGATCGGGATAATGGCGGATCAGCCGCAACAACTGCCACCAGCCATGGACGCAGCTATGCCAGTCGAAACTGCCATAGAAGATCGGGTGCAACTCGGATGGAGTGCGCGCATCCTCCGGCCCGTTCAGGACATGGATCAGGACGTTGGGATATTCGCGCCCGACATGGCCCAGCGTCATGGCGGCAAAGCGTTCGGCGACGGATCGGTCCAACCGGGTCATGCGATCATTCCGTAAAGAAGGAGGATGTTGAAGACGAGCAGCGGCAGCGCGGTCGGCACCTGTGCGCGGATGACGGCATATTTGTCCTTCAGCCCCAGCAACGCGGCGGGCAGCAGGTTGAAGTTCGCCGCCATCGGCGTCATCAACGTCCCGCAAAAGCCCGCCAGCATGCCCACCGCCGCGACGATGGCGGGGTCCGCGCCCATCTGGCGGATCAGGATCGGCACGCCGACCGCCGACGCCATCACCGGAAAGGCGGCAAAGGCATTGCCCATGACTATGGTGAACAACGCCATGCCCAGCGCATAGGCCAGCACCGCGCCCATCACGCTGCCCGCCGGGATCACTGCACCGATCAGCGTACCGACGACGCCCCCTACCCCGGCCAGCGCGAAGACCGCCCCCAGGCTGGCGAGCATCTGCGGCATCACCGCGACCCAGCCGATATCGTCGATCAGCCCGCGCCCGGCGGCGAACGGCTCGGCGGGCCGTGCGCGCAGCAGCACCCCGCACAGGACCAGCGCAATCACCGTGCCCAATGTCAGCGCGACCAGCGTCGCCTGCTTGGGATCGACGCGCGTAGGCACATGCTTGAACGCCAGCGTCCCGACCAAAGCGACTGCCGGAATGATGAGTGCGGGCACGAAGACCTTCGCGCCATGGCGATCCTCGGCAGGCTCTACCGCTTCGGCGCGGCGCATCCGCCCCGATGCCGCAATGCCGACCAGCGCCAGCACGAGCACACCATTGGCGACATCGCCCAGCCTGTTGCCGAACAGGAACGACAGGGTGATCAGCGCGTAAAAGGCGGCATTGGCAAAGCGCCGGTCCCGCGCCGACAGAAGTGCGAAGACCGCAAAGACGATCCCCGCCACCGCATAGACCAGGTTCAGCCCGATCATCGCGCGCCGCCCCGCGACAGACGCCGGTCGAGCCACCATAGCCTCGAACCATGGATCACGAAGGCCGCGATCGCCGTCGGAATCGCCCAGACGGACAGCTGGAACGGCTCCAGCAGGATGCCATAGCCCTCCAGCACGCCCTTCATCAGCAGGATCGATCCGACCGCGAGGAAAATATCCTCGCCGAAGAACAGCCCGACCGTGTCGGTCGCCGCCGCCATCGCCTTGACCCGTTCCGCGTCCTCGACCGCCCCGCCCTGACGCTCGGCGGCGGCCTCCGCCATGGGGGCGACCAGCGGGCGGACGGTCTGGGCAGGCCCCGCCACCGAGTATAGGCCCAGCGCCGCCGTGACCTGCCGGAACAGCAGATAACCGGTCAGCAGCCGCCCCGCCGTCGCGCCCCGCAAGCCCGCAACCAAGGCCCGTGCCCGCGCCTGAAGCCCCCGCCGCTCCAACAGGCCGATCACGGGCAGGACCATATAGATGGCGGTCACATAACGTGTCTCGTTAAAGGCATGGCCGAAGGTCGCGACGATCCGCAACACGTCCAGCCCCGCCGCAAAACCGGTGACGAGCGCCGAGACGATGATGACCAGCAGCGGGTTGAAGCGCAGCAGGAAGCCGCCCGCGATGACGACGATCCCGGCCAGCACCCACATCAGCGCACCCCCCGCCCAAAGCCGCCGCCACCCGGCGTCTCGATGACCAGCACATCCCCCGCACCCATGTCGATCCCGGCGGTCGAGGCGAGATCCTGTATGCTTCCATCGGCGCGCTCGACACGGTTACGGCCCAACTGCCCCGCCCCGCCGCCGTTCAGGCCGAAGGGCGGGACGACGCGCCGGTTGCTGAGGATCGCGGCGCGCAGGGGCTGGCGGAAGCGCAGGCGGCGGACGGTGCCGTCGCCGCCCTGCCATTCGCCCGCACCGCCCGACCCGCGCCGGATGGCGAATTGTTCGAGCAGCACCGGATAACGCGTCTCCAGAACCTCCGGGTCGGTCAGGCGGCTGTTGGTCATATGCGTCTGGATGGCATCGGCCCCGTCATGCCCCGGCCCCGCGCCCGCGCCACCCGCGATGGTCTCATAATATTGATAGCTGTCATCGCCGAAGGTCAGGTTGTTCATGGTCCCCTGACTACCCGCCATCGCCCCCAGCGCACCCAGCAGCGTGTCGGTCACCACCTGGCTGACCTCGACATTGCCCGCCACCACGGCGGCCGGAAAGCGCGGGTTGAGCATCGATCCTTCCGGCACGATCAGCGTGACGGGACGCAGGAACCCTTCGTTCAGCGGCACCGCCTCATCGACCAGCAGGCGCAGGACATAAAGGACGGCGGCGCGCGTCACCGCCAGCGGCGCGTTGAAGTTGGTCGGCCGCTGCTCGCTGGTGCCGGTGAAGTCGATCGTCGCGCTCCCCTGTTCGGCATCGATCGCGACTCGGACCGCGACGACCGCGCCGTCGTCCAGCTCGTAGCGGAAGCTGCCGTCCGACAACGTCGCGATCATCCGCCGCGCCATCGCCTCGGCGTGAGCCTGGACATAGGCCATGTAGCGGGTGACGACGCCCTGCCCCTGTTGCGCGGCCAGTTGGCGGAGCCCGTCCGCCCCGCGCGCACAGGCGGCGACCTGCGCGGCGAGATCGGCGATATTCTGGTCGATGTTGCGCGCCGGGTAGGGCCCGCTGGCCAGCAGGTCGCGGATCGCCTGCTCGCGCATCGCGCCATCCTCGACGATCAGCACGTCGTCGAAGACCACGCCCTCGTCCGCCAGCGTCCGGCTGTCCGGCGGCATCGATCCGGGCGTCGTGCCGCCGACATCGGCATGATGACCCCGCGCCGCGACGAAGAAAGCAGGCGTCTCGCCGCCTGCAAAGACCGGCATGACGACCGTGATATCGGGCAGGTGCGTGCCGCCGCGATAGGGGTCGTTCAGCGCATAGACCTGCCCCTCGCGCATCGTGTCTCCGCGCGCCTGGATGACGGTGCGGATGCTCTCCCCCATCGATCCCAGATGGACGGGGATATGCGGCGCGTTGGCGACGAGCCCGCCCTCCGCATCGAAGATAGCGCAGGAAAAATCCAGCCGCTCGCGGATATTGACCGAGGCCGCGCTCCGCTGAAGCGCCGCGCCCATTTCCTCGGCGAGGCCCATGAACAGCCCGGCGAAGATTTCCAGCCGGACCGGATCGACGCTTTCCTCCGCCGCCTGCGCGCGCCGGGCTGCGACGCGTTCCAGCAGCAGCGTGCCCTCGGCCAGCACGCGCGCCTGCCAGCCGGGCTCGACCACCACGGTCGACACCGGATCGATGATCAGCACCGGGCCCGCCAGCACCCCACCGGCCGCCAGCCCCTCGCGGGCGTGGACCGGCACGTCATGAGACGCCCCGGCCAGATACATGGTGACGCGATCGACCGGATCGGCGGTCTGGTCGGCCAGCGCGGGTGTGGGCAGATCCTGCGCCTCGCCGCCCGCAATCGCCTCGACCCGCAGCTGCTCGACGACCAGCGCATCCTCGCCGACAAAGCCGAAACGCTGGCGATGCGCCTCGGCAAAGGAGGCGGCCATGGCTTCCGGACTGTCCCAGGCGACACCGATCGTCTGGTCGTTCCGCGCATAGCGAAGCTGCGCCAGCACGTTCAGCCGCACCGACGCCGGATCGACGCCCTGCTCGGCCAGCCCCGCCATGGCGGCGGCGCTGAGATCGGCCAGCGCCGCCTCCAGCGCATCGTCGCCCAGCGGCAGGCCGACCGTCGCCTCGCGCACGACGCTGCGATCGGCCAGGCCGATACCGACCGCCGACAACACGCCCGCCAGTGGATGGATCAGCACCTGCGCCATGCCCAGCGCATCGGCGACCAGACAGGCATGCTGCCCGCCCGCTCCGCCGAAACAGGCCAGTGCGTAAGAGGCCGGGTCTTCGCCGCGTGCGACCGAGACGGCGCGGATCGCCCGCGCCATGCTGGCCACCGCGATCGCGACCAGCCCCTCGGCCGCCGCCAGAGGATCGAGCCGTTCGCCGGTCGTCGCCTCGACCTGATCGAGCAACGCGGCCAGCGCGCGCTCGGCGGCGGCGCGGTCGGGCGGCAGGTTGCGGTCGGGGCCGAACAGCGCGGGGAAATGCCCCGGCTGGATCTTGCCCAGGATCATATTGCAGTCGGTGACGGTCAGCGGCCCGCCGCGCCGGTAACAGGCCGGTCCCGGCTCCGCCCCCGCCGAGGCCGGGCCGACCAGCAGCCGCCCGCCGTCGAAGTGACAGATCGACCCGCCGCCCGCCGCGACCGTGTCGATCCGCATCATCGGCACCGCCACGCGCACCCCCGCCAGCACGGCATCGGAGCGCCGGTCATAGCTGCCTGCGAACAGCGACACGTCGGTCGAGGTGCCGCCCATGTCGAAGCCGATCACCCGGTCGAAACCCGCCCCGCTTGCGGTGCGCGCCATGCCGACGATGCCCCCCGCCGGGCCGGACAGCAGCGCGTCCTTGCCATGGAAATGCTCGCCTGCGACCAGCCCGCCGCTCGACTGCATGAACAGCAGACCGCCCGCCGCCGCCTCGCCCAGCCCCGCTTCCAGCCCGCGCACGTAACGGCCCAGCACCGGCGACAGATACGCATCGGCCAGCGTCGTATCGCCGCGCGCGACCAGCCGGATCAGCGGCGCGGTGCGATGGCTGACCGAGACTTGGGTGAAGCCCGCCGCCTCGGCCAGTTCGGCCAGCGCGACTTCATGCGCCTGATGTTTCCAGCCATGCATCAGCACGATGGCGATCGACCGAAGCCCGCGCGCATAGGCCTGCGCAAAGGAAGCCGCCGCCGCGTCGCGGTCCAGCGGGGTCAGGATCTGGCCATCCTCCGTCACGCGCTCGTCGATCTCGACGACCTCGGCGAACAGCGGCGGCGCGCGGCGGATGTCGCGCGCGAAAATGTCGGGCCGGTCCTGATAACCGATCGCCAGCGCATCGCCGAAGCCGCGCGTGATCGCCAGCAGCACCGGCTCGCCTTCGCGCTCCAGCAGGGCATTGGTCGCGATGGTCGTGCCGATGCGGACCCCGCAGGGCGGGAGCGGTCCGTCGCCGACCCCGGTCAGCTGCCGGATCGCGGCCTCGGCGGCGTCATAGCGGCGATCCGGGTCTTCGGACAGCAGCTTGGTCGTGACCACGCCACCGTCCGGGCGACGCGCCACCACGTCGGTGAAGGTGCCCCCGCGATCGATCCAGAACTGCCACTGCGTCATCGCATCCTGCATGTCATCCTCCGTCGACGCATCTAGTATCATTTGAAACTTCTTTTGCCAGTGACATGCGCGCTACACAATTGCCGTCTATCCGCCCGGCGGCATGATATGATTTGGTAGCGACGGGAACGGCAGGAGACGAATGAATTCCGGTCCGCCAGGGGGGCGGCCATGACGATGTTCGTCGCGCTGGCGCTGGTCGCCGCGCAAGGTGACCCCCTGCTCTCCATCGATCTTCCGGCCCAGCCGGTGGGGGCCGGGCTCGACCGGCTGGCGCGTCAGGCAGGCGAAGCGCTGGTCGCACGGCCCGGCGATCTGGCCGGACGGCGTTCGCCCGCGCTGCATGGGCGGATGCGCCTGTCGATCGCCCTCGCCCGCTGGTGCGCGCCCGCCGGTCTGTCCTGCCGCCGGATCGCGGGCGGGATTGTCGTGCGCGCGCTGGGGCCGGTACCACGCGCGATCCCCCTTCGCGCCCGCCCTGCGCCGCCGCCCGAAGACCCGATGACCGGCCCCGATGTGATCGTCAGCGGCCGTCGCGGGATGACCGTGCAGGGCGAGTTGGAGCGCAGCTATTCCGCCTCGCATCTCGATGCCGTCGAACTGGCGCGACGGGCGCCGCAAAGTCTGGCGGAATTGCTATCCGGTCTGCCCGGCCTGTGGGTGGACAGCTCGGCCGGGGTCGCGGCCAATACCATCCGGGTACGCGGCATCCCGCTCGACGGGTATCAGGCGATCGCGGTGCAGGAAGACGGGCTGCCGGTGCAGCACGACACGCTGCCCTGGACCGATATCGACCAGTTCGTCCGCCCCGACCTGATGATCGAGAGCAGCGACTATGTGCGCGGCGGTCCCTCGGCGATCTTCGCGAGCAACGCGCCGGGCGGCGTGCTGAACCTGCGCACCCGCGCACCCCGCGACCGGGCGGGCGGGGAAATGCGGGCGACCACGACCGATTACGGCCTGATCCGCTGGGAAGGCTATGCGACCGGGCCGGTCGGCGGCGGCTGGCGGGTGATCGCGGGGGGATCGGTGGCGCGCGATCCGACGGTTCGACGCATCGCCTCGACGCTGGGCGGCGGGCAGTTTCGAGTGCGCGCGGACCATGATGTGGGTGGCGGCGGACACGTGTCGCTGGGCGTGCACGGGCTGGACGACGATACGCTCAACATCTCATCCTTTCCGATGCGATATGACGGCAGGCGGATCACGCCGCTTCCCGGCTTCGATCCCCGGCGAGGGAGTTTTCTGGGGCCGGAACTGACGAGGCTGCGCTTTGCGGCGCTGGGCGACCGGCCGCTGGGGCGCAACAACCGCAACCGCATGGTAACGCCCTCGCTGACCTGGACCCAGCCGGTCGCGGGCGGCGTGCTGACCCTGCGCACTCATTACCGCGCCTCGCGAACCGAACGTTATGCGCTGTCCTCGTCGGGTGGCGCGATCCCGGCAGCACAGGCCATCGCCGACGCGCTGCCGCGCCTGACCACCGCCTTCCCTGCCACCACGCAGATCGCATTACGCCATGCGAGCGACGGCAGCGCCTTTGTGCCGCTGCCCGGCAACGACCGCGTCATCGTGCTGAACCCCGTGGCGGCGGATACGCGGCTGAACGAGGCAATCGTCGACCTGTCCTATGCCCATGCGCTGGAGGCGGCGGGGCATCATGACCTGACGCTGGGGCTTTATGCCGTCGGTTATCGCTGGGACTTTCGGCGGGCCGTCGCCCGTGCGCTGCTGGAGGCGCGTGATCAGGGACGACGGCTCGATCTGGTCGCCCTGGATGGCAGCGGGCGGGTGCTGGGGCGGGCGACCGATGACGGGCTGCTCAGCACGGGTTCGACCTATGAGGCCGTGCAGGGGCGCCAGCATATGATCGCGCTCTATGCCGCCGACGAATGGCAGCTGGGCCCGCGCTGGCGGCTCGACTGGGGGCTGCGGCACGAGCGGGCGGCGCTGTCGGCGACGGTCGAGCGTCCCATGTTCATGGACGGCGGCGATCCCACGACCCTGGCCGACGACCGGATCGCGGTCGGATCGGGGCTGTCGGACGCGCGGGCAAAGCGTATCGCCCGCACCGCCGCGACGCTGGCCGTCCATTGGCGGGCGAGCGACCGGCTGGGCGCCTTCGCCCGCGCCACCCGTGCGATGCGACTGCCCGACCCGGGCGTGTTCCGCATCGGCGGCAGCGACCAGCCCCGCGCGCTGACCATCGAGCAGGCCGAGCTGGGGCTGATCTGGCGACGTGGCACCACCGGCCTGGACGCGACGCTGTTCGCCAGCCGCTTTCCCGACATAGCGCTGCCCGACCTGTCGCTCGATCCGGCGACCGGCGCGGTGCGGGTCGGGGCCTATCAGGCGGCGGCGCGCACCATCGGGCTGGAGGTCGGGGCTGGGGCGGCTCCCCTGCCCGGCCTGTCGCTGCGTGCCACGGTGACATGGCAGGACCCGCGCCTGCAATCCTATCGCATCGCCAGCCTGACCGACGGCGCGGTGACGGTCATGGACCTCAGCGGCCGCATCCCCCGCCGGGTGCCGCGCATCATGGCCAGCCTGTCGGCCAGCGCCGCCCTGCCCGGCACCGGCGTCACGCTGGACGGCGACCTGTCGGCGATGGGACGGCGCTATGCCGACGATGCCAACAGTCTGGCGCTGCCCGGCTTCGCGCTGGTGAATATGGGCGCACGTTTCGACGCGACCGAGGCACTGACGCTTCGCCTGCGCGCGACGAACCTGTTCGACCGGATCGCGATCATGCAGGGCGACGCGCTGGGCGGCGAAGTCCGCGCCGGGGACAATGGCGGTATCGTCACCGTCCGCGCGCAACAGGGCCGGGTCGTCTCGCTCAGCGCGGACTGGCGTTTCTAGCGCGGTAGCGCGCCAGTTCCTCGGCCGCCGCCACCATGTCGCGCCGGAATGCCGCATTGCCATGCTCTCGCGCCACGACGGCGCTGGCCGCCATATAGCCGCCCTCGACCGCGCTCTGGCTGTGCGAGCCGCAGATCCAGCGGCTGTCGCCATAATCGCGCCCGCGCGCCAGGATCGGCTGCGCCCGGTCGGGCAGCAACTCGGCCATCAGCAACGCAAAGCCCCAACCATGCGCGGTATGCCCCGAGGGATAGTCGCCATTGGCGATCAGCGAAGGCCTGCGCGGTTCGCAGATCGGAAGGTCGCTGCCGATAAAGGGCCGCTTCGACTGCCAGTGCGCCTTGGCCGATCCGATCGCCGCCGAGCGATCCGCATCGAACTTCGCCAACAGCGCAGCGGTGATGGGCAGCTTGGTCCAGTCGGGCCGGAAACCCAGCGCAGTGGCGAAACGCTCGCCCAGGTCGCTGGAGACATCGGCGGTCGCCTGCTGCCACCGCGCCATGCCATTCAGCGCACGGCTGTCGCGAAAGGCCCGCGCATCGGCCAGCGCGCGCGGCGATCCCGGCGTCGGCGGCCCGGGCAGCACCGCCGTCAGGTCCAGCCCCTCGCCCGCCGCCAGATAGCCAGCCGCCTCCCGCCCGGCCGCCGCCGCCGGTGCCAGCGTGACGAGCGCCATCAAGGCCGCCAGCCCCCACCGCCTTGTCCGCTTCGCCATGTTACCCATCCCTTTCCAAGACTTGGACCAATGCCCCCAAGAGCCCGTCGGCCGCCTATCGGGGACAGGGTCTTTCAAAACTTTCAATGCCCAAGACAAGCCCGACCCGACTTGTAACAAAAACGCCATAAATGTCTTAAAACTTTTACAAAAATCCTTGTCCCCGTTTGGCGGCGCCCCCCGTCTTCCCCGCGATCGTCCTTATGGCTGGACGAGCCATTTGTCTTTTGGGGGTTTGAAGTGATGGGAACGAAGCGGACGCTGTTGCTGGCGTCGAGCGCGCTGTTTGTCGCGCAGCCGGTATTGGCGCAGGATCAGGCCGAACAGGTGGCCGAGGCCACCGGCGGTGCGACCAACGAGGGGGGCGATGTCGTCGTCACCGGATACCGCACCAGCCTGGCGCAGGCGCGCAACTCGAAGCGTGACGCGACGATCATCAAGGACTCGATCTCGGCCTCCGACATCGCCGCCTTCCCCGACCTGAACCTGGCCGAGGCACTGCAGCGCCTGCCGGGCGTCGCGATCAACCGCGAAGCGGGCGAAGGTCGCCGCATCTCCCTGCGCGGCCTGGGCCCCGACTTCACCCGCGTCCAGCTGAACGGCATGGAAGTGCTGGGCAATGTCGACTCGCCACAGGACAGCCGCGGCCAGAGCACGCGCGACCGCGCCTTCGACTTCAACCTGTTCGCCGCCGAACTGTTCAACCATGTCGATGTCGAAAAGTCGTACCAGGCGCAGCAGACCGAGGGCGGTCTGGCGGGCACCGTCGGCCTCTTCACCGCACGCCCCTTCGACTACAAGGGCAGCAAGATCGCGCTGTCGGCGCAGGGCGGCAGCAACACGCTGACCCGCGATTTCCAGCCGCGCCTGACCGGCCTCATCTCCAAGAACTGGGGCAATTTCGGCATCCTGGTGTCGGGTGCTTACAGCCGCCGCAACACCCGTGAGGAAGGTTTCGACACCTATCGCTGGCGCCGCAACCGCGCGAACGGCAGCAACATCAGCGCCTTGACCGCCGCCGAGCAGGCCAAGATCAATTCGGGCGACCTGCTGTTCGCGCGCGGCAACCGCCTGTCGGTGTGGGACAGCAAGCAGGAGCGGATCGGCCTGACCTCGTCGATCCAGTGGGCGCCGACCGACAAGGTCCATGTCACGCTCGACGGGCTGTACGGCCAGTTCAAGGGCGACCGGTTCGAGACCCACCTCGCCTCGCGCGGCGGCGGCAGCTCGACCTGGCTGGGCGGCGGCGAGACCTTTGCGGGCACCGTCTATCCGAACTCGCGCGTCAACGCGATCCAGTGGAACGACCGTAACGAGGTGACCTATCTCGACGTGTCGGGCGGCAAGGCGTCGACCGAAACCCGCGTCCAGAACACCAAGAACGTCTTCAAGCAGGTCGTGCTGAGCGGCGATGCCGAGCTGGTCGAAGGCCTGAAGTTCACCTGGCTGGGCGGTGTCGAGCGTTCGCGCTACGACATGCCGGTCAACGACAAGTTCACCCTCGAAGGGTTCGGCGACGTCATCTCCGACTATCGCGGCGGCACCTATTCGCTGGTCAACACGTACAAGTTCAACACGGCCGACCCCAATTTCTGGCACGCCAAGCGCCTGTACGCGAACAACACCTTCCAGGATTCGGCGTTCGACAACGTCAAGGGCCGCTTCGACTATAAGTTCAGCGCCGATGACACGATCAGCGTGGGCGGCGAATGGCGTCGCTTCGCCAATGGCGGCTATTATGCCGAACAGGACAATATCCTGACCAGCAGCTTCGTGTCGGGCAAGGTCAACGCCAACCCCAGTGCCTATGCCCAGACCTATACCGGCTATTCGGGCCAGGACTGGACGATCGTCAACTTCCCCAAGATGCTCCAGACGCTGGGAATCGACCGGTCGCAATATCTGACCAACAAGATCGGCGTCTATGCGGTCGAGGAGCGGACGGCGGCGGGCTTCGTCCAGTATGACTGGAACCACATATTGGGCGGCATTCCCTTCCGCGGCAATATCGGTGCGCGCTATTATCGCACCACCGTCACCTCGAACGGCACGGCCAATGTCGGCCCCGTCACGGTGCGCGGCGAATATGAGGGCGTGCTGCCCGCCGCCAACCTGATCTTCGAGCTGAACCCCGGCCTGATGCTGCGCTTCGCCGCGTCGAAGAACATCAACCGTCCGGCGCTCGGCGCGCTGGCGGTCAACGGCTCGGTGACGAACGACAATGGCAATGTCACCGTGTCGATCGGCAACCCGAACCTGCGCCCGTACAAGTCGAACGACTATAATATCTCGACCGAATATTACTTCGGCTCGGTCGGCTATGTCGCCGCCGCCCTGTTCTACAAGAACCTCGATGGCTATATCTCGACCCAGACGGTCAACAACGTGCCCTATTCGCAGACGGGCCTGCCCGACAATCTCTATCCGGGCGTGACCGGATCGACGGTGGTCGACAGCTATTCGCGCCCCGTCAATCTGGCGAAGACCAACCTGTTCGGTATCGAGCTGTCCGGCCAGACCGACTTCAAGTTCCTGCCCGCCCCCTTCGACCGGTTGGGGACGGCGGTGAACTTCACCTATGTCGACTCGCGGCTGGATTATTCGAAGATCTATGCAGGCAGCATCCCGACGACGCTGGAGGGCCTGAGCAAGTACAACGCCAACGCCACGCTCTATTACCAGGACAAGGCGTTCGACGCCCGCGTCTCGGCCAATTACCGCAGCGGCTATATCTTCAGCGCCTCGCCGGTGCTGACGGCGCTGGGGCCGGACCAGGACGTGACCGGGTTCGAGGGCACGGTCTATGTCGACATGTCGGCGCATTATTCGGTCACGAAGAACGTCCAGCTGACGCTGAACGGCATCAACCTGACCAACCAGCGCGAGCGGCAATATTCAAACAGCACCCGGCGTCTGTACGTCGTGACCCGTTCGGGCTCGACGCTGCTGGGCGGTATCCGCGTCACGTTCTGACCCTGATCCCAACGCCCTTGATGTCCCGCCCGTGCGGGATATCAAGGGCCCCCTGTGCCGCGTCGGCCCGTCACGGGCCGGCGCGGTGTTTTTTCGACGAGGATTGTCCCCGGATGCGATGCAACCGGCTCTTCCTGAACGGGACCGAATGACCGCCGCGAACGCCTGGATCGCGGAGGGGCGCGAGCGTTTGCTGACCTATGTCCTCAGGCGGATCCGCGAACCCGAACAGGCGGAGGATATCGTGCAGGAGGCGATCATGCGGGTCATCGAGCAGGAGCGGAAGCAGGTCATCGACCAGCCGCTCGCCTATGGCTTTCGCGTAGCCGACTCGGTCATCTACAATCGCGGGCGGCGCGGCGGCGAGCATCATGCGCCGGTCGATCCCGAAATCGCCTGCGCCCTGCCGCTGGCCGATGAAATACTCGACTATCGCCAGCGTTACGACCGGTTTCAGGCCGCCCTGTCGCGCCTGCCCGCGCAGCGCCGCGCGGTCTTCGTCGAACGGCATCTGGAGGGCAAGTCGCGCCAGCAGATCGCCGAGGACATGGGCCTGAGCATCGAAGCGGTGAAGAAGCATCTGGTCCGCGCGATGATCGATCTGGACGGCTGTATCGACGACCTGCCCGTCCGGGGAGGTCGCCTCGCATGACGGATCGCGAAACCATGCTGGAGCAGGCCGCCGACTGGGCCGACCGCCTCGATACGCTGTCGCCCGACGAACGGGCCGAGTTGGGCGCGTGGCTGAACGCGGCGCCCGGGCACCGCGCGGCGCTGTCGCGGATGGTGCGGTTGCTGGGCGATCCGGCGCTGTTCGATGTGGTCGAGTTGGCCTCGCGCGACATGGCCATCCCCCCGCCCCGCGCACGTCCGCGTCGCTGGGCGGCATCGGGGACGGTGCGCCGCCGCCGGGTGGCGATGGGCCTCGCCGCCGGGCTGGCTGCCATCATCGCCGCGCCGATCGTCTGGCATGTCGCGACCCCGGACGCAGCGACGGTCGAGCAGGTCTATGCCTCGACGGTCGGACAGCAGCGCCAGGTGGCGCTGCCCGATGGCTCGGACATGACCCTGGATGCGGACTCGCGGGTCGCCATCGCCTTTTCAGGCAACGGCCGTGACCTGCGGCTGCAAAGCGGAGCGGCCCGGTTCGAGGTGCGGCACGACGCCGCCCGCCCCTTTGCCGTGACCACGCCGGAGGGCCAGATGGTCGCGCTAGGCACCAATTTCAGCGTGGATCGCGGCGCGGGGCATAGCGAGCTTCGCGTCTATCGCGGGCGTGTGCGGCTGACCGTGCCGGGTCAGGCGGCGGTGGTCGTGACCGGCGGCCACTGGGCGGAGGCAGGCGCGGGGCGGATCGTCGTGCACGACTTCGACGTCGCCCGCTATCAGGGGTGGCAGGACCGCTGGCTGAGCGGCGACCGGATCCGGCTGGGCGATGCGGTCGCCCGGCTGGGCCGTTACAGCACGCGACCGATCCGGCTGGCCGATCCGGCCCTGGCGGAGGAGACGTTCAACGGCCGGTTCCGACTGGACACGCCGGTCGAGAGCCTGACGCTGATCGGTGCGCTCTTCGATCTGTCGGTCAGGGATGATGGGCAGACCATCCATGTGTCGCGCACCGGCCGGATCAAATAGGCCAATTGGCCCAACCAATAGGCGCAATACCAATTCAGACTCGACGTTACAGCAGTCGGCTTATTGCGTCCACGGCAGGCCGGATCGGCACGGATATGCCGCCGAAGACCCTTCATGACAAAATATTCATAACATGTAACGCACTGTAATATCTTGGTTATTTCCAATCCAAGACTGCCCTGACCAATTTTTGCCTGAAACCATTTTTGGCACCGTTGACAGGCATGACCATTCCATGTCACCGATAAGACCATAAGATTACAACACCGCGATGCACGAAGAAATATTCGGTCTTTCGGCGTGGCGGTCGCACATGGTCCAAAGGATCAGGCGACCCTTATGACGGCGGACTTCGGACAGGCTCCGCGTCCCGACGCAGCAGATGAGACGGCCGATCTCGGTCCGTGAACGCTTACCCCGTTCCGGCCGCCGACGCCCCCTGCTTTCCGCCGGTCGCGAAAGGCCTTTCCGGCACAGTCTCGGGGAAGTCCGGCGTGGTTTGCCCCGCGCCGGGATCAGAGGGAGGGAAGAGCATGACCATGTCACCGTGCCACGACGCGTCGCGTCTTCGGCGCAAACGCCTGCTTCACACGACGGCCTTCACCATGGCCTGGGCCGCTTCGGCAATGATCGCCGCATCCGCCATGGCGCAGACCAGCGGCCCCGCCGCCGCTTCCACCACCAGCATCGCCGCCGCCTCGGATGCCGCACAGGCGACGCCCCAGGCCGACACCGCCGGGGCCGATGCGCAGAACGAGATCACCGTCACGGGCTATCGCCAGAGCATCGCCTCCGCCCTCGCCGCCAAGCGCAACGACATCCGCATCACCGACGGCATCTCGTCGGAGGATATCGGCAAGTTCCCCGCCCAGAACATCACCGAAGCGATCCAGCGTATCGCAGGCGTTCAGATGTCGAACATCAACGGCCGTGGCTCGACGATCAGCATCCGTGGCCTGGGCCCGCAATATGCCCGCACCACGATCAACGGCCAGACCTTCGCCAGCGCCGACTTCAAGGACGGCTTCCGCTACGACATCATCCAGACCGATCTGGCGAGCGCGATCCAGGTCATCAAGTCGCCGACCGCCGATATGGATACGGGCGGCCTGGCGGGCACGGTCAACATCGATACGGTCAAGCCGCTCGCCTATAAGGGCCCCAGCTTCATCGCCGGGATCAAGGGCTATTATTCCGACTATCGCAAGGACGCGACGCCCAAGGTCAACGCGGCTTATATCAAGCGCTTCGCCGACGACACGATCGGCGTCATGCTGGATGTCGGCTATCAGAAGCTGAAGGATCGCGGCGACTATCTGTTCATCAAGAACTGGTATCAGCCGGGTGCCGTGGCCGGGGCCGCCAATGTCCAGGTGCCGGGCAATCTGCGCTATCGCCGGATCGACCGCGACACCGAGCAGCTGATGGGCAGCGGCGCGATCCAGTGGAAGCCGCAGGACAATTTCGAGGTCCTGTTGCAGGGCGAATATTCGCGCGACCATACCCGTTACGACACGCGCCAGATGGTCTTCGGCCGCTGGGCCGCCTCGGCGGTGACGGTGAACGGCACGTCCAACGGCGTGGCCGACAAGATTTCGATCAGCAATTTCAACGTCGACAACAACGACCAGCCCGAACTGCGCAACCTCCAGACCCAGGCCTATACCGGCACCGTCAACTGGAGCCCGACTGACACCACCCATATCCATGCGGTCGGACATTACACGCAGGGTGATGCCAAGCTGTACGAATGGGCGACGATCGACGAGGTGCGCTTCGCGAACGGCGGCCAGCTCGACATATCCGATCCGTTCAACGTCCGCTGGAACACCGCCAGCCTCACCGACGGGTCGATCTACAATATGGCGAACCGCACCTGGTACGCCTTTGTCGACGGCGCGACGCATATCCAGTCGGCCCGCGACCGCGCGATCCAGACCGACCTGACCCAGGATCTCGATTGGCACGGGATCAAGGCGCTGGTCATCGGCGCGAAATATCATCACGAAAGCTTCGACACCAAGGCGTATCGCCACGACCGCGACGCCGATGTCAGCGATCCCGTGACCTATCCTGAATTCGCCTGGATCCCCGATCTGTCGAAGACCGGCGTGCTGGTGAACAACTTCCTGGGCGGATCGATGTCGATCCCGCACAGCTTCCTGTCGGTCAATGCTCCGTTGTGGCAGCAGATCCTGCGCGACAAGGGCATTTCGGTGCCCGACACGCCCGACTGGCCCAACACCTACAAGGTCGATCGCTATATCCCGGCGGTCTATGCGATGGCCAATATCGACGGCACGCTGTTCGACCTGCCGGTACGCGGCAATGTCGGCGTCCGCTACGAACACACCCATCAGAACGTCACCAGCAGCCTGACCAACGGCACCGGCAGCGACGCGACCCTTTTGGGCCAGCAGCATGTCGTGCAGGATTATGGCAATGTCCTGCCCAGCGCCAGCTTCGCGCTGGACCTGACGCCGCGCCTGGTCGCCCGCATCGCCGCCGCCAAGGTGCTGGTCCGCCCGCTGCTCAACAGCCAGACGCAGATGGCCGACACGATCAGCCGCGTCACCACCAGCCTGCGCCCCAGCGTCTCGGTGGCGCAGGGCGAAAGTCGCCTGAAGCCGCTGACCGCCAACCAGCTGGACCTCAGCCTGGAATTCTACCACGGCAAGGGTAATTCGATCACGCTGGCCGGTTTCTACAAGGCGGTGAAGAACGGCACCTTCACCCAATTCTACTGCCCCGGCTCGTTCGACGGCGTGGCGCTGAACGGCGTGGTCAGCGATTGCCAGTCGGCCGACCTGAAGACCGACTACAGCTTCAGCCGGGTGCTGAACGACGACCGGGTCATCCATATCAAGGGGCTGGAACTGGGCGCGTCGCAGAATTTCGATGCGATCCTTCCCGTGAAGGGCTTCGGCGCGGTCGGCAACGTCACGGTGGTCGACACCGATGCCAGCGCGATCGGCACCGGCTTCAACCTGCGCGACCTGTCGAAGCTGACCTGGAACCTAACGCCGTACTGGGAGAACGAGACGTTCAGCGTGCGGCTGTCGGTCAATCACCGCAGCTCGTACGTGCAGGATGCGGCCTCCAGCTTCTTCGTCAATGGCGGCCTGACCCATGTGGTGCGCCCGCGCACCCAGATGGACCTGGCACTGGGCTTCAATCCCGCCAGCTATCTCAGCTTTACGGCGGGCATCATCAACCTGAACAACACGCACGAAGACGCCTACCAGACCAACGCGAACACCTTCCAGCTCGCCAGCCGGACGGGTCGCACCATCTACCTCTCGGCGTCGACACGCTTCTGAACCTCCCCCCTGGAGGGCGGACGGCCGTGCGGGCCGGACCGCCCTTCATTTTTTTGGGACGGAAGCCGCCCATGAGGCGGCTTTTTGTCGTTCGGAATAGACCCCATGCCGCTGATCTGGAACGGTTTTTCTGCTTCCACTCAAGCGCAATAATCTTGACCAATTGGCGAACTGCAACCGTTGACAGGTCAGACCATTCCATGTCACCGATAAGACCATAAGATAACAACATCGCGAAGCAGGAAGACGTTTTCGATCAACGATGCGCGCCGCCACGACTGCAAAATGCAGCGGGGGCCGTGACGGTGATCGGTGGAAGGTGACGCGGTTCGACGCAAGCAATGGGTCCGGCTCGACGGGCTCGGGCACGGTTTTGCCGTCCCGGCCGATGCTCCCCCCTGCCCGCGCGACGGCGGCATCGTCCCATCGGATTCGACGTCCGGTGCCATGTCGGGGGCCGGTCGACTTGGGGGGAAGACCATGACTGTATCGCAACGAAACGAGAAACCACACCCGACGCGCACGGCCCTGCTTCGCGGCACGGCCTGGCTGGTGGCGGTCGCGGGGGCCGCGCCCGCACTGGCACAGACCACACCCACCGCCGACACGGCCCAGGCGGCGGCCGAGGACGGCCAGAATGAGATCACCGTCACCGGCTATCGCCAGAGCATCGCCTCGGCGCTCGCCACCAAGCGCAAGGACATCCGGGTCAGCGACGGCATCTCGGCCGAGGATATCGGCAAGTTCCCGGCACAGAACATCACCGAATCGATCCAGCGCATCTCGGGCGTGCAGATGCAGAATATCAACGGGCGCGGTGCGACGATCAGCATCCGGGGCCTGGGCCCGCAATACGCCCTGACCACGGTCAACGGCCAGACCTTCAAGAGCGCCGACTTCACCGACGGCTTCCGCTACGACATCATCCAGACCGAGCTGGCCAATGCCGTACAGGTCATCAAGTCGCCGACCGCCGACATGGACAGCGGCGGCCTGTCCGGCACGGTCAACATCAACACGCTGAAGCCGCTGGATTACAAGACGCGGAAAGTCGTGCTGTCGGCCAAGGCGCAGAATTCCGAATATGCGGGCCGCGCGATCACGCCCAAATTCGGCGCCAGCTATGTCGATCAGCTCGCGGGCGGGACGCTCGGCGTCTACCTGAACCTCGGCTATCAGAAGCTGAAGGATCGCGCCGACTATCTGTTCCAGGACCGTTGGGCGACGCAGAACGTGAACGGCGCGACGATCGCCGTGCCCCGCCGACCGCGCTATCGCCGGATCGACCGCTCGATCGACCAGATCATGGGCAGCGGCGGCGTGCAGTGGCGGCCTAACGAGGAGTGGGAGATCGACGCCAACGCCATCTATGCGCGTGACGATACGCATTACGACGTCAACCAGCAGGTCTTCCTGTTCAACACCGCACGCCTGACTCCGGTCAGCGTGGCGAACGGCGCCTCCATGGTCACCACCGCGACCAACTTCACGCTGGAGAACAACCGCCAGGAGGAAACCCGCAAGCTGTCGAGCCAGGGCTACACGCTCAGCGCCAAGTGGCGGGGCGAGGATGGCTGGACCGCGCGCGCGGTCGGCAACTATACGCGCGGCCATGCCTATTCGCGCGAGGATGCCGCGATCCTGGGCGTCACCATCCCCTCGGCCACGCTGGACATCACCGATCCGTTCAACGTCAAGTACAGCGTGGCGGCCAATCTGACCGACCCGGCGCTCTACAACCGCTCCACGCTGGTGCGGAACGAGTTTCCGGTCGGCGCGACCCGCCGGACGACGGGCAAGGAAATCTCCGGACAGGGCGACGTGACCAAGGACGTGTCGCTGGGCCCGATCTCGCAATTCGCGGTCGGTGCGAAATATCGGCATGAGAGCTTCGTGCGCGATGTCGGCCGCCACGACCTTGCCTCGCTGCCCAACCGCCCCGGCGCCACCGCCACCGTCTTCCCGGCGCTGTCGAGCAGCAGCTATCCGGTCGGCGGCTTCCTGAACGGCATGGGCAGCATCCCGACCAGCTGGATCGCGCCCGATATCGGCGCGTACAGCCAGGCGCTGGCCGGGGCCGGGATCAGCGTGCCGGACCTGCCCGCGCCGGAATCCAGCTATACCGTCGATCGCTATATCCCGGCGGTCTATGCCATGGCCAATATCGACACGACGCTGTTCGACGCGCCGCTGCGCGGCAATGTCGGCGTGCGGTACGAGCATACGTTGCAGGTGGTGAAGGGCAACATCACCGCCCCGCGCACCGGATCCTATACCAACGTCACCAACAAGATCGGCGATTATACCTCGCGCCAGGACTATCAGAACGTCCTGCCCAATTTGAACCTGGTGCTGGAGCCGACCTCCAAGCTGCAACTGCGCTTCGCAGCTGCCAAGGTGCTGGTCCGCCCGATCCTGGACGCCAATACCTCGATGGCGCAGACGACCTCGTCGGTGGCGAACACCTTCCCCGCCGGGACCAACACCGTCACCGTCGATCTGGGCCAGGCGGGGCTGAAGCCGCTGACCGCCGATCAGATCGATCTGGGTGCCGAATGGTATTATGGCGCGGCCAGTGCGATTTCGGTCAACGGCTTCTACAAATGGGTGAAGAACGGCACCTTCTCGTCGCTGGTCTGCCCGGCCTCGTTCCGGGGCACGACGCTGAGCCGCGCGTCGAGCGGCGACTGCGTCGATAGTTCGGGCAATATCTACAACGTGACCCAGACGTCGAACGACCCGCGCATCATCCGCATCCGGGGCGTCGAGTTCAGCTGGAACCAGTCGCTCGACCGCATCCTGCCCGTCGACGGCTTCGGCTTCATGGCCAATTACACCCGCGTAATCCCGACCCAGGTGGCGATCGGCACCGGCTTTACCGTGCGCAACCTGTCGAAGGACACGGTCAACATCACGCCCTATTGGGAAAACCGGCACTTCAGCCTGCGCCTATCGGCCAATTACCGCAGCTCCTATGTCCAGAACGGCGCGGACAGCTTCTTCGCGACCGAGGGGCATACGGTGCGCGGCCGTACCCAGTTCGACCTGAGCGCGGGTTATACGCCGAACGAGACGCTCAGCTTCGCGGCCGGGATCATCAACCTGAACAACAGCCGCGAACAGGCCTATTACAACAACAATCCCGCGATCTGGCAGGAGACGAGCTTCTATGGTCGCTCCTTCTATCTGTCGGTGTCGACGCGGTTCTGATCTTCCCGAGTGGGGGGCGGGTCGGCCGGACGGTCGGTTCGCCCTTTCCTTTCGGGGTTTCCTTGAGGACAATGCCGCCCGTGAAGACCTTATTCCCCGCGCTCGGCCTGATCGGCACCCTGTTCGTCACCACCTCGGCGGCCCATGCCCATGCCCATGCCCATGCCCAGGGCGATGGCGGACAGGCCGCCCGCGCCGCGCTCCGGCGGCTGGGCGTGCCGGAGCGGCAGGTTTCGGTGGCGATCCAGCCTTCGACCGCGCCCCGCTACCGGGTCCGGGTGGATCATGACCGGTTGAAGGTCGAGGCATCCTCGCCCGTCGCGGCGGTGCGCGGGGCGGCGGCGGTGCTGAATGCGCAAGGGCGGCTGTCGGTCAGCTGGGAGGGCGATCGCGTCGGTCCGATGACCCGCCTGACGCCCGGCGACAGCGGTTGGATCTCCTCGCCCTTCAACATCCGCGCCTATCTGAACACCTGCACCTATGGCTATACGACGCCCTGGTGGAACTGGGCCCGCTGGGAGCGCGAGATCGACGCGATGGCGGTGCACGGCGTCGACATGCCGCTGGCCATGGAGGGGCAGGATTATGTCTGGCGCCAGCTGTGGCGCGAGCAAGGCTTGAGCGAGGCGCAACTGGCGCAGCATTTCTCCGGCCCCGCCTTTCTGCCGTGGCAGCGCATGGGCAATATCGAGGGCTATCGCGCGCCCCTGCCCACCGGGTGGATCGACAAGAAGCACGCATTGCAAAAGCGTATCCTGACCCGGATGCGCGACCTGGGCATGACGCCGATCCTGCCCGCCTTTGCCGGGTATGTGCCCAAGGCCTTTGCCGAGGCGCATCCCAAGGCGCGGATCTACAAGATGCGATCCTGGGAAGGGTTCGAGGGCACTTATTGGCTCGACCCTTCCGATCCGCTGTTCGCCCCGCTCGCCAAGCGTTTCCTGCAACTCTACACCGCCGAATACGGGCCGGGGCGATATTATCTGGCCGACGCCTTTAACGAGATGGTGCCGCCCATCGCCAAGGATGGCAGCGACACCGCGAATGCCGCTTATGGCGACGCGACGGCCAACACACCTGCACTGGACGCGGCGACCAAGGCGGCCGCTCTGCCCCGCGAAGTCCGCGACGCGCGGCTGGCGGCCTATGGCCAGCGGCTCTACGCCGCGATTGCCGCCGCCGCGCCGGGGGCGACCTGGGTGATGCAGGGCTGGCTGTTCGGGGCGGACAAGAAATTCTGGACGCCCGACGCCATCGCCGCCTTCCTGCGCGACGTGCCGGACGAGAAGATGCTGATCCTCGACATCGGCAACGACCGCTATCCCGGCATCTGGAAGACGACGAACGGCTTCGACGGCAAGAACTGGGTTTACGGCTATGTCCATAATTATGGCGGCAGCAACCCGGTCTATGGCGCGCCCGATTTCTATCGCCGCGACGTGGCGGCGATGTTCGCCGACAAGGGGCGCGGGAATGTGCGCGGCTTCGGCATGTTCCCCGAAGGACTGCACAGCAACAGCCTGATCTACGACTATGCCTATGACGTGGCCTGGCCGGGCGGCGACATGGGTCTCGGCCCCTGGCTGAGCCGCTATACCGCCGCGCGCTATGGCCGGAGCGATCCGGCGATGGTTGCGGCGTGGCAGGACGTGGTCGCGGGTGCCTATGACGTGCGCTACTGGACGCCGCGCTGGTGGAACGAGCGGGCGGGCGCGTATCTCTTCTTCAAGCGCCCCGCCGCCGATGCGCCGACCTATCCCGCCGAACCGGGCGACCGCGCCAAGCTGCGTGCCGGGATCGCCGCAATGCTCAAGCTCGCGCCTGCCTATGGTGCAAGCCCGCTCTACCGCTATGATCTGGTCGACCTGACCCGCCACGCCGCCAGCCTGTCGCTGGACGACCGCGTAAAGGCCGCCGTCGCCGCCTATCGGAAGGGCGATGTCGCGACCGGCGACCGGGAGACGGCGCGGGTCAAGGCGCTGGCCCTTGCCATCGACCATCTGATCGGCGGACAGCAGGAAAGCCTCGCCAGCTGGATCGCCGATGCGCGGGCCTATGGCGATACGCCCGCCGAGAAGACCGCCTACGAACAGAATGCCAAGGCGCAGGTTACGATCTGGGGCGGCCGCGGCCATCTGGGCGATTATGCGTCCAAGGCCTGGGCGGGCATGTATGCCGACTATTACCTGCCGCGCTGGACCCGTTATCTGGCCGAGGCGCGCGCCGCCGCACTTGCCAAGCGGCCGGTCGACGATGCCGCGTTCACGGCCAGGCTGCTCGATTGGGAAAAGGCCTGGGTCGCCGATCCCCGCCCCTACAAGGCCAGCGCGCCCGCCGACCCGGTGGCCGAGGCCCGCGCCCTGATGCAGGAGACCGCCCGGTGACGACCATAACCGCCAGACCCGAGCGTTTCGCCTCGCTCGACATGTTCCGGGGCGCGACCATATTCCTGATGATCGTGGTCAACACGGCGGGCGCGGGCGGGGCCTTCACCCAGTTGCAGCACGCGCCGTGGTTCGGCTTCACGTTGGCCGATCTGATCTATCCCAGCTTCCTGTTCGCGGTCGGCAACGCGATGAGCTTCGCGCTGACCCGGCCGATGCCCGAGCATGTCTTCCTGCGCCGGGTGTTCAAGCGGGCCGCGCTGATCTTCCTGCTCGGCGTGCTGATGTACTGGTTCCCCTTCGTCACCCACCAGCCGGACGGCAGCTGGCTTGCCAAGCCCTTTGCCGACACAAGGCTGACCGGCGTGCTGCAACGCATTGCGCTCTGCTATCTGCTGGGGGCGCTGTGCGCGCGCTATCTGAAGCCCAGCCAGTTGGTGATGGTCGCGATCGGTCTGGTCGTCGCGCACTGGGCGATCCTCGTCGGCCTCAGCCCGGCGGGCGAGGCGTTCGGGCGGTATAAGAATGCGGGTACGCTGTTCGACCTGTGGCTGATCGGACCGGAGCATCTGTATAAAAGGGACCATGGCTTCGATCCCGAAGGATTGCTCGGCACCCTGCCCGCCACCGCCAATGTCATCGCGGGTTATCTGACGGGGCTGGCCATCCAGCGTTGGGGCAAGCACGCGGTGACCGTCGGGCGGCTGGCAGCGATCGGGGCCGGGCTGGTCGTCGTGGCGCTGCTGCTGTCGCCGGTGCTGCCGATCGGCAAGAAATTGTGGACCGGCTCTTTCGTCGCGCTGACCGTCGGCATCGACCTGATCCTGCTGGGCGCGGTGCTGTGGCTGGTCGAGATACGCGGCGTGAAGGTCGGGCGGTCCTTCCTCCAGATGCTGGGGCGCAATCCGCTCGCCATCTATCTGTTCTCCGAGCTGCTCGTCGTCGTGCTGGAGCTGATCCATGTCGATGGCGAGGGACTTTACAGCTGGGTCGGCCTCAACGCGTTTCAGCCGGTCGCGCCGGGCCCGGTCGGGTCGCTGCTCTGCGCGCTGGCCTATACGCTGATCTGCTGCGCGTTCGGGTGGGTGCTGGATCGCAAGGGGATCATTCTCAAAGTCTGAGGCGTCCTCGGGTCACCGCTCGCGAACCGAAATCGTCCGCCCCAGGCCCGAAGCCTTGCCCGGCGCCGCCTCCACGACCAGCACGACTTGCCGCTCACCCGCCCCGGCGGGGAACGGCACCACCAGCGGCGCGCCCGCAAAGTCCGTCTTCTCCGCCCGCTTCACTCCGTCCACCCAGGCCTCCGCGCGGCCGACGAGCTCGGCGAAGACCACCGCGCCGCCCTGCTCCGCGACCCGGCGGCGCGGCTTGAAGCTGGTGCGATAGGTCGACCACACGCCCTCGCCCGGCCCCTCCAGCCGTCCGGGCCGCGCATAGACCAGGCTGTTCATGTCATTGCCCGCATAACGTCGCAGCGGATCGGGCCGGGTCGCGGTGAAGTCGCTCCGCTTCCAGTCGGTCAGCATCGCCACCGGCCGGGTGGCAGGAAGCGCGGGCAGAGGCTCGGCGGCGATCACGCGCACCGTGGCCCGCGCAGGTTTCAAGCCCGGCGCGGTCGCCTCGACGGTCAGCGTCCCCGCCCCCGCCTCGGCACGGACCAGCGCCTGGGCCAGCCCGTGGAACAGGCGACGCGCGGGCACGACCTCTGAGTCATGATCGTTGGGATCGCCATTGCCGACACCGATGACCGCGCCCCGCGTCACCCGGAAGCTCACCGGGGCATCCGCGTCCGGCACCACCCGCCCGCGCGCATCGACCGCCATCACGGTGAAGGGCTGAACGTCGCTGCCCGTGCCCAGCATCCCGCCACGATCCGCGACCAGCCTCAACGCGACCGGCTGCCCCGCCGTTTCGACGGCCGTGCGCGACACCTCGCGCCCGGCGCGATAGCCGACCGCCTCCAGCCGTCCGGGGCTGTAGGGCACCTGCCATTCGGGCATCGCCAACCGGTCGACCGTCTTCGTGCCTAAGCTCTTCCCGTTCAGGCGCAGCTCGACCGTCTCGGCATTGGTCAGCGCCAGCACCCGGATCGCCTGCCCCTCGCGCCCCGGCCAGGTCCAGTGCGGCGCGATGGCGAGGGCGGGCGCATCGTCGACCCATTGTGCGCGACGCAGGTGGAAGGCCATCTTGGCGAAACCACACAGATCCATGATGCCGAACACGCTGCTGGTCGTCGGCCATTCGAACGGCGTCGGCTCGCCATGATAGTCGAAGCCGGTCCACACGAACGTCCCCGCGACGAAGGGCCGCGTGTCGATCATCCGCCAGCTTTCGTGATGGGTCAGGCCCCATTCGGCGGCGTCGGTGTCGTAGGAACTGACGTCATGGACGGCCATGTCGGTCTTCCACACCCCGCGCGTCATGAAGGCGCTGGTATCCTCCGAGCTGGTCATCGGCTTGGTCGGATGCGCCGCATGGAAGCTGTCATAGCGGCGATGCTGGTAGTTGAAGCCCATCACATCGACCGCATCCGACACGTTGAGCGGGGAAAACATCCCGTCGTTCATCGCCGCAGTGACGGGGCGTGAGGTGTCGAGTTGCTTCACCGCCTCGGCCATGCGGCGGACCATCTCGTAACCCTGCTCGGTGCCCTGCATCGGTTCCTCGTTGAAGACCGACCAGAGGAAAACGCTCGGGTGATTGCGGTCGCGGCGGACCAGCCACTCCAGCTGGCGCAGATAGTCGGGGCTGGGGTTGAAGTTGCGGTTCTCGTCCATGACCAGCATCCCCAGCCGGTCGCAGGCATCGAGCAGTTCGGGCGCGGGCGCATGGTGCGAGCAGCGCAGCGCGTTGCAGCCCATCGCCTTCAACCGCCGGATGCGCCACTCCCACATCGCATCGGGCATGGCGACGCCGACCCCGGCATGGTCCTGATGGACGCAGACGCCCTTGATCTTGGTCGCCACGCCGTTGAGGTAGAAGCCGGTGCCTGCATCGAAGCGGATCTCGCGGAAACCGATCCGGGTGGCGCGGGCGTCGATGGGCTTGCCGTCGCGCAGCAGCCGCGTCTCCACCCGGTAGAGCGTCGGCTGGTCGACCGACCAGAGTTGCGGCGACGCAACCGGGATCGTGACCTTCGCCTCGGCGGTCTTGAGCGGATCGACGGTCACGTCCGTCTCCGCCCGACCGATGGTGCGGCCCGCCGGGTCGATCAGCACCGCCTCGGCCCGCACGGTCGCCGCCGTCTTCTGGATGTTGGAGACGGTCAGCGCGACCGGCACCGTCCAGCACGTACCCTCGCGACGTGGATCGGCGTGCAGGCCGTCGGTGACGATGCTCACCCCGTCGCGCACCGCCAGCCAGTTGTGACGGTACAGCCCCGCGCCTTCGTACCACCAGCCCTCCATCGTCTCGGCATCGACGCGGACGGCCAGCGTGTTCACCTCCTCGCCGAAGCGGGCATAGGGGGTGATGTCGATCAGGATGGCGGTATAGCCGCTGAAGCTGTGCGCCACGAGCACGCCGTTGAACCAGACCTTGGCATTGGTCGCCGCCGCGCCCAGCTGCACCTCCAGATAGCGGCCGCGCCATTCGCTGGGCAATTTCAGCGTGCGGCGATACCAGCCGATCCCGCGCCGCCGATACCCTTGCGCGACATTGGCCTGGGGATCGACCACCTCCTCCATCGCCCAGTCATGCGGCAGTTCGACGCTGCGCCAGTCGCTGTCGTCATAGCTGACCGCCGCCGCCCCCTGCGCGATCCCGGCCTTGGCATTCTGGTAGCTTTCCTCATGCCCCAGGATCGGCGGCACCGCGATGTCGCCCTTGTGGAACAGCCAGCCGCTATCGAGACGGAGCAGCCCCGGTTCGGAGACGAATGGCGGTTCGGGCATCGCGTCGAAGGGCGCGGGCGCATCGCCGCTGTCGAGGTCGAGCCGGGTGTTCGCCGCCAGAACGGGCTTGCCTAGCGCGGGCGCGGCCAGCCCGCTGGCGAGCAGGGTGCGGCGGGTCACGGTCATCGGGCAGTCTCCGGGAGGGGCGCATAAAGCGGGCGGGCGCCATCGAGCACCAGCTCAACACGATCCAGGGTCAATCCGGGATCGAGCGGCACGATCGCCACCCGGTGATGCCCGGCGACAAAGCTCTTCAGCGGCAGGCTTACGACGGCGGTGTTGGTCAGGACATTCTGCCGCCACTGATCGCTGCGCCCCGTGGTCGCGAAATCGACCGTCTGCCACTCGCCGTCGTCCAGCCGGACGGCGGCGCGCAAGCCGTGCGCGGGGTCGCGGGGATGGGTCGGCAGCGCGACGACGCGCAGGGTCGCGCCAGCCTCGGTCATAGTGGCGAACCGCCAGGTGGCGGGCGTCCCTTGCGCCGCCGAGCCGCGCGTCGGCAGGGTCAGCTTCGCCCGCAACGCGCCATGCTGGCTGCCGAGGTCGGGGATCGCTTCCCAATCTCCACCATAGCGCGCCGCGAGCGCAGGCATGGTGACGCGGCGTTCGTCCTCGATCGCCGTGTCCGGCTCGACCCTGGGCGGGGCGAGTGCGGTCGCATGGACGACCACCGGCCGCTCGCCGCAGCGCAGCGTCACCGGCCCGACCGCGCCCTTGCCGTCATAACGCAGCGTCATCCGCTGCTCGTACCCGCCGCGCTCGTTCAACTCGCCCTTGCCCTGCGACAAGGACAGGCCCGCCGGCATGTCGCTTACGACCCACGAAGTCGCCTGCGGCTGATGTTGATAGAGGGTGACGGGTCGCTCCGCCGGAACGCCACGGGTGAAGGTCAGGACATTCTCATCGCCGATCCATGCGCCCCATAGCCCGGTGGCGCAGCCCGTCTGCGTGGAGGGTTGCCAGCTCGGCCACATCGGCTCGGCGAAGACGGGCAGGCGGCGCGGTGCCATGTCCATCATCTCCCGCCACTTGCCCCCGGCCAATGCATTATAGCGCACCGTGTCGGCGATCAGCCCGGCATTTGCCGCCCTGGCCCGCGCGACATAGGCATTGGCGCTGGCGCGCTGATCGCGCGCGTACAGCTCGGCCAGGTCGAGCGACAGGATGCGCGTGTTCAGCCCCGCCGCGCCGCGCACCGGATAGAGGACCAGCTCGTAAAAGGCGTCCTGCCGATCCTTTGCGATACGCGCGCCGATCGCCTCGGCCTGTGCCGCAAGCGTCCGATACGCCGCAACCCGCGCCTGCGCCTCCTCACCATCCGATTGGACATAGGCGCTAGGCCGGTTGGGCGTGACCCATTCGGTCTGGCCGAAGCCCATGAACTCGGGCTTGCGCGGCCAGGCCAAGTCATAGAAGCGCATCATCACATCGGCGATATTGCCCGCCTCCGCCTCGCCGAACTGCTCGGCCATGAAACGGCGCAGATGCTCGCGCGGTGCCTCGTCCAGCAGCTTGGCGTCGAAGGCCAGGTCGAGGAAATATTGCGAGAGATATTCGATCGGCTTGATGTCGCCGACATTGACCACCCAGATGCGCCGCGCGTCGGTGGCCCAGGCGCGCCCCATCTCCTCGCGGATCAGCGCGGGATGCGTCGTGCCCAGCCACAGATAGTCATGCGGCCGCCCCCAATAGGACAGGTGATAATAGACCCCCGCCCCGCCCGGCCGTTTCTGCTCCTCGGGCGTGCTCAACCGCCGCAGATAGCCGTAATTGTCGTCGGTCCACATCAGCGTGACGTCACCCGGCAGGGTCAGCCCGGCGTCATAGGCCTCCTGCAATTCATGATACGCCACATAGAGTTGCGGAACCTGCGCCGCCGGTTTGCCCAGCGTGTCGGCCAGAAGCCCACGCTGCCGCCCGACCACGTCCTCCAGAATGCTGCGCCGCGCCGCCGTGGTCGTCACGCCCTGCATGGGCCCGTCGTGCAGGCCGCGCAGGCCGACCGTGTAGAACGCCTCCTGCCCCCTGGTCTCCCCCACCCGCTCGCGCCAGTAATCCAGGATCGCCTGAGGCCGCCGGGTGAAGTCGAAGCCGCCGCGCTGCCCCTCGTCCCATTCGCGCAGGTTGTTGCGGAGCATCGGCTCGGCATGGGAACTGCCGATGACGATCGCATAGCGTTTTGCGAGCGGCGCATTGCCCGGATCGCCGAAAAAGGGTGTCGAGATCGAGTGCATCGCAGGCCACAGCGTGTTGGCCTTCAACCGCCACATCAGCTCGAAGACACGCTGATAGGTCCTGGGGCCGATATTGCCCTTTTGCGGATCGAAGGTCTTGGCCGCCCAGGGCTCCAACCCCCAATCCTCGTCGTTCAGGAAAATGCCGCGATACTTCACCGACGGCTCGCGCGAGACGAAGGCGGCGTCATCGATGGCGATCCGATTACGACGGCGCGGGGTGACGTCCGCCCACCATTCCCAAGGCGACACGCCCAGCGCACGGGACAGGTCGGTCACGCCATAAGCGGCGCCGCGCGCGTCCGATCCAGCGATCAGCAGATAGCGCCGTCCGGCCACGCGGACCCCGGCGCGGACATAGCGTTCCCAGCCATCCTTGATCGGCGACAGATCGACGCCGCCCTCCGCCGCCAGCCGCTGGACGATCGGCGAAGCCGTCGTTCCGATCACGACGCACATCGGGGCGCAGTTCGCGACATCATCAACGATCGCGCCCGGCCGCCCGCCCAGCCCGGTCAGATCGCGGGCCAGAAGCTCGGCGGCGATACGGGTCGTCCCCTCGCCGTCCGGTGCCGCCAACAGGCTCGCTCGCGTGAAGTCGAACTCGGCGGCCTGAGCGGGCATGGCGAGGCTCAGCAACGATGCCAGGCCCGCGCCCATGACCGTGATCCGTGCCCGCTTCATCCGCCCACCCCCATGGTTATCGGATCAGTCTAACCTGGCGGCTCAAGCTGTAAAGCTAATTTGCCTGACCAATTAGAGGCCGCTTAGAGGCCACGGAAAGGGGCCGTCCGAAACGGCCCCTCCCGTCATCAGGCGGTGACGCCGTTGCCCGAAATGATCAGCGGGATGCCGATCTCATGCCGCGCGCCCAATGGCAGCGTGACTTCCAGTGCCTCGGCGGTGCGCTTGAACGGCAGCGGGCTATTGTCGCCCTGCAACGTCACCCGCTGGATCTGGCCCGGCATGGTCGGGTTGCCCTGCGCCAGCAGGGTCATGCGCGCGATATTGTCCTCGGGCCAGCCCATCACCAGCGCATGGAGATTGCCGTTGCGCGTCACATATCGCACGTCGCGTGCGGTGTAAGCCGACTTGGGACCGCCTTCGGAGAAATTGCCCGAATTGCCGCGCGTCGGGCCCTCACCGTTCAGCTTCCAGGGGCGGCTGGCATAGATCGCCTCGCCATAACGGCCCATCCATTCGGCGATATCGTTGACGATTCTCTCTTCCTTGTCGTCGATCGTCCCGTCGCCGCGCATCGGCACCGACAGCATCAGATTGCCATTCTTCGACACCACGTCGCACAAGGTGTGGATGACGGTCGCCGCCGACTTGTAGCCGTCGTTCCGATAAGTCTCGATATCATAATGCCAGTTGCCGATGCAGGTGTCGGTCTGCCACGGGAAGCGCTCGATGTAATTCTTGCCGCCACGCTCGACATCGTCGACGATGCCCGTGCGCCGCTGCGGCGGCGTCATCTTGCTGGTGACGACGGCTTCCAGGCGGCCGCCATTCCACTGCATCGACTGGTTGTAGAACCAGGATGTGAAATCCAGGCCATATTGCTCGAGCGGCAGGTCGAAATTGTCGAAATAGACCATGTCCGGCTGGTATTTCTGGACCAGATCCTTGGCGCGGAGCAGCCAGTTGGGCGCGAAGTTCGAGCCCGCCGGAACCCCCTCGTTCCACAGGCGGTCGGTCGCCTCGTGCCAGGCATTGGCTTCCGCCTCGGTACGGATGCCATCGGGCATCGGCATGTGGCGGCCGGTATAAAGCTGCTGCGGGTCGAGCCCTTCCCACCATTGCCCGCGCCCTTGCGCGGCGGTCAGCTTATAGGCGTCATAGCGTTCACCCGCGCGCGGACCGGTCGGGTCGTAGCCATAAGCGGGCTGGTTCCAGTGCCAGGCATGGGCCGAATGGTTCGACACGGCGAAGCGCAGACCCCGCGCGCGTGCGCCCTTGGCCCATTCGCCGACGATATCCCGGCGCGGTCCCACCCGCGTCGTATTCCATGCATGATATTTGGAATCATAGGCGTCGAGATTGTCGTGATGGTTGGCCAGCGCCATGAAGTATTTCGCGCCCGCCTTCTTGTAGAGGTCGAGCAAGCGGCCGGGGTCCCAGCGGTCCGCCTTCCACTTGTTCTGAATCTGCATGAAGCCGACATCGGCCGGGTGGCCATAGGTCTTCAGGTGATGGTTGTAGGCGCGGCTGCCGGGCAGATACATCTCGCGGGCATACCAGTCGCCCTGTTCGGGCACGCACTGCGCGGTCCAGTGCGCCCACATGCCGAACTTGGCGTCGCGGAACCAGTCGGGCACGCTGTAGCCAGCCGTCAGTGACGCCCAATCCGGCGTGAAGCGCGAGGGCGGCGGCACCTTCAGCGCACGCCCCGCTCCCATGGCCTGCGGCGCCGTCGGCACCGCCGAGGCCGCTGCGGGCGCCAGTGCCGCCGCCGCAACTGCGCCCCCGATCATCTCGCGTCTGTTCGCCTTCATCCCTCGCTCTCCCTGCCATCGATCCGGTCGCTCGCACCGGCACTTTCAAGTCCGTCCGCTCGGGTTACGTCACCCGCCCTGCTCTCTTCTGTGAAAGCATTATGTTATAAGCGCGATCATAATTCACATTTGTCGGAGTTTGCAAGGCGTGTCGGAGCAGGCGTGACAGTGCACCAAGTCGTCTGTCCTCTTGTCCATCCGAAACTACCGCACCGCACCATGCAATCGATGACTGTAATCGGGTTATCTCGCTTTGCCATCGAGACCCGGTTTTCTAATCGCGCCCCGCAACACGAATAACAGACCAAAGGGGCCCCATGCCGATTGCACCCGTTTCCCTGATCGCGATGATGGCCGCGCTGACCAGCGCGCCGCAGCAGACCGACCGCCCCCAGCCCAAGGCGCCGACCGCCGCCAAGACCGTGACGCAAGACCCGCCCGCGCCGGTCGCCGCCCGGCCCGGCGGCATGACGAACCGCGACTGGTGGCCCAGCCGCCTCGACCTGACGGCGCTGCGCCAACATGAGGACACCCGCGCCAATCCCTACGGGGCGGACTATGACTATGTGAAGGAGTTCAACAGCCTGGACCTGGAGGCGGTCAAAGCCGACATCCGCCGCGTCCTGCACACGTCGCAGCCCTGGTGGCCGTCCGACTATGGCAATTACGGCCCCTTCTTCATCCGTATGGCCTGGCACAGCGCGGGCACCTATCGCGTCGGTGACGGGCGCGGCGGTTCGGACGGTGGCGAGCAGCGCTTCGACCCGCTGAACAGCTGGCCGGACAATGTCAGCCTGGACAAGGCCCGCCGCCTGGTCTGGCCGATCAAGCAGAAATACGGCCGCAAGCTCAGCTGGGGCGACCTGATGGTGCTCAGCGGCAATGTCGCGCTGGAGGATATGGGCTTCAAGACGGTCGGCTTTGCCGGTGGTCGTGTCGATGCGTGGCAGCCGGACGTCGTCTACTGGGGCCCCGAGACCAAGATGATGGGCACCGAGCGCACCAAGGCGGACGGCACGCTGAAGCGTCCGCTGGCGGCGACCACCATGGGCCTCATCTACGTCAACCCGGAAGGGCCGAACGGCAATCACGATCCGATCGGTGCCGCCGCCGATATCCGCCGCGCCTTCGGCAACATGGCGATGAACGACGAGGAGACGCTGGCGCTGATCGCGGGCGGTCACACCTTCGGCAAGGCGCATGGCGCACATGCCCAAAAGCCGTGCCTCGGCGCCGAGCCGACCGCGGGTGCCATCGAACAGCAGGGCCTGGGCTGGGCTAACACGTGCGGCAAGGGCAATGCCCAAGACACGATCACTTCGGGCCTGGAGGGCGCCTGGTCGGCGACGCCCACCCAGTTCACCACCCAATATATCGACAATCTGCTCAACTATGACTGGGTGAAGACCAAGAGCCCGGCGGGCGCCACCCAGTGGATTCCGACCGATCCGGCGGCGGCGCAACTGGTGCCCGACGCGCATCTGCCGGGTGTCCGCCACGCGCCGATCATGTTCACCACCGACATGGCGCTGAAGGACGATCCGGCCTTCCGCAAGATTCTGGAGAGCTGGCAGAAGAACCCCGACCTGTTCGCCCAGGCCTTCGCGCGCGCGTGGTTCAAGCTGACCCATCGCGACCTCGGCCCGCGTGCCCGCTATCTGGGCAAGGACGTGCCGACCGAGTCCTATGTCTGGCAGGACGTCCTGCCCGCCGCCAGCTTCGCCCCGATCGGTATGGAGGATCAGGCCCGGCTGAAGGCGATGGTCCTGGCATCGGGCCTGTCGGGGCCGGCGCTGATCCGCACCGCCTGGGCCTCGGCCTCGACCTTCCGCAGCACCGATATGCGCGGCGGGGCGAACGGCGCGCGCCTGCGCCTGGACCCGCAACAGGGCTGGGCGGTCAACGATCCGGCCGAGTTGAAGACGGTGCTGGCCAGGCTGACCGCGATCCGGAAGGACTTCGCGCGCAGCGGACGGCAGGTGTCGATGGCCGACCTGATCGTGCTGGGCGGTAATGCGGCGGTCGAGCAGGCCGCGCGGGCCGGGGGCATGACGGTCAGCGTGCCGTTCAAGCCCGGCCGCGTCGACGCCACCCAGGCGCAGACCGACCCCATGTCCTTTGCCCATCTGGAACCGGTCGCCGATGGCTTCCGCAACTATTACGGGCCTAAGGCGGAAGTCAGCGCGCCCGAGGCGCTGGTCGACAAGGCGGACTCGCTGGACCTGACCGTGCCGGAAATGACCGTACTGGTCGGCGGGATGCGCGCGCTGGCCGCCAATAGCGGCGGGTCGAAGAACGGCGTGCTGACGACCCGTCCGGGAACGCTGAGCAACGACTTCTTCGTCAACCTGCTGAGCATGGACACGGTGTGGACCAAGTCGGCGACGCCGGGCCTGTACGAGGGCAAGGACCGCGCGACGGGCGCCGCCCGCTGGACCGCGACGCCGGTCGACCTGATCTTCGGATCGAACTCCGAATTGCGCGCCGTGGCGGAGGTCTATGCCGCCGACGACGCCAGGGAGAAGTTCGTGAACGACTTCGTCGCCTCCTGGACGAAGGTCATGGACGCGGATCGCTTCTGATCTCCGAAAGCCCGGCAAGGTCCAGCCTCGCCGGGCTTTTCAACCATTCGTCGCCCCAAAGCGCAAGGTGATGCGCAGGCCGGGCCGGGTATTCACGATCTCCACCGTCGCATCGAGGCGCGACGCGGCCGAGCGGACGATGGCGAGGCCCAGCCCGCTGCCCTCGCTGTCGCGTGCGGTCGACAGGCGGGTAAAGCGCTCGCCCAGCCGGGCCAGTTCCGCATCGGGCAGGCCCGGGCCGTCATCGGCCACGTCGATCCTGATCCCCTGCCCCGCTTCGTCCGACACCGTCAGCATCACCTGACCGCCGCGCCGATTATAGCGGATCGCATTGTCGAGCAGGTTGGACAGGATTTCGAACAGCAAGGTGCGGTGGCTGGCGATCACGATGTCGGCGGGTGCGTCGAGATGGATTTCCACCCCCGCCTCGATCGCCTGCGCGATACGGCGGTTGATGACCGCGACCGCCACTTCGCGCAGGTCGACCCGTTCGCGCGGCGGCGCGACGCCCGCCTCCTCGGCGCGCGCCAGGGCCAGCAACTGCTTCACCAGATGTTCCAGCCGGTCCGCGGCGTCGGCGATCTCGCCCAGCGCCGCCGGACTGCCGCGCCGCGCCAGCGCCACCTGCACCTTCAACACCGCCAGCGGCGTGCGCATCTGGTGCGAGGCATCGGCGGTAAAACGCCGCATGCCCGCCGTCGCGCTGTCCAGCCGGGCGAGCAGATGGTTGAACGCATCGGCCAGCGGGCGAAGCTCGACCGGCAACGGCCCGGTGTCGAGCGGCGACAAATCCGGCGTCGCGCGCGTGTCCCGCGCCGCCACCGCCCCGCGCAGCCCCGCCAGCGGCCGCAGGCTCCAGGCCAGCGCCGGGCGGATCAGCAACATGGCCACGCCCACCAGCAGCAACTCGCCCAGCAGCAGCGCGATCACCAACCGCCGTTGCAGCGCGCGGCGACCGTCCAGCGTCTCGGCCACCTGCACGATCACCGGCGCGTCGATCCGCGGCAGCGCGCGGCGCACCTCGGCGATACGGATATCCTGGTCACGGTAGCGCGCGAAGCGGAAGCGCGGCGTGTCGAGCGCCAGTTCGGCGATGTTCGGCGCGGACAGATCGGCATAGCCGGTCAGCAGACGCCCGCCCACCGCGATCCGGTAATAGACATTGTCGCGCTCGCTATTCTCGAGCATGCCGAAGGCGGCGGCGGGCAGGTCCAGCGTCACTTCGCCGCGCTCTACCTGCACCGTCTCGGCCACCGCGCCCAGCGCGCCGCCGAGCACCCGGTCGTTGGTCCGGCGGACCACATCGGCGATCAGCGTCGCCCCCGCCAGCCCCAGCAGCACCGCGATCGCCAGCATCGGCGCCAGCATCGCGGCAAGCAGCCGGGTACGCAGCGCTACGGCACGCCCGCGCGGCGGCTTAATGGGCATCGAGCATATAGCCGACCCCGCGCACGGTGCGGATCGCCGGACCGTCGGGGGCCAGCTTGCCGCGCAGCCGGGTGATGTTCACCTCGATCGCATTGGGCCCGACCGGCTCGTCATAGCCGAACACCTCGGATTGCAGCGTCTCGCGCGGCACGATCTGCCCCGCGCGGGTGGCCAGCGCGTCGAGCACCGCCCATTCGCGGCGACGCAGGTCGAGCGCCCGCGCCCCCACTCGCGCGGCGCCGCGCGAACGATCGAGGACCAGCGCCCCGACGACCAGCTCGGGCGTCGGATCGCCGCCGCGCCGCCGCCCCAGCGCCCGGATACGCGCCTCCAGTTCCTCCGGCGCGAAGGGCTTTCGCAGATAATCGTCCGCGCCCAGGTCCAGCCCGCGCACCCGGTCGTCCAGCGCATCGCGCGCGGTCAGCATCATCACCGGCACGCGGTTACCCTGGCGCCGCAGCGTCTGGAGTACCGAAAAACCGTCGATATCCGGCAATCCGACATCCAGGACGACCAGCGCATAGGCCTCGTCCGCCGCGACCATCAACGCATCCTCGCCGGTCGCGACATGATCGACCGCATGTCCCGCCGCGCGGAGCAGCGCGACGATCCCGCGTGCCAGCGCCGCATCATCCTCGACGATCAGAATCCGCATGACGCAGCCCTTCCGTGAAAGGCGGATGACAGCTTGGCGGGATAGTCCATGGCATTGAGCTTACCCGAACTCAGAGGCGGGAAGCGAGAGGACCTGAACGATGCGAATGGTAATTCTATCGATGCTGATGCTGGGTGCCGTCGTGCCCGCTCGCGCCGATGCGCAGCGCCCGGCCGGTTATCCCCGCTCCTATGACGCGCTGGTCGCCAATGCGCGCGGCGAGCGTTTGGTGCGCATCTATGGCAATGCCGACACCGCCGCGATGCAGCCGCTGATCGCGGCCTTTCGCCGCACCTATCCCGGCGTCCAGGTGCGCTATGACGATCTGGAATCGAGCACCATCTATGACCGCGTCGTCGGCGAGGCGCGGGGCAAGGCAGCAGGGGCAGATGTCGTCTGGTCGTCGGCGATGGACCTCCAGGCCAAGCTGATCAACGACGGCTATGCGCAAGCCTATCTCAGTCCCGAAAAGCCCGCGCTCCCCGCCACGGCGGTGTGGAAGAATATGGGTTATGGCGTCACCGCCGAACCGGTCGCCTTCGTCGTCAACCGCCGCCTGATCCCCGCCGGACAGGTGCCGCGCACGCACGAGGCGTTCGAACGACTGCTCCGCACCCGTCGCGCCCAGCTGATAGGCAAGGTCGCGACCTATGACCCCGCCCGGTCCAATGTCGGTTATCTCTACCTGACCGAGGATCATGCGATCACCCGCGACACCCGCTCGCTGGTGCAGGCGATCGCGGCGACCCGGCCGATGCTGTCGCGCACCACCGAGCCGATGCTGGATGCGGTGTCGGCGGGGCGGATCGCCATCGCGTACAATGTCGTCGGCCCCTACGCCCTGACCCGTGCGATGCGCGACCCGAACATCCGGGTGGTCTTCCCGCGCGACTATACGATCGTCGCCTCGCGCGTCGCCTTCATTGCGCGCGATGCCCGGCATCCGGCGGCGGCGCGACTGTTCCTCGACTTCCTGCTGTCGCGCACCGGGCAGACGCTGCTCGCCCGGCAATGGCTGCTGCCGGTGCGCGCCGATGTCCGTGCACCCCGCCTGTCCGCCGAACAGCAACGCCCGATCCGCGTCGGGCCGCAGCTTCTCGTCAATCTCGACACGATCAAGCGCCGCCGCTTCCTGGCCGACTGGCGCGCCACTCTTGCTCAAGAGGCCCCCAAATGATGACCCCGATCCGAACCGCCACCGCGCTGGTCGCCTTGTTGGCCGCCACCCCCGCGCTCGCCCAGACGCCAAGCAACGACGACCTCGCCGCTCTGGTCCGCCAGCAGGCCGCCGAGATCGCGACCCTGCGCGCCCGGCTAGACCGGCTGGAGGGTACGACCGCCGCCGCGCCCGCTCCGGTCACCGCTCCTGCCCCGATCACCCCGCCCGCGCCGCAACTGGCGCAAAGCGACACGATCGGCCGCGATACCGTCACCCGCCCCTTCGCGCCGCAGCTGGTCCCCCCCGGCCCCGCCGAACGCGACGTCGCGCAGGCGCGGCAGGCCAATGCGGCGGGGGTCACCACCGAATGGGGTGCGGGCCTGCCCGTCTTCCACTCGGCCGACGGCATCTACACTTTCAAGCCGCGCGGCCGCATCCTGACCGATGTCAGCTCGACCTTCGGATCGGCCTATGACGGGCGCAACATCACGACGACCGGCATGCGCGCGCTGCGCCTGGGTCTGGAAGGCGGGGTCGGCACCCATTTCTTCTACCAGTTCGAGTCCGACTTCTCGGAGAACGAAGTCGATATCGTCACCGCCTTTATCGGCTGGCGCAACCGCATCCGACCGGGCCTGGATTACGACCTGCGCGCCGGGCATCTGTTCAACGATCGCGGGTTCGAAGGTTCGACGGGATCGGACTCGACGCCGTTCATGGAGCGCACCGTCGTCTCCACCGCGATCATCCCGCAGCGCGGCTTCTATGGCGTCGGCATCATGCCACGCCTGTTCTGGAAGACCGGCCACGCCTCGCTGACGCTGACCGGCGACCGGATCGATGGCAACCAGGGCGGCAATGACAGCCGCACGGTGCTGGGCCGCGCGCACTGGAACCCGATCAAGAGCGACCATTCGGTCCTGCATGTCGGCCTATGGGGTTTCGACGAGGCGCTGTCCGCCAGCGCGACCACGCTGACGCGCAACACGGTGATCGGTGGCCGCTTCAACGGCGCGCTGCGCGTGTCGACCGGCGCGCTGCTGGGCGGGCGCAGCACGACTGGCTATGGTGCCGAGCTGGGCGGCTATGTCGGCCCGGTCTGGATCATGGCCGAAGCGGGCGAGCGCCGTGCGCGCCTGACCGGCGGACGCCCCGACTTCCTCAGCAAGGCATGGAGCCTGTCGGGCGGCTGGTTCGTCACCGGCGACCTGCCCCCCTATAACCCGCGTCTCGGCAGCTTCGGCCAGCCGCGCGTCCTGAAGCCGATCTTCGAGGGCGGACCGGGCGCGATCGAGCTCACCGCGCGCTACGAAAATCTCGACTATACCAGTCTCTTGACCGGCGGGCGCGGCTGGGCCGCCACGGCAGGCGTGAACTGGTATCTCAACAGCTTCACCCGGCTCCAGTTCAACTGGGTCCATTGGGACACCGACAATCGCGCAGGGACCTATACCGGCCCCGACAGCGGCGAGACGATCGGCACCCGCATCGCCGTCACCTTCTAAACGCCCCTTTCTCCTCTCACGGAGCATCCTTCGATGGATCTTGCCCTGCTTGGCTTCCTGATGGTCGCCACCTTCATGACGCTCATCATGACGAAGCGGATGACCCCGCTCGTCGCGCTGATCGTCGTGCCCACCGCCTTCGCTCTGATCGCCGGTTTCGCCTCGGGCCTCGGCGACATGATGATCGACGGCATCAAGAACCTCGCGCCGACCGGCGTGATGCTGCTGTTCGCCATCCTGTTCTTCTCGATCATGACCGATACCGGGCTGTTCGATCCGCTGGTCAACCGGCTGCTTCGGGTCGTGCACGGCGATCCGATGGCGATCCTGATCGGCACGGTCGTACTATGCGCGATCGTCAGCCTGGATGGCGACGGGTCGACGACCTACATCATCACCATTGCCGCGCTGCTGCCGCTGTACAAGCGGTACGACATGAACCGGCTGTACCTGTGCTGCCTGCTCATGAGCACCAGCGGCATCATGAACCTGACGCCTTGGGGCGGTCCGACCGCCCGCGCCGCCAGCGCGCTGAAGCTCGATCCCGCGACGCTGTTCCTGCCGCTGATCCCCGGCATGATCGCGGGCCTCGCCTTCCTGATCGGCCTGGCGATCTGGTTCGGCCGCAAGGAGCGTCGCCGCATCGGCCATGTGAAGTCGAACGAGCCGACCGCCTTCACCGGCATGGCCGTGTCGCAATTCCCGGAGGCGCGCCGCCCGCATCTGCGCTGGTTCAACGGTGCGCTGACCCTGGCGCTGATCGCGGGGCTGGTCTCGGGCATCCTGCCGTTGTCGGTGCTGATGATGCTGGCCTTCGCCATCGCCATGATCGTCAACTATCCGCAGGTCGCCGAGCAGAAGGAGCGGATCGCCGCCCATGCCGGTAACGTTCTGTCGGTCGTCTCGCTGATCTTCGCCGCCGGTATCTTTACCGGCATCCTGTCCGGCTCCGGCATGGTCGAGGCGATGAGCAAGGAAGTCGTCGGCTTCATCCCGCCGGTCCTGGGGCCCTATATGGCGCCGATCACCGCGATGCTCAGCCTGCCCTTCACCTTCTTCATCTCCAACGACGCCTTCTATTTCGGAATGCTGCCGATCCTGGCGGAGGCAGGCGCGCATTACGGCGTGTCGCCGATGGCGATCGCGCGTGCCTCGCTGATGGGCCAGCCGGTCCATCTGCTCAGCCCGCTGGTGCCGTCGACCTATCTGCTGGTCAGCCTGGCGGGCATCGACCTCGCCGATCACCAGCGCTTCACGCTGGTTCCGGCCGCCATGGTGTGCGTGGTGATGACGCTGGTCGGGATGGCCGTCCTCGCCTTCCCGCTGGTGAGCTGATCCGATGGCAACGCTCTGGCAGCATATCGTCGCCGACTTCGCCGCGATCGGCTCTCCGGCCGCGCTCGCCGCCTTTGCCCAGGTCGTCATGATCGACGTGTTGCTGGCCGCCGACAACGCTATCGTCGTCGGCGCGCTGGCGGCCGGGCTGCCCCCCGCGATGCGGCGCAAGGTGATCCTGGTAGGGGTCATCGCCGCGCTCGTCCTGCGTATCGGTTTCGCGCTGGTGGTGACGCAGTTGCTCCAGATCGTCGGGCTGGTACTGGCGGGCGGATTGCTGCTGGTCTGGGTCGCCTGGAAGATGTGGCGCGAGCTGCGCGGCGGTGCGGGCGAGGACGATCCCCTCGCCGAACAGGCGCCGCGCCGCTTCTGGGCCGCCGCCTGGGCGGTGGCGGTCGCCGACATCTCGATGAGCCTCGACAATGTCCTGGCGGTCGCGGGCGCGGCGCGCGACCATCCCGGCATCCTCGCCATCGGCCTGATTCTGTCGGTCGCGCTGATGGGCCTCGCCGCCAATATCCTGGCGCGCGTGATCGAGCGCTATCGCTGGCTCGCCTATGTCGGACTGCTCGTCATCCTGTGGGTCGCGGGCAAGATGATCTGGGAGGGGCTGACCGACCCGGCACGCGGCCTCCTGACCCTGTTCACCTGACGCCTCCGCGCAACCTCATTCTTCGGGAGACATAGCCATGATCCGCAACGCGCCGCCCCTCGTCCTGTTGCCCGCCATGGGATGCGACGGGCAGCTCTGGGCCCGGCAGGTCGTCGGCCTCAGCGACATCACCCATCCGATGCTGGGCGACCTGACCGTCGACGACACGCTGGAGGCGATGGCGACGCGCGTGCTGGCCCATGCCCCGCCGCGCTTCACGGTCGCGGGCGTCAGCCTGGGCGGCTATGTCGCGCTGGAGATCGTCCGGCAGGCCCCCGAGCGGGTGCAACGCGTGGCACTGTTCGGCACCCGCGCCTCGATGCAGATGCGCCCGCGCACCGTCGCCGATCAGGGCCTGCTCGCCACCGCGCCGCACGCGGACCCGACCCTGACCCCGATCGTGAGCGGCCCGGTGCAGGCCATGGCCGAGCGCGTCGGTACGGCGGTGTTCGAGCGGCAGCAGCGTGCCCTGCTCGCCCGGCCCGATATCGGCCCGGCCATCGCGGCGGTCCGGGTGCCGACACTGGTCGCGGTGGGCGATCGCGACCGCATCTGCCTGCCCACCGATGCGCGCGAGCTGGCGGATCGCATCACCGGTGCGCGCTTTCACGAAATCCGCAATTGCGGCCATCTGGCCCCGATCGAGCGCCCCGGCGAGGTAACCATGTTGCTGCGCGACTGGTTGCAGGGCTGACCGCGCGTCGCCGCGCTGCCGCAAACCATGGTTGCGCCCCCAAGCTATCGACGTTACTGCGAGTCGATAGCGATAAGGGGGTTAAGCCATGAATGTCTTGAACGGTGTGGCCAGCCTGGCCGCCTTGCTGATCTGTGCGCCCGCCATGGCGGGCACGACGGATCCCATCGGGGACACCCCTCCCCCCGGCGAGGACATCGTCGTGACCGGGCGGGCGCAGCATCTCTACCGCGTCGATACGACGACCGTCGGCAAGACGGCCGAAGACCCGCTGAACATTCCGCAGGCTCTTCAGGTCATCAACCAGGAGCTGTTCACCGATCAGGGCGCGCGCGACGCGACCGATATCTATCGCAACATCTCGGGCGTCAGCGCCTTCAGCTATGCGGGCATCACCTTTCGCGGCTTCCGGCAGGACCAGTCCTTCTATGACGGCCAGCGCGGCAATCCCTTTATCGGCTTTTCGGTGCCGCAATTGTTCACCGTCAGCCGGGTCGAGGTGCTGAAGGGACCGGCGGGCCTGTTCTTCGGCCCCGGCTCGCCCGGCGGCATCATCAACTATGTCTCCAAGACGCCCAGCGAGGTCAGTGCGTTGCGCACGGTCGCGACGCTGGGCAATTACGGTCGCGCGGGCATCTCGTCCGAGGCGACGGGCAAGGTCGATGCGAACGGCGTCGTCACCTATCGGCTCGGCGGCTTCTATGAGGGGATGACGCCCTTCCGCTACAACACGAAGAATACGTCGCTGATCGGCGATGGCGGCCTGTCCTTCCGCACCAACCAGGGCGGCAAGCTGACCGTGCAGGCCACGGTCTACGACAATTTCCTGCGCGGCAATCGCCTGCGCGGCGTGCCGGTCGACAATGACGGCAATTTCCTGGGCGATATCCGCTGGAACGCCAACGAGCCCACCGACTTCCTCCATTTGAAGTCGCAAGCCTATCAGGCGCGCTACGCCACCGATATCGGTAGTGCGATCACCTTCGACGCGGGCGCGCGCTACTTTCAGGCGACGGAAACCCAGCAATATCACGAGGCACGCGGTTTCGTGAGCGGCAGTTCCGACCTGATCGCGCGCGAGTTTCGCGATCAGATCCGCGACGTCGACGGCCTGTCCTTCATAGCCAACGCCACCGCGAAGGTGCCGTTGTTCGGCATGGTCCACAAATTCCAGGCGGGCGCCGACTGGTATGACGAGACCAGCATCTTCAATTCGCGCATCGTGCGTTCGGGCGTGACGCCGCTGAGCCTCAGCAATCCGGTCTACACCGTGACCGGCCGCGACGTGGCCCGCGCTGCCGCCCTGCCCTTCGAGACGTCGAATACGCGCAGCCGGCGCACCGGTGCCTATCTGCAGGACCAGATCACCGTCACCGACGCGCTGCTGCTGGTGGGCGGGGTCCGTTACGACCGGTTCGACGACACCGTGGCGACCAACCGTCGCCGCGGCGGGCCGCCCACAAACGACACCTATGGCGACGGCCGCTTCACCTATCGTGCCGGGGCGATCGCCAAGCCGCGCAAGGACGTGTCGCTTTACGCCAGTTGGTCAGGCAGCTTCGAGCCGCAGAGCCCGGCCAGCCAGAATCCCGATGCGGGCGGCCCCTTCGCCCCGGTCACGGGCGGGCAGATCGAAGGCGGCGTCAAATCGATGCTCCTGGGCGGGCGGCTTCAGGCCAATGCGGCCATCTATCGGATCGTCCGCCGCAACATGCTTCAGGTCGACCCCAGCCTGGCCCCCGTCAACGGGCAGGACCAGCTCCGCCCCATCGGCCAGGTGACGAGCAAGGGGTTCGAGATCGATCTGGCGACCGACATCACGCCCGACTGGGTGCTGATGGCCAATTATGCCTATAACGACGCCCGGATCACCGGCACCGTTCCGGGCCAGTCGCTGACCAATGCCGTCGGCAACCGCTTCGCCAATGCGCCGCAGCACCAGCTCGGCTTCTGGACCCGGTATCAAATCGCCCCGATCGGCACCGCCATCGGCTTTGGCGGCGAATATCTGTCGAGCCGGATCAGCCTCGCTGGCCAGGCGGTGCAGCCCTATACGATCTTCGATGCCTCGATCACCAAGTCGCTGGGCATTATGGAATTGATGCTGCGCGTCGATAATCTGTTCGACAAACGCTACGCTGCCTCCGGCTTCTCGCTGCAAAGCGGTAGTTTCCCGGGCGAACCGAGGACCGTGCTGGCGGAATTGCGATTCCGGTTCTGATCGAGGGCCGATCGGGTGCGGGGCGACGCCCCGGCGCTGAAGAGCTTTGCGAGCGGTTTGGTGCCGACGGTGACGGCGCATCTGAACATGGCGAAGGGTCTGAAGGCTTAAGGCAGGGTTGCGGCGTTATCGGGCTGCGGATCGGCGGGAGGGGCGGACAAGGCGAAGGCCATGTCCGTCTCTTTTCGCATGGGGCAAGGTGGCCGCGTGATGCGTGATGCCGTGTTCAGCCGGGGCTGAGGGCGTCGTATGCCCCAAACGCCGACGCCGCCCGTGGGGGCGGCGAGTGGTGTGTGGTGATGGTTGCGGGGGCAGGATTTGAACCTGCGGCCTTCAGGTTATGAGCCTGACGAGCTACCGGGCTGCTCCACCCCGCGACGCTTTGGAAGGTGGTGAGACGAGTGAATGGGTTTTTGTATTCGCGGGCTGTAATGCCTGGCGACGCCCTACTCTTCCACTGCTTGAGCAGTAGTACCATTGGCGCAGTCGGGTTTCACGGCCGAGTTCGGGATGGGATCGGGTGGGACACCGACGCTATGGCCACCAGGCAATAGAGTCCGCGAATAACAATCCCCATCAAGTGGTATTTGATGGGGTCCCCGAGGAGAGGAGGCCTCGCTTCGGGGAGTGTGGGTATAAAATCGATGCACCTGGCTTGGGGATTATGACCGCACCCTGCCATCGTAGCCCAGGGCTGATGGTGGGGGTGTGGAGCTCTCAAGCGCGAATAGGACAATTAGTATCGGTTAGCTCCATGCGTTACCGCACTTCCACATCCGATCTATCGAGGTCGTGGTCTTCGACCGTCCTGAGAAATCTTATCTTGAGGGAGGCTTCCCGCTTAGATGCTTTCAGCGGTTATCCCGTCCGTACATAGCTACCCTGCTGCGCCGTTGGCACGACGACAGGTACACCAGAGGTACGTTCAACCCGGTCCTCTCGTACTAGGGTCAACTCCTCTCAAATTTCGACGCCCACGGCAGATAGGGACCAAACTGTCTCGCGACGTTCTGAACCCAGCTCACGTACCACTTTAATTGGCGAACAGCCAAACCCTTGGGACCTGCTCCAGCCCCAGGATGTGATGAGCCGACATCGAGGTGCCAAACAACCCCGTCGATATGAGCTCTTGGGGGTTATCAGCCTGTTATCCCCGGCGTACCTTTTATCCGTTGAGCGATGGCCCTTCCACGAGGGACCACCGGATCACTATGACCGACTTTCGTCTCTGCTCGACTTGTCAGTCTCGCAGTCAGGCTGGCTTATGCCATTGCACTCTAACAGCCGGTTTCCAACCGGCCTGAGCCAACCTTCGCGCGCCTCCGTTACTCTTTAGGAGGCGACCGCCCCAGTCAAACTACCCGCCACAGAGGGTCCCTGTACCGGTTTCACGGTACGAGGTTAGACATTAAACAACAACAGGGTGGTATTTCACCTATGGCTCCACATCGGCTGGCGCCAATGCTTCAAAGCCTCCCACCTATGCTACACAGTTCTTGTCCAATGCCACTCTGAAGCTGCAGTAAAGGTGCACGGGGTCTTTCCGTCTAACCGCGGGTACTCCGCATCTTCACGGAGAATTCAATTTCGCTGAGCATGTCCTGGAGACAGTGGGGAAGTCGTTACGCCATTCGTGCAGGTCGGAACTTACCCGACAAGGAATTTCGCTACCTTAGGACCGTTATAGTTACGGCCGCCGTTTACCTGGGCTTCATTTCAGAGCTTGCACTCCTCCACTTAACCTTCAGGCACCGGGCAGGCGTCAGGCCCTATACGTCGTCTTGAAGCCGACTTAGCAGAGCCCTGTGTTTTTGCTAAACAGTCGCTACCCCCTGGCCTGTGCCCCCCATGAGAGCTTGCGCTTACATGGGGCCTCCTTCTTCCGAAGGTACGGAGGCAATTTGCCGAGTTCCTTCAGGACACTTCTCTCAAGCGCCTTGGTATACTCTACCTGACCACCTGTGTCGGTTTCGGGTACGGTCTATACGGTGGGGCTATTTCCCGGGACAGTTTCGAAGCCTGACCAATCCGATAAGGTCAGACAACACACACCATCCGTCACACACCACCAGGCCCACGAATATTAACGTGGTTCCCATCGACTACCCCCTTCGGGCTCGTCTTAGGGGCCGGCTCACCCTGCGCGGATTAGCCTTGCGCAGGAACCCTTGGTCTTTCGGCGAGAGGGCATCTCACCCTCTTTATCGCTACTCATGTCTGCATTCGCACTTCCGATACCTCCACGACCCATTACCAGATCGCTTCGCAGGCTTACGGAACGCTCCGCTACCGCGTACACATGCGTGTACACCCTAAGCTTCGGTGCGTGTCTTGAGCCCCGTTACATCTTCGCCGCAGAAACCCTTGTTTAGACCAGTGAGCTGTTACGCTTTCTTTAAAGGATGGCTGCTTCTAAGC
>NZ_CP191175.1:150000-1155000 GCF_050408055.1 Sphingomonas sp. Xoc002 | reverse complement strand
GATACGAGCGTTCCGTAGGGGAAATCGCGGCCAAAAAAAAGGCCGGTCTTGCGACCGGCCGGAAAGTTTTTAGGAGAGGATGCCTGAAAGGCCCGATCCTTGTGCACCGCAGCACCCATGTTCGCAATTGCAACCTCGGCAATGATAATTGCAGGAAATGCAATTGGGAGCGGTAACAGTGACTTGGATTGCCCAGCGCCCCTGCCGTGCCCGCCATGGCGACCGCACGGATCGGTCCGATCGACCGCAAGGGTCTTGCCGAACACGGTGCGGCTGCCGAGATGATCCCGACGATAAAGCGCAAGGATGCCGAATGACCACCAATCCCCTGCTCGCCGATACCGACCTGCCCGACTTCGCCGCGATCCGTCCCGAGCATCTGGTGCCCGCGGTCGGCCAGATGATCGCCGACGCACGCGCCGCCGCCAACCGGATCGGCGGATCGAACGCCAGCGACTTTGGCGATGTCGTGCTGGCGAGTGAGCGGGCGGGCTTCGCGATTGCGCGGGGCTGGTCGCCCGCCGGGCATCTCCATTCGGTCGCCGACACGCCTGAGCTGCGTGCCGCCTATGCCGAGGCGCAGGCGATGCTGGCCGAATATGGCATGGAGGCGGGCCAGGACCCGCGTCTGTTCGCCGCCTTCAACCGCGTCGATCTGGCGCCGCTGACCGAGGCCGAGGCACGCGCGGTCGTGTTGGCGCGGCGGGATTTCACCCTGTCGGGCGTCGGCCTGGACGACGCGGCCAAGGCCCGCTTCCGCGAGATCGGCGTCGAACTGAACCGGCTGAGCACCGAGTTCGGCAATGCCGTGCTCGACTCGACCGAAGCCTGGAGCGAGCATGTCACCGACGAGGCCCTGCTGTCCGGCCTGACCGACAATGCCAAGGCGATCCTGGCCTCCTATGCTGCAGAGAAGGAACTGGACGGCTGGCTGGTCACGCTACGCGAACCTAGCGTGCAGGCGATCCTGACCCAGGCGGACAATCGCGATCTGCGCGCGCGGGTCGCCAAGGCCTATGCCACCCGCGCCTCGGACCAGGCGGCCGATCCCGCCCATGACAATAGCGCCCGCATCGACCGGATCCTGGAGCTGCGCCACGAGGCGGCCCGGCTGCTCGGCTTCGAGAACGCCGCCGCCCGCTCGGTCGAGACCAAGATGGCGCAGTCGGCGGACGAGGCGCTGGCCTTCCTGTCCGATCTCGCCGCCCGTGCCCGCCCGCTGGCGCAGCGCGAACTGGCCGAGGCGAGCGCCTATGCCGCCAAGAAGTTCGGGATCGCCAAGCTGGAGCCCTGGGATACGGGATATGTCGCCGAGCATATGCGCCGCGAACGCTTCGGCGTCGATCGCGAGGCGATCCGCGCCTATTTCCCCCTGCCCCGCGTCATGGAGGGCACCGTCGCGCTGATCGAACGGCTGTACGGCATCCGCCTGGTCGAGCGGCAGGACGTGTCGGTGTGGAATGCCGATGTCCGCTATTATGATGTGCAGGACCAGAGTGGCGAGATCGTCGCGGGCGTCTATTGCGACTTCCATGCGCGGGCGGGCAAGCGCGGGGGAGCCTGGATGGACGTATGCCGTCCGCGCTTCCGCGATGCCGACCGGTTCCACCGGCCCATCGCCTATCTGACCTGCAACTTCCCGCCCGCGACCGGCGACACCCCTGCCCTGCTGGCGCATGGCGATGTCGTCACGCTGCTGCACGAGTTCGGCCATGTGCTGCACCATCTGCTGACCGAGGTCGACCTGCCCTCGATCGGCGGGATTTCGGGCGTGGAGTGGGATGCGGTCGAACTGCCAAGCCAGTTCATGGAGAATTTCGCCTGGGACCGCGACACGCTGACCGCGCTGTCGGCGCATGTCGAGACGGGCGAGCCGCTGCCCGACGAGCTGTTTGCCAAGATGCTGGCGGCGCGGCGCTTCCAGGCGGGGCTGTTCCTGCTCCGTCAGGTCGAGTTCGCGACCTTCGACCTGCGCCTGCACCGCGATTACGATCCGGCGCTGGGCGGCCGCGTCATGGAGGTGCTGAACGGCGTTCGCGACGAAATATCGGTGATTCGTCCGCCCGCGTGGAATCGCTTCCCGCACAGCTTCAGCCATATCTTCGCGGGCGGCTATGCGGCGGGCTATTACAGCTATCTCTGGGCCGAATTGCTGTCGGCCGATGCCTTTTCCGCCTTTGCCGAGGAAGGCCAGGCGGCAGGCGATCGGTTCCGTCGCGAGGTGCTGGCGCGTGGGGCGAGCCGCCCGGCGGCCGACAATTTCCGCGCTTTCCGCGGCCGCGCGCCGGAGCCGGATGCGCTGCTGCGTCATCACGGACTGGCGGCCTGACCAGCATTCCGGGGCCGCGGTCGGCGGCCCCGGTTTCGTTCCGTAATGTAATCTGGATTATACAGAAAAATCCGTTTCTCGACAGCTTCTTAACCCTCTTTGCCTATCCAGGGGGGATATGGAGGATGTGCTGTGAGCGGATCGGAACATATTGATTTCGAGCAGCGGCTGGCTGCTTTCGACTATGGCGCGCAGAGTTACGCGACCTTCCCGACAATCAAGCGCGCGATCGAGCGGCATGCGCCCGCCGCCCTGACCGCGCTTTACCGGCATATCGCCGATACCTCGCAGATCCGGGGGCTATTCGCATCGCAGGCGCGGATGGACCATGCCCGCGACAAGCAGATGGAGCATTGGCGCAAGCTGTTCTCCCGCCCGCTCGATCGCGATTATGCCGCCGCTTCGACCCATATCGGACAGGTCCATGCACGGATCGGGCTGGCGCCGACCTGGTATATCAGCGGCTATGCCCGAATGCTGGAATATGTCCTGCCCAAGCTGATCCTGGGGCGGCTGTTCTGGCCGTTCGGCGCGCGGCGCCGGGCACGGGCGGCGACCGCGCTGGTCAAGGCCTCGCTGATCGACATGGACATCGCGCTGGCCTCCTATTTCGAGGCCGAGCAGGCGGGGCGTCGCGCGGTGATCGAACGCTGCGGCGCGGTGTTCGACCGGATGGCCAAGGGCGACCTGACCGCCTCGCTCGACGGGCTGCCGTCCGAATATCAGGCGCTGGCCGACAGTTTCGAGGCGATGCGGGCCCAGATGTGCGCGACGCTGGGCGTCGTCACCCAGTCGGGCGAGCATATTCGCGTCGGCTCAGGCGATATCCGCCAGGCGTCGGACGACCTGTCCGACCGCACCAAGCAGCAGGCCGCCTCGCTGGAGGAAACCGCCGCCGCCATGCAGCAGATCACCTCGACCGTCCGCCAGACCGCCGACGGCGCCTCGCGCGCCAACCGGATCGTCGGCGAGGCCCGGACCGAGGCCGAGGAATCGGGCCAGATCGTCCGCCGCGCGGTCGAGGCGATGGGCGGCATCGAACGCTCCTCATCCGAGATCAGCGAGATCATCAGCGTCATCGACGGCATCTCGTTCCAGACCAACCTGCTCGCGCTGAATGCGGGCGTCGAGGCCGCCCGGGCGGGTGAAGCGGGCAAGGGCTTCGCGGTCGTCGCCAGCGAAGTGCGCGCCCTGGCGCAGCGCTCGGCCGAAGCGGCCAAGGATGTGAAGACGCGCATCCTCGCCTCCTCCGACCAGGTCGGCGCGGGCGTCGAACTCGTCAACGAGGCGGGTGAGGCGCTGCAACGGATCATCGGCCGGATCGGCGAGATCAGCGACCTGGTGTCGCAGATCGCCGCCTCGGCCACCCAGCAATCGATCGGCCTGCAACAGGTCAACACCGCCGTCGCCGAGATGGACGGCGTGACCCAGCGCAATGCCGCCATGGTCGAACAGGCCACCGACGCCGCCCGCACCCTGGCGCAGGAAGCCGAGACGCTGGCCCGCGAAGTCGCCCGCTTCCGTCTGGCCGACATCACGGGCGACCCACGCAACCCGGTCCACCAGATGCAGCGACGCCTCGCCGCCATCTGATCCTCACCCCCCGAGGACCCACTGGGCTCCGACGCAAGTCGGGGCCTTTTTTGTTGGCCGACAGTAAGCGCAATCGGACGTTTTTGCTTTCTCGGGAGATTCTTATTCAGACACGCCCTTTTCCCCCTCGCCCCTCGCAGAGGGGAGAGGGTTGCGCAGACTTGGTCTGTTGCGAAAGCAAAGGCTTAGCGGAACCGGGTGAGGGATAGAGCGCTCGGTTCCCGAGCGCGCAAGCCGGAGGCTCGCCCGACCCCTCACCCAAGCTGCGCTAGCCAGCACGCTGGCAGGCTCCGCTAACCCTCTCCCCCGTCCAGGGGAGAGGGGAAAGAAGCGTTATGGATGTCGACTGGGCGTGGGGAGGTCATTGCGAACGTCAGGACTCCCCTTCACGCTGAGTGAAGTCGAAACGCACAGCGAACCTTTGCGGCTTGGGCGGAGACTTGCCCCCTTGCCTTCGACTTTGCGCAGTCTGAATGGAGCTTGAGAAAAAGGAACGTGACGTCGGGCGATATTCAAACGCACCTGAAACGCCGAAAACCACCCACTGATGATCAGGGGCGGTCGAAAATCAGCGATATCGGGGAAATGGTGGAGCCGAGGGGGATCGAACCCCTGACCTCTGCAATGCCATTGCAGCGCTCTCCCAGCTGAGCTACGGCCCCAACGATTTCGGCGCGGACCCGGCGGGATGCGGGCTAGCCTGTCAGCGCATGGATACCATGCGGCTGTTCCAGCGGAATGGTGGAGCCGAGGGGGATCGAACCCCTGACCTCTGCAATGCCATTGCAGCGCTCTCCCAGCTGAGCTACGGCCCCGTTCCGCTGTGGAGGCAGCCCACTAGCGGGGCCGCCGTGGCTCGGCAAGCACTTTTTTCAAGCACCTGCCGAGCCCGTTCGGACAACTCAGTGTTCGTCGTCCTCGCTGGACGTTTCCACGCCCAGATCGTCGTCGCCGCCCAGATCGACTTCATCGTCGGGCGAGGGCTCTTCGTCCTCACCGGTGATGTCCAGATCCTCGTCGTCGCCGCCCGCCAGATCGCTGTCGGCTTCCTTGTTCTCGGGCTTGACCTGCTCGAACGGCAGGGGCTGCTTCGACTTCAGGATGGGCTCGGGCTCCCACTGCGTCCCGCAATTGATGCAGGTGACGGGGTCGTCCTTTTCGAGGTCGTAGAAACGCGTCGCGCATTTCGGGCACGTACGCTTCGTGCCCCATTCCGGCTTGATCATGCCGTTCATACCTTTCGGAATTGGGTTTTCCGCCTGAGCGAAAAGTGGGCGCGCCTTGCCACAGCGCAAGGCCCCTGTCAAAAGCCCGCGCCATCATGGCGCATCCCCTTCCCCAGCCTCGCACCGTGCGAGCCGCCGCCGCCCTTCGCGGCACCATCGCCGTTCCGGGCGACAAATCGATCAGCCACCGCTCGCTGATGCTCTCCGCGCTCGCGGTCGGTGAAAGCCGCGTCGAAGGGCTGCTGGAGGGCGAGGACGTGCTCGCCACCGCCGCCGCGATGCGCGCCATGGGTGCGGACATCGTCCGGCAGGATGACGGGGTGTGGGTGATCCACGGCGTCGGCGTCGGCGGGCTGCTCCAGCCCGAAACCGCGCTCGACATGGGCAATTCGGGCACCTCGACAAGGCTTCTGATGGGTCTGGTGGCCAGCCACCCGATCACCGCGACCTTCATCGGTGACGCCTCGCTGTCCAAGCGCCCGATGGGCCGGGTCATCGAGCCGTTGTCGCAGATGGGGGCGCAGTTCCAGGATACGCCGGGCGGCCGCTTGCCCCTGATGGTCCGGGGCATCAACCCGGCCGTGCCGATCCGCTACACCCTGCCCGTCGCCTCGGCGCAGGTGAAGTCGGCGATCCTGCTGGCGGGTCTGAACACGCCGGGCGAGACGACCGTGATCGAGCCGATCGCGACCCGCGACCATAGCGAGCGAATGCTGGCGGGCTTCGGCGCGGACCTGACCGTCACCCCTTCGCCCGAGGGCCGGGTCATCACGATTCGGGGGCAGGCGGAGTTGAAGCCGCAGAATATCGTCGTGCCGGGCGACCCTTCGTCGGCCGCTTTCTGGCTGGTCGCGGGCTCGATCGTGCCGGATGCCGACGTGACGATCACCAATGTCGGCATGAACCCGACCCGCACCGGCATCATCGAAGCGCTGAAGATGATGGGCGCCGACATCACCGAGCTGGACGCGCGCATCGTCGGCGGCGAGCCGGTGGCGGATCTGCGCGTCCGTCACGCAGCCCTGTCGGCGATCGAGGTTCCGCCCGAGCTGACGCCGAGCATGATCGACGAATATCCGGTGCTGTTCGTAGCGGCCGCCTTCGCGACTGGCACGACCATCGCGCGCGGCGCCGAGGAACTGCGCGTCAAGGAATCGGACCGCATCACCGCCATGGCGAACGCCCTCGGGGCATGCGGCGTCGTTTGCGAGGAGTTCGAGGACGGCATGGCCGTCACCGGCACCGGCGGCGATCCGATCCCCGGCGGCGCGACCGTTGCGACCCTGCTCGACCACCGGATCGCGATGAGCATGACCATCGCGGCGCTGAACGCCCGCGATCCCATCACGCTGGACGATGCCGCACCGGTTGCGACCAGCTATCCCGTGTTTTTCGATACGCTGGAAAAGCTGGGAGCGATGGCATGATCATCGCGGTCGACGGCCCCGCCGCCAGCGGCAAGGGCACCATCGCCCGCGCGTTGGCCAGGCATTACGGCCTGCCGCATCTCGACACCGGCCTGCTCTACCGCGCGGTGGCGGCGACGGTGCGCGCGATGCATCTCGATCCGACCCGCGAGGCCGATGCCGTCGCGGCGTGCAGCTTCGACGACAGCCTGCTCGCCGATCCCACCCTGCGTGATGACGAGACGGGCAAGCTCGCCTCGGTCGTGTCGGTGCATCCGCTGGTCCGCGCGGCGCTGCTCCAGCGGCAGAAGCGCTTCGCCAACCAGCCGGGCGGCGCGATCCTCGACGGGCGCGACATCGGCACGGTCATCGCGCCCGATGCGGACGCCAAACTGTTCGTGAAGGCCAGTCCACAAGTGCGTGCACGGCGGCGGCATAACGAATTGGCGGCGAATGGCTCGGACGTGTCGTTCGACCAGGTACTGGCGGATATCCGGGCTCGCGACGAACGCGACAGCGGCCGGGCGACCGCCCCCCTCACCCAGGCGGCCGATGCGGCGGCGCTGGACACCTCCAGCCTGACGATCGAGGCGGCGGTCGCCCGCGCGATCCAGTTCGTCGACGCCCAGGTGGCGGCCAAGGCGCGCTGACGGAGGAGGGCCGCCGCGAAGCGATATCATTCGCGGCACGCCCCCTCCACCACCGCCTCGTGGCTGTCCCCCTCCCCGTGCCGGGGAGGATCTCCCTCGCCTTGCGCAAAACCCCATTTTCCGCTAAGGCGCCCCCGCTCGCGGACCCTGTTCCGCGGAGAGGCTGACGCGGGGCCTTGCCCCAGCGTCCTTTCCGCATTTGTCGCGGACCGCCGCTTTTCCGTGTTTCAGCATCATCTTCGGGCCTGGTGGCGTCGACATGGGGTCGGCGCGGCCATCGTCGAAGGTCTCGGGAATCGCCCCGAGCCGGAGACGAAAAACTCTCAGGAACCTAACCCTTTTATGGCAACCAACCCCCAGCCCACGCGCGACGATTTCGCGGCGATGCTCGATGACATGTTCGGCGGTGCCGACAGCTTCGAGGGTCGCGTCGTGCATGGCACCGTCACCGCGATCGAAAACGACATGGCCGTCATCGACGTCGGTCTGAAGTCGGAAGGCCGTGTGCCCCTCCGCGAATTCGCTGCCCCCGGCCAGAAGGCCGACCTGAAGGTCGGTGACGAAGTCGAGGTCTATGTCGACCGCGTCGAGAACATGCACGGCGAAGCGATGCTCAGCCGCGACCGCGCGCGCCGCGAGGCCGCCTGGGACAAGCTGGAGCTCGAATTCTCGAAGTCGGCCCGCGTCGAAGGCGTGATCTTCGGCCGCGTGAAGGGTGGCTTCACCGTCGACCTGAACGGCGCCGTGGCGTTCCTGCCCGGCTCGCAGGTCGATATCCGCCCCGTCCGCGACGTCACCCCGCTGATGGACATCCCGCAGCCGTTCCAAATCCTGAAGATGGACCGCAAGCGCGGCAACATCGTCGTGTCGCGTCGCGCGGTCCTGGAAGAGACCCGCGCCGAGCAGCGTTCGGGCCTGATCCAGAGCCTGGCCGAAGGTCAGATCATCGACGGCGTCGTTAAGAACATCACCGATTACGGTGCGTTCGTCGACCTGGGCGGCATCGACGGCCTGCTGCACGTCACCGACCTGTCGTACAAGCGCGTCAATCATCCGTCGGAGATGATCGCGATCGGCGACACCGTGAAGGTGCAGATCATCCGCATCAACAAGGACACGCAGCGCATCTCGCTCGGCATGAAGCAACTCGAGAGCGATCCGTGGGATGGCGCCGGCGCCAAGTACCCGGTCGGCGCGAAGCTGTCGGGCCGCGTCACGAACATCACCGAATACGGTGCGTTCGTCGAGCTGGAGCCGGGCATCGAAGGCCTGGTCCACGTGTCGGAAATGTCCTGGACCAAGAAGAACGTCCATCCGGGCAAGATCGTGTCGACCTCGCAGGAAGTCGATGTGGTCGTCCTCGAGGTCGATCAGGAAAAGCGCCGCATCTCGCTCGGCCTCAAGCAGGCTCAGGCCAATCCGTGGGAAGCCTTCGCCGCTGCCCATCCGATCGGCTCGACCGTCGAGGGCGAAGTCAAGAACGCGACCGAGTTCGGCCTGTTCATCGGCCTGGACAACGATGTCGACGGCATGGTCCACATGTCGGACATCGCCTGGGGCGTGTCGGGTGAGGATGCCCTCAACCTGCACCGCAAGGGCGAAGTCGTTCAGGCCGTGGTTCTGGACATCGACCCCGAGAAGGAGCGCATCTCGCTCGGCATGAAGCAGCTCGAGCGCGGCGGCCCCGTCGCCGGCGGCGTGGCTGCGGCTGGCGATCGCCTGAACAAGAACCAGGTCGTCACCGTGACCGTCCTCGAAGTCCGCGACGCGGGCCTCGAAGTCCAGGCGGGCGACGATGGTGCGACCGGCTTCATCAAGCGCACCGATCTGGGTCGCGACCGTGACGAGCAGCGCCCCGAGCGCTTCCAGGTCGGCCAGAAGTTCGACGCGATGGTCACCGGCTTCGATCGTTCGAAGAAGCCGACCTTCTCGGTCAAGGCGATGCAGATCGCCGAAGAGAAGCAGGCGGTGGCTCAGTACGGTTCGTCCGACTCGGGCGCGTCGCTGGGCGACATTCTGGGCGAAGCGCTGAAGGCGCGCACCCAGAAGTAAGTCACTGGATCGGGGCATGTTTTTTCGGAAACATGTCCCGGTTCCGGCCAAACGACACCGCAGCGTCGTTTAATCGTATAATAAAACTACTTTCAGCAGCGAGAAACACAGGTTAAGAACGATCCGTCTTAAGCTTGGGACTAGACGATGATCCGTTCGGAACTGGTGCAAAAAATCGGTCAGCGTAATCCGGGACTGAACCCGCGTGAAGTCGAACTGATCGTCACGATTTTCTTCGATGAGATTACCAAGCGGTTGTCGGATGATGGTCGCGTCGAACTGCGCGGCTTCGGCGCCTTTTCGACCCGCGCGCGCGGTGCCCGCACCGGCCGCAATCCCCGCACCGGCGAAACCGTCGATGTCTGCGCCAAGCGCGTTCCTTATTTCAAACCCGGCAAGGAAATGCGCGCGCGTCTGAACGTCGACGCGGAGTGATCACATTCCGGTCTTGAGGTGACCGGGGCGCGGCTATTCCGGCTTTACGACAGCTGCGCCCTTGACCTTCGCGGCATCCTGGTATCTTCGTTGGCCTGTGCGCGGACGTGGCGAAACCGGTAGACGCTGCCGACTTAAAATCGGCTTCCTATGGAGTGCGGGTTCGAGTCCCGCCGTCCGCACCATCGGGTGGGCCGCCGCCCTGCTGACGATGACGGCCTGCGAGCGCCATGCCGATCATGGGGCGGTGGTCGTCAGCACCGTCCAATCCACCCCACCTTCCGCCCGGTCCGGTGGCCCGCCCCTTACCGATGACGATACGTCGCGCCGCGTGCTGCGCGATGCGCTGGCACAGGGGCTGGTGCGTTTCGACGCCAATGGCCAGATCGAGCCGGGGCTGGCCGAACGCTGGATCGTCATCGACGAGGGCGGCAGCTTCATCTTCCGCCTGCGCGAGGCGAAATGGAATGACGGCTCACCCGTCACCGCCGAGCAGGTCGTGCCGATCCTGCGTCGTCTGGTGTCGCCTAATTCAGGGAATCCGCTGGCCCCCTTCCTGACGGCGATCGACGAGATCGTGGTGATGACGCCGCAGGTCATCGAAATCCGCCTGTCACGCCCCCGCCCCGACCTGTTGAAGCTGTTCGCCCAGCCCGAAATGGCGATCGTCGATCGCGGGCGTCGGGGCACCGGGCCGTTCCGCATCATCCGGGCGGGGCCACCCCCGCTGCTACGCCCCATTCCCGACCCCCGCCGTGTCGAGCCGGAAGATGACGCCACGCCCGCTCCCGAGGAGGATGTCCGCCTGATCGCCGAGACTCCGGCACGCGCCATCCTGCGCTTTGCGGGCGGCCGGTCCGACCTGTTGCTCGGCGGCCGGTTCGAGACATGGCCGCTGCTCGACGCGGTCCGGATCAACCAGGCGGCCATCCGGATCGATCCGGCGGCCGGTCTTTTCGGCCTGGGCATCGTCCGTCGCGACGGCTTCCTGGCCGATGCCGGCAACCGCCAGGCGCTGTCGGCGGCGTTCGACCGGGCTACCATGCTGGCGGCGGTCGCCCCCAATTGGGAAGCCGCCGACCGCCTGCTGCCCGACACGCTCGACTCGGACGCCCCGCCGCAAATTCCCGGCTGGGCGCTTCTCAATCTGGACGAGCGGCGCAGCGGGGCGCGGGCTCGGGTCGCCGCCTGGGGCCAGCCGGTGCGGCTGCGCATCGCCTTGCCGCAGGGGCCGGGGGCGAACCTGCTCTATGGCCAGATCGGCGCGACGCTGCTGGCGGTCGGCATCACACCCGAACGGGTGGCGCTCGGTGACCCGGCCGACCTCCGCCTGATCGATGCGGTCGCCCCCTATGACAGCGCGCGCTGGTATCTCGCGACCGCCTGCGCGCCCTGTGGAGAGGCGGCGATGGCGGCGATCGAGCAAGCGCGGCTGGCCCCGACGCTGGCGGTACGCGGATCGGCGATCGCGGCGGCGGATGCGGCGATCAATGCCGACACGCCCTTCATCCCCTTGGCCCGCCCGCTGCGCTGGTCGCTCACCACGCCTCGGCTGCGGCAATTCCAGACCAACAGCCGCGCCTGGCATCCATTGAACCGATTGCGCGCCATCACCAATTGAACGGCATGGCCAACACGACCCGCATCGACCCCACGGCATTCGACGCTCTGCCGCTCGACAAGAGCATCGCCGCCAGCCGCCAGCGGATCGAGGCGATGGAGCGGCTGTTGGAGCGTGTCGTCGTGCTGCCCGGCCTCAACCGGTCGATCGGGCTGGACGTGATACTGGGTCTGGTCCCGATCGTCGGCGACATCGCCGCTGCGGCACTGGGCAGCTACATCATCTGGGAAGCGCGCAATCTGGGCCTGTCCAAATTCCAGATGGCACGGATGATGGGCAATGTCGGCTTCGACGCGCTGTTGGGCTTCGTGCCGCTGATCGGCGACGCCGCCGATGTGCTGTTCCGGTCGAACACGCGCAACCTGCGGATCATCCGCAAGCATCTGGACAAGCATCACCCCTCCAGCGTGGTGCTGGAGGGGTAAGCGCGGTCAGCGGCTGCCCCGCCAGATCTTCAGCGGCGCGTTGGGCGACAATCCGCCCTGATGCACCGGACAGCGGGCGGGGCGGAATGCCTTGTTCAGGCAGATCCAGATTTCGTCCAGCCAGCCTTCGCGCGTAGCGGTCACGCGCATCATGTCGGCGGTCATCCCCCGGTTGGCGGCGGCAAAGGCGGTCGCCAGATCACCTGCGGTCAGGCCGTTCCGACGCGACAGCCCGTCCATATCCGGGAAGCGCAGCCCGTAATACAGCGCGTTCGACCGCTGGAAATAGCGCGCCGGGCTGTATCCGCTCATGCAGGTGCCATGCTTGGCCCATTCATGCTGCATCAGCTGCGCCGAGGGGGTGGCGCAGATATGGCGGCGGACCACCGCTTGCGGGATGATCGCGGTCGGGCGGCAATATTGCGGCCAATCCTTGTCCACGCCATCGGGCCACAGCCCGTGCAGGGTGAAGCCGAAGCGGTTGGCGCCGCCGCACTGGAAGCTGCTATTCCCCTTGGGGTCGCGGCAGAATTGCGGGCTCCAGGTGATGGCCAGCGTGTAGCCGCCGATCGGCAGCACGCGGGTCGGCTGGCTCTGGCTGGGCACGTCGGGGCGGATGGACTGGGCCCCGCGTGGTGCGGTGCATTGCAGCGTCTGCGCCGACAGCAGCTGCGGAGCGGCCAACAGCGCCATACCGATGATTACATGCTTCATATTTCTCTCACCTCCGCCATCGCGCGATACCAGGCCAGGGCATTGGGCCGCATCAGCATCACGACCGCGACCAGCGACGTGGCCGCCTGCACCGCCGTCAGCACGCCGAACGCACCCTCGGCCAGCGCACCGACCGACACCTGATAGAGAAAACCGAGCAGGTTCAGGATCGTCAGCACGACCAGCAGCCCCAGCCCGACCCGGCTGGCCAGGCGAGTGGTCAGCAGCGTGCCGAACAGGAACAACCCGATCAACAGGCCATTGGCGATGATCGCGATAGCGACCCCGGCCTGCGCGACCGTGTCGGCCCAGCCGATGACCGCCAGCACCACCAGCAACAGGATGGCGAACAGCGACAGCCGCTCGCCCAATATCACCGACTTCGGTCGCACGATCTTCCCCTTCCAAGCCCGCCTCAGGCGGCGGCGAAATCCAGTCCAATATCGGCCGCCGGGGCCGATTGGGTCAAGCGACCCACGCTGACATAGGTGACACCCGATTCCGCAATCGCGCGGATGGTGTCGAGGCGTACGCCGCCCGACGCCTCGGTCGGCACCCGGCCCGCGACCAGCGCGACACCCTCGGCCAGCTGCGCCGGGTTCATATTGTCGAGCAGCAAATGGGTCGCCCCCGCCGCCAGCGCCGGTTCGATCTGGTCGAGCGCGTCGACCTCGACGATGATCCGCGCAATCCCCGCCTCTCGCGCCGCCGAGACCGCCGGGCCGATGCCGCCTGCGACCGCGACGTGATTGTCCTTGATCATCGCCGCATCCCACAGGCCCATGCGATGATTCTGCGCGCCGCCCATGCGGGTGGCGTATTTCTCCAGGAGGCGCAGGCCCGGAATGGTCTTGCGCGTGTCGAGCAGCGTCGCCCCGGTGCCCTGAATCGCCGCGACATAAGCCGCCGTCATCGTCGCGATGCCCGAAAGATGCTGGACGGTGTTCAGCGCCGAACGTTCGGCGGTCAGCATCGCGCGCGCCTTGCCCGACAGGCGGAGCAGATCGGTGCCCGCCGGAACGCTGGTGCCATCCTCGACCAGCCGCTCGATGACGACATCGGCGTCGAGATGGCGGAAGAACGCCTCGGCGAAGGGCAGCCCGGCGACGGTGATTGCATCGCGGCTGGCCATGGTGCCGATGAACCGCGCCTCCGCCGGGATCACCGCCGCCGAGGTGATGTCGCCGCCGGGTCCCATATCCTCGGCCAGCGTTCCGGTGACGAAGGCGCTGAGGTCGAACCCGTCGATCACGCTTTCCGTCACGGGCGCGGGCCCAGATCGCCCTTGCCGACCGTGCCGCTGGCCAGCGTCAGCATAGCGTCCAGGCTCTTCTTGGCCTGAAGCCGCAGGCCTTCCTCGATCTCGACCCGCGGGGTCAGGTCGCGCAGCGCCAGGTACAGCTTCTCCAGGGTGTTGAGCGCCATGTAGGGGCAGATATTGCAGTTGCAGTTGCCGTCCGCGCCCGGCGCGCCGATGAAGGTCTTGCCCGGCATCGCCTTTTGCATCTGGTGGATGATGTGCGGCTCTGTCGCGACGATCAGCGTATCGCTGGTCACGGTCTGTGCGAACTCCAGGATGCCGCGCGTCGAGCCGACATAATCGGCATGGTCCAGGATCACGGCGGGGCATTCGGGATGCGCCGCGATCGGCGCGTCCGGGTGCTGGGCGCGCAGCTTCAGCAACTCGGTCTCGCTGAACGCCTCGTGCACGATACAGACGCCCGGCCACAGCAGCATGTCGCGTCCGGTCTTGCGGGCCAAATAGCCGCCCAGATTGCGGTCGGGGCCGAAGATGATCTTCTGCGCGGGGTCGATCTGCGCCAGGATCTGCTCCGCCGAGGACGACGTCACGATGATGTCGGACAGCGCCTTCACCTCGGTCGAGCAGTTGATATAGGTCAGCGCGATGTGATCCGGGTGCTGGGCCCGGAATTCGGCGAACTGTTCGGGCGGGCAGCTATCCTCCAGGCTGCACCCAGCGGCCATGTCGGGCAGCACGACGATCTTCTCGGGCGACAGGATCTTGGCCGTCTCCGCCATGAAGCGCACGCCGCAAAAGGCGATGACGTCGGCGTCGGTCGCCTGCGCCTTGCGGCTGAGGTCCAGGCTGTCGCCGACGAAATCGGCCAGGTCTTGAATCTCGGGCTTCTGATAATAATGGGCGAGGATGACGGCGTTGCGTTCCTTGCGGAGCCGGTCGATCTCGGCGCGCAGGTCGAGGCCCGTCAGATTCGTCTGGATGGTCATGGCATTCCCCCTAGGCGCATGGGCTCGCGCCGACAATTGTCCACGTCAGCCGCTATTGCCAAGAACCTCTTGCAGGTTGCGCGTCGTGTCCCAGCGTTCGTCACCCGTCGCTTCGTCGGAGAAGCGGACCTTGACGCTGCCCTCCACCCCTGCCGCGCGCAGCGGCATGGCGAAGCTGCGCTCGACCGCATGCCGGGTCGCGTCACGGGCCAGCTTCATCGGCGCGGGCGCGCGCGCCTGTCGCATCAGTTCGACCTGTCCCGCCGTCCGATTAGCGGCGTCGAGCCGCTGCTCGGCATCGGTGAAGGTGGTCAGCAGGCCGCCAGACCCATATTCGCGGATCGCCGACAGATCGACCTGCGGCCCGTCGATCTCGACGGGGGGCAGCGTCACCGACAGGACATGGGCATTCGCATCCCAGCGCACATCCTGCTGGCGCAGCTTACCCAGATCGACCTCGTAACGGACCATGCCCGGCATGATGAGCGTCCGCTCGGTCGAAAAACCCAGCTGCGACTGGCGCGAGGTCACGACGGCGACGTAGCGAGCCGCGAAGGCCGACAGCCGGTTCTGTTCGCGCAGGCCGTCCAGGCTGGCGCGGGCGATGGTGGTCGGGTCGGGGGTCAGCCGATCCTCGACATAGCGCTGCACGCCCCACACCATGATCAGTCCGGCCAGTACCAGCAGGAGCAGTACCCCCGCCACCTTGGTCAGGAACAGGCCGACCCCGCCGCGCGGCCGTGACGATGGCGGCGGCGTGTCGGCAGGCGGCGTCACGCGCTGATCCATGATGCTCCTTCCTCGCGAACCAGCCCGCGGTTTCGCAGGTCATAAAGATGCGCCAGCACCGATCGTTCCGCCGCCGGAATCAGTTTGGGATTCAGGCCGACATACATACGGGCGGTCATCGCCGCGATCGGCAACCTCTCTTCCGCCGCCAGCAGGCGCAGGATCTGCCCCTCGCGTTGCTTGCGATGGCCCAGCATCCCGCGCACCAGCCGCTGCGGATTGTCGACCGCCTCGCCGTGCCCCGGATAATAGACGCGGTCGTCGCGCTCCATCAGCTTTTCCAGGCTGGCCATATAGGCGCTCATGTCGCCATCGGGCGGCGACACGATGCTGGTCGACCAGCCCATGACGTGATCGCCCGAGAACAGCGCCCTGGTCTCGGGCAGCGCAAAGGCGAGATGGTTGGAGGTGTGGCCCGGCGTCGCGATGGCGTTCAGCGTCCAGCCATCGCCGCAAACCCCCTCGCCCTCCGCCAGGACCCGGTCCGGCGCATAGTCGCGGTCGAACGCGGCGTCGGACTGGCCACCCTGATAGTCGGCGGCGAACGGGGCCGCCCCGACGATCGGGGCGCCGGTCAGCCGGGCGAGCGGGCGGCTGGCCGGGCTGTGGTCACGGTGATGATGAGTGATCAGGATCGCCACCACCGGCCGCCCGGCGATGGCGCGGGTCAGCGCATCCAGATGCGCGGGATCGTCCGGCCCCGGATCGATGACCGCCAGATCGCGGTCGCCCACGACATGGCTCTGCGTGCCCGTATAGGTGAAGGGCGACGGATTGGGGGCGAGCACGCGGGTGACCAGCGGCTCAAGCAGGATCGGAATGCCGGTCGGGTGCTCAGCCATTCCGAACCATGTGGGCAAGCGGCGGACAAAGGGCAACCCCTGTTCCCGTCGGACGGGCACAGGGATCGAGTTGGGGTAAAGTCGTGGTCGGATCAGTCGCGATCGCGGTCCGCCATTTCGGCCTTCAGCTCGGCGGTCGCTTCGTTCAGGCCGTTCAGTGCGTCGCGGCGGGCATCCTCGGACAGGTTGCGGTCGCGGGTGATCGAGGCGCGGGCACTCTCGATGCTGGCGAGCGCGATCTGCATGTTCACCTGCGCCGAGCGTTGGGCATGGACGGCGGCGAGCGAGGCCTGACGAGCATCCCGCTCGATCCGGTCGGTACAGATGATCGTCGCCTGCCGCCGGGTCTTGCCGTCGACCGTCATATAGCTGGTGCGGGTATCGCTGTTGCCCGTCCCACAGGCGCGCGCCTGGACCATCGGGATCGGGGGCATGGGCACCATCGGGACCATGCCATTGTCGCCGACGAACTTGACCTTGTGCCCGTTGCGCAGCGTCACGACGCGGACACGGGGTGCGGCGGGTGCCTGCGGGGCGGCGGGAACCGCGGCGGCCTCAGGAGTCGCGGGTACAGCGGGAACGGCGGGCGCCTCCGGAACCGTCGCGGCGATCGCGACCACGGGTTTTGCAGGGACAGCCGGAGCCACAGGCACGGACGGCGCCGTTGGCGCTTCGGGTGCCTCGGGCGTGGTCTGGGCGACGGCGGGCAGGACCGCGACCGTGCTGGTCAGGTCGACGCCCAGCGTCCGCTCGACCTTCTTGGTCAGCGCCGCCGCCGCCGGCGTGCCCGAGGCGGTCGCCCCCAGCCCGGCCAGGACCAACAGCGACACGGTGGCGCCCCCCATCGCCAGCTGGCGACGCGATTTCGGAGAAGTGGTCAACATCTTCAGCCTCCCTTTCAGATCATCGATGGTGTGCAGGTGACAGGCGCCCGACAGCGCGCGGCCATGCGCGGCCTTCACGATGGCGCAGGCATAGACATGCCGGTCGGCACGGCTGCGCCCCTTCAGGACGCGGGCGTCGTTGGCCAGTTCCTGATCGGCACGGAAAGCGTGGAAGGCCCGCCACGCCAGCGGATTGAACCAGTGGAGAGCCAGCACGGCGAGCGCGATCCAGTTGGCGATCAGGTCGCCGCGGGCGTGGTGGCCCAGCTCGTGCGCCAGCGCCAGGTCGCGCTCATCGGCGTCGTAACGCTCGGCGAAATCGCGCGGGAAAGCGACGTAGCGATGCCAGATGCCGAAGGCGAGCGGCCCCGGCGCGCCGTCGCTGGCGACCACACGCACGCCCTCCACCGCCTCCAGCGGCTCGGCATCGGCCAGCAACCGCGTGCGGAAGCGCCAGTGGCGAAAGAGCTGGAAGCCCAGGAAACTCGCCGCCCCGATGATCCAGAACAGCGCAACACCCTGCTCCACCATCGGCCAGATGCCGGGCGCATCCACCGCATCGGGAATCTGCGCGGTCATGGGCAGCACGACATAGGTCGCGAAGCGCTCGCTCGCGGCGGCCAGCGGCGGGGTCGCCTGCTCGGACAGCCCGCGCGGCAGCGGCGGCAGGAGCAGGCGAAGCAGCGGCAAGGCCCAGAGTGCATAGGCGATCTGCGGACCGAAGGCCTGGCGCACATGGCGGCGGGCCAGCAGGACCAGCGCCATCAGGAGGGTGGAGGCGATCATCGCCTCCACCGCCCAGCCGAGTTGCGCGCCGCTCATGCCTTCAGGTCCTTGAGCAGCGCCTCGATTTCGGAAATGTCCTGTGCGGTCAGCTCGTCCCGCTCGGCCAGATGCGCGACCAGCGGGGTCAGGCGACCGCCGAACAGCCGGTCGATCAGGCGGCGGGATTCGCCCACGACATAATCGTCGCGCGCGACCAGCGGGCGATACAGATACCGCCGCCCCTGCTCCTCATGCGCGATGGCGCTTTTGGCGAGCAGGCGGCCGAGCAGCGTCTTGACGGTGTTGGTGCTCCAGCCGCGTTCGGGATCGACCCGCTCCGCGACATCCTGCGCGGTCAGCGGAGCCTCCTCCCACAGGACCTCCATCACGGCATGTTCGGCATCGCTGATACGCTCGGCCATCGACTCGCCCTCTTATTGACTACAAGCGTAATCCTATTCCGATTACAGGCGTAGTCAATAGGGTCGATCCATTCCTCCCCTTCCAGGGGAGGGAGACCATCTGAAGGATGGTAGAGGATGTCCCCACTGGCCGTGACACCCCTCCGTCAGTCTTTCGGACTGCCACCTCCCCTTCCAGGGGAGGAATAAAAAAAGGGGCCGGATCGTAATCCAGCCCCTGTTCAAATCTTACGATCGCCGGCCTATCACGCGGTCTTCACGTCCTGGACCAGCTCGGCCAGTTCGCCGCTTTCGTACATCTCCATCATGATGTCCGAACCGCCGACGAATTCACCCTTCACATAAAGCTGCGGGATGGTGGGCCAGTCGGAATAGGCCTTGATGCCTTGGCGGATGCCCTGGTCCTGGAGCACGTCGACGCTCTCGAACGGCACGTCCAGATGGTTCAGGATCGCCACCGCACGGCTGGAAAAGCCGCATTGCGGAAAGAGCGGCGTGCCCTTCATGAAAAGCAGGACGGCATTGTCCTTCACCAGCGCATCGATCCGCGCATTCGTATCGTCGGTCATATCATTCATCCTTGAGGGAATGGGATCAGGCGGCCGGAACCGCGGTGGTCAGTTGCAGCGCATGGAGTTCGCCCCCCATGCGTCCGCCCAGCGCGGCATAGACGGCGCGGGTGCGTGCGACCCGGCTCATGCCCGCAAAGCTGGCGGCCACGACATGCGCGGCATAATGGTCGCCGTCCCCGGCAAGGTCGGTGATCTGGACCTCGGCATCGGGAATGGCGGTACGGATCATCGTGGCGATGTCATCGGCGGCCATCGGCATGGTCAGCGGCTCTCCATCAACTGGCGACGCGCCTCGACCAGTTGTTCGTCGAGCGCGCGGCGGACCTCGACCTCGTCGACGTCGATCCCGGCGGCGGTCAGGTCGCCCAGCAGCTTGCGGATGACGTCCTCATCGCCCGCTTCCTCGAAATCGGCCTGTACGACCGCCTTGGCATAGGCATCGGTCTCGGCGGGAGTCAGCTTCATCCGCTCGGCCGCCCATTGCGCGACCAGCCGGTTGCGCCGCGCCGTGATGCGGAACATCATGTCCTGATCGGCCACGAACTTGGCCTCGAAGCCCTTCCTGCGATCGTCGAAACTGTCCATCGGTTCGCCATCCCCCAGCCCTATGGGCCATCCAAACATAAGTTCCGAGATAGGGGGCGTCGCGCCCGCGTGCAACCGATGCGCCGATCGGGTGTTGCCCGGCGCCCAGAGCGATCGTTGCGAAGGTGAAACAACGGGAACCGGGTCGTGATCGATGCGTAGTGTAACTACAACAAAAACGGGATAAACCCCCGGAAAACGGGGATATCACCGGCAACTTAGGAGAGCATCGTGACCCATTCCCACGTCATGCCGCCCGACCGCGTCGACAATCCGATGCTGGGCATCATCAACGGCTTGATTGGTTCGCTTGCCCTATGGGCCCTGATCGCCGGGGTCATCGTCGCCGCGTCCTGACGGTTTCGCCGGGACGCTGGCACCAGCCCTCGTCAGGCGGTTCCCGCCGTGGCGGCGTCCAGGCGCTGACGGCCCGCGATCCAAGGCCGCCCCTCGGCCATCTGCCCTTCGAAACTGCCGATCGCTTCGTCGCGGGCCAGCGTCAGGCCGACTTCGTCGAGCCCCTTCATCAGGCATTCGCGGCGAAACGGATCGAGTTCGAACACAAAGCGGTCCTGGAACGGGGTGGTGACGGTCATCGTTTCCAGATCGACCGTGATCGGCTGGTCCTTCGCCACCTCGACCAACCGGTCCACGGCGTCCTGCGGCAGGACGACCGGGACGATCCCGTTCTTGAAGGCGTTGCCCGAGAAGATATCGGAAAAGCTCGGCGCGATCACCGCCTGGATGCCCATGTCCGCCAAGGCCCAGGCCGCATGCTCGCGACTGGACCCGCAACCGAAATTGTCGCCCGCGATCAGGATCGGCGCGCCCGCATAGCGCGGATCATCGAAGATATTGCCCGGTTGCGCGCGCACCGTCTCGAACGCGCCGCGCCCCAGACCGGCGCGGGTGATCGTCTTCAGCCAGTGTGCCGGGATGATGACATCCGTATCGATATTCTTGGCACCCCATGGATAGGCAGTGCCGGAGACGGTCGTAACCGGGTTCATTCCATCATCCCTGTATTCGAAACCCGCGCGTTCAGCCCGCGCGTTGCGGACGCTGCTCGGCCACGGCGGGGCGTGACGCGATGCCTGCGGCATAGGCCGCCGCGCCGCACAGAACCGCGCCGGTGACGAGCATGACCAATACGTGCTTCATGATGCGTATCCCCTATCGTCCCTGTCAGATGCCTTCACGATCGAAATCGTGACTCTTCAACTCTCTAACATCGAAAAGGCGCCCGGTCACCGCAGCGGCGGCGGCCATGGCGGGGGACAGCAGATGGGTGCGCGCGCCGGGGCCCTGGCGACCGACGAAATTGCGGTTCGAGGTCGAGGCGCAGCGTTCGCCCGCAGGCACCTTGTCCGGGTTCATCGCCAGGCACATCGAACAGCCCGGCTCGCGCCATTCAAAGCCCGCCTGCACGAAGATGCGGTCCAGCCCCTCTTCTTCGGCCTGGCGCTTGACCAGGCCCGAGCCGGGCACGACCAGCGCACGGACGCCGTCCGCCACCTTGCGGTCGCGCGCCACGGCGGCGGCGGCGCGCAGGTCCTCGATACGGCTGTTGGTGCAGCTGCCGATAAAGACATGCTGGATGGGCACGTCCTGCATCGCGGTGCCAGGGGTCAGACCCATATAATCCAGCGACTTGCGCGCCGCTTCGCGCTTCGACGGATCGGCGAAGCTGTCGGGATCGGGCACGACGCCGGTGATCGGCACCACGTCCTCGGGACTGGTGCCCCAGGTCAGGTTCGGTGCGATGTCGGCGGCGTCGAGCGTCACGACCTTGTCGTAGACCGCGCCCGGATCGGTCGGCAGCGTCCGCCACCAGGCGACCGCCTTGTCCCAATCCGCGCCCCTGGGGGCCATCGGACGCCCCTTCAGATAGGCGAAGGTCGTCTCGTCCGGCGCGATCAGGCCAGCGCGCGCGCCGCCCTCGATCGACATGTTGGCGATGGTCAGGCGACCTTCGATCGACAGGTTGCGGATGACGCTGCCGGTGAATTCGATGACGTGGCCGGTCCCGCCCGCCGCACCAATCTTGCCGATGATCGCCAGCACGACGTCCTTGGCCGACACGCCGTGACCCAGCACGCCGTCGACGCGCACTTCCATGGTCTTGGACGGCGAAAGCAGCAAAGTCTGGGTCGCCAGCACATGCTCGACCTCCGACGTGCCGATGCCGAAGGCCAGCGCACCCAGCGCACCATGCGCCGAGGTATGGCTGTCGCCGCACACCAGCGTCGTGCCCGGCAGCGTAAAGCCCTGTTCCGGCCCGACGACATGGACGATGCCCTGCGCCGCCGCCGTCGCGTCGATATAGTCGACGCCGAACTCGGCGGTGTTGCGGCGAAGCGCGTCCAGCTGCTGCGCGCTTTCCGGGTCGGCGATGGGCAGGAGGTTGCCGTGCGCGTCCTTGCGCGGCGTCGTCGGCAGGTTGTGATCGGGCACCGCCAGCGTCAGCTCGGGACGGCGTACCTTGCGCCCGGCGGCACGTAGCCCCTCGAACGCCTGCGGGCTCGTCACCTCGTGAACGAGGTGACGGTCGATATAGATGAGGCAGGTGCCATCGGGCCGCCGTTCGACAACGTGCGCGGCCCAGATTTTCTCGTACAGAGTCTGGGGTCGTTGGGCCATGATGCGGGCGCTGTTATCCGAAAAGATGCGCGACGCAAAGGTGTGGCGCAATGTTATTTCGCTTTGGGGGCGAATTCTCGCGACCTTTCACCCTTGCGCGCGATAATCCGTCGTCACCCCGCCGCACTCGGCCAGATCGATCTCATGGTCCGGGTCGCGCCACGTCTCCGCCAGCGCCTGCGCTTCCCAGTCGCGCATGGCCGGATGCGCCAGGACCGTCTCGATCCAGGCTGCCCCCACCGGACCGACATCGATGCCATAGGTCCGCACCCGGAACGCGACCGGCGCGTAGAAGGCATCGACCGCCGAGAACCGATCGCCCGCCAGCCAGGGCCCGCCAAATTGCGACAGCCCCTCGCCCCACAATTCCGCCAGCCGTGCGACATCGCGCTCCAGCCAGGGTGACGCTGGCTTCGCGTCCACCCGCACCCCGATATTCATCGTCCGCTCGGCGCGCAGCGCGCCGAAGCCGCCATGCATTTCCGCCACCGCGCACATCGCCCAGGCACGTGCCGCCTCGTCCTCGGGCCAGACACCCGGATGCCGTTCGGCCAGATACAGCGTGATGCCCAGCGAATCCCAAACGGTCCGCTCGCCATCGATCAGCACCGGCACCTGCCCCGTCGGCGAAAAGGCGCGGAACGCCTCGTAATTCTCCGCCGCCGCGAACGGCTCGATCCGGTCGGCAAAGCCGATCCCCAACGCCTTCATCAGCAACCAGGGGCGCAGCGACCAGCTGGAATAATTCCGGTTCGCGGTGACGAGGGTATAGGCCATCAGCGGTCGAACTTCGCCGTAGTCTTCGCCGCCACCTCATCGGCGGTGACCCCTGGCGCGCATTCGATCAGGCGGAAGGCGCTGTCGTGATCGGGGCGCTGGAACACCGCCAGGTCGGTGACGATCATGTCGACGACGTTGCGGCCGGTCAGCGGCAGGGTGCATTCGGGGATGAATTTCGGGCTGCCGTCCTTGGCGTTATGCTCCATGACGACGATGATCTTCTTGACCCCCGCGACCAGATCCATCGCGCCGCCCATGCCCTTGATCATCTTGCCGGGGATCATCCAGTTGGCGATGTCGCCGCCCTCGGACACTTCCATCGCGCCCAGCACGGTCAAGTCGATATGCCCGCCCCGGATCATCGCGAAGCTGTCCGCCGACGAGAAATAGACCGAGTGCGGCAGCTCGCTGATCGTCTGCTTGCCCGCGTTGATCAGGTCGGGATCGACCTCGTCGTCATAGGGGAACGGCCCGATGCCCAGCATCCCGTTTTCGGATTGCAGCGTGACCTCGACCCCTTGCGGAATATGGTTGGCCACCAGCGTCGGGATGCCGATGCCGAGATTGACGTAGAAACCGTCCTTCAGCTCCTTGGCCGCACGGGCGGCCATTTCGTCGCGGGTCCAGGCCATCACTGCTCTCCTGTCGGGTGCCACCGCCGGTCGGCGGGGAAGATGTCGTCCGCGCTGCCCTTCAGCGCCTTGCCGTAAACGGGGTTCGGGAAGACGAACCAGCCGCGCCCCCAAAGGGCCGCGATGCGCGAGCCATCGGCCCGCACGCGCCGTTCCGCCACCGTGGCAGATGCGTTGAACAACTCGCTGAAATCGCCCAGCTGATCGCCGCCCATGGCGATCACGCAGTAACGCTGCGCAATCTGCCAGCGACGCGGGTCCTTGTTGTCCCCGCTCCCCGTGTCGGGGCGCACGAACAGCGTGTCGCCATGCACCGCCGGGCCAAGCCCCGCTGCGTCGATCACGCGCGCCGCACCTGCCGGATCGTCGCGGTTGGTGTTGAAGATCACGGTCACGCCCATGGTCCGCAGATCGGCGATCGCCGCCGCCGCGCCGGGCGTGGGCAGGACGGCATGGCCGTCGCTCTGCTCCCAGGCGCGCCAGCGTGTGTTGAAATCGCGACCCGAACGCCCGTTCAAATCGTCATATTCGAAACCGAGATTCTGGAGGACCGTCTCGTCCACATCGAAGACGGCGGCGGGTCGCATGCCCGCGCACGGCACAAAGCGGGGGTTTTCGAGGCTCGCGCCCTGCGCCAGCACGACGCTGTCGATCTGCGGGCGGCGGATGCGGTCGGCGGCATAGGTGACGAGCGCGTTCCACGCCTGGCGCGAGATCGCATCGGCTTCGGCCGAGCCGTAGAGATATTGCATCCCTGCGAGTTTGGGGCTGGTCGCGGATGGTGGGGATACGGGGCTGTTGTTGCCGACGGCTGCGACGCAGCCGGATAGAGTCAGGGCCGAGGTTAGGGCGATGCCTAGCCTCCTAGCGGCGCTCCCTCCCCCAACTCCTCCCGCTTGCGGGAGGGGAGAGGTTGCTGGGCTAGCGCACTGCTTCATTCTCATGCGTTTCAAAGCCATGCCCTCCGCCAAAAGCGCTCCCCCTCCCGCACGCGGGAGGGGGTCGGGGGGAGGGCTGGCGCTCTCCGCATCCCCCGCCCCATTCGAAATCAAACCCGTTCGCGCACCGTGCGGAATTCGATCTTCTTCTCATACGGCGCGCCGACGATCATCCGCTTCACATAGATGCCAGGCAGATGGATCTGGTCGGGATCGAGCGAACCGACCGGCACCACCTCCTCCACCTCGGCCACGCAGATGCGCCCCGCCGTCGCCATCGGCTGGTTGAAGTTACGCGCGGTCTTGCGGAAGATCAGGTTCCCGGCCTCGTCGGCCTTCCACCCCTTGATGATCGACAGGTCGGCACGGATACCGCGCTCGAGGATATAGTCCTCGCCATCGAAGCTCTTCACTTCCTTGCCCTCGGCGACCTTCGTGCCGACGCCGGTCTTGGTATAGAAACCGGGGATGCCCGCGCCCCCTGCCCGGCAACGCTCGGCGAGCGTGCCCTGCGGACAGAACTCGACCTCCAGTTCGCCGCTGAGATATTGCCGCTCGAATTCCTTATTCTCGCCGACATAGGACGAGATCATCTTCTTCACCTGATGCGAGCGGAGCAGCTTGCCCAGCCCCACGCCGTCGATCCCGGCATTGTTGCTGGCGATGGTCAAATCCTTGACCCCGGCGGCCTCGATCGCGTCGATCAGCCGTTCCGGGATGCCGCACAGGCCGAAGCCCCCGGCGCAGATCGTCATGCCGTCATGGAGCAGGCCGTCGAGCGCGGCGGCCGCGTCGGAATAGAGCTTCTGCATGGGCGTCCTCCCTGTGATGGAGGAAGCGTTAGGCGGAGCCACGGAGCCGGGTCAAGCCAGCCTTTGCGCTTTGCGCGGGCCAGCGTTTGCGCTTTGCAATGAAGCGGCGTTAGGCTGCCGTCCATGACCTTGAAAACCGGCGGACGCCTGCTTGTCGATGCGCTTCTCGAACAGGGGTGCGACCGTATCTTCACCGTGCCGGGCGAGAGTTTCCTGGCGGTGCTCGACGCGCTGCACGACACGCCCGCGATCGATCTGGTGACCTGTCGGCAGGAGGGCGGCGTGACCTTCATGGCGTGCGCCGACGGCAAGCTGACAGGGCGGCCGGGCGTGGCCTTCGTCACGCGCGGGCCGGGCGCGACCAATGCGGCGATCGGGGTCCATGTCGCGCGGCAGGACTCACAACCGATGATCCTGTTCATCGGCGATGTCGATCGGGGCACCCGCGACCGCGAAGCCTTTCAGGAGGTCGATTTCCAGGCGATGTTCGCTCCGCTCGCCAAATGGACCGCGCGAATCGACGATGCCGCGCGCATCCCCGAATATATCGCCCGCGCCTATGCCACCGCGATGAGCGGGCGGCCGGGGCCGGTCGTCCTCGCGCTGCCCGAGGACATGCTGTGCGACATGATCCAAGGCACGCCCCGCCCCCGCATCGAACGCCCGTCGCAGGATGTGCGGATCGAGGACGTCATGGCCGTGCAGGATCTGATCGCCAGGGCCGAGCGCCCGGTCGCGATCATCGGCGGCGCGCACTGGGATGACGATGCGGTGGCACTAGCCGAGCAATGGGGCGAAGCGGCGGGCATCCCGCTGGTCGCGGCATTCCGGCGGCAGGACGCGGTGTCGGCCGACTGCGCGGTCTATGCGGGCAATCTGGGCTATGGCCCCAATCCCGCACTGGTCGCCCGGGTGAAGCAGGCCGATCTGCTGATCGTGCTGGGCGCGCGTCTGGGGGAAGCGACGACCGACGGCTATAGCCTGATCACGCCCGATCATCCGGGCCAGATGCTGATCCATATCCATCCCGACCCGGAGGAGTTGCACAGCACCTATCGCACCGATCTGGCCCTGTGTTGCGATGTGGACCGGGCGCTGGGGATGCTGGAACTGCTGACCACGGAAGCCGCCGCGCCGCATCCCTCCGGTGCGGAAGCCCATGCCGCCTATCGCGCATGGACCGAGCCGACCCCGCGCGACGGCGTGACGCTCGATCTCGGCCAATGTGTCGCGGCGATGCGGGAGGCCCTGCCCGCCGATTCGATCCTCTGCAACGGCGCAGGCAATTATTCGGGCTGGTGGCATCGCTATTGGCGCTACGAGCCGGGGTGTCAGCTGGCTCCGACCTGCGGCGCGATGGGCTATGGCATGCCCGCCGCCACCGCCGCCGCGCTGCGTCATCCGGAGCGGATGGTGGTGGCGCTGGCGGGCGATGGCTGCTTCCTGATGAACGGACAGGAACTGGCGACCGCCGTGCAGCATGGCGCCTCGATGCTGGTGATCGTCGTCGACAATGGCGGATATGGCACGATCCGCATGCATCAGGAGCGCGAATATCCCGGCCGCGTGGCGGCGACCGCGCTCGCTAATCCGGACTTTGCGGCGCTGGCGCGTGCTTATGGCTGCTGGAGCGAGACGGTGACGCGGACCGAGGACTTCGCCCCTGCCCTGTCCCGCGCAATGGCGGAGACGGGCGTGCGCCTGTTGCACCTGAAGACGGATATCGAGGTCATCACGCCCGCCACCACACTGTCACGAATCGCCCAGCGATAGACCCTACTGGCGGGAGGCATCGTTGCAGGTGCCAGCTTGCGCATGGGCCTTCGACCTCGGGGTGGAAGGCCGAGAACGAAGCCGAGTTGAGACATTCGCTCTGCTTGCAAGAGCTTCACCGGGCAAAGACCTCATCGTGCACTCAAAGTAACGCTATCATAAAATCGATTGCATAACTTTGGAGAGCCCAGACAAAACAAAACCGCCCCGGCGTGAACCGGGGCGGCGAGTTCGTTGCTGATTGCTTTAGTCAGAAAACGACTAGCAGGTTCAGATGTTGTCGCCAAGAGCGCCCTTGACCGAACCCTTCATCTGTTCGCCCTTGCCCTTGGCCTGCTGGGCTTCGCCCTCGGCCACGAGCTTGTCGTTGTTGTTGTGCTCGCCAATGGCTTCCTTGGCCTTGCCAACCAGCTCGTTGACGTTGCCCTTGATCTTGTCGGTCAGCTCACCCATTGCGGCCTCCATTTACTGGGGATTGACAAATCCCGTTGAACACTCGGAAACACAACGGTTCGTTACGCGGCAAGTTCCGTGAAATTAAAGTTAGATCAGGCCGGCAAGCGGGCTGGAAGGGTCGGCGTAGCGCCGCATGCCCATGCGCCCGGCACGGTACGCCATGCGCCCCGCCTCGACTCCCGCCTTCATCGCGCGGGCCATCAGCACCGGGTCCTTGGCCTCGGCGATCGCGGTGTTCATCAGCACGCCGTCGCAGCCCAGCTCCATGGCGACGGCGGCCTCCGAGGCGGTGCCGACGCCCGCATCGACGAGCACCGGCACCTTCGCCCCCTCGACGATCAGGCGGATCGTGACCTTGTTCTGGATGCCCAGCCCCGAGCCGATCGGCGCGCCCAGCGGCATGATCGCGACCGCGCCGACATCCTCCAGCCGCTTGGCGGCGATGGGATCGTCGACGCAATAGACCATCGGCTTGAAGCCTTCCTTGGCCAGGATCTCGGTCGCGCGCAGCGTCTCGTACATATCCGGGTAAAGCGTCTTGGCCTCGCCCAGCACCTCCAGCTTGACCAGATCCCAGCCGCCCGCCTCACGCGCCAGCCGCAGGGTGCGGATCGCATCCTCGGCGGTGAAGCAGCCCGCCGTGTTGGGCAGATAGGTGATCTTCTTGGGGTCGATAAAATCGGTCAGCATCGGCGCATTGCGGTCCGACACGTTCACCCGGCGCACCGCGACCGTGACGATCTCCGCCCCCGCCGCCTCGACCGCCGCCGCATTCTGCGCGAAATCCTTGTACTTGCCGGTTCCGACGATCAGGCGCGAGCGGAAACGCTGGCCTGCGACTTCCCACGAATCATCGTCCGCGACCGTCACCGCATGGTCGCCGCCGCCGACGAAGTGCACGATCTCGATCTCGTCGCCATCCTCGACCTCGACCTGCGCCAGCGTCGAGCGCGGCACCACCTCCAGATTGCGCTCCACCGCCACCTTTTCGGGCACCAGCCCCAGCTGGTTCGCCAGATCGGCCAGCGACAGGCCCGCCGCCACTCGCTTATGCTCGCCATTCACGGTGATCGTCACGGTTCCATCGGTATGGGGCATATGTGTCACTTACCATGCAAGTCGCTGCCCGCTCGACGTGGGATAGGGCATGCGGTTAAGGAAGGCCCTCGATCTAGGCCCGGCCATCCCGAGCCGCAACCATGGGAGTGCCGATGCCCGCGACCGTTTATGTCCTCAACGGGCCGAACCTGAACCTGCTCGGCCTGCGCGAGCCGCATATCTATGGCCATGACACGCTGGACGATATTGCGGGGCTGCTGGAGGATCGCGCGCGGGAGCTGGACCTGGCGATCGACATGCGCCAGTCCAACCATGAAGGCCATCTGATCGACTGGCTGCACGAGGCCCAGGCCTATGAGGCGAAAGCCGTGCTGCTCAATGCCGGGGGCTTCACCCACACGTCGATCGCGATCCATGACGCGATCAAGTCGGTGACGACCCCGGTGATCGAGGTTCACCTATCCAACCCTCATGCGCGGGAGCCATTCCGCCATGAGAGCTTCATCGGGCGTGCCGCAAAAGGCACAATCGCGGGTTTTGGCGCGCATTCCTATCTGCTCGCGCTTGAAGCCGCGGCCCGGTTCTGACAGGAGCGCGTCCCATGACCGAAAAGACCGAACAAGCGATGAAGGTCGATGTCGACCTCGTCCGTCAGCTCGCCGAGCTGCTCGACGCCACCGCCCTGACCGAAATCGAGGTCGAGCATGGCGACCGCAAGATCCGCGTCGCGCGCAAGGCCGCGGCCGTCGCCCAGATGGGTTATGCGCCCGCGCCTGTGGCAGCGCCCGCCCCGGCGGCGGCCGCGCCCGCCGCTCCCGCCGCAGCGGAAGTCGGTGCCTCGGCTCCGGCCGTGTCGGCCAACGCCGTGAAGTCGCCGATGGTCGGCACCGTCTATCTGTCGGCCGAGCCGGGTGCCAAGCCCTTCGCCGCCGTCGGCCAGAAGGTCGCCGCCGGTGACACGCTGCTGATCGTGGAGGCCATGAAGGTGATGAACCCGATCACCGCGACCCAGGCGGGCACCGTCACCGCCGTCCTGGTCGAGAACGGCCAGCCGGTCGAGTTCGACCAGCCCCTGGTCGTCGTCGAGTAAGCCGCCTTGGCGCAGATCAAGAAACTCCTGATCGCCAATCGCGGTGAGATTGCGCTTCGCATCCACCGCGCCTGTCACGAGATGGGGATCGAGACCGTCGCCGTGCACTCCACGGCCGACGCCGATGCCATGCATGTGCGCCTCGCCGACCAGGCGGTGTGCATCGGCCCGCCCGCGGCCGCCGACAGCTATCTCAACATCCCGAACATCATCTCGGCCGCCGAGATTTCGGGCGCGGACGCGATCCATCCGGGTTACGGCTTCCTCTCGGAAAACGCCAAGTTCGCCGAGATCGTCGAGGCGCACGGCCTAATCTTCGTCGGCCCGAAGCCCGAGCATATCCGGATCATGGGCGACAAGGTGGAGGCCAAGCGTACCGCCGGTGCGCTCGGCCTGCCGCTCGTCCCCGGTTCGGACGGCGCGATCTCGGATCTCGAGGAGGCCAAGGCGCTGGCCACCAAGATCGGCTATCCGGTGATCATCAAGGCGGCCTCGGGCGGCGGCGGACGCGGCATGAAGGTCGTGTCCTCCGAGGACCAGCTCGAAACGCTGATGCAGCAGGCCGGTTCGGAGGCGAAGGCCGCGTTCGGCGACTCGACCGTCTACATGGAAAAATATCTGGGCAATCCCCGGCATATCGAATTCCAGGTGTTCGGCGACGGCAACGGCCAGGCGATCCATCTGGGCGAGCGCGACTGCTCGCTCCAGCGCCGCCACCAGAAGGTGCTGGAGGAAGCCCCCTCGCCGATCATCACGGCCGAGGAGCGCGCCCGCATGGGCGGCGTCGTCGCCAAGGCGATGGCCGATATGGGCTATCGCGGTGCGGGCACGATCGAGTTCCTGTGGGAAGACGGCGAGTTCTATTTCATCGAAATGAACACCCGCCTTCAGGTCGAGCATCCCGTCACCGAGATGATCACCGGACTGGACCTGGTGCGCGAGCAGATCCGCATCGCCGAGGGCCATCCCCTGACCCTGCGCCAGCAGGACGTGCAGTTCCGCGGCCATGCGATCGAATGCCGCATCAATGCGGAAGACCCGCGCACCTTCGCCCCCTCGCCGGGCACGGTGAAGATGTATCACGCACCGGGCGGCATGCATGTCCGCGTCGATAGCGGCCTCTACCAGGGCTATAAGGTCCCGCCTTATTACGACAGCATGATCGCCAAGCTGATCGTGTACGGCACGACCCGCGAAGGCGCCTTGCGCCGTCTGCGCCGCGCGCTGGAGGAGTTCGTGATCGAGGGGATGAAGACCACCATCCCGCTCCACCAGGCGCTGCTCGACGACCCCGAATTCCAGAAGGGCGACTATACGATCAAGTGGCTGGAGGAATGGCTGGCCAAGCAAGGCGCGTAACTTCCTACTCCTCCCCTCGCAGGGGATGAAAACTTGGCCCCCTCCCCGGTCGGGAGGGGGCTTTTTCATGCCCGGAAGCGGGGATTACCCCTCCACATTCCCCGCCACCCATGCCAAAAGCGTCGGCGATGAAGGCGACGATCCTCCACAACCCGCGCTGCTCCAAGTCGCGCGAGGCGCTGGCCCTGCTGAACGAGGCCGGCGCGGATGTGACGGTGATCGAATATCTGAAGACGCCGCCGAGCGCCGAGGAACTGGCGCGGCTCTATGCCAAGGGCGGGCTGTCGCCGCGCGACGGGCTGCGCAAGGCGGAGGCCGAGGCCAAGGTGCTGGCCGACGCGGATGATGCGACCGTGCTGGCCGCGATGGCCGCCCATCCCATCCTGATCGAGCGGCCACTGGTCGAAACGCCCAACGGCGTCGTTATCGGACGGCCTCCCGAAGCGGTGCGGGGCATCCTGTGACCGCTGCCCATAATTTGAGCAGCGCATGGTGCCATGCCCGCTTTTCGGGCGCAATTCTGATCAATTTCTTACCCTCCTACGAGGGAAAGGCAGTTGGCACGATCCCTGCTACGCGCAGGGTCGGGCGAGGGTTCGAACAACATCGGGGGCAGTCAGGCTCGTGAAAAAGATTGAGGCGATCATCAAGCCGTTCAAGCTCGATGAGGTGAAGGAGGCGCTGCATGAAATCGGCGTGTCCGGCATCACCGTCACCGAGGCGAAGGGCTTCGGCCGCCAGAAGGGCCATACCGAGCTCTATCGCGGTGCCGAATATGTCGTCGACTTCCTGCCGAAGGTGAAGCTGGAAGTGGTGGTCGAGGACGGGCTGGCCGAACGCGTGGTGGAGGCGATCGCCGCCGCCGCGCAGACCGGCCGGATCGGCGACGGCAAGATCTTCGTGATCCCCGTCGAGACCGCGCTGCGCATCCGCACGGGCGAACGCGACGACGCGGCGATCTGACGCACCCGGCACTCATCCGTCACCGGGCTGACATTCGGCCCGACTAAACACGTATCACCGGCCCCGGCCTTTCGCCGGAGGGCGGCCAAGCAGAGAGAGAACGGAACATGGCGAATACGGCCAGCGATATCCTGAAGCAGATCAAGGACGAAGAGATCGAGTGGGTCGACCTGCGCTTCACCGATCCCAAGGGCAAGTGGCAGCACCTGACCATGGTCGCCTCGATCCTGGGTGAGGATGAGCTGACCGACGGCCTGATGTTCGACGGTTCGTCGATCGAGGGCTGGAAGGCGATCAACGAGTCGGACATGGTCCTCAAGCCCGACCTCGACGCCGTGTACACCGATCCCTTCTCGGCCACCCCGATGCTGATCGTGTTCTGCGACATCGTCGAGCCGTCGACCGGCGAGCTGTACGCCCGCGATCCGCGCTCGACCGCCAAGCGCGCCGAGGCGTTCGTGAAGACCACCGGCATCGGCGACACCGTCTATGTCGGTCCGGAAGCCGAATTCTTCATGTTCGACAATGTGCAGTTCGACACGAACTATGCATCGTCCTACTTCAAGATCGACGATATCGAGCTGCCGACCAACACCGGCCGCGAATATGAGGGTGGCAATCTCGGCCACCGTCCGCGTGCCAAGGGCGGCTATTTCCCCGTCGCGCCGGTCGACTCGGCCGTCGACATCCGTGGCGAGATGGTTTCGACCATGCTCGAAATGGGCCTGCCCTGCGACAAGCACCACCACGAAGTCGCCGCCGCGCAGCACGAACTGGGCATGACCTTCGGCACGCTGACCCAGACCGCCGACCGCATGCAGATCTACAAGTATGTCGTGCATCAGGTCGCGCAGGCCTATGGCAAGACCGCGACCTTCATGCCGAAGCCGATCAAGGAAGATAACGGCTCGGGCATGCACACCCACTTCTCGATCTGGGAAGGCAAGACCCCGCTGTTCGCCGGCAACGGCTATGCAGGGCTTTCGGAGACCTGCCTGTACTTCATCGGCGGCGTCATCAAGCATGCCAAGGCGCTGAACGCCTTCACCAACCCGACCACCAACAGCTACAAGCGTCTGGTGCCGGGCTATGAAGCGCCGGTGCTGCTCGCCTATTCTGCGCGCAACCGCTCGGCCTCGTGCCGCATCCCGTACGGCACCGGCCCGAAGTCGAAGCGCGTCGAAGTGCGCTTCCCCGACGCGCTGGCCAATCCGTATCTCGCCTATGCGGCACTGCTGATGGCGGGTCTGGACGGTATCCAGAACAAGATCCATCCGGGCGAGGCGATGGACAAGAACCTGTACGACCTGCCGCCCGCCGAGCTGGCCCAGGTCCCGACCGTCGCCGGTTCGCTCCGCGAAGCGCTCGACTCGCTGGCCGCCGACCACGACTTCCTGCTGAAGGGCGACGTGTTCACCAAGGACCAGATCGAAAGCTATATCGAGCTGAAGATGCACGAAGTGATGCGCTGGGAAATGACCCCCAGCCCGGTCGAATACGACATGTATTACAGCGGCTGATCCAGCCCCTGCACGATGTCACTACGGGGAAAGGGGCCGCAAGGCCCCTTTCTTTTTGAGAGGAGTGGAAAGGTGCTTTTCAGCTTCGGTTTTTTGACCCTGACCGATCTGCTGAGCTGGATCATACTGCTGACGCTTGGCGCCAAGGCCGTGGCGACGATCGTTATGCTTATGGCCGGACGCCATGTCATGGACCAACCCGGATGGGGATCGGTCCTGTGGTGGCTTACCAAGCTGACCCCGGTCATCGCCATACCCTGCGCCATCACGCTCGCGGTGCTACGCAAGCAGAACGACGCCACCCTCGTCATAGCGGCTATGGCCCTGTTCGTCATCATCGCCGTACCGCTCAAGATACGGCAACGCCGGGCGCGCATCAGCCACCGCCATGGCGATGCCGAAGCCGTTTGAACGGCCAACGGTCAGCAAAGTGTGAGGTCAGGCGATCCAGAGCCGCGAACCCGCCACAATCTGCCACGCTCCATCCGGCTTACGCCGTAGCATATAAAGGTTACCCGTACCGTCCAGCGAACCCATGCTCTGGCTGTAGGCGATGATGGCCGTTGCGCCGTCGGAACTGACGGCCGGGATCGAAACGGTTTGAACGACCGCCTCGAACGGCCGATCGAGGCTGGTCTTGACGACCTTGGAAACGGCTCGACCACCATAAGCTATATGGTTCCGGGCCAGAATATTGCGGACAGAGGGACATCTGCTGACGGCATTACGATCGCCGACCTGCTGGAACGCCCTCATCAGGGTTGCGGACGGGGCGGCCGCGTCCTTCGATGGACCTTTTCCGACCGTTTCCCAGACCAATTTCGCCAAGTCCGCATGAAGGGGCTCGTCTTGGCTGGTAAAAACCATCGGCCTGCCCATGTCCGCGTGAATCACCATTTCCACAAACGCCGTCGCCGCCTCGCATGGCGAAGGCGTCGCCGCTGGCTCCGCCGGTACGGCTTTGCGGCAACCCATCAGGGTGCCCGCCAGGACAAGAATTGTAGCGTATCGACCCACCTTCATATGGAGAATATTTGCGAAGCCCCATGGCGCCGCAAGGCCCGGACTGTTCGCCGATCGGCATTATCTTATGCCGCCGTGACGGAGGCGCATCGGTATGACAGTCATTGTTCGAGTACCGGTCGCAGCGGCGGCGCTGTCGGCAGCGACCGGTGCCGCGCCCGCGGCCCGACCCGGCAACGCCAGGGGCGACTTATGCGCGCGATGGCCGAGGTCATCGGAACCAAAACGCGCTGCCAGACAGAAGCCCCGGCCTGACGGATCAGGTCGCGCACGGCGCGGCGACCTCATAGACGAACAGCCGCCGCTCACCGATCCTCAATAAAGGCCACGCCGCCCGCCATTCGGCGATATGCAGCGAAGCAAAGTGTCGATCAAGCGCCGCCTGATCGATCCACAATTCCTTCACATGAATGAGGCCGGGATCGAGCACATCCTCGGCATAGCCATAGTCCAGGCATCCCGGCTCGGCGCGGCTGGCCTCGACCATGCGCCGCATGACCGGCCGTGCGCCATTAAGGTTTTCCGGCGGCAGGCGGATGGTGCCGACGATCAGCAGCATGTCAGTTCGCCACCGCCACCCGCTTGGCCGACAGGATCTTGACCGGCGCGGCCAGCATCTCGCCCTTGAACGGTCCCTTGGCGGGGTCGGCGGGCTGGTCGAGGATCTTGTGGATGACGTCCATCCCCTCGACCACATGGCCAAAGGCGGCATAGCCCAGATTGTCGCCGGGCTTGGACGGATCGGCGTCGAGCGAGGGCTGGTCGCCGACCATGATGGTGAAGTCGCCGCGCGCCGATCCGGGGGCGAGGCGCGCGATCGAGATGGTGCCGTCCGTATGCTTGATGCCGGTCTTGGTCGTCGGCTCATGCGCGATCGGGGGCAGGATGCGCTTGGGCTCGTTCTGAATGCCGAACTGGACGAAGCCGAAATCGGGCGCGACGCGGACCGTGCGATAGAAGGTCACGCCGTCCAGCCGGTGCTGGTCGACATAGCGCAGGAAATTGGCGGTGGTGATCGGCGCATGGGTGCGGTCGAGGTCGATCACCACGGGGCCAAGGCTAGTCTGCATCGCAATGCGGACCATGACGGGCTTGGGGGCCTCAATGGTGGCGGGGGCTGGCGGGGTCGCGGAGGTGGTCTGGGCGGCAAGCAACGCGAGGGGCAGGAGCGCGATCATCGGGATCTCCGGGTACGGAACTGGCGTCAGGGTAGCGGGGATTTGGGGCGGGGTGTATCCCTTGGGCTTCGACTTCGCTCAGCCTGAACGGGGTTGGGGCAGATCACACCAAACACCCGAAGTCGAAGCCCATGCGCGCCCTTACGGAATAAGAACCGTACTTCCCACCGTCTCCCCCGCTTCGATCGCCCGGTGCGCCTCGGCCGCATCGGTCAGCGCGAAGGACTGGCCGATCTCCGGCGTAATCGCGCCCTTTTCCAGCATCGCGAAGACCCGCGCGATCAGGCTGCGTTTCTCGTCCGACGTGACGGCATAGTCGAACAAGGTCGGACGGGTCACGAACAGCGAGCCCTTCGCGGCCAGGATGCCCAGATTGACGCTGTCCACCGCACCCGAGGCATTGCCGAAGCTGACTACCAGCCCGCGCCGCGCCGTGCTGTTCAGCGAGGCTTCCCAGGTCGCCTTGCCCACGCCGTCCAGCACCACGGGCACGCCCGCGCCGCCGGTGATCTCGCCCACGCGGGCGGCGACGTCTTCCTGCCGGTTGAGAATGACATGATCGGCCCCCGCCGCGCGGGCCTTCTCCGCCTTGGCCTCGGACCCGACAGTCGCGATCACGGTCGCGCCGATCGCCTTCAACCAACCGACCGCGAGATGCCCGACCCCGCCCGCCGCCGCATGGACCAGCACGGTCCAGCCGGGTTGTACCTTCGCGCAATCCTCGATCAGGAAAGCGGTCGTCGCGCCCTTCAGCAGGATCGCCGCCGCCGTCCGGTCGTCGACATGGTCGGGCAGCGGCACCAGCAGGTCGGCCGCGACGTTGCGCGCCGTGGCATAGGCCCCGCGCGCCGGGCCGAACACGCCCACCCGGTCGCCGACCGCGAAGTCGGCCACACCCTCACCCACCGCCTCGACCACGCCCGCCGCCTCGGAGCCCAGCTTGCCCGGCAGGTCGATCGGGTACAGCCCGCTGCGGTGATAGGTGTCGATATAGTTCAGCCCGACCGCATGGTGGCGCATCCGCACCTCGCCCGGCGCGGGCGGGGGCAGTTGCTCGTCACGCCACTGGATGACCTCGGGCCCGCCGGTCTTGTCGATGAAGGCGGTCTTTTCCATGGCGACAAACTCCTGTTCGCATTCGCGCGGGCCAACGTCTCAATAGTCCCTGGATATCCGCACATTCACATTCTGCCGCCCCAGCGTCGAGATGCTGGAGAGCAGCGACAGCCAGCGCGTCACCTGGAACTCGATCTGCGTCGCCGAATAGCCCTGCCCGTCGGTGATGATTTCGGCATAGAAACGCCGGGTGATGTACTTGCCCGCCGCCACGGAAGTGGCGCGGCCGATCTGGACGTCGGCGGGCAGCACGCGAAGCCGGTCCAGCCCCGCCGCGCGCCGCACCGCGTTGATCGGGTTCAGCCCGTTGCCGCCATCCTGCAGAGCGGCGACGGCGGCGGCGAGCTGCAACGCTTCCGGCGCGGACAGGCTGGCGATCGAGGTGCCGAAGAGCAGGCGCGAGAGCAGCTCGTCATTGGGCAGTGCGGGCGTGCTGGAAAAGCCTATCTCGGGCTTCAGCGCGGTGCCGGTCACGCGGATCGTCGCGCTCAGGCCCTGGACATTGGCGTTGGCCGCGATGTCGAGAGCGGGGTTGGCAGGCACCTCGCCGCCGAAGCGGATGATGCCGCGTGCCAGATCGAACTCGCGGCCTGCAAATTCATAATCGCCGCGGATCAGCGTCGCCTGGCCGGTGATCGCCGGATTGTCCGGCGTCCCGCCGATCTTCAGGTCCGCCGACCATTCGCTGTTCAGCCCCAGGCCCGACACGATCAGCCCGCCCGGCGCGCGCGCCTTCACGGCCAGCGTCCAGGGCTTGCGCGGGACATCGTCCTCCTCGCCGCCGCCCGGGATATTGATCTCGCGGATGTTGAGCTGCGGCACGGCGGTCGCCGCCGTCGCGCGGCCCAGCCGATAGCGGCTGCGGTTCAGCACCACATCGCCCGCGATCGTGCCGCCCGCGCCATCGGAATGGAAGGTCAGCGGCCCGGTCACGGTCGCACCGATATCGTCGCGCGCGATCATTGTCGCATTGGCGGCGTTGAGCGACAGATCGAGGCCGACCCCCTTGGCGGCGGCGAAGTCGAACTGGCCGGTGCCGCTGACCCGCCCGTCCTTGCCCGCCTGCGCGGCGAAACGATCGATGACGAGGCGCGATCCGCCGAACCGGCCGCTGGCCTGCACGTCGGTCAGGACGGTGCCGGTGGTCGCACTCTCGATCCGCGCGCCGACCGCCTTCACCGCGCCCCGGATGACCGGCTGGCTCAGCGATCCCGTCACGTCCGCGCCGATCGCGACCGGGCCGGACAGGTCGAACATCTCGACCCCGGTCAGCCGCCACAGCGTATCGGCGGGTCCGGCATAACGAAGCTGTGCGATCAGCCGTCCCGCCTGCATCCGGCTGGCCCAGTCGCCTGCGCCGCCGGGCATAATCAGCGCCTGGCCGCGCCCGATGATCTTGCCGCCCGAGGCCATGACCGCGCGCACGCCCAATCGGTCGGCGGACAGCACACCCGCCACACCCATGTCGATCGGGCGAGAGGTCAGGACGAGGCCCGCCCGGGTCAGACCCCGGATGGTCAGGTCCGCCTTGCCGGTCGGCGCGCCCGTCGCCTGGCGGACGGTCAGCGTGCCGGTCGCGGTGCCGCCCAGCCCCAGCCCCGGATAGCCGATATCGAGCACGGCGAGCGGCATCCGCGTCAGGCTGGCCTGGATCGCGGTCGAGTCCCGGTCGAACCGGCCCGCCAGCGTCGCTTCGCCGCCCGCAAAGCTCAACCGCGTCGGCGCAAGCGCCCAGCCGTCGCCGTCACGGGTGACGACGGCTGGCGACAGCAATTGCAACGGCCGCCGGTCGAGCGTCCCCTGCGCCGTGGTCGAGAAACGATCGGGCGCAACCTGCGTCACGGTCTGGATCGAAAAGGCACGGCCGCGCGATCCCGAAATGCCGACCCGCACTTCGCCGTTGCCGCCGCGCATCCGGGCGGTGCCGGTCAGTTGCGCGATGTTGAACGCGCCGCGCCGCAGCCCTTGCGCATTGGCCGTGCCCTCGACCGAGGCTCCGGCGGGATCGAGCAGCGCGATCAGGTCGACGCGGCCCTGTCGGACGGTCACCCCCGAAATCTGCGCCTGGCGTGCGGCCAGATGCGCCTCGATCCGCTGAACCTCGCCGACCGGGCGGAACAGCAGCTCGCCCGACAGGCCGCCGCTGCCGATGTCCATGCGCCCCGCGAAACCGCCCGGCACGACGGTGAGTGCGCCCGTCGCCCGCGCCCCCGCGACCAGCAGAGGCTGAATCTGGATCACCGCATTCTGCCCGCGCGGCAGCAGGATCGCCCCGCCCGCCTGGAACGGCCCCAGCCGCGAGCCGCCTGCGGCGCGGAAGGCAAAGCCCTGATCATTGGAGTCCAGATGCAGCCGCACGTCGCGCAGGCCCATCGCCGCATTGGGCGAGGCGAGCAGCAGGTCGAGCGTCGGCCGGTCGATCCGCCCGTCCAGCACCATCTGGACCGGGCCATAGCTCCGCTGCCGCCCGCCGCCGACAAAGTGGAAGGTGCCGTCGCGCCGCCGGATCGCCTCGCCGGTCAGGCGGATGTCGGGTCCGGTCAGCACCAGGCGGCGGAAATGGAAGACGCCGTCGGTGCCGCGCTCCAGATCGGTGGTCAGGTGCGGCAGCCCGCCCACCAGCGATCGGAGAAAGGCGTTGTCGAGCCGCCGGACCTGGGCTTCGCCACGCCCGACGACACGCGTGCCATGGCCGTCCGGGCCGGGCACGGCGGACAGGCGCGATTTCACATCGACGATGCCGAGGCCAGGGATGAGGTAACGCTGAAGCGCGCCGTCCAGCCCGACGTCATAACGCCCGTTGGTCAGGTCGATGCGCAGGTTCAGTCGCCCCGCCAACTTGTCCGAGCGGAGCGCCAGCCCCTGCCCCATGATCTCACGCGGGGTGATGCGTAGGTCGCCCGCCGCCGACAGCCGGTGGAGGATGCCCCCCGCCGCCTCGCCCACGCCGGTCACCCGCGTCGCGGTGAAGCGCACCGGCAGGGTCAAGGGCCAGCGGCCCTGCAACCGGCCCTTGCCCGTCGCGACGGCCTGCTCGAACCCGGTCTGGTCGAAGGCGAAGCGCGTCGCCGCCAGCCGATAGTCGAATGCCGCCCGGTCGAACGCCCCGTCGAGCCGCAGGGTCATGGCGATCGCCTGTCCGCTCATGTTGCGGAACAATGCCTCGGGCCGGACCAGCCTGGCGTCGACGCGCAGCCCCTCGAACCGGTTCGCGCCCAGATCGACGACGCCCCGCGCCTTCACACGCAATGCGGGCGAACGCAGGACCAATGCGCCGTTCAACTGGCGGTCGGCAAAATCGGCCTGTCCGGCGACGATGACGCGCGGCGCGGTCAGCCGCTGGAGCCGCCCATGCAGCACCAGCGATGGCGCGATCTGTCCCGACAGGGCGTATCGGCCCGCCTGGGCCGACAGACGCAGGTCGACCGCACGCTGTCCGCCGATCCGGCCTTTTGCCACACCGTCCCAGCGCGTCCAGCGTCCCGCCCCGGCAACGTCGAGCGAGACGGGGGCACGGACGCCCGCCGCCCTGGCCAGCACGCCGTCCTTCGCGCCCCGCGCCTCGACCGCCAGATCGAAACGGTTGTAATCCGGCCGCGCGTCGAGATGCAGGCGTAGCCGGTCGCTGCCCGCCACCACCCCGTTCAGCGTGACGACCGCACGGCCGTCGCGAATGTCCGCCCGCCCCTCGACCTTCGCCACCCGCTCGCGGCCCAGCACGCGCGGCGCGAGGACCAGCCGGTCGAGCCGCAACCGGTCGATGCGGATATCGAAATCGGGCAGGATCGGGGTCTGCCGCCCCGTGCTCCGGGTATGCGGCACATGGAACAGCGTCGCCGTCGCGGCCTCGACCCGGCGGATGTCGAGCGTGCCGCGCGCCCAGTTCAGGGGCCGCCAGTCGAGCCGCGCCTGCGGCACCTGCACCAGCAGCCCGTCCAGATCATAGACGCGCAGGTCGACCAGCCGCATATCGGCATAAAGCGACCCGTCGATCCGCCCCACGGAGAAACGAAGTCCCGTTGGCGTGCGGATGGTCGCGATCCGGTCCGCGACCCAGCGGTGCCCGATCGAGGTATCGACGATGCCCAGCGCCGCCAGCACGATACCGACCAGCGCCGCCACCGCGATCGCGACCGCACGCCCCCAACGAAAGCCGCGCCGCGCGACAGGTGCGGGCTCCACATCCTCGGTCAAAACGCCTGTCCCAGCGAGACATAGACCGCGACCCGACTATCGCCCTTTTGCGGATTGAGCGGGGTGCCGACATCGAGGCGGATCGGCCCGAAATTGGAATAATATCGCACGCCCAGCCCGGTGCCGAAGCGTAGGCCCGTCAGGCGCGGCAGCGGCGAGGTGGAGATGTTACCCGCATCCAGAAAGGGCACCACGCCGAAATTCCCGAAGGTGCGCACCCGCGCCTCGATCGAGAACTCGGCCAGGCTGCGCCCGCCGATCGGGTCGTTGTTCGCGTCGCGCGGCCCGATCGCCTGGAAACCATAGCCGCGCACCGAAGCGCCGCCGCCCGCATAGAAACGCCGCGACGGCGCGATCTGGTCGCGCGGCGCCCCCAATATCGTACCCAGCCGGGTTCGCGCGGCCAGCACCACCCGGTCGCCGAACGGGTGGTAGAGGCTCGCATCGATCTGGGTCCGGGTATAGCCGAACACGCTGCCCTGCAACGACACCTCCGGGCTGATCCGCCCGCCCAGCCGGAAGCCGCGCGTCGGGTTCAGCAGGTCGTCCGAGCCGTCGTAATTCAGGCTGGTTGGCAGGGCGCCGATGAAGAAGGTTCGCCTGCGCGGCTGCCCAGTGCTCTCGATCACGTCGCGCTCGTCGGAGGTCAGCAGCTCGCCCCCCAGCGACCAGGTCCAGGTCTTCTGGAAGAAGATGTTCGTCTGGCGCTCCAGTCCCGCCGACAGCGACAGCGTCTTGGCCTCATAGGCGTCGCGCAGGATGTGCGCGGCCGAGAATTGCGCGGTCAGCACCCGGTCGCGGCCCTGGAAATTGTTGCGGCGGAACACGACCGCGCCCAGCTGTTCGCGCGTGCCGAGCACGCTGCGCAAGGTCAGCGCGCCCTCGGGCGGGAAGAGGTTGCGGTCGGTCCAATTCACCGTCGCGCTCGCGCCCTCGCCGGTGCCGTAACCCAGCTCGCCCGCGATGGTGTGCGGCGGCGCGGGTTCCAACGCGACGGCGATGTTCACCGTCTCGGGCGTGTCGCCGGGCACGGGCTTCACCTCGACCGACGACACGAGGCCCGTCTGCACCAGCGCGCGGCGCAGATCGTCCAGTCCGGCGGAGTCGTAAGGCTGGCCGGGCGAGAAGCGGGCGATCTCCTGGACATGTTTGGCGTCGAACAGCGTGTCGTTCGCCATCACGATCCGTCCATAGCGGCGGGACGACCCCGGATCGACCGTCAGGTCCAGCGTCGCGGTGCGCGCGGCGCGGTCGACCACGATCTGCGGATCGCCCACCTTGGCGAAGGGGAAGCCCTCCTCGCCCACCACGGTCTTCAGCCGCGCCTCGCCCGCGACGATGGTATCGGCATTCACCGGATCGCCCGGCTTGATCCCGAACGCCTTTTCCAGCGGCGCGGCCTTGTCCCCCGCCGCCGTCACCCCATCCAGCGTCACACCGGCGAAGCGATAGAGATTGCCGGGCACCGCCTCCAGCAGGACGGTCGGCTCGTTGCCCGGCTCGATCCGGGTCGTCACCTGCGCGTCGTAATAGCCCGCCCCGCGCAGCAAATTGGTCAGCAGCTGGGCATCCTCGCGCGCGCGCCGGTCGAGTTGCGCGGCGTTGGCGGGCTCGCCGTCATTGGCGTCGAGGGTGGAGAGTTGCTCGAAACGCTGGCGGACCAGCTCGCCCGCGCCGTCGATCCCGTCGACCCGCCAGCGATAGCGCCGCTCGGCCGCAGCATCGACGGTGGCGGCCATGGTCGCCATCGGATCGCCCGGCGCGGTCGCCAGATCGGGCCAGGCGACGCCGATCTCCGGCAGGGGCGCCAGCGGGGCCGAGGGGTCGAGCATGGTCGGATCGTCGGGCAGGTCGCTGCCCGGTATCGTCTGCCCCATAGGCGTCGTGGACGTCGGCGGGGCAGCGGGGCTCGCGACCTGCGCAGCCGCAACGGCGGGCCAGCCCGCGCCGCCAAGACCCATTGCCAAGCATATGATGGCGGCCGAGCGGCGCGGCCGCCCGACGCGGACCATCATGCGCCAATCCCTAGCCGCGCGGATGCGACAGCGACACCCCAAAGCACCATCATCTAGACAGATTTGCGGATCCGGTCGTCGCGAAGCGCTTCGGGTCCGCCGGACGGTCCACCTAGTGAACGGTGCCGATCGCCTCTTCGCTGGACAACAGGTCGATCAGCCGCTCGATCTGGCGCCAGCGGCAGAAATGGATGTGATTGCCCTGATCGCGACTGCGATCGGCGCGCGCGGCCGCTTCGCCGCTTGCCGCCAGGCCAAAGGTTTCCATCATCTCGGCGGCGTCCGCCACGTCTCGATCGGTCAGGAACGGCGCGACATAGGCGTCGCGAAAATCGCGCATGGAATCTCCCCCCGGAACCGCGCTGTGAAACTTCGGAGGGCACCCCTAGGCGCGGGTTATGAATTTAACCACCCCCTGAAATGGTTAACCCGATTTCGACCATGGATGGCTGGTTTCGTGCCCCCGCGCATGGCAGGAATGGCGCCATGACCGACCCGCAAAGACCGCGCTCTCCCCAGTCTTCCGCTCATGCCGGGGGCATCTTCATCGCATTGGGCGTGGTCGGCGGGATCGTCGCGGGGCTGGCGACCGGCGAGGTCACCATGGGGGTTTTGATCGGACTGGCGGTCGGGGTCGCTGTGGCACTGCTGATCTGGTGGCGGGGTAGGTAAGTCATAATCCTCCCCGGTTCGGGGAGGTGGCAGGCCGAAGGCCTGACGGAGGGGGGCTTCCACAAAGGTCGTCCCTCGTCGCAATCCCCCTCCACCGTCGCTGACGCGACGGTCCCCCTCCCCGCGAGCGGGGAGGATCAGGAAGGCAAGCGCATCTGCCAGACGACGCGCCCGATCACAGCGATCGGACCGTCCGGCACAGGCGGCGCGGCGGGGTTGTCGCTGGTGGCGACCAGCCCCCCTGCCCCCAGCCTTACCCGCTTGACCATCAGCGCATCGCCGACCCGGATCACGTAAAGCCCGCCGCGCGCATTGGGCCGGACATCGCGCTGGTCGACCACCAGATGATCGCCGTCGAGCAGCCCCGGCGCCATCGAATCCCCCCGCACCCGGATCACCGAAGCCGCCCCGTCGCTCAGGCCCAGCCGCCGGGCCAGCCCGCGATCGATCGCCTCGACACCGATCATCACCTCGTCATCGACCGTCGCCCCCGGCCCCGCCGACGCCGCCACGGCCAGCCGGGGCACCAGCATCGGTCCGGTGGCAGCCACTGCCCCCAGCCGCGTCTCGGCCACCCCGAAAAACTCCGCCAGCTGCCGCCGGTCGCCTTCGGCCAGCACACGCGGCGTGCCGCGCTGCACGAATTGCTGGAGATAGGCATCGTTGCGCCCGATCATCCGCGACAATGCCGCCAGGCTCACCCGGGCGTCTGCCGCAAGCGCCTGTAATGTCACCCTGATATCCGCCTCCGCCATAGGACCGAATATAGCCATAGGATTTTTCCTAGACAAGTTGGAAATCGGAACAGATCATGAACAGCGGAACAGGAATCGGACTTTGGGAGAATGTCCATGGAATTGTTGCGCATGATCGACCGCTATCTGAAAGCCAGCCTCATGCCCGAGACGAAGTTCGGGCGGCTGGCGGTCAACGATCCTCGGCTAGTCAGCGACCTGCGCAAGGGGCGCGAGCCGGGGCCTGAGATGATCGCGCGCGTCACCGCCTTCATCAAGGGACAGACCGCATGACCGTCCATGCCCGGATCGAGCGTGCCATGCCGCCGCGCACCATCCCCTGCCGCCGCCCCGCCGATCGTGGCGAACGGCTGGCCCGCACGCTGGTGGCCCATGCGGCGCGCACCGGATGCGTGGTGCGGTTGACCGTCGCCATGGTCGAACCCTGGTGCTCGGCGACGTTCAGCGGATCGGTGATCGCCCTGACACTCGACGCCATGCCCGGCCCCGCCCTGACCCGCTGGCTGGCCGCTCTGCCCGAGGCGGACATTCCGCTCGGCCGCGACCTGATCGCCGACATCGCGGTGGAGGCGGAGCCATGCCGGTTGCGTGTCCTGCTGTGTCAAGACGCGGCGAACGGATGACAGGCGCATGAAATTTTCCTTGATATGTTGTAACAAGACTGTAGTCGGCATGGCATCACAAATCGGAGCCGTCCCTTGTTCAAGCCCGTCCTCCTGTCCGGCCTGTCCGCCACCGCGCTTGCCAGCCTGCTGGCCGCTCCCGCCACCGCGCAGACCGCCAATGCCATGGCTACCAATCGCGGCCGTGAGATCGTCGTGACCGCACCGGTCCAGCAGTCAGAGGCCGATGTGCTGTCGGGCACCTCGATCGTCACCGGCGCGGAGTTGGAACGCTCGATCCGCCCGACCATCGGCGAGACGCTGGCGCGCCAGCCGGGCGTGTCGGCGACGTCGTTCGGCCCCAACGCCTCGCGCCCCGTGCTGCGCGGTTTCCAGGGCGAGCGTATCCGCGTGCTGACCGACGGGATCGGCTCGATCGACGTATCGAACACCAGCGTCGACCATGCCGTCGTCATCAACCCGCTGCTCGCCGAGCGGGTCGAGGTGCTGCGCGGCCCCTCCGCGCTGCTGTTCGGATCGTCGGCGGTGGGTGGCGTGGTCAACGTCATCGACACGCGCATCCCTCGCTCGGTACCGGAAAAGGGCTATCGCCTGTCGGGCATGGCGACCTATGGCTCGGCCGCGACCGAACGTTCGGTCGCGGGCGCGGCGGATGTCGCGGTCGGCAAGCAGTTCGTGCTGCACGCCGATGGATCGTACCTGAAGACCGACGATCTGAAGATCGGCGGCTACGTCCTGTCCCCGCGTGCCCGTGCCGAGGCCCAGGCCTCGGCGGCGCAGGCCCCCAACGACCCGCTCGACTTTGCGGGTGTCGCCAACCTGCGCGGCCGCCTGCCCAATACCGCCAGCGAGACATGGACGGCGGGGGTCGGCGGGTCGCTGATCACCGACACCGGCTCGCTGGGCATCGCGTACAGCCATTATGACAGCCTGTACGGCGTGCCGGTCCGCTACGCCCTGACGCCGGGCAGCGAGGAACCCGAAGCCCCGCGCCTCAGCTTGTTCCAGAACCGCCTCGACCTGCGCGGCGAGATCGAGACGGGCGGCGGCTTCCTCGACCGCATCCGCCTGCGCGCCGGTGCCGCCGAATATCGCCACTTCGAGCTGGAAGAGGATGGCGAGGTCGGCACTGCTTTCTACAACAAGGGCATCGAAAGCCGCCTGGAACTGGTCCAGACCAAGCGCAATGGCTGGCAGGGTGCGTCGGGCGTGCAATTCTTCAACCGCGACTTCGACGTGCGCGGCGAGGAGGCGTTCCTGCCGCGCAACAACACCGCGCAGGTGGGCCTGTTCACCCTGCAACAGCTGGATCGCGGCGCCTTCAAGATGGAGGCCGGGGCGCGCTATGAGCATACCTCGCTGACTGCGCGGACGGCCGTCAGCGACGACCGCTTCTTCCGCGGTCAGCGCAGCTTCGACGCCTTTTCGGGCTCGATCGGCGCCAGCTATGGCTTCGCGCCCGACTGGCGGGCGGGCCTGAACCTGTCACGCACCGAACGCGCACCGTCCGCCGAGGAACTGTTCGCCAACGGGCCGCACGCCGGGACCGAAGCCTATGAGCTGGGCAATCCGGACTTCAAGAAGGAGTCGAGCTGGGGCATCGAGGCGACCGTCCACGGCCATGGCGAAGGCTATAGCTTCGACGCCTCGGCCTATTACAACCGCTTCTCCAACTATATCTATGACGCGCTGGTCCAGCAGGGTCCGTGCGAAGCCGCTGCCGCGCCGTCGGGTCGCGAGGTCGACCTGCCCTGCTTCACCTATGCCCAGGCCGATGCCCGCTATTACGGCATCGAGGCGGAGGGCTCGCTGCGGCTTGCCACGATCGGCGGCTATGCGATCAATGCCGACCTGCTGGGCGATTATGTTCATGCCCAGATCATCGGCACCGGCCCTGCCCCGCGCATCCCGCCGCTGCGCCTGCTCGGCGGGCTGGAAGCGCATTCGGACAGCGTGAACGCACGCGTCGAGGTGGAGCGCAGCTTCAAGCAGACCCGTGTGCTGGGTCTGGAAACGCCGACCGACGGCTTCACCCTGGTCAATGCCTCGGTCCAGTTGAAGCCGTGGGGCGCGGTCAATCCGACGACGCTGACCCTGTCGGCCAACAATATCTTCGATGTCGACGCCCGCCGTCATGCCAGCGTGCTGAAGGACTTCGCCCCGCTCAGCGGTCGCGACCTGCGCGCGACGCTCAGCTTCAAGCTGTAAGCCAGTCTTTCCTCCCCTTGCAGGGGAGGTGGCAGGCCGAAGGCCTGTCGGAGGGGTGTCCCGGCTGGCGAGGCTTCCTACCCTCACCACGGGTGACACCCCTCCACCATGCTGCGCATGGTCCCCCTCCCCTTGCAGGGGAGGAATAGGCACCGGGGGTGGACAAAGCGTGCCGCCTTCCCGAGAAGCGGGGACATAAGGAGAGAAAACAATGTCCCCGATGGGCAAGTTCGACTGGGCGGACCCGTTCCTGCTCGACGACCAGCTGAGCGATGACGAGCGGATGATCCGCGACACCGCGCGCGCCTATGCCGACGACCGGCTGGCCCCGCGCATCATCGACGCCTTTGCCAACGAACATACCGATCCCGACATCTTCCGCGAGATGGGCGAGCTGGGCCTGCTCGGCCCCACCATCCCGGAGGAGTTTGGCGGCGTCGGCGCATCCTATGTCGCCTATGGCCTGATCGCGCGTGAGGTGGAGCGGATCGACAGCGGTTACCGCTCGATGATGAGCGTGCAGTCCAGCCTCGTCATGTATCCGATCCATGCCTACGGCTCGGACGAACAGAAGAGCCGTTATCTGCCCAGGCTGGCGAGCGGCGCGTGGATCGGCTGTTTCGGCCTGACCGAACCCGATGCCGGTTCCGACCCCGGGGGCATGCGCACCACCGCCAGGCAAGTCGAGGGCGGCTATGTCCTGTCGGGCGCCAAGACCTGGATCTCCAACTCGCCCATCGCCGATGTCTTCGTGATCTGGGCCAAGTCGGAGGCGCATGGCGGCGCGATCCGGGGCTTCGTGCTGGAAAAGGGCATGAAGGGCCTGTCCGCGCCGAAGATCGAGAACAAGCTGTCCCTGCGCGCCTCGATCACCGGCATGGTGATGATGGACGAGGTGGCGGTCGGCGAGGACGCGCTGCTGCCGCATGTCGAGGGGCTGAAGGGGCCGTTCGGCTGCCTCAACCGTGCGCGCTACGGCATCAGCTGGGGGGCGCTGGGCGCGGCAGAATTCTGTTTCCACGCCGCGCGGCAATATGGCCTGGACCGCAAGCAGTTCGGACGACCGCTGGCCGCGACGCAACTCTACCAGAAGAAGCTGGCCGATATGGAAACCGAGATCGCGCTGGGCTTGCAGGCGTCGCTTCGTGTCGGGCGGCTGATGGACGAAGGCCGGTTCGCGCCGGAGATGATCTCGATCGTCAAGCGCAACAATGTCGGCAAGGCGCTGGATATCGCCCGCGTCGCCCGCGACATGCATGGCGGCAACGGCATTTCGGGGGAATATCAGGTGATGCGCCACCTGATGAACCTGGAGACGGTCAACACCTATGAAGGCGCGCACGACGTCCACGCGCTGATCCTGGGCCGCGCCATCACCGGGATCGCGGCGTTTTGATCGCTGCGCCATTCCTCCCCATCTATGATGGGGAGGGGGACCGCGCCCGCAGGGCGTGGTGGAGGGGCTTGGCCGGTCCGTCCGGCCCCTCCACCATCGCTGGCACGACGGTCCCCCTCCCCAAGCACAGCTTGGGGAGGATTGAGATATGACCAGACCCGCCCCCCTCGCTGGTCTGAAGGTCGTCGAGCTGGCCCGCATCCTCGCCGGTCCGTGGGCGGGGCAGGTGCTGGCCGATCTCGGCGCGGAAGTGGTCAAGGTCGAAAGCCCCGAGGGGGATGATACGCGCCGTTGGGGGCCGCCCTTCATCCCCAATCCCGACGGGACGCAGGACGCCGCCTATTTCCACGCCGCCAATCGCGGCAAGACCTCGGTCGTCGCCGACTTCGCCACGCCCGAGGGACAAGCCAAGGTCTACGCGCTGATCGCCGACGCCGATATCGTCATCGAGAATTTCAAGCTCGGCGGCCTGGCCCGCTACGGCCTGGACTATGACAGCCTGTCGGCGGTCAATCCCCGCCTGATCTATTGCTCGATCACCGGCTTCGGCCAGGACGGCCCCTATGCGCCGCGCGCCGGATACGACTTCATCGTGCAGGGCATGAGCGGCATCATGGACCTGACCGGCGAGCCCGGCGGGGCACCCCAGAAGATCGGCGTGGCGCTCGCCGACATCATGACGGGGCTTTATGCCGTCATCGCGATCCAGGCGGCTCTGCACATGCGGACGCGGACGGGGCGCGGTCAGCAGGTCGACATGGCGCTGCTCGATACGATGACCGGCGTGCTGGCGAACCAGGCGATGAACTATCTTGCCTCGGGGAAGACGCCGACCCGGCTGGGCAATGCCCATCCCAACATCGTGCCCTATGCGGCGTTCCCGGCGAGTGACGGCTGGTTCATCCTGGCGGTCGGCAACGACGCGCAGTTCCGCCGTTTCGCGAACGTCGTCGGGATCGACGGCGACGATCCGCTGTACGCGACCAATGCCCTGCGCTGCGAACATCGCGCCACGCTGACGCCGATCATCGAAGCCGCGACCGCCCGCTGGCCGCGCGACGAACTTCTCATGGCCCTGGAGGCGGCAGGCGTGCCGGCGGGGCCGATCAACACGGTCGAACAGGCCTTTGCCGACCCGCAGGTCGTCGCGCGCGGTCTGGCCATCCAGCCCGAACGGCCCGACGGTTCGACCGTGCCGGGCATACGCACCCCGATCCGCTTTTCCGATGCGGACCTCGCCCTCGATCGCGCCGCGCCGATGCTGGATCGGTAGCCCCCTGCCCCGGCATCGGCTAAGCCCGCTTCCGCGATGTCCAGCTTCACCGTCAACAATCAGCCCGTTCGTTATCGCCTGCCGCCCGACACGCCACTGCTCTGGGCGCTGCGCGATGCGTCGAACCTGACCGGCACCAAATATGGTTGCGGCACGGGCGATTGCGGCGCGTGCACGGTCGATATCGACGGCCGCGCGGTCCGCAGCTGTCAAGTGCCGATCGGCCGGATCGAGGGCAGCGTCGTCACCACCATCGAGGGGCTGTCGCGCGACCGCTCGCACCCCGTTCAACAGGCGTTCCTGGCCGCCAATGTCAGCCAGTGCGGATATTGCATTCCCGGCATGGTGATGGCCGCCGCCGCGCTGATCCGAAAAAATCCCGATCCGTCCGAAGAACTCATCCGCGCGCAGATCACCAACCTCTGCCGCTGCGGCATCTACCCCCGCCTGGTCGAAACGATCCAGCGCGCCGCCCGCGCGGCACGGGGCGAGGAGACCATTCCCGCCGCCCCCATGCCCGGCACCGATCCCGGCGATGCCGCCCGCGCCGTACCCGCGCTGGTGCCCGCCGCGATGCGGGACGAGTGAAGCCACTATGGCGCCGATTCTTTCCGCTTGCTGACAGGCCAGTTCAGCAATCGCTCAACGCCATCATGCCATAAACCCGTCATGATCAGGGTCGGCTCGTGCGCCGACACATGGGACGTAGGGCATAATGAACAGGCATTGGATGGCGGCTCTGCTGGCGGCGACCGCGATGGTGGCAGGGGCGATGCCAAGCATGGCGAGCGCGCAGGCGATGATGATGGATCGCGGCCCGCAAGGTCGCCCCGAAGGCGGCCCGCCGCGTGGTGGCCCCGGTGGTGGCCCTGCCGGTCGAGTCGAGCGGAGCGAGGGACGCCCCATCTTCAACAATCGCGAAGCCTTCCCCGAAAACCGCCCGGCCTTCCGCCCGGACCATCCCGAAGCACCCCGCGCGCCCCAACCCGCTCCCCGGTTCGAGCAGCGCGATGGCGGCGGACGTGGCGGCCGCTGGCGGCCCGAGCCCTCGCCCGCGCCGGTCCCGGGCGAAGAGCGCTCCTGGGGTGGCAATCGCGGCAACTGGCGCGATCAGCCCCGACCCGATTCGAGGCCGCAACCCGATCCGGGGCCCAGCGGCGTACGGGTCGACCGACAGGATCGCGGCCCCGGCTCATGGCGTGACGACCGCCGGGGCCAGTGGCAGGACCAGCGGCGCTGGCAAGATCGGGGGCAAAATCGAGGGCAAGACTGGGCGCAAGATCGAGCGCGTGAACAGGATCGGCGCTGGCGCGACGACGAGCGGCGCCAGCGTGACGACCGCGACCGCTGGCGGCGCAGCTTCGGCGACTGGCGCGACCAGAACGACCAGGCCTATGGCTTCGGCGAACGTCGTGCCTGGGCGAACCAGTGGAATCGCGGCTGGCGCGGCGACCGGCGTTACGACTGGATGGGCTGGCGCTCGATGAACCGGGGCGCCTATCACCTGCCGCGTTATTACGGGCCGAACGGCGGCTATGGTTATCAGCGTTTCTCCAGCGGGGTGATCCTGGAGCCGATGTTCTTCGGCGAGAATTACTGGCTGGACGATCCCTATGCCTATCGTCTGCCGCCCGCCTACGGCTCGTATCGCTGGGTACGCTATTACAATGACGCGGTGCTGGTCGACCTGCGCAGCGGCATGGTCGTCGACGTGGTGTACGACATCTTCTGGTGATCGGGGCGGGAGGGACGCGCGAAGCGTCCCTCCCCTCTTGTCTTTGGCCCCGCATCGTCGCACATCCGCGAACATGTCGTTCTTCCAGAGGAAGCCGAAGGGCCACCCCGCCGCCTCGCCCTTGCGCGCCCGTTTCGCGGTGACGGTTGCCGAGCATCTCGATGCGAACCCGGCGGTGACGCGCGTGGCGACGGACACGGCGCAGATCTATTATTATCCCGACTTCCTGACGCCCGCCCAATGCGCGACGCTGATGGCGATGATCGACGCCAATCGGCGGCCCTCCACCCTGTTGTCCGATCGACCCGATTACGGGTTCCGCACGTCGGAAAGCTGCGACATGGCGCGCTGGTCGCCGGATGTTCAGCCGATCGACGAATCGATTGCCGCACTGCTCGGCATCGCGCCCGAACAGGGCGAGACGATGCAGGGTCAGCGCTACGCCCCCGGCCAGCAGTTCCGCGCCCATCACGACTATTTCCACGAAAGCGAAAGCTATTGGGAAAAGGTGCGCGTCCATGGCGGACAGCGGACCTGGACCGCGATGATCTACCTCAACGACGTGGCCGAAGGCGGCGCGACCTGGTTTCCGCAGGCGGGCATCCGTGTTGCACCGCGCCAGGGCCTGCTCTTGGCATGGAACAACATGAAGCCGGACGGCAGCCCGAACGAGATGACGCTGCACGAGGGGATGCCCGTGGTCGAGGGCACCAAATATGTCATCACCAAATGGTTTCGCGAGGGCAACTGGGTCAGCTGACCCCCCAAGCCTCTCCCGCCGCTCTTGTCGCGATGCTGCGCTCCGTGGCATGGCCTTCGCGTGAATTTCCCTGATTTCAAGTTCCGCCGATGACCGACGTTCTCGGCATCGCCCAGTCGATCCTGGGCCAGCCCTGGCGCTGGCGTGCGCTGGCCGCCGATACCCGCGACGGCCTGGGCCATGACGATCTGGTTTCCCAGCTGCTGCTCGCCCGGGGGTGCCCGCCCGACGCAATCGAGGCGCATCGCACCCCCTCGATCCGGGGCTTCATGCCCGATCCGTCGATCTTCCGCGACATGGACCGCGCCGCCGCCCGCCTCGCCGATGCGGTGATCGCGCGCGAACCGATCGCGATCTTCGGCGATTACGATGTCGACGGCGCGACCTCTGCCGCCGTGCTCGTGCGCCTGCTCCGTGACCTGGGCCTGTCCCCGCGCGCCTATATCCCCGACCGGATGACCGAAGGCTATGGCCCGACCGAAGCGGCGCTGCTGCGCCTCCAGGCAGAGGGCGCGAACCTGATCGTCACGGTCGATTGCGGCGCGCAGGCGTTCGAGCCGTTGGCCGCCGCGCAAGACGCCGGGATCGAGATACTGGTCGTCGACCACCACAAATGCGCGACCGAACTGCCCCGCGCCCATGCGGTGGTGAACCCCAACCGCCTCGACGAGACCGAGGGAGCCGCCCACGGCCATCTGGCGGCGGTCGGCGTATGCTTCCTGCTGGGTGCCGCACTGATCCGTACCTTGCGTTCGCGAGGCTTCTTCGCCGACCGGGCCGAACCGCGCCTGCTCGACCTGCTCGATCTGGTGGCGCTGGGCACGGTTGCCGATGTCGCGCCGCTGCGGGGACTGAATCGGGCGTTCGTGGCGCAGGGCCTGAAGGTCATGGCGCAGCGGCGCAATATCGGTCTGGCCGCGCTGACCGACGCAGCCCGGCTGACCCGCGCGCCGACCTGCTCCGATCTGGGCTTTGCGCTGGGGCCGCGCATCAATGCGGGCGGGCGTGTCGGTCGCGCCGATCTGGGCGTGCGGCTGCTGACCACCGACGATCCCGCCGAAGCACGCGCGATCGCCGAGGAGCTCAACCATTTCAACGACGAACGCCGCGCGATCGAGGCGGGTGTACAGGCCACCGCCGAGACCACCGTCGACCGCAACCGGCATGTCGCGCTCGTTTCGGGCGAAGGCTGGCATCCCGGCGTCATTGGCATCGTCGCGGGACGGCTGAAGGAGAAGCTCGATCGCCCGGCCATCGTCATCGCGGTTGACGAGCATGGGATGGGCAAGGGCTCGGGACGCTCGATCTCGGGCGTCGATCTGGGGGCGGCGATCCTGGCCGCCAAGGAGCATGGCCTGCTGATCGCGGGCGGCGGCCACGCCATGGCGGCGGGCCTGACGGTCGAGGCGCACCGGATCGGCGAGCTGGCCGAGTTTCTGGAGGAACGCCTCGCCGACGCCGTCGTGCGCGCCAGCGCGGGTCGCGCACTGCTGGTCGATGCGGTCCTGGCGCCCGGCGGCGTCAATCCCGGCCTGGTCGGCGCGATGGAGGCCGGTGGCCCCTATGGCATGGGCTGGCCCGCCCCGCGCATCGCCGCCGGACCGTTCCGCGTGATCCGCGCCGATCTGGTCGGCACGAATCACGTCCGCGCCATCGTCGCGGGCGCCGACGGCCGCAGCCTGAAAGCCATGGCCTTCCGCCAGGCCGACACCGCGCTCGGCCAGGCTCTGCTCGGCGCGGGCGGCACCCGCCGCCTGTGGCTGGTCGGCCGTGCCAAGGTCGACGACTGGTCCGGCCGCGACGTCGCCGAACTCCATGTCGAGGATGCCGCATGGGCCGACTAAAAAAAGCGCTTGACGGTTTCCGCACCCTCCCTTAGAGGCCCCTCCACGCCACCCGGCGGCCCCTTCGTCTAGCGGTTAGGACGCGGCCCTTTCACGGCTGAAACACGGGTTCGATTCCCGTAGGGGTCACCATTGTCAAGGCAAAAGCGGCAGAAATATGCGCTTTTTGCGGACACGGTGCGATTAGCGACATCATCTCGTCCCCCAAAATAATCTGGCTGTGATGGTTGGAAATGAGCCGCCCTGGGTCGAAAGTTATCGATTCGGATATGCCATTGCGTCTCGCATCCGAGTGTGGTTCCGGGCTCCATAACGGCCGCCACGCTTCGAGCGTGAGCCGCTTTTTCCGATCGATGAAAGCCCGAAGCGCGCTCGAAAACAGGCTGATCCTGACCAAGTTATTTCGCTTAGCGCTGCATCCAGGTTAGCATCTCCGTCTCCAGCACAGTCGTGACCGATGCTCCTTGCTTCCCCAGCTCTTCAGCGCGGCGATATTCGGCATGACCTGACACAAAGCGGCCAAAGGGTTGGTCGTCAATGATGACGAGCGTCGTTGTGGTGGTGCCAACCCCTGACATGATCCGCGCCCCGACTCCCGCCAGACATCGTGCCAGTCTTCCATCTCGAGCAGCGCCCAAGAGGGCGACCCGCTCACCTTTCAGGGGACCATCCGCAGCTGTCTTGGGAGCCGGGCCGCGTCGGGTGCTTGCGGGTGCGAGCCATCCGGAAAGACCGATACCGGTATGCTCGATTGCGCGCACGATTACGATACTAGCGGCGCGGGCGTCCTTGAGTGCATCGTGACGTTTGTGCCGAATGCCGAGGAACTTGCTCAGCATGTTCAGCCGATGGCTGGGCAGTTCGGGCCAAGGCACGCTTGGCAACGCGAACGCTATGTCCAATAGAGGATACGCGCCATCGGCAGCAATGCCGCGATCCTCTCCTCGAAAAACGTTCGCAGCGAGCGCATCGTCGGCGCGTCGTAGACCTGCTTTTCGGACCCGAACTTGGTGCGTTTCGTCGTGCGGTTCTCCGCGCCCATGTCGAGCGAAGAGCCGGGGTACCAGCTTTCCAGCACCGCCTTCGATCCGGGCGTAAAGCGGTGCGTGATCAGCTCGATCGTCAGGTCGACACCGGCGATCCCCGCCAGGGCCGCCGCCGCATCGGCGAGCAAGGCGCCATAGGCCTCGCGCCAGCCCTTGGCGGCGATGATCGGTGCGATCGTCAGGCCGATCGGATATCCCGCGCGCGCCATTTCCGCCAAGGCCGCGAGCCGGGCGGCAACGGGCGCCGTACCGCCTTCGAACCGGGCGAACATCGCCGGATTGATCGACGCACGCATCCGCGTACGTTTCTGATGATCAAGGCCAAGCAGCGGCCCGACGTCGGCGAACTTCGTGGTGAAGCGAAGCTGCGCCGCAGCCTCCCAGCGACCGAACCAGGTGATCGCCGTCGAGAGCGATCCGGTGATCGCCTCCAGCCCCAGCGGATCGGTGTAGCAGGACGCCTCGAACGTCGTGCCTTCATGCGCGCGGTCGCGGCTGCGCGAGGTGATGCTGCCCTGCCCCAGATAGGCTGGCAGCCCGTCCAGTATCTCCTCGAGATTGGCGTAGACGCGGGTGATCGGCGGCCCCTTCAGCGACCCTGCGAGATAGCAATAGCTGCAATGCGCCGGACACCCCTCGGCGAGGTCGATCCGCCAGTCGGCGCTGGGTGCGATGGGCTGGAGCCGTCGTTTGGACGGCGGCGCAACCACCACCGCGAGCGTCGATTTTGCTGCCGCATAGGCGCGCCGCGGATCGTCGGGCAGACCTAGTGCAAGGCGATCGCCTGGGAGTGTCTCTACCTCAACGCCCTGCACTTCAGCACGCGCGACGATCCCTCGTCCATGCGCGAAGCCCAGCGCCGAGCGCGTCACCAGCAACCGACGCGGGCGCCAACCTGCCACCGGTCTGGCCATCGTCGGTGCTGTCGATATCGTCGCCATAACCGAGGCAACGAACGGCACCCGCAGATGGTCCGACCGATCGACAGGCACCGCCAGATCGTCTTGGGGTCGGCGCTCCAACGCGACAGGGGGCCAACCTGCACTTCCTCGACACACGCCGTACGCTGGCTTCGCTCCGCGATACCCGCACCGATGGGGCTGTGGTCGGCGGAGAGCCCATATGCGGTCACCCGGCGGCCTCTATCACCCCGCCGACGTCGAACATCCGTCCGCGCGAACCTCAGCGATCGGCGTGGTCGGGATAAGGTGTTCCATTCGCTCAGATAGAATGGCCGTGTTGCTCCTCTTGTGCGCCACGATCGAGCCAAGCCCCTGAAATTGTGGACGTACAGCGGCGAGCGACTTTCGCCAAATGCCCCGGGATGCTTTAATGCGGCGATGAAGCATTCCCGTCCGGGGGCCGTGCTGGCCCTGCTCGCCAGTCTTGCCGCGATGCCGCTGTCCGCGCAATCGACCTATGATCGGGTCGACCCGATGATCGGCACGGGTGGGGAAGGCCACACCTTTCCCGGGGCGGTCGCTCCCTTTGGCATGGTGCAATTTTCGCCCGATACCGACACAACTTGCGTCATTCGGGAATGCTACAGCCATGCGGCGGGCTATCGTTATGAAGATCCGACCATCCAAGGTTTTTCGCTGACGCACTTCTCCGGTGCCGGGCATTCGGATCTCGGCGATTTCCTCATGATGCCGGTCAGTGGGGATAGCGTGCCACTGGAACCCGGCAACGCCGGCAAGCCGGGGTCGGGTTATCGCTCGCGCTATGATCACGCGACGGAGGTTGCCCGGCCGGGCTATTACGCCGTCAAGCTGGAGGATCGAGGCGTCCAGGCGGAGCTGACCGCGGGGACGCGGATCGGCGTCGCCCGCTATCGTACCACGTCCGGCGCGCCGTCCCTGCATCTGGTGCTCGATCTGCGCAGCTCGCTCTACAACTATCCCGGGAAAGTCCTGTGGTCCTCGATCAGGCTGCGTCCCGACGGCATCGTGACCGGCTGCCGACAGACGCGCGGCTGGGCGCCCGACCGAAACCTGTGCTTTGCGATCCGTTTTTCCGCGCCGCTGAAGGGGCATGCGTTCGTCTCGACCGAGACGGACGTCCCTTATAAGGGCTTCCAGGGACCGGGGCGCGGCAGTGACGCGGTTGCGGATCGCGCCGGACGCGCCCTGGTCGCTCGCTTCGATTTCGGCCCCCTGGGCCGACCGCTTGAAGTGACAAGCGCGATCTCATCGGTCGATGAGGCAGGCGCGATCGCAAACCTGGCGAGCGAAGCCGGGAATTTCGATGCGATCCGGGCAAAGACGGCCCGGGCGTGGCGCGCAGCCCTCGACGCGGTGAAGATCGATGCGCCTGCCCCGATCGCCACGTCCGTGGCGACTGCGCTGTATCACAGCTTGCTGGCACCCGCCGTCGCCAGCGATGCGGACGGTCGCTATCGCGGTCCCGACAATCAGGTGCATCGTGCGGAAGGCTACACATTCCGTTCGACCTTCTCGCTTTGGGATACGTTCCGCGCCGAGCATCCGCTGTTGACCCTCATCCAGCCAGCAAGCCTGTCGAGCGAGATCGTGCGGTCACTCGTGGCCAGCCGCAAGGATAGTCCTGATGGCATCCTCCCCGTCTGGCAGTTTCAGGGGCGTGAGACGTGGACGATGATCGGCTATCACGCCGCACCCGTGATCGCCGACGCCTATCTGAAGGGAATCAGAGGTTTCGACGCGGACGCGGCGCTTGCAGCCATGGTCGCGAGCGCGACCTATGCGCCGTACGGCGGCTTGGGCGAGTATATGAAGCGCGGTTATGTCCCGATCGATCACGAGCCGGAGGCCGCCTCCAAGACCGTCGAATATGCCTATGACGACTGGACGATCGCACGGATGGCGCGCGCCATGGGCCGCACCGATATCGCTGCGACATTCGAAAGACGTGCAGGCAACTGGCGGAATAGCTTCGATGCCCGGACCGGCTTCATCCGTGCGCGCAAGAGCGACGGATCGTTCCGCACGCCGTTCGATCCAACGGCGATCAACTACGGATCGGACTATACCGAGGGCAATGCCTGGCAATATAGCTGGTTCGTGCCGCAGGATCAGGCTTCACTCGTCGGCGTGCTCGGCGGCGATGCGGCTACCATCGCCAAGCTGGATGCGATGTTCGAATTCGACAATTCGAAACTCGACTATAGCCATGCCGAGGATATTGCCGGGCTGATCGGCCAATATATTCACGGCAACGAACCCAGCCACCATGTCGCCTATCTCTACAGTTATGCCGGGGCACCGTGGCGGACACAGGCCCGGCTGAAGCAAATCGTCGAGAGCCAGTATCGCCCGACGCCCGACGGACTGTCCGGCAATGACGATCTCGGGCAGATGTCCGCCTGGCTCGTTTTTACCGCGCTGGGCTTTTACCCGGTGACGCCCGGCAGCCTGGAATATGTGATCGGTCGTCCTTTTCTAAATCGAGCCGCGCTTTCCCTACCCAACGGGCGGCAGCTGACCGTGATCGCCGATCGGCTGGACGACCGGCATCCTTATGTCGGGAAGGTGATGCTGAACGGGGTACCCGTAACGCGCGCCTATCTGCGGCACGACGAGATCATGGCTGGTGGCGAGTTGCGTTTCACGATGCAGACGACGCCGAACACCGCCTGGGCGACGCACTCCAAGGATCGACCATATTCTGCCAGCACGACGCGGTGAGAAGGACCCACAACACGAGATTCAGCGGTCAACTGATCCGGTCTTACCTATGCGGGCGGCATATAGATGCGATACGAGCGCGACGTACCCGGAGCCAGCAGGCCGTTGCCGGCTCCGGTTCGATAGGATCATCCCATTCGCCCCCAACTGCCGTAAGGCCTTGAGCCCCCCGGCACCGGGTCGAGCGCGACGGGCGTCGATGCCTATCGCGCGCCGGGGGCCGTCCGTGCCATCGGCGGCACCGGGCGGCCGCCGTTCAGGTCCGCGCCGTTATTGGCGTCGGTCGGGGTCGGCTGCATCATGGCGCGCATCTGCCACTGATATTTGTCGATCGCGTGCTGCACTTCCTGCAACAGGTTGGAGGTCGTGGGATCGCCATCCTCGCTGGCCTTGATGCCCTGGCCGATCTCGTCGCTGACCACGCGGTAGTTGTTCGCAAACCAGCCGATCACCTGCGCATCGTCGATGAAGCCGCCCGGCATCTCGGGCACGCGGCTGGTGCGGACGATGGTATTGGCGCGGCCGTCCGCCGATGCGCCGATCGCCAGCAGCCGCTCGGCCACTTCGTCGGCATATTTGGCGACACCGTCATGATGGTCCTGCAACAGCTCGTGCAGCGGATAGAACAGCGTGCCCGACACATTCCAATGCGCCTGCTTGGTCTGAAGCTGAAGCTGCTGGAGTTCGATCAGCGTCTGCTGAAGCGCCATGATCGAGGCACGCTGCGCCTCGCCCTGCGGGCCGCCATGCGGCTGGCTGGACAGGCTGTTCTGCGGAAATCCGTTGCCCGTCTGAGTGTCGCCGGTCTGGGCGAAAGCGGGCGCGGCAAAAAGGCACGCGACCAGCGCGAGCGAAGCGTAACGCATCGTTCCTGTTCCTTCGATAAGGGGCTCAGCCGGGGGAATGGAGTTCGGCTCAGGCCGTTGATCGGCGCACGGTGAACGCGACCATCGGAATAGGGTTCTATTAATTTATGTTCATTTTGCCGCGCCGGGCCAGATGAGCGACACCGCACTGCCCTGCGTCGCGAAGGCAAGGACAAAGCCGTGGAGATCGGCGATCGCCTTGACCAGCGCCAGGCTCAGCCCAACCCCCGGCTGGTTCGCGCGGCCGCGATCGAAGCGTTGCAGCACCAGCGCGTGCGCGCCCGGGGGCACGCCGCCGCCGTCATCGGCCACGCTAAATACGATTGGAGCTATTGAACCGGACCATCAAGGAAGCGACCGTCAAACGCTTCCACTACCAGAGCCAAGACCAGCTCCGGACGTACCTCGCCGACTTCATGGCCGCCTACAACTTCGCCCGCTGGCTCAAGACGCTCAGCGGGCTCACACCCTACGAATACATCGCCGAGATCCGGACGTCAGAGCCCGACCGGTTCATCGTCGACCGGATCCACCAGATGCCGGGACTCAGCACCTAGGGCACTTTCGGCAGCCGAACATCGCCCGGGTCGGAGCGCTTGACGCTGGCGATAAGGTGCTGCCGGAACGCTTCGGCGGCCGGTACCAGCGTTCTTGCTTGCGGCCAGGCAACGCCGATCATGGTTGCGACTCTCGGACCATGTAAGGGGCGCCACGCGAGATTGGTGCCGGGAAGCATGTCCACGATCGAGCGGGGAACCGCGCTGATACCGAGGTCAGCGCCGATCATTGCCGCCACGGTCGAGAACTGGCCGCACTCGTAGAGCGCTGGCACCTCGATCCCTGCCTTCAGGAAAGCGGCGTCCGTGAGTTGGCGGACGCTACTCCGCGGCGCCATGGCGATGAAGGGATGATCGGCGAATATCTTCCAGTTGCTCGGTCCCGGTTGGTCCAACGAACTGCCCGGAAGCAGTAGCAGCACCAGCTGCTCTTCGAAGAGCGGGTGGAATGCGATGTCTGTCGCATTCGTCTCCGTGGTGATGGCCAGATCGATCTGTCGCTCCAGCATTTCGCGTTGCAGCGTGCCCGACAGATGGTCGCGTACGACGATTTCGACCTGGGGATGGCTTGCCTTGAAGCTGGCGATCGCTTCGGGGAGCACCCCGCCCGCGACCGACGGCAGTGCGCCGATGACCACACGTCCCCGCTGCCCCGCGAAGGTGAGCGCCAGATCCGAGAAGGCATGGTCGAAGTCGGCGGTAAGACGCTCGACGATCGGCAGCAGCATCTCGCCCGCCTGGGTAAGCCGGACGTTGCGCGAGTCCCGGTCGAACAGGCGCGTACCCAATTGCTCTTCGAGCAACCGGATCGTCCGGCTCAATGCCGGCTGCGACAGGTTGGCGAGGCGCCCCGTTTCGCTGAAGCTGCGGTTATAGGCCACCTGCATGAACAGACGCAGGCTAGCCATGCTGGGCGGGCGACGCATGTCGATCCTTCGCATGCCCGTTCGCATGCCGTCAATGTGAGCAGAGGGCGGCGCGCGGCGGCACGCCACCCCTCTCCTCGGCCAGCCTCAGTTGGCCTTGGTCGGCACCTTGGCGAGGTCGGCGTTGATCGCCTCGATCTTCGCGGGTGTCAGGCCGGGCATATAGGGCTGCAGCTGCTCCAGGGTGGCACCCCGGGCCATGTCGATCTGCGGACTATGGACCAGGTCGGGAACGTGTTTTTCGAGCACCGCCCGGGCAGCGGGGTCGTCGATCAGGACCCCCACCAGCGTCGTCAGGCTGGTGTAATGCCCGGACGCGCGCGCCCGCGCGAGCCGCGCCACCGCGTCGTCGATCTCCTTGCCCCACGGGTCACGCTGCGCGACCGGCACCGCATCGGGGGCGAAGTCGATCATCTCGTCGCCTGCCACGGTGAATTTGGGCCAGGTCGGCGCGTCGGCTCCGTTCGGATTCCCGCTCTTCGCGAAGCGGACGACATAGCCGCTGATCGCCTTCGCCATCGCCTGATCCCTCGGCGTCATCTTGTCGCCATATTTGGCAACGGCGGTATCGAAGAAGAACGGGATATCGGTGGCATGGAGCGCGCCCGGCTGACCGAGCGATTCCGCGACATAGGAGAAGCGATAATACCACACCGGCACGCCGGCACCCGCCACAGCCCGCGCGGCCTCCCGCGCGCCGGCGATAAGGAAGCCCGACTTACCGCCCGAATCTGCACTGGTCGACCCGATGAGCATCGGCACGCGCCCCGACTTGTTGCCGCGATAGGCCGCCTCGGGATCCACCATCACCGTGCCGTCCGGCACCGGGCTGCTGAACGTGCGCGGCCCGGGCTTCGGCTGGAACAATTCGATCATGCTGAGACCGTCGGTCACCTCCTCGGGGCTGAGCCCGCGCAGTCTGGTCAGCGCATCGGAGGCCGCCGGATCGATCCCCTTCGACCTTGCGAAGTCCATGCCGATCTTCTCGACATCCGCGATGCCGCGGCCATCGGTGCGCGTGTCGCCGCCGGACATGACGATCGCCTTGTGGAACAGGCCCCGGGCGAGCGGCGAGGTGTTCAGGATGTGGACCGACATACCGCCCGCGCTCTCGCCCGCGATCGTGACATTGCCCGGGTCCCCGCCGAATGCGGCCGCGTTCTGCTGAACCCAACGCAGCGCGGCGCCCTGCCAGACGGCGTCGGTCGTGAACAAGGCGCGCAGCGTATCGAGCGGCGTCTCCGGCCCCAGCGTGTCGCAAAGGGCGAAGTAGCGGGCCGTGACGTGCCGGATGGCACTTTCCGCCTCCAGACGCGACAGCCGCGCCTCGGTCGCCAGCCGGGTCACGCGACCGCCCCGAACAGCGCGCGGGCCACGGCGAACAACTGTTCGTCCTGCCCCCGCCGACCGACCAGCTGAAGCGAAACCGGTCGCCCGTCGACCAGCGCGATCGGCACCGAGAGCGCCGGATGCCCCGAAAGATTAAACGGGCGAACCAGCGCCGTCAGTTGCAAAATAGCGGCGGCGTCCCCCAGTTCCGCAAGCGCGGGCGGCAGAACGGGCAGCGTCGGCAGGACCAGCGCATCCACCGACTCCAGCAACGCGTCCACCGCCAGCGTAAAGCCATGGCGTACGAGTTCCGCAGCGGCGACATCCTCTGTCGTCACCTTCGCTGCCGCCTGGAGGCGCGTTCGGACATCCGCGCCCAGCCGGGCGTCGTTCGCCAGCGTGCCGAAGGCGGCCCATTGCTCGGCCGCGATGATCGTCAACCCTGCCGCCTGCGCCATATCCAGACCCGGCAGCTCCACGGAGGCGGTTTCCGCAGGCACGGCTTGGAGTGCATGGTCGAGTGCGGCTTCTATGCGGTCATCGGCCAGCCCGGCGGGTCGACCAAGCCGTATCCCGCTGGCAACCGGGCATTCGCCAAAACCGGGATCGATGCTGCGCATGCCGGTCATCAACCGGGATAGATCGCGCGCCAATATGCCAATGCAGTCGAGGCTGGAACGGGCCGGGTGACAGCCCACCCGGCTTACCCGATCGAAACTCGGCTTTACGCCGAAGACGTGACAGCAGGCGGCGGGCAGACGGATCGAGCCGCCGGTATCGGTGCCGATCGCGAAATCGACCAGACCTGCTGCCACCGCCGCCGCCGACCCGCTGGACGACCCGCCCGGGACAAGTGCCGGGAACCGCGGGTTGACCGGCGTTCCGAAGGCGTCGTTGATACCGGTCACGCCATAGGCCAACTCATGCAGATTGGCTTTCCCGACGATCCGGGCACCTGCGGCGAGCAGGTTGCGAACGACAACGGCATGATGCTCGGCCGCCGGGACGTCGCGAAGCGCGGCGCTGCCGCACCGCGTGGGATAGCCCGCGATATCGATGCAGTCCTTTACCGCTACTCGGGGGCCGCTTTCCGACCCCAGAGCCATCGTCTCGAGGAGAATTGCATCGGGCAAGTTCGCTCACCATCCTTGACGTTGAATATTCAACCTATAGCTAGCATGGGATGTTGAATATTCAACCCCATTAGTTTGACGACGGTTTTGGCCTATGGCGCTGCGATGGACAGGAACGATACGCCAGCAGGCGCAGGCCCCGGGACCGCCGCGCCGTTCACCTATCGAAGCTGGCCCTTCTACTGGCTGGCCCGTGCCAGTGGCCGCTATCGCGAGGGCATGGAAACGAAGCTTCGCGCGTCGGGCATCGACATGCCTCGCTGGCGCGTGCTGATGACGCTGCACCAGGACAAGGTCGCCAGCGTCAGCGAAATCGCCAAGCACGCCGGCGAGAAGCTTCCGACCATGACCCGGATCATCCAGCGCATGGAACAGGACGATCTCGTCCGGCGACAACCGCGTCCGGACAAGCCCTGGGTATCGGACGTCGCCTTGACCACCAAAGGCGAGGTCGCTGGGACCGAAGCATGGGAGCATGCGCGCGCGCTCTATGCCGAGGCTTTCGCAGGCATGTCCGGAGAGGAGATCGCCCACTTGAATGCGTTGCTGGAACGTGTCTCGAGCAACCTTGCGCAATTCGCGGAAGCGAAGTGAAAGATGCGTTGCGATCTCTGTGTCGGATCGGAGCGGACAATGACAGCGTGCCTGGTCGTGGCGCTCCCGTGACGTAGCTGTCCCATACGGCTTCCTTCCATTCCATCGAAAGGATCGCATCATCGAACCGTGGGATGAACCGCCTGGGAAGCGCTGAGCTTCGACCCTGCCCGCTACCCTGCGAGTTTCTCCGACAGCGGTGGTGAAATGAGAATCTTCAGCCTGTTGAGGCTCGTGCGTGATCGATGGATCGGCACGGGCGGGAACCTCACCTGATCACATGTATTTGGACAGCATATTGTCATAACGACAGGATGCTAAATTGGTGGATGAGGGCGAAGTCTCTGTAAGAAATCTCGCGCTTGCGGTCTTTGAGACCAACGGGCGTTTGGTGGACGCGGGCAACGCGCTGGTCCGCCCGGCCGGGTTGACGACGGCGTGGTGGCAGGTGCTGGGCGCGCTGGGCTATTCGTCGCATCCACTGCCCGTCGCGCATATCGCCCGCAACATGGGGCTGACCCGGCAGGCGGTTCAGCGCGTGGTCGATCTGCTTGTCGACCGCGGCCTGGTCGAACAACGGCCTAATCCGCATCACCAGCGTGCGAAGCTGATTGTCCTCACGCCCGAAGGACGCGCCGCGCTGACCAAGGCCGAACAAGCCGTCGCGCCGCTCGACCAGGCCATCCTCGACCGGATCGGGCCGGAGCGCCTTGCCATCGCCATAACCGCGCTACGCGCAATGAACGCCGCGATGGCCGACTATTTCGCAGACATCCCGCCATCATTCGTCGCCACCGACGAGGAGGACCCAGCATGACCAGTTCGACTTCCGACACTCGGTTCGACGCCGACGTCATCATCGTGGGTGGCGGACCGATCGGCCTGACCACGGCCTGCGCGCTCGGCCATCACGGGGTCGACTGCCTGCTGATCGAGCAGCGGCACGACGTGAAGGAGTGGTCGCGCGCCAACAACCTGTGGGCGCGCCCGCAGGAGTTGCTTGCCAGCATCGGCGTCCGCGACGCGATCGCCGCAAACGCCTATGACATCACCCAGGTCAACACATTGCTCAACGGCCGCGTCGTCGATCCCGTCGTGATCGCGGACGTGCCCAGCCCCTATGGTCCGGTCCTGTACAGCGGGCAGGACGTCATCGAGCGCACGCTCGCCGAGCAGGCGCGGGCAAAGGGCGCGCGCATCGAACGGGGACGCAAGCTGACCGGCTTTGTCCAGGACGATGACGGTGTGACGTTGACGATCGTCGATGTCGGTGACGATGACGAGACCGAGGTCGCCGGGACCGAGCGGACGCTGCGTTGCCGCTACATGATCGGCGCGGACGGGGCGAAGGGCTTCGTCCGCCGCGAACTGGGCCTCGACTTCGTACCCGACAAGCTGCCGAACTGCATGAACCGGCAGGTCGATGCGAAGCTCAGCTGGCGGCGCTCGACCGATTTCGACCATCTCTGGTTCTTCTATTATCCGCGCGGTTTCTGCGGCGTGCTGCCGGTTTGGGGTGGCTACCACCGGCTGTTCTTCCTCGCCGACGATACCGGCATTCCCGACCGCGATCCGACGCTGGAAGAGATGCAGGCGATCGCGCGCGAGGTGACGGAGGACGAGACGCTGACGCTGACCGACCCGACCTGGCTGACGCACAGCCGCTTCCAGCATGGCGCGTCGGCGCATTACGCCAAGGGGCGGGTGCTGCTGGTCGGCGACGCGGGCCACCTCTCTCTCCCCGCAGGCGGACAGGGCATGAACTCGGGCTTCCACGACGCGATCGGGGTGGCATGGCGGCTCGCGATGATGCTGGCCGGCACGGGCGATCCGGTCCTGCTCGACTCCTACGACCACGAGCGTGGTGGCGAGCATCGCCGGCTCGATGCGCAGCAGGTGCGCGGGTTCCAGAACAGCGTATATCGCGGCAAGGTGAAGGATGCGGTCATGGACGTCGCCGCCCGCTTCTTGCCGAATATCGGCACGCTGATTCAGGGTAGCGCCGACCTTCAGCAATTGACCGTCGGCTATCCGGACAGCCCGATCAGCGAGGACCATCTCGGCAGCGTGCGCGATCTGCTGAGCCGCCATGCGCCCAAGGCGGGCGAACGGGCGCCTGACGCGAAGCTCGTAGCAGCGGACGGCGCCTCGACGACGCTGTTCGCCCAGCTTTACAACCCCGATGGCCAAAGCTGGGGGTGGACATTGCTCGCATTCGACGGACGCAACCCCGATGCCATGCCAACTCTGCGGAAAGCCATCGCGACGGTCACGTCCTGGGAATGGGTGAGGCCGAGGCTGGTGCTGGGGGCGTCCGTTCCCGAAGCCGATGACGCCATGACGCTATCGGACCTCGATGGCGAGGCGCATACGGCCTATGGGATCAACGACGAGGCTGCGTTGGTCCTCGTGCGCCCCGACGGTCACATCGCTTTCCGCGGCCGCGCTGATCGTCCGGACTTACTCCATGCCTATTGTAAACGCGTATTTGCCGATCCGAATGGCATACGAACGACGGTGATAGCCCCACGCGTGTAACGATCGCCTTGCTGAAAAAAGATAACCTTGAGTCGATGTCGAAGATGACCCCGTTGCGGCCATTCGCTGCTCGTATCCGGCTCTGCCGTAGCGGACGTTGGTCCATCCGGCATCGCCTATCGCTAAAAGCTTCGAAATGCGGCAACGAAACGGCATGAATCGTCTTGCCCTTCTTGCCCTCGCTCTGGCGGGACTTGCCTGGGGGCTCGGCTTTCCGCTCGGCAAGTTGGCCCTGCGCGAACTCGACCCAGCGCATATGGTGCTGCTCCGCTTCATCGTTGCCAGCATCGCTGCTTGTCCATTCGCGCTTGCCACGAAGGAGACGCGCGCGCTGTTCCGTTCGCCGCCGGTGCTGCTGACGGGTGCGCTTTACGGATTGGCCTTTGTGATCCAGTTCGAGGGGCTGGCCGGGGTTACCGTCACTCTTGCTGCCCTGTTGGTCGGAGCGATGCCTGCGCTGATCGCGGTCTCGGCCTATCTGATGGGCGAACGTGTCACGCGCGCGTCGTGGATCGGCGTCGTCGCCGCCACCGGCGGCGCGGCTTTGATCGCCGGAAAGCCTGGCGGTGCCGGCACTGCGATCGGCATCGCACTCTCTTTGGCATCGCTACTGGTCTTCCTGGCGTGGCTGCTGGCGCTGAAGCGCGTGCCTGCGACGCGATCGGCGATGGCTGTGCCCGCCGTCACATTGGTTGTGGCCACGCTCACCGTGCTGCCGATCGCCCTGCTGCTCCATGGCGCGCCCCCATTCGCGCTCAGCGCGGTCGCCTGGAGCGGGATCATCGGGCAGGGCCTCCTCTCCACCTTCCTCGCCACGGCCGCATGGCAGTATGGCGCGGCCCGCGTCGATAGCGCCAGTGCAGGGGTGTTCATAAACATCGAGCCGTTGATCGGTGCCGCGCTCGGCATCGGCCTTTTCGGTGATCCGATAGGATGGCCGGTCCTGCTGGGCGGAATGCTGATCGTGCTGGGCAGCATTGTCGTCGTTCGCGGTGAGCGCCCTAACGCCAGTCACGCCGCGGACGCTACGCATGGTCTGCCAATGGACTAGGTCCAGACCCGAAACCGGCCGCTCAGGTCCATTAACTAGCTTCCCGTAACCGAACATAGGTTCATCGTGGTCGGACGAGCAGATCGTGTCGGCGAACCGGTCGTGTGGGCGTGCCTGCTACGGCACCGGCACGCCCACGCACTCACATGTCCGCTGCGGTCGGGCGTACGATCACCTCATTGATGTCGACACCCTCCGGCTGCTCGATGGCATAGCGAACGGCTCGCGCGATCGCGTCCGGCGTCAGCGACTTCTTCCGCCATCCGGTCAGGGCCGCCGCAACCTCAGGATCGGTGATGTCATGACCCAGCTCGGTGGCGACCACGCCCGGCGAGATCAACGTTGAACGGACCTCGTCATGCTCCTGCCGCAGTCCCTCGGTGATGGCGCGTACGGCATGTTTGGTGGCGCAATAAACCGCGGCGGTCGGCATCACCATGTGCGCGGCGACCGAGGCGACATTGACGACATGGCCGCTCTTCTGCGCCACGAACCGGGGCAACACGGCGGCGATGCCGTTGAGGACGCCGTGGATGTTGACGTCGACCATCCGCTTCCATTCGTCGCGCTTGAGCGCAGCGAGCGGCGAGAGCGGCATCACACCCGCATTGTTGACCAGCACGTCGACACGTCCGAAGCGTGCTTCAGCGGCCTCGACGAACGCGTCGAAGTCGGCGCCGTCGGTGACGTCGAGTTCGCGCCAAGCGACGGTCTCGCCCAGTTCCTCCGCCAGTGCCTTCAGACGCTCTCCGCGACGCGCGCCGATGAACAGCCGGGCGCCGGTCTCAGCCAGTTCGCGCGCAGTTGCCTCCCCGATCCCGCTCGACGCGCCGGTGATGAGGACGACCTTGTCGATAGTTCCTGCCATGATGCAGTCCTTCCGTTGTGGTGACGGGAGGCAGATGGGCCATCGCCCATGTCGGGCGGTAGAGCGATCGTCCGAATGGCTTGCACGATCCTCCAGAATTATCGCCCGGCGCTTGCCCGTGACGCGCGGGTGGTGAAGGATCGGCGGCATGGACCGGATCGCCGAACTCGCCGCCCTTATTGGTAGACACGTCGTGGGCACAGGCATTTGCAGCACGGTGATGCCGCATGTGTCGCTGATCCGGGCCGACGCACCGAGCACCCCCACGCCTGCCGTCTACGAGGCCTCCCTTTGCATAATAGCCCAGGGGTCGAAGCGGGTGTCGATCGGCGAGCACAGCGTGGTCTATGATGCGGCCCATTACCTTTTGGTCTCGGTCGACTTGCCGCTGGTCGGTCATGTGCTCGATGCGAGCCCCGAGCGACCCTATCTCTGCTGCAAGATCGATCTCGATGCCGCGATGCTGGCCGATCTCATGGCGAGCGAAGGCGGCGGGGTGGTCCGTACGGATTTGCCGGTGCTCGGCGTCTACCCTGGCGATCCCGACTTGATCGACGCGGCATGCCGGCTGGTCGGGCTTCTCGACCGACCCGACACGATCCGCGCCTTGGCGCCGCTGATCGAGCGCGAGATCCTCTATCGTCTGCTCACCGGACCGCACGGTCCGATGCTTCGTCACGTCGCGACCGCTGGCAGCCATCTCAATCAGGTCAGCCGCGCGATCGCCGCCATCCGCCGCCGTTTCGATGCGCCGATCCGCATCGACGACGTCGCAGCCGAGGCCGGGATGAGTTCCTCCTCGCTCCACGCACATTTCAAGGCGATCACCCGCATGACGCCGCTGGAATATCAGAAGCAGCTGCGGTTGCAGGAGGCCAGACGCCTGATGCTGGCGGAGGGTGCCACGGCGAGCACGGCAGGCTTTGCCGTCGGCTATGAGAGCCCATCGCAATTCAGCCGCGAATACAGGCGACTGTTCGGTGCCCCTCCCCGTGCCGACATCGAACGGCTCCATGCCGCGCCAGCAGCAGCCATGGCGCTGTGACGATGGCTTGGATTGCGGCTGGTGTTGCGAACTCCTGGGATCGGCTGAGGCTGGCAAAAAATGGAGTTGCGGTCAGCCACGTCCAGTTTTCACGGTCCCAATTTCAGCCATTCATTCACTCTGGCCGCCGATCAAGTCCGAGACGCGGCCCGTACCGACCCTTTTGGATTGGCGTGAGCGCCTATTCGCCGAAATCTCCGGCTTGAGTGAACAAGCCGGGAAACGCCGATCTACGCACAGGTGCGATTGTTCCTGGATGCAATTGCGCTTCGCTCTCTGGCAAATTCTTTCTGATAACCCGTAATTGTCTGCCCGCAACCCTGTAGCCACTGCGTGATTCCGACAGGAATTCCACTCCGGATCAATGGCTATATTGCAGATATAGCCTACCGCATACGCCAATAACTTGATCACAAGAAATAATTATAGGAGGCACCCCCTCGTCAACAGGTGACCACGTGCCGTTCTTTTGCTTTTACGAGCGTACGGCCTCCATAATACCAAAGCCCCGCCCGTCATTTTATTTTCATCTTTTCTTCATGTTCAACCTTTCGACACCGCTTCACCAAATAATCGATGCCATTGCGCGAATTTCAGAAACGATATCGTATGCAATCGGTTGTGAGCGGCGCCTCATAGGCAAAAGCTGAAGGACGCTGACATGAGCAATATTGTTGAGCTGACTGGTACTGTCGAAGATGTTTTTGCCCACCGCTTCACGCTGAAAACGGATGAAGGCAACAAGCTGGTCGATCTGGGACCGGGTGGTGAACGCGAACTGAGCCTGTCGGCTGGTCAGACGATCAGCGTGAAGGGGGAGGATAAGCCCGCCGAGTTCAAGGCGAAGGAAATCCGTATCGCCGGGGCTGAGTGGCAGGCCGTCAAGGCCGACGAGAAGCATCAGCCCAAGCCGCCCCATGACAGGGGCGATGCACATGGCGGGGATTCGGAGCTGACCGACGAGCATGTCACCAGGCTGCTCGACGAGGAAGGCTATAGCGATCATGCCGAGCGGACCCGCAAGCCCAAGCATGTCGAGGTCATGGCGACCAAGGACGGCCAGCGTCACAAGGTGCATGTTCACAAGGACGGCGTGAAGAAGGCCGAATTGGTCGACTGATCCCTCTTGCCGCTCCCGGCGCATGGAAGCGCCGGGGGCGGTCCCCACTCAGACTATGTGACAGCCAAACAGGGGGCGTGCCATGCTGGCTTTTACCTATCCGCTGATCGTCCTGAGCGGCGCGTTCCAGGCCATGGGCGCAGCCCTCAGCGCGCTCCTGCGCAAAAGCCTGGTCAATCCGTGGCTGGCCGCCTTCGTGACCTTCGTCCCGATCATCATCGTGCTGACTTTCGTCGTTTTCGCGATCCCCTTCCCGCTGCCGCAGATGGACAGCTTCGCCAAGATCCGTTGGTATGACGCCTTTGGCGGCGTTGCCGGATCGGCCGCCGTCGTCGCCGGCCTCCTGTTCGTCGACAAAGTCGGCTCGGGGCCGCTCAACGGCCTGACCGTCACGGGCAACATCCTGGCATCGTTAGCCCTGGATGCCTTCGGCGTACTGGGCCTGCAAAAGAGCGGTTTCGAGCCACTCCCGTGGATTGGTGGCACCGTCATGATCGTCGGCGTGATCGGTATCACCTTGGGCGCTGGCAAAAAGGATGACGAAGAGGAAGGCAAGGGGCTGGCGGGCAAGCTGCTTTACCCCTTCATCCTCGTCTGTGGCGGCTTGCAGGCGATCGGCGCAGCCCTGAACGCCGAACTCCGCCACGCCGTCACCAATCCCTGGATGGCCGCCGATCTGTCATTCATCCCCGTTGCCTCGCTCTTCCTGCTGATCTTCATCCTGCGCCCCATGCCGCTACCGACCCGCGACGATGTCGCTACCGTCAGATGGTGGATGCCGACCGCAGGGCTGGTCGGTGCGCTGGCCGTGTTCACCGGCCTCCTGTTCATCGACAAGGTCGGCGCGGGCGTTTTCAATGGCCTTCTCATCACCGCCAACCTGATCATGGCGGTCGTGCTCGACCATTTCGGCTGGCTCGGCATGAAGAAAACCCCGATCACCAAATTGCGACTGGCAGGCGTGGTCGTGACGATCATCGGCATTCTGATGATCTCAATCGGCAAGATGCACTGACATGGTGCAAGGCCCCGCCCGGCAAACGGTCCGCACGACCATCGAGCGCCTGCATCGCTCGCTGTTCGAATTTATCGCCGTTCCCGCCCTGATCGTCTTCGCCTTCGTCATTCTGGCGGAGGCGATCGATTGGCTGGACAATCATGCAGGTCCGGCGCGCTCCTGGAGCCCCCTGCGGCGATGGCTTGCCCAATATGTCGGCGACACGCAGTCGGCGATCGGCGTCCTGACGGCGATCGCGGGCAGTCTGTTCACCGTCACGTCGATCACCTTCTCGATCCTGATCCTGGCGGTGCAGCAGGGCGCGACCGTCCTCAACTCACAGATCGTCGACCATTATCTGCGGCGATCGTCGAACCGGGCCTGGTTCGGCTTTTTCGTCGGCATCTCGCTGTTCGCGCTGATCACGCTCGTGCAGACCACCCATACGCGGGCGCCGATCTTCGGCGTGATGATGTCGACCATATTGGGCGCGGTCGCCCTGTTCGCGCTGATCCTGCTGATCTACGGCACGATCGATCAGATGCGTCCGGCGACGCTGATCGAGGCGATGGTCGACACCGCCGTCACGGCACGGCAACGCCAGCTTCCCCTGCTCACCGCCAGCAAGGCCCCCAACGGCCAAGTCACGGGCACCGTCGTTCCCGCGCCGCTCAGCGGCCACCTCGCCCGCGTCAACATATCCGCGCTTGAGGCCTTGCTTGCCAGGCATCCCGATCTGCGTATCGCGATCCACCCGGCGATCGGCGATTTCGTCACGATCGGCGACCCGCTGGCCAGCCTCGCTCATGCGGACGACGATATCGTGCAAGCCGTCAGCGCCGCCATGGTCCTGACCCGGAAACGGGATATCGCGGACGATGCGGGCTATAGCCTCCACCATCTCCACACGATCGGCTGGACGGCGATCTCCACGGCGCGGTCGGATCCGGCCGTAGGCTCTATCGCTGTCCAGGCGCTGCGCGACCTTGCCGTCGCATGGCGGCAGGACCCGCCCCGCGCAGGCCCCGACACGCGGCTGACCTATGAGGATCGCCTGCCGCTACAGCTTGTCGATACGATCGAGAGCCTGATGGTCGCCAGCAGCGAGTCGCGACAGCATCAGACCATGGCGCTGATCCTGGATACGCTGGCGGCTATCCTGCCCGTCATGCCGGACGTTCAGAGACGCGCCATGCCCGGCGTCATGCGGACCGCGGCTCAACTTGCCGCGTCGCATACCCCAACGCGCGTGATGGGTCAGGCCCTTGCCCAGTGCGAGCAGGCCTGCCGACGCCATGGCCTACATGACGAAGCCGCCATGCTGAGTAGCGTCGTCTGCGGCCAGTCGCCGGTCTGATCGACGGACCAGACCGGCGAACCGGATCAGGCGGCGACGGCTTCCGGCAAGTCGTCGTCGGTCAGGGTCGAGGACCGGCGGAACTGGTCGGCATTCTCATCCAGCCAGGCATCCGCCGTGGCACGGCCCAGCGCGCGCAGTTCCTGAAGCTTCGACCAGCGGGTGTCGAGCTTGCTGGCCGATCCGCGTTCGGCCAGGGCCGGGGGCGCGGGCATCATGTGCAGGTTGGTCGCGGCCAGCGCCTGCATCGCCGGATCGGAGGACCGCGCCGTACGCGCGATCGTCTGTATCTCGGTAAGCGCCTTCAGGTCGCGGAGTAGGCAGGCGTTGAAACCGATGTCGCTCATCCGCCCGATGATGCCGCCCAGCGAGGTCGGCGCGTCCTCGACCGCAAAGGGCGTGATCTGCACGATCAGAAGGTCGGTCGCGCCATGTCCGTCGAAGATCAAGGGCTCGAGCGCGGGGTTGGCGGAAAAGCCGCCATCCCAATAATCCTCGCCGTCGATCGTCACCGCCGCGAACAGATCGGGCAGGCACGCAGAGGCCATGATCGCATCGACCGTGATCTCGTCGTTGCCGAACAGCCGCGCCGCACCGTTCGACACGGCTGTCGCGGCGATATAGAGCGGCAATGCCGCATTGCGCGTCAATGCGGTAAGGTCGATGCTCGACGCCACCACTCGGCGCAGCGCGCGCATCTCGCGCAATTGCGGCGACAGATGAGCGACATAGCGCCCCATCATCTTGGACATTTCCAGTGAGCGGCGGAACCATGGCTCGAATAGCGGCCCGCCCCATTGATGGTCGAACGGCCGCAGCGGCGATCCGTCTGCGACCGCCTTCCACAACCGCTCCAGTCCCGCCAGCGCCCCGGCCCGTCCGCCGTCGGCGAGCCCGGCGACCAGGGCAGTACCGTTCAAAGCTCCCGCGCTTGCACCGCTGACGGCGACGATCTCGATGTCCTCCTCCAGCAGCCGCTCAAGCACGCCCCAGCCATAGGCGCCGTGCGCTCCGCCGCCCTGAAGCGCTAGGGCCAGTCGAGGCTTGCTGGTGTTGGATGGGGATGATCTACATTCGCTCATAACTGCTCCCAAAGGATCCCCTGCCCTCGATGTATGAGGTCAGCCATGGTCCGGTCCGGGCCTAACGGGCAGCAGCAACTTTGGATGCAGTGCAGCATAACGCTGCTCGATTAAAGCTTCAGAGGGGCAGGCAAGTGTTTGGTGCGGGCATCTGGTGCATTGAACCGATGACGAACCGACCTACCAGATGCCGGACTGGAAACAGCAATGCGCAACCTTTCCTGGTTCAGCAAACTCGCACGAATTTCCACCCGCGTACGGTATGTCTAGGGGAACTACGCGGCTCACCGAAGCTGATAAAATGATAAAGAGCCGATTGGTGAACTGAATCGAACAAATGGTTTGTGCAATCCGCCTCCCCTATCGGTGATTATTGGCCTTTCCGCAACTGGGCATCCTAGGTCAAATAACCTGCACACGGCGCTTTGCGGCCGAAAGCTGCGCTGCCAGCACCCGGATTGTATCAGTAGAAAGAGTACGAACTGCGGCGCCCTTGCCGATGCTCATACAGCCCGGTACGATGATCCTTGCGGACAAGCGTTGTGCGGTGTTCAGAGCCTCGAACTCTGCGATGCAAGTAGCCAAGTTTCCAAACTTGGTAGCGATCCTGCGACCGGTTAGAATGGCAGTAGCTTTCCACTGAACATCATTCATATCGGATCTCCCAAAATCGTTTTCACAACATGGGTCAGAACTATATAGTTCCGCTTCGGCTATTTTAAAAAATTTGGCGCCGCTGTTGGATTGAAACGGTTCATGACGAGCGCAGCAAATCACAGGCCGACCTGACATCCGAGATAGGCGCCGGAACGAAAGCCACTAGCTGTCCGCCCTGGACCGGCTTTCGCCTAGGCTGACAGCTTCTTGGCTTTCCCGACGGCACGACGATGCTTAACACCGGCAAGGATGTGGGGGCCTTCACCTTCGCCGCGATCAATCGCGCGTGCGGCGACGGCATCATAATCCTGACCAACAGCGACAACGGATGGCGGGTCGTGGGGCGCTTCCCGCCTCGACTGTCGGACCAGACACAGAGGCGGGCGCGCCGCATCATTCAAATGCTTCCCAAAATTGGCCGATCGTCCATTCGGCGTCCGATATCGGGAGCGATCCACGGCTGACGGCGCGCGCGCCATATCCGCAACAAGATCCGCACAAGATCATTGGATGCCGATGAGCAAAGCTGTTGATTTTGAGTATCCGACCTTCGCTGGCCTCCCCGGCGGACGCCTGGACGACCTCGCGCCGGGGCAGGTTGCGGTTTTCGGAGCAAGCGAGGCAACGCCGTACGATGCTGCCATCGCCAGCCATTCGGCGCAAGCACCGGGCGTGATCCGAGCCGCGTCGAAGGCACTGGCCGGCCAACTCAAGCAGCACGACTTTGATACGGGACGGACCTTGCTGTCCGAAGAACTCTCCATGAGATCGGTCGGAAGAGACCTGGGCGATGTCAAAACGCGCGTGCGCGATGCCGCGGGCAATCGCAGCAGGATCGCCGCCGCAACAGCAGGCATCCTCGCGGCGGGTGCATTCCCGCTTGTCTTGGGCGGAGACGATTCCGTGCCCATTCCCTTTCTTGCCGGGTTCGAGGGGCACGATCCGGTGACGATCGTACAGGTCGATGCCCATGTCGACTGGGCCGACGAAATCCGGGGGGAGAATATGGGATATGGTTCGCCGATGCGTCGGATCGCCGAGTTGCCCTGGGTCGAGGCTATGCTGCAAATCGGGATACGGGGCCTTGGAAGCGGTGAAGCGTGGCAACATGACGATGCTCGAGCCTGGGGAAGCAAGCTCGTCACAAGCCGGGAATGGCATCGGGATGGGGCGGATGCCGTTCTGGATTGTCTTCCCGCGGGAGGCCGTTTCGTCCTCTCGATCGACTGCGACGGCTTGGACCCGGCCGTATTTCCTGCGGTGGCGATGCCGACGCCGGGAGGTCTTGGCTACGAGGATATGCTCGCGCTGTTCGACGGCCTCACGGCACGGGGCACGATAGCCGGAGCCGTCATCGCCGAATATGCTCCCGACCGAGATGATGCCGCACGCTCGTCCGCCCTGCTCGCGGCACGGTTAGGACTTACACTCATGGCGACGATGCGTCGGCAATGCGAATAGCGTCAACGATCACATTGACAGATTGGAGCGTGCAATCCGCTTGGCACTCGACTTCATATTGTGTGCGGACCGGGTTCGCGGCCAAGGCATTGCGATTGTCAGCGCTTGAAGAGCTTCTCCCGGAACCACGCGACGACATACTCGATCAACGCCGGTTGGAACCATGGGCCGTTGCCATGCCCGGCATCGTCCACCACCACATGGTCGACCTCGGCGTCACGCTCTCGCAAGGCCGCGGCCATCTGCTCGCTCTGCACCGGTGAGACGAGATCGTCGGCACTGCCGTGCATCAGCAACAACGGGGGTTTTGGCCCCGACAGATGGCCGATCGGGCTGGCCGCGAGCGCCTTGGCCGGATCGCTGCCGATGGTCGCTCCTGCAAAATCGCCGAACGCGACGCCGTGAACCAGCAACGCTTCCGTCGAGGCGGTCGAGGCATGGACCTGGCCAACCGTGTCGGAAAATCCCGCACCGATGTTGCGCAGGTCTGAAATGCCATAGAGGGACACCGCCGCCTGCACGGCGGATGACATGTCCAGCCAATCGCCCCGGTCATAGTCGGAAGTGTCGCCAGTCATCGCCAGCATCTGCGCCAGCCAGCCCCCGGCGCTGTCGCCGAGCACGCCGATCCGGTCGGGATCGACACCGTATTCGTCGGCGTGCGACCGCAGATAACGGATGGCGGCCTTGCCATCCTCGAGCGGAGCTGGAAAGACATCGGGCACGACCCGATATTCGGCAGCGGCGACGACGAACCCTGCCTGGGCGAGCGCGAGCCGCATCTCGATGAATTTGCGGTGTGCCGCCGACGTGAAGCCGCCCCCCGGCACATAGAGGATCGCAGGCTTCCGATCGGAGGTACGCGGCACCAGCAGCGTCATGCGCATCCCGCGAACCGCATCGATCCGCTTCACCTGATGATAAATCACCTCCCCGACCTCGTCGATGCGGGGCCGGTCCGTGGTGATGGTCAGTGTGCTGGCCTTCGCGCGGTCGCCGGTATGCGTCGGTGGAGTATCGGAAACCATGCCAGCCCTTTCTACGGCCGCCCTGCTTCAGGGCGATCGCGCTCAATCGTGAGACCGCGCCGCTGGTTCCGAAGCCCGCGACGTTCCGGATCGCACGAAACCTCCGCGCCCCTACGCCGTTGGGCCATCGCTGCGCGATCCTGCCGGGTCGTCTGGGTGGAGGAAACGAGGATGACCGATCTGCCGACCGGGGTGACGCTCGACAACGACGGCACCGATGCCGAGCAGCCGCCGGTGTTACCCTTCCTCCATATTTGGACCGGGGCGGATGGCGGCAGCCGGATCGACCTGTCGCACATGACCGGCTTTGGTCAGAAAAGCGTGGGCGGCGGGGCGGACCCGCAATGGATGCGGCCGTTCCCGGGCGAAGTAAGCGCGATCAACTTCGCGATTTTGCCGGTGGGCTGGGTCGGGGACTGGCACGAAAGTCCCAAGCCGCAGTGGGTGATTCCGTTGCGCGGACGCTGGTTCATCGAGACGATGGACGGAAATCGTGTGGAGATGGGGCCGGGCGACATCCATTTCGGCCAGGACCAGGACACGACCGATGCCAAGGGGCACCGATCGGGCCAGATCGGCGACGAGCCCTGTTTCCAGATCATGATCCAGTTCGCCACGTCGCCCGCCGCGCAGACACGCGACCCGTTCGGGGCATGACGGGCGCACAGGCGACGCCGCTCGCCCCGTTGCTGATCCCTGCCCGGTTGCGTCAGCCCGGACCGCCCGAGCCGACCGAGGTGGCACCCCCTGTGATCCACCATGCCGACGCGAACGCGGTGCTCGGTGACGCTCGGCTCGTCACGCTGTACGACCGGGCGAGCTGGAGCGAGGGGCCGACCTGGTGGCCGCGCGAACGAACGCTGGTATGGAGTGACATTGTCGGCCGCCGTGTGTTGGGCTGGCGCGAGAACGGTGCAGTCGACGTGTTGCTCGACGCGACGCCGTTCATCAACGGCAATGCCGTGATGCCGGATGGCGCGCTGGTGCACTGCGAACATGGTCGCCGCGCAATCAGCCGGTCCGACGGTAAAGGCGTTGCAACGCCGATCGCATGGGCAGCAGAAGGCAGCCGTCTCAACGCGCCCAATGACCTGATCGTCGCCCTCGATGGGGCGATCTGGTTCAGCGACCCGACCTTTGGACTGGAGAATCCCAAACAAGGCGTGCCCGGCAGTTCGGAAAGCGGGCGCACCGCAATCTGTCGGATCGGCAATGACGGCACGGTGCAGCGGATGGCCGACATGGCGCAGCCCAATGGCCTCGCCTTCTCGCCCGATCAGCGGACGTTTTACGCCTCACAAACGCCCGAGCATGGCGAGGGCGAGGTCGCCATCTATGCATTCGACTGGGACGGGGTCACGCTGTCGAACCGACGCCAGTTCGCGACGGTGGCTGAAGGAATACCCGACGGCTTCACCGTCGACCGACGCGGCTGGCTATGGAGCAGTTCGGCAAAGGGGGTCGAACTGTTCGACGCCGCAGGCACGCATCTCGCGACGGTACCGACCCCTGGAACGTGCAGCAATTGCGCGTTCGATATGAACGAAGAGCGTTTATTTGTGACTGGCGGCGTACACCTTTGGATGCTGAATCTGGCATAGCCACTGCCGGTTGCACCGATTGCCCGGCAGGGCGGCATCCCGCAGAGATGCGCGGCCCGAGATCGCGATACCCGCATCGGGATGACACCACCTCGGCATAGCCGCTGCCCCGCCCCATCCGACAAACAAACGCCGGTCTGGCAATCGATGGCACGCCATCCAGCACCGTTCGTTCATGTGGGTCCATAGGAGACGTTGATGATCGACCTGAACAGCGCGACCGCTGCGGAACTGGATGCCGTGCCCCAGTTGAGAGGGCATGGTTTTGAGATCGTGAGATATCGGGACGAGCGTGGCAACTTCAGCAAGGTACGCCAACTCGAGGAGGTGCCGGGTCTCGCAGGCAAGTGGAACGGGGCGGAGGCCGCCGTCTCGGTTGAATGACGTCGTTCAATGCCATGAAGACCCAGGATCAAGCGTTCGTGACCCCTTTTCCGCTGCCCGACTTCGGCGACTTTTAGGAGGCAGGCTGTCGACCGTGCCCGATGACGTGTGGACGGCTTTGGCGGCAAGCTAGGGAACGCGGTGAACGGTCACGCTATGTCGGACGGTAGATGTTGATCCAGACTCCTCGTAACACAGTACCAGGATCGTACCCAATGGCGCGGCGGTGAGGATCAGCAGTAGCAGGCCGATCAGCCAGTCGTTGGTATCTAACGGCTGCGAGAAGCTACCGCTGGGCTGCATTGACGGGTTAGGTCGCATCGGCCGCCTGCCGGCTTTCCTTGTGTGAAGCGGGCGATCCGCGGTAGCCTGATGGACGGACGGCCTGGACTGCAAACGATCATAGGCAGCGCGCGCTTCCTTCTTGCCTAAAACGGCATACGCCTCGTTGATCTCCTTCGCGCGAGCAGAAACGTCCACACCATGATTGGCATCGGGGTGATATTGACGAAGCAGCGCCTTCCACGCGCGGTGAATCGCATCGCGACTGGCCGTCGAGGGCACCCCGAGAACGGCATAATAGTCGGGTGATAGAGCCATTCGGTTGTCACCTGTCGCTACAACGCAAAAAACAAACGGCTACCTGGCGGGTGATCGCAATCGGGCCTTCTCGGCGATGCGAAGTGCAGCTTTTGGCACCAACCGTCAGATGGCCACTCCCATCATACGCAACTTTGGTGTTTCGACAAAACGACAATCGCCTCCGCGCCATGGAGATAAGCGTTGGGTCGCTCGGCGATGAGCCTTGCCTTCCACGAACTTCTCCCCTGGAATAAAGGCCGGTTGGTCGGTGCCAAGCGGGCGCTTAAGCAGCAGCAGGTTTGGGGGCATTCGCTTTTGGCTCGATCAACACCAGCGATTACGTGATCGAGCGCTGTCCGACCTTGCTATCGATAGCAAATCACGCGGTTGCAACGTGGTCAAAATTCGCATCGGCGATCTGGTATCGGGCGGGCGTGTCCGGGATTGCGCCATCATCGTACAGCAGAAGACCAAGCGTCCTGTTCGGTTAGATCTGATGAACACGGCCCGTAAAACAATAGGTGCTTGGCTGGAACGGCGCGGTGGTACACTCAACGATTTCGTCTTCCCGAGCCGCAACGATTCCATGGCTCACATGAGCACACGCCGATATGGCTATCTTATACGGGAATGGGTGATCGGCATCGGCCTGCCCCCGCAGGATTACGGAACCTGCTCGCTTCGGCGAAGCAAGGCCTCGATTATCTACAAGGCGACCGGCAAGCTCCGCGCCGTTCAAATTCTCCTTGGTCACGCAAAGGCTGACAGCACCGTCCGCTATTTGGGGGTCGATGTGGAGGACGCTTTTCGATTAGCCGAACGAACGGACGTTTAACCGGACCCAGAACCTGACGCTCACGAACGAAAACTTCTTACCACATGGAATGAGAAAGCCTGAGCCGAGACGGAGCCAAAGGATTGATCCATCTGTTGAACCGCCATGGATGGGGAACGCAGACCTACCGCTGTCGAACAGGCCGACCAGAAAATCACCTCAGAGGTGAACAACGAGCGCGATAGCTGGCCAGTGCGGTTGATCGGTGCCGCCAGCGAGATCGGTGATCAGCCACAGATGCGGATGATTTGCGCCGCCACGGTCGCGGTTGGTATCGCCCAACGGGATGCGTACCTCGCCGGGGCCGGCGTCAGAATGTTGGCTGCTCACACCCTTGCCACCTGGGCTAAGAGCAGGATCAAAGCCGTGATCAACCGCAGGCGCCCGAAAGACGGTGACGATCCTCGGGTGCGTCAAGGTGATAGCGACCGCCACGAGGAGAATTCGTTCCCATCTGGGCACAGCGCTGGTGCCGTCGCAGTCGGAGAGGCCATCGCACGAGCATATCCAGGCCATGCGGTCTTTGCCCGTGGTGCGGCACTGTCGGTGTCCGTCGTACAGGTGCCGCGCGGAACGCATTATGCTGGCGATGTCCTGGCCGGGATCGCCATTGGCCTGATCGCTGAACGCGTGAGCAATGCGGCGATCGATTCAGCGGTTCAATGGGCCGAGCGCGGCTTCGCAAAACGGCAGCGTGGCATCAGCGATGACGGCGCGACGCCAGTCATCCGTCGTGCAGTGGCGCTGTCGTCGCCTCGCATCCAGCAAAATGGCGAGGACGTGGGATCGTCCCAACCGGCACCTGATTCACCTGAGTTTATTGCATTGGCTCACCCATGAGGCCCTTATGCCTCATGATGGGATGGACCCCGAGGACTGAGCTAAATGATGTCGTGTCTACGCGTCTGCCAGACAAATTGGCTCGGTGACGCAGATGGGTGACACCGACCTGCCCGATGGCATCGAAGAGCGCCATGTGGCACCCGTGCGGGGGCTTCGGGCGCACGCCAGCCCGCTCGCATTCATTGTGCTGGGCACGGCTATGGCCGTCGCGGCGAGTGGACTGCTCGGCGGTGCACCTGCGCCCGTGACGTTTGTCTCTGCTCCCGCCGCTTCATTGGAGCTGAAGATCGCCCGCCCGCTGCGCAGCGGCCTGTTTTTCGAGACCCACATCCGGGTCACCGCCCGACAAGCCATTGCCAAGCCGGTGATCGGGGTGGACGCATCCCTGTGGCGCGATCTGACCATCAACAGCCAGGTACCAGCCCCCGCCAACGAAAGCTTCAAGGACGGGCAGTATCGCTTTGAGTACGGCCCCTTGAAGGCGGGGGAGACGTTGGAGGTCAAAATCGACGGCCAGACAAATCCGCCACTGATCGGGCGCGTAGCGGGAAACGTCACGCTTCTGGATGACGATACCCCCCTGACCAAGGCCCATGTCACCATCCCGGTCCTGCCATAATGGACATCGTCCTGCGGGCTTCCGTCACATTCGCGGCGCTCTACCTGTTGCTGCGGCTGCTGGGGAAACGCGAGATCGGACAGCTGACGCCATTCGAATTGGTGGTCATCGTGGTAATGGGCGATTTGGTCCAGCAAGGCGTCACGCACAACGACTTCAGCCTGACCGGTTCGATCCTGGCTATCGCCACGTTCGCCTTCTGGGCGCTGGTGATGAGCTGGGCGACCTACCTCTCACCCAAGCTGGAGACGCTGCTGGACGGCCGACCGCAGGTCATCATTCGGGATGGTGAACTGATCGACGCAAATCTCCGCCGCGACCGCATCACGCGCGCAGAGGTCGAAGCAGAGATGCGACTGGCCGGTATTGCCCACATGAATCAGGTCGCCTGGGCTATCCTCGAGACGCAGGGCAAGATCAGCTTCATCCGCAAAGATGGTGGCGAGGTGCAGCCCGACGACAATGACGCCGGTGCTGCGTAACGCCATCCACTCCGTCACGATGGCGGAAACCCCATCTTGGATAATTCGTTCGGCCGGGGTGTAGGAGAAGACCGATCGCCCATGCCAGCAACGTCGTCTATTGCGACGGACCAAACAGCCCCCACGCTTTCGACATCATCCCGCTTCAGCCACGAAACGGGAACCTCGATGCGAAATGCCCGATTTGCCGGGGATACGGGCAATGGAACACCGAGATCGATCTGGTCAGCTTCCGGTGCAAGCGGGCAATCTGCGATTATTGCCACGGGGCCGGGTGGATCGAGACCGGCAACGACCCGGTTGGCCATGCCGACATCACCATGTCACCGGATGGCTATCCGCAATGGGTCATTGCGTATGAGCCGCACCAAGATCCGGATTGCCCCATCTCCGATCCGGCAGCCCCGCTATCTCCCAACCAGATCGATCGCTAGGGTCCGGACTCGTTGATCACAGCCAGAAGATAACGGTGGCAGCGAGGGCGACGGCGGAGAAGAATGCGGTGGGGCAGCGGTCGTAGCGGGTTGCGACGCGGCACCAGTCCTTAAGGCGGCCGAACATGATCTTGATGCGGCTACGACGCCGGTAGCGGAGCTTGCCGTACCGGACCGGTTTGTTGCGCGACCTACGACCCGGGATGCAGGGCTGGATACCTTTGGCTTGGAGGGAGTCCCTGAACCAGTCGGCGTCGTAGCCGCGGTCGCCGAGCAGCGCTGCAGCGCCAGCGTAGTCGCTGACCTGGCCCGCGGTCATGAAGAAGCTCAAAGTGTTCAGTCCCGGCATCTGGTGGATCGGATCGACGATGAACCGGTCTGGCTCTGACGTCCAGATCTTGGCGATGTATTCGTAGGGGGTGAGACCGCTGAGGGTCTTGAGCCGGCGGGCGAAGTTGTAGGCGGCCATGAAGTCGGCGAGGTGCGTCCGGAGCTGGTCGTGGCTCTCATAGTGGAAGCGTTTGACGGTCGCTTCCTTGATGGTCCGGTTCATCCGCTCGACTTGTCCGTTGGTCCACGGGTGGTTCGGTTTGGTGAGCCGGTGCTCGATGTCGTTGGCCTCGCAGATCATATCGAAGCGCATCTGACGGGACCAGGCGGTGTTCCGGTTGCGGGGCTGCTCGGCGAACTGGATGCCGTTGTCGGTGAGGATGGTGTGAATGCGGTACGGCACGGCTTTCAGCAGGTGCTCGAGGAATTCCCACGCTGTACGCCTGTCAGCCTTGTCGACCAGTTGGGTGACGGCGAACTTGCTCGTGCGGTCGATGCCGACGAACAGATAGAGCTTGCCTTCGGCAGTCTGCACCTTGGCAATATCGATGTGGAAGAAGCCAATGGGGTAGCGCTTGAAGCGCTGGCGCTTTGGCTTGTCGCCCTCGACATCTGTTAGGCGGGAGATACCATGCCGCTGCAGACATCGGTGCAGTGCTGACCGGGTCAGGTGCGGGATCGACGGCTGCAACGCATAGAGGCAGTCGTCGAGCGGCAGCAGGGTGTGTCGTCGGAACGCCACAACCATCGCCTCGTCGGCTTCGGACAAAGTCGTTGAATGAGGGGCCTTCGGCCCGGTCTTCAGGTCCTCGACCGTCGCCCTCTTACGCCACTTCGCGACCGTCTTCGGGTTGATCCCCAACTCACGGCTCAGCGTCGCGAGCGAAGCTTGCGATCGCTGTATTGCTGCTCGTACGGCGTGCGTGGTCGTGGCGCACCCATGACGTACCTGTCCCATACGGCATCCTTCCATTCGAACGAAAGGATCGCACCATCAAACCGTGGGATCAAACACCTAGGGCGAATCCTGGCTATTGAGTGCGCCCTTTTCCTCTCATACTCATTCCGAAAGCCGGGAGAGCAATTCCGCGCGCCGAACTTGGCCAAACTTCCTGGCCAGTAGCCCTTTCTGCGACCGGAGCCGTGTTTTCCGACCCGCTCCATGCTCTCGCCATTCTTGGGCGCGACGACATTCGACATGTTCGGCGATCGAACACTCCAGGGATGGGCCTTCCATTTCCGGCAGCGCCATCCATGCCCCGCAGCGAGGGGATCACCCTTGCTGCGGGGCATGGATGGCGATCACCGTCGGGTCGTGCCCGACAGCGGGGCGTCCTATCCGATGGCGGCGCGCCGATAACGGTGGTCGTCCAGGCTGGCGATATTCGTCGTGGTCCGTCCTGCATGATGGGCGATCGAGAAGCGCGCCATTTGCCGGGAGAGTTCGTCGGCCTCCCCCGCCAGGCTGCGGACCGCCGCCGTCGCCTCTTCGACCATGGCGGCATTCTGCTGCGTCACCATGTCCATCTGGCCGACCGCGATGTTGACCTGTTGAAGCCCGCTGCTCTGGTTTTCCGCAGAGACGGCGATGTCGTTGATCAGATGGTTGATCTCCGTGATGCGCGTCACGATACGCGCCAGCGCCTGGCCCGTTTCGTTGACCAGCCCGACACCGGCATCGACCTGTTCGGCGGACACCGAGATGCGCGCCTTCACGTCCTTGGCCGCATCGGCCGATCTTTGCGCCAGCGCACGAACCTCCGAGGCGACGACGGCAAAGCCCTTTCCGGCATCGCCCGCCCGCGCCGCCTCGACCCCGGCGTTCAGCGCGAGCAAATTGGTCTGGAACGCGATGCCGTCGATGACCGAAATGATGTCGGAGATTTCGGTCGAGGCGCGCTCGATCCCGTTCATCGCCGCCACCGCATCTTCCATGATCCGGCCGGAATGCTGGACCTCGTCCTTGGCCTGGCCGACCATCTGGCGGGCCAGCCCCGCCTGCTCGGCCGTCTTGCGCACGGTGGTCGTGATCTCGGCCATCGCAGCGGCGGTTTCCTCCAGGCTGGCCGCCTGTTGCTCGGTCCGCTGCGACAGGTCGTCCGAGGCCTGGCGGATATCCGAAGCGCCGTCGATGATGCCGCCGGTCGAGGCGGAAACCTGGGCCATGGCGGCCTGAAGCGCGTCCGCCGCCCGATTGAAGTCGCGCTTGATCGCGGCGAAGGGACCGTCGAGATCGCTGTCCAGCCGGGACAGCAGATCGCCCTCCGCCAATTTGGACAGGGCCGCCCCCACGCTGTCGACGATGAGGCGGGCCTGCGCGTTCTTGGCCTCGTCCGCCGCGAGCAAGCGCCCGCGCAGATTGTCGAGCGCGGCCGCCAGCTGCCCGACCTCGTCGCGCCGGTCGGCATCGATCGACGTCACGGCCATGTTCCCGCTCGCCAATGCCGTCAGGCCATGAGTGACGGCGTTCACCGGCCGGGCGATCTGCCGGACCAGCAGGACGAGGATGGCGACGGCCAGCAACAGGCTGATCAGCATTCCCCCGAAGATGGCGCGGGAAATCATGACGAAGGCCGCCTCCTGCGACGCCTGCCTTTCGGCCAGCAACCGGTTTTCCGTCGCGATCACGGCCCCCGCCTGTGCACGCAGCCGGTCCATCAGCGCCTTGCCCAGTCCCTTCGCCGCACTGGCGCGCGCCTCCGCCTGTGTCGCGGGCACGGTCATCAACGCGATATTGGGCCGCGCCACCTCGTCACGCCAGCGCTTGGCCAACGCACCGACATCGGTCAGGCGAACCTGCTGCCCCGGATTGTCGCGGGTCAATTGACGGGCTTGCGTCATGGCGCGGTCGAAGTCCGACGCCCCCTGGTCATAGGGCGCCAGAAAATCCCGGTTGGCCGTCAATAGATAGCCGCGAAGCCCCGTTTCCTGATTGATCATCGCCTCGACGAGCTTGTTGGAGGCCATGATGACCTTGTACGTGTGCTCGTTGATATTCGTCGTTTCGCGAACCTGATCCTTTTTGGTGTATATGACGAAGTTCGTCGTCAAGGTCAGCGCTAGAATAATCCCCAAACACAGGGCAAGCTTTCTTACCATTGTAAGGTTATCAAAAAAGCGCATAAGATCATGTTCCGATGATACTCGCCTCCTGCCATACGCGGGCACTTGACGATAAGCCGACTACAAGCCCCGACCGCGGATTCCAGACGAGTATGTCGCCAAAGCGATCATGCAAGTCGTCTTCGCAGTCACGGCGGGCGGCCTGATAGGAAGCACCCCGTTAAAAACCGGTATACATTCTTCAAATACACCGCAATTTCAAACAACTGAGATTTTTTGATGGCTGGTTGTCTTCCAGGGAACCATGCGTGAATTCGCGCATTATTCCACGTTTTTCCAAATTGATCCGCTGTTCGACACGATGTGATATACTCAACACGTATTGCAATTGTACGTATGATCAATACTATTGCTGTGTGGCTCGGCTGCCGAAGTGGCGATGGGAGACTACCGCCCCCGCATATCGTCCTGATAGACGGCCAGCGTTCTGGCCAACGCGGCCTGGTCGCGCATCATGCGCTCGACATTCTGCTTCAGTTCGTTTCCGAGCGCCTGCGTGGTCGGCAGGGCGTGAGGCAGGGTTTCCCCCAAGGCGTGGAGCACCTTGAAGGCGCGAATGGCCACCTCCTCTTCCCCGGCACCCTCGCGTATGATCGGCGCGAAACCGGCCCGGATCAGTTCGTCCACAGAGGGACGCGGGACATGCACGGGCGGCCGTTCTTCGTCCGGTGGCGACGCCTGCGCCGGAAGTTCGCTCAGGGTTCTGAGCAGCGCATTCAACACCTCGATGGCGGTACCCGGATCATTGGTGGCCGGTGCCAGCGCGCGTCCGGCGATCTCGCCCAGCGCGATCTGCCCCAGTCGAGGATCATGATCGAAATCGCGATGCCGCTCGATGACGAAGGCGCGTGACAATTCGCCATCGAGTTCCGCACGCGCCCCGACCGCCCGGAGCAGCGGACGCCCCTTGTGCACCAGGGTGCCGGGAATTGCTTCCACATGCACGATGATGCCGTGATCCTGCGCCACGTCGGCGAGGCGCCCGATATCGACATGCGTCACATAGCCGATGCTCGGCGAGAACACCGGTCGTGCGCTTGCGGGGACCGGGACGGCCGGTCGCCCGCCTTGATGGGGGTCTTTCGCGAATGCCACGATCGCGGACAGCGCCGCATCCTCGACCCGGTCGATCACGTCCGACATCCGCCCAAAGGCGGCGAGATGGGCGATCCAGCGCAAGAGGGTCACGACCACCAGCGCCACGAGCAAGACCGTGGAGATCAGGAGCAGCACACGCCCCTGCCCGCCATAAAGCCGCGTTTGCAGGCCGATGATGCCGACGACGGAAAAGATGAAGGCGCCCAGGAACGTCGACAGCGCATTTTGCGACATGCGATCCGAGATCAGCAATTGCGTCGCGCGCGGCGTCGCCAGCTGGGTCGCGGACGAATAGGCGCTGACCATCGCCGTCAGCGAAAAGGTGGTCACGGCCAGCATCGACGAGGCGATGATCTGCAGGACCGTACCGACGGCATTTTGACCGATATCGCCGGTGAAATGATAGGGCAGCGCCCGGGCGACAATGCCCGCGAACGCGGCGACCACCACGCTGGCCAGGCTGATAAGGGCCGCACGAAACCATATTTTCCGGGCGATGCGATGGAGCAGCCATGCGATACGGGCCTTGGAAATCATCGGGGTCCTTCATTCCCTTTCGCCGCCGGTGCGGCTGCGGACGCGATCAAAGGCCGACAGCGAACCGCCGGGTACACGGCAGCTAATACGCAAGGCGCGGACGTTCGGCCCACCACCCCTCATTCGATCGGTGGTTTTCCCCGGGCGCCCCGGACGCGTTTCTCTTGAAACCACGCACGGCTTTACCGTTGCATCGCGCCAACGAACCGATGCAAGGCTTATGGATCAGATAGTTACAGGGGGCGGCGATGGTGAAGGCTTGGGGTTGGCTGCTGGGTGCCGCGATGATGACGATCGGGGTTCCTGCCCTTGCCGAAGACGAACCCCGTTTCTGCCCCACGCGACCGAACCTCGGCGGATCGAGTTGCACGACCGAGCCGGGACGGGTGCATTTCGAGATATCCGCGCTGGACTGGCAGCGGGACGACCAGCCCGATCAGCGCGAAGACCGTATCGTCACCGCCGACATCCTGACCCGCGTGGGTATCGGCAAAAACACCGAGCTTCAACTCGACTGGGTCGGCTATGGTCGGGACCGGACGCGCGACAAGGCCACGGCGCTGGTCGACACCGCAACGGGCACCGGCGACGTGACCTTCGCCATCCGCCAGCATCTGGCCGGGCAAAAGGGCAAGCCTTTCTCGGCAGGCGTGCAGGCCTTCGTGACCGCGCCGACGGGGCGCTATCCGATCGGTGCGGGAAGCTGGTCGACGGGGATCATCATCCCGGTCCAATATGAGCTGACGGAAAAGCTGGCGATCGCCGTGACGGGGGAAGCCGATGCCGCGGCGAACCAGTCCGGCCATGGGCGCCATCTGGCCTATAACGAGATCACCGGCCTGCGCTACAAGTTCACCGACGCGGTTACGGCCACGGCCGAAATGTCGTTGGAGCGCGACGACGAACCCGATCAGCATGAGACGCTGGCCCTGGCCGCCCTGTCGGCGGCCTGGCGGCCGACCAAAGTCCTTCAGTTCGACATTCTGGCGGCGACGGGCCTCAATGCGGCCGCGCCCCATCTGCGTCTCGTCACGGGCGGCGCCATTCTGTTCTGACCCTCTCGTCCACACCCCGCCCCATCTTCCGGGAGCGTGCGATCCGTCGGAGCCGGACGGCGGCGCAGGCATGGCCGGTGTCGATGCGTTTGCCCGATCGGCAAGGTCATGCGTTCACCCGGCTCCGAAACGCCGAAGAAGGACAGGATAATGGATTCAGCCGCCCAGACCCGCCGACGCGAGATCGCGACCGAGCATCTGCTGTTCAAGACGATGGAATATGTCGAAGCCCAGCATCCCGGCCTGCTCGACTTTCTGGAAGCCAGCCTGGATCATCTGGGCGATCCTTCGGACGGTCCGGACAAGGACGACGCGGCGGTTCGCGAGATCGCCCGGCGCATGATCACAGGCGCGCGGCGCGAAGGCGCCTGAGCCACCGGAATGGCCCTGCACTTCGTGGGCTTTCGCGGTGACGAATATGCCCGCGCGGTGCGGGTCTTCGGCCAGCCGGACTTCATCCATATCGGCTGGGACCGCTGGGCGAAGCTGGAGATACAGCCCGACGACATGGCGGTGTTTGCAACGGGAACGGCAGAGGACGAACCCTCCCTCTACAGCTTTCCCGACATCCGGGAGGTGTAAGGCCAAACGTCAGGCGGCCCTTGGGCGGGACCCGGCACATTCGCCGCGAAAGGTCGTCATCGTCGATGCGGCGACGGGAGCGGCACCCCTGATCGAGAGCACGGCGCATTAACCGCGATGCGGTTTCGCGTCGGGCTTCCTGTTAACGATCGGGGGAATGGGAGGCTCGACGAGTTTTTCCCGTTCATCATGACATTCCGCCCAAAAATCGCCGCTGCCCTCGGTTCGAAACGTCGAGGTCGCGACCAAATCGCGCAAAATTAACCATGTTCCTTAACTGTCCATTTTAGTCAGTGGTTTAACTTATGTTTCTAGTGCCGCCGGTCTGGAGGACCAATGCGCTTTCTAACCTGTCTTGCCTATGACCATGATCTCCGTCTGGTCGTGCTCGCCGCGATATTCTGCCTGACGGGATCCGCGATCACGATCCGACTGCTTCAGCGGCTGCGCTCCGCCGATCCCGGCACCCTTCTGGCCTGGGTGTTCATGGGCGGCGTATCGACCGGCGCGACCATCTGGTGCACGCATTTCATTGCGATGATGGCGTATCAGCCGGGCGTGGCGGTGGCCTATGACCCGCTGCTCACCGCCCTTTCGCTGGTCATCGCCATTTTCGGCAGTTCGATCGCACTGGCCGTTGCGGTCCGTCGTCGTCCGTTTGCACCGGCGGCGGGGGGCATGCTCTTCGGCCTGGCGGTCACCGCGATGCATTATACCGGCATGATGGCTTTCGCGGCCAGGGGGCTGGTGGAATGGTCGCCCGCCTATGTGACGGCGTCGATCCTGTTCTCCGTTCTCTTCGGCGCGATGGCGTTCCGCCGCGCCTTGTCGCGCGGCAAGCGGGGCAATCCATGGCCTGCCACCGCGCTCATGGTGACGAGCATCGTGCTGCTCCATTTCACGGGCATGGCGGCCCTGACGGTTGTTCCGGTCGCCCCGGAACTGGGCCAGGCGGACAGCCAGAGCGCCACGATGATCATGGCATTTGCCGTCGCGGCGGTTGGACTGGTCGTACTCGGCACGGGTTTCGCCACCTATGTCCTCGATATATCCGCAAGCGCCGCCTCGCAGCGTCGTCTGGCCCAGGTGATGGAGGGCAGCGTCGATGCGATGATCGTGGAAAGCGGCGGCGTGATCGTCGCCGCGAACGGCGCCTTCACCGAGCTGTTGGGCACCGACGACGATGTCATCGGCCAATCGCTGCACCACTGGGTTTCGGACATCGGGTCGGTCGAGCCGGGTTCCCTGGCGCAGCGTACGCTGCAAGCCGCCGACGGCTCCCCCATCCCCGTCGAGATCGCCCTTCGCGTCGATACGAGCGAAAAAAAATCCTACATGATCTACGCCCTTCGCGACGTGCGTCAGCGACTGGCGCAGGAGCGGCGCATCGCGCATCTGGCGCGCAATGACGGCCTGACCGGATTGCCCAATCGCGCATCGTTTCTGGAATGGTCGCATCGCCAGGCGGCCCCGGACGGACCGGGGCGTCCGCTGGCCTTGCTGTCGATCGATCTCGACCGGTTCAAGGAAGTCAACGACACGCATGGCCATGCCGCGGGCGATCATCTGCTGGCGACGATCGGCATGCGGATGAAGGCGCTGGCGCGGCCCGGCGAGTTCCTGGCCCGCCTGGGCGGCGACGAATTCGTCGCTTTGATCGGCATCGACAGTCACGAGGATGCGATCGACCTGATCGATCGCCTGCGGACCGCGATCACCATGCCCGTCGAATATGACCGCTCGACGCTGAGCTGCGGCATGAGCGTGGGCGTCGCACTGTGGCCGCAGGACGCCGATGAGATTTCGGCGCTGATCAACAATGCCGACCTCGCCATGTACCGCGCGAAATCGAGCATCGCGACGGACTTTTGCTTCTACGAGGAGGAAATGGACCAGACGGTCCGCGCCCGCCGTCGTATCGCCACCGAACTGCGCGACGCGCTGGACCATGACCAGTTCGCCATCCATTGGCAGGTGCAGGCATCGGTCGAGACGGGCGAGATCACCGGTTATGAGGCGCTGCTGCGCTGGACGAAGCCCGATGGCACGCGTGTTTCGCCGTTCGAGTTCATCACCATTGCCGAACAGACGGGTCTGATCCTGCCGATCGGCGAATGGGTCCTGCGGCGTGCCTGCCAGGAAGCGGCGGCCTGGCCCGTCCCGTGGAAGATCGCGGTGAACCTGTCCCCCGTCCAGCTCGGTCACGTCGACCTGCCCCGGCTCGTCCATCAGATTCTGATCGAGACCGGCCTAGCGCCCACCCGGCTCGAACTGGAGATCACCGAGTCCGCGATGATCACGGACCCCGAGCGCACGACGCATGTGTTGCGTCAGTTGAAGTCGCTGGGGGTGTCGATCGCGATGGACGATTTCGGCACCGGCTATTCGTCGCTATCGACGCTGCGCTCCTTCCCCTTCGACAAGATCAAGCTCGACCGCTCGTTCATGACCGAACTGGATATCGCGCCGCAGTCGGCCGCGATCATCCGGGCGGTGTTGGCGCTGGGGGAAAGCCTGGCAATCCCCATTCTGGCCGAGGGTGTGGAGACGAGTTCGCAACTCGAATTCCTTCGCGCCGAGGGATGCAACGAAGCGCAGGGTTATCTGCTGGGCCGTCCCGGACTGATGAAGCCGGATCGAGGCGTCGAGAAGCCGGGATCCGCCAAACACGCCGCCTAGGCGTTCGGCCTGGGCGTCCGGCGGATCGAATTCATCCCGCCGGACGCCCAGGCCGGTTTCGGCGCGGCACTTACACCGTCGGAGCCACCGCACTGTATATCTGGCAGTCCGCGCGTTTGGCCCCGGTCAGATTGCCGTCATTGCGCAGGGAATAGCTGTTTCTCTCACGGACGTTGAAGGCGACGACGCGCTTGATCCTCAGCTTGCCGAACACGGTGGTGATCAGGCTGACCGGCGCGATGGGCTGGTAATCATAGACGACCTCGGCGACCATCACGGCGGTGCCGCCCGCAGCGGCGATCTGGCTCCCCGCCTTGCCGACGCCGTCGATGGTCGACGCAGTTTCCACTGCGCCATGATCGTCATTCGTCTTGTCGTCCAGATTGGTGATCGGGGCCCCGGCATCGTTCATCGGACCGCCGATCGATGACGGGGCCGCCAGCGCACCGGCGCAACGCTGCCACCGGAACCATTGACGGTATCCGTTGGGATTGGTGGCCGACACCGGTCCCTTGCCGCCCGTCCCGGTGGTCGATGTCCGCTGTTCGAGATCGGACAGGATGATCCGCCCCTTGGACGCCAGGGAGAGCGGTTCCCCCATCTTCATCGCGCCGATCATGATCTCCGTCACATCGGCTTCGTCGATCGTGGTGCGGACCCGACCGGCATTGTCGGCGACCGCCATCGCGATCTGCGAAATGCGCAGGTTCGCCGTGACGTAATTGCCGACCTCGATCCCGCCGAGGCCAATGAACAGGATCACCGGCGCGGCGAGCGCAAACTCGATCATCGCGACGCCGCGCCGATTGCCCGTCACATGGCCGAACCGCTTGGCAAGACACGTTATCGGCACAGGGTCACCGGCTCGGCTTGCGACGCATAGGGCTGGTTTTTCAACATGGTCGTCGCGGTCAGCCTGGTCATCCCGCTCCAGCCGATCAATCGACTCATCGGTACGATCTCGGGATAGGTCACCGTCGCGGTATACAGCACCACATCGTCCGAACCACCGGTGCCCGCGCGCGCGCCGTCAGCGTCCCAGACGCCATTGCCGTTGACGTCGAGGAAACAGTCCCCGGCATTATACTGCCCCAGCGGCGCCGTGTCGGTGGTGATCGGCTCGGGCTTGGACACCTGCTGGAACTTGCCGTAGCTGGTGGGAACGACGACGACATCGGCGTCCCGCGAAATCGCCTTGACGCTGTCGGAGACCATCGCGGTCAACTGGGCGGATGTCGTGCTGGTCCCGATCGTGACCCGCCGGGCCGCGCGGTCCAGTGCATCCTGGACCTGCGTGGCGACATATTGGCGGTAGCCCAGGTCGAACAGGCCGCACATGATCACGATGGCGGGCAACGAGATCAGGGCGAACTCGACGACCGAGGCGCCCCGACGATCGCGGCCGATACGGCGCAGCGCACCCCCACATCCCACCCTCATTGGGTCAGCCTCAAGGCGCCGATATTCTTGCCGATTTCCACGAAGCGCGCCATCAACGCCGCCTGGTTTGACGAGGTGGACGCCTGGCTGGGCGTGCTCGCACAGTTGGTCAGCGATGCGTCGAGCGACGTGGCGAATCCGATCACCCAGATGGAATATCCCATGGACTTGGCCTGCGAACAGAGCAGGTTGAAGCGCTGCTGGTGGCGGGCAAGCTGGTCGGTCTGGTCGGAATAGTCGCCACCGGGCGTGACGCGACCATCGAGCCGCTCCACGCCGTAGGATGAATAGAGGCCAGCATAGCCGGTTTCGAACAGCCCATCCGTCATGAAGATGATGTACTTCTTGACGGGCATCATATTGTACTTTTCGGGGTTATTGCTGCCGAAAATACCCCCGGACGAAGCCCAGCGCGCACCCCACATCATTCCGTTGTCGTGATAGGTGCCGCCGTCCGGGACAAGCGTATTGAGGTAATTATTCAAATCGTCCCGTGTCCATCCCTGCATAGATGCGGCCGGTGATGGGCACGCAACTTGCGGCTTGAAGCGATTACTATTATACCGCAGCATATAACTCGTGTATTCTACTTCTGGCCAATAGGGCTTCCACTTCGTCGCATCGCTGTTCGGTATCAGATCGATGTTCAAATCCGTTGCGCCCAACGGGATCGCCGTATCAGTTGAGCCCATGCGTACCGTCTGGCGTTCTTCGACGCACCCTGCCCAAGTGACGGTCTTGGGCGTCGTTTTAACCGGTGTATCACCGCTGTCGTCGGCAGTACCGATGAGTTGCGACACATCGACATTTGCTCCTGACACGTATTGTGAGGTGTCGAAAGTCCGAGGCAGATACCGGAAATAGGTGCAGACGCCGGACCAAGAATTATAGCTGCCGTAGTAATATTTGCAGTAGTCCGAACTCATCTTGGCAGACACGGCCTGCCGGGATTGATAGGTCCACGGACCGGACAACAAGTAATTGGGATTGGCCGCTCGGATCGACGCACCTATATTCACGGCGCTGGCATAAGGAACGACGCCGTAGCGAAGACGCATGCCGGACGCCTCCAGCTGCTTCTGCACCGGCGACAGCTGATCGTATAGCGCCAGCACCGCCGAACGCAGCGCCTCGATCTTGGTCTGGGAGTCGCTGGACGTCGCCTTGTCCCGCATCGAGCCGGTCGTATCCAGCACGAAGACGATGTCCGTGTTCACGAAATCCTGGGAAGCGTTGCAACTGACGCTCACCGGCAGTTCGACGAAGCCGAATATCCGCATCAGCGACGTCGGAATCGTCGTGGCGGCATTGATGACGACGGTCGTCTTCGCCGTCGTGGCGCTGGAGATGGAGGGCGTGAACGGCTTCGATCCGAACATGCCCTGTTGAAAATTGAAGTTGAAGAACTTGGTCGCCTCGGCCCGCACGCGGTCATCGACGGTCCCGTCGGTCATCGCGCGCCGACCGGCAAGAACCGCCGCGTCGCACGCAATCTGCATCTGCTTGCGCGCCACATATTCGGTGCCCAGGTCGATGGCCGATCCGACCAGGGCCACGAGCGGGATAAGGAAGAACGCCCAAAGCAACATGACGTTTCCACGCCGATCGGCGGCAATCCTCGCAAGAAGGCCGAATGCCGGGAAACGTGACGGGCGATGCCGTCGTCGAGACATTCCATGACAGGGGAATCGACAGTCCATCCGTTTGCCCTATCGGCATAACGTAAAGGGCAGGTTTATGGACGGGGATCATCACCCCTCTGCCGATGGTCCATTCCGCTTTCGACATGCTGCCAGCCGCCGAACGGGCGTCCGCTCGGCGGCTATTCGGCCGGGTTCCTTCGTGCGCCGTTGCTTGCCGTGTCGCGTCTTTTGGGGGCCACACCGGCTGCGTTTCGACCATGGCGAGCGTGATGGGGGTGGGTGTGACGGTCGGGTTCGAAACAGGGTGTCGCCTCGGCCATGGGCGCCGCCACGTCGAAACAGTCGTTGCTCATGTCCCTGTCGTTGCGCGAGGCCATGGCAGGAGAAGCGATCAGGCCGAGCGGGATGATGATCATCCCTGTGCGGAAGAGGCGCATGCGAAACCCTTTTGAACCGACTCCGTGAGAAGGCCTCTGTCCTCCCAAAGCTCGCGCCTGCCGACTTAAATGAATTTCACCTGCGGCGATGCGCCTTGGCCACGCCGCGGCCATGGGGTTATGCCATGCGCCATGGCAGCCATTCTGGTCATCGAAGACGACGACGCCACCGCTGCGGCGATCATGGCCGAACTGGATCGGCACGGGCACGACGCCATGCGGGCCGCCGATGGCGATAGCGGGCTGGACCTGGCCACCCGTGAAGCCTTCGACGCGATCACGCTGGACCGGATGCTGCCCGGACTGGATGGCCTGACCCTGGTCGCCCGGCTTCGCGAACGGCACGTCACCATTCCCGTCCTGATGCTCAGCGCCCTGAGCGATGTCGACGAACGGATCGCGGGGCTCCGCGCAGGCGGCGACGACTATCTGACCAAGCCGTTCGATTTCGCCGAAATGGCGATGCGGGTCGAGGTGCTGCTCCGGCGGCGCGAACAGGCCGAGGCGGTGGTGCTGCGCGGGGGCGGGATCGAATGCGACCTGGTCCGCCGCACGGTCAAGGTGGATGGCGAGCCGGTCCGGCTGCTCCACATGGAGTTCCGCCTGCTCGAATTCCTGATGCGCAATCGCGGGGAGGTCATGACCCGGCGGATCATCTTCGAACGCGTCTGGGGCTATTATTTCGATCCGGGGGCCAATCTCATCAGCGTCCATATCGCCCGGCTGCGCAAGAAGATCGACCGGCCGGGCCGACCGTCCCCGATCCTGACGGTGAAGGGAGAGGGATATCTCTTCGAAGGCTGACGCGCCGCTGCGCTGGCGCGATATCATCCGGATCAGCACGTTCCGGCTTTCGGCCATGCTGGGGGCGGTGTTCGTCATCGGGCTGATCGCGATGCTGGGCGTCGTCTATGCCGCGACCGCCCGCGACCTGACCGCGCGCAGCGATCGGATCCTTCATGCCGCCGCGCAGCGCCTGTTGCAGGTCCCGGCCGACCAGTTGCCCGATCGTATCCGCTACGAGCTGCGCCGCGATCGCGCCGGGTTCAACTATCTGTCGCTGATCGCCGCCGACGGCACCCCGATCGTGGGCAATATCCGCCTGTTGCGCCCCCTGCCGCCCGGCCTGCCCGTCGATGTCGAGGGCGGATCGCGCGGCCCCTTGCGACTGGTCGCGCTGCGCACCCGCGAGGGAGAGACGTTGCTGGTCGGGCGCGACATCAGCCTGCTGCGCGACCTGCGCCGGACGATCCTGGAGACATTGATCGTCAGCGGCCTGCTGACCCTGTTATGCGTCACCACCGCCGCCATCTGGTTCAGCCGGGCACCGCTCCGCCGGGTCCGGGCCCTGCAACGCGCCAGCCGGGAGATCGCGGCGGGCGACTTTTCGGTCCGCATGCCGATCGCGGGGCGGCATGACGAGCTCGACCAGTTCGCGACGACGGTGAATGCGACGGTGGAGGAGGTCGGCCGCGTCGTCGCGCAGGTCAAGGGCGCGACCGACGCCATTGCCCATGATCTGCGCACCCCCCTCACCCGCGTCCGCGCGACCCTGAACGCGCTGCATCACCGGCCGCATGACGCGGTCGAGGTGACGGCGGGCATCCGACAGGCGACGGCCGATCTCGATCTGGTGCTGGAGCGTTTCGCCGCCTTGCTGCGCATTTCCGAGCTGGAGGCGGGGCGACGCCGTGCCGGGTTCCGCACGATCGATCTGGGCATCCTCGTCGCACAGGTGGCCGAGCTCTACGAACCGCTGGCCGAGGATCGCGGCGTCACCCTGTCGGTCGCGATCCGGCCATGGTCGGTGGACGGCGATGACAAGCTGTTGTTCGAGGCGCTGAGCAACCTGCTCGACAATGCCATCAAGTTCGGCCGCCCCGGCGGTCGCGTCGCGATAGCCCTGGTCGAGGACGTTCAAGGACGTGCGATCGAGGTTCGGGACGACGGCCCCGGCATCCCGACCGGCGAACGCGATGCGGTGCTGCGCCGGTTCCACCGGGGACAGGGCGTGCAGGACATTCCCGGCAGTGGCCTGGGCCTCAGCCTGGTCGTGGCGATCCTGCACCTGCATGGTTTCCATCTTGGCCTGTCCGATGCCGCGCCGGGCCTATGCGTGCGCATCTCGCTGCCCCTGTCGGCGTGAAATTCATTTAAGTCGCCTGCGCCCGCGATTGGCGCGATGAAGCCCCCCGTCGACGACGGGCAGTGGGTTCCCCACCCCCTCGATCCCCGCGCCGTCGCCGACACCGCCCATCCCTGACGGTCACCGGGACGCCCATGCTTCAGCTCGTCAAGCTCGCCCTCAGCAAGCCCTATACCTTCGTCGTCCTCGCGATCCTGATCGTGCTGGGGGGCGGGATCGCGGCGGTCGAGACACCGACCGACATCTTTCCCGACATCCGCATTCCCGTGATCGCGGCGGTGTGGAGCTATCGCGGCCTGCCGCCGCGCGACATGTCGGGGCGCGTCATCTATTATTACGAGCGCTCGCTGTCCTCGACGGTCGGCGACATCGACCATATCGAAAGCCAGTCGCTGTCCGGCGTCGGCATCGTGAAGATCTTCTTCCGCCCCGGCGTCGACATCCGCACCGCCACCGCACAGGTGACGTCCGCCTCGCAGACCGTGCTGAAGCAGATGCCGCCGGGCATCACCCCGCCGCTGATCCTGAACTACAACGCCTCGACCGTGCCGATCCTGCAACTCGCGCTGTCGGGCAAGGGGCTGTCCGAACAGAAGATCTACGACCTGGGCCAGAACATGATCCGCCCGGCGCTGGCCTCGGTGCAGGGGGCGGCGATCCCCTCCCCCTATGGCGGCAAGGAACGCCAGATCCAGATCGACCTCGATCCCGCCGCGCTTCAGGCGCATCGGCTGTCGGCGACCGACGTCGCGAACGCGCTGGCGCAGCAGAACCAGATCGTGCCCGCCGGGACCGCCAGGATCGGCCAGTACGAATATAATCTCCGCCTGAACAACAGTCCCGACGCGATCGACGCGCTCAACGACTTGCCGATCAAGACGATCGACGGGACCACCGTCATGATGCGCGACGTGGCGCATGTCCGCGACGGTTCGCCGCCGCAGCGTAACGAGGTGCGCGTCGATGGCGCGCGCTCGGTTCTGATGACCGTGCTGAAGAGCGGGTCGGCCTCGACCATCGCCATCGTCGATCAGGTCAAGGCGTTGATGCCCAGGCTGGCGGCGACGCTGCCGCCGGGATTGAGCGTCAAACCGCTGTCCGACCAGTCGGTGTTCGTCAAGGCGGCGGTATCGGGCGTGATGCGCGAAGGCGTGATCGCCGCCGCGCTGACCAGCTTGATGATCCTGCTGTTCCTCGGCTCTTGGCGGTCGACGGTCATCATCGCCGCCTCGATCCCGCTCGCCATCCTGGCCGCCATCGCCGGACTGGCGCTGGCCGGGCAGACGCTCAACATCATGACGCTGGGCGGGCTGGCGCTGGCGGTCGGCATCCTGGTCGACGATGCGACCGTCACGATCGAGAACATCAACTGGCATCTGGAACAGGGCAAGTCGGTGCGCGACGCGATACTGGACGGCGCCAAACAGATCGTCGGCCCCGCCTTCGTCTCGCTGCTGTGCATCTGTATCGCCTTCGTGCCGATGTTCTTCCTGCCGGGCGTCGCGGGCTTCCTGTTCGCGCCGATGGCGATGGCGGTGGTGTTCGCGATGATCGCCTCGTTCATCCTGTCGCGCACGTTGGTCCCGACCATGGGCAATTATCTGCTGCGCGATCATGGCGGGGCGCACACCGCCGAGGTGATGGTCAGCCACGATGCGCAGGCCGGTCGCCCGGAGAGCCGCAACCCGCTGCGCCGGTTCCAGCACGGCTTCGAACGCGGGTTCGAGGCGGTGCGGCGCTATTATACTGGCCTCCTCGACTTCGCGCTCGCCCGGCGGCGGCCCTTCGTCATCGGCTTCATGATCGTTGTGCTGATGTCGTTCGCGCTGGTGCCGATGCTGGGCCGCAACTTCTTCCCCGCGGTCGATGCGGGCCAGATCAGCCTCCACGTCCGCGCCCCCGTCGGCACCCGGATCGAGGAGACGGCGGCGCTGTTCGACCATATCGAGAGCCGCATCCGCCAGGTCATTCCCGCCGACCAGCTCGACACCATCGTCGACAATATCGGCCTGCCGGTCAGCGGCATCAACCGCGCCTATTCCAATACCGGCGGCGTGGGTCCGCAGGACGGCGACATTCTGGTCACGCTGAAGGAAGACCACCGCCCGACCGCCGATTTCGTCAAGGCGCTGCGCGAACGGCTGCCCCGGGATTTCCCCGGATCGTCCTTCGCCTTCCTGCCCGCCGACATCGTCAGCCAGATCCTGAACTTCGGCTCGCCCGCCCCGATCGACGTGCAGGTCGCCGGGCCGGATACCAAGGGCAACGAGGCCTATGCCCGGATGCTCGTCGCCCGGCTGTCGAAGGTGCCGGGGCTGGCCGATGTCCGCCTGCAACAGGCGTCCAACTATCCCGAATATGCGGTCGACGTGGACCGTGCGCAGGCCAGCCGCCTGGGCATCACCGAAAACGACGTGACCCGCAGCCTGTCGGTCAATCTGGCGGGCAGCGCGCAGATCGCGCCGACCTTCTGGCTCAACCCGAAGAACGGCGTGTCCTATCCGATCGTGGTGCAGTCGCCGCAATATCGCGCCAGCACCATCGAACAGCTCGACAATCTGCCGATCACCGGCAATGCGCCGGGCAGCTTCCAGACGCTTCGGGCGCTGGGCACGCTGCACCGCGAACCCAGCCCCGCGCTCGTCTCGCATTATGCGGTGCAGCCGGTATTCGACGTCTATGCGACGCCGCAGGGTCGCGATCTGGGCGCGGTCGCCGCCGACATCAACCGGGTTCTGGCCCAGACCAAAGGCCAGCTGCCCAAGGGCGCCACGGTCGCCATGCGCGGACAGGTGGAGACGATGAACACCGCCTTCACCGGCCTGATCCTCGGCCTCGCGGGCGCGGTCATCCTGATCTATCTGCTGATCGTCGTGAACTTCCAGAGCTGGATCGATCCGCTGGTGATCGTCTCGGCCCTGCCCGCCGCGCTCGCTGGGATCGTGTGGATGCTGTTCGCGACGCACACGCCGCTGAGCGTGCCTGCCCTGACCGGCGCCATCATGTGCATGGGCGTGGCGACCGCGAACAGCGTGCTGGTGGTCAGCTTCGCCCGCGAACGGCTGGCCGACTGCGGCGATGCGATCCAGGCGGCGATGGAGGCGGGCGCCACCCGCTTCCGCCCGGTGCTGATGACCGCCTTGTCTATGATGATCGGCATGGCCCCGATGGCGCTGGGTCTGGGAGAGGGCGGTGAGCAGAATGCGCCGCTCGGCCGGGCCGTCATCGGCGGCCTGCTGTGCGCCACGCTCGCCACCCTGGTCTTCGTCCCCGTCGTCTTCGCCATCGCGCACCGCCGCTGGCAGGCGACCGCGCCCTCCCCCCTGATGCCCATCGGAGAAGCCATCCATGCATGACGCCGCCCCGGCCCCCGCTGTGTCGGCCGACACGCCCACGCCCAAAGGCCTGAAGATTGCAGGCCTTGCCGCCGCCGTCCTGGCGATCGGCACCGTGAGTGTGGGAACCCTGGCCCGAAGCCATGACGTCGCGGCGGCGGCCAGCTGGTCCACGACCAACGCCATTCCCACCGTCCACCTGATCCCCGTCAGGGGCGGCGCGGCGACCGACGCGCTCGATCTGCCCGCCACGCTGGAGGCCTGGGAAGCCGCACGGCTGTTCCCCCGTGTCGGCGGCTATGTGCGCAGCTGGTCGCAGGATATCGGTGCCCATGTCGTGGCCGGACAGGCCCTGGGCGTGATCGACACCCCTGAACTCGACCAGCAGATCGGCCAAGCGCGTGCCGCGCTGGCCAGTGCCGTCGCGCATGAGAAGCTGGCGCGCAGTACGGCGGCACGATGGAGCGATCTGCTGACCACCTCTTCGGTGTCCAGGCAGGAGGTCGACGAGAAGAACGGCGATCTCGCGGTCAAGACGGCGGGTGTCGCCGAGGCGCGCGCCGCCCTGTCGCGGCTGGAGGCGATGAAGCGCTACGCCGTGGTCCGCGCCCCCTTTGCCGGGGTCGTCACCGCGCGCAATGCCGAGGTCGGCGATCTCGTCGGTCCCGGTGCCGCTACGCAGACGCCGATGTTCGGCGTGGCCGACACGCACCGCATCCGTGTTTATGTCAGCGTACCGCAATCGCTGTCGGCCACTATCAGGCCGGGCATGACCGCGACGCTGACCGTCCCCGCCTTTCCGGGCCACCCATTCACCGCGACGGTCGCGGGCCTCTCGAGCGCGGTCGATCCGCAATCGGGCGCCTTCCGCGTCCAGCTGTTCGCCGACAACCCCGATGGCCTGTTGAAGCCGGGCGGCTATGCACAGGCCCGTCTCGCCCTGCCCGGACAGCCGGGTGCGGCGCAGGTGCCGTCCAGCGCGATCCTGTTCGGTGCCGGCGGGCCCCAGGTCGCGACGGTCGACCCGCGCGGCCATGTCGTGATGCATCAGGTTCATATCGGGCAGGACAATGGCCCGACCGTTCAGATCCTGTCGGGCATCACCCCCGGCGAACAGATCGTCGACAACCCGCCGGACTCGCTGGCGCAGGGCGAGCTGGTCCGGGTGGGGCAGACGCGTCATGGCTAAACCGCTCCGCCGCTGGGTCGCAGGCGCGACACTCGCGCTGCTGGGCGGGTGTTCGATGGCCCCGGCCTATCACCCGCCGGTCCTGCCCGCACCCGTCGCGTATAAGGAGATACCGACCACCGGGGACGCGGTGTGGAGGCCGGTGGATACCGCGACCACCGCCCTGCCCGCCGACTGGTGGACCGGCTTCGGCGATCCGCTGCTCGACCGGCTGGAGGCGCGGATCGACAGCGACAATCCGACGCTGGCGGGGGCGCTTGCCCGCTATGACATGGCGAAAGCCACGCTCGCAGGTGCGCGTTCGGGGCTGTTTCCCCGTGTCGAACTGACGCCCAACCTCTTGCGCAACAGGCAGTCGGACGAGCGTCCGCTGCGTGGCGGTTCCCAGCCGGATTTCTATACCGCCGCGACGCTGGGGGGCGACATATCCTATGAGGCCGATCTGTGGGGGCGTGTGCGCAACTCGGTCGCTTCCGGCCGCGCGCTCGCCGAGGCCAGCCGCGACGATCTGGCGGCGGTCAAGCTCGCCCTTCAGGGGCAATTGGCGGCAGACTTCGTGCGTTTGCGGGGGCAGGACCAGCAACTGGCGCTGCTCAGCCAGACGATCGATGCCTTTGCCAGGGCCGATGCGCTGACCCGCAACCGCTTTCGCGGCGGCATCGCGACGGGCATGGATGTCGGCCGGGCCGGTGCGCTGCTCGGCGAAGCGCGCGCCCAATATGCCGCATTGCAGGCGGATCGCGCCGTGACCGAACATGCGATCGCCAGCCTGGTCGGCCAGCCCGCCTCGATCTTTTCCATCCCGCGTCGCGATGCCCCGCTCCATCTGCCGAGCATTCCGGTCGGCCTCCCCTCGGCGCTGCTCGCCAAGCGTCCCGATGTCGCGGCGGCCGAGCGGCGCATGGCGGCGGCCAATGCGCGGATCGGCGTCGCCAAGGCGGCCTTCTTCCCCCAGATCACGCTGGGCGGCACGGGCGGTTTCCAGAGCACGGCGCTGGCGGGACTGGTCGCGGCCCCCAACATCTTCTGGGCGATCGGCCCGGGCGCGATCCTGAACCTGTTCGACGGCGGCAAACGTCGCGCCGATGTCTCCGCCGCGCGAGCGGACTGGAACGCCGCCGCCGCCGACTATCGGGCGCGTGCCCTGGGGGCATTCCAGGACGTCGAGGACGCCCTCGCCACGCTGCGTCACCTCGACGAGGCCCAGGCCGCGCAGGATCAGGCGGTACGATCCGCCGCCAGCACCAGTGCGATCGCGCTGGATCGTTATATCAAGGGCGCCGCGACCTATCTGGACGTCGCCACCGCCCAGGAGAACCTGCTTCGCGACCAGCAGAGCGCCCTGTCCCTGGAGACCCAACGCCTGACCGCCACCGTCGCCCTGGCCCGCGCGCTGGGGGGCGGATCGACATTCGCGCGACCGGCCCAGGTTGCAACCCGATTCAGAGGGCGGCGTCCGCCAGACGCCCCCTCAGCTTCAGCATCAATCCCTCGGGACGGTAATCCGTCGCGGACAACTCCCTGAAATAGGACCGGAGCGATCGTTCGATCAGAACGGAACCAAAGCCTTTACGCTGGGGCGGGCTGACAGGCGGGCCGCCGCGCTCCGACCATTGCACGGACAGCCGCGCGTCGTCGTCCACCCCTTCCACCGACCAGTGCAGCGCCGCGATACCCGAATCGTTCGACAGGGCCCCATATTTGGCGGCGTTCGTCGCCAGCTCATGCAGCGCCAGCGCAAAGGCCATGCTGGCTTCCGGTTGCAGGACGATCGGCGGACCGTCGATGATGATCCGCTCGCCGATGCCGCCATGCGGGGCGAGCGTGCGCTCCGCCAATTCGCGCAGGTCGGCGGATCGCCACGACTTGCCGGTCAGGATGTCCGTCGCGCCGCCCAGCGCGACGAGGCGCGCCGACAGGGCCTTTCCGGCGGTTTCGGTATCGGGTGAATTGCGCAGCGTCTGCTGCGCGATCGACTGGATGACGGTGAGCACGTTCTTCAGGCGATGGGCCAGTTCGCCGTTGAGGTATCGCATATCCTCCTCGGCCTGCTTGCGCTCGCGAATGTCGCGGGTGACCGTCCCGTATCCGACCATTTCGCCGCTCGCATCGGTGATCGGGAAAACCGAATAGAGCATCGGATCAGCTCCCCGGTTCCGAAATGCCGGAAGAGCACGTCGCCCGACCAGCTTCCCCGCTCGGCGACGGCCGGGAGCGCTTCGTGCATCACGATTTCGAGGGCGTCAGGCAGGAAGAAATCGGCGATGGAGAGCGATGTATAATCCACGTCCTCCAGCCCGACGATGCCGCGGGCGGCGTCGTTCATGAAGAATACGCGGCCGTCGAGATGGGCCATCGCCACGAAATCGGTGCTGTTCTCCACCAGCCGGACGAAGCGGTCGCGCTCTTCCTCGCTCTCGCGCAATTCGGTGATGTCGCGCGAGACCGACAGGATACGATCCCAACGCCCATCGGCGTCGAAAATGGGGCTGACCGCAACGTGCCACCATTTCCAATTGCCCTTCATGGTGCTGGCGCGGCCGATGAAGCTGGAGGACTGGCCCGCACGCGCTGCCTCCAGGGCAGCCTTGGCGTTCCGATTGCCGGCGCCCGTCCAGAAATCCGGCCACGGACAGCCGACGATGGCGTTGAAGTCGCTGACCTCCATCACCCGCTGTCCGCCATCGCTCATGAAGGCCAGCCTGCCCTCCAGATCGAGGACCTTGATGCAGTCGGTCGAACTGGCAAGGACGCTGCCGGTGAAGGATTCGCGTTCCCGCAAATTCTCGAACGCCATGTCGCGATCGCGCAAGGCACGAACCCGATCGGTGGCGTCCGAACAGATATTCAACAGCCCCGCGATTCGCCCGCTTTCATCGTGAACCGGCGAATAGGCGAAATCCCACCAGCTTTGCTCGTCGGCGCCGTCCCGGGTCATGGCGACTAGCTGGTCACGGACGGCGGCACGCTCGCCGGACAAGGCGCGGTCGATCAACGGGTGGAGGACGTCCCATCGCTCGGGCCATGTCTCGCTGGCGGGCCGCCCCAGGGCGGCAGGATGGCGGTCGCCCAAAATCCGTGCATATTCATCATTATAGATCTGAATCCGATCCGCCCCCCAGATCAGACACATCGCCTGACCGGCGTGAAGCATGATGTCGACGGCGGTGCGAAGACTTTGCGGCCAGTCCGCCATGGCGCCGACCGACGAGGCGGCCCAGTCATGGGCGCGCACCCGCTCCGTCATCATCGGGCCATGCTCGGGCGGTCCGCCTTCGTCCTTGCCAACGTCCATATGTCATCCGCCCCCGGCTGTTGATCAGAAAGCCGTCATGCGCTTGCTGCCACCCTATGGGGGAACGGACTAACCCAACCCAGGCCAGAGATAAAGCAACCCGACCGACCCACCGGACACGCCGATGCCACCGCGGGAGCCTGAGGTCGCCAAAAAAGACAACGGCTATGCCTGGGAAAGCCAGCCGCCCTTGAACCCGGCACGTTCCAGCCCGGCGCGGATATAGGGGTTCTTCTGCATCGTCTTCCAGATCAGGCCGCTGCGCCAGTTCTCGATCATGCAGGCGATCGGCCCCTGGTCGATGCCGAGGAAATCGTCGGCGACCCAGCCGATATAGGGCACCACCTTGCCATGCTGCAGCTTGACGTCGGTCAGGGTCAGCGTCGGGTTGAAGCTGTCGCGAAAGCCGTAGCGGTCATAGATGGCGGTGCCATAGGTCGAGTACATGGCCCGCGCCGCAGGCAGCACGATCTCGGGCGCGAAGGCCACCGAACCCAGTGCGGCGGTGGGTGCGATCGTGCCGTCGTCGCGGTCACCGGGGCCGCGCGCCGAATAGGAGAAGAACTCACGCTTGCGCCCGTTGATCTCGCGCACGAAATCCCCCGGTCCGTCGCACGCGGTCAGCCCCCAGACATTCTCGTCATAGCCGCGCCAGCCCGCCGGATTGTTGATCGCATAGCGGCGCTGCGCATAGGTCGCGCGGCGGCTATTCTCGAAATAATCGAAGCCGCGCCGCTTGGAATAGGTATCCATCAGCCCGCGAAAGTCGATCCAGACCTGGCTGTACTGATGCCCGAACAGCGGCGGGAAGGCGGTGAACGGATTGTCGTATTTCTCGTCCCAGGACGGGTCGAACTTGGCCGTCCATGCGTCCCAGGTCGTGGGCGGCAGCGCATGGGTCGGCGAGCCCAGCGCCAGGACGTACAGGATCAGGCTTTCGTTATAGATGTTCCAGTCGGAGCCGATGAACCCGCTCTCGGGATGCCAGCCCATCGAGACGAAGGGCTGGCGCGGCGTGATCCAGTCCCATTCGACCGCGCGGTAAAGCTGGTCGGCGAGCGCGCGGATTTCCCGCTCGGCGGGGTCGGCCTCGTCGTCGAACCAGGTCTGGGCGAAGAGGACGCCGCCCAGCAGCAGCGCGGTGTCGATCGTCGACAGCTCGGTCCTGGCGAAGCGATGCCCCTTGGTGACGCCGAGGAAATGGTAGAAGAACCCCTTATAGCCGGTCATCCCCTCCTTGTCCGGCCCTTGCGGGGCGTTCGCGAAGAAGCGCAGCGTGGCCAGCGTGCGCTGCGCGGCGGCGGCTCGGGTGATCCAGCCGCGCGTCGCCGCGATCGGATAGGTGGTCAGCGCGAAGCCGACCGCCGCGATCGAGGCGAAACTGGGGGTCGGCCAGCGATCGGGGGCCAGCCCGGTCGCCTGATCGGTGGTGTTCCAGAAATAGCTGACGGTCCGGCGCTGGATATCGTCCATCAGCGGATCGCTGGCGCTCGCCGGGGTGGTGCCGACCCTGGGCAGCGCGCCGGGGAAGGCCAGCAGCGGCGCCCGCTTCGGCGCGAGCGGCCCGGCGGTGCACCCCGCCAGCCACCCCGCCCCGCCCAGCGCCGTGGCGCGCAGGATATCGCGTCGATCGAACGTCATGCGATGATTCTCGAATTGTACCGTCACCCCGGTGCTGGCCGGGGTGACGGTGGAGGACGCATCAGAAGTTGAAGCCTGCCGACAGCTTCACCGTGCGAGGCGGATTGCCGCCGATGCTGTAGGTCGACACCTCGCGATAGAGGCTCGGCGAGCCGGGCGTGCGCGTCGTGTCGCTCGGGTCGTTGTTATAGTCGACGTAATTGCGGTCGTTCATCGCGTTGATGATGTCGACGCGGAAGCGGATGCGCGTCGCATCGCTGATGAACTTCAGCGGCACATATTTGGTGAACGCCAGATCGAGCTGGCGACGGCCCCAGCGATCGCCCAGTCCAAACACTTCCGAGCCGACCAGCGTCCGCTGATACGGGGTCGCCGTGTCGAGCAGCGCACGCTGGAAGGTCGGGCTCTCGATCTGGAACTTCGCCGACATCGTCACGCCCAGCGGCGTGTCGACGCTGCCTGCCACCACGAAGCGGTGACGCGGCACCACGCCCGAGCGCAGCATCGGGTAATCCGACGCCTTGGGGAAATCGAGCAGGAAGTAGGACGACTGGTCGTTGTTCGGCCGGTTATCCACCGCCGCGGTGAAGGTATAGGTGGCGTCGATGCTCCACGGCGAGGCCGCCGAATAGGCCTTGGTCAGCTTGGCATAGGCCGAGTCCGCGCGCGTCTCGAGCCCGTTGTCGCCCAGGATGATCGCACCGTAACCGCTGGGCGCGAAGCTGGTGTTCGGTCCCTGCGGCGCGCCCGTGGTCGGCGACGGCGCGAAGAACGACCCGTCGGGACGGCGCGTGCCGAGCAGATAGACGAAGCCGTCCTTGCTGACGATCCGGGTATAACCGACCTCCAGCTCGACCGGATTGAACCGTCCGCGTAGCCCCAAGCTGAACTGGTCGGAATAGGGGACCTTCAGGTCGTTGTTGATGAAGCGGAATTCGCGCCCGCCCGGGCTGCCATTGCCGATCAGCTGCTGGCGACCGGCGTCGGTCAGGTAGATCGGGTTCCAGGGGATGCAGTTCGGTCCGGGCGTGCACGGATTGATCGTGTCGGCACCCTGGAACAGGAACTCGCGGCGCTGGAAGCGGCCATTGGCCAGTTCCTGCTGCAGGAAGTCGAACTGGTTGCGGTCGTACGACCGGCCATAGCCGCCGAACACCGCGAACCGGCCCTGCTCGTCCAAGCGATAGGTGAAGCCGACACGCGGCTGCCATGCGCCCTTGAACGCCTTCCGGTTGCTGCCGGTCGAGATATAGTCGCCGATCTTGTAATCCGCGTTGACCAGGTTCGGATAGTTGGCGGGCGACACCGCGTTGATGTTCTCGGCCGAGGTCACATAGTTCAGGAACGCCGGGGTCCGCTCATAATCCCAGCGCAGGCCGAGGTTCAGCGTCAGCCGGTCGGTCACATCCCAGTCGTCCTGCGCATACAGGCCCAGCTGGAAGTTCTTGGAACGGATGCGCGGATCGCCCAGGCTGCCATTCGCGCCGAATTGCAGGCTGTAGGGGATCTGGTCGTTGAACCCGCTCGCCGAGGGCAAGGTGGTGTCATAGAGATAGAGCGGGTTGATCAGGTTCTGCTCCAGCGAGTTGAGCGTCACCCACTTCGCCTTCGCGCCGACCTTGAACGTATGGTTCTCGACGCCGGTCCAGGTGAAATCGTCCTGGACGGTCCAGCCCCGCTGCCCCTTGTCCTGGAAGCCCAGCCCGGCGCCGGTGCGGAACAGGTCGAAGGTCGACACGCTGCTGCCGTTGCGCGTCGTGGTGCGGAACTGCTGGCCGATGCCGTTCTCGGCAGGCTGCGGCGACCAGGCGACATCCTCATAGGAGACGCGCACGTCGTTGATCCACGAGTCTTCGCTATGCTGCCAGCGCAGCATGCCGCGCTTCTCGTTGACCTTGCTCAGCGTGCGCGTGGAGAAGGCGGCATTGCCGTTGCCGATCTGCACGCCGGTCTCGTTGCGATATTTGCCGGTCAGCTCGACCAGGTCCTTGTCGGTCGGCTCGAGGTCGATCTTGCCGAAATACAGGTCCTGGCGGAAGCTCGAGTTGAACGACCCGAAAATGTCGCGATACTGGGCGGGCAGGCTCGACACCGCGACGCCGTTGGTCGGCAGGATGTCGATCGGTACCTGCCGCCGCTTGCCCTCATAGCTGACGAAGAAATGCGCGACGTCCTTGACGATCGGGCCGCCCAACGCGACGCCGAACTGCTTGTCCTCCGAGGGGATCTTGGCGATCTTGGCGGGATAGATTTCGGTCGGGCGACGGTCGCGCAGATTCTGGTTGGTGAAGTCGAAAAAGCCCTCGCCGTGGAATTCGTTGGTGCCCGACTTGGTGCCCGCGATGATCGCGACCGAGCTGACCTGGTCCAGCTCCGCCTTGTAGTTGGACGACAGCACCTGATACTCGCCAATCGCGAGCTGCGGGAACGGGTTGCCGGGCGAGCTGTCCTGGCCGGTCAGGCCGCCGCGCAGCACATAGTCCTTCTGGCTGACGCCGTCGATGAAGACGTTGACCGAGTTGCTCCCTTGCGCCCCGCCCTGGATGCGCGAACTGCCGTCCGAGCTTTCGATGAAACGTACGCCGGGTGCGAGATCGGCGAAGGCCAGGAAGTTGCGGCTGTTCTGCGGCAACTGCTCGATCAGGCGCGGCGTGATGTTGATGCCGACCTGCCCGCCGGACAGCGAGCGGATGCGGCTGCCGGTGACGATGATGTCGCCCTGCTGGGCTTCGGCGGGCGGCGGCGCGGTTTCACCGGCGGTATTGTCGCCCGGTGCGGGCTGGGCCGGTGCCGGGGCGGTGGTCAGGTCGAGGTCAAGCCCGGCATTCTGCCCGACACGCAAGGTGAACTGGTCCGAATTGCGGGTGCCGTTCTGAAGGCGGATCTCCAGCCGATAGGCGCCAGCCCGCAGCGACGGGAAATTATAGCTGCCGTCCGCGCCGGGCACGACCGTGCGGCGGAAGCCGGTGTCGACCTCGACCAGCGTCACGTCCTGCAGCGGATTGTCGGGCGCGGTGCGGATCACGCCGCGCAACGCCGCCTGCCCGGCCTGCGCCATGGCGGGCGCGCTCCAGATCGTCGCGGTGCCGAGCCCCGCCAGCATCGTCGCCCCGGCGAGCGCCAGCCTGAAAGCGTTCCGTGTCATAAACCTATCCCCTGTCCGTTTCTCTTGTTGTCTCACGCACCATCAGATGCGGGACGATGACCTCGTCCGCCCCGGTGGATGCGTCTCCCGAAGATTCTTCGCGCGCGCCCGCGATCCGCGCGGCAAGCTGCGCCACGGCCCGCGCGCCCATCGCCGCGATATCGATCGCGACGCTGGTCAGTGCCGGGCTCACCAGCCGTGCCAATGGAATGTCGTCGAACCCGGCAACGGCGACCTGTTCCGGCACCGCGATGCCGTGGCGCTTCAGCGCCATCAGCGCGCCGATCGCCATCATGTCGTTCGCGGCGAAGATCGCGTCCGCCGCCAGCGTTCCCGCCGCGACGCGTTCGCCGACCTTGGTGCCGCTGGCCTCCAGAAAGTCGCCCTCGATCACGCTCAGGGCCACGCCCGCCTCGGCGGCGGCGGCCTCCGCGCCCGCGCGCCGCTCCTGCGCGTCGAGATTGCCCGCGGGGCCGGAGATATGGACGATCCGCTTCGCCCCGCCCGCCGCCAGATGCGTGACGGCGGCGGCGGCTCCGGCGCGATTGTCGATGCGCAGGTTCAGGCTGCCGACCTGCGGCGCACAGGCCAGGAATACGGCCGTCAGCCCACGCGGCATATGCCGGGCGAGGACATCGGGGTCGAGTTCCGGCGCCATCACCACCAGCCCGTCGACCTGTCCGCGCAGCGCCGTCAGCGTGTCGAGCCCGCGCCCGTCGTGAAGCACGGTCAGCAGCAGTCCCAGTCGGCGCGTGCTCGCCTCGCGGTCCATGCCGCGCAGCAGTTCGGAGAAGAATTCGCCGTGCAGGTCGGGCAACACCACCCCGATCGCGCCGGTCCGTGCCATGCTCAGGCTGCGTGCGCCGGCATGGGGGACATAGCCCAGTTGCGCCGCCGCTTCCTCGACACGTGTACGCATCTCCGCGCGGACATGGTCGCGCCCGTTGAACACCCGCGACACCGACGCGACCGAGACGCCCGCCACTCGCGCGACGTCATGGATCGTCGCATGCGCCCTTTGCGCCGCCGGAGCGGCGGTAGAGTCACCGTGCGCCGCCGGAGCGGCGGCAGGGGCAGATGTGGGTCGGGCAGGCGACATGGCCGGCTGAAGCATCCTCTCTGTATCGCGGGCTTGTAACCGCTTACAGAAACCGCTTACATGAAGCCGACATGACAATCAATCGGTCGATTGGTCGGCGTAACGAAATCCGGACGGCGGCTTGGAATAGGATCCAGGCAACGGCGTGGACGGCATCGAAATGACGTGGAAAGGGAGCAGGATGGACGGGCAGGATCGGCGGATTTCACGGCGCGCATGGCTGGCCGGGGCGGGCGCGGCGCTGGCATGGTCGGCCAGTCCAGCACGTGCCCTGCTCTCCCTCGTCGCCGAACGACCGCTTCCCGCGACGGTCGAGGCGCTGATCCCGCGCATGACGCTGGCCGAAAAGGCCGGGCAGCTCAACCTGCTCGCCGCAGCCTGGGCGGGGGGCGCGGCGACCTCGCTCAACCCGGCGGGCGCGGCGTCGAGCTTCGACACGCAATTGCGCATGGTGCGCCGGGGTGAGCTGACCGGCGTGTTCAACGGCAATGGCGCGGAAATGGCGCGTCGGATGCAGACCGAGGCGGTGCGGCGGTCGCGGCTGAAGATCCCGCTGCTATTCGCTGCCGACGTCATCCACGGCCTGCGCACCGTCTTTCCGGTGCCGCTGGCCGAGGCGGCCAGTTTCGACCCCGATCTGGCGCGCCGAACCGCCCGCGCGGCGGCGGTCGAGGCGGCGGCCTCGGGCATCGACTGGACCTTCGCGCCGATGGTCGACATCGCCCGCGATGCACGCTGGGGGCGCGGCGTCGAGGGTTCGGGTGAGGATGTGCTGCTCGGCCGGTTGATGGCGGCGGCGCGCGTCCAGGGGTTTCAGGGCAGCGGCCTCGCCGCACCGGATGCCGTCGCGGCCTGCGCCAAGCATTTCGTGGCTTATGGCGCGGGCGAGGCGGGGCTCGATTATAACAGCGTCGACGTGTCGGAACGGACGCTGCGCGACATTTATTTCCCGCCCTTCCAGGCGGCGTTCGCGGCCGGAGCGCCGACCGTCATGGCCTCGTTCAACGATCTGTCGGGCATACCCGCCACCGGCAACCCGTGGCTGCTCGATACCGTCCTGCGCAAGGAATGGGGGTTCGGCGGACTGGTCGTCTCCGACTATACCGGCGACGAGGAACTGATCGCGCACGGTTTCGCCAAGGATGGACGCGATGCGGCGCGGCTGGCCTTCCTGGCCGGGGTCGACATGTCGATGCAGAGCGGCCTGTATCTCAAATATCTCCCCGATCTGGTCGAGAAGGGCGAGGTGCCGCTGGCCCGGCTGGACGAGGCGGTGCGCCGCGTGCTCGCGCTCAAGGTCGCGCTCGGCCTGTTCGACGATCCGTTCCGCCGCATCGACCCGGCGCGCGAAAAGGCACGGATTCGCACGGCCGAGACGCTGGCCCTCGCCCGCGAGGCGGGCGCGCGCAGCATCGTGATGCTCCGCAACCAGGGCGATCTGCTCCCCCTGCCCCGCTCGGGCAAGAGGATCGCGCTGATCGGCCCCTTTGCGGGCGGCGGGCATGACCTGATCGGGCCATGGAACGTCTATGGCACCGACCGCGAGGCCGTCGATCTGGTCACGGCGGTGCGCGAGATGCTTCCGGGTGCGACCCTGGACGATGGCAGCGATGTGGCGCGTGCCGTCGCCACGGCGCGCGACGCCGACATCGTGGTTGTCGCGATCGGCGAGACGCAGAATATGTCGGGCGAGGCGCAGTCGCGCACCGAGATCACCGTGCCCGCCGAGCAACAGGCACTGGCCGAAGCGATCGCCGCGACCGGCAAACCCTATGTCGTGCTGCTGCGCACGGGGCGCGCGCTGGCGCTGACCGGCGCGGTGGCCAAGGCTCCCGCCCTGCTGGTGACGTGGTTCCTGGGCTCGCAGGATGGCCCCGCCATCGCCGATGTGCTGTTCGGCGCGGTGTCGCCCTCGGCGCGGCTGCCGGTATCCTTCCCCCGCGCCAGCGGACAGGTTCCCTATTATTATGCGCATCGCAGCACGGGCCGCCCCAATCCGCCGGGGGCTCTCCAGCCCTACAAGACGCATTTCCGCGACCATCCGAACACTGCCTTGTTCCCGTTCGGGCACGGCCTGACCTATGGCGAGATGGTCTATTCGAACCTGCGCCTGAGCAGCCCGACGATGGGCGACACCCCGCTGACGATCCGGGCAACCGTCACCAATAGCGGTCGCATGACGGCGACCGAAGTGGTCCAGCTCTATATCCACGACGTCGTGGCCAGCGTGACCCAGCCGGTGCGCGTGATGAAGGCCTTTACCCGCGTCACCCTGGCACCCGGCGCGACACAGGAGGTGACTTTCACCCTCACCCGCGCCGACCTGTCCTTCACCGGTCGCGATCTGAAGCCGACCACCGAACCCGGCGCCTTCCGCCTCTGGGTCGCGCCATCGGCCGAGGCCGAGGGGCTTGCGGGCATGTTCACCTTGGCGTGATTGCGTCGCCCCCTTCGATCCGGACACGGTCCGGAGGGGGCGCGACAAGGCGCGGCGAACTTGCCGATCTCCTCAATGACGGGGCTTCGCCAAATCGCCGCGGCATTTCGACGCCGTTCTCAAAAATCACGTTCTGAATGACTGTAGTTGCGGTCAGCTGCGCTCCCATGCGCGGGCGAGCTGCGATAACGGTCCATGGACCCATTCGGTTTATCCATGGGATGGCCGCACGCGAGACGCGGCCGCAGTGATGCGACGTCTGCCTCAACCGAGCACTGAAACGCACAACCCCGCCATTCACCACAATAGGTAATGCGACTCATTCTCATATTTTGGTTGCACGCACTTTGCTGCGCTGCTTAATGAGAATGATTGTTAATATCTAAAGGGGTGATTCATGCTTTTGACGCTGGCCGCGATGGCAGCGCTCGGACAGCCTGTGCGCGAGGAAGACGCGACGGAGCAGCGTGATGTCGTCGTCACCGCAACCCGCGCACCGATCCAGGCCCAGGATGCGCCGGTGACCGTCTCGGTAAAGAACGCCGATGAGATTGCGGACGAACTGGCGACCGATATCAAGGATCTGGTCCGCTTCGAGCCGGGGATCAGCGTCCGGCGTGCTCCCGCCCGCTTCGGCGCGGCGCTCGGCACGACGGGCCGCGCGGGGAATGAGGGCTTCGTCGTTCGCGGCATCGGCGGCAACCGCGTCCTGATCCAGGTCGACGGCGTCCGTGTCCCCTATGGCTTCAGCTTCGGCGCGCAGGATGTCGGGCGCGGCGACTATGTCGATCTGGGCCTGATCAAGTCGGTCGAGTTTCTGCGGGGGCCCGCCTCCGCCCTGTACGGCAGCGACGGTCTGGCGGGGGCGGTGAGTTTCACCACCAGCGATGCCGTCGACATATTGGGCGGCAAGGCGTTCGGCGGCTCGCTGCGCACACAATATAATTCGGCGGACGAGGAGTTCACCCAGTCGGGGGTCGTCGCGGGCCGCTCGGGCGCGGTATCGGCGATGCTGGCCTATACGAGGCGCGACTTTTCCGAGCTGAAGAACAAGGGCGATGTCGAGGGCACCGGCGTCACCCGGACCGCACCCAATCCGCAGGATGGGCGCGCCGATGCGCTGCTCGGCAAGCTGGTCTGGAACGTCGCGCCCGGGCATCGCCTGCGCGCCACCGGCGAGTATCTCGACAACCGCATCGAAACCGACGTGCTGACCGGGATCAACCGCAATGTCGCGGGGTTGCAGGCGCGCGACACGGGAAAGCGGTGGCGCGCCGGGCTCGACTGGACCTATGACGGGGCCGGGCTCGTCCAGTTCGCGCGCGCGGCGGCCTATGTCCAGGACGCGGACAACCGCCAGTTCAGCGCCGAGGACCGGGTGACGCTGGCCGACCGCACCCGGCTCAACACGCTGGAAAACCGGGTCTATGGCGGATCGGGCGAGATAAGGCTGGGCTTTGCGACCGGCGCGATCACCCACCGGCTGGTGACGGGCGCCGATATCAGCGTGCTGCGCCAGCGAGGGCTGCGCGACGGCACGGTTCCGCCTGCGGGCGAGACCTTTCCGACGCGCGCCTTTCCGACGACCGACTTCACCCTGGCCGGGGCCTTTGTCGGGGATGAGATCGGCATCGGGCCGCTGACCCTGCATCCCGCCCTGCGCTACGACTGGTATCGCCTGTCGCCCGATCGCGATCCGCTGCTGCCCCGATTTGTCGGCGCCGCCCAATCGGCGGACCGGCTGAGCCCGCGCATCGGCGCGGTCCTGACCCTCGCCCCCGCCTTGCGCCTGTTCGCCAACTATGCGCGCGGCTTCCGGGCGCCCGAGCCGGGGCAGGTCAACCAGTTCTTCTCGAACCTGGCCTTTGGCTATACCTCGATCCCCAACCCGAACCTGCGCCCGGAAACCAGCGAGGCGATCGAGGCGGGGCTGCGCCTGAACGGCGAGGCCGTCGATCTGTCGGCCAGCGTCTTCCGGGCCGATTATCGCGACTTCATCAGCCAGGAGGTCGTGGGCGGCACCTTCACGCCCGCCGACCCCGCCTTGTACCAGTTCGTCAATCTCGACCGCGCCAAGGTGAAGGGGGCGGAGGCCCGCTTCGAGGGGCGGGCGCGCAACGGCCTGACCGGGCAACTCGCCCTGTCCTATGCCGAGGGCGAACAGATCGCCGCCAACGACGCCCGCAGGCCGCTCGCCACCGTCGATCCGCTCAAGCTGGTGATGGGCATCGGGTGGCGCGAGCCGGATCACGGGCGCTTCGGCGGCCAGGTCATCATGACGCACAGCGCGCGCAAGGCGGCTCGGGACACCACCAGCCTGTGCAGTACGGAATGTTTCCGGCCCGCCGCCTTCACGATCCTGGACGCGACGCTGTTCGCCCGGGTGACGGACGCGCTGACGCTGCGTGCGGGTATCTTCAACCTGACCAATGCCACCTATGCCTGGTGGTCCGACGTCCGCGGCCTCGGCGTGCCGCGCCCCCTGCCCATGGGTGCCGCCGATGTGCCGCCCATTGCCTTCACCCAGCCGGGCCGCAACGCCAGCGCCTCGCTCACCCTCCGTTTCTGAAAAGGGTCTATCCGATGAAGAACCGTTCGATGCTGATCGTCGCGGCGCTCGCGCTGCTGCCCGCCCCCGCCCTGGCCGATGGTCCGCTCCGGCAGACCGTCGTCGAGGCACAGGCCGCCAAGGCCGCCGACCGCGCCGACATCCTGGCGATGGCCGGAACCTATAAGGTCCGCTTCGACATGCAGGAAACGACACCCTGGGTGCCGGGCTACACGCCCCTCGACCGCAAGATTTCGGGCGGGAACGAGGTGGTTCGCGTGATCGAGGACAGGCCCGACCATATCGCGCTCCAGCATCTGCTGATCGTCGAGCATGACGGCGAGACCCATGTCATCAAGCATTGGCGGCAGGACTGGGATTACCAGCCCTCGCGCGTGCTGGTCTATGCCGGTCAGGGCCAATGGGTGTGGGAAGCCGTGCCCGAACGGATGCGTGCCGGGCGCTGGTCGCAGACGGTCTATCAGGTCGATGACAGCCCGCGTTATGCCGGATGGGGCCAGTTCGAGACGCAAGGCGGCGTCCGCCGCTGGCGATCCAACTGGACGTGGCGCCCACTGGCCCGCCGCGATGCCGTCCGCCACCCGGTCTATGACCGCTATTACGCGATCAACCGGCACCAGCCGACGCCGACCGGTTGGGTGCATTGGCAGGACAATATGAAGATGGGCCTGAAGGACGGCAAGCTCGTCCCCATCGTCCAGGAATCGGTGCTGAACACCTATGAACGCTTCGACGGCTTTGATGGGAAGGCGGCCGACGATTACTGGGCGAAGACGAAGGATTATTGGGCCGCCGTGCGGGCGGCCTGGAGCCGGGTGGCCGATACGAAGGGCGGCATCGCGATTCAGGAGCAGGCGGAAACCGGGACGGTCATCAGCGGTCGTCTGCTGACCATCGCCGACGACATTCGGTCGGGCAAGATGACCAGCGGGGCCGGAACGGCCGAGGCGACCGCGCTGATCGATCGGAACACCAAAAGGATCGGATGATCAGGACGGACCGCTGCCCTCGGTCGCGGGTGCGGCCTTGGGCAGGTCCACCTTGATCTCGACCCGGCGGTTCTTGTCGCGCCCCTCCGGATCGTCCGAGCCGTCGAGCTTGCGGTTGGGGGCGATCGGCCGTGCCTCGCCCAGCGCGATGACGGTGATCCGCTCCGCCGCGACGCCCTTCTTGACCAGATAGTCTCGTGCCGCCTCGGCCCGCTTGCGCGAGGCGATCAGATTGGAGGCGTCCGAGCCGGAGGAGTCGCTATGCCCCCAGATGGTGATCGGCCCGCCCAGCGCGAGCACGGGATCGGCGGCCAGCGTGTCGAGCAGCGCGATCCCCGCCGGATCGGGCTGGGCGCCCTTGGCCGGGAACGGAACGGTCAGTTCGACCGGCTCGGCGGGCGGGGTCGGAGTGGGCGAAGGTTCGACATCCGGGCGGATGATCGACTTCTTGGCCTCTTCCGGTTCCTCCGCCGCGACCGCGTTGCCCGGCATGGCCATGTTGCTTTCGGCTTCGACATTGGCCGGGGCTTCGGCGGCTTCGTTCGCGGCCGGTTCGCGGCTCGGCTGACAGGCGGCGATGCCCAGCGCGATCAGGGCCGTCGCGACGGCGCGAGCGGCCCGGATGTTCCCCGTCGGTATCGTCATGCGACAACCTCTCCCGTTTCGAAGACCTGATTAGCGTCCGGATCGCCGTGACGCGAGGGGCCATAGGATATGACGATATCGCCATTTTGCGGCGCCGGCCGGGCGGCATGGGTGAAGAAGCGGATCAGACCGTCCTTGCGCAGCACGAGCAGCATGTCGGCCTCGTCCGGCAGGATCGACCGGGCATGGTCGAACTTGAACTGCTCGCTGATCCGCGTCTTGCGGAAGGTCCAGCCCGCCGCCTCGCGCCGCAGGATGTCCTCGACGCCGTGCCCGGCGGTAAACATCGCGCGGCCGCGAAGGGCTTCGGGCAGGCGGCGATGATCCTCATGGTCGCCGCTGCCGCCCAGCTGATAGACCGAGTCCCGGCCGATATCGTGCGCGAACTCGCTACAGACCAGGGCGTTATACGCCTCGTTCTCGGTCGTCGCGACCAGCACCTGGAATTGGGTGAGGTCGAGCCGTTCCTCGGTCGTCTCGGCCAGGATCTCGCCATGATAGGTCTCGATCCCCGCCTGACGCGCAGCCGACAGACGCTGCCAGCTGGTGTCGACGATCATGACGGGCAGGCCAAGCGACTGGATCTGGCGGGCAAGCGAGATGCTCCACGGCGTACTGCCGACGATCAGCAGCCCCTTCTGCGTCGCCCCCGTCACCTTCAGCCAGCGCGCGACGTGGCGGATGCTGAAACCGTGCGCGACGATCGTCGCGACCACCACCGCAAAGGACAGGGTGACGAGGATATTGCCGTTGCCATAGCCCAGCTGGTCGAGGCGCAGCGCGAACAGACCCGACACCGCCACCGCGACGACGCCGCGCGGCGCGATCCAGGCGATCAGCAACCGCTCGTTCCAGGGCAGCTTGCTGAAGGCCAGCGCGATCAGCACGGTCGCCGGGCGGACCAGGAACAGCAGCGCGAAGAGGAAGGCGGCGAAGCGCCATTCGAACAGGCGCAGCACCTCGAAATCCAGCGAGGCGGACAGCAGTACGAACACGCCGGAGATGAGCAGGACGGTCACATTCTCCTTGAACGGATGAATGTCGCGCAATGAGTCGAGCCGCATATTGGCGATCGCGATGCCCATGACGGTCACTGCGAGCAGCCCGGTTTCCTGCTGGATCAGGTTGGACAGGACGAAGGTGCCGATCACCGCGACCAGCAGCACCGGGGCCTTGAGATATTCGGGCACATGGCCGCGCGGAAAGGCCCAGGCGATGGCTCGCGCCATGCCATAGCCGATCAGCCCCGACACCACCGCCGCGCCCAGCAGCGCGATGACGACCGACGCCAGCGTGCCCCCCTCGTCGACGCGGCGCAGATATTCATATGTGATGACGGCGCACAGCGCGCCGAACGGATCGTTGACGATCGCCTCCCACTTCAGGATGGCGCGGGGGCGCGCCGCGATATTGCTCTGGCGCAGCAGGGGGATGACGACGGTCGGCCCCGTCACCACCAATATGCCGGCGAACAGGATCGCCACCGGCCAGACCAGCCCCGCGACATAATAACAGGCCAGCGACCCCAGCACCCAGCCCAGCGGGATGCCGATCATCATCAACCGCGTGACCGCCCCTTCGGTCTTGCGCAGTTCCCGAAAATTGAGGCTCAAGCCCCCCTCGAACAGGATCAGCGCGACCGCCACCGAGATCATCGGTTCCAGCAGATCGCCGAAGGTATGTTCGGGAATGATGAGCCCGGTGATCGGTCCGGCGATGACACCGGCGGCCAGCATCAACGCAATGGCGGGCCACCCCGTCCGCCACGCGATCCACTGCGCGCCGATTCCCAGAACGCCGATCAGCGCGAAGACAAGTGCTTGTTGTTCCATGGTGCCGTGTAACCCATAGACTCCCCAAAGGTAACCGCAGCCCCGCCATATGCGGCGCGCCGGGCGCAATCCGCCGACAAGGGATAACGCTTGACCTGAAGCATATCGAAGGGTTGTACCGCCGCCTACAGTTGCACAGGCGTCGCAAGTCGGTAATTTCGGCGTCCCTTCCACCTCAACGCCATGGCGGGATCATCGATGGACCGTGACGACAGCGACGCGCCCGAAAGACGCAGGCTTGCGGCGCTGGATCGCTACGGCGTGATGGACACGCCGCGCGAGCCGACCTTTGACGAACTGGCGGCGTTGACCGCCAGGCTGTGCGATACTCCGATCGCGGTCGTGAACCTGGTCGGCGATGGACGCCAGTTCTTCAAGGCGGAGGTCGGCCTGGGGGTGCGCGAGACGCCGCTGCACAGCTCCTTCTGCGCACACGCCCTGCTGGAGGAGGATTTCCTGGTCGTCCCCGATCTGCGTGACGATGCCCGGTTCGCCTGCAATCCGCTGGTCATGGGGTCTCCGCACATCCGGGCCTATGCGGGTGCCTTGCTGAAGACCGGGGACGGTCTGGCGATCGGCACGCTCTGCGTCCTCGACTATCGCCCGCGCGAATTCACCGATGTGCAGCAGGAAACGCTGCGCGTGCTGGCGCGGCAGGTGATGGCGCAACTCGATCTGCGCCGCTCCGTCGAGGAACTCGACCGACAGAATGAGGCCCTGCGAGCCAGTGAGGAACGGATGCGTCTGATCCTCGACAGCGCGCGGGATTATGCGATCATTGCGACCGATACCGAGCGGCGGATCACCAGCTGGTCGGCGGGCGCGCAGGCGATCTTCGACTGGCGCGACGGGGACGTGCTCGGCCGCCCCATCGACGAGATTTTCGTGCCCCAGGACCGAGCCGATGGCATTCCGGCCCGGCACATGGCCCGCGCCGCCGCGGAGGGTTGCGCGCCGGACCTTCGCTGGCATCGCAAGCCGGACGGCAGTCTCGTGCTGCTCAACGGCACAACCCATCCGATCAGGGACGGCGGCGACCGGATCATCGGCTATCTGAAGATCGGCCGGAACGAGACCGAGGACCGGGCGCGGGACGCCGAACTGGCCCGGACACGTGTCGAGCTGGTCGACAGCGAGGACCGGTTCCGCAACATGGCGGACCATGCGCCGGTGATGATGTGGATCACCGATGCGAACGGTGTCTGCACCTATCTCAACCGCCGCTGGTACGAATATACCGGTCAGACATGTGACGAAGCGCTGGGCTATGGCTGGCTCGACGCCACCCACCCCGACGACCGGGCCGAGGCGGAGCGTATCTTCGGCCAGGCCAATACGACGCATACCTCGTTCCGCATCGACTATCGCCTGCGCCGGGCGGACGGGTCCTATGGCTGGGCGATCGATGCCGCCTCGCCGCGTTTCGGCCCGGATGGCGAGTTTCTGGGCTATATCGGCTCGGTCATCGACATTGCCGACCGGCGCGCGGCCGAGGATGCCCTGCGTCACGCCAATGCCATGCTCGCGGCGGTCATGGAGGCGGTGCCCGGCGTCGTCTATGCCAAGGACAGCAGCGGCCGGATGCTCGCCGCCAATCGCGGGACGGTCGAACTGGTCGGCAAGCCGATCGAGGCGATCATCGGGCGGACCGACCTGGAATTCCTGGACGACCGGGCGCAGGCGGAAATCGTCATGGCCAATGACCGGCGGGTCATGACCGAAGGCCGGACCGAAGTGCTGGAGGAACAGGTCGACTTTCCGGACGGGACGCACGCGACATGGCTGTCGACCAAGGCGCCGTTCCGCGATGCGGCGGGCCATGTCGTCGGACTGGTCGGCTCGTCGATCGACATCACCGAGCGCAAGCGGGCCGAGGAAGCGCTGCAGCGGATGAACGAGACGCTGGAGGACGAGGTCGCCGAACGCACCGCCGAGCGCGACCGCATGTGGGACACCTCGCCCGACCTGATGCTGGTCATCGACTTTCACGGCGTGGTCCGGCGGGTCAATCCGGCCTGGACCAGCCTTCTGGGCTATGATCAGGCCGAACTGGTCGGCCGTCACGTCAACGAATTCGTCGTGTCCGAGGATCATGACGACACGGTATATGCCTATGAACTGGCGGCGAACGGCGGCAAGCCGGTGGTGCAGAACCGCTATCGTCACAAGGACGGCTCGATCCGCTGGATTTCCTGGAACGCAGCGCCTGCCGGCGACATGACCTATGCCACCGGCCGCGACGTGACCGCGCAGAAGGAACAGGCGCTCGCGCTGGTACAGGCCGAGGAACAGCTTCGCCAGGCGCAGAAGATGGAGGCGGTGGGCCAGTTGACCGGCGGTCTGGCGCATGATTTCAACAATCTGCTGACGGCGGTGACGGGCGGCCTCGAACTGCTCGCCATGCGGATCGCCAAGGGGCAGCATGACCAGCTCGACCGCTACATCTCCATGGCGCAGAACGGGGCGCACCGGGCCGCCGCGCTGACCCAGCGGCTGCTCGCCTTTTCGCGGCGACAGACGCTGGCGCCCAAGCCCACCGATGTCGACCGCCTGATCGCGGGGATGGAGGACATCATCGTCCGCACCATCGGCCCGGCCATCGAGGTGAAGTTCGTCTCCGCCCCCGGCCTGTGGCCGATCCTGGTCGACGCGCCGCAGCTGGAAAGCGCGCTGCTGAACCTGTGCATCAACGCACGCGACGCCATGCCCGAGGGCGGCAAGCTGACCATCGAGACCGCCAACAAGACGCTCGACGCCCGCGCGGCGGCGGCGCAGGACCTGCCCGCAGGCGACTATGTCTCGCTGTGCGTCACCGATACCGGCACCGGCATGACGCCCGAGGTGATGGAGCGCGTCTTCGACCCCTTCTTCACCACCAAGCCGATCGGCGCGGGCACCGGGCTGGGCCTGTCGATGATCTATGGTTTCGTCCGCCAGTCGGGCGGCCAGGTCCGCATCTATTCGGAAGTCGGCACTGGCACCACGATGCGGCTATACCTGCCCCGCCTGCCCGGCGAACCCGAACTGGCCGATCCGCACGAAACCTCCGCGAACCGGCACCGCGCGCATGCGGGGGAGACGGTCCTTCTGGTCGAGGATGAAAGCGCGATCCGCGATCTGGTCGGCGAGGTGCTGCGCGATGCCGGATACCGCGTGCTGACCGCCAGCAACGGTCCGATGGGCGTATCGCTGCTCCAATCGGACGAACGGATCGACCTGCTGGTCACCGATGTCGGCTTGCCGGGCGGGCTGAACGGCCGCCAGGTCGCCGATGCGGGCCGGGCGGTTCGCCCAGCACTCAAGATCCTGTTCGTCACCGGCTATGCCGCCAATGCGGCGGTCGGCGCCGGCCATCTGGATGAGGGCATGGAGGTGCTGACCAAGCCGTTCAACGTGTTGGAACTGGAACGCCGCGTCGGCGAGATGCTGTCGGGCTGAAGCGCGCCCTGCCCCTATAGCCCGACCCGGTCGATCATCGTCGCGAGTTCGACCGGAAGCGCCGTCTCGCCCTTGGGGAGCAGCCGGTTGAGGGCCGTCTGCACGCGCTTGCGCGCGACCTGATACGCCTTGTGCCGGATCGATCGGGTCGCATTGGTTCGCCAGGACGGGCTCTCGCCGAGCAGCGCCTCCCACTTGGCCTCCTCCGCCTCCAGGATCGACAGCGCCAGCCGCAGGCCGTCACGCCGCCCGCGTGCATAGTCGTCGGATTTCTCTGCTTTCTCCATCGCCCTGCACGCTGCCCCCGATCCGGGTTCGAGGCAAGTCGGCGGTCAGGCCCGGCGCGAACGCGGGCGCGGCACCAGCCGGTCCAGCGCATCGGCATTGTCGCGGCCCCAGCCATACAGCAGCTCGACCGGCTCGACGAAGCGCTGACCCAGATCGCTCAGGCGATACTCGACCATCGGCGGCATGCTGCTCTGGACATGGCGGGTCAGCAGCCCGCTGCCCTCCATGTCGCGCAGCGTCTGGGTCAGCATCTTTTTCGAGATGCCCGGCAGGCTGCGCTGGAGGACGCCCGTCCGTGCGACGCCGCCATGGCGGGCGTGCAGCGTATGCAGCACCATGCTGGTCCATTTCGTCGCGAACAATTCCAGCACGCGGCGCGGGGCACAATCCTCCCGCCATTCCTCATCGCGTGATCCCGGCTGCATATGGTTACCTTCTGGTGCCTGGGGCCCCAGATGGTGCCGTCTGGAAGTGCTGTCCACCCATGCCTAGCTGAAACCCCTGACAAAGGAGGCTTTTATGGCGAAGACGGCATTGGTGGTGGGCGCGAGCGGGATCGTCGGCAGCGCGACGACGGCGCTGCTGGTGGAACGGGGCTGGACGGTGCATGGCCTGGCCCGCCGACCGACCGAACAAGCGGGCGTGCATCCGGTCGCCGCCGACCTTCAGGACCCGGACGCGACGGCGGCGGCACTGCGCGACGTGAATCCCGATGCGGTCTTCATCACCACCTGGGCCCGGCAGGACAGCGAGGCGGAGAATATCCGCGTCAACGCCGCGATGGTGCGCAACCTGCTCGACGGACTGCGCGGAGGCACCGGTCCGCGCCATGTCGCTCTGGTCACCGGTCTCAAACATTATCTCGGGCCGTTCGAGGCCTATGGCAAGGGCACGCTGCCGCAGACGCCGTTCCGCGAGGAACAGGGTCGGCTGGACGTCGAGAATTTCTACTATGCGCAGGAGGACGAGGTGTTCGCGGCGGCCAGGCGCGACGGCTTCACCTGGAGCGTGCACCGTCCGCATACCGTGATCGGGCTGGCGGTCGGCAATGCAATGAACATGGGCACGACGCTGGCGGTCTATGCGACCTTGTGCCGCGAGACGGGGCGGCCCTTCACCTTTCCCGGCTCGGCCGCGCAATGGTCGGGGCTGACTGACATGACCGATGCCGGGCAACTTGCCCGCCATCTTCTCTGGGCGACGGAGACCGAGGCGGCGCATGACGAGGCGTTCAACGTCGTCAATGGCGATGTCTTCCGCTGGCAATGGATGTGGAGCCGCATCGCCGACTGGTTCGGTGTCGAGGTCGCACCGTTCGACGGCATCGTGCGGCCGCTGGAGCAGCAGATGGCGAACGATGCCGCATTGTGGCGCGAGATCGCCACGCGCGAGGGGCTGGCCGAGCCCGATCTGAACCGCCTTGCCTCGCCCTGGCACACCGATGCCGATCTGGGCCGCCCGATCGAGGTCGTGACCGACATGTCCAAGAGCCGACGGCTGGGTTTCACCGGCTATCAGCCGACCGACGACGCGTTCTTCGCGCTGTTCGAGCGGCTCCGTGCCGACCGCCTGATTCCGTAAGGGAAAAGGCTGGCCTGCGGTGTCAGGAATATGAGTCGCACCCGCGGCACGCCCCGCAAACGTCGCCTGCCCGCTTCGAACGGCTGGCAGGCGACCTCGGCAAAAAATATTTTCGGCTTGCCGTCGATCAGCAACTGATACCGCCGTCACAACACATCACAATAACCTATGATAGCGCTATTATTCCGTGATCCCGCGCCGCCGCGTAATTTTTGGCATGTTGAAGCCACTTAGACCAAAGAAATACCAATACCATACCATAATGACGTGGGCCGGAGGGAATCCGTCGGGCGCCCCCGGCCCCCTTCAGAGGCGTCGATTTGTGACGGATCGGTGTCGCGCCGATTTATAAACTGTTAGAAATTTCCATGTGACCCGTACCGATCTTGACTGAGATCAATGTCGGAAAACGGGGAAATCATGCGGGCCACGATCAAATTCAAACTGGGTGCGACATTCGCGATAGTGCTCACATTGCTGCTGGGCATGGCGGTCCTTGCCGCCTCGAAATTGAGCGAAATGAACGATGTCACGACCCAGATGGTTGCTGGCCCGGTGGCCCGGCTGGACCGCGCCGAAACGCTGAACGAGCGGATCAGCTACGCGGTTCGTATGGAGAAGAATCTCGCGCTGACGAATGACGACGAACAGATGCGGGTGTTCGATGGCGAGTTGATGCACGCCCGGTCCGACATAAAGGCGCTGGTCGAAACCGGCCTTGCGAATGCGACGCCTGCGGGTCGCCCGATCTGGACCGGGATCAGCGAGAGTTACACGGCCTGGCTGCCCGTCAACGATATGGTCCGCCATCTCGGACTGGCCAATCACAATCAGGAAGCCGGCGCATTGTCGATGACCAAATCGCGTGAACTGGCCGTGAAAATCAGCCAGGGAACGCAGCAGCTGGTCAAGATCGCCAAGGCCGACATGGACGCGGCGAAGCAGAATGCCGACGCGATCTATGACAGTTCGCGCAACACGCTGGCCGTCATCTCGGGCCTGGCGCTGGTGATCGCGCTGGCCGGTGCGATCTGGATTGCGCGGATCGTGTCGCAGGGGCTCAAGAAGATTTCGGTCGCGATCGCGGCGGTGGCGACCGGCGATATCGAACAGGAAGTATCGGTCGCCACCAATGACGAGATCAAGGATCTGGTCGACACGGTGAACCACATGACCGCCAATCTGCGCCAGAGCGCGCGGCTGGCCGACACCATCGCCGAGGGCGACCTGAGCATCGATCACCAGGCGCTGTCGGACAAGGACCTTCTTGGCCACGCCCTGATCCGCATGACCACCAACCTGCGCAAGTCGGCGGAACTGGCCGAGACGATTGCGGGCGGCGACCTGACCGTCAACCACCGGCCGCTGTCGGACCGGGACTCGCTGGGCCAAGCGCTGGTCATGATGATAGAGCGACTGCGCGGTGTCGTCGGCGACGCCACGCTGGCCGCCAAGAACGTCGCGGCGGGCAGCCAGCAGCTGTCCTCCTCGTCGGAACAGATGTCGCAGGGCGCGACCGAGCAGGCGGCGGCGGCCGAGGAAGCCTCCGCGTCGATGGAACAGATGGCGGCGAACATCAAACAGAATGCCGACAATGCCAGCCAGACCGAGAAGATCGCCCGCCAGTCCTCGCAGGACGCCGAGATCAGCGGCGCGGCCGTGCAGAAGGCCGTCGGCGCGATGCGCACCATCGCCGAGAAGATCAGCATCGTACAGGAAATTGCGCGCCAGACCGACCTGCTCGCGCTGAACGCCGCGGTCGAGGCGGCGCGTGCGGGCGAGCATGGTCGCGGCTTTGCGGTCGTGGCGGCCGAGGTCCGCAAGCTGGCCGAACGGAGCCAGGTTGCGGCGGGCGAGATCAGCGGCATGTCCTCCGACACCGTCGCGGCGGCGCAGCAGGCCGGGGAAATGCTTGGCTCGCTGGTGCCCGACATTCGCCGTACCGCCGAGCTGGTCGCCGAAATCAGCGCCGCGTGCCGTGAACAGGATATCGGCGCCACCCAGATCAACGCCGCGATCCAGCAGCTCGATCAGGTCACGCAGCAGAACGCGGCCGCCTCCGAGCAGATTTCCGCCACCTCGGAGGAACTTGCCAGCCAGGCCGAGGAGCTGGAGGAGAATATCGCCTTCTTCCGCATCGACAACGGCACGGGCCGCGCAGGCCGCACGCCCGCCCCGGCACGAGCGACGACGCCCGCCAAAAAGGCCAAGCCCGCCGCCCGGACGAACGTGGTCGCCGACCAGCAGGCCCGCATTCGCGGCTTCGCGCTGGACATGTCGTCCGGCGGCCCGGACGGCGAAGACGCCGATTTCGGCCGCGCCGCCTGACCGGCGAGGCATATCCCGTAACGCGAGACCCCTCACCATCCTGCACGCGATCCCGGCGGAGGCCGGGATCCACTCGGGGAGAGCGCCCGCAGCTCGGCCAAGCAGCCGAGCGCTCGCCCCCCTCACCCCGCCAGCAGGGTCCGTGCACATCCCTGCACATGATCGGCGATCAGCTTGAACGCCGCACTCATCGGCGACTGGCGGCGCCAGGCGATGGCGATCGACCGATGCGCGCGCCATCCCTGGACGGGCAGGATCTTCAATCCTGTCGCCCCACCCACTTCCGATCGCAGATACAGGCTGGGCAACAGCGTCAGGCCCAGCCCGCTCGCAACCATCTGGTGCAGGCTTTCCAGGCTGGTGCCGTAATAGTCCGGCGCGATGGTCATGCGATAATGCTCCGCGACCTCCGCCGCCTGCCGCGCCAGATGATGACGTGGGTCCAGCGTCAGCAGCGGACTGCCGCTCAGCACCTCGCGATCCGCTGGGATGGCGGCGTCGATCGGATGGTCGAGCGCGGCGACCAGATGCAGTGGCTCGCGAAACAGGGGCTCGACGGTCAGGTCTTCGCCGGTCATCGGCAACGGGCCGAGCAGCACGTCGATATCGCCGCGGGACAGTTCGCGAACCTGTTCGTCGGGAATGCCTTCGCGCACATGCAGGCGCAGGCGCGGGGCCATGCGGTGCAGTTCGGCGATGATCGGCGACAGGAGATACGGCCCCAGCGTCGGCGTGGTCCCCAGCTTCAGCGTGCCGGTCAGGCTGTCGGTCGATCCCGCCGCCAGCGCCACGATATCGCTGGCGTCGCTCAGCATGCGCCGCGCGGTCGCCACGATGCTGCGCCCGACCGGCGTCAGGATCGCACCCGTCGCACTCCGCTCCAGCAGCCTGGCGCCCAGCCGCTCCTCCAGCGTGCGTACCTGCTGGCTCAGCGTCGGCTGCGAGACATTGGCGACCCGCGCCGCCAGCGCGAAGGAGCCCGTGTCGGCGATCGTGACCAGATATTCGAGCTGACGCAGGGTAAGCATAGGGCTCTATAGCTTCTTTCTATACCCCAGGCACGGCAATTCCGATTGGCCACGACCATGTTATGTCGTTACACCAACTTCACTAGGATCAGGCCGAAGCGTAACGTTCATGGAGGGGACATGAAGGTGCTGCGGAGTGAAGGTGGCCGTCTGCTGCCCGCTCCGGCTCGGTCAAGATACGGAAAAAGGGGCGCGTTTTGGCGGGACAACGATTGGGTTTTCGGGATGCGGTGGGCTGGCTGTCGCAGATCATAGGCCCTGATTCGGCCTATATCCGCCTTGGCATCGTCTATACCATCGCGATCAGTCTGTTGTCGCTGGCGACACCCATCTCGGTCCAGTTGCTGATCAACAGCGTCGCCAATACCGCCATGCCCGCCCCGCTCTGGGCGCTGTCGGGCGTGCTGCTGATGCTGTTGCTGATGGTTGCCGGGCTCAGCGCGATCAGGGTGTGGATCATGGCCGCGTTCGAGCGTCGCCTGTTCTCGCGCGTGGTCGCCGAAGTCACGATACGTGCGGTCCATGCCCAGGACCCCTTCTTCGCCGATGGCAATCGCGGCGACCTGTTCAACCGCTATTTCGATCTGGTGATCGTGCAGAAATCGGTGCCCAGCCTGGTCATCGGTGCCTTCACCATCATGCTTCAGGCGGCGATCGGCCTGACCATCACCAGCTTCTACCACCCGGTCTTCCTCGCCTTCAACGTGGTGCTGGTCGCCGCACTCCTGCTGGTGTGGATGCTCTGGCGGCGCGGCGCGATCAGCGGGGCGGTGGCGCTCAGCCATGCCAAGCACAATGCCGCGCGCTGGCTGGAGAGCGTCGGCGGGTCCAACGGCTTCTACAAGTCGCTGCGCCATCTCGACTTCGCGATGAACCGGTCGGAGGCGATGACCGCCAACTATGTCGACACGCATCGCCGCTATTTCCGCTATCAGTTCGCGCAGACCATCGCCTTCCTGCTGATCTACGCCTTTGCCAGCGCCGGATTGCTGCTGCTGGGCGGCATGCTGATCCTGCGCGGACAGCTGTCGCTGGGCCAGCTGGTCGCGGCCGAGCTGATCCTGTCGGGCGTCTTCTACGGCATCTCGCAATTCGGCTGGTATCTCGACACCTTCTACGATCTGGTCGCCAGTTCCGAGGAGCTGTCGCTGCTGTTCGCCATTCCGCAGGAGCCGACCGTGCGCGGCGACAACGGTCCGCGTGACGGATCGGTCAAGCTGACCGATGTGGCGTTCAACGACGCGCGCTATAATCTGACGCTGGCGGCCGGAGAGCAGCTCGTCACCGTGGCCGAGCCGGGGGCCGAACGCCTGCTGGCCATGCTGCTGAAGCGCCACGCCCTGCCCGATCGCGGCCTGGTGCGGATCGGCAATGCCGATCTGGGCTCGTTCGACATGTACCGCCTCCGCTCGGAGGTGACGGTGCTCGACCGCTCGACCATCGTCGAGGTCACGATCCGCGAATATCTCCGCCTCGCCTCGGGCGAACTCGCCGAAAAGGCGATGGAGGCGCTGGCGCTGGTCGGGCTGGAACGCCGTCTGGCCAGCCTGCCGCAGGGGCTGGATACGCCGCTGGGTTCGACCGGCTATCCGCTGAGCGTCGGCGAAACGATGGCCCTGAAGCTCGCCAACGCGCTGCTGGTCGGCCCCAAGCTGCTGCTGCTCGGGCAACTCTACGACCTGTTGCCGCCCGAACGGCTGCGCGCCGCGCTACACCTGTTGCGAGCGCATGGCACGACCGTGCTGCTGTGCACCGGCCGCCCCGAGGACATGGAACTCGACGGCTATCTCTATCTCGGCCTGACCGAGCAGCGCCGCTTCGAGCAGCTCGCCGACCTCCAGAACGCCTATCGCCGGGAGGACGCCGATGTCGCCTGATCAGCTCGCGCATTTCCGCACCCTCTCGTCGCTGCGCCCACCACGGGTCACGGTCGCCATTGCCTGGATCCTGACGGTCGGCATTGCGGCCGTCATCTTCATTCTGTTCTTCGTGCCATGGTTGCAGACCGCGCAAGGGCGCGGCCAGGTCGTCTCGCTCGACCCCACCGACCGCGCGCAGGACGTGACCGCGCTGGTGCCCGGCCGCGTCGAGCGCTGGTATGTCCATGACGGCCAGCATGTGAAGCGCGGCGACCCGATCGCGCGGATCATCGACCTCGACCCCAATCTGCTGTCCCGCCTGGCCGCCGAACGCGCACAGGTGGAGGCCGAGATCGCCTCGGTCCGCCAGTCGCAGGCGGTCGCCCAGATCGACGTCAGCCGCACGCGCCAGCTCTATGCCGAGGGGCTCGCCTCCCGCCGCGACTACGAACAGGCACAGATCAAGGTGGCCGACTCCGGCGCCAAGCTGGCGGAGTCTCGGGCCAAGCTGAACCGCATCGACGTGCAGCTGAACCGCCAGTCGGCACAGCTGGTCCGCGCCCCGCGCGACGGCCGTATCCAGAACCTGAACGCGGCGGCGGGCGGTGCCTATGTCTCGGCGGGCACCGCGCTGGCGGTGGTCGCGCCGGAAGAGGTGCAGCGCGCGGTCGAGCTGCTGATCGACGGTCGCGACGTGCCGCTGCTCCGCCCTGGCCGCCCGGTGCGTCTGGAGTTCGAGGGCTGGCCCGCGATCCAGTTCAGCGGCTGGCCCTCGGTCGCCTACGGCTTTTTCGACGGTCGCGTCCGCACGATCGACCCCAATGCCAATGCGCAAGGGCTGTTCCGCATCCTGGTCGAGCCCGCGCCCGGCAAGCCCGCCTGGCCCGAGCGCCGCTTCGTCCGGCTGGGCGGCAAGGTGCAGGGCTGGGTTCAGGGAGAGACGGTCACGGTCGGTTACGAGCTGTGGCGTCAGCTGAACGACTTCCCGCTCGAATTCGGCCAGACGGCGAATGACAAGCAGGACGACAAGGGCGCGAAGGACGACGACAAGAAGATCGCGGCCAAGGCGGGCAAGCCGAAATGATGCGCTCGCTGCTGCTGATCTTCGCGCTCGCCCTCCCTGTCCTGTCGACACCCGTCATGGCCCAGCGGATCGAGGCGGTCCCCGCGCCCGCGCCTGTGTCCCGCACGGGGCCGCTGACGCTGGACGAGGTGCTGCGCTCCTCCGCCCGCGCCGCGCCGCAGATCATCGAGGCGCTGGCCAAGATCCGCTCGGCGGAGGGCAAGGCGATCACCGCCGACGGCGCGTTCGACACGGTGTTCGAGGCCGAGGGCCGCTCCCGCACGCTCGGCTATTACGACGGCACCGTCGCCTCGGCGAGCGCGAACCGGCCGCTGAGCAACAATGGCGGTTACGTCTATGGCGGCTACCGGGTCAGTCGCGGCAGTTTCCCGGTCTATGAGGACCAGAATTACACCAACCGTCTGGGCGAGGTGAAGGTCGGGGCGCTCTATTCGCTGTTGCGCGACCGGCTGGTCGACGAGCGCCGCACCCGCCGTACCCTGGCGTCGGGCGATATCGACATCGCCAGGTTCGAGCGCGAGGCCGTGGCGATCGGCGTGCAGCGGCGCGCGGTCGATGCCTATCAGAACTGGGTCGCGGCGGGCCTACGCCTGCGGGCCTATCGCGAGTTGCTGGACCTCTCGCTCAACCGGCGGGGTGGCCTCGCCCGGCAGGTCGAACTGGGCGCGCGTCCGGATATCCTGCTGGCGGAGAACGACCAGAACGTCGTCCGCCGCCGGGCGCTGGTCGTGCGGGCCGAGGGGGATTTCCAGGCGGCGGCCAATGCCCTGTCGCTCTATTACCGCGATGCCGAAGGCGATCCGGTGCAAGTCGGGCCCGAGCGCCTGCCCGGCGGGGCCGAGGCGCTGTCCGGCGTCGCGGTGGCGGCGCGGCGGAATTTCGAACAGCGCCGCCCCGATCTCCAGGTGCTGCTGGCGCGGATCGACCAGGGTTCGGCGCGTCTGGCGCTGGCGCAGAACGACCTGCGCCCCCGCTTCGACCTGCGCGGCGAGATGGGCAAGGATGTCGGTCCCATCGGCCTGGGCGGCCCCAATCGCACGCCATTGGAGGCGGCGGTCGGCTTTCGCTTCTCGATGCCGCTCCAGAACCGCGCGGCGAAGGGCCGCATGGTCGAGGCACAGGCAGAGATGGATGCGCTGTCGGCGCGCAGCCGCTTCCTGCGCGACCAGATCGCAGTCGAGGTCGAGGGGATCACCATCGGCGTCGATGCCGCCGAAAAGCTCGCGACCATCGCCGAGCAGGAGCGCCAATTGGCCGAACGGCTCGCAGCGGCCGAGCGGCGGCGGTTCGAACTGGGGTCGAGCGACTTCTTCCTGGTCAACCAGCGCGAGGAAACCGCAAACGACGCACGTGTCCGCCTGATCGACGCGCAGGCCCGGATCGCGGCCGCCCGCGCCGAACTGGCCGCCGCCACCGCCGACCGCGCGGCGCTGGGGCTGGAGCCCTGAACGGGCGGCTAAGCGAGGATCTAAACCCGATCCGCCAACGGGGCATTGCTGGCGGGAACGACCGGCGCCCCATCGGTGATCGGTGCGAGCGCGACGGGGTGGCCGTAGAGATAGCCCTGCCCCAGCCGACAGCCGAGCTGGCGCAGACGCTCCGCCTGCCATTCGGTCTCGATCCCTTCGGCGATCACGACCTTGCCCAGGCCGATCCCCAGGCCCACGATCGCGCTGACGATCGGGAAGGTGCCGCCATCGGTTTCGTCGAACCCGGCGACGAAGGACTGGTCGATCTTGATCCGGTCCACCGGCAGGTCGCGCAGATGGACCAGCGAGGCATAGCCGGTGCCGAAATCGTCCAGCGCGATGCACACACCCGCGTCGTGCAGCGTGCGCAGGCTGGACAGGATGCTGTCGGCGCCGCGGTCGAGCATCACGCCCTCGGTCACCTCGACGCACAGCCGCGACGGCGCGACGCCATAATGCGCCAGCCGTTCGAGCACGGTGCGCGCCGAACGCGGTCCGCCAAGCTGCGCCGAGGTGAAGTTGACGCACACCACGCCCAGCGCCTCGCCGCGATCGCGCAGCGCGATCAATGCCAGTTCGAGGACATGGTCCTGGATGCGCAAGCCGATCCGCTCGGCGACCAGCACATCGGCGAAGCGGTCCGGGGTCATCAGCCCGTGAACCGGATGGTCCCAGCGGAGCAACGCCTCATGCCCGCACACCGTTTCGGTCTCCAGCGAGACGATGGGTTGCAGGTATAGGACGAATTCGCCCTGATCCAGCGCCTGCTCGGCCTCCCCGGCAAAGGCGACCTGAAGCTCGCGCAGGCTGCTTTGCAGCGGATCATAGCGGACATAGCGCGCGCGGCCCAGTCGCTTGGCGGTGTAGAGCGCCAGATCGGCATTGTGATACAGCAGGTCGAGCGCCTGGGCATCGTCCGGATAGCGTGCCGACCCGATGCTGAGCGACATGGTCCGGCTGCGATCGCGGCCATGCCATTGCTCGCCCTGGATGCCGGCGATGCGTTCGGCCAGGGCAGCCTCGTCATGCAGCGAGCCGGGGCACAGGATCGCGAACTCGTCGCCGCCGATCCGCGACACCCGCACATCCGCCATCGAACGGACGACCCCGCCCAGCGCGGTGCCGACATGGCAGAGCAGCATGTCGCCGCTGGCATGGCCCAGCCGGTCGTTGACGTCCTTCAGATAATCGACGTCGATCAGGAACAGGCTGAACGGAATGGACGCCTTCATCAGGGCATTGGCCTGCTGCTGAAAGGCGGCGCGGTTGCCCAGGCCGGTCAGGAAGTCGGTATGCGCGGCCAGCCGCAGTGTCTTGGTCTCGGCCATGTCGATTTCGCGCCGCTGCCGCGCTTCGTCGAGTTCGCGGCGGATGCGGCGGAAGCGGTCGGCGATCGCCAGCGACAGGACCAACGCCTCGAACGCCAGCGCCAGGAAGGTCGCCATGTCCACCGCGTCATTCTGCCGCACAAAGCCCAGATTGCGCGCCAGCCGCAGGACGAACAGCGTGATGACCGGGCTCCATCCGATCATGTAGAACCAGACGACCCGGCTGCCCCGCCGCGCTGCCACGACGCAGGACCAGGCGATCAGCGCCGATGTCGCGGCAATGTCGTAGTTGAGCAGCCGGTCGGTCAGCACCGGGGGAAACCAGGTATCGGCGGCGGCCAGCGCGCCGAACACCGCCCCCCCGATCGCCAGCAAACGTCCCGCCCGGATCACGCCGGGGGACAGCACCCCGTCCTCGATGACCGAGAAGAAGAACATGTTGCACGCCGCGACCATCAGCCCGACGAGCACGAACCAGATCCGCACGGCGATCGGCCCGACCAGCCACGGCACGAACAGCGCGGCCGTATTGGTCCAGATCAGGCCATAGACCAGCGCAACCGCCACCCAGAGCAGATACCAGCGTTGAAAGGCGGGCCGCCGCCCGGCATGGATCACCAGATTGTAGAGAAAGGCCGACAACAGGGTCCCGGCGAACAGACCGGTCAGCACCAGCCAGCCGATATCCGCACCGTTCATCGTGCTGCCCGGCCGGGCGACGACCTTGCGCATCAGCGACAGGTCGTCGATCTGCCGGAAGCCGACATAGAGCTTGCGCACGTCGCGCCCCGGCGGCCCGACCACGAACTTCAGGAGGCCGCCGGGCGTCCAATGGCCCCGCAATTCATCATAGGACAGCACCCGACGCGTCGCCTTGCCGTCGTTCGTGACGACCAGCAGGCCGAGGCGGTCGAACCGGGTCTGGTCGATCAACAGATCCCAGTCGGGGGGCAAGCTGCCCAATCGGGACGTATCCAGCCGCAACCACAACCAGTCCGCCCCCCGCGTCGAGGCCTCCGCGCCGCAGCGATAGGATGCCTCGACGATCCCGGCGTCGCTGGCGCTGTCCGGCAGCGCGGCGCTGCAGACGGTCGGATACAGATCGACCGCCTTGGCGGAGGCCGCGCCCGGCGTCATCGCGGCCAGCAGCAGCAGCCATAAAAGGCCCCATGCCCCGACGTCCCAAACCCGCTTCGCGGCCTTCATGCCGACCCGTCCCCAATCCGCATTAATGTGACGGAAACAAGACGGCCAATCCCTTAGAGCGCCCCCGCTCCCGCCGCTTTCCCCACTTGCGCCCTGACCGCCTTTTTACGCTTTCGTCAATCTCCGTATTTCAGGCCCTTGAAGTACGATGACTTTTTTCTGGACAATCGCAGGACCGGCCCGATCGCGGGCCGGGACACCGGTTTTCCGATATCGGACCGCGCGCGCTCTGGCGGCGGGCACAGGCTTTGGGCATGGAAGAGCCATGACGCTGTTCCATCGGATCGCCCGGTCGCTGCCCGCCTCCTTGTCGCTGTTCGTCGCCGCCTGTTCGCCACTGGCGACCTTCGACCGTCTGGTGCCCAAGGATGGCGGCGGCAGGCGGGTGGCGGAGGCGCTGTCCTATGGCTCCGATGCACGCCAGCGGCTCGACATCTATGCCCCGCGCACCGCCGGAGCGGGTGAGCGGCCGGTGGTCGTCTTCTTCTATGGCGGCAGTTGGAACAGCGGGACGCGCAGCGGCTATGCCTTTGTCGGGCGGGCGCTGGCGGCGCAGGGCTTTGTCGTGGTGATACCCGATTACCGGCTGGTCCCCGCCATCCGCTATCCCGCCTTTGTCGAGGACGGCGCGGCGGCGGTGCGCTGGACGAAAGGGCATATCGCCGGGTTCGGCGGCGATCCCGCGAAGCTGGTGCTGATGGGGCATTCGGCGGGTGCCTATATCGCCGCGATGCTGGCGGTCGACGATCGCTGGCTGGGCCGTGACCGACAGGCGGTACGCGGGCTGGTCGGGCTGGCCGGTCCCTACGACTTCGCGCCCTTCGACGTGGATGTCAGCCGGGCGGCCTTCGGGGCCTGGCCACGCCCGGAGGAAACCCAGCCGGTGCACTGGGCCGGTGCGGGCGATCCGCCGGCGCTGCTGCTCGTCGGCTCCGAGGACAAGACGGTCCTGCCGCGCAACAGCGAGGCGCTGGCCGCACGGCTGCGCGCGGGCGGCGTGCCGGTGACGCTGCGCGCCTATCCCAAGCTCGGCCATGTCGGGATGATCCTGTCGGTCGCCCGCCCCTTTCGCGGCCGTGCCCCGGTGTTGGCCGATGTCGCCGCCTTCGTCCGGCAGGTGACGCGCTAACGTCGGTCGGGGATCAGCCAGGTCTCTGCAACCTGCTTGCCACGCCCGCTGCCGCCCATGCCGGGCGGCCGGGTCCAGGCGAGGTCCAGCGTACCGCCCGCCGTCGCCTCGCGCGGGATGGCGACCGTGACCTGGCTGGGGTTGGCGGTTCGGACGAAATGCTCCTGCAACACCATCGTCCCGTTCGCGACCAGCCGCATCGGCAGGCTATAGTCCTCCCCCGCATAGGTGATCATCAGGCTGTAACCCCGGTGCGGGTCGAGCCCGTCATAATGCAACCGCAGCGGGCTGTCATAGAGCGTCTCGGCATAGTCGAGTTCGCCCGGCCACCAGCCGTCCGCCGGGGTCCGGTCGGCGATGCCGTCGATGGCGGTGGTGAAGAATTGCGGATCGGCCTGGAAACCGGGCCCGCGCACCAGATGCGGCTCGGCATCCGGGCGGCCCAGATCGTCATAGAGCGCGCCCTCCGCCCGGCGGCTTCGGTCGGGGATCGGCCACCCCTTGGCCATCTGCGCCTCGATCCAGGCGCGGCCGGTCAGGTCGACATCGGCGCGGTCGAGATTGGCACCCCGCTCGATATTCGACGCGCCGTAGCGCTTCACGCTGAGTTGCAGCCGCGCCGCCTGCCACAGCCGTTCGGCCAGCGCGTTCAGCCGGTCGAGCAACGCCGCGACCTCAGGTCCATCGCCGGTCGCCAGGATGGCGCGCGCGCGTTCGGGATCGGGTGCGGCCAGCGCCGCCGCTCTCCGTGAACGGGCGGCAATGGTGCGGCGGCGGACCAGTACATCATACACCGCACGATAGCGCAGCGAGTCGATCCGCCAGTCGGCGAACGCGGCGGGCCGGACCTGATCGGCGAGGCGCAACGTGGCGTCGATCGCGGAATTGGTGGCAGGATCGCCGACCCAATTCGCCTCCAGCGCCGCCGGAAGTGCTGCCGCCCGGTCATCGCCGATGAACACCCGCACATAGTCTTTCGCAAAGGCGCGGGCATCGGTCTTCGGGTCCCAACCTAAACGAAACCAGAGGAACTGGTTGAAATCGTCGTTCACCCCCTCGGAATAGGTGATGAACCCGGCGGTCAGGGGTGCGAAGCGGGCGAAAATATGCGCATAGGCGGCGGGGCGCGGATTGATCGGCTCGCGCCCCTCGGTCAGTGCGAGTTCGGGCCACCAGCGCGGCACCGGAAACTGCGCATGCATGGTGTGCGCGATGTCGGGATAGAGGATCAGCGGATAGCGCGCCGGTATCCGCGCCCGCTCGACCGACAGCGGATCGCGCGTCTGCGGACCGACGAAGACGCCGGTCAGCCAGTCGGGCCGTTTGTCCAGTTCGCGGTAGAACGCCTCGAACCCCGCCGCGTCGAACCCTTGCGACGAGATATAGACGGGTGCCGTGGGACGGCGCGCGCGAAGCAATGCCGCCTGTTGCGCCACGAGCGGAAACAACCGCGCGGGCGGCGTATGCCCGGGATCGCCGCCGGGCACATAGAGCGCATCGACATAGGGCAGGTCGGCCAGCACCCGCCGGAAAGCCGCGACCTCGGCGGCCACCGCGTCGGGCTTTTCGTAATCGCCAAGTTCGGGATAATAGAGCGCGACATCCAGTCCCAGCCGGTGAGTGATACGGGAAATCCCCGCCAGTGTCTCGCACGGCGGGGCGGGGAAGAGCGGCCCGGTCGCATCGTCGTCGGACACCGGCGCGATGATCTGCACGCCGCTGGCCCCCCAGAGCGCGAAATCCTCGATCCGCCGCTGAAACATCGGCAGGGTCCAGGCATCGTAGCTGTTGTTCTTGGGGCGATAACCGATCTGGGTCAGCCGCGTGGCATAAGTCGGCCGCTCGTCGACCGGTCCCCTCACGGTCAGCCGCGCGGTCCCGCCCGCAACATCGAGATGGCGCAGCACCCAGCCCGCGCCATAGACCAGTCCCCGCGTGTCTTCGGCGGTGACGACCGTCACCGGCCCCACCCGCCGGATCGCAAAGCCTTCGCGGCCCAGCTTGGCGGGTGCCCGCCACCGACTCCGCAGCGCAACGGGCAGCGCTGCCGCCACCGCCCCCGGCGGCGCGACCAGCACCCGGACGTCGCCGCACCGCGCGACCCGCTCGGCGATCCGGCGGTTCAGCAGATCCGCCGCAACGTCCCCCCCTGCCCCGGCCGTCGCACAGGATGCCGCCAGTGCGGCCATGACGGCGATCATGCCGCGATCCTGGCTGCGGGAACAGGAAAGGACGGGTTGCGGGTCACGCTCGGCTCCGTGGTTTCACTTTGGTCTTATGGCGCGACGGAACGAGGCCGCAAAGACAAAAGGCCCCGGCATCGCTGCCGGGGCCAGCGAAAGGCGGAGGAAGATCCGCCCTTCAGGGGATCGATCAGAAGCGGGCGGTTCCCGTTACCGAGAAGACGCGCCCGTTCTTGTACAGCGCGGTCGGGGCCGACGGCGTGCTGCTATACTGGTAATAGGTCTCGTCCAGCAGGTTCGACGCATTGGCCGTCACGCGGAAATGGTCGTTGATGTTGTACGAGGCCGAGAAGTCGAGCTGCCGATAGGAGTCGGTGAAGTTCGACGACTGGAGACGCCCGAAGCCGTAGAAATATTTCGAGCGGTAATTGTAGCTCAGCCGCGCCTGGAACGGACCGGACTCGAAATACGGCACGATGTTGTAGGTGTTGCGCGACAGATAGGGCAGGCCCTGCCCCGCCACCGCCGTCTCACCGCTGGCGAAGGTATAGTTGGACTGGATGCCGAAGCCCCAAATCAGGTTCGCCTGTCCGGTCAGCGAGAAGCCCGTGACGGTCGCCTGCCCGCCATTGACCGGCCGGTTGATCGCATATCTGTTGGTCTGCCCGGTCACGGCGTTGGTCAGCGGCACGCCGGTACCGTCCGGCCCGTTGTCGACGACATTGCCGATGTAATTCGAGATGTCGCGGTAGAAGACCTCGCCCGACAGATAGCTGGCGGGGGCGAAATACCACTCCGCCGACAGGCCGAAATTGGTCGCGGCATAGGGCTTCAGGTCGGGGTTGCCGCCGCCGCCGGTCTTCTGCGTATCGTCGAGCGACAACGAACCCGCCAGATCGCTATAGCGCGGCCGGGCGATGACCTTGGCCGCCGCACCGCGCAGCACGACACTGGGACCGGCGTCATAGGCGATGTTGAACGCGGGCAGGAAACGGTCGTCGGTGCGCGGCGCGGTGACCAGCGTCGTCTGGCCCGACGAGGACAGATAATAGGTCGAAATGTCGCGGGTGCGTACGAAGCGGCCGCCGATATTGCCGCGGAACTTGCCCGCCTGGTAATCGACCTGGACGTAGGCCGTGCCGATCCGCTCCTGCACCTTGAAGAACGAGCCGGTGTCGAGCGGCCGGGTGATGTTCAGCGTGCCCGGCGCGTTCAGCGCCTTGATCGCATTCTCCTGGGTCAGCGTTGCATAGGGCGTCGCATTGCCGGTGGTAGACAGGCCGTCATAGACGCTGGCGTTCAGGACATAGGAACCCAGATCGGCGAGCGTGAAGAAGTTGTTGGTGAAGGTCGCGCCGCCGAAGGTGGTCTGGCGATTGTCATGGATATTGGCGCGGACGCCGAAGCGCACCGTCTTCAGGACGTTGCTGTCGAGGTCGCGGGCGAAGTCGATCTGGCCGAACTTCTCCTGGTCGACCGTATTCTCGGCGCGGGTGATGCCGCCGATCTGCGCGCCGAAAAATCCCTGGCCATTGGTCGCGGCCAGCACGGCGGGTTCGGTACGCAAGCGGGATTCGGCGGGCGAGGTGCTGATCCACTGGGTGCCGTCGCTGGCGGGATTGTCCCAGTTCAGCATGGTGTTGCGACCGTTCGCACCGACCGTGAAGCCCTGGCGGGTACGGAAGTTCAGCAGATATTCGGGGTCCTTGCCGCCGGTCGCGCGGGTGAAGCCGCCATTGCCGGTGATCTTCCACCCATCGACATCCCAGTCGAACAACATGCTGTAGCTGTCATTCTTGATCCGGGTGCGGCGGAAATTGGTGTCCAGCTCCCCCATCCAGGTCCGGCTGGTGCTGGGCTGCGCGGCAAAGGTCGCCGAGGTGATCAGGCCGTTGCTGATCGTCGCGGCGGTCAACTGCGACCCGCGCACGTTGTAGCTATATTCGGAGTTGCTGAAATTGTCGTAATTGCCGCGGATCACGATGGCGTTGGCGGTCAGCGTGAAATTGTCGGTCGGCTTGAACTGCATCGTGCCGGTGAAGCCCAGCCGCTGGCGCGTCTGCTGGAAATATTCATGCGCCAGGAAGGCGGGCAGACGGGCGGTCTTCAGGTCGTTGATCGTTCCGCCGGTGATCGTCGCATTGGGGTTCTGCAGCACGGTCTGGCCAGCGGTATTGGTCGTGGTGAACTGGCTGCCGGTCAGATAGCCGTAAACGGCGACACCGGCACGCGCGAGATTCTCCTTGTCGTAATTGACCGAGCCCAACACCGCGAAGGTGTCGCTTTCGTTATGCCAGCTATACAGTGCCGAGCCGCGGAAATTGCCCCGGTTCGAGCGGTCATTATATTCGTAACCGGCGGTCGCGGTCAGCGTGCCGGGCTTCAGGTCCAGCGGCTTGCGCGTGACGATATCGACGGTACCGCCGATCGCGCCCTCCTGAAGCCGCGCCTCTGGCGTCTTGTAGACGACCGCCTGGCTGATGATCTCGGGCGACAGCAGCGAATAGTTGAAGGTGCGGCTCGACCGGTCGCCGGGATTGCCGCCCCAGTCGGCCGAGGCGATCGAATGGCCGTCGATCAGCACGCGGTTCAGCGCAGGCTCGACGCCCGCGATCGACACCTGCTCGCCCTCGCCGAACTGGTGGTCGACCGTGACGCCCGGCAGGTGCGACAGCGACTCCGCGACGTTGGTGTCGGGGAATTTGCCGACATCCTCCGCGCTGATCACGTCGACGATCGCGTTGGTCGACCGCTTGGTATCGATCGCGTCCTGAAGGCTCTTGCGGATGCCGCGTACGACGATGTCGTTCTCCTGGCCGACGGCGCTGATGTCCTGCGACGGTCCGGTGGTGCCGGTCGTGGTGGTCGTCGTCGACTGAGCCTGGGCGGTGCCGGTCAGCCCGGCCAGAATCGTGGTCGCCAGAATGCAATTGCGCAAGCGCATGATGGTAATCCCCCCTTTGCCGGTCCCCGCCCCCATTGGTGTGGACCGAACTTCGCGCCGACCCGGCAGGCGAAGCAGTGAGGGCGCCGATCCTCCCGACGATCGGCAACGCCTGCACTTGAGTTATAGAGATACCAATTAATACCAAATAGGCCACCAAAAAGTTTCTAAATTGTTTCTGGATTGTAATAGGACCTAATTGATTGCGCAGAAACGAGATTTGGTTCCACGACACCCCGGGCATCGGCAAAAGTGGACGAACGCCGGTGTCAGAGCGGGACACCCGATCGAGCGACCTGACATTCCCCCACGAATCGAACGGACTAGAGCAGGATGACATCACATCGGGTCCCCACTCCGGGTTACTCGAAAGAGAACCCGGTAAGGTTCCCCCGCACCCGCAGGGATGGTCCCTTCAACGCCCTGGTCGCCGCGAACACGGCACTGGGTTCCCCCGCACCCGTGGGGAACCACCAATAGCGAAAAATGGCCGTCTTCGACTTCAAGAACAAAAGGATCGCCTAAGCGTCCTTCGTCACATCCGATATCACCCCCATCAGACGTTCTAAGGGATATCGATCCCTTCTCGCGCACCCAACGGCTACTCCGTCAACCGTTCCAAGGCTTTCCGACCGGCGGCGGAATCGAGGTGGGACAGCATGCGTCGCTCCCGCTCCGACAAGCGGCGCGCTTGCCAGCCATAGGCCGCCATGCACGCCTCGATCGTATCCCCAGGCACCCGGCCCGGCGTGCCATTGTCGAGCAGCGCCGCCCCGTCCGGGCGCTCACCACCCGCCGCCGGGCCGGTGGTGATGATGCGGCACCGCCGGAGATCGGCTTCGACCTGCGCCGGAGTCGCACCCGGCCGGTAATAAACGACCAGCGGCACCGGATCGACCATCGCCAGCAAGGCCGCCATCACCACCATGACGACCCCGCCCGTTGCATCAGAAGGACAGCTTCAGCCCGGCACGATAGGACTGGTTGCGCACATCGTCGCGTCCGACCGTCGAGTCCGCCGCCAGCGAGACGGTGGCCCGGCCCGAACGATAGGCCACCCCCGCACTGATCTCGCCCCAGTCGCGGTCCTGCCGTGCGGTCAGGAAGCGGGCCTGCGCCCGCGTGCCGCCGACGAATCCGGCGTTGAAATAGCCCGGCCGCCCCTCGAAATCATGGACATAATAGGCCGAGGCGAAGGGGCGGACGCCGCCTTGCGTCGCGTCGATCTGAAGCCCCGCACGGCCCTGCACGCTCAGGAATCGGTCGCGACCATAGGTCAGCGCCGGACCGCTGCCCGTTTCGCCGGTGGGGGTGAAGTCGATGCTGCCGGTACGGATCGCCACGCGCGGGCCGAAACGCAGCGCCCCGCTGCCCTTCATATAGCTCGCCCCCACTTCGCTCGACAGCGCCAGCGCATTGTCGCGCGAGCGCAAGTCGAAGGGCGTGCCGACGAAGCTGCCCTGCCGCCGGGTCGAGGACCGGTACACGCCCGCGCCGAACTGCGCATCCAGCGCCGGGCCGAGCGTACCGCCGAGCCGTCCGTAGAGCGTGCCCTGGATCAGCTCGCCCCTGGCCGACTGGCCGAGCCGCTGGTCGCCATCGATATCCGAATAGGACAGGCCGAAGCCCAGTGCGCCCGTGTCCGACACCCGCGCTTCGACACCGCCCGCGATGTAGAAGCCGTCGAACGGATCGCGACCGCCGACCGTGCCGGGCATCGCCGCGCCAGAGCCGTCGATATAGCCGCCCGCCAGATAGGCCGAGACATTGTCGGGCAGCATGTTTTCGCGGACCATGCTGGTCGGCGTGTCGCTGACCGTCTGGGGACGACCGGGTGCGGCGATGGCGTTGGCGGCGAACTCCAGCGGCTTGCCGATCATCGCGACCGTGCCGCCCGCAAAGCCGTCCGGCGTCATCGCGGTCAGGCGATCGCGATAGAAGCGTGCGATATTGTCGGTCGCGGTGGTGCCGATCGCCCGGCGGGTCGTCTCGCTGCGCGGCGCAATCGCCTCCAGGCTGCCGCGGATCGTCCCGACATCCTGCAGGTCGAGCAGGTCGTAGGTCCCGCGCAAGCTCGCATAAGCGGAGCGGTTGGCGTCGAGCAGACGCGCATAGGCGGTCTGCACCGGCGTCGCCGCGACGACACTGGCATAGGGCCGCGCGCCCACCGCCGCCGTCACCCGGCCCGTGCCATAGCTGAGTTCGGGATAGAGGATCGCACTGAAGGCGGTGGTGCTGCCGAAGCTGCCGGTAATGCCGTTCGACGCGGTGAGGAGCGTATAGCTGTCGCCATAGCGCGGCACATAGTTGACCGGGCGCAAGGTCAGGTTGCCGCCGCCCAGCACGATGCTGCGCGCCGCCAGTTGGTCGGAGGTGCCGGCGGGGCCGATATCGGCGACGAACTGGCTGCCCGATCCCAGGCTGGCGGTCCCTGCCACGGTCAGCGTCCCGAACGCGCCGGTGCTGCCCGGCGAGACGATGCCGCCCGACCCGGCGGTCAGCGATGCGACGCTGCCATTGCCTGCGACGATGCCGCCCGACACCGCCGTCACCGCCGAGCGGGTCAGGCTGCCGTCCACGGTCAGCTGCCCCTGCTCGACACGGGTCGGGCCGCTATAGCTGTTGGCGGCGGTCAGGATCAGCTCGCCGTCGCCGCGCTTGACCAGGCCGCCGATATCGTTGGGGAAGCCTGCCAGCACTTCGGCCGAATAACGGTCGCGCGCGTCGGTGATCGGGTTGCTCCAGATATCGGTCGTGCCCGATGCGACCGTGACTTCGCGCGTGTCGCGCAGTGCGGTCGGCCCGCGCAGCGCCACCGCCATCTGCGGCGCGCCCCAGCCCGAGCGCAGGTCGACGCCCGGCGTGTCGAGGTCCCTGGAACTGGACACGAGGATGTCGGAGATCAGCCCGGTCTTATATTCGGGGAAATACTCCATCAGCAGCGCGGCGAAGCCCGAGACATTGGGCGCCGCCATCGACGTGCCGGTCAGCGCGGCATAGCCCGGCCCGGTGAAGCTGATGTATTTCTGAAGCTCGGCGGTGATCAGCGTATTGGCCTGGGTCAGTACCGAGGTGGAGAAGTCGCGTCCCAGCAAAGTGACATTGCCGGGAATGGTCAGGATCTGCGCCAGACGGCTGGTATAGCCATCGGGATCGGGCGTCATGAACCGCGCGCCGTAAGCCAGCGAGATGCCGACCGCCTGTTGTGCCGCCTTGGTCCGCTCGGCCTCCTCGTCAAAGGGGCGGCCGAGTGTCTGGGCGATGTCGCGCCGGACGAGATAGTCGGTCAGCACGCCCAGCCACGCATTGACCGCCGCCGTCTGCAACTGGGCCAGCGTCGTTGCGGCATAGATGGTCGGGTACATGGCGCGGGTGTATTTCGCGCGGATCGCGGTGCCGTCGACCAGATAGGTCTGCGCCGCGGACACGACCGAACTGCCCGGCCCCGACACGCACCAGGTCGCGGTCTGGCCGCACAGGCTGGTGCTGGACGCGGCCGTGCCGTTCGCCAGATAGTTGGTGACCGACAACCAGTTGGAACGCAGCCGCAGGTCATTGAGCGGCGTGACCGCATCGACACTGGCATGGACGCCGCCGCCATTGCCCGCCGAGAAGACGACCAGCACGTCATTCTTCAGGACCGGATCATAGAGGCCGTTCAGCGTCTGCTGAAACGCACCGCGCGCCTGGGACGGGGTCAGCGTATAGGGCTGGGTCGAGGTCGAGCCCCAGCTGTTGTTGATGATCCGAACCCGCCCGGTATTGGCGAGCGCCGGGATATTCTCCTGCGCGGTGGCGACCATGACGTTGTCGAGGATCTGGTCGCGCCACCACAGGAAATCGCCCGCCGCGAAATTGGTCGTCGCCGACAGGATGTTCGCGCCGAACGCGTTGCCGAACATCACCCCGTTCGCCAGCCGGTCGCCCGCCGCCGTGCCCGCGACATGGGTACCGTGGATTTCCCAGGGCCGTCGCGGATTGACCATGCCGTCATTGCCATAGGTCGCGGGGACGGGCGTGCGCAGCCCTGCAATCTTGCCCGATCCCGCAAAGGACGGATGGCTCATCATCACGCCCGCGTCGTTGATCCCGATCGTCTGTCCCTTGCCCGACAGGCCGAGGACATAAGCATATTCCAGGCCCAGATAGCCCTTGGTGTAATCGACCGAGAATTGCTTGTCCTGCCGCCACGACGCCAGCGCCGCACTATAGTCCGCCGTTCGCTGGCCATTGGCCATCACATAGCCGCCGGTCGGTGCAGGCGGCACATATTGGCTCTGCGCGGATGCCGAGCCCGCCTGAACCACGCAAAAGGACGCGATCGCCCACAGCGATACGCGAGAAACGCCCACCCCCACACTATTTCCCTTAATTCCGATTAATAACATGGTCTTATCGGTGACACGGGTTTCATGGCACCAAAGGACTGTCAACTCCGGTAACGGATGAATTACAATGGTTTGTGAAGTTTTCCTGTTTCGACTCCGCAACAATGGCGGATAACGTAGGGGAATGAATAAGGCGGGTCCCCGCAGCATTGCGGGCCCTCCTGCTCCTTATCGATGCAGACGGCGCAGCGAGCGAATCGCTCGGCGCAATGCGCTCGGTCGGCCCTAAGGCCTGCCACCTTCCCGTTGGGGTGAAGACAGGGTGCGAACGACCGCCGCCAGCGCGTCGTCGCGGCGGGCCGCCAGTTCGTCCGCCGACACCTTCGCCAGATCGAACCGCAACTCGTGCATGGTCATGCCGGAGCGGTACCCTTCGGGCCAGACGGCGGTCTGCTCGAAGCCGCAGCGCAGGAAGAAGGGCGCCACCCGGGGCGAGGTGTCGACCGTGACATAGCGCGTCACCGGCCGCGCATGGACCGCGACATGGTGCAACCGCGCCAGCAGCAACAGCCGCCCCAGACCACCGCCGTGCCAGGCTGGCGCCGCCATGCCCCAATAGAGCAGCGCCTTGTTGTAATGCTCCCAGACCTCATAACCGCCGAACGCCGCCGCGCGTCCATCGATCGCAACGACAAAGGCGGGGCCATCGGGCTCGTCCAGCGTCTCGATCAGCCAGTCGCGGTCTCCCGCCCCGAAATAGTCGGCGCGGTTGGCGTCGAAGATGGCCAGCACGTCGTCGCGGTCGGTCTGCGCATAGGGGCGGACGACGACGTCCCTCATGCCCATAGCGCCACCGTCTCGATCGCCCTGCCGTCGTCGCGGGTCCAGCAATGCGCGTCTCGCTCTCCCTGCCGCTGCGCGGTCGCCTGCCGGTCGTCGATCAGCCGCGTCTCGATCGTCTCGGCAGCAATATGCCGGGGGTCGCCGATCAGCTTGGCATAGGCCTCCTTGATCGTCCAACGGCGCAGCCATTGGCGCGACGGATCGGGCGCGTCACGCACAGCACGCGCCTCCGCCGGGGTCAGCATGTCCCAGAGCGGCGGGGCATCGTCGACGATCTCGCGGTCCACCGCGATGGGCTGCCGCGCCGCCGCGATCAGGCATGCCGCCCCTCGTCCGGCAAGGCCGATATACCAGCCTTGCGGGGCCGCGACCTGCGGTTGGCCGGTCGCACTCCGCGCCAGCCGGACCGGTCCGCCTGCCAGCCGGGCGAGCAACGCTTCAACCAGCGGCGCGCGCTTCCCCCGCCCCGGATCGGCCGTGCGCCAGATGACGGGGGCTTGGCCGTCCCACTCCAGCCGGTCGAGCGGCCCGTCATGGCGCAGCGGCATCATGCCTCGGTGACGATCCGAGCCGGGCTGCCCTCCCAATTGGTGCCATCGGGCAGCGTCTCACCCTTCATGACGACCGACAGGTCGCCCAACTGCGCATCCGCACCCACTTCGGCATCGTACAGCACGATCGCCAGCGAGCCGATGGTGGCACGGTCGCCGACCTTGATCGCACCGACCTTCATCACCCGGTCCTCGAACAGATGGGTCTGGAGCCCGGCATAATCGTTCAGCGCGACATCGTCGCCGATCGTGACCAGGTCATGCTCGGTCAGGTCGGTGGTATCGATATAGCAGCGCTTGCCGACCTTGGCGCCCATCAGCCGGAGGTAGAGCCCGATCCAGGGCGTGCCGCGCAACGGCTCCAGCAGGTTGGCGACCGCGAGATTCTCATAGGTCGCGGTGACCAGCTCGGTGCGCCAGACGAAGGTGCTCCACAAGGGCGCGGTTCGTGCCCGGTAGCGCCCGACCACCAGCCACTTCAGCGCCAGCACGAACGCACCGCATGCCAGGCAGAAGCCGACATAGAGGAACGGGAAGGCCGAGATGATGACCAGCCCGCCGCGCTCCAGATCGTCGAGATCGCCGACCACCGACAAGAGCGCGCTGAAGAACACCAGAAAGGCGGTAAGCGACAGGGTGGTGCGGATCGCCTCGATCGACAGGCGTGTCGCGATCAGGCCTCGCGACGGATTGAAGCGCGCGCCCTCGTCGAACATCGTCGCCACCTGCCGCACCGGCAGCTTGATGGCGGGCGATCCGAACCAGGTGCTGCCCGCCTCGGTCGCGAGGCTGGGGTCCTCGGGCGGCTTGGACAGGACGCCGATCAGCACCTCGTCGCCGATCTGCGCGCCGGTGGGCAGCAGCGCGGAATTGCCGATGAAGCTGCGACGGCCGATCTTGGTATGCGCCAGTTCGATGGTGCCATGGCCGATCTTGGCCGCGCCGAAGATCACCGAGTCCGCGATGAAGCTTTCCGGTCCGATCTCGACCAGATCGGGGACGATGGCGCTGGCCGTCGAAATCTCCGCCCGCCGCCCGACCTTCACGCCCAGCGCCCGGTACCAAGGGATGACATAGAGTGTGGCGAAGATCGGGTGGAGCAGCCGCAGCGCCAGGTCGTTGATCTGCCGGACCATCCAGTAACGGACATAGAACCAGCTATCGAGGCGATAGACGCCGGGCTTCACCCGGCCCAGGATCAGCCGCTTGGCCAGCACGGTCAGCACGCACATCATGACGATATAGGTCGCGGCGAGCAGCGGCGAGACGAGCATATAGCCGTAACCGGTCGTCGCCCAATCCAGCTCGATCAGCGCGATCAGGCCCGGCGCGATCGGCAGGATGGCGATGATCGGCAGCAGCAGCGCGCCGATGAAGATCGCCAGCGACGGCCCGGCCCGCTTGCCCGTCGTGACGACCTCGCCCGGCTCGACCATCCGGTCGAAGGCGGCGGGCGAACCGGTCCAGCGTTGCCCAGCCGGGATCACCGTCTCGGCGGGAAGCGCGGCCATGTCGTCGAGGATCGCATCATCCTCCAGCGCCGAATTGCGGCCGACCACCGACTGGCCGCCGACGAATGCGCGGTCGCCCAGCGTCACCGTGCCCAACCGCAGCAATCCCCGCTCGACCGAGCTGGTCGCCATCACCGCCTGATCGCTGACGATGGCATCGTCGCCGCAGGCGAAGAGGTCGGCGGTGTCGATGACGCCGTTGCCGATATAGGCACGCTTGCCGATCTTCGCGCCCAGCATCCGGTAATAGCCCCGAATCATCGGTGTGCCTGCGAGATAGGGCGTCGCCGTCACCGCGATGATCCGCCGCACCAGCCACCAGCGGAAATAGGTGCCACCCCATAGCGGATAGTCCCCCGCCTTGAACCGCCCCGCGATCAGCCACTTGGCGGCAATCGAGAACAGCATCGAGGCGACCGGCACGATGGTGAAGAACAAGGCGCTCAGGATCAGCGCGTCGATGCGCGGCATCCGTCCGGCCAGATGGGTATAGGCCACATAGGGGAAGAACCATTGCAGCCCGGCAATGGTATAGACGGGCAGCAGCGCGACCGTCTGTGCCGCGACGCACAGCCAGCGCTTCCATTCGGGCACACGGTGGAAGCTTGCCTCGGTCTGAACCGCGACCGCCGCAGCGCCGCCGATCCGGGTCGCCAGCGCGCGGATGGTTGGGGCGGCGTAGAGGTCTTCCAGCGACAGCCCCTCCAGCCCCGCGACCTTGCGCGCCGCCGAGACGAGGCGCGCGGCCTTCAGAGAGTGACCGCCCAGATCCTCGAACAGATCGTCGGTGACGGACACCGGCTGCGGCGCGAAGGCTTCGGTCCAGATGGCGTGGAGCTTTTCCTCCATCGGCGTGGCGGGCGCTTCGAGCGTGCGGCCGGTGTCGACTGTGATTTCCGGCTTTATTAGCGCCTTGCGATCGACTTTGCCCGAGGCGGGCAAGGTCGGCAGCGCCGCCATCACCTGATAGGCGGCGGGGCGCATATAATTGGGAAGGCGTTCGGTGACGCGTGCCTTGATGTCGGCGATGTCGATCGTCTCACCGCTGCGCGCCACGAGGAAGGCGGCGAGAAACTCCGAACCATCGGCGTCGGTGAACAGATGGACGACCGCCTGCGCGACGCCCGGTGCCTCGCCGATCACCGCCTCGATCTCGGCGAGTTCGACGCGGAAGCCGCGAATTTTCACCTGGGTGTCGATGCGCCCGACGAAATCGATGTCGCCTGCCGCGTCGAGCCGAACCAGGTCGCCCGAACGATAGATACGCTCCGGCCCGCCCGACACGGTGTCGAACGGGGTCATGGTGAACTTCTCGGCCGTCAGGTCGGGGCGGTTGACGTAACCGACGCCGACGCCGGGGCCGCCGATGACCAGTTCGCCCTCCTGCCCCGCCTCGACCGGCTGCAACGCCTCATCGACGATCCAGGCGGTATAGCCGGGCAACGGCTTGCCGATGGTGATGCGCTTGCCCGGCTGCACCTCGGTCCAGGTCGCCGTCACCGAGGTCTCGGTCGGGCCATAGGTGTTGAGCAACCGCAGGCCGGGCCGCGCCAGACGGCGCGGCAGGTCGGCGGGGCACGCCTCACCGCCCATGTTGATCAGGCGAAGCGTCGGCACCGGATGCTCGACCAGCGCGATCAACGAGGGAACGACATGCCAGATGGTCGTCTTTTCCGCCGCCAGCGCGACGGCGACGTCGGGCCCGCTCGCGGCCAGCGGCTCGGTCGCGACGAGCAGCTTGGCGCCGACGAAGAACGCGCTCCACATCGTCTCGACCGACATGTCGAAGGCCAGGCTGAACCCGCCGAACACGATGTCGTCGGGCTCCAGCGCCAGGATCGCGCTTTCGGAGCGGACCAGGTGACAGGCATTGGCATGGGTGATCATCACCCCCTTGGGCCGCCCGGTCGTGCCCGAGGTATAGATGATATAGGCCAGATCCTGTGGGTCCGATCCCGTCACCTGGCGCCCCATCGGCACCGGCGGCTCGGCGGCCAGGTCACCCAGCTCGGCATCCAGCGCCAGCGTCGCGCCCGGTATCTCCGCCGCCCGTGCGCCGGTGGTGATGGTCAACGCGGCGCCGCTATCCTCGATGATGAAGGCGATGCGGTCCTGCGGATAGCCCCAGTCTACGGGCACATAGGCCGCACCGGCGCGCAACACGCCCAGGATCGCCATATACTGGTCGAGCCCGCGCGGCAGGCACAGGACGACGCGGTCGCCCTTCCCCACGCCCTGCGCCCGCAGCCGGTGCGCCAGGGACAGGCTGCGCTGCGCCAGCATGTCATAGGTCCATTCGGTCGAGCGGCCGAATTCCTCATCCGCGCCGATCAGCTTCAGCGCGGTCGTCCAGCCGCGCGTCCGGCAGGTTGCGTCGAACAGCTCGTGCAGCAGCTCGTCACGGGCATAGGGCCGGTCGGGACGCAGCGCCGGGGCCGGGGCGATCGCGGCGTGGATGCTCGGGGCGGCGGGGGCTTCGGTTTCTCCGAGCATCAACGGACTTTCTTGCGCAAGGACATTTACGGGACGGCTCAGCTGCGCCGGATCAGCGCTCGCGACAATCGCCGGTCCTCCAGCGAATAATAGAGCCAGATGCCATCCTCGGCGACCACGACCGAGGCGGCGAAGGCGATATCGGTCGCGCCGCGATCATCGGCGGGGGGCGGCAGGATCAGCGGTTCGATCCCGCGCGCGACGACGCGGGTATAATGCTCGTCGAACGCGACCCAGCCGATCCGCCAGCGCGCATCGCGGGTCGCGCCGTTGTAGAACATCACCGGGCAGTTCTTGTCGTCGGTCAGCAGCGGGCCGGTCGACAGATGCCAGTCGTCCCAGCTCTTCTCGCGCGGCATGAAGGGCGTCGGCTGCTCGGTCCATGGCCCCGCCACATCCTCGCCGATCGCCAAGCCGATGCGCGATGCCTCGTCCGCGGCATATTCGTAGAACAGCCGCCAGCGCCCGTCCGCCGTCCGGTCGACCGTCGCCTCCTTGGTATTGCCCTCCGACTTGGAGGACGCGAGCGCGACGCCGCTCTTCTCCAACCGGTCGATCGACGGCCCGGCGGCATAGGACAGCTCGCCATGCGCGTGATCGGCCAGCACGCCCGAATAATAGACGATATAGCCATCCTCGGTGCGCACGACCGTCGGATCCTCGACCCCGCCCGCATCATGTTCGCCCGGCCCCGGCGCGATGGACGGCGCATCGAGCATCGTGAAATGCCGCCCGTCCTCGCTCCATCCGGCCCAGATCACGCCGGTATCGGTCAGCGTCTCGCCCTGCGGCACGACGGCGCGGACCATCATGCCCCAGCGGCCATCGGCCTCGCGCCAGACATAGGGGCTCATCAGGTCGCGGGCCATCAGCTCCGGCGGGCCGTCGAGCGTCACCTCCTCGATCCGCTTGACGTTGAAGTCGAGGTCGAGCGGCGCATCGGCCACCTGGTCCTTGCGATGCGGATCGGCGACCGAGCTGTTCAGATCGGCCCCCGTCATGCGCCGAGCGCCTGCATCAGCGACAGACCGCCGTCGATGACGATCCGCGCGCCGGTGATGTAGCGTGCCTTGTCGGAGGCGAGGAAGACGGCGAGGTCCGCGACCTCCGACGCCTTGCCCGCGCGGCCCATCGGGATGTTCTTCTCCAGGCTGGCGCGATAGGCCGGATCGGCCTGCGCCTTGGCGTTCATCGGGGTCAGGATCATGCCCGGCTCGATCGCATTCACCCGGACACCGCGCGCGGCCTCCTCGATGGCCAGCGTCTCGACCAGCGTGGTCAGCCCGCCCTTGGCCGCGCAATAATCCGCACCGCCCGCGCGCACCGCATAGGCGTGGATCGACGAGATCTGCAGGATCGTCGCATCCCCCTTCGCCTCGCCCCGCCCGGTCAGGAAGCGACGCGAGGTCAGGAAGGCACCGGTCAGGTCGGTGTCGATCATCCGCTGCCAATGCGCCAGCGTCATGTCGCGGACAGCAACGCCCGCCATGTTGACCCCGGCGGAATTGACCAGCACGTCGGCCGCGCCCCATTGCTTCTCGACGGTGGCAAAGGCCCGGTCGACCGAGGCTTCGTCATCGACGCCGACCTGCACCGTCATCGCCTCGCCGCCTGCCTTGCGCACCGCCTCGGCGGAAATATCGGCAGCGCCCTGATCGCTGTGGAACAGGATCGCGACCCTGGCCCCGGTCGCGCCGAACGCCTCGGCACAGGCCGCGCCGATCCCGGACTCGGCTCCCGTCACGATTACCGTCTGCGCTGCCACCGGCCTTCTCCTATATGGGATGAACGCCGGTAACGATTTCCATGCTGGATCGTTGCTGAACGGGAATGACATTAAAAATCCGTCATTCATCGCTATCCCCATGTCCATGATGCCCGCTCATCGCCGCGCCCGCATCGGGGGCGAAGCGCCGGTTCCAGATGACCGCCGAGGCCGAGATGATCGCCACCACGATGAACGCCGCCGAGAAGCTGTTCAGCGTCGGCCCGCCCTTCCCCTCGACCAGCGAACCCAGCTCCAGCACGGTCGCGGCGGTGCAGATGCCCAGCGACAGGGTCAGCTGCTGGAAGGTCGCGTAGAAGCTGGTCGCGGCACTCATCCGGTCCTTGTCCACATCGGCATAGGCGATGGCGTTGAAGCCCGTGAACTGGAACGAGGTGAAGAAGCCCGACAGCGCCAGGATGAAGGTGATGAGCGGGATCGACCAGTCGGGGCGGAAGAAGGCACAGGTCGCATAGCCCGCACTACTCGCCAGACCCGACACGATCAGGCTGCGGCGAAAGCCCCAGCGACGCAGGACGCGCGGCGCAAGCGCCTTCATCGCCAGCGCACCGACCGCACCCGCCATGGTGATCGTGCCCGTCTTGGCGGCACTGAGGCCGAAGCCGAGCTGGAACATCAGCGGCAGCAAGAAGGGCTGCGCCCCTTGCGTGATCCGGGTCAGCGAACCGCCGATCACCGACAGGCGAAAGGTCGGCACCCGCATCAGCGTGGGGTCGAGGATCGGGTCGGTCGTATGCCGCGCATGGCGGATATAAAGCCATCCGAGGACCGCGCCGATCACCAACAGGCCAATCGCGACCAGGCCGGTGCCGGGGCGGCTGGCCAGTTCGAACCCGAACAACAGACAACCGAGCGAGATGCCCGACAGGAAGAAGCCCGACACGTCGAACCGCAACCGCGCATAGCCGCGCACCTCGGGCACCAGCATCCACGCGCCGATCATGCCGACGATGCCGATCGGAATGTTGAGATAGAAGATCCAGCGCCAATCGAGCCACGTCACGATGAACCCGCCCAGCGGCGGCCCCAGGATCGGCCCGATCAGCGCGGGCATGACCAGCCAGGACAGCGCCTGCACCATGTCCGCCTTGGCGACGGTGCGCAGCAGGACCAGCCGCCCGACCGGCACCATCATCGCGCCGCCAATGCCTTGCAGGAAACGCGCGGCGACCAATGTGGGCAGCGACCCCGACTGCGCGCACAGGATCGATCCGAGCAGGAACACCCCGATCGCCGAGCAGAAGATGGTGCGCGACCCGAACTTGTCGGCCAGCGTCCCGCTGGCGGGAATGAACAGCGCCAGCGCGAGCAGATAGCTGGTCAGCGCCAGGCTGAGGCTGGTGGCGGGGGTCGCCAGATCGCGGGCCATGGTGGGAAGCGCGACGGTCAGGACGGTGCCGTCGAGTTGCTGCATGAACAGCGCGGAGGCGACGACGAGCGCGATGACACGGTAGCCACGGGTCTGCACCGGCTCTTCCGAACGGGGGGCGCCGCTGGTCACCGCCTCGACGCCGGGAGCCAGCCCGTCATTCACATCCGCACTCATCGAAGCCAGGTTACGCCGTCGCCACCGCATGTCATTCCGTTCGTCAATCGCGCACCCCCAATGTCCTAAAACGCGATAGCGCCCCCTGCGATCAAGGCCCGTGACGAAGTTTTGCCCATGTTGGCCAATAATTTCGAGTTCCTCCCCTTGCAGGGGAGGAATGAACCCTTCTGCCATTCTCATACGCCACCTGCCCCGCCCGCCGCCCGGATCGCCTCGGTCGCCAAGGCATGAACGGAACGGTGCCAAATCACCCGAGTTTGGAAACGGTCCAAGCAAAGGGTCCTTTCCGCCGATGCCGACGATCACCACCGACCATCTTTCCATCGCCTGCGACCTGTACGGATCGGAAGGGGCGCCCGTCGTCCTGCTGCTTCATGGCTGGCCCGACGATGCGACCACCTGGGACCGGGTCGCGCCGCGTCTGGCGCAGGCGGGCCTGCGTGTCGTCGTGCCCACCCTGCGCGGGTTCGGGGCGACGCGGTTCCGCCATGACCACACGCCCCGCACCGGTGACAGCGCGATCCTGGCACTGGATGCGATCGCGCTGATGGATGCGCTGGGTATCGACCGGTTCATGGTCGCCGGCCATGACTGGGGCAGCAACATCGCCGAGGCGCTGGCCGTGGGCTGGCCCGAGCGGGTGCGCAGGCTGGCGATGCTCAGCACCCCGCCGCGCCTGGGGGGCATGCCGACCCCGTCCTTCGACCAGGCGCAGCGGCAATGGTATCACTGGTTCATGGCGACCCGGCGCGGCGCACAGGCGGTGCGCGACGACCGGCGCGGCTTTGCCCATATCCACTGGCTCAATTGGTCGCCGCCCGGCTGGTTCGACGAGGCGACGTTCAACCGCGTCGCCAAGTCCTTCGACAATCCCGACTGGCCGGCCGTGACGATCCACAGCTATCGCGCCCGCTGGGACGAGGCGCAGCCCGACCCGCGCGGGACATGGCTGGCCGACCGGGTAAAGGCGACGAAGACGCTGGCGCTGCCGACGCTCTATCTGCACGGAGAGGTCGACGGGGTGAACCCGCCCTCCACGGCGCGCGACGTGCCGGGCAAGTTCAGCGGGCCGTTCACGATGGTCGAACTGCCCGGCGTCGGCCATTTCCCGCAGCGCGAGAATCCCGAGGCGGTGACGCGGCACCTGATCGAGCTGTTCGTCGATGCCGAGGAGGATCAGGGTCATTGGAAGATCGCCGCCGGGGTCGCTGCGGCGGGGCTGTTGGCGGCGGCGATTGGCTTCGCCTGCACACGGCGCGGGGAGGACGAACAATCCTCCCCGGAACGGGGAGGTGGCAGCGCGCAGCGCTGACGGAGGGGGGCTTCCCCATGGGATGCCCCTAGCGGCACGCCCCCTCCACCAGCTTCGCTGGTCCCCCTCCCCGTACCGGGGAGGATTAATCTTGCCCCACTCCCTGCGTCATGCGACATCGCTCCCCAGGGTGTTCGTGGACAAGTCACGGGCAGGATGATCGTTGGTCGGGCCGCCAGCGAGGATCAGTCCTGCCGGAGCCATGGCCATGTCCCACCCGACGCGCATCAGCGCGATCCGTCGTTTCCTCGACTCCCAGACCTCGGCCGGACTGGTGCTGATGGCCGCCGCCGCCGTTGCGCTGGTCCTCGCCAATTCGCCGCTATCCGCCGGATATGCCGGACTGCTCCACCGGCATTGGGGACCGCTGTCGGTCGAGCATTGGATCAATGACGGCCTGATGGCGGTGTTCTTCCTGCTGGTCGGGCTGGAGATCAAGCGCGAGGTGCTGGACGGGCAGCTGTCCACCTGGCCGCGCCGTATCCTGCCGGGGTTGGCCGCGCTGGGGGGCATGGTGGTGCCCGCGCTGATCTATCTCGCCTTCAATCGCGGCGACACCGCGTCCGGCTGGGCGATCCCGGCGGCGACCGACATCGCCTTTGCGCTGGCCGTCATTCGGCTGGTCGGCGACCGGGTTCCCGCGTCGCTGCGCGTCTTTCTGGCGGCGCTGGCGATCATCGACGATCTGGGCGCGGTCGCGGTGATCGCGGCCTTTTATTCCTCGTCGCTGTCGCTGGTCGATCTGGGCGGGGCCGCCGCGATGCTGGCGTTACTGGTGGCGTTCAACCGGGCGGGCGTGAAGCGGCTGTCGCCCTATCTGCTCGTCGGGCTGGTCCTGTGGGTCTTCATGATCCGGTCGGGCATCCACGCCACCATCGCGGGCGTCCTGCTGGCCTTCACCATCCCGATGACCCGTACCCCGGCCCGCCCGGATGGCGAGGTCGATACGCACGACAGCCCGCTCCATCGGCTGGAACATGCGCTGCACAAGCCCGTGGGTTTCCTGATCGTGCCGATCTTCGGGCTGGCCAATGCCGGAGTGCCGGTGCTGGGATTGCCGGTGAGCGCCTTTGCCGCGCCGGTCACGCTGGGCGTCGGGCTGGGGCTGTTGCTCGGCAAGGTCGTCGGCGTGTTCGGCATGACGATGCTGGCGGTACGGATCGGGATCGCCGACGCACCCGCCCATGCCACGACGACCCAGATGCTGGGGACCGCGCTCCTTTGCGGCATCGGCTTTACGATGAGCATCTTCATCACGCTGCTCGCCTTTCCCGGCGATCCGCTGCTCCAGGCGGAGGCCAAGCTGGGGGTGCTGGCGGGATCGCTGGTGGCGGGGCTGCTAGGTTACGGGCTTCTGCGCCGGGCCGCCCGATGACGCTTGCGTGAGCCGAGCCGGGTCGCCATCCTGCCGACTTCGGAACAAGGGGGGACGGCGATGCGGTGGCTGGCGGCAACGGGTTTGATAGTGCTGGCAAGCCCGGCGATCGCGCAACAGATGACGCCGCCGGTCGCGGCCAAGAAGCCCTATCAAGTCCCTTCGCCCCATGGCGCGCGGGAGGATGAATATTACTGGCTGCGCGACGACACCCGGAAGAACCCGGAGATGCTCGCCTATCTGAACGCCGAGAATGCCTATGCCGATGCGCAACTGGCCGCGCTGAAACCGCTCGAGGCGAAACTCTACGCCGATACGGTCGCCCATATCAAACAGGATGACAGCAGCGTTCCGTACCGCAAGAACGGATATTGGTATTCGTCGCGCTTCGCGACCGGCGCCGACTATCCGCTGATCGAACGCCGCCAGGGCAGCGCCACCGCGCCCGCCACCATCTTGTTCGACCAGCCCGCCATGGCGAAGGGCCACAATTTCTTCTCGCTGTCCGACTGGGCGGTCAGCCCCGACAACAGGCTGGTCGCCTGGGCCGAGGACACGGTCGGGCGGCGGCAATATGTGCTGAAGGTCAAGGATATCGCGACCGGGCGCATTTACGAAGACACGATCACCAATATCGAGCCGAACATCGTCTGGGCGGCGGACAATCGCACCATCCTCTACATCGCCAAGGACCCCACGACGCTGCGCGGCTATCGTGCGATGGCCCATGTGCTCGGCACGCCGGTCAGCGCCGACCGGATGCTGTACGAGGAGAAGGACGACACCTTCAGCATCGGCGTCGGCCGGACGACCGACGACCGCTATATCTGTATCGGCGTCCAGAGCACGGTCAGCGACGAGCAACGCTGTGCCCCCGCCGCCCGGCCGACCGCCTTCACCGTCATCGCGCCGCGTGAGCGCGAGTTCCGTTATAGCGCCGACCATCTGGGTCATCGCTGGATCATCCGCACCAATCGCGGCGCGAAGAACTACAAGCTGGTGACGCTGGCCGATGCCCACATGGCCAGGGGGACCGCCGCCTGGCGCGACCTGGTGCCCGGCAGCGACGCCGTGTTCATCGAGGCGTTCAAGCCGTTCAACGGCTTCGTCGCGATCGACCAGCGCGAGGGCGGCAACCGCATGATCCGCCTGCTGACCGATGCGGGCAAGTCCGTGCCCGTCAGGGCGGACGAGCCCGCCTATCGCATGGGCCTGTCGATCAACGAAGAGCCGGACACGCCCTGGGTCCGCTATACCTATGGCTCGCTGGTCACGCCGACCACGACCTATGAGATCAATGCCCGCACCGGCGAGCGCCGGACGCTGAAGGTCACGCCGGTCCCCGGCTACGACCCGGCGCTCTATGTCACCGAACGGGTCTGGGCACCCGCCCGCGACGGGACGCGCATCCCGGTGTCGATCGTCTACCGCAAGGGCGTGAAGCGCGACGGTACCGCGCCGCTCTTCCAATATGCCTATGGCAGTTACGGCATCTCGACCGATCCCTCGGTCGATGCGGGGCGGATCGGATTGCTCGACCGGGGCGTGGTCTATGCCATCGCGCATATCCGCGGCGGGCAGGAAATGGGGCGCGGCTGGTATGATGACGGCCATCTACTGAACAAGAAGAACAGCTTCACCGACTTCATCGACGTGACCCGCTATCTGGTCGCGCAGAAATATGCCGCGCCCGGCCGGGTGGCGGCAATGGGCGGCAGCGCGGGCGGGCTGCTGATGGGCGGCGTCGCGAACATGGCGCCGCAGGATTACAAGCTGATCATCGCGCAGGTGCCGTTCGTCGACGTGGTCACGACGATGCTCGACGCCTCGATCCCGCTGACGACCTTCGAATATGACGAATGGGGCAATCCGGCGAACAAGCCCTATTACGACTATATGCTCAGCTACTCGCCCTACGACAATGTCGCAGGCAAAGCCTATCCGGCGCTCTATGTCGGCACCGGCCTGTGGGACAGCCAGGTGCAATATTACGAGCCCGCCAAATGGGTCGCCCGGCTGCGCGCGAAGAAGACCGATACCAATCCGCTGCTGTTCCGGGTGAACATGGAGGCCGGGCATGGCGGCAAGTCGGGGCGGTTCGAGCGGATACGGCAGAATGCGGAGTGGCAGGCGTTCATGCTGTCGCAGCTGGGGGCGGCTGGGTCGTAATTTCCGAGGTTTCAGCCCGTGTGGCCTGCCCTCCCCCAACCCCTCCCGCCTGCGGGAGGGGAGTTCGTAAGGTACGCGTGGCGAGCAAATGCTCTTCTAACGCCCCTCCCGCAGGCGAGTTTCAGGTCGGTCATGCCCCCGGCATGACCTAAACGATGCGGGGCATCGTTTACCTGAAACTGGGCTGGGGGAGGGAAAGGCCCCAAGCGAAGTCACCGGTGGTGAGGCTCTTCCCCCCACCCCCACACCCCGCTACGCATCACATATGATACGGCTCGGCTGGCTCATCCTGGGATGCCTGTTCGTCGCGCTCGGCGTGATCGGGGCGATCCTGCCGCTGATGCCGACGACGATCTTCCTGATCCTGGCGGCAGGCTGTTTCGCGCGGTCCTCGCCCCGGCTGGAGGCGTGGTTGCTCGACCATCCCCGCTTCGGCCCGACCCTACGCGCGTGGCGGCAGGACGGCGCGATCGGGCGGCGGGGAAAGGCGATGGCGTGCGCGGGCATGACGCTGGGTTATGGCCTGTTCCTGCTGGGGGCACGGCCGCACTGGCCGTTGGCGTTGCTGGTCGCCACCCTCATGGCGGGCTGCGCAATTTTTGTCCTGACCCGCCCGGCCGCCTGAACCGGCTTGCGCGATCAATATACGGACCATATACGCTTCATATATGGGTATCGTAAAAATCGACGACCAGCTTCACAAAGAAATCCGCCGCGCCAGCACGGTCATGTGCCGCTCGATCAACGCGCAGGCGGAATTCTGGATGAAGATGGGCATGCTGGCCGAGGCCAATCCGACGCTGACCTTCCACGAGATCGTAAAGGCGCAGATGGCCGCCGCCGATTTCCCCCTGCCGCAACCGCTGGTCGCCTGACATGGTGAAGACGGCAGAGGAACTGGCGCTGATGCGCGTCTCCGGGCGCTTGCTGGCGCAGGTGTTCGAGATGCTCGACGGGGTGAGCCTGTCCGGCATGTCGACGCTGGCGATCAACGATCTGGTCGAGCGTTACATCACCCACGACCTGTCCGCGCGGCCCGCGAGCAAGGGGCAGTATGGCTTTGCCTATGTGCTCAACAGTTCGATCAACCAGGTTGTCTGCCACGGCGTGCCGAGCGCGGAGGACGTGATCACGGACGGCAATATCGTCAATCTGGACATCACGCTGGAAAAGAACGGCTTCATCGCGGATTCGAGCAAGACCTATATGGTCGGCGAGGTGTCGCCGGGCGCGAGACGGCTGGTCCGCGTGACGCAGGAAGCGATGTGGAAAGGCATCCGCCAGGTGCGCCCCGGCGCGCGACTGGGCGATGTCGGCGCGGCGATCGAGAAACATGCCAAGGCGAACGGCTATTCGGTGGTGCGCGACTATTGCGGCCACGGCATCGGGCGCGAGATGCACGAGGCGCCGGATGTGATGCATTTCGGGCGTCCGGGCACGGGCGTGCCTCTGCGCGAAGGCATGACCTTCACCATCGAGCCGATGATCAACCAGGGCACGCGCAAGGTATCGACCAGCGATGACGGCTGGACGGTGGTGACCGATGACGGAAAGCTGTCGGCGCAGTTCGAGCATACGGTCGCGGTGACGAAGACCGGGGTCGAGGTGCTGACCCTGCGGACGGGGGAGAAGGTGGGCTGACGTAATTCCTCCCCTGTAAGGGGAGGTGGCAGGGCGAAGCCCTGACGGAGGGGTGTCGCGCTATCGAGAGGGTTACACCCCTCCGACGCGCTACGCGCGCCACCTCCCCTTCCAGGGGAGGAATTTTCACCCCTCCACCCGCAACCGATACCCCACACCCAGTTCGTTCGCGATGACACTCCCGACCGGCTGTGGCGCCTCCAGCTTCTGGCGCAGGTTGCGCACGACGATGCGCAGGTAATCGATACGCGGGTCCTCGTCCCCGCCCCAGGCGGCGTCGATGATCTTGTCATGCGTCACCACCCGACCGGGATGGCGCGCCAGCACGGCCAGCACGTCATATTCCTTGCGGGTCAGATGCTGTTCCTCGCCACCTCGCGTCACGACGCGCCGGTCGAGATCGATCGCCAGATCGCCGGTCCGCACCACGCTGGGTGCCGCCTCCGCCGCACGTCGGTGCCGCAACGCCACGCGCAACCGCGCCAGCAATTCGTCCGTGTCGAACGGCTTGGTGACATAATCGTCCGCCCCCAGATCGAGCGCGGCGACCTTTTCCTCGGTCGCCTCGCGCGCCGAGACGACCAGGATCACCCGCTCCGCCCCGCGCAACAGCGGGATTAGGCTCAGCCCGTCACGGTCGGGCAGCCCCAGGTCGAGCAGCACCGCATCGGGATGGTCCGCCGCCGCGCGCGCCAGCGCCTCGCGCCCGTCGCGCGCTTCGACCACCAGATGCCCCGCCTGCTCCAGCGTGTTGCGCAGCAGGCGACGGATCGCGACTTCGTCGTCCACCACCAGGATCGTCGCGAGCATCAGGCCATTCCCTCCGGCGCACCCTCGCGCATGATATGGTTGCGCGGGAAGCAGAGCGCGAAGGCCGCGCCCTCGCCATCCTCGCGGTTGCCCGCCTCTACGCCCAGACCCATGGCCTCGGCAAAGGCCTTGACGATGGCGAGGCCGAGACCCGTGCCGCCCGCCACCCGGTCCGAGCCTTCCAGCCGCCGGAACGTCTCGAACACTTCCGCTTCACGACCGGGCGGCAGGCCGGGGCCATGGTCGAGCACCGACAGGCGCAAGGTGCCGTGGCGGTGCCGCCCCTCGATCACGATCTCGGTCCCCGGATCGCCATAGCGCCCGGCATTGTCGAGCAGGTTGAGCAGGCAATGATGCAGCAGCTGCGGATCGGCACGGACCAATGGCAGGTCGGGCGGCACGTCGAGGCGTACCGAATGCCCCTCCAGCGCGCGGCGGGCGTCATGCGCCGCGCCGGTCACCGCATCGCTCAGGTCGATCGCCTCGATCTTCAACTTGAGCGCCCCCGCCTCGACCCGCGCCATGTCGAGCAGGTTGGCGACGAAGCGATTGAGCCGCGCCGCCTCGCCCTCGATGGTCGAAATCAGCTCGGGCGTCGCGCCCTGCCGTAGTTGCGCGGCGGCGGCCATCACGGCGGTCAGCGGCGTGCGCAGATCATGGCTGACCGAAGACAACAGGGCCGCCCGGAGCCGGTCGCGAGTACGCACCGCATCGACGTCGCGCACCTCCGCCTCCAGCCGCAGCCGTTCGAGGATCAGCGCGGCCTGGTCGATCAATCCGGTCAGCAGCGGCAGCCGGTCGGCGCGCACCGGCTCGCCCCCCGCCTCGCGCGCCAGACCCAGCACGGCGAGCGTCCGGTTGCCCGCTTTCAACGGCTGAAACAACCATTCGGACGCGGCCAGCGTCGCCGATCCCTTGCCCGCAGGCGTGCCGGTATCGAATGCCCAGTGGGCAGCGGCCATCTCCATCGTCTCCAGCCGGTAATCGGGCTTGGTCGCCGCCTGTACCGCCAGTCCGGCGGGCGACGGGGTGAGCAGCACCGCCTGCACCTCGAACAGCCTGGCGATGTCTTCACAGATGACACGCGAGGCCTCGGCCGGGTCGGCCAGACCACTCAGCCGGTGGAGGAAGCCAGCCAGCGTCGCATTGTCGCGTGCGCTGCTCGCCGCGAGGTCGGCCTGCGCCCGCACGCGCGAGGTCAGCTGGCTGGTCGCGACGGCGACGCCCAGCAGGACGAAGATCGAGATGACGTTTTCGGGATTGCTGACGCTCAGCGTGCCTACGGGGGGCAGGAAGAAGAAGTTATAGGCCAGGCTCGATGCCAATCCCGCGAACAGACCCGTGCGCAGGCCATAGAGGCTCGCCGCCGCCATGACCGGCAACAGATAGAGCAAAGCGACATTGCCGAGGTTCAGGATGTGGAACAGCGCGCTCGCCAGCCCGGTGACGCCCGTCACCCCCGCCAGCGTCAGCGCATAGCCGGTGGGCGATCCCCATTGCCCGCGCCTTTTAGCCCGCTCGCGCTCGACCGGGACTTCGCCGACCGGCAGGACATGGACGGTGACGCCGGGCGTCTCGCGCACCAGCCGGTCGACGACCGAGCCATGGCGCAGCTCGAACAAGCGCGAGCGCTTGGCCTTGCCGACGACCAGCTGCGTGGCGCGGGCATCGGTCAGGAAGGCGCGGATACCCTCGACGACGCTGGGCGCGGGCACGGTGGCGACCGCCGCGCCCAGCTGTGTCGCCAGGGTCATGGTCGCGGCCAGCCGCCGATGCTGCGCCTCGCCCAGGGTCGCGGTGCGCGGCGTGTCGATGAACAAGGCGGTCCAGGGCGCGCGGAGCGCGTCGGCGGCGCGCTTGGCGGCGCGGACCAGTTCGTCGGCACCGGGCAGTTCGCTGACCGCGACGACCAGCCGCTCGCCCGCCGCCCATTGCCCGCCGACGCCCAGCGACCGGACATGGTCGAGCATCTGCGCATCGACCGCCTGCGCCGCCCTTCGCAGCGCCAGTTCGCGCAAGGCCGACAGGTTGGACTTGGAGAAGAAATGCGACAGCGCGCGCGTCGCTTCCTGCGGCAGATAGACCTTGCCCGCCTTCAACCGCTCGATCAGTTCGTCGGGGGGAATGTCGACCACCTCGATCTCGGCGGCCTCCAATATGCGGTCGGGCACCGTCTCGCGCACGCGGACGCGGGTGAAGCTGGCGACGACGTCGTTCAGGCTCTCGACGTGCTGGATATTGACCGTCGAATAGACGTCGATCCCGGCCGCCAGCAGCTCCTCGACATCCTGATAGCGTTTGGGATGGCGGCTGCCCGGCGCATTGGTGTGCGCCAGTTCGTCGACCAGTGCGAGACGCGGCGCGCGCGCCAGGACCGCGTCGATGTCCATCTCGTGCAGCGTCCGCCCCTCATAGGGGACGGCACGGCGCGGCATGACCTCCTGCCCCCGGACCAGCGCCTCGGTCTCGACGCGGCCGTGGGTTTCGACGACCGCGACGACGACATCGACACCGTCGCGACGGCGGGCGGCGCCCTCGGACAGCATCTCGAACGTCTTGCCGACGCCGGGTGCCGCCCCGAGGAAGATTTTCAGGCGGCCGCGCCCCTCGCGCTCGGCGGCGCGCAGCAGGGCATCGGGATCGGGGCGCGGCTCGCCTGCCGTCATCGCTTGGAAGCAGCGTCCAGCGCGCGATTGAGGGCGAGGACGTTGACATGCGGGTCACCCAGTACCGAGCCCTCGGTCTTTGCAACGACCAGCGCGCGAACCTGCTCGACACCCAGACCCCGGACGCGGGCGATACGGGCAGCCTGTGCCAGCGCGGCTTCGGGCGACAGATCGGGATCGAGGCCCGAACCGCTGGTGGTGACGAGGTCGGCGGGTATCGCCCCCATCACGCCTTCGGCGCGACGCTTGGCGACATCGGCCTTCACCCGGTCGGCCAGTGCCTTCGACGTAGGCCCGAGGTTCGAGCCGGACGAGGCCAGCCCGTCATAGCCCTTGCCCGCCGCAGAGGGGCGCGTCTGGAAATAGCGCTCGCTGACGAACGCCTGTCCCACGACCTCGGAGCCGATCACCCGGCCGCCGACCTGCACCAAACTGCCATTCGCCTGATGCGGGAAGATCGCCTGACCGATCCCGGTCATCGCTAGCGGATAGGCGATCCCCAGGAGAGCGGCGAACAAGATCGTCATGACGATCGCGGGCCGCAAGGCGGAAGTGAAATCCTTACCCATGACAATGCTTCCTTATGCGAGGCCGAGGCCACCGACCACAAGGTCGATGATCTTGATGCCGACGAACGGCGCGATCAGACCGCCCAGGCCATAGACGGCGAGGTTGCGGGCGAGCAGCGGCCCCGCCCCCATCGGCTTGTAGGCGACGCCCTTCAGCGCCAGCGGCACGAGCAGCGGGATGATGAGCGCGTTGAAGATGATCGCGCTCAGGATCGCCGATTGCGGCGTCGCCAGACCCATAACGTTCAGCACGCCCAGGCCGGGATAGAGCGCCACGAACATCGCCGGGATGATCGCGAAATACTTCGCCACGTCATTGGCGACCGAGAAGGTCGTCAGCGCGCCGCGCGTCATCAGCAACTGCTTGCCGAGGCCGACGACCTCGATCAGCTTGGTCGGATCGCTGTCCAGATCGACCATGTTGCCCGCCTCGCGCGCGGCCTGGGTGCCGGTGTTCATCGCGACGCCGACATCCGCCTGCGCCAGCGCGGGCGCATCGTTGGTGCCGTCGCCGCACATCGCGACCAGCTTGCCGCCCTGCTGTTCCTGACGGATCAGCGCCAGCTTGTCCTCCGGCGTCGCCTGGGCGAGGAAGTCGTCCACGCCCGCCTCGGCGGCGATCGCGGCGGCGGTCAGGGGGTTGTCGCCGGTGATCATTACCGTGCGGATGCCCATGCGACGCAGTTCGCCGAAGCGCTCGCGGATGCCCGCCTTGACCACGTCCTTCAGGAAGATGGCGCCGAGCAACCGGCCATTTTCCGCCACCGCCAGCGGCGTGCCGCCCGCCCGCGCGATCTCGTCGGTGATGCGACGCAGCTGCGTCGCCGCCGCCGTCTCACCCACGCCCGGATGGGCGCGCAGGATCGAGTCGACCGCACCCTTCTGGATCAGCCGATTGCCGATCCTCACGCCCGAGATACGGGTCTGGGCGGTGAAGGGGATGATCTCCGCATCGGCGGGCAGGCTGGCGATCGACACCTTGAACTGATCGCGCGCCAACACGACGATCGAACGACCCTCGGGGGTTTCGTCGGCCAGGCTGGCCATCAGCGCCGCTTCGGCCAGCGCATCGACATCCGAGCCGCCGACGGCGCGGAACTCGCTCGCCTGACGGTCGCCGATGGTGATGGTGCCCGTCTTGTCGAGCAGCAGCACATCGACGTCACCCGCCGCCTCGACCGCACGACCCGACTTGGCGAGCACGTTGAAGCGGACCAGACGGTCCATGCCCGCGATACCGATCGCCGACAGGAGCGCGGCGATGGTCGTCGGGATCAGGGTGATCAGCAGCGCCGCCAGGATCGCCACCGGGATACTGCCGCCCGCGAAGGACGCGAAGCCCGGAATGGTGCCGACCGCGATCAGGAAGATGATGGTCAGACCGACGAGCAATATGGTCAGCGCCACCTCGTTCGGGGTCTTCTGACGCTCGGCCCCCTCGACCAGCGCGATCATGCGGTCGAGGAAACCCTGGCCCGGATTGACCGTCACCTTGACGCGGATTTCATCCGAAATGACGCGCGTACCCGCCGTCACCGCCGAACGGTCGCCGCCCGCCTCGCGGATCACCGGCGCGCTCTCGCCGGTGATCGCGGCTTCATTGACGCTCGCCACACCCGCCACGACTTCGCCGTCCGAGGGGATCAGGTCGCCGGTTTCGACCAGCACCACGTCGCCGATCTTCAGCGCGCTGGCGGGAATATTCTCCCAATCCTGACCCGCACCCTTCAACCGCTTGGCGGTCAGTTCGGCCTTGGCGGCGCGAAGCGAGGCCGCCTGCGCCTTGCCGCGACCTTCCGCCAGGGCTTCGGCAAAGGTGCCGAACAACACGGTCAGCCACAGCCAGACGACCAGTTGGAGCTTGAAGCCGGTGGTCAGCCCGTCATGCCCGACGACGAGCAGGACGGTCAGCAGCGCGGCGACCACGGCGGTCACGAACATCACCGGGTTGCGGATCAACTCGCGGGGATTGAGTTTGACGAACGAGGCCTTGATCGCCGGGAGCACCAGCTCGGCGGTGAACAGGCTCTTGGTAGGGGAATTGGCCATGAATGGCGCTCCCGATCAGAAGAGTTGACCGCGGATCATCGCAAGATGATCGGCGATGGGACCGAGGGCGAGGCTCGGCAGGAAGGTCAGGCCGCCCAGCACCAGCACGATGCCGACGAGCAGACCGACCCACAGCACGCCCGTGGTCGGGAAGGACCCGGCCGAGGCGGGAACATGCTTCTTGGCGGCGAGGCTTCCGGCGATGGCGAGCATCGGCACGATGATGAAGAAGCGGCCCACCCACATGGCGACGCCCAACAGGCCGTCATACCAGGGGGTCGCGGCGGTCAGGCCGCTAAAGGCCGAACCGTTGTTCGCCACCGCGCTGGTGAAGGCATAGAGGATCTCGCCGAAACCATGTGGCCCCTTGTTGAGCAGCCCCGCCAGACCTTGCTGGGTGACGCACGACAAAGCCGTCAGGCCCAGGATGAACAGCGGCAGGACGGCGATGGCGAGGACGGCAAGTTTCACCTCGCGGCTCTCGATCTTCTTGCCGACATATTCCGGCGTGCGGCCGACCATCAGGCCAGCGACGAACACGGCCAGGATGGCGAACAGCAGGAAGCCGTAGATGCCCGCACCCACGCCGCCGATCACAACCTCGCCTAACTGCATGTTGAACAGCGGGATCATGCCGCCCAGCGCGGTGAAGCTGTCATGCATCGCATTGACCGCGCCGCACGATGCCGCCGTGGTGACGGCCGCGAACAGGGCGGAAGCAGCGACGCCGAAGCGTACCTCCTTGCCCTCCATATTGCCGCCCGCGACGCCCAGCTGGTGCAGCACGGGGTTGCCCGCCGCTTCCGCCCAGTAACAGACGGCCACTCCGCCCAGGAACAGCAGGATCATCGCCGACAGGATCGCCCAGCCCTGACGCGTATTGCCGACCGCCTTGCCGAAGCACCAGGTCAGGCCGAAGCCGATGACGAAGATCGACAGCATCTGGACGAAGTTGACGAGCGCGGTCGGGTTCTCGAACGGATGCGCCGAATTGGCATTGAAGAAGCCGCCACCATTGGTGCCAAGCATCTTGATCGCTTCCTGGCTGGCGACCGGGCCAAGCAGGATCGACTGGCGCACGCCCTCCAGCGTGTCGATGTTAACGACACCCGCCATGGTCTGCGGCACGCCGCTGGCGATCAGGAACAGGGTATAGACGACGCAGATCGGCAGCAGCAGATAGAGCGTAATGCGCGTCACATCGGCCCAGAAATTGCCGAGATGCTTCGTCTCGCGTCCCGCGAAACCCCGGAACAACGCAAAGGCGAGCGCGATGCCGGTCGCCGCCGACAGGAAGTTGTGGATGGTCAGGCCGAGCATCTGGGACAGGTTCGACATGGTCGACTCGCCGCCATAGCTCTGCCAGTTGGTGTTGGTGGTGAAGCTGATCGCGGTGTTGAACGCCAGATGCGGGGTCAGCCCGGCCAGCCCCTGCGGATTGCCCGGCAGGTAGAATTGCAGGCGCAGCACCGCATAGGTGAAGACCATCAACGCGACGTTGAAGATCAGCATGTGCAGCGCATAGCGGCGCCAACCCTGCTGCGCGTTCGGGTCGATGCCCGCCGTCTTGTACAAACCGCGCTCGACGGGGCCGAGCACGACATGCAGGGGCGTGCGCCGCCCCTCATAGAGCGCGAACAGCCACGCGCCGACCGGCTTGGTCAGCGCGAGCAGGATCGCGACGAAGCCCAATATCAGGGCCCATCCTTGAAGCGTCATGATGCCGCCTCCTTCAGAAGCGTTCGGGGCGGATCAGCACCGCCACCAGATAGACGAGAAGGCCGAGCGCGGTCAGCGCCGTCAGCCAGAGGTCGAGGGTCATGGCTCAGCCCTCCTCACGCATGGTCGCACAGGCGGGCATAGGCGAGCGTCGCCGCCACCAGCCCGGCCATGACCAGCAACCAGATCAGATCGTCCATGTGCGATGCTCCTCAGAAACCGGCGGTGAGGGTGGCGAGGAAGGTGCTGCCCGCGATATTGCCGGTGCCGTCCTGGCCCTTGCTGAAGCTCGGCCGCAGATAGGCGGCATTGCGGTCGGAAATGTCGGTGTCGACCCAGGCCAGGCCCAGCGTCAGGTTATGCCAGCTCGTGTCCGCGCCTAGCGACCAGTCCCAATAATCGCCGGTCGGCGTCGGGGCGGTGGCGTTGGGGCCGAGGCCGTCCATGCCCCAGCTATGGCCGATATGCGCCTTGGCGGTGAACGGCGTGCCGGTGATCGCCGCCGCGCCGTCGCCCCAGACATAGAGATTGTCGCTCTTGGCGCCGGGACGGTCATAGACGCCCGCCGCTGCGCTGGCGCCGTTGTTATACCACTTGCCGATCGCCTGCTGCTTGGGCGCATAGGCGACACCGGCGGTCAGCGAGACCGGGCCGGTCGTGCCCGACAGCTTGGCGAAGGGTTCGGCATAGTCGGTCTTGTTCGCGCCGCCCGGATACATGTACCAGGTCAGCCCGACGTCCAGCGTGCCGGTCGGGCTGATCTTCGTCTTGTACCCGCCGATCAGGTCCAGTTCCATGTTCGCGCCGCCGAACGTGCCCCACCCCGCCAGGTTCGACGCCCAGGTGCCGACATAGATGCCGCTCTCATGGGTCACCGTGATGCCCGCCTGCACCGCCATATGCTCGTCCGACTGCGAGATGCCGCGCAGGCGATAGTCCGACGCGATGGCGGCCGAACCGCTGATGGTGACGGGCGACGGCGGTGCGGTCTCGGCGGTCTGCGCCGATGCGGCGGCCGGAAGCACGAACAGCGCCGTGGCGGCGCAAAAGGTGATGGTCTTCATATATGCCCCTATGGACAGGCCGCCGGGATGAGTGGGCGACCTCCAGGGCCGAGCAATTAGGCCCGAGGGGCGTAGCAATTCGAGGGCGATCCCCCGGTTTCGCATATAGATGGCATATAGTTGGCGATGATCCTCCCCGGCACGGGGAGGTGGCAGGGCGAAGCCCTGACGGAGGGGGGCATCCACAAAGGACTTGCCGAGCGGCACGCCCCCTCCACCACCGCTTCGCGGCGGTCCCCCTCCCCTTGCAGGGGAGGAACAGAAATGGCGTCACCAAAACGTCAACGATCTCGGCCATGGCGGGACATGGTCACCATCTCCCGCCGCTCCCTCCTCGCCGCCGGTGCCGCCCTGACCGGTGCCGCCGCCCTGCCCCCCGCGATCGCCCGCGCCGCCGCCATCGCACCCGACCGGCGGACCGGCACGATCCGCGACGTCGAGCATGTCGTCATCCTGATGCAGGAAAATCGCGGCTTCGATCATTATTTCGGCACGATGCGCGGCGTGCGTGGGTTCGGAGACCGCTTTCCCATCCCGGTGGCGTCGTCGGACGGCGAGCCCCGCACCGTCTGGCAGCAGCTGGACCGCAAGGCCGAGGGCGGCCCCCGCCTCGTCTCGCCCTTCCACCTCGACACCGACAAAGAATTCGCCCTGATGCGCATGGAGGGCACGCCGCACACCTGGCCCGATGCGCAGGCCGCCTGGGACGAGGGCCGCATGGCGCACTGGCCAGAAGCCAAGCACCAGCGCGCCATGGGTCATTATGCCCGTGCCGACCTGCCCTTCCAGTTCGCGCTGGCCGAGGCGTTCACGATTTGCGACGCCTATCACTGCGCGGTGCAGACGGGGACCAATACCAACCGGCTGTTCCTGTGGACCGGCACCAACGATCCGTCGGGCCAGGCGAGCGGCCCGGCGATCGGCAATTCGCATGACAGCTTCGTCGAGAATGGCGGTGCGGCCGATCCTTATCGCTGGACCACCGTGCCGGAACGGATGCAGGCGGCGGGCATCGACTGGCGCATCTATCAGGACATGGCGGACAATTTTACCGACAATCCGCTGGTCGGCTTTCACGCCTATCGCAAGGCGTATCATGGGCGCGGCGATCCGGCGCTGAAGGACCGGGCGCTGACCACGCGCGGGCTGGACGCGTTGAAGGCCGATGTGCTGGCCGGGCGCTTGCCACAGGTGTCCTATGTCATCGCCACCGCCGCCGGGTCGGAGCATCCCAACCCCTCCAGTCCGGCGCAAGGCGCGGCCTACACCGCCGAACTGCTCGACGCGCTGACCGCCGATCCGAAGGTGTGGGCGCGCACCGCGCTGTTCGTGATGTTCGACGAGAATGACGGCTTTTTCGACCATGTCCCGCCGCCCGCCCCGCCGTCGCGCGGGCCCGATGGCAAAGCGCTGGGCGGGTCGACGGTCGATCTGGCGGGGGCCTATCATGACGTGGCCTCGACCGGAGACGCGGATGTCGACAAGCCCGCCTATCGCGGCCGCCCCTATGGCTTGGGTCCGCGCGTGCCCATGTACGTCGTCTCGCCCTGGAGCCGGGGCGGCTGGGTCAATTCGGAAGCGTTCGACCACAGCAGCGTCATCCGCTTCCTGGAGACACGCTTCGGCTTTCACGAACCCAATATCGCGCCCTGGCGGCGCGCGGTGTGCGGCGACCTGACCAGCGCGTTCGACTTTGCCGGAAGCGATACCGCGACGCCCAGCCTGCCCGATCCGCGCGAGCAGGCGGTGCGCGCCGCCGCGATCAAGGGGCAGGTCAGCCCGCAAGCCCCCGCCTCGCCCGGCGCGCCTGCCCAGGAACCCGGTATCCGCCGCGCCCGTCCCCTGCCCTATCGCCTCGATGTGCGACGGATCGCCGATCCGGCGGGTGTCCGGCTGCGCTTCCGGGCGGAGGGCGCGGGGGCGGTCTTCCATGTCTATGACCGGCATGCGCTCGACCGGGTGCCGCGCCGCTATGTGCTGGCCGCAGGCACGCAGATCGAGGATGTCTGGCCGACCGCCCACGACCTGTGGGTGCTCGGCCCGAACGGCTTCCACCGTCATTTTGCCGGGCGTGATGGAATGGCCGATGTGCAGCACGTCGTCGGCGACGATGGCCTGATCCTGACCGTCCCGCCCGGTCTGGACGACCTGTCGATCCTCCGCCTCGAACCCGGCAAGGCGCCGCCCTCACCCCGCCCGCTGGGGCCCGGTCGCCACCGCTGGTCGCTCGACGCCGATCTCGGCTGGTACGATGTGACGCTGACCCGCGCAGGCGACCCGCTTTATCGCCTGCGACTGGCCGGACGCCATGACCGGCCCGGCCGTGCGACGGTCAGCGACCCGTTCCGCGCCTGACCTCCATTTCCTCTTCCCCGCCCGATGGAGCAGGGATAGGGTAGCGATCACACAAATGATTTTCGTTATTGGGGGGATGTTTCATGCGGGGCAAAGCGCGCGCCACGGTGTCCGGCGATCGTTGGCGGTGGGCCTGCGCCGCATCCGCGCTGCTCGCGGGAGTCGCGCCTGTCGCCCTGGCGGCCGATCCGATCGCGACCGTCGAGCGTAACGGCGCGCTCGTCTCGGTCGAGCCCTATGCCCCCGGCATCGTCCGCGTCACCATCGCCACCGACCGCGCCGAGGCGGAGGCCAAGCCCGGCTATGGCCTGATTGCGAAGAGCGACGCGAACGGCTGGTCGCACCGTGCCGATGCCAGCGGCGACGTGTTCGCCTCGCCCGGCATGACCGTGACGGTCGCCGCCCAGCCCTGGCCCAAGCCGCCCAGCCAGATGGAGCGCTATTTCGCGCCCTCGCTGCCGCCTGTCGCGATCAGCTTTGCCGGTGCAGACGGCAAGCCGCTGACCCGGATGAACGGCTGGGAGAAGGCACCGCACACCGTCTCGGACGAAAAGACCTTCCGCGTCGGCGCCAGCTTTTCCGACACGCCCGACACCCATTATTACGGTCTGGGCCAATATCAGGACGGCGTGCTCGACCTCCGCGGCCGGACCATCGACTGCCGCCATGATTATGACCGCCCCGGCGGCGAGTCAGTCTGCGTGCCGTTCATGGTGACGGACAAGGGCTATGCGATCCTGTGGGACAATCCGTCCGCCACGATCGTCTCGCCGGGGCTGTTGAACGCGACCAAATTCGCCTCGAATGTCGGCGAGCGGGTGTCCTTCTTCGTGATCGCGGGCAAGACCACCGACGAGCTGTACGCCGGTTACGCCCGCCTGACCGGTGCGACGCCGCTGCCGCCCAAGGCCGCCTTCGGCCTGATCCAGAGCAAGGCGCGCTACGAGACGCAAGGCCAGCTGACCGAGATCGCCGATGGCTATCGCAAGCGCGGCCTGCCGCTCGACATCATGGTGCTCGACTGGTTCTACTGGACGCGGATGGGGCAGCTCGACATCGACCGCACCGCCTTCCCCGATCCGGCGGGCATGAACGCGCATCTCAAGTCGATGGGGATGCAGAGCATCATCAGCATCTGGCCGCGTTTCGAGCGCGAGAGCCGCTGGTTCGACACGCTGGCCGCCAAGGGCTGGCTGATGAAGGACAAGGACGGTAATCCGGTCGACGGCCTGCCGATCCGCTCCGACCGCGCGGGCGCGCTGATCGACAGCACCAATCCGGAGGCACGCGCCTGGTTCTGGGGCAAGATCCGCGACAACATCTTTTCCCAGGGCTTCGACTATGCCTGGCTGGACGAGACCGAGCCGGATCTGGTGCCCGAGGGGCATTTCTATGCCATCGGGTCGGGCGACCGCTATCGCAACGTCTATCCGCTGCTCCACACCTCCAGCGTCGCCGAAGGATCGGCGCGCGACCGGCCGGACAAGCGCAACATGATCCTGTGCCGCGCCGCCTATCTGGGCACGCAGGCCAATGGCTGCCTGTTCTGGTCGTCGGACGTGCAGTCCAACTGGGAAGCGCTGCGTCGGCAGGTGCCCGCAGGCCTGGGCATGACGGCCAGCGGCATCGCATACTGGTCCAGCGATACGGGCGGCTGGCAATGGCCCAACGGGCCGGACGCGCAACACCCGGTGCTGGTCGACCCGGCGGGCGCGACCGCGATGGCGCCGTCCTACCGCGACTATCCGGAGCTGTTCGTCCGCTGGTTCCAGTATAACGCCTTCACGCCCACGCTGCGCATCCATGGCCAGCGGCCGGGCACCGCACTGTGGGACTATGGCACCGCTGCCGAGCCGATCCTCGCGAACACGCTGCGGCTGCGTTACGCGCTGATGCCCTATCTCTATGCGCTGGGGCGGCAGACCAGCCAGACCGGCGCGCCCTTCATGCGCGCGCTGTTCATGGACTTCCCCAACGATCCGGCGGTGAAGGATCTGGGCGACGAATATATGTTCGGCCCCGCCTTCCTGGTCGCGCCCGTCACCGAACAGGGGCAGACGTCGCGCCGCGTCTATCTGCCCTCGGGCACGGACTGGTATGACTGGTGGACCGACAAGCATTACACCGGCGGCCAGTGGATCGAGGCGGCGGCCCCGATCGACCATATCCCGCTGTTCGTCCGGGCGGGCTCGATCGTGCCGATGGGCGTGGCCGTGCCCAGCACCGCGACCGCGCAAAACCTGGAGAGCATCCGCGTCTATCCGGGCCGCGATGCCAGCTTCACGCTCTATGACGATGACGGCACCACCAACGCCTGGCGCAAGACGGGCGGGCGCAACGCGACATTGCGCTGGGACGATAGCGCCCGCCGCCTGACCGCCAGCGGTCGCCTGCCCACGGGCCAGTCGGTCGATCCTTTGGTCAAGATCGTCGGACAGTAAGATCGGGCCCGGCTCCCCCAGGGGGTCGGGCTTTTCCTAACCCATCGGATACAATCGTTTTTGTGGACGGACCGGATAAACCGGCCGAAAGAGGAGGAGAAGGATCATGATCGGATGTGTGGCGCTGCTGATCGCGGCCTTGCCAGCGGGAGCGGCCGCGCAGGCGGCCCCCGGCGCGGCGGCTCAGCCCAGTATCTTCGACAAGGCGGTCAACGCGCCGGGCATCGGCTGGGCCCCCTATGGCCCCAACCAGACCGCCAGGCAGGTCCCCGCCCCCGAGGTTCCCGGCGGCAATGCCGTGCAGATCAAGGTCAGCAAGGCGGGTGCCAATCCCTGGGACAGCGGTGCGGCCTATCCCACGATCAAGCCGATCGCGGCGGGCGACACGATGCTGGTCATGGTCTTCCTGCGCGCGCCGGGTGCCACCGACGCCGCGCCGGTGACGATCCCCGTCGGCGCGGGGGGCTCCGAGGCGCCCTATACTCCGATCGCGACCGAGCCGGTGCAGGTCGGGCCGAGCTGGAAGCGCTATTATGTCTCGGGCGTGGCGACCCAGGCCTATGCGGCGGGCAAGGCGAACATCTCGGTGCAGTTGGCCGGGGCCAAGCAGGTGATCGAGGTAGGACCGGCGTTCCTGATCGACCTGGGGCCGGGGTTCGACCGGTCGAAGCTGCCGCGTAACTGAACGAGGCGCCGGGGCGGTCCCTGATCGCCCCGCCAGTTCCGATCCCATGCTTCGCTCGGGCTGACCGGCGGGCGGCAATCTTCCTGACGTAAAAAAACCGCCCGCCTCCAAAATGGAAGCGGGCGGTTTTTCGGTCGGCCATCCCGGCCGAACCCCGAAGAGTCCGGCCGGCAAACCCGATCAGAAGGTGCCGCGAAGCGCGAACGAGAAGCGGCGGTCGTTGACGATGTACGAGCGTGGCGCAGTGGCGGTCGAGCCGCTGATATAGGCCTGCTCGGTCCGGACGACCTGATTGGCCAGGTTCACGCCCTGCACGCCGATCTTCAGATACTTGTTCAGGTTGATGAACGCCGAGGCGTCCAGCTGCCCGCCCGCATCCTGGTAGATGGAGGTATACGGGAAGATCACGTCCGCCGGGGTCAGCAGATACTTGGAACGCCAGTTATACGCCGCACGCAGCGAGATCGGGCCCTTTTCGTAGAACAGCGCCGCGTTGACCGTGTGCTTCGACAAACCTTCAAGCGGGATGTTGCCCGGCTTGATGTTCGACGTGCTGGCAGGCGCGCCACCGTTCAGGAACGAGTTGGGCAGGCCCGAGCTGTCGATATAGGTGTAGCTGCCGCTGGCACCGAACCCGCTGAGCAGACCGGGCAGGAAGTCGAAGGTCTGCTGATAGGCAACCTCGGCGCCCTTGATCTTGCCGGTGCCGTCATAGTTGGACGGCCCACGCACCAGCACCGCCTGGGTGACCCCGTTGCTGGTGATGTTGCGGGTGGTGACCGACTGGTAGAAGAAGTCCTTCACCGACTTGTAGAAGACGTCGACCGACAGCTGACCGACGCGGGCGAAGTACCATTCGACGGTCGCGTCGAACTGCCACGCGGTCGCGGGCTTGAGGTACGGATTGCCCGCCGTCGCCGTGATCTGGCCGCTATTGGCGTCGAAGCCCAGCTGCAGGAAGTTGCGAATATTCGCAAAGTCCGGACGGGTCATGACCTTCGACGCCGCCAGACGCAGCACCACGTCGCGCCCGATGCCGAACTTCAGGTTCGCGCTGGGCAGGAAGTAGTGATACTGGTGCCGCGCCGTGTCAGGGGCGGTGATGCCCGTCGAGAACTGCTGGATGGCAGCATAACCCGTCGGGCCCAGACGGCACACGCCGGACAGGGTCGGCACCACGACCGAACCGTCAGGACGCGTAACCGGGGTGGTGGAGCAGCGCGATGCGAACGTTCCATCCGTACCCGTCTGCTGCTGCGTAGGCGCACCAATCGAACCGGCAGACGTCAGGTCGGTCAGCACGTAACGCAGACCGACGTTACCGCTCATTCGCACATTGCCGAACAAATTGCCTGGCGTCGCGAAATTGAGCTGGCCGTACAGGTTCTTGTCCTGCTGCGAAACGTCTTGGATTTCCGACGGCAGATACGGCGTGCCCGCGACGACACCCGCACGCTGCGCGAGCGAATTGAAGACCGACGGCGGAGCAGCATTGTACGCTGCATCGCCAGCGGCATTCGCCTGGGCCTGGGTTTGGCCTGCTGCCAACGCCGCATTGATCGCGGCCGTACGCGATCCATCACGGACGCGTTGCTGCCAGGCCTGACCGATCGAGTTGAAGAAGGCAGCCGACTGCTGATAGCCGCCGGTCAGGTCGCCATTGTAATAATAGGCGCCCGACGGACCGTTAGCCGCCCCACGGAAGAAATTGGGGAAGGAATAGAAGCTGGTGTTGGCAGATTGGTCTGCAAACGACACCGGGTTCGCATTAGCGCCCCACACTTCACTGAGCGCCCCCCAATTATAGGTGCTGTACCGAACCTGCGACGAGCGATCTGCATACCGCGCGCCGAACTTGGCGTGAGTGAAGAAGCTGCCATCATCGAACTTATAGTCGACATCCGCCTTGAACGCGTATTCGCGGCCGACGCTGTCTTCCAGGTGGTCCATTGCCGCACGCCAGAACTGGGCGTTGCGGTTGGCGAAATACTGCGCGTCGTTCTGCTGGTTCAGCGTCGGATTGGGCGTCGCCCAACTCGCCTGAAGCGTCGACGGCTTGTGCGGCGTAACCACCGGGAGGTTGCCGCTCAGGTCGAGCTCGGAGTCAGCAAAGGTCGAACCGAACACGCGGAAATCGGTGCTGGTCTTCTTGGCGCGGGTATAGTCGCCATCCAGATTGACCGACAGATGATCGTTCAACTGCGTCTTCAGGTTGACGCCGAAGTCAGTGACGGTGTTTTCGTCACGAGTCATGCCCCGCGCCAACGATTGCTGCGTGCCGCCGGTCGGGACCCAGCAGCTTGCCTGGCCGCTGCAGGCCGAACGATAGCCATTGCCCGGTGCCGTGATGTAACCGGACTGGAACAGCCCGTTGGCATCATAGACATAGTTCTTGGTCGTGCCGGTCGGGCACTGCGCCTCGGTCGTACCGCCGGGCCCGGCATTGTTCTGAACGCAACCCACCGGATAGGTGTTGTATTCCGACAGGTCGGGCGCGGTCTCGAAGGTGCGCTCCGAGGTATTGTTGACCGTATGCGTGCGCAGGAACTGCGCGGTCAGGACCGTGCGCTCGTCGGTGCTCTGCCATTGGCCCGCCAGTGCGATGCCGTCACGCTTGCGGTCGAACTCCTGCGTCGCAAACTGACCGCCGATCGGCGCGTAGCGCAGCGAAGCCGGGTCGAGGAAGCCGTCGGCCCCAGCCGTGCTCGCCGTGCCGCAGGCCGAACCGCTGGCGGGCAGCGTGGTCTGGTCGACCGTGCCGGGCAGCGGGTTGCGGCAGGTGGTGGCGGTCGTCGAGTTGGCCTGCAACGCCAGCGTATTGTCACGGGTCTGGATGTTGGTGATGCGGATGCTGTCCGCGCGGCTCTGCACGCGCGAGTACGACACGTTGCCGAGCAGGCCGAAACGGCCGATGCCCGTGTCCCAGGTATCGCTGACGAACAGCGAGCCGGTCGGCGACCACTTCTTCTTGAAGTCGCCATAATTGCCCTCGGCGGTGAAGCCGAGGTGGAAACCCTTGTTGTCGAAGGGCTTGCGGGTGTTCAGGTTGACCGTACCGGCCAGGCCGCCCTCGATCAGTTCGGCGGTGGCGTTCTTGTACACCTCGACCGAGCCGAGCAGTTCGGCGGGGACGTCCGAGAAGTTGATCGCCTGGCCGCCGATACCGGCCGAGAAGGTGTCGCGCCCGTTGAACTCGGAGCGGACGAAGGTCAGGCCGCGCACCGCGACGCCCGAGCCCTCGACCGAGAAGTGGTCGGGATCGTTGGCGGCGGCGAAGCGGCTGATCGACACGCCGGGCACGCGCTGGAGCGCTTCGGTGACCGAACGGTCGGGCAGCGCGCCGATATCGGACGCGGTGATCGCGTCGACGACGGTGTCGGAGTTGCGCTTGATCGACTGCGCATTCGCCAGGCTCTGGCGGATGCCGGTGACGACGACGTCATTGCCCGTACCGGCCTCATCGCCCGCGGGCGGCTGCGCGCCGGGGGTCTCGACGCTGGCGCTGGTGCGCGGCGTGGCCGAGCCGGCCGTACCCTGGCCCGCGACCGCGCCGGTCGGCGAGCTGGCGCTCTGGTCGGGATCGGTGGTCGTCTGCGCAAAGGCGGGCGTGGTCAGCGCGGCGATGCACAAGGCACCGGCCGAAGCGCCGAGCAGGAGCCGATTAAAACGATTGGCATTGGCAGTGAGCGGCGCAGCGCTGCGCATGATGGTCATCCCCCCCTTGTCGCGCGCCCCATGGCGTCGCTTGGTTCGGTCGCGATCGTGCCTTTCGACACGTTTCACAGACTCGTGATTGCGCTACCAGCAACATTTCGACAAGATGTTTAACTTAAAGAACGTCCGATCCGGGACAAGGTGCGACATTCCTGCCACGCTCGCCCTGTCGGTGGATTGCGGCAGGACCGGGCGCACGGCATGAAATGAGAAATTGGCCCGGGAATCACCGGGTCGGGGGTGGATGACGAAAGTGACAAACGACGTGGTGCGGGTCGTCATTGTGGGCGGCGGTACGGCGGGCTGGATGGCCGGCGCGGCCCTGACTCGTCTTCTTTCGGGACAATGCACGGTCCGCCTGATCGAGTCCGAGGCGATCGGTGTCGTCGGCGTCGGCGAGGCGACCCTGCCCCATATCCGCTCCTTCAACGAACGCCTGGGGATCCCCGAGGCGGAGTTCATGGCGCGCACCCGGGCCACCTTCAAACTGGGCATCGAGTTTCGCGATTGGGGCCGGATCGGCGACAGCTATATCCACCCCTTCGGCACGTTCGGACGCGGCGCGGGGGCGATCGATTTCCATCATTACTGGTCGCGGCTGGCGCGCGAGGGACAGGATCTGCCGCCGCTCGACCGGCTTTCCTATGCCTGTACCCTGGCGCGCGAGGCGCGGTTCGAGCATCCCGATCAGGGCCGGGGCGGCCTGAGTTCCACTTTCGGCTATGCCTATCAGTTCGATGCGCTGCTGTTCGCCCCCTATCTGCGCAGCCTGGCCGAGGAAGCGGGTGCGGTGCGGACCGAGGGCATGGTCGTCGATGTCGAGCGTGACGGCGAGAGCGGGCTGATCCGTTCGGTCACGCTGGCGGACGGCGAGCGGGTGGAAGGCGACCTGTTCATCGACTGCTCGGGCTTCCGCTCGCTGCTGCTGGGCCAGACGCTGGACGAGCCGTTCGAGGACTGGTCGAAATGGCTGCCGACCGACCGCGCCGTCGCCATGCCGTGCCGGACCGAGACCGCCGTCACCCCCTATACCAGCGCGATCGCCATGCCTGCGGGCTGGCGCTGGCGCATCCCGCTTCAGCATCGCACCGGCAATGGCTATGTCTATGCCAGCGACTTCATCAGCGACGGCGATGCCGCCCGCGCACTGGAAGAGGCCGTGGAGGGCGAGAAGCTCGCCGAGCCGCGCCTGCTGCGATTCAAGGCGGGGCGGCGGCGGCGAAGCTGGGTCGGCAATTGCGTCGCCATCGGGCTGGCCAGCGGTTTCCTGGAGCCGCTCGAATCGACCAGCATCTATCTGGTGCAACAGGCGATCACCGCACTGATCGAGCTGTTCCCCGGCCGCCAGATGGATGCGTCCGACCGCGACGAATTCAACCGGGTTATCGATCTGGAATATGACCGGATCCGGGACTTTTTGATCCTGCACTACCACGCCACGTCGCGCGACGATTCGCCCTTCTGGAACTATGTCCGCACCATGGCGATCCCCGACAGCCTGGGCGAAAAGCTGGAGCTGTGGCGCCGTCGCGGCCGGGTGGTGAAGTATCGCGAGGGCGTATTTCTGGATGCCAGCTGGATCGCGGTGTATCTGGGCCAGGGCATCGTTCCCGAAGGCTGGGACCCGCGTGCCGATGTGGCGGGGACCGGCGATCTGGTTCAGGCCGTTGAATCGCTTCGCAGCGAGATCGCTGCCGAAGTCGCCATGCGGCCCGACCACCGCGCCTTTCTGGAACGCTATTGCCCGATGGTGGCGTCATGAGCGCGCCGATCCGCCATGTGCTGGTCGCGGGCAGCGGCCTGACCGCCTGGAGCGCCGCCGCCGCGCTGAAGCGCCGCGCACCGTTCCTGGACGTCACGCTGCTCGCCACTCCGTCCGCCCATGACGCACTCGCCGATCGGATCGCCTGCACCCTGCCCTCGCTGCCCGGTTTCCATGCCGATCTGGGCATCAGCGAGGATGACGGGGTGACGCGGACCGGCGCGGGCTATCGGCTGGGCACGCGCTTTTCCGGCTGGGCGGAGGGGCTGCCCGACTATGTCCATGCCTATGGCGGCTATGGCCACGCCATCGGTCCGGCGGCGTTTCACCTCCATTGGGTCCGCGCCGCGCGCGACGGCCGCGCGGCCCCGTTCGACGCCTATTGCCCGGCGGCGCAGCTGGCGCGAGCGGGTGGCTTCGTGCCGCCGTCGCCGGGCACGCCCTTTGCCGGGCACGACTATGGCCTGACGCTCGACCTCCCCCGCCAGGTGGCGATGATGCGTGCCTTCGCCCTGCATGTCGGGGTCCATGAGGTCACCAATTCGATCGCTCGGGTGCAGGTCGATGCGACCGGCCATGTGACCGCTATCGCAGTGCAGCATGGCGCGCCGCTGACCGCGCATCTCTATATCGACGCGACCGGCCCCGCCGCGCTGCTGCGTGGCAGCATCGACGATGCGTGGCAGGATTGGCGCGACTGGCTGCCCTGCGACCGCTTGCTGCTGGGCAGGCAGGTGTCGGGCGAAGGGGCGCCGGTGCTGACGCCCGCGACTGCCCATGCCGCGGGCTGGCGCTGGTCGAGCGGCGAGCAGGTCGGCATGGCCTATGGCAGCGCGCATCTGTCCGATGCCGAGGCCGCCGCGATGCTGGCACGTGACGGGGCCGTGGCCGACGCCCCCATCGTCATCCGCCCCGGCACCCGGGCCCGGGCATGGCGCGGCAACTGCATTGCGATCGGCGACGCGGCGACGCAGGTCGAGCCGCTGGAATGGTGCAATCTGCATCTGGCGCTGAGCGCGATCGACCGGCTCGTCACCATGCTGCCCGACACCGCCATGGCCGAGGTCGAGGCCGCCGACTTCAACCGCCAGACCCTGGCCGAGGCGGAGCGGGTGCGCGACTTCCTGGGCGCGCATTACCGCACCGCCCGCCGCCCCGAGCCGATGTGGCAGGCCGTGGCGCAGGCCGAACTCCCTGCGTCGCTGGCCCATACGCTCGGCCAGTTCGGCGAGCGCGGGCGCCTGCCCTTTTACGAGGAAGAAACCTTCACCCGCGACAGCTGGGCCGCGATCCTGCTCGGGCAAGGATATCTTCCCCGTCGTATCGACCCGCTGGTCCACGGCGTCCCTGCGCCGCAAGTGAATGCCGCCATGGCGCGGATGACCGACGCGATCGCCGCCGCCCTTCCCCATGTTCCGGCCCATGCGCAGTGGCGCGCGGCCCAGATGAGGCGCCTTACCCGATGATTCCCCATTCCGACCATTTGATCCGCCGGGTCGTCATCGTCGGCGGCGGCACCGCCGGATGGATGGCCGCCGCCGCCTTCGCCCGGCTGCTGAACAACGGCTATACCCATGTCACGCTGGTCGAGTCCGAGGAGATCGGCACGGTCGGTGTCGGCGAGGCGACGATCCCGCCGATCATCACCTTCAACCAGATGCTCGGTCTGGACGAGAACGACTTCCTCGCCAAGACGGCGGGCACGTTCAAGCTGGGCATCGAGTTCGTCGACTGGGGCGAAAAGGGCGAACGCTATATCCACCCGTTCGGCCGCCATGCGCAGGATTTGCAGGGCGTGCATTTCCACCAGCTTTATTTGCGCGAACGCAGCCGTCGCGCCCTGCCCGACATTGCCGAATGGTCGATGAGCGCGGTGGCGGCGAAGGCGGGCAAGTTCGGTCGCGCCAAGCCCGATGCCCGCTCACCGATCCGCGAACTGTTCTACGCCTTCCATTTCGATGCCTCGCTCTATGCGCGCTATCTGCGCGGCTATGCCGAACGCGGCGGGGTGACGCGGATCGAGGGGCGGATCGACGCGGTCAACCTGCGGCCTGACGACGGTTATGTCGAGGCGGTGACGCTGGCCGATGGGCGGCGGATCGAGGGCGATCTGTTCGTCGACTGTTCGGGCTTTCGCGGCCTGTTGATCGAGGAGGCGCTGGGCACCGGCTATGAAAGCTATGCCCAGTGGTTGCCCTGCGACCGCGCGGTCGCGGCGCCATGCGCGCTGCCCAATCCGGCCGAGCCCGATCCCTTCACCCGCGCCACCGCGCGCGATGCCGGGTGGCAGTGGCGCATTCCTCTCCAGCACCGGATGGGCAATGGCCTGGTCTATTGCAGCGACTATCTCGATTCCGAGGCGGCCGAGGCGCAGTTGCTGGGCAGCCTGGAGGGCGAGTTGCTGGGCGATCCCCGCCATCTGCGCTTCACCGCCGGGCGGCGGCGGCAGAGCTGGAACCGCAACGTCGTGGCGCTGGGCCTGTCGAGCGGGTTCTTGGAGCCGCTGGAATCGACCAGCATCCATCTGGTCCAGGCCGCGATCCAGCGTTTGGTGGCGCTGTTCCCCGACACGCGTTTCGACCCCGCCGAGCGCGACGAGTTCAACCGCCAGATGCACGACCTGTATGAGGATGTGCGCGACTTCATCATCCTGCATTACAAGGCGACGCGGCGCGACGACACACCCTTCTGGAACCGGGTGCGCACCATGGAGGTGCCCGACAGCTTGGCGCGCAAGATGGCGCTGTGGTCGGGCAAGGGGCGGCTGTTCCGCGAAGGCTATGACCTGTTCAGCAACCCCAGCTGGGTCGCGGTCTGCCTGGGCCAGGGGTTGGTGCCCCAAAGCTGGGAACCCGCCGCCGATGCGCTGGACGAGGATCTGGTCGCCCAGGCGCTGGAGCAGATGCGCGCAGGTTATGCCGATACCGCCGCACGGATGCCCAGCCATGGCGATTTCCTGCGCATGACCGCCCCCTCCCCGCTGGCCCCCGCCATGACGGCGACGCGTGGCGGGCAGGACGGGTTCGACTTCGCGCGGACGAGCGGCACGGTGCAGGCCAAGGGCCCGCTGCTGTGATGCGCGTGATCCTTCCGCTGCTGGCATTGGCGGCGACCGGCGCGGGGGAAGCGCCGGGGCCGCATCTCAACCAGATCGGCTTCCGCCTCGACACCGCCAAGCGCGCGATCATTGCCAAGGACGGCGCGCCCTTGCCTTGGGAGTTGCTCAACGAAAAGGGCCGCACGGTCGCGCGCGGGCAGGCGACGGTCTTCGGCCCCGACGCCGCCTCGGGCGATACGGTGCAGCAGATCGACTTCGGCACGTTCCGCACGCCCGGCACCTATTGCCTGAAGGTCGATGGCCGCACCAGCCATGCCTTCACTATCGCGGCCGATGTCTATCGCCCGCTGTCGCGCGCCTCGCTCAATTTCTTCTACCAGCAGCGTGCCGGGGTGGCGATCGATGCGCGGTTCGCCGGGGGCACCGCATGGGCTCGCGCGGCAGGCCACACCAAAGAGGTCGTCACCTGCTTCAAGGGGCTTGATCAGGCGGGCACCGACTGGCCGGGCTGTCCCTATACGCTGGACGTGACCGGCGGCTGGTATGATGCGGGCGATCAGGGCAAATATGTCGTCAATGGCGGCATCGCGCTGTGGATGCTGCAAAATCTCTATGAGGTGGATGCCGCCGCGCCCCCCTTCCCCGATGGCAGCGCCGCACTGCCCGAGACGGGGAACGGCATCAACGACCTGCTCGACGAGACGCGCTTCGAAATGCGCTTCCTGTTGGCGATGCAGGTGCCCGACGGCCAGACCATGACGCTGCCGCTCGGGCGGCAGGGTCGCGGCCCGTTGCGGCTGACGCCGGTGGATGCGGGCGGCATGGCGCATCACAAGATCGCCGACCGCCACTGGACGACGATTCCCACCCCGCCCGCCGACGATCATGAGGAACGGCTGCTGTTCCCGCCCAGCACGGCGGCCACGCTGAACCTCGCCGCCACCGCCGCGCAATGTTCGCGCATCTGGCGGGGGATCGACGACGACTTCGCCCGGCGCTGCCTGGTCGCGGCGGGCAAGGCGTACCGGTCGGCGCTGCGCAACCCGGACGTCTATGCCGCGCAAGCGTTCGACGGCAGCGGCGGTTATGGCGATGGCGAGCTGTCCGACGAACTCTATTGGGCGACCGCCGAGCTTTACGCCGCCACCGGCATGCCCGAACTGGCGGAATCGCTGCGCAAGATGCCGCTCCACGCCGCCCCGCTGACCGGCGAGGCGAGTTGGGGCAGCGTCGCCGCGCTGGGCACGATCACGCTGGCGACCGCGACGGGTGTCCAGCCCGCCGAACGTACGGCGGCGCGGGCCAAGCTGGTCGCGCTGGCCGACCATTTCCTCGCCGAGGAAGCGCGGTCGGGCTATCACATCCCCTATGCGTCGACCGCCTATCGCTGGGGATCGAACAGCGTGCTGCTCGGGCGCGGGCAGGTGCTGGCGCTGGCGGCGCGTTTCACCGGTGAGGCGCGCTACCGCGACGGCGCGGTCGATGCGATGGACTATGTGCTGGGCCGCAATCCGCTCGACCAGAGCTATGTCAGCGGTTTCGGGTGGAAGCCGATGCAGAACCCGCACCACCGTTTCTGGGCGCATCAGTTCGACGCCAGACTGCCCGGCCCGCCGCCGGGCGTGCTGAGCGGCGGGGCGAACAGCACCGTCTTTCCCGAACCGGCCTCCGCACCGCTGAAGGGCAAGTGCATCGGCACACGCTGCTGGATCGACGACGCCCGCGCCTATGCGCACAACGAGGTCGCGATCAACTGGAACGCGCCGCTCGTCTGGCTGGCGACCGATCTGACCCGACCCCTGCCCGCCCGCCCCTGACGGCGGCGACAGCCTTCATTCACCCGAACATCGTCACAAAGAGCTACAGAAGAGGACAGAATATGGACCGTCGTAATTTCATGAAGACCGGCATGGCGATGGGCGGTGCCGCTCTCGCCACCGGCGGCGGCACGCTGGCCGCCACACGCGCGGCGGCCGCCACGGCGTCGGACCTGAGCTTTCCCAAGGATTTCCTCTGGGGTTGCGCCACCGCCTCCTACCAGATCGAGGGGGCGGTCAAGGAAGACGGGCGCGGCCCGACCAACTGGGACGTGTTCTCGCACACCCCCGGCAAGGTCGCGAACAACGATACGGGCGATGTCGCCTGCGACAGCTATCACCGTTATAACGAGGACATCGCGCTCCTGAAGAACCTGGGCGTGAAGGCGTATCGCATGTCGATCGCCTGGTCGCGCATCTTCCCTGAGGGTCGCGGCAAGTTCAACCAGAAGGGCCTCGACTATTATAACCGCGTGATCGACGCGCTGCTGGCGGCGGGCATCCAGCCCAACGTCACCATGTTCCACTGGGACCTGCCGCAGGCGCTGCCCGGCGGCTGGCAGAATCGCGACACGGCCAAGGCGTTCGCCGACTATGCGGGCTTCATGGCGGGCAAGCTGTCCGACCGCGTCCATCGCTTCATGACGGTCAACGAGCTGCGCTGCTTCACCGATCTCGGGCACATGGTCGGCATCCATGCGCCAGGCCTGAAACTGCCCCAGGGTCAGGTGAACCAGGTCCGCCACCATGGCTGCCTGGCGCACGGCCTAGGCGTCCAGGCGATACGCGCCAATGCCAAGGCGGGCACGGAGGTCGGCATTGCCGACAATGCCAGCATCTTCGTCCCCGTCATCGAGACGCCCGAGCATATCGAGGCGACCAAGAAGGCGATGCGCGAAGAGAACGCCATGTTCCTGACCGCCGTGATGGAGGGCAAATATACCGACGCCTATCTGAAGAGCGCCGGGGCCGATGCGCCCAAGGTGCAGGCGGGCGACATGGCCGCGATCGCCAGCCCGCTCGATTTCGTGGCGCTGAACATCTACACGCCGACCTTCGTGAAGGCGAACCCGGAGGACCCGCGCGGCTATACCCCGCTGCCCCACCTGCCCAACTCGCCGCGCATGGCCTCTCCCTGGCTCTATGTCGGCCCCGAGGCCGCCTATTGGGGCGTGCGTGCGGTCAGCGAGATGTGGAACCCCAAGGCGATCTACATCTCGGAGAACGGCACCTCGGCCGACGACAAGCTGAACGACAAGGGCTTGGTCGATGACGGCGACCGGATCATGTATCTGCGCAACTATCTGGGCCAGTTCCGCCGTGCGGCGGCCGAAGGCTATCCGCTCAAAGGCTATTTCCTCTGGAGCCTGATGGACAATTTCGAATGGGCCGACGGCTATGGCCTGCGCTTCGGCCTGCACCATGTCGACTATGCGACCCAGAAGCGCACCCCCAAGCTGAGCGCGCAGTGGTATAAGGAACTGATCCGGCGCAACGCGCTGGTCTGATCCGAACACCGGACGAACAGGAAACCCCGCCGGTCGCAGGACCGGCGGGGTTTTCCGCGCGCGGTATCCGGCGTCCATAGAAAAAGGGCAGAGACGGCGTGATGCCATCCCTGCCCTGCAAGGCACCGTTGGGGATAATCGCGGGGTGGGCCGCAACCCACCCCGATCCGGTCAGAAGCGGAAGCGCAGACCCAGGCCGTAATAGCGCCCTTCGTCGCGGATATCGCGTGGGTAGCGCAGGCCATCGCCATATTGCGCATAATTGTTGAACGGCTGAGCCAGGATGTTCGCCGCGTCGAAGGTGACGGTGACCTCCTTCATGATGTTGTAGTTGAAGGAGAAGTCGAGCCGCTGGATGCGGGTCGTACCCTCACCGTTATACACGCCCTGCGCGTTGACGAAATTGTTGTTCAGGAACGCATCGCGGTTGTTCAGCGACAACCTGGTCGATACGTCGCCCTTTTCGTAGAACAGCGCCACGTTGTAGGTCCAACGCGACAACCCCGGAATTCGGACGAACGGCGCCTCGGTCGTGCCGCCGACGCTGCGGAACACGTTGGCCGGATATTGCTGGTCGCCGATCAAATAGGTGGTGTTGGCCTGAATGCCAATGCCGCTCCACAGGCCAGGGAGGAAATCGAGGAAGGTCTGCGCCCCCAGCTCGAAGCCCTTGATCTTGCCGCGCCCGGCATTTTCGGGGCGGTTGATTTCCAGCAGGCCGTAAACCGGGTCGAGGGTCCGGTTGACGTAGTTGCTGATGAAGCCCTTCAGATCGCGGTAGAACACCGCGCCGGTGATCGAGGCGGTCGGCGAGAAATAATATTCTACCGTCGCATCGTAGTTTTTCGACGTCAGCGGCTGAAGATCGGGGTTGCCGCCGTTACCATAGGCATCCGGGCGGCCTTGAAGCCCTGGCGCGAAACGCGTATCGAGCACCGGGTTGGAAACCGGGGTCGCCGTATTCTGCGTGATGTAGATGGCCGGGTTCAGCTGGCCGAATTCAGGCTTGGTCCGGGTGATCGTAAAGCCCAACCGGACCTGCAGCTTATCGCTGGGCCGCACGCGCAAGCTGACGTTCGGCAGAATGTCGACATAGTTCGCCTTGACGCTACGCACTTCGGCGCGGGTCACGCCGTTGAACGTCACGTTCGACAGACCGGTATAGCGACCGACCGTATTGACGACGCGCGTGCCGATCAGGCCGTCGAAGCGGACCGAGCCGATATCGAATTCATATTTGGTCTGGCCATAAAAGGCATAGGTCTGTTCGGTGGCATAGAATTCCGCGAACGGATCGAGCTGCACCGTCGGCGACTGCCAGCGGTTCAGCGCATCGCGATAGCCCTGATCGGTCGGATTGCCCGCGATGATCCGCTGCAGCGCGTCGATTGAAAACTGGCGGAGCTGCGCTGCATTGCCCGCAATGCCTTCGCGCGACGGCATCAGCCAGCTGGTGAAGCCCTGATTGCCGCGGAAGGCGTTCTGGGTCAGCGCCAGGCTTCCGGTCGGGGTTTGGGCCAGCGGAATGCCGAGCCATTCGGTATAGGCATAGCGATTGCCGCGCTTGAGCGAAGCGTCACGATCGGTCCAGCGGACACCGATCTGCAGCTTGGGGAACAGCGACAGGTTGGTGTCGAAGTCCAGGTCGCCACGCCACTGCCAACCCTTGCCCTGCACGCGGTAGATGCTTTCGAAATAGCCGCGCCAGATATAATTGGCGGGATTGGAGGCATCGAAGCCCGGCAGGCTGAAGGAAGAACCGCCATCGACGAAGAAGCGGACATCCGTTGTCGGTGAATTGGCGAAGGCCGAGTCGAAGCTCCACTCGTTGCTGCCATATTGCGACGTCGTATAGGCCAGATCGGTCGAGAAATGCGCAGGTCCCAGGTCCCACTTGCCGCCGACCGCAACCTGATAGGTGTCGGTATAGGCCTTGTTCGTGCTGCGATAGGCCTCGGGACGGATGCCGCCGACCTTGGTCAGGCTCTCGACCTGACGCGGTTCGCCTTCGCGCAGCACCACATTGGTGAAGCTGGGGCTGCCATCGACCAGCGGCACGCGCAGCCAGTCATTGGCGGTTTCGCCGCGATAGCTCTGATAGAGGAAGTCATAGTAGATTTCGAGGTTGTGCGCCGGGCGCCACTGGACATTGGCATTGACCGCCGGGCGCCAGCGCTTGCCGCTGTCGTTGTAAACGCCGACATTGACCGGGATCGCCCAGCCACGGCCGACCGAGGACGGGCTGATCGTCGAAGTCGAACTGGGATTGGTGACATAGCCATCGGCCCAGCGGACCGCGTTGCGATACTGCGCCTGGGTATAGGCGGCGTTGACCAACCAGCCGATCTCGCCGATCGCGGTGTCGGCGCGCTGGCTGATGAGCAGGTTGCCCAGCGGGTCGAACTTTTTCGACTGGTCGTTATAGGTGCCGCGAATGCCGCCCGCGACCGTGAAGCCCTTTTCGAAATCGAAGGGCCGGCGCGAACGTACGTTGATCAGGCCCGCCAGGCCCGGTTCCAGCAGGTCCGCAGTGCCCGACTTGTACACCTCCAGACCGGCCAACGCACCGGCGGGGAAGTCCTGAAGCGCGGCGCGGCGGTTCTCTGCGGTGAAGATGTCGCGGCCGTTAAAGGTCGTCGCCACGTCGGGCAGACCGCGGACCAGCACCTGCGTTACTTCGTCGCTGTAGCGGCTGACCTGAATGCCGGTCACGCGCGCCAGCGACTCGGCCGCCGTATTGTCGGGCAACTTGCCGATGTCCTGCGCGACGATCGCGTCGAGGATCGCGTCCGAATTGCGCTTGATCGCCTGCGCCGAGCCCAGGCTGGCGCGGTAGCCGGTGACGACGATGTCGCGCGGATCGGTCGGTGCGTCGGTCAAGCCGGTGGTCGAGGACTGGACCGGGCTGCGGTCCGGCACTTCGGCGACGTCCTGACGAATGCCGACGGCGGTCTGCGTCTCGACCGGGGCGTTCGGATCGGCGGCTTGGGTCGTCTGCGCGTCGGTCGACGTCTGGGCCATGGCGGGCGCCGCCAGCAACGCCCATGGCGTGACGGACAGCAAAAGGACGTGACGCTTCATCAGACTTCCCCTCATATTGGCCCGAATTTTCGGTGCCGGTGACGGGATGATTTGTCTGACTAACGCCAAACCGCGTCAAGCCGAAGGTTACAAAAATTTTATACGCACTTCAGATAGTGGATTTCCGGCCACACCCATTGTGGCAAGCCTTTGAGGATGTTAGCGCTTTCAATGGATTATTTCGGTGATAATTCAGTGGGGTAGGAACCTGCCCGAGTACCCGTCGGACGACGCCTCACTTGTCCGTCTTTAGGTCGGCGTACCGGCCCTCATCGCGCATGGCGGTCCGGCCGCCGGAAACGACCGCGACCTATTGTATCAAAATCGGGCATGGGATCGTCACCCGGCGAATCAACGACATGGTCAGGACGCCCCTTTCTCCACGACCGGCCATCCCGCCGCGTTCCAGCGAAGCCGGGCGATCCGCAATGTCGCCACGCCCCCGGCGGCCGCGTCATAGGCATGGTGCACCAGATAATGGTGCCCATCGCGATCCCGCATCACACCCGCATGCCCCGGTCCCCGAAAGCGATCGTGTCCCGCCGCATCGGCCTGGAGAAGCACCGTCCCGCCACCTTCGCGCATCGCCCGGCCCGAACGGTCCAGATAGGGACCCTGGATCGACCGCGCGCGCCCGATGCGCAGATGATAACTGCTCTTGGTACCCCGACAACAAAAGTCGAACGACACGATCAGCCAATACCAGCCGCCATGATCGATGATGAAGGGGGCTTCGATCGCATTGGTCTTGTCGTCCATGTCGCGCCGCGCGATCATCTGAGGCTTGGCGCCCATAACAGGCTTGCCGCTTCGCGGATCGAGCCGGATCAGTTGGATTCCGCCCCAGAAACTTCCAAAACTCAGCCATTCGCCGCCCTGGCGATCACGCACAAATGCCGGGTCGATCGCATTATACGGATCACCCTCGCGCGAGGCGATGACCAGCCCCTCGTCCCGCCAGCCATAGCCGGGCGCGTCCGGGTCCAACGTCGTGGCCGTCGCCAACCCGATCGCCGAATGCTGCGTGCCGAAGCGGGAAACCGAGTAATATAGCCGATATCGACCGCCGACCCGCGCGATGTCGGGGGCCCACATCTCCCGCGCGCCGGGCACCGCTGTCCTGGCCCAGTCCGGCAGATCGGGCAAAGGCGACGGCAACGGGGTCCAATGCCGCAAATCGCGCGAAGTCCGCGCCACCAATGGCCGCCGGTCACGTTGCCCCGTCGAATAGACGTAATAACGATCGCCTTCGCGGATCAGCACCGGATCATGCGCCGGGACGACATCGCCCGACAGAGCCGTCTCGCGCGGCGCCGAGATCAGCGCCTTGCTGCCCAGTGCCACCGCACCGACGAGCACCATGGCCCGCAACAAATACAGGCTGCGCGATCGGTGCAATTGGCGCATGATGAAACCCCCGCTCCACTGCCGGATCATGAGTTCGCCCGGCGTCCTGCTATAACCGGGTTATAGTCCGACATAAATCGACGCAAGTTGCGCAACGATATCTGAGACTATTCTCTGATCATACCGGGATTTGGCGGGCCCCTTCAAACGAAGACAGGCTCCCGGATTGCCGAACCGTCTTCCTTGATTGCCGTCGTCGGCTCCGCACGGCCGAGGCTATATCAGATGCGTGCGCGCCTCGTCGCCCGTATTTCATTCCTTGATCCCGTGCCTCAATTCCTCGCTTCGCGCAGGGCATCGAGTTCTGCCAACCGCTCCGGATCGTCCGCCGCCAGCGCCTCTTCGAGGTAGAAGCCATAGGGTATGTCGCGCACCAACTGCCGCGCTTCCTCGCCATATCCTTCGGCAATGACAGCAAATGCATCGACCAACTCGCGGAGAAAGCCTTTGTCCATGTTCTCGAGTTGCCATCCGAGCATTCCCATCATCTTCTCCCCGATATACGGATCAAGATCGTCTTCGGAAGTGAGTTCGACGAAAAGGACATATTCCGCTATGATATGCGCGACTTGCTCAGCGATCATGGCTTGACGACCTTTACATGAATGTTGGTAACGTTCATCCTTCGGAGCAATTTGAGCGCCTTGACCTTCTGAACCGGCGTCGGAACCTCCCAAAGCCCGATCAGACGATTTTGCGCCAATACCTCCGACTGCCGCAGGACCTGCGCCCGTGCATTCGCCATGTTTCTTACGCTCCACTTGCGATCAATCACGTAATCGCCTTGGACGCCATCGAATTTTACGGGCCGCCTCGACCCGTCTGACATGGTTCGCGTCAATGTCGGCGCATGACCGGATCGCGCGCCAGCAGCAGAGTCGTTATATGATTTCCACGGCTTGTCCGACTTGATCGTTTCTTTCACCCAGCCGATCTGCGGAGGGTCGAATGTCGGACGCGGCCTCATCATGCGAAGTCGGCGGACCGCCGCAACCTTCGAGAGTCCGGCACCAGGCGCCGCCGCAAGTGCGACATTTCCCGCAACCGTCGCTGAGGCACGGCCAATATCCCGTGCAGTGGCATGGGAGACGGCGGCGGCCGCCCGCGAAACCTGGACCCGAGCAGGAATATCCTCCGCAGCGATCGCGGCATCGATCCTATTCGCAATGCCGCTGGCAGCGTCGCGAACGGTCACCACCGGGTTCGTCGTCAGTACGGCCCGGATATCCGCGACCGCTCCCCTCCCGACGTCGTAAAGCCCTTCACCGACGCCACCGACAAACTCGGCAACGGGATTCGGATGCCCACGGGATCGCGCGCTTCCGACAGGTTTCGTTTTCGCACTCGATAGACCAGGCCGTTCAGGCTTCTTGGCTTCTCCCGTCGCCGATCCTTGCGGCGACAGTCCCACCTTTGGCAGGGCTATACGCTGCGACTTGCCGCTTTCTCTCCCAGCGCCCAGAGCCGTGCGTCCCGTTCGGCCCAAGGCGCGACCACCTGCCTCGGGAATCGCATCGCCAGCACCTGCGGCTCCCTGGCGCCCTGCCCCCGCAGAGGTAAACCGGCCGTTCGCCGAATCGTGCCAAGGGTTGAATTTGAGCTCAAGACCGTCAGGCCCCAGCGCTTGCGGCAGCCTACCCGTTCGCAGCCACCATGAAAAAGCACGTGCCTCCCTATTCTTAGACGCCTCTGCAATATCGCCCCACCCTTTCTCGGAACATATACAGAACAGATGGCGAATTGTCAATGTTGCTCATCGCTCGTCCGATGGCCTGGCATTATGGCTGTGTTTTCAAACGACTATCCACATGCTGCGTTGCTGCTTCAGGATAACATGCACAGGCTCGAAGGAGCCCGTCTCTGTTCGACTGGCTTCGGATTAAACTGCTAGGGGTGCGAATGTGCTATCGAACAAAAGGTCGCAAAGGGCCTGCTTGGCCCCGCCCATCTATTTCGCCGCGTCAATGTGCCAACAGCTCTTCGCAACGAGCCATGAGGTCGTCGATCCGACCAGGATCAGGCAGCAAATCAACGTCTACTTGCCGAATGCCCTTTAACGCCGTCGTGGAATATCAAGCGACCGTAGATCACGAATGGCCGTTAGCGATCTGACGATCACCGTCATTCGCCGCTTTCCGAAGCGGTCTGGGTCAGTGAGGGAGCGAAAGATGGTTCGCTTGCCAGTCGAACATATAAGCTCATCGCAATATCGACATCTTACGCTCGGTAAGATGGTGCCCCTGGCCGGACTCGAACCAGCATGCCTTGCGGCGTTCGATTTTGAGTCGAATGCGTCTACCAATTTCGCCACAGGGGCAGCGAAGAGGCGCTGCTAGACGAGGGTGATGCGCGGTGCAAGCGCCGATTGTCGGGATCAGGGGCAATCATGAAGCGCCACGCATACGAAGAGCACGAGCGTGTAGAGCAGGACCAGGACAATCGCGGTCAGGTAAAGCGGTAGGATCAGGGCCTTGGTTCGGGTACGCCAAGGCAGCATCCAAAGGCCGATCAGCCCAGGTACGGATGCCAACGCCGCAAGAGCATAGAGGAACGCGGGCGCGCCAATTCCAGACCCTACGGGATCGGACCAGAGGATGGCCAACCACGTCAGCGGTGGCCCGAAGGCCATCAGCAATATAGCGGCGATCCAGCGCGCGGCCTTGCCCGCCATCAATTCACCGGCGGCCGCTGGCGATAGCTTAGCGCTTCGGCAACATGGATACGCCCGACCGGCTCCGCCCCCGCCAGATCGGCAATGGTGCGGGCGACGCGCAGGACGCGGGTATAGCCGCGTGCGGTCAGGCGCATTCGTTCAGCCGCCTCGACCAGCAGGGCGCGGCCTGCATCGTCCGGGGTCGCAAAGCGTTCCAGCCATGGCCCGTCCGCTTCGGCATTGGTCCGGATCGTCACGGCGGCATCGCGGTAGCGTTCGGTCTGGCGCGCGCGTGCCGCCGCCACCCGCGCGGCGACCGTCGCGGATGATTCGGCGGCAGCGGGAGCGAACAGGTCGACGGCGCGAACCGGCTGGACCTCGACGGACAGATCGATCCGGTCGAGCAGCGGCCCGGAAATCTTGGCCTGATAATCCGCCGCACAGCGCGGCGCGCGGGCGCAGGCCAGCGCGGCGTCACCGAGATGGCCGCAGCGGCACGGGTTCATCGCCGCGATCAGCTGCACCCGCGCCGGAAAGGTCACATGCGCATTGGCCCGCGCGATGCTGACCGTGCCGGTCTCCAGCGGCTGGCGCAGCGAATCGAGCACGGCACGCTAGAATTCGGGCAGTTCGTCGAGGAAGAGGACGCCCAGATGCGCAAGGCTCACCTCGCCCGGCCTGGCCTTCAACCCGCCACCGGTCAGCGCGGCCATCGAGGCCGAATGATGCGGCGCACGAAAAGGTCGCGTGCGGGTCAGACGCCCCTCGGCCAGCGTCCCGGCCACCGACTGGACCATCGAGACTTCCAGCGCCTCGGCCGCATCGAGCGGCGGCAGGATGCCCGGCAGGCAGGCGGCCATCAGCGACTTGCCCGACCCCGGCGGACCGCTCATCAGCAAATTATGGCCGCCAGCCGCCGCGATCTCCAGCGCGCGGCGGGCGTTTTCCTGCCCCTTCACCTGCGACAGGTCAGGGCCGGACACGCCCTCCTCCACCAGTCCGCCTTCGGCGGTCGGCAGGACGGAATGACCTTTCAGATGGTTGATCAGCGAGAGCAGGTCGGGTGCCCCGATCACCGCGCCACCGCCCGCCCAGCTCGCCTCCGCCCCTTGCGCGGCGGGACAGATCAGCCCCTTTTCGACCGATCCGGCATGGATCGCCGCCAGCAGCACGCCCGGCGACGGGCCGATCCGGCCGTCCAGCGCCAGTTCGCCGACGACGACATGATCGGCAAGCAACTCGGCATCGACCACCCCCATCGCCGCCAGCAGCGCGAGCGCGATGGGCAGGTCGAAATGCGACCCTTCCTTGGGCAGGTCGGCGGGCGACAGGTTCACGGCGATCCGCTTGGGCGGCAAAGCGAGGCCCATGGCGGCGATCGCGGCGCGCACCCGCTCCCTGCTCTCCCCCACCGCCTTGTCGGCCAGCCCGACCAGATTGAAGGCGGGCAGCCCGGCGATCAGTTGCACCTGCACCTCGACGGCACGCGCCTCCAGCCCCAGATAGGCCACCGTGGACACGATCGTCGCCATGCAAATCCCCCTGTACGGGCGCTCCCCTGCCCGCTTATGCTTCCTGCAAAGGATGCTGGCCGACCGCAAGGGGCATAGGTGCATGGCAGGTGCGCACAGCGGATTGACTTGAAAGCCCGCTTTGCGTAAGCGGCTTGCCACCAAGGCCGTCCTCGTGGCGGCCGTTTTTATTCAGACGTATCCAAGGAATGAACGATGAAGCGTACCTTTCAGCCGAGCAATCTGGTGCGCGCTCGCCGTCACGGCTTCCGTTCGCGGATGGCCACGCCGGGCGGCCGTGCCGTGATCCGCGCGCGTCGTGCACGCGGCCGCAAGAAGCTGTCGGCGTAATCACGACGCTGACCCGCCGCCGCGATTTCCTCGCGGCCAATGGCGGGCGACGCGTGGCGATGCCCGGCTTCGTGCTGCAGGTTCGCCCGCGGGATGACGGTGACGCTGCGATTCGCGTCGGCTTCACCGTCACCAAGAAGATCGGAAACGCGGTCGTTCGCAACCGGATGAAACGCCGGTTGCGGGCGCTCGCGCGCGATCTGTTGCCGGAAAAGGGCATAGCGGGCGCCGACCATGTCCTGATCGGACGGCAAGGCGGGATCGAGCGCGACTATCAGGCGCTCACCGCCGAGCTGGCCAAGGCGCTGACCCGCGCCGCCTCGCCCGATACCGGCGGCCATGACAAGCCCCGCGAACCGCGCGTGCATCATGGCCGTGGCAAGGGGCGCAGCCCTCGCGGCGGCGCGCATCGCCAGCCCGCATCGCCGACCCAAGAGCCCGCGTGACCCTGTTCGCGCGGGTCTTGATCCTGATCGCGCGGGGCTGGCAACTCGGCCCTTCGCTGATCCTGCCGCCCACTTGTCGCTATCAACCCTCCTGTTCGGCCTATGCAATACAGGCCATTGGCCGCTATGGCGCGGTCAAAGGGGGCTGGTTGGCGCTCAAGCGCATTGCGCGGTGCCATCCCTGGGGCGGGCACGGACCCGACCCGGTCCCCTGACACTAACGGGGTTTCCACGTGAACCAAGACCGCAAGAATTTCGTCGTGTTCGCGGTGATCGCGGCGCTGATCCTGTTCGGATGGCCGCTCATCCAGAGCAAGTTCTTCCCGAGCAATCCGCCCGCGACCAAGATCGAGGGCGGCAAGCAGGTGCCCGTGGCCAACAGCACGGCCAACCCGACCGCCACGACGCCGACCGCGATTCGCGACCGCAAGGTCGTGCTGGCCGAAAGCCCGCGCGTGGCGATCGACACGCCGCGCCTGAAGGGTTCGATCAACCTGAAGGGCGCACGGATCGATGACCTCGTCCTGCTCGACTATAAGCAGACGGTCGACAAGAACTCGCCGCCGATCCGCCTGCTGTCGCCGGCGGGTGCCGAGGGTGCCTATTTCGCGGGCTTCGGCTGGCGCACCGACGGGCTGAACCCGCCCGCCGCCGATGCCGTCTGGACCGCTAGCGCCCCCGTGCTGCGCCCCGGCCAGCCGGTCACGCTGAGCGCCGCCAACGCCACCGGCCAGCGCTTCCAGATCACCCTGTCGGTCGACAAGGATTACATGTTCACCGTCCAGCAGACGGTGGCCAATGGCGGCAATGCGGCCGTGCCGGTCGCGGCCTATGGCTATGTCAATCGTGGCATCTCGGCGGATCCCGATACCTGGACGATCCATGTCGGCCCGATGTCGGTCAACAACGGCTCGGCCAATTATGGCCCGAACTGGAAGGACCTCGACAAGGCCCCGACCCGCTTCACCACAACCGGCGGCTGGCTGGGCTTCACCGACAAATATTGGCTGGCGACGCTGATCCCCGATCAGGCGAAGGCGTTCGACGGCCAGTTCCGTGCGGGCGCGGGCCAGACCTATCAGGCCGACTATACGCTCCAGCCGCAGACGCTGGCACCGGGCAAGCAGCTGACCCAGACCACGCGCTTCTTCGCAGGCGCCAAGGAAGTGGCGCTGCTCGACCGCTATACCGACAAGGAAGGCGCGACGAAGCTCGATTACGCGCTGGACTGGGGCTATCTGCGTGTCCTCGAAAAGCCGATCTTCTATTATCTCGATTGGCTGTTCCGCCTGGTCGGCAATTTCGGCGTCGCGATCATCCTGCTGACCGTCACCATCCGTGCACTGATGTTCCCGATCGCGCAGCGTCAGTTCGCCTCGATGGCGGCGATGCGGGCGGTGCAGCCCAAGATGAAGGCGCTGCAAGAGCGGTTTAAGGACGACAAGGTCCGCATGCAGCAGGAGGTCATGGCCCTTTACAAGCAGGAGAAGGTCAATCCGCTGGCGGGCTGTCTGCCGACGCTGATCCAGATTCCGATCTTCTATGCGCTCTACAAGGTGCTGATGCTGACGATCGAAATGCGGCACCAGCCGTTCGTCGCCTGGATCAAGGACCTGTCCGCGCCCGATCCGCTGACCCCGGTCAACCTGTTCGGCCTGCTGCCCTTCGTCCCGCCGCACTTCATCGCGATCGGCGTCGTGCCGATCCTGCTGGGCATCTCGATGTACTTCCAGTTCAAGATGAACCCGCAGCCGATGGACGATGCGCAGAAGCAGGTCTTCGCGATCCTGCCCTGGGTGCTGATGTTCGTGATGGCGCCGTTTGCGGTCGGCCTTCAGGTCTACTGGATCACGACCAACTGCATCTCGATCCTGCAGCAGCGCCTGCTCTACGCCCGCCATCCGGGCCTGAAGCAGCCGGTCGCCAAGTGAGCGAGCTTCCCACCCCTGCCCCCTCCGACGAGCCGAAAGGCTTTTCGGAGGAGCTGGTCGAGTCGGCGCGCAAGCTGTTCGCCGGGCCGGTCACCTTCCTGAAGTCCGCGCCTGCGCTGAAATTCCTGCCCGATCCGATCGTGCCGGAAGTCGCGGTCGCGGGGCGCTCGAACGTCGGCAAGTCGTCGCTGCTCAACGCGCTGACCAATCGCAGCGGGCTGGCGCGCACGTCGAACACCCCGGGGCGGACGCAGGAGCTGAACTTCTTCGACGTCGGCACGCCCCCGCTGCTGCGCCTCGTCGACATGCCGGGCTATGGCTTTGCCAAGGCGCCCAAGGACATGGTCAAGCAGTGGCGCTTCCTGGTGAACGACTTCCTGCGCGGACGGCAGGCCCTGAAGCGTGCGCTGGTGCTGATCGACTCGCGCCACGGCATCAAGGAAGTGGATCGTGAGATCCTGGAGATGCTCGACCGTGCGGCGGTCAGCTATCGCATCGTCCTGACCAAGGCGGACAAGGTGAAGGCGACCGAGCTCGCCGACGTCATCGCCCGCACCGAGGTCGAGGCCCGCAAGCGCGCCGCCGCGCACCCCGAAATTCTCGCCACATCCAGCGAGGGCGGCATGGGGATTGCCGACCTGCGCGCCGCCGTGCTCGAAGCCATCGGCTGAGCCGCTGCGGCGGGGACTCGGGCGTCATGCGCCGGGTCCCCGCCTTCCTCGATTCGCGCGGAAACGCGTCTCCCAATTTCACCAAAGTGTTGAGGAACCGGCGCAATCCGTGCGGGTTCTGGCATCTTGCAAATGCGGTTGCGGCGAAGACACACAGGTGTCGCTCGCGCATTTGTCGTACCCAGCAGATTTACCGCCAACTAACTGATGTTGTTGTATAAAGGTCGCATCGCTGCGCAAATGTCAGCAAATATGACGCTTTTGTTGACGTCCTGACATGCTCAGGAATAGCCCCATGAATACAAATAGATAAAATTGGGGAAAGCGTATCATGTCCCGGAATATCCGCTCGCGCGCGCTGCGCGACGTCAGCGCCGTTGCGCTGCTCACCCTCCTTGCGGCCCCGGTCGCGGCCCAGACCCTGCCGCCGACGGCCCCGGAAAACGCCACCGCGCCGGAAAGCACCGCGCAGGACACCGCAGCGGACCAGAGCGCGGCGGGCGGCCAGGACGTCGTCGTCACCGGCTCGCGCATTGCCCGGCCCGAGTTCGAGACGCTGCAACCGACCCAGGTCGTCGGTGCGGCGCAGATCGCCAATCGCGGCTATACCAATGTCGGCCAGGTGCTGAGCGAAATCCCGGCCTTCGGTCCTCCGGGCAATAGCGGCGTCGGCGCGCAGTCGTCCTTCGGCCCGGCCCAGACCTTTGTCGACTTTTTCGGCCTCGGTACGCAGCGCACGCTGGTGCTGGTCAACGGCCGCCGCTTTGTGTCGTCGAACACCGCCAGCATCTTCGGCCCCGTATCGGCCGGTACGCAGGTCGACCTGAACAACATCCCGACCAGCCTGGTCGAGCGGGTCGAGACCGTCGCCATCGGCGGCGCGCCGATCTATGGTTCGGACGCGATCGCGGGCACCGTCAACATCATCCTGAAGCGCGACTTCGACGGGCTTCAGCTCCAGGGCCAAGCGGGTGTGTCGCAAAAGGGCGATGCCCCCGATCAACGCCTCAGCCTGCTGGCGGGCAAGAACTTCGCCGATGGTCGCGGCAACATCACCATCTCGGGCGAGTATAACCGCGTCACCGGCCTGACCGCCGCCGACCGCGACATCACCGCCGCCGGTTATTTCTTCGGCACGCCCGCCACCGCGGGCGAGTTCCAGCGCGTCCTCTACCCGAACCAGCGCTACAGCGCCTTCACCATCGGTGGCGTGCCGTTCAGCGCGGACGACTTCCTCGCCAGCCGCTCGGGCATCCGCAATGCGGCGGGCCAGCTGCTGCAGTTCGGCGCGAACGGCACACTGGTGCCGCTCGACCTCGGCACGCCGATGCGTCAGGGTTATATCAGCAGCGGCGGCAACGGCTACAACCTGCCGCTCCAGTCGAACCTGCTGACGACCTCCGAACGCTATATCGCCAGCGCCCAGGCCAGCTATCAGTTCAGCGACCGCATCCGCTTCTTCGGCGAGGCATGGTATGTCCGCAGCAAGGGCACGAACCTGATCGATCAGCCCAACTACAATACCGCGCTGTTCGACGATGCCGGGACGGCCGATGGCAACCTGCTGCTCAGCCTCGACAATCCCTATCTGTCGGCCACCGACCGCGCGACCATCGCGGCCAATCTGCCCGCCGGTCAGAACCAATTCTATGTCGGCCGCGCGCTGGCCGACCTGACCACCGGCCGCGCCGAAGCCACGGTCGAGACGTACCGCTTCGTCGGCGGGTTCGACGGCACGGTGCCGCTGCTGGGTCGCGACTTCAAGTGGGAGGCCTCGGCCGTCTATGGCAAGTCGATCACCAATGGCCGCAACTTCGAGCTGATCCAGCAGAATTTCGCCAACGCCATCGACGCGGTGCGCGACGCCTCGGGCAACATCACCTGCCGCCCGGGCGTGGTGAATGCGACCATCCCGTCGATCGGCGGCGGCGCTTGCGCCCCGCTCAACATCTTCGGCGTCGGCCAGGCCAGCCAGGCGGCGCGCGATTACATCTTCACGGTCGCCACGCCGCGTTCGGCCAATGAGCAGTTGGTGTTCAACGCCAATATCAACGGCCCCGTCTTCCAGCTGTTCGGCAACGACGTGTCGCTGTCGCTGGGTTACGAGCATCGCGAGGAAAAGACGCAGTTCGATCCCGGCGCCTATTATTTCGGCGAACCCCAGGCGGACGGCAGCCGCGTGCAATATGGCCGCACCATCCCCATCGACCCGATCCGGGGCAAGTTCCACACCAACGAGGTGTTCGGCGAAGTCGTGGTCCCGTTCGTGTCGAGCAAGAACGAGCTGAGCTGGCTCAAGACGCTCGAGTTCGACGGCGCGGCGCGTTATGTCGACAACTCGCTGTCGGGCGGCGACGTGACCTGGACCGCGGGCGGCCGCGTCGGCTTCTTCCAGGGGCTGACCTTCCGGGGCAACTTCACCCGCTCGATCCGCTCGCCCGCCATCACCGAGGTGTTCAACCCGACCTCGCGGGCGTTCAACTCCGGTAACGATCCGTGCGATTCTCGCTTCGTCGACGGCGGCCCCAACCCGTCCGTGCGCCGCGCCAACTGCGTGGCCGCCGGGATCAACCCCGCGACGTTCGATTCGAACTTCAGCAACTTCACCATCCCGGTGACGATCGCGGGCAACCCCGACCTGCGCAACGAAAAGGCGAACAGCTGGACCGTCGGCGCTATCGCGCAACCCGCCTTCATTCCCGGCCTGTCGGTCGCGGTCGACTGGGTAAACATCAAGCTGAAGGACGCGATCACGTCGCTCGATGGCGTGGACATCCTGAATGCCTGTTACGATTCGGCCAGCTATCCGAACCAGTTCTGCGGATTGTTCGACCGGGGTGCCGACGGCCAGCTGACCACGATCCGCCAGGGCTATTACAACGCCGCCTCCTATGAGATGGCGGGTCTGCAATCGACCATCGCCTATCGCCTGCCGCTCAGCCGCGTGGGTCTGGCGGATGCGGGCACGGTCGGCCTGTCGGTAAACTATTTCTACCGCGACAAGCTGGAGACCCAGGTCGGTACCGGCGATATCAACCATGCGGCGGGCGAGATCGGCTATCCGCGCCATTCGGGCACGGCGAACCTGACCTATGAGGGCAAGACCTTCAACATCCTGTTCCAGGGTCAGTATACTGGCAAGGTGAAGTTCAACCTCGACGAAGCCGCCAATGCCCGCAACATCAGCGGCCTGACCGACTGGGTGGTGTTCAACACCACGGTGGGCGTGAAGGTGAACGACCAGTTCAACCTGCGCTTCATCGTCGACAATGTCTTCAACGCGACGGCCCCCTTCCCCGCCACGGCGGTGGCGGGCGGCACCCAGCCCTATTTCTCGGGGCTGATCGGTCGCTTCTTCCGCGTGGCGGCCACCGCCCGCTTCTGATCCGGCGTTCGTCGGAAACGAAAGGCCCGTCCGGTTCCCCGGGCGGGCCTTTTTTTGTTCGGTTGCGGCGATCCGGCGGGGCCGTTACCCCTTGGTCCATGAAGCTCATCATCGGCAACAAGGCCTATTCCTCCTGGTCCCTGCGCGGCTGGCTCGCCTGTCGGCAGTCGGGACTTCCCTTCGAGGAGGTGGTCGTGCCGCTCTACGACGCGGACTGGGACAAGCGGCGCGAGGGGGCGGAATTCGCACCGTCCTCGGGCAAGGTGCCGATCCTGTGGGATGGCGAGGCGGTCGTGTGGGACAGCCTGGCGATCATCGACTTCCTGGCCGACAAGGTCGGGCGCGACCGCTTCTGGCCCGCCGACGATGCGGCGCGCGCCATGGCACGGTCGATGGCGGCGGAGATGCATTCCAGCTTCGTGGCGCTTCGTCGCAAGCACAGCATGAACATCCGCCAGGTCTATCCCGCCCGGATGCCCGATGACGATGTGATCGTCGACCTGAAGCGGATGATGGAGCTGTGGGCGCAGGCGCGGGCGCGCTTCGGCGGCGACGGCGATTTCCTGTTCGGGCAGTTCGGCGCGGCGGACATCATGTTCGCGCCGGTGGTGACGCGGATCGTCACCTATCAACTGCCCGTCGCACGCTTCGCCGTGCCCTATATGGACGCGGTGCTGCGCCACCCCTTCATGCAGGACTGGATCGCAGGCGCGCAGGAAGAGGAATGGGTGATCGAGCGGTTCGAACAACCGGTGGAGTGAAGATCTCCCTTGCCCCTCCCCCGCCAGCCTTACCGCGCGGTCGGGGGAACTTCGTTCAAGGGTGCCCGCTGGTCGGCCGCCGGTTCGGCCACGCGCGACGTGAAGGTGTACAGCAGCACCCCGGCGATCCCCAGCGCGATCAGCAACCAGAGCAGCAGGCGCTTTCCGGCCTTGTGGCCGTTGGGATCGGGGTCGTTCATCACATCACTCCTGTTACGCAGGGGTTGGAACGATGTCGGGGCGCATCGGCTCCGTAAGCGTCGTCAATCGCGTCATTGCCGTCCGCGCACACGCTGCCTATGCCGCGCGGCATGACCGACGCCCTCACCCTCGCCCAGGCCCTGATCCGGGCCGACAGCGTCACGCCCGCGCGTGGCTCCGTGTTCGACGTGCTGGAGGCCGCGCTGGTGCCGCTGGGCTTCGCCGTGGATCGCTTTACCATCGGCGAGGAACCCGACGGTCCGGTCGAGAATTTGCTGGCCACGCGCGGCGGAACGGGCACGCATCTGGCCTTTGCAGGCCATGTCGATGTGGTGCCCGCCGGTGACGGCTGGCAGGGTTCGCCCTTTTCCGGCGAGGTGCGCGACGGTCTGCTCTTCGGGCGCGGCGCGGTCGATATGAAGGGCGCGGTCGCCGCCTTCGTCGCCGCGATCCCGGCCGACCGGACCATCCCGCTGTCGCTGATCATCACCGGCGACGAGGAAGGCCCCGCTATCTACGGCACCCGCGCGTTGATCGATCGGATGGCGGAACTTGGGGTGGCCCCCGACCTCTGCCTGGTCGGCGAGCCGACCTCGGCGCAGAGGCTGGGCGACATGATGAAGATCGGGCGGCGCGGCTCGGTCAACATCTGGATCACCGTTCCGGGGCGGCAGGGGCATGTCGCCTATCCGCATCTGGCCGACAATCCGATTACCCCGCTGGTCGCGATGCTGGCCGAAATCGAGGGGGTGACGCTCGACACCGGCAATGCCTGGTTCCAGCCGTCCAATATCGAGATTACCGACCTGCATGTCGGCAACCCCGCGACCAACGTCATTCCGGGTGCGGCGCAGGCGCGGCTGTCGATCCGCTTCAACGACGAACAGAACGGCGCGGCGCTGGTCGAGCGGATCACCGCCATCGCGCGCACCCACGCCCCCGCCGCCCAGGTCACGGGTCGCATTTCGGGCGAGGCGTTCCTGACCCAGCCGGGTGCCTTTTCCGCGATGATCGCCGACGCCATCCGCGCCGAGACGGGAATCGAGCCGGAGCTGTCGACCACCGGCGGCACCTCGGACGCGCGCTTCCTGTCGAAGCTGTGCCCGACGGTCGAATTCGGCCTGCTCAACGCGACGATGCACAAGGTCGACGAAGCGGTTGCGGTCGACGACCTCTACGCGCTGACCCGCATCTATGCGGGGGTCATCGCTCGCGCGGGCGCCTGAACACGATGTAGAGCGCGCCCTGCCCGCCATGCCGCGGATGGGCACCCCGGATCGCCGCGATCGAATCGGCATGGCGCGAGGCGCCCAGCCAGTCGCTGATCGCCGCACGGATCGCACCGCGCGCATGGGGGCGCTCGCTTTCGGGACGCGGCGGCTTGCCCGTCACCAGCAGCAGCACCCGGTCGCCCCGAGCGATCGCCCGGCCCAGCCCCTGGTCGAGCAACGCATGCGCCGACGCCAGCGTATGGCCATGCAGGTCGAGCGAGCTGTCGGGCATGACGCTGCCCCGCGACAGGCGCTTGTCCCAGCCGCCATCCAGCGTCTCACCCGGCCCCTTCTTCGGCGCGGGCGGAGGTGCTGCGGGCTGGCGCAACGGCGGCACGCGGCCCTTCACCCGCACCTTGGGCGCGCCGGGCGTTTCCTGGAACACCGCCTCCATGGTCGGTGGGGGCGGCGCGGGCCGGGCGGGCACGACGGCGGCGCGCAACGGGCGCACGGTCTCCATCACCCGCGCCCAGAGATGCGCCTCGTCAGGGTTGAGGGATCGCACCGACCGTCCCGACAGGAGCCGTAATCCCGGCGCGTGCCAGCGTTCCGACCGGCAGCAGCAGGAAGGCCGTGCCCCGTGCCGACATGCCACCCGCAACCGCTCGTGCCGTATCGCCAGCCCCCCAGAAGGTGTCGAAGCGGTTGGAGCCCTTGATCGCGCCGCCCGTGTCCTGCGCCACCCACAGGCCGGTCGCATCCTGCCGGTCCATCGACAGGAAGACGGGCGCACCCAGCGGCACGAACTTCGGGTCCGCCGCCACGCTGACCTGCCCCGTTACCGCATAGCCCATCGCCCCCTGCGGCGCGCCGTTCAACTCGCGGAAGAAGACGAAGCTCTTATTCTCGCGCATGATCGCGCGGCCTTCCTCGGGGTGATCGTGCAGCCAGGCGACGATCCCCTGCATCGAGGTCTGCCCCGGCCCCAGCAGTCCGCGCGACTTCATCAGCGCGCCGATGCCGGTATAGTCGCGGCCATTCTGCGTATCATAGCCGATCCGCATGATGCCGCCATCGGGCAACCTCAGCCGCCCCGAACCCTGAATCTGAAGGAAAAAGACCTCGACCGGGTCCGCCCCCCAGGCGAGAATCGGCGCACGCCCCTCCAGCGATCCCTGCTCGATCGCGGTCCGGTCGTCATAAGGGACGAGGTTGGTGCCCTGCACCTTGCCGCGTATCTTCTTGCCCTTCAGGTCGGTCGTGAAGGCACCCAGATCGACATCGATCAGGTCGCGCGGCCGGGCATAGATCGGCACCTCATAGCCCGAGCGCCGGTCGCGCGAACCCGCAATCTCGGGCTCGTAATAGCCGGTCGCCAGCGAACGGCCATCGCCGACCTGCACCGCCTCGAAATAGCGTGCGAAGAAATCGCGGGCGCCCCCGCGCGGTACGCTGGCGGCGGCCTGGCAGGCCGCTTGCCAGTCGGCGCCTTGCGTCAGGCCGCTACCGTCGGTGCGGCGCATCAGGCCGGGACAGGACAGCAGGAAGGCCGCACGCGCCGCCTCGGCCTGCGGTTCGGTGATCGGCAGGGCGGCGACGGGCGGTCCGGCCAGAATGCCCGCCTGTGCCGCCGAGGCCGCGCCGGGAATCGCCACGACCGGGGTAGCGGGCATCGGCGTCGCGGCCACGATCCGCACCGGACCATCGGCCACGCGCGAGACGCTGGGGCCGCTCGGCTGGACGGACGAACCGCCGGGCCGGGGGCGGGGTTGCGGTTTGGGCTGGGGCTGCGCTTCCCCCCGCGACGGATAGTGTGCCGAGGTGCCCGGCGGGACGATCCGCCCGGCACAGGCCGACAGGCTCACCGAAAGCGCGACCACGGCCGCGACGCGATACCCCCTCAACGCGATCATTCCCCCGTCAGACCGGATCAGGCTTCGTCGGTGTCGACGAGCTTCCAGTTCGGATCGCCGCTCTTCAGCGTCCGGGCGAAGGTCCAGACGTCATGCGTCTCGACCGCATCGCTCAACGAACCGGCGATGACATGGCCCTCGGCATCGCGCGTGACGGCGGCGATATCGGCGTCCAAGCGGACGGTGATGCGCGCCTCGCGACCCTCGACCTGCGCATCGACGATCTTCGCGCTCTCGACCCGGATCAGGCGGTTGTCGAGGGTCTGGCCCGCCTCGCGCCGCTGCTCGATCGCCTCGGCAAAGGCGGCCAGCACGTCGCGCTCGACCAGATCGGCCAGCGCATCCTCGTCACCCTTCCAAAAGGCTTCCAGCGTCATGCGATAGGCGGCCTGTGCGCCGTTCAGAAACTGCGCCACGTCGAAGCCCGCCTCGCCCGCGATCACCGCGCGCAGGCCTTGTTCGGCGCGCGGATCGATGTTGCGGTTGGCGACAGGCACAGAGGCCTGCGCCGCCTCGGTCGCGCGGGGCAGCGTGACGGGCAGCGGCCGGTCATCGGCGCTGCGCGCCAGCGGCTGCTGTTCATGGCCGGTGCGCTTGCCCAGCACGCTGTACAGCCGCAGTGCGAGGAAGAGCGCGACCATCGCGAGAAGAACGACGTAGAATAACAACACAGGCGCCTTTCACTATCGTGACCGATATAGGCGTACGAGCCGACAATGAAAACCCGGCCTCCCGACGAGGTGGGCAAGGTTGAAACCGTGCCGGCCCGCTGCTACGCGCAACGGCTATATGGCCGAACGCGTGAACATGCCGTTTCGGTCCCTTAAGGGTCTATACTCAATCAGGACGGGGTCGTGACGGAGCCGATTTTGGTTCAGGGCAAGAAGCGAGGAGCGGAGCGATGCAATCGCATCGTGACCGACGAGCGACGTCGCCCTGGGCCAAAATCGGCCCGCCGCTTTGGCGGTCGCCCGCTGGAAGGCGCTGGTCGGCGTCGCTTGCTTGCAGGTAGCGCCGCTACCTGCCGCGCCGCGCTCCTTGCCAGCGCCTTCCAGCGGGCGATCACGATCCCTGTCCTGATTGAGTATAGACCCTACCCCCTTTGATCTCACGTAAGAAGGTAGCGACGATGGACGAACAGGGTTTGCCGCAGGGCTTTGAAGCGCCGAACGGCGACGATGCCGGCCCCGCCGCCGGTATGATCTCGCAATATGTGAAGGATCTGTCGTTCGAGAACCCGAACGCGCCTGCCATCTATCAGGCGCAGACCGCGCCCGGCATCGACGTGCAGTTCAACATCTCGGCGGCGCAGGTCGGCGAGGAAGTCCACGAACTGACCCTGAAGATCGAGGTTCGCGCCGAGTCCGAGGGCAAGACCGCCTTCATCGTCGACCTCAGCTATGCCGGTCTCTTCGGTTTCCGCAACGTGCCCGCCGACCAGATCCAGCCCTTCATGCTGGGTGAAGCGCCGCGCCTGCTCTTCCCCTTCGCCCGCCGTGTGCTGGCCGATGCGGTGCGCGACGGCGGCTTCCCGCCCCTGATGCTGGAGCCGATCGATTTCGCGCAGCTGTACCTGCAGCAGGCCGATGCCCAGGCGGGTGCGCAGCCGAACACCCCGGAAACCGGCCACGCCTGATCCGGACTGACAGATGAACCTGACCAAGGCGCTGGGCTCGGTCGGCGGGCTGACTCTGGCCAGCCGCGTGCTTGGTCTGGTTCGCGACTCGCTGTTCTTCCGCTTCGTGGGCGCGAACTTCGCCTCCGACGCGTTCCAGATCGCGTTTCGCCTGCCCAACATGTTCCGCGCCCTCTTCGCCGAGGGAGCCTTTTCCGCCGCCTTCATCCCGATGTTCAACCGCAAGGTGGCAGAAGGGGATAAGGCGGCGGAGGGCTCGGGCCTGGCGCATGGCCTGGCCTTTGCCGAAAATGCGCTCTCGGTCCTGCTGCCGGTGCTGATCGTCATGACCGCGCTGGTCGAGCTGGCCGCCTGGCCCGTCACCTGGGTCCAGACCTTCGGTTACGGCAAGGGCACGCCGGCGCAGTTCGACTATATCGTCCTGCTCAATCGGCTGACCTTTCCCTATCTGCTGTTCATCAGCCTGGTGTCGCTGCTGGGCGGCATCCTCAATTCGCTGCACCGCTTCTGGGTGAATGCGGCCGCGCCGATCCTGCTCAACCTGACGCTGATCGTAGCACTCCTGTTCTTCCACACCCACGAACCGATGGCGACCGCCCGCAATCAGGCGATCGCGGTCACGGTTGCAGGGATATTGCAGTTCGTCTGGCTCTGGTGGGCGTGCCGCCGCGCGGGTGTCCGGCTCCGGCTGAAGCGGCCGGTCATCAATGACGACGTGAAGCGGCTGATGAAGCTGATCCTGCCCGCCGCCGCCGGTGCGGGCGCGGTGCAGATCAACCTCGTCATCTCGACCGCGCTGGCCGCCCGCTTCCTGCCTGAGGGGTCGGTATCCTATATCTATGCCGCCGACCGGCTGAACCAGCTGCCGCTCGGGCTGATCGGCATCGGCCTCGGCACCGTCCTCCTGCCCACCGTCTCGCGCCTGCTGGGTGCGGGCAAGGAGGTCGAGGCGATGGAGACGCAGAACCGGGGCATGGAGCTGGCGCTGCTGCTAACCCTGCCCGCCACGGTCGCGCTGATCGTCTGCGGCCAGCCGATCGTCGCCGCGCTGTTCGAGCATGGCAAGTTTACCGCGACCAACAGCTATTATACCGCGCAGGCGCTCGCCGCCTTCTCGATCGGCCTGCCCAGCTACATTCTCGTGAAGGTGTTGACGCCGGGCTATTACGCCCGCACCGACACCCGGACGCCGGTGCGCTATGCGACCTGGTCGATGCTGGTCAATCTGGTGCTGAACCTGATCTTCATCTGGTGGCTGGGCCATATGGGGCCGCCGCTGGCGACCGCCATCGCGTCCACGGTCAATGTCGTGCTGCTCTATCGTACGCTGGCGCGGCGCGGGCATTTCGTGGCCGATGCACAGCTGCGCCGCCGCAGCTGGCGGATGCTGCTCGCCGCGATCCTGATGGGCGGGGCGATGGCGCTGCTCAACGAACGGTTCCAGCCCTATGTGACCGGCACCAACCTCGAGCGCTGGGGCGCGCTCATCATACTGGTCGCGACGGGGATGCTGGTCTATGCGGTCGCCACCTTCGCGACGGGCGCCTTCCGTCTCGGAGACATCAAGCGGCTCGTTCGCCGCAACAGTTGAGGACCATCATGCGCGTCGTTTCCGGCATCAAGCCCACGGGCAACCTTCATCTCGGCAATTATCTGGGTGCCGTGAAGCAGTGGGTGGCGATGCAGGACGACATCCAAGCCCAGGGCGGCGAGACGATGTACTTCATCGCCGACCTGCACGGCCTGACCGAATGGATCGCGCCCGCCGACATGGCGGCCAACACCATCGAGATGACCGCGACCCTGATCGCGGCGGGGATCGACCCCGAACGCTCGATCCTGTTCAACCAGACCCGCGTGCCCCAGCATAGCGAACTCGGCTGGCTGCTGAACAATGTCGCGCGCGTCGGCTGGCTGAACCGCATGACCCAGTTCAAGGACAAGGCGGGCAAGAATCGCGAGGGCGCCAGCGTCGGGCTGTACGACTATCCGGTGCTGATGGCGGCCGACGTGCTGCTCTACAACGCCACGCACGTTCCGGTGGGCGAAGATCAAAAGCAGCATCTGGAGCTGGCGCGCGACATCGCGACCAAGTTCAACAACGACTATGGCCGCGAGCTGTTCACCCTGCCCGAACCGTTCATCAGCAAGGCCGCGCCGCGCATCATGTCGCTTCGTGACGGCGCGTCGAAAATGTCCAAGTCCAATCCGTCGGAAATGTCGCTGGTCAAGCTGATCGACACCGATGACCAGATCGCCGAGAAGTTCCGCAAGGCCAAGACCGATGCCGACGTCCTGCCAGACACGATGGAGGGGCTGGAGGGCCGCGCCGAGGCGCGCAACCTGATCACCATCTATGCCGCGATGGCCGACCGCGAACCGGCCGACGTGCTGGCGCAGTTCGCGGGCCAGGGCTTCGGCGCGTTCAAGCCCGAGCTGGCCGATCTGGCGGTCGCCACGCTGGGCCCGATCCGCGAGCGGCTGACCCGGCTGCTCGATGATCGCGGCGAAGTCGGTCGTATCCTGGAGCGCGGTGCGGAAAAGGCGCGCGATCTGGCCGCCCCGCTGCTGCTCGACGTACAGCGGACCATGGGTTTGCAGATCTGATGACACTCGGCCCCGTCACCAAGGTCCCCACCCGGATCATGGTGATGGGGCCACCGGGCAGCGGCAAGTCGACGCTGGCCCGGATGCTGGGCGAGCAGTTGGATTTGCCCGTCTGGCACGCCGATGCTTTGTTCCATGGCCCCGGCTGGGTCGCTCGCCCGCGCGAAGACTTCATCGCCGACATGGCCGCCCTTGCTGCCCGGCCCGCCTGGGTGATCGACGGCAATTATTCCAGCGCGCATTACGGCCCCGCAATCACCGACCGGCTCGCCCGTGCCGAACGGATCATCCTTCTCGACCTACCCCGCCGGATCACGATCCCACGCGTCCTGCGGCGCGTGGCCCGCTATCATGGGCAACAGCGCCCCGACAGTGCACCGGGATGCCCGGAGCGGCTGGACCGAGAATTTCTGCTTTATTGCTGGCACTGGCAACGGGCGGTGCGGCCGGGGATATTGCGGGTGCTGGCGGAGGTGGAGGATCGGGTGATCCGCTATCATGGGACACCGCCGCTCCTGCGCATGCTGGCGGACTTGGGGCGGGCAGATTCCCTTGGCCTTCGACTACGCTCAGGCTGAACGGCGGGAGGGAATGGGGTTCTATCCAAAACCCCGTTCAGGCTGAGCGAAGTCGAAGCCCGCGCCCCCAACCCGCTCGAAGGGCCTCAGCCCTCCAGTTCCTTCATCAGCACGCGGACCGCATTGTCGATATCGCGGTCGGTATCGCGCAGTTCCTCGATCTTACGCACCGCATAGATCACCGTCGAGTGATCGCGCCCGCCGAACTTGCGGCCGATCTCGGGTAGCGAGCGGGTGGTCAGGCGCTTGGCGAGGTACATGGCGATCTGGCGCGGGCGGGCAATCGCGCGCGCCCGGCGCGCCGACACCAGGTCGAGCGGCTTCAGCTCGAAATGGCGGCTGACCAGCTTCTGGATTTCATCGATGGTGATTCGACGTTGCGCGCCCCGCAGCACCTCGCCCAGCGTGGCGACGGCGAACTCCATGTCGATCTTGTCGCCGGTCAGCTGCGCATAGGCGACCACGCGATTCAGCGCGCCTTCCAACTCGCGGATGTTGCCGCGAATCCGTGACGCCAGCAGATCCAGCACATCGGTCGGCACCTGGATTTCGGGAAGATCGGCGACCTTGCGGTTCAGGATCGTCCGACGCAGCGTCAGGTCGGGCGCCTTGATGTCGGCGACCAGCCCCGCCCCCAGACGACCGATGATGCGCGGCTCCACGCCGTCCAGCGACTGGGGCGAGCGGTCGGCCGAGATGACCAGCCGCTTGCCCGCGCCGACCAGTTCGTTGACCGTGTGGAAGAATTCTTCCTGGGTCGAATCCTTGCCCGCAATGAACTGAAGATCGTCGATCAGCAGCAGATCGGCGGAGCGCAGCCGCGACTTGAAGCTGTGCGTGTCGCGCGCGCGCATCGCGGCGACGAAATCGAACATGAACCGCTCGGCCGACATGCACAGCACGACCGCTTCGGGATGCGATTCGAGAAAGGCATGGGCGATGGCGTGCATCAGGTGAGTCTTGCCCTGCCCCGTGCCGCCATGGAGGAACAACGGGCTGAAACGCGGCGGGCCAGGCTCGGCCAGCGACAGCGCGGCGTTGAAGGCGACCCGGTTGGACGAATCGACCACGAACCGATCGAAGGTCAGGCGTGGGTCGAGCGGCGGCCGGTCGGCGGGAACGCGCAGCGCAGGCGCCGGAGCGGCCGCCACCGGGGCAGCAGCGGCCGCCTTGGCGCGCGTCTGACGCGGCGCAGGGGCCGGAGTCGGCGCAGGCCCGCCGAACAGCGAGGGCTGCTCGTCCGCCTCGACCGGCTGCACCGGGGCTGCGGCCACGGCACGCGAAGCGGGCGTGGCATCGAAGGTCTCGACGCTGGTCAGCCGCGCGACCTTGCTGGGCGCACGCGTTTCGATGACGACCGAGCGGACCTCGGGCAGCACCGCCTTGAATTCCAGGTGCAGGCGGTCGGCATAGTGGCTGCGCACCCAGTTGGTCGCAAAGGCCGAGGGGAGCGCCAGACGGACCGTATCGGGCTCGTCACCCTCGATCAGCTCCATCGGCTTCAGCCACTGGTCGAACAGCCGGGCGCCTGCCGATTCGCGCAGGTTCGCGCGGACGCGCGCCCAGGCACGGGCCTGGTCCGTCGTCGGTCGCGTTGCCTGCCAATTCGTCACCCGCGCACTCCACTTCTGCCGACCCCCATGATGGGCGGTCGAGCCCCTATTCCACTTGGCGACACGTAGCCCATCGGCGAATCAAACGGATTCGACCCGGTCTGTCACTTCGCGATGTCCATGACGCGGGGCACGAAGCACCGCCGCTGGGAAACCGATTATGAGGGATGACGGGGTCTGATCAAGACCATGTCCGGCCATAAATCTGAAATAAACCGGATTGACAGCCAAAAGCCCGCAGAAACCCGTCCAACTATCTCACAAGCAATTGAAATCGTTGGATATTAACCAAGGCGCGCGTCATCGCCCCGAAAGTCGAATCTCTCGAATCGCGGGCAAAGCTGGCGTTGCGCGAAACGCGGGATTGTTCCCACGGATCACGTTCCGCGAAGCGTTAATGAATGGATGGCGAGCGCACGAAAAAACCCGCCGGGGGACCGCCCCCGGCGGGTTTCATTCGTCGCGAAACCGAGAGGCTTAGGCCAGTGCGGCGATACGCTTGGTCAGGCGCGAGAACTTGCGCGAGACGGTGTTCTTGTGCAGCACGCCCTTGGCGACGCCACGGGCCATTTCCGGCTGCGCCGCGGCCAGAGCGACCGTCGCGGTTTCCTTGTCACCGGCGGCCAGGGCGGCTTCGACCTTCTTCACGAAGGTACGGATGCGGCTGACGCGGTTGCCGTTGATGACGGCGCGACGCTCGTTGCGACGGATACGCTTTTTGGCCTGCGGCGTGTTCGCCATGAAAACCTCTAAATCTCGATCAAAAGGGATAGCGGCGCGACGCACCAGCTTTGAAGCCGCCGCCCTTACCGGCTGACGGCCTTGGCGTCAACCACGCTGGCAGGTCGCACACCAGAAAGTCGAGCGCCCCGAATCGGTTCGCCGCCGGACGATGGTGCCGCATTCGCACGCCTCGCCCTCGCGACCATAGACGCGCCACTCCTTGGAGAAATAGCCCAGTTCGCCGTCCGGCCGCACATAATCGCGAAGCGACGAACCGCCCGCCAGGATCGCGGCCTCCAGCACGTCGCGGATCGACTCGACCAGCCGCGCGAGTCGCGCTTTCGATATCTGCCCGCCCGCCCGGCCCGGAGTGATTCTCGCCATGTGCAGCGCCTCGCACACATAGATATTGCCCAGGCCCGCCACGATCCGCTGGTCGAGCAGCATCGCCTTGATCGGCGCCGCCCGCCCTTCCAGCGCCTCGGCCAGATAGGCGGCGGTGAAGTCCGGCCCCAGCGGCTCCGGCCCCATGGCGAGGAACGGCGGGTAGCTCGCCAGGTCGGCGGTCGGCCACAGATCGACGAAACCGAATCGCCGGGGATCGTTCAGCGCCAGCCGCCGCCCCGCCGCCGTCTCTAACAGCAGATGGTCATGCGTCTGCGGCTCGCCCGGATCGATCCGCCAGCGCCCCGACATGCCGAGGTGGAAGACCATGGTATCGCCGCGATCGGTATCGATCAGGCCGTATTTCGCTCGACGACCGAGCGACGTGACGGTCGCCCCCGTCATCCGTTGACGCAGGTCGGCCGGAAAGGGATGGCGCAGGTCGGGGCGGCGCGGCTCGACCAGGATCAGCCGCGCGTCCGCCAGCACCGGGGTCAGGCCGCGGACCGTGGTTTCGACCTCGGGAAGTTCGGGCATCTTTTCTCTGTCTGGGTTTCCTTAGGCAAACAGCTAGGTAGCGTTTGCCCCGCCAGCAAGGCCGGGCTAGGGCATCCCCATGAGCGATACCGTCTCCTTCGGCTATGAAGATGTGCCCCGCGACGAAAAGGTCGCCCGTGTCGGCAGCGTGTTTACGAATGTCGCCGCCAAATATGACCTGATGAACGACGCCATGTCGGGCGGCATGCACCGCCTGTGGAAGGACCGCTTCGTGCGCCGGGTGAAGCCCCGCGCCAGCGACCAGATCCTCGACATGGCGGGCGGCACCGGCGACATCGCCTTCCGGCTGGCCGAGTCGGGCGCCAGCATCACGGTGGCCGACATCAATCCGGCGATGCTGGAGGTCGGCATGAAGCGCGCGGCCGAGCGCGGGCTGGACGGACTGGTCTGGACCGAGGCCAATGCCGAACAGCTGACCTTCCCCGACAAGTTCTTCGACGCCTATACGATCGCGTTCGGCATTCGGAACGTCACCGACATCCCGGCCGCGCTGAAGGAAGCGCACCGCGTCCTGCGGCGCGGCGGGCGGTTCTTCTGCCTGGAATTCTCGACCACCGTCTGGCCGGGCTTCTCGGAAGTGTATGACGCCTATTCGCACAAGCTGGTGCCCAAGCTGGGCCAGATGCTGGCGGGCGATGCGGACAGCTATCGCTATCTGATCGAATCGATCCGTCGTTTCCCCGACATGCCGACCTTTGAAGGCATGATTCGCGAAGCCGGTTTCGTCGAGACCAAGGTCGAACCGATCATGGGCGGCCTGGTCGCGATCCATTCGGGCTGGAAGATTTGATGCCGGCAGGCATGGGCGGAAACGCCCTGTGACCCAGCCGGTGGTGCATCTCTGGCGTCTGCTCAAATGGGGGCGGACGCTGGCACGGCATGGCGCGTTGAAGGGCATCGAGCGCGATCCCAATACGCCCGCGCCCGTGCGGCGGCTGGCGCGTATCGCCCGCTTCGGCGCGCGCGTGCCCGCCAAGCCTGCCTATGCCGATGCGTTCCAGGCGATCGGCCCGGCGGCGATCAAGCTGGGCCAGACGCTGGCGACTCGGCCCGATCTGGTCGGCGACGATGCCGCGCACGACCTGTTGCGGCTTCAGGACCAGTTGCCCCCCGTCCCCTTCGCGACGATCTGCGCCGCGATGGAGGCGAGCATGGGTCGTCCGCCCTCGCACTTCTTCTCCTCGATCGAGGAGGTGCCGGTGGGGGCCGCCTCGATCGCGCAGGTGCACCGCGCGGTGACGAACGATGGCCGGACGGTCGCGGTCAAGGTGCTGCGCCCCGGCGTCGAGGAGGATTTTGCCCGCGCCATCGACACCTATCAATGGGCCGCCGCGCAGGTCGAGGGGATGAGCGGCGAGGCCGCGCGCCTGCGCCCTCGCCTGACCGTCGAGAATTTCCGCCGCTGGACACTGCGCGAGCTGAACTTCCGGCGCGAGGCGGCTTCGGCCTCCGAACTCGCCGAGGCGATGACCGCCGAGCCGGACTTCATGGTGCCGCAGATCGACTGGGCACGGTCCACCGCCAAGGTGCTGACGGTCGAGTGGATCGACGGGATCAAGCTGTCCAACCGACAGGCGCTGGTCGAGGCGGGCTACGATCTGCCGCATCTGGCGCAGACCCTGGTGCGCGCGTTCCTGCGCCAGGCGATCGCGGAAGGTTTCTTCCACGCCGACATGCACCAGGGCAATCTCTTCGCCCTGCCCGGCAACAAGATCGCCGCGATCGACTTTGGCATCATGGGCCGGATCGACCGGCGCGCGCGGGTATGGCTGGCCGAGATCCTCTATGGCCTGATCACCGGCAATTATAAGCGCGTCGCCGAGATTCATTTCGAGGCGGGCTATGTCCCCGCCCACCATAATGTCGCCGAGTTCGCCACCGCGCTGCGGGCGGTCGGCGAGCCGATGCGGGGCCTGCCGGTCAAGGACATGTCGATCGGCATGATGCTGGACGGCCTGTTCTCGATCACCCGCGATTTCGACATGGTGACGCAGCCGCATCTGCTGCTGCTGCAAAAGACCATGGTGATGGTCGAGGGCGTGGCGACCAGCCTCGATCCCGACATCAACCTGTGGGATTCGGCCGCGCCCTTCGTGCGCGAATGGATCAGGACCGAACTGGGTCCCGAGGCGAAGATCGCCGACCGGCTGATCGAGGACGTGCAGACGCTGGCCCGCCTGCCCGAACTGGTCCGCCGGATCGAGGCGCGCTACCCCGCGCCGGGTGGCGAGCCGCCTGCGCCGCCCCTCAAGCAGATCGAGGTCGTGCGGATCGGCGGCGGCTGGCGTTATGCGCTGATCTCGATGCTGTCGGCCGCCGCCGGGGTCGCCGCCACCATCGCCGTGCTTCGGTAGGATGCTGGGATAGGCATGCCGGGCAGCGCGCCCCCCGTTCCCCCGCGCCGCATCTCGCGGCCGCTCTGGCTGAGCCAGCCGGGGCGGTTGTCGGGCATGACGCCATCGGTCGCGATCGGGATGCTGGCGCTGCTGCTGGTGCTGATCGCGGGGCTGCTCTGGACCGGCGGCGATGCCGATCCGGTGGCCGACCGCCTGACACCGGTGTCGGCGGCGATCCTCGACCATGTGCGGCATGGCCAGGACTTCTACTCGGCCGCGATCGACGCCCTGCGCGAGAATGGGCGACCGTTGCGCCCCGTGCTGCTGGCGGTGCCGCTGCCCGCGCTACCCGTGACGCTGGCGCTGATGCCGCCGCTGGTCGGTCAGTTGCTGCTCGTCCTGCTGGGCCTGGCGGTCGTCGCGGGCTGGGCGCGGCGCTGCTGGCCGCTGATCGAGGGGCGCGGCCCCCGCGCATTGGCGATCATCCTGCTCGTCGCCGGACTCTATCCGGCACTCGAACGGACGATGGTGTCGGTGCCCGAGGTCTGGGCCGCGCTGCTCATCGCGCTGTCGCTGGTGCAGCGGCGGCCCGACGCCATGCCCACCGCCGTCGCGCTGGGGCTGGCCGCGATGATCCTCAGCCCCGTGGCGCTTCTCCATGCGCTGCTGATGGGGTTTCTCGCCTGGCGCGCGGGGGCGGAGCGCGAGGCGACGGGGTGGATCGGGGCGACCGCCGTCGCGATGATCCTCTACGCTGCTCATGCCCATAGGCTGAATGCGATGGTCGGCCCGATCGACCCCGCCATCGCCTCGCCCATCGCGTTCCAGTCGCCGGGTGCGTGGCTGGCGGCGATCGCCTCGGCGAGCGGAGTCGGGGTGCTGCCCATGGCGATCGCGCTGCCGCTGACGGTACTGGCCGCGCTGGGCTGGGCGCATTGGCGGCAGCCGGTGGCCCGGCGGGCGGGGATCACGCTTGCCGCCTATGTCCTGCTCGGTCTCCTGACCGGCGCGCCGAGCTTTGCGCTGGCGGTCGCGCCGCTTATCTTCCTCGGCGTCGTCTTCGCCCCCGATGCGGTCCGCGAACTGGTCGCCGCCGCGCGCGACCGGCGACGCATTACCGTGACGCGAGTCGTGCGATGAGCCATATCCTGTTGATCGTCGGGGGCGGGATCGCCGCCTATAAAAGTTGCGAGCTGATCCGCCTGATGCGCAAGGCCGGGCACAGCGTGCGCTGCGTCCTGACCGAGGGGGGCAGCCATTTCGTCACGCCGATGACTCTGGCCGCGCTGTCGGAGAACCAGGTCTTCACCACGCTTTGGGACCTGAAGGACGAAGCGGAGATGGGCCATATCCAGCTCAGCCGCGAGGCCGATCTGGTCGTCGTCGCACCGGGCACCGCCGACCTGATGGCGCGCATGGCGAACGGCCATGCCGATGATCTGGCGACGACTCTGTTGCTCGCCACCGATACGCCGGTGCTGGTCGCACCCGCCATGAATGTCCGCATGTGGCTGCACCCCGCGACCCAGCGCAACGTGGCGCAGTTGCGTGCCGATGGGGTCGAGGTAATGGTACCCGATGAAGGCGCGATGGCGTGCGGCGAGTTCGGCCCCGGCCGCCTGCCCGAGCCGCCCGCGATCCTCGCCGCGATTGAGGCGAAGCTGACGCCCGCCCATCGCCCGCTGGCGGGGCGGCATGTGCTGGTGACGGCGGGTCCGACTCACGAACCGATCGATCCGGTCCGCTACATCGCCAATCGCTCCTCCGGGCGGCAGGGTTTTGCGGTGGCGGGTGCGCTGGCGGCCTTGGGCGCGCGGGTGACGCTGGTCGCCGGGCCGGTGACGTTGCCTACCCCGCCGGGCGTCGACCGGGTCAATGTCGAAACCGCGCGCGACATGGCGCAGGCCGTCGCCCGGGCACTCCCCGCCGATGCCGCCGTCATGGTCGCCGCCGTCGCCGACTGGCGGGTCGAGGCGGCCGGGCAGAAGATGAAGAAGGACGGCGGCGGCGCCCCTGCGCTGACGCTGGTCGAGAATCCGGATATCCTCGCCACCGTCGCCGCCGCGCCCGACCGCCCCGCGCTGGTCGTCGGCTTCGCGGCCGAGACCGAGCATGTCATCGACCATGCCGTCGCCAAGCGCCTGCGCAAGCGCGCCGACTGGATCGTCGCCAACGACGTATCGGGCGACGTGTTCGGCGGCGATGCGAACCGCGTCCACCTCGTCACCGCCGATGGCGTCGAGAGCTGGGAACGGATGGGCAAGGATACGGTGGCCAGGGGGCTCGCGCAACGTATCGCGGATGCGCTACAAGCACGGTCATGACGACCGCACCAATCTCCATTGCCATCAAATATTTGCCCCATGGCGAGGGTCTTTCCCTGCCCGTCTATGCCACCCCCGGCGCGGCGGGCATGGACGTGGTCGCCGCCGAGACGCTGACGCTGGAGCCCGGCAAACGCGCCGCTATCGCCACCGGCTTCGCTATCGCGATCCCGCCGGGCTACGAGGTGCAAGTGCGCCCGCGTTCCGGTCTGGCGCTGAAACACGGCATCACCTGCCTCAACACGCCCGGCACGATCGACGAGGATTATCGCGGCGAGGTGAAGGTGATCCTCGCCAATCTGGGCGACCAGCCGTTCGAGGTGGTGCGCGGCGAGCGCATCGCCCAGCTCGTCCCCGCCCCCGTCCAGCGCGCGACCCTGGCCTTGGTCGACGAACTCGACTCGACCGAGCGGGGTGATGGCGGCTTCGGATCGACCGGGCGGTGATCGCGGCGCTGCTCCTCGCCGCCGCTGCGACTCAGGCGATCGCGCCGGCATCGCCCGTGGCGCCGGTGCCCCCGCTGACCGCCCCCGGCCCGGCCGAGCCGCCGCATGACTGGTCGACGCTGGGCGTGCTCACCCTGCCGCCTGCCGGACCGGATATGGTCCGTTTCGTTCGTGACGAAGTGGCGGCGGGGCGTTGCACCCGCGCCCGGCAGGACGACGCGCAGATGGTGCTGGTCGTGCCCCTCGCCATCCGGATCAGCGCCGACGGCAACGCCGACAGCGTGGTGCCGCTCGCTATCGGCTGCCCCACGGTCGAACAGTTCAGCGCAGGCGCGGCACAGCGCATGGTGCGCCACCTGGCGCACCGGACCATGATCCCGGGCGATCGCTGGTATCGGACGGTCATCACCTATACTTGGCCGGGTACGGGGCCGGGATGATCCTGAGCGACGACGAACTCGCCCGTTATGCCCGCCACATAGTCCTCCGCGAGTTCGGCGGCGGCGGGCAGCTGAAACTGAAACAGGCCAAGGTCGCGGTGATCGGCGCGGGCGGCATCGGCTCCCCCGCTATTCAGTATCTGGCCGCCGCGGGCATCGGATCGCTGGTGCTGATCGACGACGATGTGGTCGAGCCGTCCAACCTGCAACGCCAGACCATCTTCACCACACAGGATCGCGGCACGCCCAAGGTCGAGGCCGCCGCCGCCCATGTCGCGCGGTTGAACCCGCATGTCGCCGTGGCCGTGCACCGCACGCGGGTGACGCCGGACAATGCCGCCGCCCTGATCGAGGGGGCCGACGTCGTCCTGGACGGCTGCGACAATTTCGCGACCCGCCTGGCGGTGGCCGATGCCGCGCTGGCCCTGCGCATCCCGCTCGTCTCGGCGGCGGTCGGGCAGTTCGAAGGGCAGCTGGCGGTCTATCGCGGCTGGGAAGCGGACAAACCCTGTTATCGCTGCTTCGTCGGCGAGGCGGCCGACCAGGCCGGGCTGACCTGCGCCGATGACGGCGTGCTGGGGCCGGTGACGGGGGTGATGGGCAGCCTGGCCGCGCTGGAGGCTCTACGCGCCGCCGCACCGTTCGGGCGCGACAGTGCGGGAAGCATCCTGATCGCCGACATGCTGACCATGCGTTTCCGTACGCTTGCCTTGCCCAAGGACCCCGGCTGTCGTTGCGCTCACATGGTCGCGGTGGCGGCATGAGCGCGCGGCCGACGCCGCCGTCGGGCTGGCTCGACTGGACGGGAGACAAGGGCTGGATCGGGCAGGTCACCGGCCTGCCCGACAGTACGCTCCACGCCTATGCAGGGATGGCGATCCTGACCCTTTCGGCGCTGGTCATGCGGCGCAAGCCCTGGGACTGGCGCTGCTGGCTGACCGTGCTGGTGATCGAGACGGTCAACGAAGCCTATGACCTGCTTCAGCCCTTCTACGCCACCGATGAAGGCAATCTGCCTGCCAGCTGGTTCGACATCTGGAACACGATGCTATGCCCGACGGTGATCCAGCTGACCTTCGGCTGGTTGGCGCGGCGGGCGGACCGGCGGGAGCGTTAATGCTCATTCCTCCCCTTGCAGGGGAGGTGGCAGGCCGAAGGCCTGACGGAGGGGTGTCGCGCTCGGCGAGAGCGGGTCTCACTCGCAACCGGCTACACCCCTCCACCAGCTTCACTGGTTCCCCTCCCCTTGCAGGGGAGGAATGAAAAAGGGGCGGTGGCCTTTCGGCCCCGCCCCCTTCGTCAACTCGGAAAACTGAAATCAGCCGAGCAGCTTCGTCGCGAACTCGCGCACCGCCGGACCGATGTCCTCACGCGCCAGACCCAGCGCCAGGTTCGCCGTCAGCCAGCCCGCCTTGTCGCCGCAGTCGTAACGCTGCCCATCGAAGGTGAAGCCATGGAAGGGCTGGTTGCCGATCAGCTTGGCCATCGCGTCGGTCAGCTGGATTTCGCCGCCCGCGCCCGGCTCCTGCGCGTCGAGGATCTGCATGACCTCGGGCTGCAGGATGTAGCGGCCGGGGATCATCAGGTTCGACGGCGCCTTGCCCTTGGGCTTTTCGACCAGCGCGGTCACTTCGGTCAGGCGACCGTCCTGCTTGCCGGGCGAGATGATGCCGTATTTGTCGGTCTCGCTGTCGGGCACTTCCAGTGCGCCGATGACGTTGCCGTCGACCTGGTCATAGGCCTCGACCATCTGCTTCATGAAGCCGCCGACCATCAGTTCGTCGGGCAGCAGCACCGCGAAGGGCTCGTCGCCGACGATCTCACGCGCGCACCACACCGCATGGCCCAGGCCCAGCGGCTCCTGCTGGCGGACATAGACGGGGCTGCCCGGCTTCTGGCGGATGCCCTCGATCACGGCGAGGCTCTTGCCGCGCGCCTTCATCGTGGCTTCGAGTTCGTAGGAGATGTCGAAATGATCCTCCAGCGCGCCCTTGCCGCGACCGGTGACGAAGATGATCTGCTCGATCCCCGCTTCCAGCGCTTCCTCGACGGCATACTGAATCAACGGCTTGTCGACGACGGTCAGCATTTCCTTCGGCATCGACTTGGTCGCGGGCAGAAAGCGCGTCCCCAGACCGGCCACCGGAAAAACAGCCTTGCGAACCTTCTTGATCGTCATGAAACACTCCCTGAATCAATCTGCCTCTAGCCGCATCGTGCAGCGCAACATAGCCTCGCGCCAGCGGGATGCGGTTAGGATGTCCTTAAAAGCGACAGGTTACGAATCGCACGATGACGCGCCCCCCGATCCTCATCATCTTCGGCACAAGGCCGGAAGCGATCAAACTGTTCCCTGTTGTCAGGGCCTTGCGTGATTCGGGAGCGGTGCCGGTCCGGGTCTGCGTTACCGCGCAGCATCGCGGGATGTTGGACCAGGTGCTGGATATCGCCGGGCTCGTCCCCGATCACGATCTGGACCTGATGGAACCGGGCCAATCGCTCGACCGGCTGACCGCGCGGCTGCTGACCGGGCTGGGCGAGGTGATGGATAGCGAGCGTCCCGCCATGGTCGTCGTGCAGGGCGATACCGCGACCGCCATGGCCGGGGCGCTGGCCGCCTATTACCGCAAGATCCCGGTCGCCCATGTCGAGGCGGGGCTGCGCTCAGGCGATATCTATCAGCCCTGGCCCGAAGAGGTGAACCGGCGGATGATCGCGCCGATCGCCGAACTGCACTTCGCGCCGACCGAAACCGCCGCCGCCGCGCTGCGCGCCGAGGGGATCGATCCGGCCCGGGTCCATGTGACCGGCAACAGCGTGATCGATGCCCTCCACTGGACCAGGGCACGGATCGCCGTCGATCCGACGCTGGCGTCGGGCCTCGATCCCGTGCTGGCGCGGCTCGCGGGCAAGCGGGTCCTGCTGGTCACGACCCATCGGCGCGAGAATTTCGGCGACGGCATGGCCGCGATCGCCCGTGCGCTGCGCCGGATCGCCGAGCGGGAGGATGTCGGCATCCTCTTCCCGATGCACCCCAACCCCAATGTCGTGGCGGTGATGGACGAGATATTGGGCGACCATCCCGCCATCGCGCGCATCGCGCCGCTCGACTATCCGCAATTCGTCCGTGCGCTGGACGCCGCGCATATCGTGCTGACCGACTCGGGCGGCGTGCAGGAGGAAGCCCCTGCGCTCGGCAAGCCGGTGCTCGTCATGCGCGAGACGACCGAACGTCCCGAAGGCGTGGCGGCGGGTACGGCCCGGCTGATCGGTACCGACGAGGACCGGATCGCCGCGGAAGTCTTCGCGTTGCTCGACGATACAGACCGTTATGCCGCCATGGCGCGCGCGCACAACCCGTTCGGCGCAGGGAATACCGCCGAGCAGATCAACAGGATCATGACCCATGCCCTTGGACTCTGAACTCTCGGTCACGGTGATGGGGCTGGGCTATATCGGCCTGCCCACCGCCGCGATCATCGCGCGGACCGGCGCGATGGTGACCGGCGTCGACGTCACCCCCTCGGTCGTCGAGACGATCAATTCGGGCCGCGTCCATATCGAGGAGGTCGATCTGGACGGCCTGGTATCGGGCGTGGTCGCGCGCGGCAGCCTGAAGGCCTCGTTGACCGTCGCTCCGGCCGATGTCTTCGTCATCGCGGTGCCGACTCCCTTCACCGAGGATCGCCAGCCCGACATCACCTTCGTCCTGGATGCCGCACGGGCGATCGCGCCGGTGCTGAAGACCGGCGACACGGTGATCCTGGAGTCGACGTCGCCCGTCGGCACGACCGAACAGGTCCGCGACCTGATCGCGCGCGAACGCCCGGACCTGAAGCTGCCGGGCGCCACCCGGCCGGGCGAGCAGGCCGATCTCGCCATCGCCTATTGCCCGGAACGCGTTTTGCCGGGGCGTATCCTGGTCGAGCTGATCGACAATGACCGCGTCATCGGCGGCATCACGCCGCGCTGCGCGCGCAAGGCTCTGGCCTTTTACCGGCGCTTCGTGCGCGGCGCGTGCGTCACCACGACCGCGCGCGCGGCCGAAATGACCAAGCTGACCGAGAACGCCTTTCGCGACGTCAACATCGCCTTCGCCAACGAACTCAGCCTGGTGGCAGACACGTTGGGGGTCGATGTATGGGAAGTGATCCGGCTGGCCAATCGCCATCCGCGCGTCAACATCCTGTCGCCCGGCCCCGGCGTCGGCGGACATTGTATCGCGGTCGACCCCTGGTTCCTGGTCGCCGCCGACCCGGCCAACACGCCGCTGATCCGCACCGCGCGTGAAGTGAACGACGGCAAGACCGATCATATCATCGCCCGCGCCGCCGCGATGATCGAGGCGCAGGACGGGCCGGTCGCCTGTCTGGGCCTCGCCTTCAAGGCCAATATCGACGACTTCCGCGAAAGCCCCGCGCTGAAGGTCGCGGCCGCCCTTGCCGCCCGGTTCGGCGAGCGCGTCCATATCGTCGAGCCCTATGCCACGACCCTGCCCCGTGCCTTTGACGGGACGGGCGCACAGCTGATCGATATCGACACCGCGCTGGAAACTTGCGAAGCGATGATCGTTCTGGTCGACCACGACATTTTCCGATCCGTTCCGCTCGACGAGCGGCGGGGCAAGACCGTTCTGGACACGCGCGGGCTCTGGCCCGACCAGAGCTGAGGCCCACGTCGCATTGCGCGAGCACATGGTCGGGACTAAGCACAACCGCCTATAGCGGATATCAAACCATCCATGCTTGCCAAGCTGTTGAACCTACGAAAGCGCGTTCCTGATTTCGTACCCGCCATGGTGCCCGGTCTTCGGGTCTATGCCGTCGGCGATATCCATGGTCGGCTGGACCTGCTCGACGCCATCCTGACCCGGATCGAGGCAGATCACGCCGCGCGCCCGCCCGCCGAACGCCACATCATCTTCCTGGGCGATCTGGTCGATCGCGGCCCCGATTCGGCCGGAGTCGTGGAGCGCATCCGCCAACTCAGCGTGGACGATCGCCGCGTCCATTGCCTGATGGGCAATCATGAGGAGATTTTCCTCCGCGCGATCGACGGCGACGACAAGGCGTTGCGTCTCTTCTGCCGAATCGGCGGGCGCGAGACGATGCTCAGCTACGGCGTCTCGAGCGAGGATTATGAACGGCTCGATTACAACGAGGTTGCCGACCGGCTGAAGGCCGTGGTGCCGCACGAGCACCAGGTGTTCCTGTCGAACCTCAAGGAGATCATGGTTCTGGGCGACTATGCCTTTGTCCATGCGGGCATCCGCCCCGGCATCCCGATCGCCGAGCAGAAGCTGGCCGAAACACGTTGGATTCGCGATCCTTTTCTGGATCACCGCGCGCCCCTGGAGAAGATGGTCGTGCATGGCCATACGGTAGCCGAAGAGGCAGAAATCCTGCCGCATCGCATCGGAATCGACACCGGCGCCTATCAGAGCGACCGTCTGACCGCGCTGATGTTGGAAGATCAGGCACGAGAGATTTTTTCCACCTGATGTCTCTTTACTGAGGCGAAACGTTTGCGGGGGCATTCCGTTGAGCGGCAAAGCAACGTATAGCCGCAGGGCGGTAAAGTAATGTTGCATTGCCGCATCAGTGTGGGAGCATATCTGTCCCATACTCGTTAGTAGGGTTGCCTTGGGACGGCTTGCGTGCCATGGCCCTGCTGACATTTTTAAGGGAGTTAGACATGCGTCTTGGGAAGTTTCTCGTCGCCGCTGCCGCCGTTTCGATGACCGTTGCTCCGGCGATGGCTGCGAACCCGGCTGCCAGCCTTTCGGTTTCGAAGTCGGTCCGCGCGTCGGCTCCGGCTGCCAAGAAGAACGGCCTGGCCGGCGGTGGCATCCTCGTCGCCGTTCTGGCGGCTGCTGCCGTCGTCGCCGGCATCGTTGTTGTCGCCGACTCGGACGATTCGGCCGACAGCAACTAAGTTGCTTCAGCCTCACGGCTGAAAGGAATAGCGGCCTTCGGGCCGCTATTTTTTTGTCTGGTGAAGATGGGATTGGTTTGCCCCATCGGGAAAATACGGCCCGATATGCAAGACCGACATATCGGGACCGCCGACGCTCTCACCGACGCGCGGTCGGCCCTGACCCTACGCATTCGACGCCGAACGGATATGATGATCCGCTAATCAAGCGCGTTGGGTATCAGCGCATAGCGGGGTGCAGGAGGTGTCTGGGGCGGACGAAGCATCAGGGTTATCGTCAAGCATGCTCCCTCACGAGCGGCCTCTACAAGATCCGGGTCATCGGCCACTTCTCAAAGGGCGCGGACCTGGCCTTGATGGGAGTAAGCCTCTCCCTTTCAGGAATAGGTCGGGGTGGAGCTTCCCCATGAGCGCTGGTCATATGGCTCCCTGCCTGCGCGACGCAGATGATCGAGCCCGATTACGGCCATCTCCCTCACACAATAAGCAGGATCGGCGGTAACAACCCCGGTAGGAACCGACCACAACCTTCGCCGAATCGAGTGTACGGGGCGAATATCCGGCTATTACAGCAAGCCCTCTGAGGCCAAACCCCTGAGATGCACGCCGGGTGTGGGCGACATCGTCGCTCGCCCGGCATGCCGTGGCCCCAAGCCAAGCCTAAAACGCAAAATCGCCGGAACCCTGTGGGGCTCCGGCGATCTCGATCCGATGGGAAACGCTTGGGGTTCAGTATCGCCCTTAGCGGGGCGACGGTGCGCCGGGAGCACCGCCGGGCATCCCGCCAGGACCACCCGCGCCGCCCATCATCGACTGCTGCGCCTGCATCTGGCGCAGGACCGATTCGGGGATGAAGTCGATCATCTCGACGTCGAACACCAGTTCCGAATTGGCCGGGATCGGGCCATTCGCATGGTCGCCATAGCCGAGCTTGGCAGGCAGCCAGAAACGATACTTCGAACCCTTGGGCATCAGCTTCAGCGCTTCGGCAAAGCCGGGCAGCACGCTCGACAGCGGCATCGGGGTCGGCTGCTTCGAGGCGTCGAAGACGGTGCCGTCGATCAGGCGGCCGGTATAGTTAACCAGCGCCACGTCGGTCGCCGTCGGGTGCGCACCGCCCTGACCAGGCTCGATCACCTTGTACTGAAGACCAGACGCAGTCGTCATGACGCCAGCGCCGCGCGCCTCACGCACTAGGGCGGCATCGCCCTGCCGCGCCAGCAAGGCAGCGGCGATCACGGCCGCCACCACCGCAACCCATATCCAGACCAGATAGGAACGCCGGACGGGACGAAGGGGAACAGCGGTTACGGACATGCCTGTTTCTCGCTCTGTGCGTGGGCGTTCAGGGAATGCGGCGCTCGAAGCGCGGGCCGATTCGCCTCATGCGATTCGGCCGGTGCCGGGCCGCGCTGCGCCCTCCGCCAGATGCGAGAGGGTCACGGTGCCGCCCGGCGAGACGCTTACCGTGCGCCGTCGCGCTCGGCGCGCTTGCGCTCCAGCTTGCGGGCACGACGCACCGCCGCAGCACGCTCACGAGCGCGCTTTTCCGAGGGCTTCTCGTAATGGCGACGGAGCTTCATTTCGCGATACACGCCTTCCCGCTGCAGCTTCTTCTTGAGCGCGCGAAGGGCCTGATCCACATTGTTGTCGCGAACGATGATCTGCATAAAAACGAATTGCTCCGGCAAAACAGGATAAAGCGGCCGCAGAACAACTGTGGCCGCATCGTCGGGCGCTCCTAGCAGCGCGGTCGTCCGATTACAACCCGTCGGATCGCAAATCGCTCTGCCGCACGGCATCCTCCGCTCGGCGCCGAAGTGCCGGATATGAACGCGCTTGTCATGTGGCGGCCATGCTGCGGTGATCCCCCGCCCCCTAGAAGCCTCGCTGTCCGGCTAACTCCCGTATGCCGGGCACCCTGACATGTTCACGGGCCTTTGAGGCTCAGGAACGAAACGGCACGGTGCCTCCCCTGTCACCGCGCCAGCCCCGGTCCGGTACCCGCCGGACCGGGGCCTCTTTCGGGCCGGAGCCGAGATGGCTAAGGCAAGCGCCATGACCGTCCCCGCTTCCCCCGCCACGCCTCTGACCCTGTACAACAGCCTGACCCGCATGGCCGAGACGTTCCGGCCGATCGATCCGGCCAACGTGCGCGTCTATTCCTGCGGGCCGACGGTCTACAATTATGCGCATATCGGCAATCTGCGCGCCTATGTCTTCACCGACACGCTGTCGCGCGTGCTGCGGTGGAAGGGCTGGCCGCTCACCCACATCATCAACATCACCGATGTCGGCCATCTGACCTCCGACGCCGATGCGGGCGACGACAAGATGGAGGCGGCCGCCAGGAAGAGCGGCCAGGATATCTGGGCGATCGCCGCGCATTACACCGACGCCTTCAAGCGCAACCTGAAGGATCTGGGCATTGCCGAGCCCACCCGCTTCCCGCTGGCGACCGAGCATGTCCCGCAGATGATCGACTTCGCCAAGGCGATCGAGGCGAAGCATTGCTACCGCCTGCCCGACGGCCTGTATTTCGACGTCACGACCGTGCCCGATTATGGCCGTCTCGCCCGGCATCAGGACGACGAGGGCGAAAGCCGCATCGATCCGGTCGCGGGCAAGCGCCACCCGGCTGACTTCGCCATCTGGCGCGCCTCCGCGCCGGGCGAAAATCGCCAGATGGAATGGGACAGCCCCTGGGGTCCGGGCGCGCCGGGCTGGCATCTGGAATGCTCGGTGATGAGCAAACAGTATCTGGGTGCGCAGTTCGACATCCATACCGGCGGCATCGACCACCGCGAGATTCACCACCCCAACGAAATCGCCCAGAACCAGGCGCACAGCTGCACCCCCGACAGCGGCGCCAATATCTGGATGCACAACAATTTCCTGGTCGACCGCACCGGCAAGATGTCCAAGTCGTCGGGCGAGTTCCTGACGCTCCAGGCGCTGATGGATCGTGGCTTCCACCCGCTCGCCTATCGCCTGATGTGCCTGCAGGCACATTACCGCTCGGAGATGGAGTTCGGCTGGGATGGCCTGGCGGCCGCGCAGGTGCGGCTCAAGCGCCTCGTCCAGACGGTCGAGGGGCTTCGCGCCCGCGCCGATGCGCCCGGGAAGGGCGATGCCGCCCCCTATCGCGAGCGGCTGGACGCCGCGCTGTCCGACGATCTGGCGACGCCCCGCGCGCTGCCCGTGCTGGACGAGATGCTGGGCGACAAGAAGCTGTCGCCCGGCGTGCGACTCGCCGCGCTGACCGATTTCGATGCGACATTGGGGCTGCAACTGACGACGCTGACCCGCGCCGACCTGCGCACCCGGCCCCGGACCGCCACGCTGGACGAGTCGGAGATCGAGGCGCAACTGGTCGAGCGTCGCGCGGCGCGGGCGGACAAGGATTTCGCCAAGAGCGACGCGATTCGCGACACGCTGCTCGCCGCCGGGGTCGAGGTGATGGACGGCGACCCGCTGGGCTGGGACTGGAAGCCGGTGCTGCCGGAAGGTTGATAAGACCTATTCCTCCCCTTTCAGGGGAGGAATTGTAGAAATACCGCTCAGCGCCGTCCGCGCGGGGATCGCATCCTCAGGCCGATGAACAGCACGGTCGGCCAGAACATCGTGTTGGCGATGTCGCCCAGCGTGTCGGTCCAGCGCCACGACCCGTAATGCAGCCGGTCGAGGATCTCGTTCGCCGCCTCGGCCAGCGCGACGCAGGCGAGCGGGATCGGCGTGGCCAGCGATTTGCGGGTCAGGATGCGCGCCAGGAACAGCACCGCCATGCCTGCATGAACGTGCAACAGGCTGTCGGCCATGCCGGTGCCGTCACCGATCCACTGGATGAAATCGGCATAGCGTTGGGGAATATCCATGGCCGCCGCTTGCCCCGGCAGGACCCGACTTACAATCCCCGCGCCGCATGGGGCCCCGGCCCCGCGTTGAAATGTAAGAAGGCCCGCGACCTGTCGGGTGGGATCGTGGACCTATCAGGCCGCCCTGCTTTCTGCCCTCTCCCCCCTATGAGGGGCGAGGGAAGAAGGGCACGGTCCAATGCCAATCGGCTCCCTGGCCATGCAGCGATGTCGGTGGGCGATCAGAAGCTGCTCCAGTCGTCGTCATCGTGCTTCACGGCAAGATTGCCCTGAACCGGGCTCGGCGCACGCCGCACCGGTGCGGGCGCCGGGGCGGGCGGGCGGCGCATGGGAGCGACCGACACGACCGGTGCCATCACCATCTCGTCGACGCGGAAGCGGTTGACCTGCTCCTCCAGCGCACGGGCTTCGGCGGACAGCGCGCGGACGGCGGCGGTCACTTCCTCGACCATCGCGGCATTGGCCTGGGTCACGCCGTCCATGTCGTTGATCGCCAGATTGACCTGCTGGATGCTCGTCGCCTGTTCCGACGCCCCGCCCGCGATCGATTCGACCAGGCCGCTGATGTCGTGCATGCCCGTAGCGATCAGGCGCAGCGACTCGTCGGTCTTGTTGGCCAGTTCCACGCCGCTGCGCACCCGCTCGACCGTGGTCGTGATGCGGGCGCTGATGTCGCGCGCCGCTTCCGCCGAGCGTTCGGCGAGCGCGCGCACTTCCGAGGCGACGACGGCAAAGCCCTTGCCCGCATCGCCCGCCCGCGCCGCCTCGACGCCCGCATTCAGCGCCAGCAGGTTCGTCTGGAAGGACAGGCCGTCGATCACCGCGATGATCTCGGCAATCTCGTTGGACGAGCGTTCGATGTCGCCGATCGCCGACACGGTGCGCCGGACGATCGCCTCGCTATTGGCGACGTCGCTGCTCGCCTTGCGGACGATGCCCTCGGCCGACTGGGCCTTGGTCGCCGCCGCCGTCACCGACTGGGCGATCTCGTTCATCGCGGCCGAGGTTTCCTCGATGCTCGCCGCCTGCTGCTCGGCACGGCGGGCCAGGTCGTCAGCGGCTTCGTTCATCTCCACCGCGCCGCTGCTGATCCCGGCGGCATTGACCCGTACCGCGCCCAGCGAGCCCGACAGACGCGAGACGGCCGTGTTGAAGTCACGCTCGATCGCCGCATAGGAAGGCGGGAAACCCGAAAGCCGGGCCGTCAGGTCCGAATCGGCCAACTGGCCCAGCGCGCCGCCGATCCGGTCGACCACCTCATTCTGCTCGGCATCCGCCCGCGCCTTGGCGACGGCCGCGTCGCGGAACACGACGACGGCCCGCGACATGCTGCCCAGTTCATCGCCCCGGTCGGCATCGGGGACGGCGATATCGTTACGACCGCGCGACAAGGCTTCCATGATCCCGGTCAGCCGGACGATCGGCCGCCCCAGCGCACGCGACAACAGCATCGCCATCGCCGCCGCGACACCAATCATCACCACCGCCCCGACGGCCAGGCTCCATTTCCCGGTCAGCAGCGCCGTCTTCCGTGCGGCCCGCACGCTCTTCAATTCCGCGACGGTCTGCGCCCGGACATCGCGCAGCGCCTGAAGGACCGAGGTGACCCGAACCCGCTCGCTATTGTCGCGGAGCCATTGCTGCGCGCCTTCACGGTCGGTGCGACTGCGTTCGATCAGCGGATCACCGATCGTGCGGCGCCATTCCTGCATATGCTCGTGCGACCGGGCGACCTCCGCCCGGGCCTTCGGATCATTTTCCAGTAGCGCGTCGAGCTTGGACGCGGACTGTATCTCGGTCGCGCGCGACTCGAAATACTGCTTCAGATAGGCTTCGTCGGAGGTGATCAGGAAGCCGCGCATCTGGCTGTTTTCGCGCTGGACCCCGCCCTCCATCTCCAGCGTGTAGCCATAGATGTCCTGGGCGTGGCTGCTTTCCGTCGTCGTCGCCTGAATGCGGGCGAACGCCCACCACAGCACGCCGATCATGACGAAGACCGTCATGATGACGAGCGCGAAGGACAGGCCGATCTTCTTCGGTATGGGCAAGGATGAAAGCATGACGATTCCCGACACATCGCGGGCTGTCATGTCCGCGATTTTGATCGGGCATAGTCCCCCAACTACAAACGGTTGGTTAAATGCCTACACTTCCATCCTATTGTAATGCCGCCCCTGTTCGGTCGAGCAGCGGCGGGCGATAGGGCGTCGGCGCACCTGCCGGGATGGCCGCGATCTCGGCCGCGACGGCATCGGCCCGCGCCGAGGAGGACGGGTGTGTCCGGCTGCGGAAGATGCCGCCATCGACCTCGCCGCCATGCTCGCGCCAGAAGCGGACCGCATCCTGCGGATCGTAACCCGCGTTGCGCATCAGGTTGACGCCCAGCAGGTCCGCCTCGGTTTCGGTCTGGCGGAACAGCCGCCCGTTGCGCCCGAACTCCGACAGGATGCCGCGCTTCACCCCCGCCGCGTCCAGCCGGTCGCGATGGTGCAGGATGTTGTGCGAGAATTCATGCGCGACGACGACCGCGATCATCCGGTCGTCGAACCGCTCGAAGAAGCGCGAGCCGATCTGGACGATATCGCCGTCCGCCGACGCGGTCAGCCCCGGCCCCATCAGCATCTCGAAACGCGACCGGCAACCGGGCTGGGCCGGCACCGTCACGTCCCGCTTTCGCCCCTGGCGCAGCAGGGTCAGGCGCAACGGCCGGTCGGCGGGCTCTGCGGCGATCTGGCGCTGCGCGGCATCGCGGGTCGCGGTGTTCGCCTGCGACGCGCCTGCCGGGTTGACCGTGAAGGGCTTGCCGTCGACCGCCTCGATCGTGTCGTTCGCCTGCACTCCGGCCTTGGCCGCCGCGCTGCCCGGCACCACCGCCTCGACCGCGACCGGCCCCTCGAAGCCGAAGATCGCGGGCAGGTCCTTGCGTACCCCCGGGTCGTACTGGTCGATCGCGTGGATCACGATGCCGGGGGTCGGCGCCCGGTCGGGACAGATCGCGGCATTGGCCGTCGCCAGCTTCCATGCGATCGCCGCCAACCGCAGATCGGCGTCCCGCATCGCCGCGAACAAGGCGGTGTCGTCGGTCTTCTCGACCGACACCAAGGGGGCCGCGGGCGCCTGGTCCGGCACCGACAGCAGGAAGGCGGACAGGGCGACGACCGCCGACGACAGGATGGAGGCACGCGACATCGCGTCTCCGCTACCGCCTCTGCCGCGAATCCGCAAAGCCGGTTGCCGCAATCGGCCACCGTTCGGCGCAAACTCGTATCAGGCGCAACAAAGCACGCGACTTGGGGGCCTCAAACGCCAACTTCATTGCGTATGGGGTCGAATCGGCGCATGGGCGATGCTCGAAACCAAAGAAGACGAAAGAGCAGGACGATCATGGCCGCGAACTGGGCCCCCGACAGCTGGACCAACGCCGAAGCGCGCCAGCTTCCCCACTATCCCGACCAGAATGCGCTGGACGCCGCGACCAAGACGCTGGCGACCTATCCGCCGCTGGTCTTTGCGGGCGAGGCGCGCAGCCTGACCGCCGAACTGGCCGAGGTGGCCGAGGGCCGGGGTTTCCTGCTCCAGGGCGGCGACTGCGCCGAGAGCTTTGCCGAGCATAGCGCGAATAACATTCGCGACACCTTCCGCGTCATCCTGCAGATGGCGGTCGTCCTGACCTTCGCCTCCAAGCTGCCGGTGGTGAAGCTGGGTCGCATGGCGGGCCAGTTCGCCAAGCCGCGCTCGGCCGATACCGAGGTCGTGGGGGGCGTGGAACTGCCCAGCTATCGCGGCGACAATGTCAACGACATCGCCTTCACCGCCGAAGCACGAATTCCCGATCCCCAGCGTATGCTGCGCTCCTACGCCCAGTCGGCGGCGACGCTGAACCTGCTGCGCGCCTTTGCGCAGGGCGGCTATGCCAATCTGCACCAGGTCCACCGCTGGACCCATGACTTCATGGGCCGCAGCCCCTGGGCGCAGAAGTATAGCGAGATGGCCGACCGGATCGGCGAGGCGCTGGACTTCATGGCGGCGTGCGGCATCGACCCGGCGTCGGTGCCCCAGTTGGCGCAGACCAGCTTCTACACCAGCCATGAGGCGCTGTTGCTGCCCTATGAGCAGGCGCTGACCCGTCAGGACTCGCTGACCGGCGACTGGTACGACACCTCGGCCCATTTCCTGTGGATCGGCGACCGCACCCGGTTCGAGGGTTCGTCGCATGTCGAATTCCTGCGCGGCATCGGCAACCCGATCGGCGTGAAGTGCGGCCCCAGCCTGGAGCCCGAGGCGCTGTTGCGCATGCTCGACACGCTGAACCCCGGCCGCGTGCCCGGCCGCATGACGCTCATTACCCGCTATGGCCATGACAAGATCGAGGCGCATCTACCCAAGCTCGTCCGCGCCGTCACGCGCGAGGGGCATCCGGTGGTCTGGTCCTGCGACCCGATGCACGGCAACACGATCAAGGCGGCGACCGGTTACAAGACCCGCCCCTTCGACCGTATCCTGGCCGAAGTGCGCGGCTTCTTCGCCGTCCACCGCGCCGAGGGCACCCATGCGGGCGGCATCCATGCCGAGATGACCGGCCAGAACGTGACAGAATGCACCGGCGGTGCGATCGACGTGACCGAGCAGTCGCTGGCCGACCGCTACCACACCCATTGCGACCCGCGCCTCAATGCGGGCCAGAGCCTGGAGCTGGCCTTCCTGCTGGCCGAAATGCTGAACGAGGAAATGGCCGAGCGCCGCAAGGACGCCGCTTGATCGATACCGGAAAGGGGCGGGACGACACCATGTCGCCCCGCCCCTTTCACTTTTATCAAGGTTTCGGCGGGGAAGCGCTTGACGCCCCACCCCACCCCCGCTAATAGCGCCCCTCCACTGCACGGCCCCTTCGTCTAGCGGTTAGGACGTCGCCCTCTCACGGCGAAAACACGAGTTCGATTCTCGTAGGGGTCACCATTGTCAAGACAAGAGTGGCAGAAATCTGCGCTTTTTGCGGACATGGTGCGATTAGCGACATCATCTCGTCCCCCAAAATAATCTGGCTGTGATGGTTCGAAATGAGCCGCCCTGGGTCGAAGGTTATCGATTCGGATATGCCATTGCGTCTCGCATCCGAGTGTGGTTCCGGGCCCCATAACGGCGACCACGCTTCGAGCGTGAGGCGCTTTTCCGATCGATGAAAGCCCGAAGCGCGCTCGAAAGCACGCTGATCCCGACCAAGCTATTTCGCTTAGCGCTGCATCCAGGTTAGCATCTCCGTCTCCCGCACAATCTTGATCGATGCTCCTTGCTTCCGCATCTCTTCAGCGCGGCGATATTCGGCATGACCTGACACAAAGCGGCCAAAGGGTTGGTCGTCACTGATGACGAGCATCGTTGTGGTGGTACCAACCCCTGACATGATCCGCGCCCCGGCTTCCGCCAGACATCGTGCCAGTTTTCCATCTCGAGCAGCGCCCAGTAGGGCCACCCGCTCACCTTTCAGGGGACCATCCGCAGCTGCCTTGGGAGCCGGGCCGCGTCGGGTGCTTGCGGGTGCGAGCCATCCGGAAAGGCCCATACCGGTATGCTCGATTGCGCGCACGATCACGATGCCAGCGGCGCGGGCGTCACTGAGTGCATCGTGATGTTTGTGCCGAATGCCCAGGAACTTGCTCAGCACGTTCAGCCGATGGCTGGGCAGTTCGGGCCAGGCCCGCTTCGCAACGCGAACGCTATCGAGCCACGTCGTCCCGATTACATCACGCTGATGAATCGCGCAGGCGGCGCCGAGCGCGCCCTTGTCGAAGAAGGAATGCGCAACCGTGATCCGGCCTGCCAGATGAGCATTGATGGTCGAATGTACATCGCCGAAGGTCGGCGCTCCGACGACATGATCACTGGTGATCCCGTGGATGCGGGTGTTGAACGATGAGAAATGGTCCAGTGGATCGATCAGTGTTTCATACGCGAATGTCTCGATCCCGTCCTTGAAGCCGACAATGCCGATCTGGCAGATGCTGCTGACGCGGGAGCAAGCCGTCTCTACGTCGACCACAACGAAGTCTGGATCAGTCTCATTCAGCGAAGGCGTGAGCAAAGGCCTCACGGGTGCGCTGCCAGACTGCGGAAGGTAATCGACCAGCGCGGCCGCTCGAGAGCGACGATGCTGTGCTCCCATTCATGACGGGCCGGCCCGCTCAGATGATAGGCCGCACGCGGCTCCAAGGGTGCGGCGGCTCTTTCAAATCCGCCAGTTCGCCGGCGGCGAAACCGCATGGTCGCAGGCTCGCCAAGTGAGAGCCCAAGGACGTGACCATAAATCGGTCGATCACGATGCCATCCGATCCCCGCCCCCGGGTCATAGCGGATCAGCAGCACCTGGATCAGGTCTTCGGGGTCCAACTGCCCGAAAACCGCCACTCGCTCCCGAAATGGACGCAACCAGTCGGGGATCGGAGGCGCCTCGATTGGACGTCCCACCTCAAAGTCATAACTCCAGCCAAATGACGTCGTCAGACGCTTGCCCGTCCATCCCTGGAAACGGAACGGCGTCAGATCGGCCGCGTCGATGCGCGCGATCAGCATCTGCTCTTCGGCTTGGTCGATCAGGTCAGGCTGCGTGCGAAGCCCGGGCAAGATGGGGGTATCGAACAGATCGAGGGTCATGCTGCCGCCTCTGCAAAGATTGCCAGTTCAGGGGCCGTGGTGGCTTGGGCGTCAGCAAAATTCGACACCGTCACGCCGACCAGCCGAACACCCTTCTGGGTCGGCAACACCGATCGGATCAATTCAAGGGCGGCACGGTGCAGCGCATCTCGCGTCGCCACGACCGTCGGCTGGCTGCGCCTGCGCGTGATCTGGTGGAAGTCGCCATATTTGACCTTCACCGTCACGGTTCGTCCAAACGCCTGTCGGCTCTCACACCATCGCCAGACGTCATCCGCCATTTGCAAGACGCCCGCTTCGATCTCCGCTGCTTCGACCAGGTCACGGTCGAACGTCGTCTCTGATCCGGATGACTTGCGGACCCGGTTGGGATTGACCGGCCGGTCATCTTCTCCGCGCGCAATCGAATAATACCAATGAGCCGAGCTGCCGAAATGCGCTTGCAGGAACTCCAGGGGCTTCGCCCTCAGGTCTGCACCCGTCTCGATACCAAGGCTCTTCATTTTCCTGGCAGTGACCGGCCCAATACCATGGAAGCGATCAACCGGCAGCGTCTCGACCCATGCGGCACCCATCTCCGGCGTCACCGCGAACTGCCCATTGGGCTTACGGTGATCGGACGCGAGTTTGGCCAGGAACTTGTTGTACGAGATGCCAGCCGACGCCGTCAGCCTGGTCTCTGCCAAGATGTCGGCACGGATCGCCTTGGCGGTTCGCCAGGCCGTCTCGAGTCCCTGCTTGTCAGCAGTCACGTCGAGATAGGCCTCGTCGAGCGACAGCGGCTGGATCAGGTCCGTGTAGCGAGCAAAGACCGCGTGGATCTGGCGGGAGACCTCGCGGTAAACCTCGAACCGCGGCCGCACGAAGAGAAGGTCCGGACAACGGCGCAGCGCCGTTACCGACGGCAGGGCCGACCGCACGCCGAACTTGCGCGCTTCATAACTCGCCGCCGCGACCACGCCCCGCGCCGCGGCCGAGCCGACCGCAACGGGACGCCCACGAAGATTGGGATCATCGCGCTGCTCAACCGACGCAAAGAAGGCGTCCATATCGACGTGAATGATCTTGCGCGTGACCATGCCGCGGAGCTTATCCCATTCGGAACGAATTGGGAACATATGCTGGTCCGACAAACGAGACTGATGCGCAACTGTTTGGTGATGGCTCCGAAATTCCATTGGCACGTTTAGGGTGCCATGAAGACGATCCGCTTGCCTGACGGCACCACTGTCCCCGCGCTTGGCCAAGGCACCTGGATGATGGCTGAGGATCGGCGAGTCCGATCAGAAGAAATTGCTGCCCTGCGCGGAGGTATCGATCTCGGTCTGACGTTGATCGATACGGCAGAAATGTACGCCGATGGCGAGTCCGAGCGGCTCGTCGGAGAGGCGATTCAAGGCAAGCGGGATCAGGTCTTCCTTGTCAGCAAGGCTTACCCACAAAATGCGTCGCACGATCGCTTGCCCCGCGCTTGCGAGGCCAGTCTCGCGCGGCTCGGCACCGACCGGCTCGACCTCTACCTACTGCATTGGCGAGGCAATGTGCCCTTGGGCGAGACCGTAGATGCGATGGAGCGACTGGTCGAGGCGGGCAAGATTCTCCGTTGGGGCGTCAGCAATCTTGATGCCGATGATATGGAAGAGCTGGTCGCCAGCGGTGGCGAGGCATGCGCAACCGACCAGATCCTCTACAATCTGACCCGGCGCGGTCCCGAGCACGACTTGCTGCCCTGGCTTGCCGAACATGTAATCCCGACGATGGCGTACAGCCCCGTCGAGCAGGGCCGCCTCGTCGGCCATGCCGGGTTATGCTCCCTTGCAGACGAAATCGGTGCGACACCCGCCCAGCTAGCGTTGGCTTGGCTGTTGGCGCGCGACAACGTCATCGCCATTCCGAAGGCTGGCCGAATTGCGCATGTGCGCGACAATCGGGCTGCGGCTGACCTGACCCTCGATGGAAGCGTCCTTGATCGTTTGGACAAGCTGTTCCCCCGCCCCAAGAGCCGCGTGCCGTTGGAGATGCTCTAGGCCAAGCGGTAAACACCGCCCGCTTCGGCCGCGACGAAGCGTTCTGGTGCGATACTCGCAGCACGCAATGCCGTGGCCAATTCCTCAACGGGCTCTTCGCGTGCCTCATCGGTCAGCTGAAACGTGCCCCAGTGAATACCCAGCGCTCGCCCTGCCCCTACATCGTTGAAAATCCTTACGGCGTCGGCCGGGTCGACATGCTGTGCGGCCATGAACCACCTCGGCGCGTAGGCACCGATCGGGATGAGGGCGACGTCAGGTGATCCTAGGCGTTCGCGAACCTCGCCGAAGATGCGTCCGTCGCCATAGCCCGTGTCGCCGACAAACCAGATCGAGCCCGCCGGCGTGTCCAGGTAATGCCCGCTCCACAGCGTCATGCGCGTGTCGCTCGGCCAGCGGTTTGACCAATGATTGGCCGGGGTCAGCGTCGTCACGATGCCGCCGCCGAGGTCGAGCCGCTCCCACCAGTCGCCGCTCATGCACCGCGCTGCCGGGACCGCCGCCCGGACGATCGCATCATTGCCGAGCGGCATCGCCATCAGCGGGTCGTGCGCGGCCTGAAGGCGCCGCAGCGTGTCGACATCGAGATGGTCGTAATGCGCATGGCTCAGCAGCACGACATCAATCGGGGGCAAGTCGTCGAACGCGATCCCCGGCGCGGTCACCCGCTTCGGCCCGACGCGGCGGAACGGACTGGCGCGCTCCGACCAGACCGGATCGGTGAGGATGTTCACCCCCGCCGCCTGGATCAGCAGCGAAGCATGACCGACCATCATCACGCACAGGCCATCGACGCGCGCCTCGGGCCTGGCGGGCGTGACCGGCACCGACTTCGGCCATTTGGCAGCAGCCCCCGCCAGCTTCCAGCGCAGGATGGCGCGCAAGCCTCGATCGGTGCTGGGCTGGCCCGGATTGAAAAAACGGGTACCGTCGAAGTGATCGCTCGGCGGCCCGTTATAATAGCGGTTGCGGGCCACGGTCAGGCGACGCTCATTAGCTGCGAGGGATAGGCGGTCAGTAAGCTGAGCGCCTCCTCCACCGGTGCGGTCAGCCACCGTTCCTGATCTTCGGCCAGGAGGATGACCGGCATCGCCTTGGGATGCTTGGGCGCAACCAGCGGATTGGGCTCGGTCGTGCAGAAGGCATAGACCCGGTCATGATCCTGATCGACCTTCCATAGCCCGGCGAAGCAGGGCACCGCCTGATCCTCGATGGTGAACCACCAGTTGGTGTCGCCTGGCGCCTTCCGATCGGATGCTGCCTTGGGTTCGGAGAAGCGGGTGAAGGGCACCAAGCAGCGATGCTCCGCCTTCAGCAGCCACGGCTTCCACATATTGCTCTGCATATTCCGGGCGTTCGTCCACCAGTCGTAGAGAAAGGGCAGTTCCCCCTCGCGCGCCGGGCGCTTGCGCGGTTTGCGGGTTGGGAAGCCCCAGCGCATTGTGCTGAGCACCCGTCGGCCCTCCTCGACACGAACGACATAGCCGGGTTTGCCGGGCGCCGCGTAATCCTTCTCGACCTCCAGCGTGTTGCTCGCATCGTCGACTGCAGCAAGCGCGTCGAAATAGGTCCGCGGATCGACCTTGATGTTGTAAAGATTACACATTCGCCTGTTCCATCACGACCGATAGCGCGAAACAAGGTTCTTCCACGTCGCGGCGTCCGGATAGGGCAGAGCGGCACCAGTGGGCTGGTCCCGGCCGATCACCACATGGGGACGCTGGGTGTGTCCCTGCGCCTGGCATGCCGAACAACATAGCCGCCGCCCTACCAATCCGAGTGTGCCGTCCCATCCTCGCCGGTAAAACAGCCACCAGAGTGCAACGGCATCGAAGACGCGGACGTGACCGCATTATGGACAGTTGAGACGCAGCGTGCGCTTGTGCAATGCACACTCTTCCAACGTGCGCAGGCGCCGCCCGATATGATCGTGATCGGCCCCTGCCCCGCCTTCTTGGCTGCCCCTTTTACGGCTCTCGTCTGCCACGATCTTGTCCCGTTGCGATTATCGATCCGCTTGCGCAACGCCTTGACCCGCCTGCGGAATCAACGGAACATATAGCGAACATATGAGTCGCAGCAATGATGTCTTCTACCGCCCCACCCCTCGAAACATTGGCCCGCCTGCGGGGCGCCATAGGCGCTGTAGGCGGCGGTGAGGGTGCAGTCCTGCCTTTCGGCATCGAGGCGATAGACAAGCGATTGACGGGCGGCGGCCTGGCGCTCGGGGGTCTGCACGAGACGTCTTCGGCGACACCGACCCTTACCGACGATGCGGCTGCCACGCTGTTCGCGGTGGGGATTGCCGCGCGCGCGGCGGCGCAAAGCGGCCGCCGGGTGCTCTGGGCGCTCACCCGGTTCGACCTCTATGCGCCGGGTCTCGAACAGGCCGGACTCAGCCCTGCCACGCTGTTCTTCGCTGAGGTACGTGAGGACAAGGACGTTCTGGCCGTCATGGAGGATGGCTTGCGTCATGGCGGGCTTGCAGCGGTCGTCGGTGAGGTAAAGCGCGCCGACATGGTTGCGACCCGGCGACTGCAGCTGGCGGCGATGACGGGAAATACCCCTGCCCTGCTTTCACGCCGCTGGCGCCGACAGGGCACCTGCCCACTGACCGAGCTGTCGGCGGCAATGACGCGGTGGCGGATCGCCTGTGCACCGTCCACGCCGCTCCCCGCCCCCGGGGTCGGCCGCGCTCGGTGGATGGTCGAGCTGGCGCGCCAACGGGGTGGCCCGGGCTTCACGATGGACTTGGAGGCATGCGATGACACGGGTCGCCTCGCTCTACCTGCCGCATCTCGCGATCGAGCGACTGCGGCGGCTGGAGCGGCCGCGCGCGCTGCCTGAACCGAGGCCTGCGCCTATGCTTCCGGTCGACGATGACCCTGGTGCCTGCTCGGTGCCACGGGGCGGCGGCTGGCGTCCCGGTGCGCGCTGGGCGCAGCAAGGCGCGGCGCGTACAACGGTGGAGGAGCAGGTAGCGGCACTGCCGCTGCACCAGCGCCCACCGATGCGCGAACTGGGTCGCCGGTCCGAGGCAGCGGACCATCCGTTCAAACACTCCAGCGCACCGGGCCAGCCTCGGGCAGCATTAGCGCCAGTACCCGCGTCACATCTCGTGCCGTTGGTATTGGCCGAGCAGATTGGCCAGCGACAGGTCATCGCCGCCGCTTGCCCGGCGGCGATGACGCTCGGACTGACCCCGGGCATGGCGGTGACGCAGGCGCGGGCGCTGATTCCTGATCTCGACATCCGCCCCGCCGACCGGGCGGCAGATGCGGCGTTGCTGGCGGATCTGGCGCTGCATGCCGTGCGCCACTGGACACCGACCGCCGCGGTCAGCGGATCTGACGGACTGTGGCTGGACCTGAACGGCGTCGCACATCTGCACGGCGGCGAAGCGCGCTTCTGCCAGCGATTGGTCCGGTTCTGCCGACGTTTCGGCCTGACCGCGCGTGTGACGGTCGCCTCCACGCCGGGCGCAGCGCATGCCCTCGCTCGCTTCGGTCGCGACGCGATCCTGTTGGTTCCCGGCGGACAAGAAGCCCAAGCGCTGGCTCCCTTACCTCCTGCCGCACTCCGCCTGACCCCGGAAGCAACAGCGGCGGCGAACCGGTTTGGGCTCGACCGGATCGCCGATCTCCTGCCGCTGCCACGCGGGCCGCTCGCCCGGCGGCTAGGCATGGCGAGTGTCCGCCGCCTCGACGAGGCACTGGGGCGTGTCCCCGAACCGATCGTGCCGGTCGTGCCCGAGGAGACGCCGGTCGCAAAGCGCCGGCTGCTCGAGCCGATCGGCACCGCCGAGGCGATTGAGCAAGTGATCGCCGACCTGCTCGCCGACATGATGATGCTGTTGCAGGCGCGCGGGCGCGGTGTGCGCACATTGGTGCTGCTGCTCGACCGGATCGACGGCAGCGAGCAGCGGCTCGCGATCGGCACCGCGCGCGCGACCCGCGATGTCGTGCATCTCGCCCGCCTCTTCCACCTGCGCATCGAGCGGATCGATCCGGGTGACGGGATCGAGACGATGCGCCTCGCCGCGACGCGGACCGATCCGCTGGGTGCTACCGCGGTAGCGGGCGACCTGACCGGCGAGGCAGCGGTGCCCGACGTCGCGACGCTTGTCGACCAGATCGCCGGCCGGGTGGGCGAGGCGGCGCTGTTCACCGCCGCGCCAGTCGAGAGCGACGTGCCCGAACGCGCGGTACGCCGCGCGCCGCCGCTCGCCGCGCCGACTGGCTGGCCGGCCTGGCGCCGGCCGGTACGGCTGCTCAGCCGGCCCGAGCCGCTGACCGGCGTGCTCGCCCTCCTCCCCGACGCACCGCCGCGCCGCTTCACCTGGCGCGGGCAGGTCCATGCGGTGGTGGCCGGAGATGGTCCGGAGCGCATCCATGGCGAATGGTGGCGGCGCGACGGCGAGGTCTGGGCGGTGCGCGACTATTTTCGGGTCGAGGACGACACCGGCGCACGCTTCTGGCTGTTCCGCCGCGGCGACGGGGTCGATGCCGCAACCGGTGATCTCAGCTGGTACCTCCACGGGCTATTCGGCTGATGGCGGCCCCCACCACGACCTATGTCGAGCTTCAGGTGACGAGCCATTTCTCGTTCCTGCGCGGCGCCTCCAGCCCCGACGAACTCTTCGCCGCAGCCGCGCTGCAAGGCCACACCGCGCTCGGAATCGTCGACCGGGGCAGTGTCGCCGGACTGGTGCGCGGGTGGGAGGCGCAGAAGGCCACTGCCGTGCGGATGATCGCAGGCACGCGCGTCGATCTCGACGATGGGCGGGCGCTGCTGCTCTATCCAACCGACAAGAACGCCTGGTCGCGGCTCACCCGGCTACTGACGCTGGGCAAGTCGCGCGCGGGCAAGGGCGGCTGCACGCTCGGTTGGGCGGATGTGGTTGCCTGGAATGAGGGGTTGATTGCGATCCTGCTCCCGCACGAGGCCGACAAGATGACGGACCGCCATCTTGTCGATCTGCACAAGACATTCGGCGGGCGCGGCTATTGCGGTCTAACCTTCCGCCGCCGACCCGACGATGCGCTGCGATTGCACGACCTCGCCGCGCTGGCCGGCGAGGCAGGGGTCCGCGCCGTCGCACTCGGCGACATCCTCTACCATGCCCCGCAGGCTCGGTTGTTGCAGGACGTCGTCACCGCGATCCGCGAGAAGTGCACGGTCGACACGCTCGGCTACCGGCGCGAGCGGCATGCCGATAGGCACCTCAAATCCCCGGCCGAGATGGAGCGGCGCTTCGCCGCCTTTCCCGATGCGATAGACGCCACCGCTGCGATCGCGCGCACCTGCACCTTCGACCTTGGCGAACTCAGCTATCAATATCCGCATGAACGGGTGGTCGAAGGGCTGACCGCGCAAGGCGCACTCGAACGGCTGACCGAGCAAGCGGTCGAACGGATGTTCCCGGACGGTGTACCGGACGCCTATCGCAAGCAGATCGGCCATGAACTGGCTCTGATCGGCGAACTGGGTTACGCGCCCTACTTCCTCACCGTGAACAGCATCGTCGCGGAAAGCCGCAGACGGGGCATCCTGTGTCAGGGGCGCGGCTCCGCCGCCAACAGCTGCGTCTGCTTCGTGCTCGGCATCACCAGCATCGACCCGATCAAGCATGAGCTGCTCTTCGAGCGCTTCGTCTCCGGCGAACGCCGCGAACCGCCCGACATCGACGTCGATTTCGAGCATGAGCGGCGCGAGGAGATCATCCAGTGGATCTATGACACCTATGGCCGCAATCATGCTGCGCTGACTGCCGTCGTTACCCGCTACCGCGCCCGCGGTGCGGTGCGCGAGGTCGGCAAGGCGCTCGGCCTGCCCGAGGACCTGACCAAGGCGCTCGCCGGCCTCATCTGGGGGTGGAGTCAGGAGGGCGTCGGCGAGAAACAAGTCACCCAGCTCGGCCTCAACATGAACGACCGGCGGCTGCGCCTTGCAATGGAACTGTCGCGCCAGTTGATCGGCGTACCGCGCCACCTGTCACAACATCCCGGCGGCTTCGTCCTGACCCATGACCGGCTTGACGATCTCGTACCCATCGAGCCCGCCGCGATGGTCGACCGGCAGGTGATCGAATGGGACAAGGACGATATCGATGCGCTGAAGTTCATGAAAGTCGATGTGCTGGGCTTGGGCATGCTCGGCTGCATGAACCGGGCCTTCAACCTGCTGGAGGAAGCCAAGGGCGTGGCGGTCGGCATGGCCGACCTGCAGGACGATGACCCGCACGTCTATGCGATGATCCAGAAGGCCGACACGCTCGGCACCTTCCAGATCGAGTCCAGAGCGCAGATGAGCATGCTGCCGCGCATGAAGCCGGCGCGCTTCTACGACCTCGTCATCGAGGTCGCGATCGTGCGACCGGGGCCGATCCAGGGCGACATGGTCCACCCCTATCTGCGTCGCCGCGAGGGGCGTGAGAAGCCCGACTACCCACGCCCCGAATTGCGCGCGGTGCTGGAGAAGACTCTCGGCGTGCCGCTGTTCCAGGAACAGGCGATGAAGGTCGCGATCGTCGGTGCAGGCTTCACCGCGGTCGAGGCCGACCAGCTCCGCCGCGCCATGGCGACGTTCAAGTTCACCGGCGGGGTCAGCCACTTCTACGACAAGCTGGTCGAGGGCATGGTGTCGCGCGGCTACCCCCGCGACTTCGCCGAACGGACCTTCAAGCAGATCGAGGGTTTCGGCTCCTACGGTTTCCCCGAGAGCCACGCCGCCTCTTTCGCCAAGATCGCCTATGCCAGTTGCTGGATGAAGCATCATCATCCCGACGTGTTTTGCGCGGCGCTGCTCAACGCCCAGCCGATGGGCTTCTACGCGCCCGCCCAGGTCGTCCGCGACGCGCGCGAGCACGGCGTCGAGGTAAGGCCGGCCTGCATCAACGCCAGCCGCTGGGACTGTACGCTAGAACAAACACCCGGCCACTATCTCGCCGTGCGGCTCGGACTGCGCCAGGTGCGCGGCCTTGCCAATGCGCATGGTGCGGCGATCGTCGCGGCGCGGGGGGACGCACCTTTCCAGTCGGTCGAAGAGGTGTGGCGGCGTGCGGGCGTGCCCCGTGCAGCGATCGAGCGACTGGCCGAAGCGGATGCCTTCCATGCGCTGGGCGAGGATCGCCGTCAGGGGTTATGGAAGGTGAAGGGCTTGGGCGAGGCCCCCCTCCCCCTGTTCGCCGCCGCCGATGCGCGCGAAGCCTCGTTCTGCCCGGAGGGGCTAGAGCCGGACGTACCCTTACGCCCACTGACCGAGGGCCGCGAGGTGGTGGAGGATTACCGCGCGCTGCAATTATCGCTGCGCGCCCACCCCCTTGCCTTCCTGCGGCAGGATCTCACTCGGCGCGGCATCGTCCGCTGCGCCGACCTCGCCCACATCAAGGACGGCCGCCATGTCGAGGTCGCCGGCATCATCCTTGTCCGCCAGAAGCCCGGCAGCGCCAAGGGCGTGCTGTTCATCACGATCGAGGACGAGACCGGCATCGCCAACGGCATCCTCTGGCCCGATCGGTTCGAGGCGCAGCGCCGCACCGTCATGTCGGCGGCAATGATTGGGATGAAGGGCCGGGTCCAGCGCGAGGGGCTTGTCATCCATGTCATCTGCGACCGGATCATCGACTATGGCGGGCTGCTCGCCCAAGTCGGACAGATGGACTTCCCCCATGCGACCGGCCGGGGAGACGGTGCGCGCCATGCCGGGTCGCCCGACCGGGGCGATGCCGGCTGGCGACCGGGCCCGCGCGACAGCTACTGGCCACCGCACGCCAATGGCCAAGACCCCGAACAGGTGGTGCGGATCAAGTCGCGCGACTTTCATTGATCGGCCATGTCGCGCCATCAGCGGATCATCATAGACTTGTCGCTGCACATCCTGCGCGCGGCCGCCGCCCGGTCGGGCAAAGGCAAGGTTGACACCATCGAGGTGCGCCTCGCGCTACGCTGCCTGATTGCGCATTGCCCGGAACGCTGGCCGCTCGACATGTTCTGGAATTCCGCCGGCACCGATCACGACATCGGCCGCGCGCAGGGATGCACCGCAGCGCTGAATGGTATCATCCGGCAACTGGAGGCCGATCCAAGATAGCCTTGCTGTCGCCAGGCGGGACTTCACCGCAAGGCGAAAAGATCCATGTTCGCATCACCCCAGTCCTTCAAGGCCGCGATGATCGGCGACAGGGATCGGCCGCGATCGGACAGACTGTATTCTACCCGCGGCGGCACCTGGGCAAAGACCTCGCGCTCGATCAGGCCATCAGCCTCCAGCTCGCGCAACTGGTTGGTCAGCATGCGCGGCGTCACATCACCAGCGCGGCGGCGCAACTCGTTGAAGCGCGTGCGTCCGTCCTGCAAATGATAGAGGATCACCGCCTTCCATTTGCCGTCGATCAGGCTCACCGCCGCCTCGACGGCGCAGCCCGGGGTACAATCGAGGCGGGAGTGACGGGCCTTCGCCATCGGGCCGGTATCCTTTTCGACACTATGAGCGTTTTTTGTGCCTACGACATAAGCTGACACCGTCCCTACCTCGCGTGCGTCAGCAAAAGGAGCAAGACACATGCGCGCCATAGCCTATCGCCAGCCCGGCCCGATTGACCGGGACGAAGCCCTTGTCGAGGTCGAACTGCCACGACCCGTTCCGACCGGGCGCGACATTCTGGTCGCGGTTCGGGCCATCTCGGTGAACCCCGTCGACGCGAAGGTTCGCACTGGCGCCGCCCCATTCGACGGGCGTGACGAGCGCATTCTCGGCTGGGATGCGGCGGGTGTGGTCGAGGCGGTCGGCCCTGAGGCCACCCGCTTCAAGGTGGGTGACGAGGTCTTCTATGCGGGCGACCTGATGCGCGACGGCAGCAATGCGGAATATCAGCTGGTCGACGAGCGGATCGTGGGCCATCGCCCCCGCAGCATCGGCTTCGCGGAGGCGGCGGCGTTGCCGCTGACGGCGATCACGGCCTGGGAGACCCTGTTCGACCGACTAAAGGTCGACGACCAACCGGCTGGCGGCGCCCATGCCATCCTGATCATCGGCGGCGCGGGTGGTGTCGGTTCCGCGGCGATCCAGATCGCGCGGGCCCGCACCGACCTGACCGTGATCGCCACTGCCTCGCGCGCCGAGACGCAAGACTGGGTGCGCGGGCTCGGGGCGCATCATGTCATCGATCATTCCCAACCGATGGCACCGCAGATCGCTGCCTTGGGGTTAGGCGCGCCTGCCTTCGTCTTCTCGACCACCCACACCGATCGCCATCTGACCGACATTGCCAAGTTGATCGCGCCGCAGGGGCGCTTCGCGCTGATCGACGATCCCGCCAGCCTCGACATCGTCGACTTCAAGCGCAAGGCGGTGTCGGTCCATTGGGAATTGATGTTCACCCGGTCGCTATTCGATACACCGGACGTCGGCGAGCAGGGGCGACTGTTGGACGCGGTGGCCGAACTGGTGGACGTGGGGCGCGTTCGCACCACGGCGACTGACACGCTCTCGCCAATAAATGCCGCCAACCTTATCGAGGCGCACCGCCGCATCGAGAGTACCACCACGCGCGGCAAGATTGTGCTGCAAGATTGGGAGACGCGGCATGACTGATCCTGTCGTCCACGTCATCGCCCGCTTGATCCCCCGTCCCGGCAAGGCTGAGGAACTGGCCAACGCATTTCAGGAGATCTTGGCCGAGGTACGTGCGGAACCGGGCTGCCTGCTCTACGATGCGCACGAGAGCCGCGACGCGCCCGGCGTGATCATGATGGTGGAGAGCTGGGCCGACCAGGCCGCCCTCGACGCCCATGGCCGCGCTCCTGCCCTCACCCGGCTTGCCGCCCGCTTCGACGCGTTGCTTGCTGAGCCGCCTACGATCGAGCGACTTCGGCGGATCGGCTGATCTTTCCATCGCTTGCGACGCAGGAGCCTCCCGTTCGTTGCAGCAGCAAACCGCACAAGCGAGACCATCCATGGACTATATCAAACTCGGCAGCACCGGCCTCGACGTCTCGCGTCTCTGCCTCGGCTGCATGACCTATGGCATCCCGGATCGCGGCAACCATGCCTGGACGCTCGACGAAGAGGCGAGCCGACCGCTGCTGCGCCAGGCGGTGGAGGCCGGGATCAACTTCTTCGACACCGCGAACGTCTATTCGGACGGCACATCGGAGGAAATCGTCGGCCGCGCGCTGAAGGACTTCACCCGCCGCGACGAAGTGGTGATCGCCACCAAGGTCCATGGCCGGATGCGCCCCGGGCCGAACGGCGCAGGGCTTAGCCGCAAGGCGATCATAACCGAAATCGATGCCAGCCTCACCCGGCTCGGCACCGACTATGTCGACCTCTACCAGATCCACCGCTTCGACCATGAAGTGCCGATCGAGGAGACGCTGGAGGCGCTGCACGACGTCGTGAAGGCGGGCAAGGCGCGGTACATCGGCGCCTCGTCGATGTTCGCCTGGCAGTTTGCGACGATGCTCCACGTCGCCGAAGCGAACGGCTGGACGCGGTTCTCCACGATGCAAAATTACGTCAATCTGCTCTACCGCGAGGAGGAGCGCGAGATGCTGCCGCTGTGCGCGGCGGAGGGGATCGGCGTGATCCCATGGAGCCCGCTGGCGCGCGGACGGCTGACGCGCGACTGGGACGAAGCCACCGCTAGATCTGATACCGACGAATTCGGCCGGACGCTCTACGCCGACACTGCGGAGGCGGATCGCAAGGTGGTCGAGGCGGTGTCCGCCATCGCGAACGAGCGCGGCGTGCCCCGTGCGCAGGTCGCGCTCGCCTGGGTGCTGGCCAAGCCCGAGGTGTCCGCACCGATCGTCGGCGCGTCCAAGCCGGGGCACCTCGACGACGCCATCGCGGCGCTCGACCTGACCCTGTCGGACGACGAGATCACCCGGCTGGAGGCGCCGTACGTGCCACATGCGGTGGTCGGCTTCTCGTAACTGCCCCCACGGGCGGATCGACCAAGCCGGCTGCGGGGCTTATCCCCCTGCCGGCGCCGTGGTTCGCTTCGCGAGCAACTGTGCCAGCGTCACCGGCCGGAAATCGCGGACGTCGACACCGACGTCGAACTGGCGCGGCATGGGTGTCAGCCGTCCGTGGCTGTGCCCATGCAGGTTGAGCGCGCCCTTGTGCTGGCGGTTCCAGCTGCGGAAGGCATAGTGCCCCAATATGAGCGGACGGCTGTCGACCTCGATCTCGGCATAGTCGCCGACGCTCGCCCAGCCCGATGCGGCGCCGGTGGCGTCGGGATCGTTGTTGCCGCGCAGCAGGTGCTTGGTTCCGTTGAGCGTCGCGAGCAGTGCCGCAACGTCACCGGGCCGCCGGGCGACGTCGCCCAGGTGCCAGACGACATCCTCCGCCCCCACGACGGCGTTCCACCGTTCGATCAGCTCTGCATCCATCTCGGCCACGCTAGCGAAGGGCCGCTTGTGGATATTGATCGTGCGATGATTGCCGAAATGCGTGTCGGCGGTGAAGAAGATGGTCATGTCCAATACAGGATGCGCGCCATCGGCAGCAGCGCCGCGATCCTCGCCTCGAAGAACGTCCGCAGCGAGCGCATCGTCGGCGCGTCGTATACCTGCTTTTCGGTCCCGAACTTGGTCCGCTTCGTCGTCCGATTGTCTAAGCCCATGTCGAGCGCGGAGCCGGAATACCAGCTCTCCAGCACGGCCTTCGATCCGGGCGTGAAGCGATGCGTGATGAGTTCGACCGTCAGGTCGAGATCGGCGATACCTGTCAGCGCCCCTGCCGCATCGGCGAGCAAAGCGTCGTACGCCTCGCGCCAGCCGTCGGCCGCGATGATCGGCGCGATCGTCAGGCCGATCGGATAGCCCGCGCGCGCCATGTCGGCCAGGGCCGCGAGCCTGGCTGCGACCGGCGCCGTACCGCCCTCGAACCGGGCAAACATCGTCGGATTGATCGAGGCGCGCATCCGCGTGCGTTTCTGATGGTCGAGGCCGAGCAGCGGCCCGACGTCAGCGAACTTCGTGGTGAAGCGCAACTGCGCCGCCGCCTCCCAGGGGCCGAACCAGGCGATCGCCGCCGACAGCGATCCGGTGATCGCCTCCAGACCCAGCGGATCGGTGTAGCAGGACGCCTCGAACGTCGTGCCTTCGTGCGCGCGCGCCTCGCTGCGCGAGGTGATGCTGCCCTGTCCCAGATACGCTGGCAGCCCGTCCAGTATCTCGTCGAGATTGGCGTAGACGCGGGTGATCGGCGGCCCCTTCAACGACCCTGCGAGATAGCAATAGCTGCAATGCGCAAGACACCCTTCGGCAAGGTCGACCCGCCAGTCGGCGCTGGGCGCGATCGGCTGCAACCGCCGTTTCGACGGTGGCGCGACCACCACCGCTAGCGTCGTTTTCGCCTCCGCATAGGCACGCCGCGGATCGTGGGGTAGGCCCAGCGCGAGGCGATCGCCAGGAAGTGTCACGACCTCGACACCATGCGCCTCGGCGCGCGCGACGATGGCTCGGCCGTGCGCGAAGCCCAGCGCCGAGCGTGTCACCAGCAACCGGCGCGGGCCCCATCCTGCGGCCGGTCTGGCCGTCGTCGGTGCTGTCGATATCGTCGCCATGGTCGGGCCAACGAACGACATGCGGGGACGGTCCGACCGATCGACAGGCACCGCCACATCGTCTTAGGATCGGCGCTCCACCACGACAGGGGGCCGGCCTGCACTTCCTCGACACACGCCGTACGCTGCTCCGCTCCGCGATACTCGCATCGATGGGGCTCTGGACCGCAGCACGGACGCGCGCCGCCGGGCTGTCGGCGGAGGGCACCGTCGGACGCGGCATTTCGCTCGACCTCGCAAGGGCGCGCGCGGCGCAGATATCCGGCGTCCGCTACGACCTGTCGTTCGACCTGACCGCGACGGACACCGCCGCGGGCGCGGTCGTCATCCGCTTCGATCGCGCGGGCGACAGCGGCGATCTGGTCCTCGACTTTCGCGGCCCCACGCTCGCCGATCTGATGGTCAACGGCCGTCCGCTATCGGCCGAGGGACGAGTCGACGGGCATCTCGCCCTCCCCGCATCACTCCTGAAGACCGGCCCCAACATCGTCTCGGCAAGGTTTGCCACGCCGATCGCGGCGTCGGGAGCGGCCATCATCCGCTATCATGACGACAAGGATGGCCAGACCTATCTCTATACGTTGCTCGTCCCCTCCGACGCCAATCTGCTGTTCCCCTGTTTCGACCAGCCGGACCTGAAGGCGTATTTCCGCTGGACGATCACCGCGCCGAGCGGCTGGACAGTGATCGCCAACGGTCCGCTGGACGGGCACCAGCCTGAGACCGGCGGCACGCGCTGGCGCTTTGCCGAAACCGAGCAGATCTCCACCTATCTCGCCGCCTTCGCCGCCGGTCCCTGGACGCGCTGGACGTCGGCGCCCGCGGGGGAGCGCCCGATCAGCCTTTACGCGCGTGCCTCGCGCCGGGCCGAGGTGGATGCCGAGGCGCAGATCGCGACCAACCGGGCTGCGGTACGCTGGCTCAGCGACTGGTTCGGCATCCCCTTCCCCTTCGCTAAGCTCGACCTGGTGCTTGCGCCCGCCTTTCCCTTTGGCGGCATGGAGCATGTCGGCGCCGTCTTCTACAACGAGGACCGCTTCATCTTCCGCGAGCCGCCAACGCTGCCGCAGCGCGTCGGTCGCGATGCCACCATCTATCACGAGATCAGCCATCAATGGTTCGGCGACGACGTCACCATGCGCTGGTTCGACGATCTTTGGCTGAAGGAAGGCTTCTCGACCTATATGGCCGCGCGCATCCAGGCGGAGCTACAGCCCGGCAGCAACGCCTGGACCACCTTCCTCCTGTCGACCAAGACGCCCGCCTACCGCGCCGATGCGACCAGCGGCACGCAGGCGCTGTGGCAGCCGCTCGACAATCTCGATGCCGCCAAGAGCAATTACGGCCCGATCGTCTACAACAAGGCGCCGGCGGTCATCAAACAGCTCGCCTTCCTGGTCGGCGAGGCGGGGTTCCGACGTGGCCTCCACCGCTTCCTGACCGATCATGCCTATGGCAACGCGACCTGGCAGGACCTGCTCGGCGCGGTCGGCGCAGCGTCGGACGTCGACCTGACCGCATTCGGCAGCCAGTACATGCTACGCGCCGGCCTCCCCCGCGTCGACACGCAGCTCCGCATCGCGGGCGGCCGGATCGAGTCGCTGACACTCGTCCAGCGGCCGGCGCGGTCGCTGCCCGGCGACCGCGGCGGCACATGGCCGATGAAGGTCCGGGTACGGCTGGGCTATCGCGACCGCACCGACGTGGTGCTCGACGCCGCCTTCTCCGGCACGACCGCGATCGTCGCCGGGGCGGCGGGGCTGCCGGTGCCCGACTATGTCTGGCCGAACGACGACGACCAGGGATACGGCCTGTTCCTGCCCGACGACCGCACCCTCGCCTGGATCGTGGCGAACGTCGGCGCGGTCGAGGACCCGCTGCTCCGCGCGATGCTGTGGAGCGCGGTGTGGGACACCGTCCGCGACGTCCGCTTCTCACCGGCGCGCTACATCACGATGCTGCTCGACCACCTGCCCGGCGAAACCGACGAACAGATTTCGCGCACCATCCTGTCGCGCGGCGCCGCCGCACTCGACGCCTACCTGCCGGACGATGCGTCCGCGCCGCTGCGGCCCCGCTGGGAACAGGCGCTGCTCGCCCGCATCGACAATGCGAACCTGGGATACGGCCTGCGCAAGGACGCGCTCGATCGCCTGATCACGACCGCGCGGACGCCGCTCGCACTTGCCCGCTTGCGCGACCTCCTGGCGGGCCGCGCGACTTTGGTCGGCACCGCAATCCGCCAGCCGACACGCTGGGCGATCGTCCGTCGTCTGATTGCGGTCGCGGCGCCCGATGCCGCCGCGCTCTACGCGGCCGAGCAACGGCTCGACCAAACGAGCGAAGCGGTGAAGGACGCGTTCGTCGCCCGTGCGGCGACACCTGACCGCGCGGTCAAGGCGGCCTACTTCACCCGCTATTTCGATGATGCCGCGCTCAACGAAGCCTGGGCGAGCGAAAGCCTCGGCGCCTTCAACACGATCGAGCAGACCGAATTCACTTTGCCCTTCCTTCGTCCGGCGCTTGACCGACTTAAATGGATTCGCCAGAACCGGCGCATCTTCTTCCTGCCCGCCTGGATCGACGCCTTTATCGGCGGCCAGCGCGATGCGGCGGCGCTCGATGTCGTCGATCGGTTCTTAGAGGCGCACCCCGCCCTTCCCCTCGATGTCCGTCGTAAGGTTTTGACCGCACGCGACGAACTGGCTTTAACCGTGCGTATCAGGGCCGCGACATTTCCAACGTCAACGAAGGTCTGATGAAAGACCCGGCAACCGGACAGCCAGCCCGTTTTGCATGCGGCAACCGAGCCAAACCTTTGAAATGATGGACGTACAGCGACGAGCGACTTTCGCCAGATGCTCCGGGGTGCTTTAATGCGGCAATGAAGCATTTTCGTCAGGGGGCCGTGCTGGTCCTGCTCGCCGGTCTTGCCGCGATGCCGCTGTCCGCGCAGTCGACCTACGATCGGGTCGACCCGATGATCGGCACGGGAGGAGAAGGTCACACCTTTCCTGGGGCGGTCGCGCCCTTTGGCATGGTGCAATTTTCGCCCGACACCGACACAACTTGCGTCATTCGGGAATGCTACAGCCATGCGGCGGGCTATCGTTATGAAGATCCGACCATCCAAGGTTTTTCGCTGACGCACTTCTCCGGTGCCGGGCATTCGGATCTCGGCGATTTCCTCATGATGCCAGTCAGCGGGGATAGCGTGCCACTGGAACCCGGCAACGCAAGCAAGCCGGGGTCGGGTTATCGCTCGCGCTATGATCACGCGACAGAGGCCGCGCAGCCGGGCTATTACGCCGTCAAGCTGGAGGATCGAGGCGTTCAGGCGGAGCTGACCGCGGGGACACGGATCGGCGTCGCCCGATATCGTGCCGTGTCCGGGGCGCCGCCCATGCATCTGGTGCTCGATCTGCGCAGCTCGCTCTACAACTATCCCGGAAAAGTCCTGTGGTCCTCGATCAGGCTGCGTCCCGACGGCATTGTTACCGGCTGCCGACAAACGCGCGGCTGGGCGCCCGACCGCAACCTGTGCTTTGCGATCCGTTTCTCCGTGCCGCTCAAAGGGCACGCGTTCGTCTCGACCGAGACGGACGTCCCTTATAAGGGCTTCCAGGGACCGGGGCACGGCAGTGACGCCGTTGCGGACCGCGCCGGACGCGCATTGGTGGCCCGCTTCGATTTCGGCCCCCTTGACCAACCGCTTGAAGTGACCAGCGCGATCTCATCGGTCGATGAGGCGGGCGCGATTGCAAACCTGGCGAGCGAAGCCGGGGATTTCGATGCCATCCGGGCAAAGACCACCCGGGCGTGGCGCGCGGCCCTCGAAACGGTGAAGATCGATGCGCCTGCCCCGATGGCGAAGTCCGTGGCGACTGCGCTATATCACAGCTTGCTGGCACCCGCCGTGGCCAGCGATGCAGACGGTCGTTATCGCGGGCCCGACAATCAGGTGCATCGTGCGGAAGGCTATACATTCCGTTCGACCTTCTCGCTTTGGGATACGTTCCGCGCCGAGCATCCGCTGCTGACGCTCATCCAGCCGGCAAGCGTGTCGAGCGAGATCGTCCGGTCACTCGTGGCCAGCCGCGAAGACAGTCCTGATGGCATCCTGCCCGTCTGGCAGTTCCAAGGGCGCGAGACGTGGACGATGATCGGCTATCACGCCGCACCCGTTATCGCCGACGCCTATCTAAAGGGGATTAGAGGGTTCGATGCGGACGCGGCGCTTGCCGCCATGGTCGCGAGCGCGACTTATGCGCCCTATGGCGGCTTGGGCGAGTATATGACGCGCGGTTATGTACCGATCGATCATGAACCGGAGGCGGCCTCCAAGACCGTCGAATATGCCTATGACGACTGGACGATCGCACGGATGGCGCGCGCCATGGGCCGTACAGACATTGCCGCCACATTCGAAAAACGTGCAGGCAACTGGCGCAATGGTTTTGATGCCCAGACCGGCTTCATCCGTGCGCGCAAGAGCGACGGGTCGTTCCGCACGCCGTTCGATCCAACAGCGATCAACTACGGATCGGATTATACCGAGGGTAACGCCTGGCAATATAGCTGGTTCGTGCCGCAGGATCAGGCAGCGCTCGTCCGCGCGCTAGGCGGCGATGCGGTCACCGTCGCCAAACTGAATGCCATGTTCGAGTTCGACAATTCGAAACTCGACTATAGCCATGCTGAGGATATTGCCGGACTGATCGGTCAGTATATTCACGGCAACGAACCCAGCCACCATGTCGCCTATCTGTACAGCTATGCCGGGGCACCGTGGCGGACACAGGCCCGGCTGAAGCAAATCGTCGAGAGCCAGTATCGCCCGACGCCCGACGGGCTGTCCGGCAACGACGATCTCGGGCAGATGTCCGCCTGGCTCGTCTTCACAGCGCTGGGCTTTTACCCGGTAACGCCCGGCAGCCTAGAATATGTGATCGGTCGTCCTTTCCTGAATCGAGCCGTGCTTTCCCTGCCCAACGGGCGGCAGTTGACCGTTATCGCCGATCGGCTGGACGACCGGCATCCTTATGTCGGGAAGGTGATGCTGAACGGGATACCCGTAACGCGCGCCTATCTGCGGCACGACGAGATCATGGCCGGGGGTGAATTGCGTTTCACGATGCAGGCGACGCCGAACACCGCCTGGGCGACGCAACCCAAGGATCGACCATATTCTTCCAGCACGACGCGGTGACAAGGACCCAGTTGCGGTCATTCGCGGCCTCGTTTCGGCTCCCCAACTTCTGCCATTCGTTCACGTTGGCGACAGAGCAGCCGCTGACCCTCGACCCTCCCCGCTTACGTTCGGCTTTCCCAAAAACGATCGAATTTGGGGAAAGCTCATGGCTTCCCGAAACCACAGCACCCCATCAAACGGAAATACGATTGCTGCCGGTTGGGCGCGGTGGCCGGCGCTGGTCAGTATCACGACCGTGCAGTTATGACACCTTCGACTTTCGCCAATGCCGCTATCGGGTCGTCCGCGTTCTTTTCGAATGGCAGCGGCGAGCGTCATAGTTACGCCCGCGATTATAGTCGAAGAGTAGCGGGGTCCCTCGGACGAGAGTGTCAACGCGCGCGCCGCCTCGGCCTACCCGGGGGAATTGTTCGTTTGACGCAAGCCGAGGTTGCTCGCGCGAGTGATGGTCCTAGAAAGCGGACGTCCGGCCAGCGCTGCGCTCCGCGCGACAGGTATGTTCATGTACGTTATGTCATGATTAATTTGCGAATCACTCTCAATCGCACTAAGCGCCCCCTGAAGACATAAGGGGACCGACATCATGAAGGCCATCATCCTCGCCGGGGTTGCGCTCGCCGCGATCGCCGCCCTGCCCGCCCGCGCGGCCGTGCCGGAGGATACCGACCGCCGCACCGCCGAAGAGATCGCCGCGGATCGGGAGCGCGAGATCGTGTTGGAAGGGCGCCGCGACCAGGCCTTCGCCGGCACCAAGACCGAAACCCCGCTGATCGAGGTGCCGCAGCCGCTCACCGTCATCCCGGACGACGTCTATCTGGCGCAGGGCGCGATCAATATCGCCGACACCGTCCGCTATGCCGCTGGCGTCAACTCGGACGCCTATGGCCGCGACACCCGCGTCGACAGCTTCACCATCCGCGGGGTCAATGCGCTGCAGTTCCGCGACGGGATGCGCGACATCTTCAGCTATTATGCCAGCATCGCGTCCGACCCGTATAATTTCTCGCGGGTGGAGGTCGTGCGCGGCCCCGCCTCCGTCCTGTTCGGGCAGGGCTCGATCGGCGGGATCGTCAACCTCGTGTCGAAGACGCCGCTGTTCACCAACAGCGCCGACCTAAACCTTGTCTATGGCAGCTACGACCGCAAGGAAGTGCTGGCCGACGTCAACGGCGTGGCGGGCGATACGCTGGCGGCGCGGATCGTCGCGCGGGTGCGCGATGCCGATACCTATGTCGATCACGTCCCCGACGACCGGGTGATGATCGCGCCGTCCGTCACGTGGCGGCCGGGCTCTGCCACCGATGTGACGCTGCTCGGCCTCTATCAGGACGATCATACCGGCTCGACCGCGAACTTCCTGCCGATCGTCGGCACGCAGCGGGACAATCCCGGCAACCCGCGCCTGCCGCGCTACCTGTTCGTCGGCAAGCCAGGCTACGACCGCTATGATGGGCGGCTGCTCCAGGGGTCGGGGATCGTCACCCACCGTTTCACCGACGACCTGAAGCTCAGCCTGAAGGCGCGCTACATCGACAGCGACGTCGATTATTTCACCCATTACCCCAACAGCTACAGCAACCCGACCAACCCCTATGTTGCCGGGAGCAACGGGCGGCGGATCGGCCTGTATGCGGGATCGTCGGTCGCGCGGCTCAACGTGTTTTCGACCGACAACAACGTCCAGTGGCGCTTCCACACCGGCCCGGCTGTCGAGCACACGCTGCTCGCCGGCGTCGACTATAGCTGGAACCAGGTCCGCAAGAGCGACAATTACGGCTATCAGGTGATCGACCTGTACGAAATCGACTATGCGTCGATCGTCGAACCGCCGCTCGTTGCTCCCTTCACCCGCGACACGCAGAAGCAGCTCGGCCTCTATGTCCAGGACCAGATCCGGCTGTGGGACCGCGTCTCGATGGTGCTGGGCGCGCGGCGGGACCGGGTGCGCGGGGCCAGCCTGAACACCACGACAGGCACCACCAGCCGCACCACTGACACCGCCACCACCTTCCGCGCCGGCATCATCGGAGAGGTCGGCGCCGGCCTGTCGCCCTTTGTCAGCTATACCGAGAGCTTCCAGCCCGTCGCCGGTCGCACCGCCGACGGCACCCCCTTCCGCCCGCAGACCGGCCGGCAGTTTGAAGGCGGCATGAAGTGGCAGCCCGACCGCGCGACCTTGGTCACGCTGACCGCCTTCCACGTCGAGGAGCGCAACCGTCCCATCGCCGATCCCAGCAACCCGCTCGGCCAGATCCAGGCGGGTGAGCTGACCACCCAAGGCTTCGAGCTGGAGGCGACGCGCACGCTGCCCGGCCACTATGACCTGTCGCTCGCCTATGGGTATAACGACGTCACCGGCGATGCGGCTGCCAGCGGCTATCTGTCGCGCCACACCGCCTCGGCCTGGGGGACCAAGACGTTCGAGGGAGACTGGGCGACGCTGCGGCTGGGCGCGGGTGTGCGCTATCTGGGCCAGCAGGTGTCGAATAACGCCGCCTGGACGATCGCCACCCCTGCGCGCACGATGGTCGACGCCTTGGTGGAGTTGGAGCGCGACCGCTGGCGCCTGCGCGTCAACGCGACCAACCTCCTCGACAGCCGTGCCTATGCCTCCTGCCTGGCGCGCGGCGACTGTTTCGTCTCGGCACCGCGCAACGTGATGCTGTCTCTGGGTTATCGGCTGTAGGGGCGATTGGGGCGCACGCGTAGGCTCGGAGACGCTGCTGAAGAGTACCCTCCCCTTCATGGGAGAAGCGGGGGGGGCGTTTCTGAAAACGCGCCGCTAGAATGAGCCTAGAAGGCAAGGGGTGCCCTTCCCGAAAACGAACCCATGACGGGAGTGCCGCCCCGCCGATCGCGCTGACGCACGCCTTCGGCGTCCACTTTCCCGAATACATTTTCCCGAAACTACTCCGTAAAGACAGAGAAACGGGGAAGCCGCACCCGTTCTCAGGCGCGCGTTTCTGAAACGTGATCAGCATGGTGAGCGGCCAAAGGTCGACCACGCCGCGATCGGTGACTCAGCCGCTACGAAGAGACCCATCTTCAGCTATTCAGCGCCGCTGAGATAATTCCCGAAATCCGCCATTCGTTCAGACGAACATTCTACCCCACGGAGGCCAGCTCGTGCGAGCGCGTGAGACGGCCGGGATCGGGGACTTTACCGCCGGGCGGCTACCAGCAGCCCCAGAGGGTTGTCCTCTATAGGGAGCGCGCCGCCTTATCGGCGTGGAAACGATGGGGCACTTCCATGTCAACCAACGGGATGAGAGGACGGCCTAAGTCGCGCGCCCCACGGCATTCGGCCGCGCGTATCTAGCACGCAGCGGTTGCGTCAACACAGCTTTTCCGACGGGCACCGGCGCTGTGACGGCTTGGCCAGTTTGCCCGGTACTTACCAATCATCTGAACCTCGCGTTTGTGAGCTTCTGATGAAGCCATCCTGGTGGCTTTCGCATCACAAATGCGGATGCTCACATATGGAACCCACTAAAATTATTAGATAATGCATCAGCCCCAAATGATTGTGAAGAATCATTCATAATCTGACATTTTCGCGCCTCTTATGGACCGCCTTTAACCTCCTTATTTCGTGGGCACTCGTTGCTGACACGTTATAATCAAATTTACCAAAGTTTTACATATATCTTACTACAATGTGGCATATGTATCTGCTGGAACTGTAATCTAATCGGGCACTTGGCCGTCATGACTGCGGGAAAGATTTTTGCCAGATAGTGTTTCAGATAAGTACGGGCATCTGAAGTCGGTCGACGATGTGCAACCCTTCTCCTTTTGGCGTGGGACAATTTCGCACGCGCTTCCTGTCAGAATTCGGCGTATCGCTGAGCCTCGGGCACTGATAATTCTACTTGTTCTCGCCGTTGGCATGTGTCTTGGCACGCTAATATATGTCCAGCACACGACAAACGTGATTGTCACCCGCGACATGCAGACTGCAATCGCGTTAAGCGAGATCGCGAGCAATTTTGATCATGAGGACGGCAACCTTTACCGCTTGATGGTCGACGAGGCAGCTAATGGGCACAAACGTGATAGCGTGGCCCGCCTAGCCCATATTCAAAGTCGCATCGCAGCTATCAGTATAGCGTTGTCAAGGCAGCAGACAGGACTGCCACCTGCGGAGCGCGCACGAGCGCGGCGTATCGTCTTGGAGCTGCATAAGTACGGTGAAGCCGTCAACGTGGTGTCGTCCATGCTGGAGATCGACTTTGCGACCAGCGTGGGGATGCTCCGGCCGTTCCGCGCCAACGCCGACCATGTCCTGAATGAAATGAAGGGTATAGCCACATCCGGGATAGCCGACGCGAATCGCCATGCCGAGGTAGCTACGTTGCGGACACGCCTGCTGGCGGCGTTGGTCACAGTCGCGGTGCTGATCGTCGCGGCTTTGTCTTATCTATGGCTGGCGCTGGCCGCCAAGCGCGGACAGCAACTGCATGCGGAAATCATGCGACGCGGTGAGGCTGAGCGGGAGGCGCTGCAACTTGCCCAAACCGACGCACTCACCGGCATCATGAATCGCCGCGTATTCAATGACGAGCTTCGGAGTGCGATGGATGCGGCGCGCGTCGTTGGAAGCGCATTAACGATTGTCCTCGTCGACCTCGACGGGTTCAAGGAGGTCAACGATACTTACGGCCACGCAGCTGGAGATACGGTATTAAGGACAGTCGCGCAGCGGCTGCGGATCGTGTTCGGCCCCGCCAGCATTGTTGCCAGGCTCGGGGGTGACGAATTCGCTGTCTTGCTGCTCGATGCGCAGGACGACTGCGACCCACTCGAACTGCCGCAACGGGCGAGCCAGGTCCTGCGCCAGACGCTCACCTGGCGCGACAACGCTATCACAATCGGCGCGAGTATTGGTGTGTCTGTATTTCCGCAGGACGGGACATACCCCGACGAACTGCTGCATGCCGCGGACATTGCGATGTATGAAGCCAAGCGCAACCGGACGGGCGGTGCGTGTCTGTTCTTGCCGCGCATGGAAGAGGAACGCGTGGCCCAACGTCTTTTGGAAGAGGAGTTGCGGATCGGCATCCAGCGCGGAGAAGTCAAGCCTTTTTACCAGCCGATCATCGAGTTTCCCGACGGCGCGCTATGCGGTTTCGAGGTACTTGCTCGCTGGCAACATCCGAAGCGCGGTCTCCTCACCCCCGGCGCGTTCATCAGGGTCGCGGAGACGACAGGTCAGATCACGGAGCTGACCAAAACGATCCTCAGGCAGGCCTGCCGCGATGCGCTGTTGATGCCAGACCATTTGCGGCTGGCTGTCAACATCTCGCCGACACAACTCGAGGAGCCCAGGCTGGCCGAAACGCTGATTGAGATCATCCATCAGGAAGGCGTGTCGCCCATGCGGATCGAGATAGAGATCACCGAGGATGCGGTAATGGATGACGTCGTGACGGCCGAGCGGGTTATGCAGACCTTCCGTTCGGCTGGCCTTTCGATCGCGCTTGACGACTTCGGCACGGGCTACTCCAGCCTGTCTAATTTGCGCCGACTGAGGTTTGACAAGATCAAGATCGATCAGAGCTTCGTCCAGTCGCTTCCCACCAGCATCGAAAGCGAAAAGCTAGTAGACGCGATTATTGGCCTGGCCTTCAGCTTTGGTATGAAGATCACAGCAGAGGGGGTGGAAGATCCCGTGGCAGCGGAAATCCTGGCGCGCAAGGGATGCACCCAGGGCCAAGGCTGGCTTTATGGCATGCCGACTTCCTTGGAGCAGACGCTGACCATGCTTCCAAGATGGGATGTCCGAAAAGCACGTCATCAGACCTTAACCAATATCACCTAGCCAAAATATATCTTTGGCAAGCTGTGCCGTGCGCCCAGCAATGACACAATTTTCAACATTATTATCTAGGGTCGTGGCTCATCGCTTGACGGTGGCGCGGGATGAGCAATTGAAATGAGCCTGAGACGCAAATTATTCGTTGCATTGGCGTCCTCTGTAAGTGTGGCGTTACCGGGTTCCTCAGCACCGTCTGCGGTTCTGAATGTGCCCGTGGCCGCACGCATCATATCATTCGTGCAACCGGCGCCGGTTGGCACCGTTCCCGTCGCGATCATCTATCAGCCCGGCAACGCTGGATCGGAAGCTGAAGCATCCGACATGGAACGCGCCCTTCTACACGGCGGGACCTTTGGTCGGGTGACATTTCGGTCACGCCGAGTGCCGGTCGCCGATCTCGGGCAAATGAGCGGCGCTCGCGCGGCGTTCGTCACATCCGGAATTCGCAGCTACCAAGCCGATGTCGCAGCGGCGGCCAGCGCTCAGGCCATCCTCACGATCACCTCTGACACATCCTGCGTATCCGCCGGCCGCTGCGTTGTCGGTATCACCGAAGGCAGCAAGACTCAGATTGTCGTTAGCCGGGAAGCCGCGCGTCGCAACCATATTCGGTTCGGCTCCGCCTTCCTCATGCTCGTCAAGGAAATCTGAGCATGCAACGTGCCAGCCTTCTGATTACGGCTGCCCTTGGCACCGTTCTCCCCGCGACGGGCGCTCACGCCCAAATCGTCGATTACGCAACGCTCGGCGAAGTGTTCGGCGAACCGGTCACGACCAGTGTCACCGGCAAACCGCAACGAGTATCAGAGGCGCCTGCCTCCATCACGATCATTACGGCCGAACAAATTGCCCGTTCACCCGCACGCAATGTCCCCGATTTGTTGAGGGCGTATGCTGGCGTCGACGTAAACCGATGGACTGCGGGGCAGAGCGACGTAGCCGTTCGAGGCGGTGTTCAGACGTACAATCCGCGATTGCTGGTGCTGGTGGACGGGCGGCAGGTCTATCTTGATCACTATGGCATGACGAACTGGAACCTTTTGGGCGTCCAGATGGAAGAAATCCAGCAGATCGAACTAGTTCGTGGCCCGGCTAGCGCGCTCTTCGGGTTCAACGCTGCCAGCGGTGTTGTCAACATCGTGACGAAGGGTGCAGGGGCAAGTCCGACACTTCAGGCTACGGCTGAAGCGGGCACGCATGGCTATTCACGGATCGGTGCGGTGTTGACCATGCCTGTAGCCTTCGGGATCGGCCTGAAGATATCGGGCGGCAGCCAGCAAGAAGACGAGCGCTCGATACCCTCTGCCCTTTATCAGCCACCAGTCACGGAAGATGTCCGGGCCGCGCAACTGGATGCCAGGCTGTCGATCAAGGCAGGAGACGCGACGACGGTCGAATTGAATGGCGGGGTGAACGGCAATCGCCAACTGGAATTCCTACCCAGCCAGGTGCTGACAGAGCAGCGCTTCCGCAACCAGACCATTGGCATCGTGGCGAACCATGACACCAACTGGGGCAGTGTGACGGGGCGGGCCTATTCAAACTGGTTACAGGCGGATTACGGCATCACGACGGCGGCCGAAGATCCGTATAGCGCGATTGCGGGAATTCGTGTCCGGAACCGCATCTTCGTCGGGATGGCGTCGACTCTCGTTCGACTGGGCAACAGGGATACATTGCGGTTCGGTGCAGAGTATCGCAACAACCAGATGACTGGCGAGCGGCTTTATTCGCGACAGATTGGCTACGAGGTATTTTCCGCAAGCGGAATGCTAGATATCGCGCCTACTGATCATATTGCGATCATTGGTGCGGCCCGCGTCGATCACCTCATACTCGGGCAAGACGGACACCCCGCGGCTCCGCAGATCGATCCGGTTTCGTCCTATCACCGCACCATCACACCGGTCAGCTTCAATGCGGCGGTGACGGTACAGGTGAGCGAAGCAGGCAGCATTCGCGTCAATGGCGGGCGCGGGTTGCAATTGCCATCGCTGGTCAACTTTGGCCTACATGTCGAAGTGCCGGCTCCCACCGTGCCGATCCCGGTTTATTTCACTGGCGATCCCAGACTGGATCCCGTTACCGTCTGGAGTGGTGAGGCAAGCTACTCGCACAGGTTTCATTCGAGCCTGCGGCTGGATGCGACCCTGTTTTATACGCGAACCGAAAATGTCATCGCCTCGCCGGGTAGTTCGGTGGATGTGACGGTGGCGCTCACGCCCGATCCTGTCGCCGTCACACGCTTCGCAAATGTAGGACGTTTTGACAGTTACGGCATCGAAGTGGGGGCAAGCGCCTCGATAACGTCCCGTCTGGACTGGTCTGCGAAGTACAGCTTGATGCGCGTCGATGAGAATTTTCCGGCAAATCGCGACGCGAATTATTATGCGGTCTTTCCGCGCACGACCACGCCCCGCCATCGCGCAAACCTGAACCTCGACTATGCCTTGGGCGGCTGGGCGGCAAGTGCGACGGCCCATCTGGTCACTGTTACGCACCAGGCCAGCTTCCTGCCGACCACCGAATTGACCTTGATCCGCGTGCCGACGAGCGTCGGCATCGACGCCCGACTCAGCCGAGCGGTGACCCAGCGCCTTTCGCTCTATGGTGCATGTGAGAATCTGGGTAATGGAAGGGGGGTCTATAATTCCCCTATTCCGGCGGATCGCCGCATTCGTCTTGGCGTCTCATTGAAGCTATAAGCGCTGCTGGCTAAAATCAGACGGTAGCACTATGAGCAGATCATCATCATTATGTAAAACGTTGCTTTAGCGTGTCATAAAAGCAAAAATACCCGTCTTGCCCTACCGTGACGACGACCCACTTTCGGTCACTCGGGACACCCTTCCGACTTTCCGAGTGAAGACGCTCGTTCATCGACGCGAATGACCAGCTTGCCAATCCTGACATTCACTAACCAATGTGACCCTTTCAGTGATAGCGGCCGGCCGGCTTTCCAGACGTTGCCAACAAAAGCCTCAGTCACGAGTGGCACGGCTGCGTTCTACTTAGTGACGTTCACCGTGATCGTATCCGATACTAGTTGGGCATAACGGACTGGCTCGGATGGGAAATTGAAGAGGAATATCCGGGCTCTCACCCTGTATCGACCTGCCCCTGGGAAGATTGTTTTTGCGGGTTCGTGGGTGAGGACACGGTAAGGCGATGCGACTGATACAGCGGTCAGTTCCTTTGCCTCCAAAGGAGGCGGGGGCGGTGAACCCGCCATCGGCTCGGCCGGCTCCACTGGTCGCCCGTCTTCCGAGATAACCTCAAACGCAATGCCCCGTGTGGGTTGTAGAAACGGCGATACGGCAAAGGTGTTGTCTTTGGCGGTAAGATCGACCTCGATGGGCGCCTCCCCCCGCATGGACAAGGTAGACGCATGCAACCGGACTTCGATCGGAGGCTTGTCCCCTAACCAAGCCGCCTGAGCGGGAGGACTCCAGGTTGCCGCAGCCTGAAGGCCTATGAGCCAGAGCAATGGCATACCGATATTTCCCATCCAACGGCATCATCAGAGCGCCTATGATCAAGTAACTGGTCCTGGGTATGCGCCGTCACCGTTCAAGCGGCAACATGGAGCGAGAGCAGCCGCGCGGCCCTCCCGCCACGACGACCTAGAAGCCGTCGTTCGAAGCTGCCAGACCGCTTCCCGGTTTCTGCCATTCGTTCATCACGCGAGACCAAGGCAGTGCCCCAGATGCTGGGCTGACTGTGTGTCGCCTATTAGGGGAGAGCGGGCACAGTCCTAGGCGAACCCGTCCCGCTTCTGCTTCGGGCGTAGCCGCCGCACTCTGCCAGCGTCGGCGTGCCAGAGGCGAGTTTCAAACCGCTTGCGTTCCTGCTTTGCTTCACCGTCACCAGCCTTGGCACCCTGACCGAGCCAATGCCGATACCCAGCCATGTCGTCCTTATTGAAGCAGCTCAACGCCATGTGTTGAGCTGCGCGCAGGTCGCCTTGCTTGTATGCGCGTCGATAAAGGCCAGCCGCGCTAAAGGCATCTGCGGGAGTGCCAAACGGGTCGGCGCTTCCATCGTTCAAGAACCAGTCTGCAAGCTCGATCATCGCACCCGCGTGTTTGCGTAGAGCAAGGTGCCACATGATCGGCAGCCACTTACCAACGTGTCGCTCATACCGGATCGCCAAACCTTTGAGGTAAAGCCGGTCTGCTGGCGTATCGTCGTCAACGCGTTCCATGCCTCGACTTTCGCACAAGCTATGCACGTCTGCTATTGGGCGTGAGCGGAACGGCTGCTCCGGGAGGTTAGCTGCCGTTAAAACTGCTGGATTACAACGCCGCTAATTCGCCCAGCACAGATATAGTCTGCTGAATTCGAACGGCTGGTAAGGACCGATTGAACTTGATGCCAGAGAACCCTGGCGCCCCTTCCACCGGCAACGGCAAATTTTCGTTATCTGGACGCCACCCTTCATGGACGCGATCCAGCTACGCGCCGGAATTGTCTCGACAATCTCGAAATTTGGCGCGCCGGTCTTGAGAACATCAAGCTTTACGGTCGAGCAGTTCCAAACCCGCTGGCTGATGCGGTCACACCCGGCAATTGACAGCGACATGAACAGTAGGGACAGCGCACGCATCGCCGGATCGTGCGACTGATTGAGAATGTCTGCTACTGGGCAGAAGCGACCGCCCTCCCCTTCCGTCACGAAGACCCATGTTCGGCCATCCAGCGCTCCTTTGCCACTTCCCAGTTCCAGCCGTTTGTTAATCTCGGAAACGACGGCTGACGTCCGGCCAAATCGAGGTAAAGGAGCAATTGAGATCGAGTGATAGCGGAACGCCTCCTTGTGAAAGTCGACGAGTCTATCGCTCAGGCAAGGGCGGCTATCGGCTGTCCGCACCATAAATTTAGGCGCAAGCAGACTAATTGCCCTAACGCCACTGGTTAAAAACCACGATCGAAAAACGCCCTGCAAAGGTTTTCATTAACGAATGCCGGCTATTGATGGCGCCTGTGTGGCCGTCCCGCACATGCGTAATTGATTAGGGCGTGTCTGGAGAATATCGTGAAAAACTTGCGGATCAGTTCGAAGCTGATAGCTTGCTTTGCAATCCTCTTGATGACCCTCTTAGTCGTCGGTGGGCTTTCGATTCGCAATCAGAACGCCTTGAGCGCGGGCACTTCCGATATTGCCTCTCGTCTGGCCCGGTTGCAGAAGCTGACCCACAGCATCGACACACAGACCTCGAACGTTCGCGCCGAGGAAATGACCCATATTGTCAGTAGGTCGCCCGAGGCGATGGCGGCGCATGACAAGGCGATGCACGTATCACTCGACTTGATCGATCAGTCGCTGGCTCAGGTCAGGTCGATGGAGCAGGATCCGGTGGCAAAGACAGCGATGGAGGATTTCGCACCGATCTGGCAGCGCTTCACCAATCATATCCCGCAAACCATCGCCCTCTCGAGCCGCGATGAGACCGATGCAGCGCAGGCCAGTGCGTTGCAGGAGGTCAAGGACTATGATGCGCAGAACGCCGCACTGGGTCGGGCCGAAGACGCCTATACGGCCGCCATGGACAAGGCTCGCGCAGAGGCCAAGGCAACCGCAGAGACGGGGCGCTTGATCACCATAGCGATGATCTTGGCGGCGGTCGCATTGACCATCGCGCTTCTGACGCTGCTGATCCGCCAGATCGCCAAGCCCCTGAACACCATGACCAAGGCCATGGGCGAATTGGCCGCTGGCAACATGGCTGTCCACGTGCCCGATGCCGATCGCCGGGACGAACTCGGCGATCTGGCCAGCGCCATGACCAAGTTTCGCGACCAACTCGCTGCCGCCGAAAGGTCGAAGGCTGAACAGACCACGCTGATCGTCGACAGCATCGGACGAGCGCTATCCAATCTGGCGAAGGGCGATCTTCTGACACGCGTCGATGCCGATCTGACCGGCCCGTTTGCCACGCTGAAAACCGATTTCAACGCTGCTGCCGAGGCCTTGCAGAATGCGTTGGCCCAGGTTTCGACGGCGGTGACCGGCATCAATGGCGGCGCCGGCGAAATCCGCACGGCCTCTGATGATCTGTCGATGCGGACCGAGCAACAAGCGGCCAGCCTGGAGGAAACGGCCTCCGCCATCGATGAAATCAGTGCGACGATGCGCACTACCGCCCAGCGTACGGCGAGCGCTAACGCGGCGGTGCGCGGCGCGCGCGATCTGGCTGAGCAGTCGGGTGGTATCGTTCAGAACGCCGTCGAGGCGATGGACGGCATCGAGCGTCGCTCCAACGAGATTTCGGACATCATCGCCGTCATCGACGGCATCGCGTTCCAGACGAACCTGCTGGCCTTGAACGCCGGGGTCGAAGCGGCGCGCGCCGGTGATGCAGGCAAGGGCTTCGCGGTTGTCGCATCGGAAGTCCGCGCGTTGGCCCAGCGTTCGGCCGATGCCGCCAAGGACGTGAAGGAAAGGATCAGCGCCTCGTCTCAACAGGTCGCAGAGGGTGTCCGGCTGGTTGGCGAGGCAGGCCAAGCTCTGACAGGCATCATCACGCGCATTGTCGAAGTCAGCGGATTGGTCGGCGAGATCGCCAATGCCGCCGAACAACAGGCGGCTGGCATGCAGCAGGTCAATACGGCCATCGGCGAAATGGACGGCGTCACCCAACAGAACGCCGCGATGGTTGAGGAAGCGACCGCTGCGGCACGGAGTCTGGCGACCGAAGCCGACGGCTTGGCCCGCCAGATCGCGCGGTTCCAGATCGGACAATCGGTGGATACCTTGCCGGCCAATGTCCACACGCTCCAAGCCCGCCTCTCAACCGCAGCCCCACGCCTGCGAGGCAAACCGATGCCGCTGGCACAGAGCAACGCCGCACTTGCCGAGGACGATTGGTCTTCATTCTGACGGGCGCGGGTTGGCCCATCAGGGTTCTTGGCAATCCTGACGGGCCGTACTCGCCCTGATGCCACTCCGCGAGCTTCACCCATGCGAAGCAACGACATGCCATCCGCACCACTGCTGCAGTTGTACCGCCCCACCAGTATCGCCAAGCACCGCCAGCCCATCGAAGTGGCGGATCAACCGCACAGCCGTCACCAAGCAGCCCTCCGTCCGATTGACCGCCGTCTCTGACCCCACATTCACCTCAGCATGATCTCGCGAAGACTCGACCCACGCTCATAGGTCAGCCGGAAGGCGCAGACGATTTTTCTATCAATGCGAACCGTCCGTGGGATTGCAGACATTGGCGACGCTCGTAACCAGCATCGTCAGGCAATCGCGCTCGTTGACTGTAGCCGCCCGATTCATTTGCCGCCCATAAAAATTGGCACCACCATAGATTTGAGACCATTCCACCAATGCAATCGATTTGATCGTTTTCGATCACCCCGCGGATGTAAAACCTGAACGATTACAGGCAATTCTGTTCAGGTGACGGAACGTGACGGGCACGTAGATCATTTGCCCCGACACCTGTTTCCCAGAAGGATGTGATCATGAAATTTGTGAGTTTGCTTGCCGCTGGCCTCGCCGTCGCCACTCTCGGCTTGAGCGCCAGTGCTGATGCACAGCGCTGGGGCCACGATGATCCGAGAGGTCCTCAAGCACGGCCTGGCCGTCATGGTCCTCCGCACCGCGGACCGGATCGGTATGACCGCCACGACGGCCCGCGTTGGCAAGGCCGCAACCACTATCGTCAAAAGCGCTGCCGGATCGAATATAGCCACCGGGCGCACAAGCGCATCCGCGTCTGCCGGTGACCTGACGGTGTGGCGTCACTGGAGGCGCCACACCTCTACCAGCCCAATCCAAATAATCCGCTAGGATCGGCTAATACGTCACGCTCACATCGCACTTCGCCGGCACCGCGAAGCAACCCTATCGTGATCATTTGACACTTCATGCCCGTTCCCGGCGCATTCCCCGCAGGGCAAACGCGGCGATCGATCGAACGGCGCGAATGGACGCATACGACAATGTTGTAGGTCAGGGGTATTGATCTAAATCAGTGCTCGTCGCTATCAACCCACCTTATGCGGCATGGCTCAACGTCAGGGGGGATCGAGATGACGGGCTATGATGACGACATCTCGTTACAGCCATTTTTGCAGAGACTGGCGCAGCTAGTTGCCCTGACCGAAGACGAGAGTGAGGCAATCAGGGGGCTGGAATTCGAGCTGGTAAGCATTCCGCGACACCGCAATGTGATCGCCAAGGGTGAAACGCCGTCCTATTTATATGCTGTGCTCGATGGCTGGGCCGGTCGCTACAGCCTACGCCCGGACGGCACTCGACGGATAACGGGCTTTGTTGTGCCTGGTGACTTTTGTGGCATACATGCTGTCTGCCACAGCCCCTTGGATCATGCAATCGTAGCGCTGACCGACTGCGTCATAGCAAAGGTCAGCCTGGGTCAGCTGGAACAGCTGGTAGCGCGCTTTCCAGTGATCGGGCGGGCGCTATGGCACGCAAAGCTTGTCGACGAGGCCATCTTACGCATCTGGCTCTTGAATTCGAGTGACGCGTTTCGCACGCTTGCACATCTGCTCTGTGAATTCGAGGCTCGCCTTCACCCAGGCGAAACCAGCGGATCGCGTCAGTTTCAGTTGCCAGTCAATCAGGAGCATCTCGCGGATGCGCTGGGGCTGACTCCCGTCCACCTCAATCGAGTGCTTCAACGTTTGCGAGCATCCGGCGTCATCGATCTCTCGCGTAAAGTGCTTACCATTCCCGACATCAATGAGCTTCGAAAGGCAGCCCATTTTGATTGTAGCTACCTTCATGCGCCAACGCCTTTGCAGCATCCTGTCACTGAGAACACGCTATAGTCTCATCGTCGGTGGACGGCCGACGCCGCTGCGCAGCCATCACTGCGGCACAAAAAAAAGGGCCAGCATGAGCCAGCCCACAAGTTTTAGGAGAGGATGCCTGAAAGGCGTAGCCATGTTGCAGGCGCGAAGGCGATGTTGCAAGCGCTAACATGAGCTTGATACATTTTCCAAAATTGATTGGCATTCATCCAGCCTTCCGTATCGCGCAGGCGCAAAACGGGTCGCGAGCTGGATCCTAAGGGCAGAAGCGACATGGCCTGATTTGATGGAGGACAAAACGACGTCAGCCCGATCCCATGGGGCTACTATTGGCCTGAAACGCCGCAAATTGTCGCTGCGCCCCCCACTCATGAGGTTCTGCATCATCGTCCAATAGCCGAGAACTGAACCGCGCCAGGTTTGTCGGAGGCATTTGCTACTGAGAGGGGGAGCTATTGACCCAATTGCAGACGTAAAGAATCCCATTTCCACCTCCCTACTTCAGACATTCGTTCATCTGGTCTCGGCTAGGTATTTAGTCCTTTACACGAGCATTTCACACGATCGGTGGACGCTTCCGCCACGCTACGCCGGCAGCGACTGCGACTGCCAAAATTCCAATAGGGCGTCCGCGGCGTAGCATCGCGAAACCAACCGTCGCTATCGCACCGTTGCCCACGACATTGATGAGCGCGCTAACCGACCCATTGCGCCGCCCGGTCGCAGGTTGGGATTGCGGAGGCCCCGCTAGTCGAGGCGCTACGAACACGCGCTGGTCATTCGGTGGAAGATCGGAGGTCGAAGCGGCCCCTTCGACCTGTCGTTCCAGTTCGGCGTTCAATTCCGCACCCAACAGGAACACGTATGCGGTAAGCCAGAGCCACGTCAGCGTCACAATGACCGCGCTCAGCGAGCCGTAGGTCGCGCCGTAGTTGCCGAAATTGGATACGTAGAACCCGAACCCTGCCGTGCCTGCCAACCATAGCAACGTCGCACCCGCGGACCCTGGCGATAGCCATATCCAGCGAGGTTGTCGTTGGTCTGGACCGAACCGGAACAGGACCGCTGCAGCCGTCACAACCAGTACGGCCAAAAGCATAAAACCGACGACCCTTATGACTGTCAGAACGGCAAGCGGTGCGTTCGGGATGAGCCCGCTAAGGAATGCGAGGAGCATGGTCGTGCCGATTGCGGCGAACATCATCAGGACGCCGCCGGCGACCACGGCGAGCTTGAACAGGTTCAAACGGACGAAGCCTCGGCTCTCCTCCGTATCGTAGGCGACATTGAGACCGGTGATGATCGCTGCAGAACCCTTTGTCGCACCGTACCAGGCCAGCAACAGCGCAACTACCAGCCCAATTCCTTGCTTGTCCTTCGAACTTTCCACGACCGTCAGCAGTTGGTCCGAGATGATGGATGCCGCATCCCTGGGCAGCGAGGCGAAGACGCCCTCGATATTGCGCCGTACCGTCTCCGCCTCGGCGAACAGACCGTAGCTCAAGACGACGGCACCCAGCGTCGGGACGATGGCAGCGAAGACGTAGAAGGCGATACCGGCGGCAATGATGCCAATATTGTCGTCCCCCATCTCCTTCCACGTACGCTTCAGGATTGCGAGCCATCCCGCGGGCGGTACCTGTAAGGGGGAGTTCGCGCCGGCGCCTGCGCCATGATCAGATACGTTCATGCCACCTGCTCCCGTTCGGCGCCCGCGAATTCCAAGCATGCCTCCACTGCCGCGCCCAGGCTGCCGACGTAGAGGTCCGCGCCCAACGTGCGCTGTATCTCACGATCGGTGAGCGCCGCTTCGCCTTCCGGCCATAGACCGACAAGAATCGGAACATTACCTACGCGGGACCGGATGCGTCGTACGAGATATCGGAGATGGGACGGCGAGCCGCCGATCTCGAGGTAGGATATGCATACGAGGCGGGTGCCCGTAGCATCAAGACGATCAATGTTCGCACGTGATCCGACGTCATGCGAAACCCGTTTTGCGCCAAAGCCGCGCTTCGCAAGCAACTGCTCGAGCATAGCCGTAACGGCATCGTCGAGTACGCCACGGCCGGCAATGCACAGGACGCTTCCGTCGGCTTTCCATTGGGCTGGCGCTGCCGGAAGGGTGGCCGGTGCCGTCTCCTCGAACCCTACCCCTTCTCCGACTAGCGGATTCAGCCGACCCTCCCGCGCCTTGGTCGCGCTAGCCGTGTCCTCCTGCTCATGGAGTTCATTTACGAGCACCAACATGGAGTCGACGACCCTAGTCGCGCGTTCGCGGGTGATGGCACCTCGTTCAACGTCTGCGGCCGCCAATTTGAGTGCGGCCAGCGCCACCTCGTCATAATAGGCCGTCAGCGACCGTTCCGCGAGATGACTTTCCGCTTGTTCGAGTGCCTCGTCCGGATCCTCTGCCAGCATCCGCTGATAGAAGCTTTCCACCGGGGTAAGGGCGGGTCGGTCGCCCAGTATAACGTCCAGGAATTCCAAGCTTGGAATATGCCGGCCCAACACGACTAGCAGCAGCGTCAGTGGCATCGACAGGACAAGACCTACGGGACCCCAAATCCATGTCCAGAACACCGCCGCCAGGACTACTGAAAGGGGCGACAGTCCGGTCGAATGACCGTACAGCAACGGTTCGATGACGTAGCCAATCAGCGGTTCGAGGACGACGAAGAGCGCTGCCACCATCAGCATCGTCGACCAGCCCGGATCGGCTCCAGCTGCCACTACCAATGGCAAGGCGGCCCCCAGCAGCGCGCCGATATACGGTACGAAACGGAGCACGCCGGCGAGAATGCCCCATAAGGCAGGAACCGGCAGGCCGATGATCCAAAGGCCGATACCCACGACGGTACCGAAGCTGGCGTTCACTGCCAATTGAGACAGGAAGTACCGGCTGAGCCGTCCGCCGGCGTCATCCATGGCGGCCGTCGTGCGGTGAAGATCGGACGAGCCGAAAAGGCGGATCATTCTATCCCGTAAGTCCTCCTTCTGCATTAGAATGAAGATTGCCACGACCAACACGATGACGAACGTTTCGAACGGCGCCACCACCGGTTCGAGGTAGCTGCCCACCTGTTCCAGTACCGGAATCTGCTTGTCGATGACACGGACGTTCAAGGGATGGGTCCGAGTGCCTCGCACGACATTGGGATCCGCGATCACGGCCGGGGGCGCAGTGTCAGGTCCAACGAACGGGAGCTCCTTCGTGATGAAGCCGGTCGCCCTATCGATCTTGGACTGAATGGTCGTGACGTAGCTTGGCGCCTTGTCCGATAGCGAAGCGGCCTGCATCCCGACCAATGTCCCTATGCCGCCAAGGACGCCTAAGGCGCTCATCACTGCCACGAAGATTGCCAAGCCCTTCGGCAACTTCAGGCGTCGCAGCAACAGGACGATGGGCGACAGGACAAAAGACAACAGCACCGCGAGCGTGACGGGTATCAACACGTCTTTGGCCAGGAAAAGCCCGGCTATCACGACCACGGCTACCGCAAGACCCAGCAAGCCGTCTCTGCTCGGCACTTTGGCGGCCGCCACCTGAGCAGCGGCTGCCCCTTGCTCAATCCTGTCGTTCATCAGTGTTCCCTTCGGGAACAGCAAACTCACGCTTGTCTACTTTGGTCCACTAACCCGTAGGCAGCCGATCCATCGCAAACGTATTTCTACGACAACACTCCAGAAAAACACGTGTTCGAACCTCGGGCCTTTATGCCGTCTCAGCCGAGGGGTATCCTTACGTAGCGTCAAAACTCTTCCGGGCAGCTGCGGATGCTAGCCACCTGCCAAGATCTTGACACTACGCCGCCTGCGGCAATCCGTCGGACGGACGTTGCTACTCGTATACCTTCTTCGGCTAGTCAACCAAGACGCATGACCCACATCCGGTCATTCAAGGTCGCCCTCCCCGGTCCCAACATCCGCCATTCATTCATCACAAAAGCGGTAGGCGTGCGGCGATTGCTCCAAAGTGGACGAAGCGAATGGATCGGGCGAAAGCGGACACACGTTACTGCTCTGGCTGGTCGGATACATATTGGATCGTGAGCGATTCCGTAGGTCGTCCGCCACCACCGAAGCATCGCCGCGTTTGCCCGTCGATCTCTGCGGTATGGACCGCTACGAGCAAATCGGTCGGGGAGGTCCGGGTCAGGAGGCGGCGCTCGCCAGCCGACGGGCTTGAAGCCACCACTCCGCAACGATGAGATTGGGCACCCAGCACCCCCACGAAGCCAGGCGGTATGCCATCACAAAGTCTGCGCCGGCTAAGCTTGCGAGCGGCAGGTACATTCTGAGCGTCACTGCGGACACCGCCAGGGCCGCGCTGCGTGTCATCCACCCATGGTGGTCGGCTAAGCGCCCCCCTATCGCTGCGACCAAGCCCAGCGCCGTCGTCGTCATCCAAGCAAGAGCCAGGACGGTGAAACCCGCTGCGCTGATTGCCCCGCCCAGCGCCGATGGCGCGATCCAAAGGGCGGCAGGCCCGGCCACGAACACCAGTCCGACATAGGCCCAACCTATCCGGCGATGGGCCCGCAAGTGCCGCGCCCGGAAACCTGGATGCAGTTGGAACGGCACCGCGATCAGCGTCAGTGCGGCCGGCACCGCATGCAGCGTCAGCGCAACGGGGTTGATGGTGACATTCGGCAGCGGTGCCGCGCCCGGCTTGCCAGGCAGGCCGTAGCGGAGTGAAATCAATCCGACGCCAATCGGCAAAATGGCGGCGAGAATCGCAAGGGTGGGCCGGCCGCCCTTGCCGGAAGGTTTATTGAAAGCGAGCAAGGGCATAAACCGATCCCTTCGCAAAAGGGGCCCGTTTGGCAGGCGGGCATGGAGCGACGTTTTCGGTCATGATGGTGATCCCGTGCGGTACGCGCCCAGCGCGCTGGTGAGGGCACAGGTAAGCGTATGATCTCAGACGAAACAGCTTGCAAAGTCCGCCAAATCGTCGCCATCGTCCAGATATGGCAATGGATCCCTTGTCGGACGTTCTGAGGCTACTCAAGCCTGCAAGCTTTGGATTCCGTGGTCTCAACGCAGGCGGAAGCTGGCAATTGCAGTTCCCGGCTAGTGCGGGGATCAAGGCCTATGCGATCGAGTCCGGCACCTGCTGGATGCTGCTCGACGCGGGCGGCGCCCCGGTAAGGCTTGGTCCGGGTGACGTTATGCTCCTGCCTGGCCGCTCAGCATTCAGGCTATATACGTCCACTACGGCAGAGCCCATCGATGCCTTCCAGTTCTTCCCCAGCTTTCCCGTGGGAACGACGGGCACCATCAATGGAGGTGGTGATTGTTTTGGCATCGGTGGTTTCTTCGATTTTGAGGGCCGACAAACCGCGTTGCTACTCGACGTGCTGCCAGCGGCCGTCCACATCCGATCGGAGGCAAGCCGTGCTGCGCTCGGAGTTCTGATCGGACGGCTCATGCAGGAATTGCGAGAACCCCAACTCGGCAGCTCGTTGATTGCTGGGCATCTCGCCCAGACATTGTTGATCGAGGCACTTCGCCTGCACTTGGCTGACCAAGCGGCACAAGCGCGGGGCTGGCTGGCAGCGCTGGGTGACTTGCGCATACGCGCTGCACTCTCCGCGATGCATGCCGATCCGGCGAAACCCTGGAGGCTCGCAGACCTCGCCAAAACTGCCGGCATGTCGCGGTCGAGCTTCGCGGCACACTTCAGGGAAACGCTCGGCGAGACCCCGCTGGAATATCTCACCAGATGGCGCATGATGCTAGCCGCCGACCGGCTGGCGCAGGGGCAAACGACGCTTGCGGTGGTGGCACCAATGGTGGGTTACGAGTCGGAGAGCGCCTTTGGCGCGGCCTTCAAACGCGTTCTGGGCCAATCGCCACGTCAGTTCGTCAAAGCCATCACCTGACTGCGTCGCAAGGACAGATGGCGGCTACGCCTCACGACAAGACCCATCTCCGGACGCCCACAGCAGAATCCTCGTTTCTCAAAAGCAGTCGTCTGTTCACATCACGGTTTGGGGCTTCTCCGGGCCACCAAGTACCGCGCTGGGCCGCTAGGACTGGGACTTCGCTGCCATTTCGCTCGCTTCAAGCGAAGGTCTACCTTCAGGTAGAAGCACCTGCGAGCCGGTCTCGACTGATCTGCTGGACGGGCGCTGATTTAGAGGCGAGGATGCTCCGCGTTAAGGGGACATCATGGCCGACGGTACCTGCGCACCGCGCGACATTCATCTGCTAACCACCGACGCCTTGCTTGCCGACCTGGTCGGCGGGCGCGCGTTGGCGCTCGGCGGCGGCGAGCAGCTGGCATTGGCATCCGACGACGCGCGCGCGGTTCTCGACTGGTATCGCATTAACCGCGGGAAGTGGGCCGGCAACCTGTCGGCGGCCGACACCGATGCAATCATCGACGTGATCGGCGCGCCGCCCCCGACTACCGAGGCGGAAGCCGAGAACGGCATGGTGCGCACTAACAAGCTGCTGCGGCTGGCCAAGGTCGAGGCGCACCGCTTCGCCGGCCTCCACGCCTATGGCCGGCCGAGCGCACCGCCTGCGTCCTTCGTGTTCGAGCCGGGCAAGCCGGTCATCCTGTTGGAAGGTGTGAACGGCTCGGGCAAGACCTCCATCGTCAATGCAATCATCTGGTGCCTGACCGGGCACCTCATCCGGTCGCAGCGTCCGCCTGAGAAAGGGCCGTTGGATTTCGCGTGCGAGATCGCACGCGACGACGGCACGACCACTACCCATCCGATGTCGGCGATCACGCCCTTGCCGCTGAAGTCCGCCGAGCTGCCGCCTGATGGCGAGGCGATCCCCGCCGACAGCTGGGTGGAGCTGACGTTTGCTGACGCGGACGGCGCGATGCTGCCGCCGCTGCGCCGCAGCCAAAGCCGGTCTCCGCGCGGAAAACTCAACGAGGCTGCGCCAGACCTCGACGTAGTTGGTATCGACCCCGTCGCCTGGCGGATCGCGACCACGATGCCGGCCTTACTCCCGTTCCTCTCGGTCGGCTCAGCGTCACAGCTCGGCGAGGCGGTCGCACGGCTGACGGGGCTAGCCGACCTAGTGGATCTTGCCCGGCACGCTGAGAAGATGTCGACGCGGATCACCAAGACCGCGACGCCCGAGATCGAGAAGCAGCGGGTCGAGATCGCCGGTCGATATCAGCAGGCGGCCGACGACCTCGCCGGTATCATCGTCGAGACACCGGCGATCTCGTTCGAAGGTGACGTGCCTGCTGTCGACGGAGAGAAGGCCGCGGAAAGTATCACCGAGCTCTCCGCCCATTTCGCTGACATGAAGGCAACGGCGTTGAGCGAGGCCCAGGGCGTGCTCGGCGGAGCATTCGATCCCCAGAACAAGCAAGCGCGCGACGACCTCGAGGCCAGCATCGCTCCGGCGATAGAGCGGTTACGGACGGCGGGTGAACTGCCGTCGATTGCTCGCCTGTCCGCCCTGAAGGTGGATGCCGCCGAAATGGCCAACGTCGTTGCGTTGCTGACGCAGGTAGAAGTGGAGGCCGCCACACTCGCTCAGTTGGCCACCAATCCCGACCGCGCCCGCCGTGCTCAGCTTTACGCCAAGGTTTCAGCGTGGATGCACGATCACGCGCATGTCGATGACGGCACCTGTCCGGTCTGCGTCGGCCAATTGCATGGCGCATGCGATCCGGTCACTGGGGAGCCCGTCGTCGATCACCTCACCGAGGCGGCCCGTGACCGTCAGGTGATCGCTAGGACGATCGCCGATTGGGCGGGGCATTGGGTCGGACATTTGCTGCAGGCGCTGCCGCCGGCGATCGCGAGGGAAGCACGCAGCGACCTGCCCGCCGGCCCCGCCGCGCTGCTTCGAAGGGGGCTCGCCGATGAGCTGTTCGCCAGCGACCCGTTTCAGGGCGCGCTGGGCGCGCTCCGACCCGATGCCGAGAAGCTAATCGACGAACGGCTCGCCGCTTTGCCCGGATTCACCGAGCCCGCAGATCGTTTGATGCCTGTCGCCCTGGGGAGGTCGGTCGCTGGCCTTCAGCAGATGATCGAGCGCGTTTACCGCGCGCTGGCGTTCGCGGAGTGGCGCGAAACGGCCAGCGAGCCGCTAAAGGCATTTCTGCAGGCGGTCCGGCGCGGTGATGATGGCGACACCGATGCGCCGCGCGCGATCGGACGGCGGCTGACGTTGCTGCTGCGGATCGTCGAGGGTGTCGCCCCGCTCAACTCCGCGATCGAGCAGGTGCGGCGACTGGAAGCTGCGCGCGTGGCTCATGCCGCGAAGAAGGAGCGGATCGCGGCCTGTGGGCGTGCCTCTGCTGCGCTTAACGTGCTCGTCCCCCTCGGTGGGCTCGCGCAGAAGCAAGTCGATACGCTCCGTCGCAAGCTGCACAACCGGTCCGAGCACTGGCGCCGTGCGATCTATCGCAATGCCACGACCTTTGCGCCCGACTTGGCGGGCACCGGTATGAATGCGCGCGGTGTGCTCGACCTCAAGGTCGGTCGGGACGGCGTGACCGCACCGGCGCAGCACATCTCCAACGCGTCGGCGCTGCGTGGTGCGCTGCTCGGCTTCTTTTTTGCCTTCCGCGAGCACGTTCTCGCCACCCGCGGCGGACTGGAGTTGCTCGTGCTGGACGATCCGCAGGAACTGCTCGATCACGATAACCGCCAGCGGCTCGCGCACGGGTTGGCCGCCGTCGCCGCGGCCGGCGCGCAGCTATTCGTCACCACCCATGATCGCCGGTTCGCCCGGTCGGTCGTCGCCGAGAACCGCGCCGACGATCGCGTTCAGCACCTGTCAGTCCATGCGGTGAATTTCGTGCATCCCACGCTGAGCCTGTCGCCGACCATTGAGGAAGTCGATCGGCGTCGGCAGGCGTTCGTCGCCAATGTCGATTCGGCGACCGACGCGCAGAATTATGCCTCCGACCTGCGCGTGTTCATTGAGGGACGCCTGGGCGACCTGTTCGACGATCTGGCGGAGCCGGCGCACGCGACCTCGACCCAGGCGCTGACGCTGTTCCCGCTGCTCGACCGGCTGCGCGCGCTGATCGCCGCCGGCAGCAGCGAGCTGTTCACGAACCCCGTCCTTAAGCGCTTTGTCGACGACGCCGGACTTGCTGATGGCGCGGCTGCCCGCCGGATCCTCAACAAGGCGCATCATCAGGATCGCGCATCGATCACCTACATGGACGTGAAGGATGTCGAACCAGCGTTCACCCGCCTGCGCACCGGCGTCGAGAAAGTTCACGAGCAATTCCGCCTCCACCGCTGGCGCGAACCACTCGCGGCGACCGACCCAGCTGACACCAACGTAGTGCTACTGCCGGTCATGGTCCGACCGGGCTTCTCAGTACCGCTCTGCCCCGACATCGCCGCCTTCGCCGGCGCAATGCCAGCGGGTGGTTCGCAGGATACCGCCAGCGAGCAACTCGATGGCGACTGGTTCGACGGCAAGGCGTTGTTCTACGTCCGCGGCGAAACGCTAGGCTTCTCGATTCCGTCCGGCGCGATCGCCATCGTCGAGGCCGAACCCTATCCCGGTCGCGACCGCAACCTGGTGATTGCCCGGCACCAGGGAAACGTGTTGGCGCGCCGACTGGTCAAGGCGCCCGGTTCTCTCGGCATCTCGCTCGCGGCGCAGACGCCCGATCCGCGAACCCCGCGCCCGACGATGACTTATGACGAGAGCAAGGTGCGCCTGTACCGGATCGTCGGCGCGATCTTCACCGACATGCCCCCGCCGGTAGGCGGCGGCGAAGCGACGCCGGTCGATGCCGCGCCCGAGTTGACGCGGATCGAGGTCGCCTATCGTGTCCGCGAAGACAGCGCGATCCCACTGGTATTACCGGGCCAGGTAATTCTAGGCGGCGGCGAGCTAAGCTCTAGCGATTTGAACGCGTGGGAAGGTAAGCTCGTTGCAGTTACGCTCAACGACGGAACCAGCGTGTTAAAACGGGTAGGTGCCCGCCTTGGCGGTGATCTTGCTCACCTTCGTCAGTTCGAAACCATTGGCGGATTGGGTTCCTCGATCGTAGTCGCGACCGAGACAATCGACGACGCGGCAAGCACGCCTGTTATGGCGTCAGCGCGCCGCGTGTTAGGCGTGCTGTACGAGTAAGGGCTGCGAACGTCCGTAGCAGGCGGTACGGCGGCACGGCGGCCCGGCGACCAGCACCTCAATGGGTTGTCTTGATACGAATCCGCAGAGAACCGCCGACCCAGTCTAGGTCATCCACGCGACGGTCGTCGCTTCCCAAAACCAGACGTTCGTTCACCGGGGAAAGTCGCAGCGATCCGTCACATCCCCCGCTTTGAGCAACGGAGGAAATGTGGCAGATGCACCGGAGTCATATTCAAGTCTCAATCAGCCTGCCGACCGTCCAAATGGCTGTGTTTCAAGCAGCAGGTTGACCATCACCTTCTACCTCATCTCCCGTGCTCTCGATCGACTTTCCTCCTCTCTCGCTTTCGTACGCAACATCTTGCGCGACACTTGGGCTCGACGTCGATGTAGCCGCCGTCACAGGCATCGCGGCCTTTGCGTCGGCCTGACGTTCGACCCTGAGCGAGTCCTTCAGCGCAGAGAGCGACACTCTCAGCGCCGGCATGTCGGCGATGAGCTCCAACGGGTCGTCCTCCAACCGGTTCTCCCGTCGAATCCGTTGGGTCGACCGTCGGATCGCCTCCGCTTCGGTCGAACTGTCCAGCAGGTTCTCGATCTTCTCTAACAGATTGGCGACTTCCTCCCTGGTGGCAGTCCTTTTATGATCGCGAACAAAAAGCTGTTGCTCGCGATCAACGAGATGGCTGAGTCGATCGCGTCCCGCTTCCGCCTCGGCCTTTCGGCGCAGCCTGTTAAGTTCGGCGAACAGCCTGCCCATTCGTTCGAGGTAGAGTTGGACGTCCGCAGCCAGCTCCTCACATGGTTCCTCGCACAGCCTGACCACCGCTCGGGCGAATGGCAGCTTCTCGATCCTGACGTTCTTGCCGCCGAGCACGGTTTCGATGAGGTCGAACATGCCAGTGCCGCCCGGCCGCCCGTTTAGCTCAACGTCGATCACCGATGCGGAACTTGCCGCACGATACATGGAGAGTTCCCTAAGGCATAGGTTAGCCGCCGCCGCGGCGAGGCCCGGCGGTAACAGGTCCTCGATTTCAGCTATCTCCCCAACGTCCTGACCTACCTTGCCAAGCTGCAGGACGAGATCCCCCGCCAACAGGCCGCTCAGCGGCTTTTTCTTGAGCAGCTTCACGGCGTCGTCGCCAGCGGTGTCGGAGTCGAGCAGGACGACAACCGGCGGCTTCTCAGCGTCGCGGCCGCGCACGAGGTGGACCATGTATGGGACATGGCTCGCCGACCCGCACGGCACGATGACCATGCCATTGAGGTCTAGGGACTCGTTCTCCGGACGGCCGGCTTTGCGGATCGAGCGGGCGGCACCGGCGAGCAGCACCTGCTCGGTGATCCCCTCAACGAGGAGATTCGCCGAGCCGACGAAAGCGGTCTCACCGACGAACGCGCCGAACGCAGAACGGAGGGGCTCGTAGTGGTTCTGCGCAGCGTTATCGACGACTAGGGTTCCGTCCCGCCCCCGCCCCTTCTCGAGGACCCGGATCCGCTCCGCATGGTTTTTGTCAATTAGGAAAGGCGAATGGGTCACGTAGACTACCTGCACCGCGGGACGCTCGGGCTGATCCTCGGCGAGGTCGCGCAGGATACGCATGAGGTCCTGCTGTGCCTCCGCCGACAGGTAGGTGTCAGGCTCATCCATGAGCAGGATGCGCTCGCGTGTCCCCGGCCGGTGCGCCTGGGACTGGATGAGGTAGGAGAGGAAATATTTGAGCCCGCTGCTGCGCTCGGCGAATGTGTACTCGCTTCCCGTGCGATCTCGGATGGTAAAGAACAGATCGTGCTCTCGCGTGTCGACGCGCAGCGAGAAATCGCGGTCCTGCACCCACCAGCGCCGGAAATTCAGAGCCTGCTCGATCTGGTGGTTGATGCGCTCAACCAAGGCGTTCGCGTACCCGTCCTCTCCATCCGCGATGGCGTCGGCGAGCTCGGCGATCGCCGGCGGATCGATCCTCGCTAGATTGACGAGCAGACTGCGCGCGAGATCCAGCGCGCGATTGTCTTCCTTCGTTCGGGCGGGCTGGGCGAGTTCATCGATCAAAGGCCGTAACACCCCGAAGATGCTCGGCGCGTTGCTTACGACTGTGGATGCATCGTGACCGACCATTGCTGCCAGGGACGACACTTTGTCGAGCAGCGAGTCGCGCATGCGGCGCTTGTCGGCTGGGTTGCCCGAAACGATCCAGCTGAACGGCACGCTGTCTGGGAGCGCGACGTCGGAATAGATCCGGTAGGTGCTGGGCAGGAGAGCCGTGAACCGGTCCGCCGTCGGACCGTCGAGGATGTGCGGTTCCCACCCACCTTCCCTGAGAGGCGTCCAGACGGTCAGCGCGTCTGGCCCCTCCCTGAACATCATGAACTCGGTAGCGACCGGTCCACTGGCGCCGAGAGTGCCCCGGATCGCATCCCACTCGTCCGACGTCACATCAGACCACGTCACGCCGAGGTGCGGCCAGCACGCCTGCTCCGCCGTGACGCCGAAGAACTCACAATAGCGGCAGAGGTCCCGCCGGGTGAAGCCCTCGCCGGATACCGCCTTCTCGATAGCGCTAAGGAGATGGCTCTTCCCCGATTCGTTCGCACCGACGACAGTCGTCAGATGCTCGTCGATCCTCACTTCGATATAAGGAAACCACTGGCCGCGGAAATTTTCCCACTCGCCTCGCGGCACTGCGCCGGGCTTCGCCGCGCGGATGCGGTCGAAGTTGAACGACTTGTAGAAGCGCGCGTAAACGGTCGAAAGCCTCATCCCATCCCCCTTGAGCCTCGTAGCCCATGCGCGGGCGCGCCGGCCCTCCGCAACGTGTCGGCAGCCTGCTGCGGACCGACCGGTGGCTCCAACCATGATTGATCAGGTTACATGGTAGCACGCCAAAGTCGCCCCGCAACGCCTCGTCCCCATTCCGTTTGCCATCAACGCCTTGCGTGGCACGCATGACCGCAATCATCGTGTCAACTGCTTCGCTTCTGGCAGCTTCCGACTGTAAGACCCACAATCGGCTATTCAGGCACCTTTACTGTTTCCGGTAAGCAGACACTGGTTCATCTCGAACTCAAACGACCGCTTTGTGCCCCAGTAGCGGCCTTCACGAAACAACTCGTGAGCAATCATATTCCTAAGCACCCTTCGAACTTTAGATTGGTCACGGAAGGATCTGCAGCCTACTCGCATTATACCGTCATCCATCCATCAACAGCTAATCAGTCGACTTAGGCAATTTGGCAATCGCCTCCGCAACTGCAGCTAAGCCAGCCGCACCGCTGTGTTGGAAAGCTGCATTTACCTCAGCTTCGAACCGTGTATCGGCGGCACTATTCTCCCAAGCGATATACTTCTCGGCAAACCGCAGAAGATCGCATGCGATGATCGTATACTTTCCCTTTTTAGTTTTTGGAATATAAACTAGGTCCAACCGCAGGATATGATCGGCGAAACTGTCAAAGTGCGGATGCACGAGCCTGAACCCTGCTGAGTCAGCAGGGTAGGTCTTGCGGCCAGCGGTGACTAAAGCTTCTTTGTCAGATTTCGCTACATTACAGTCAGGGCAAGCGGCGGCGAGGTTCTTTGGCGTAAACATAAACCAAGGATATTTGCTACGATCTGCGATGTGTTCGACATCCCAAGAACGATGGTTTTCGGTACCTTGGTGGCGATCACAATAGCAACACCGAGAACTCTGCGCTGTGATATAGTACGCTTTCACGCGCGTCTTCAGCCCGGCCAGAATATCATCTGCCCAATACCCCGGCGCCTTATCCCCGCGAGCAAGCGCGTCGAATGCAGCGACCAGCTGATTATCTGCTTCGCAATAGGCGATTGGTGCTGCGATCACGACATTTCCTCAAGCGACGCGGCCTCATGTAATTCTGCGATCAAGCGGGCGACTGGGCTTTCGGTATCAAGCCGCGGGAGAAATTCGGAAAGCGCTGCCAGAGTGTCGACAAATTCGGTGGACTTGATCTGGCCATCTGCCGCCAACCGGAGAGCCTTGATGATCTCCTCTTTGATATAAAGATTGTTATTTCCCGGTTCATCGAACGCCGTCGCCAGCAGGAAGTCGTACGACTTCCCAGCAAAGCCACTCGCACTCTCGGCCTTACGTCGCTCTGGGTCGAGAGACACAACATTGGCAGCGGCGGGGTTAATGTCGGAAAGAATTATTGGTGAGTGCGTCGCCAGAACGAAGTGACAGCCACCGAACCTAGCAAATGTGCTCGTCAATAGCTCAACGTATCGCGCCTGCCACTCGGGATGTAAGCTGATTTCAGGTTCGTCGACAAACACCAGGCTGTTACGGCTTATAACCGACGCTACACCGAGAAATCCCGTAACGATGCCGAGCTCGCCAGAACTTGCCAAGCGCAAATCCAATACAGCGTTGTCCTGGCTCCGTTGGACCTCGACAGAAGCCATGTGCACGAGGTCGAGACGCCGCAGAAGCTGAATCCGTCGGAACAAATCGTCGTCCCTAGTACGGCCATCGAAATCGGCCAGCAGATTGATTCCCCTCCCGTCGGTCAATCGCGCGAGAACCTCTTGTCCCACCTCTCGCACCTCTTCCAGGGCAACCGGATTGTAGCGCAGTCGGTCAATCGGCCGACGCTGCCGTAGCGGAGGCGCCTCATAGAGTATCTTCTCGATCTGCTCACCCGTCACGAGTTGCTCGAGTAGTCTGCGCCCGCGGCCCAAGGCAAAGTCGTATCGGACTTCGATCCGCGGCAAATAACCGAGAAAAGCGAAGACATCAGCGATGCCATGGCGCCGTTCGTCACTCGATCTGGACGCTTCGAACAATCCCTCCAAAGCGCGAAAGATTGCGGCCGTTGTCGAGGCGCGGCCCGTTCGATCGCGAAGCCCCAAATACGCATAGCGATCGGCCTCGTCGGTATCCTTGCCGTCGGACACGCGACGAATAGAGCGCGATAGTCGAAATTTGTCGAAAGGCGTAGTTGTGAGAGCTATGATCTTTTCGGGCAGCGGAATCTCTGAGTTCGACCAGTGCACGCCGTTTATGGTCGAACGAACCCCACGGCGGTCGTCGATCTCGATCACGCAATGCTTGTCGTCTATTAAGTACTCGATGCGGGAAACTGCTATACTATCGCGACGAGGGCTCCCACCATTGCCAAGCCGTTCAAATACCTCTGCAATGCCGGCCAAGATACGGCTTTTTCCGACTCCGTTCCGGCCAATGACCACTGATACCCAAGATCCCGTCGCACCATCGTCTGACGGTGCGAATTCGACATCGAGTTGTTCGGGTGATGTGAGCATGCTCTGGGACGCTGCCCGACTGTTCCGCATTTCAAACGTGCCAACCGCCCGAAGCAATCTGAATCCCCGCATTCCCCGTCCCCATTGCAATGGTGCTGCGTATCTGGCCCATACCGCCCGCATCTAATCGCCAGTAGATACTAGGTATTTCGTCCGAGTCACTGAGAGATGTGTCCGGGCAGGCTGCATGGCGGTCGCTTTACGCGCGAACGTGAGGGTTATGAATTGCAGAGGCTGCGGCAATCAGGCGAGCCTTCAGCTTCCTGTCAGAACCGGACATTTAAGGTGCCTGATCTGAACGACCGACTCTGGTCGACACATGCAGAAGGCAGAACGCACAGGATGTCATTCGCGGGCCACTTCTCGTCGGCCCATCTTCGGCCATTTGTTCATGGACTAATGTGCCAGGAACGTCCGTAGCCGGTTGTAATCCGGCAAGCCGTGTTGATACGCTGTTCCTGCAATTCGCACCTGTGTGCGACGAAGAGGTAGCCCGCTGGCCCGATCCGGTAGGGCGTAGTGGAGAGCAAGCTTGAACGAGATTGTTGCCCTTGCCATCCACGATTTGGAAAGGCGCGCAGGCGCATATACCACGAAGCTAGCCAAGAAGGAGCTCCCGGTCAGCCCGACGGCCCAGCGCGTGGTCGAAGGCCTTTACGACCTCTACAACCGGAAGGCGTCGAAGTCGCACGGCAAGTTTACCGAGGCGGAGGGATACCCTACGCAGGGCCAGATCCGCGACTACGTCGCTTCCGACCAGCCCGATTTTCTGGCGCTGACCTCGCGCATGATGGAGACCCTTCGCCGGCAGGCCGCGACGAAGAGCGCGTCGGCCGGCGGGCATGTGTTCTTCGCCCAGTTCAAGCGCGAGGCCCGGGACTACCTGCTGGTTGCCATCATCACTGACAAGTTGAGCGCCACGCTCACCGCCAACCTCGACATGGAGGACGTGCAGCATCTCGACCTTGACGGGTTCCGGTTCGCCGGGCGCATCAACCTGACCGGCTGGGCCGCTGGCGAGGAGCGATACATCAGCTTCCTCAAGGGGAAGGGCGACGTATCCGACTACTTCAAGGAGTTCCTAGGCTGCGACTCCGCTGTCCAGGATCGGAAGGACACGGCCGATCTAGTGTCGGCGCTGAAGGACTTCGTCGTCGACAGGAAGATGGGGGACGCGGAGGGAACAGAGTTCCTCGCGCGTGCGAAGGCAATCTGCGAGCGGGCGGGTCGGAGCCGCGAGGAACTCGAGTTCGAGGCACTCGCCAACGAACTGATGCCGAAGGAACCTCAGGCGTTAGTCGATCATCTGTCAGACGGCGAGCGGCGACTGAACGACCGTTTTGTGCCCAACCTGCAGGCGCTACGGGCGCTGGTGCGCTTCAAGGCCAAGACAAAGCAGTGGTCCGTGGAATTCGAGCGTGAGGCGCTAAACGGGGGCGTCGTCCGGTTTGACCCGAAGGTCAATTCGCTGACGCTGCTGGACGTGCCGGCGGAGCTCGTCGCCCAACTCAAGTCCGAGGGGCTGACCGGTGCCTGACGTTTCCTTCGCCGACCTTGTCGAAATCTACCGCCACACGCGGTTCAACGGGCCCGGCGAAGGCGTGCTCACGATCGCGAACCAGGGAATCCTAGACACGCTACTCATTATCGAAGCGGACGCGGATCTCTACGACGTCACCCAGGTCGGGCTCGTGGATGACGTACCGCCGGTGCTCGGCTCCGACGTGCGAGTCACTATCGGGCCGCCGCGACATTCGCTGGGGCTGCTGATTGCAAGCTTCGACGCTTTATTTCAGACGCCGAAGGCGGTTTTCGAGGAGCCGCCCCGCTATTTCGTGATCGACCGAGGCTATGCCGCGGGCGACCCGGTCGTGCCGGAGCCGCTCACCCGCTACCGGGCCGTGCTGGACGTCGTCTCTATCCTGCGAGGGGCCGCGTCTTACGTGGACGAGGTGCAGCGCGAGCTCGTGTTCATCGAGGCCGAGAAGACCACGCTTCCTGTCGCCTTCAAGGTGTCCGATCTTGGGCCCAATGTGCAAGTGCAGGCTGCACGGCTCAAGCGAATCTTCGATGAGCCTCTGCATGGCGGCGAGAAGTCGCAGATCCTTGCCACCGCGGTGGTGCAGCTGGTCGGGGGACAGCGTGCGGCCGTGCGGTTTGGGCATCTGCTTCGAAATCTCGACCTGGTCTCCGACGAGGTTGAAAAGGGCTACCGCCTGTTCGTATCGAGTTTTTCCTACTCCAAAATCCGAGATGACGTGGAGACCGCACGGATCGATTTCGTCGGCAAGATTCATAAGACGATCGTGGATATTCAGGGCCAGCTGCTGGGTATCCCGGTGGCAACTATTGTGGTCGCCTCGCAGCTGAAGAGATCGCACGATTGCGACGTCGCATTCTGGACCAACCTTGCCGTTCTGCTTGGCGCCTGGGTCTTCATAGCCCTGCTTGCGATTGCGATTGTGAACCAGTGGCACACGTTGAGCGTGCTTAAGACGGAGATCGGCCGCCAGCAGCAGCGGCTGGTCGACGACTACGAACTGGTGAGCGGGCAATTCGCCGACCAGTTCGAGGACCTGACGGGACGCATATGGTGGCATCGCGTGGCGCTTGGTGGTGTCGCGGGCGCTGCGGCGCTTGGGGCGCTGCTCGCAACCATAGCCTTTCTGATGCTCACGGCGCGCGGCTCGACCGCCTGTCTCGCCTTCTGGCGTTAGCAGCGCTGACGGTCTGCTAGCCTTAGATGGGACTGAACTGCGAGGGAGAAACGAGGTGCGACGACCGACTTGGGGCGGAAAGCCACCGAAGCAACTGCGGAACCCGTTCGCCGCGAAAGCTGCGCCGGCGCCTGCCGCTCCGCGCCGCTTCGATTTCGAGCAAATCGTCGCGGAGGCGATAGATGCCAGGCGTCTTCTGTCGCTCCGCTATGACGACGATGTGATGGCTCGCACCTTCCAACCAGCAGTCCTTTACCTCCTCGGGCAACAAGGTGTGTGTCGGTGGGCTGCAGATCGGCAACCCGGCCGAGACGAGGGAGAATGTCGAACCGCGAGTGTTTGAGGTCGGCAAGATGAGGTGTGTAGAGGTGACGGACCGGCCGTTCGGCCAGCCCGCTACGTTCGACTGCTTCGATAAGCGCTACGCCGGGGGCATCATCAAGTCGGTATGACGATCGGTCCCACGGCCATCACCGGGATGGAACCGCGACTGTAGGGCGAGTGGGGGCCGCGCGTGCAGCGTAGCTGCAAAAGGCGCACAATTACGAACGGTCTACGCTGAACGAACGGTGATTTGCACGACCTTTGTGCCCGAAAGCGGTCGTTCTGCTCTCCACCAAATTTTTCGTCGAAATGCCTGATGGAGCACTGGCCATCAGGATTACCGTCAATCTGGCGAACTTCAGGATTTGGCTTGTTACGGGCCTTTAAGCTGCGTTTCAGGGCTGGTCACCATTTTGCCGTCTTTGCCTGTATTGACGTATTCCGGTCCAACGATCCTGGCTGCCATCCACTCAGGCACATGCCAGCTAACGGGAAGCGACCGAGCAATCGCTCCGGGTAGTATCGACCAGAGCAGTATTGTCGCCATGGCCGTTGCAGCGCAGCTCCGGCGGAGCAGACGAGACTGGCCTTCCGCCGACTGGCCGCGCTCGACGATGCCATCGATCCGCCCGATCGATCGGGCGATGGTGTCGCGTGCTTCGTCGAGCTTGCGGGCATCTTCGGCCCTGGCACTTGCGGCCGCCTGCACGATCTCTTTGGTGAGTGCGACAGGCGTCAGCGCAACGGCGGGACTGCGCTCGATCCGCTGCAGGGCTTCCTGCGTCGTTTTCAGCTGCGCCATCATCGATCCAAGCGTCGGAGTGTAGTCCGGCATCCGTTCGCGAGCAGCGGTGAGGCCTTCCACGGCGCGGCGCAGCAGACTGATCTCGGCGCGGAGATCTTCGAAGGCGAGCGTGGTCTCGCCGGCGGATACGTCAGTGGGCTGGGTCATGACCGCAGCCTACCGCCCAAGCCCGCGGCCCCGCGAGAGGCCGAGCCAGTTCTGGAGATCTTGGGACAACGAAGCCCCACCGGACGAACGGACTCCGAGTTCCTTCACGCGGTTTCGTAGCAGCGACTCGAGCTGGGGGTCGCGTTCCAAGCTCTTGGCCATGCCGGTCATCGTCTCGCGAACCTCATCGCCGCGCCAGCGCTCGCCGTTCCGGTCGAATGCCGCCGCGCGTCTTGCGTGTCTCGTCCAGTCCTCGACGAACCGGTCAGCACGAAGAGCGCGGTCGCTGCGCATTTTCTCCTCCAGCGCCAATGCGCGAGCAGCCCGCTGATCGCGCATCTCTGCTTCCATCATCATGGCGCGGACGACCTGCGTCGTTCTTCCCTTGGCGGCCTCTTCGATGAGTCCATGATCGCCATTGAAGACAGCGCGAATGTCGCGAACACCGTCGGGACGAACTGCCTTCAGGGCAGAGACCGCCGTATCGAGAGCGGCCTGCTGGTGGGGAAGCGGCTCGAAGCCCTGGCGACGGCTTCGCATGATGTCGGCAACCGCTCGGCCCACCTTTTCGACCGCGTGATCAAGCGGAGATCGCTCGACCTCGTCGCGTGCGATTCGGGTGAGCCTGAGACCGGCGAACGGGTCGCGTGGCTTTGCCGCAGCAACCTCGGCCGATTTGTCCGCGGCCGGGTAATCGGACGCCATGTCCTTGCCCCGCTCGCGCGACAGCGTGGCGGCCAGCCTGTCATGATCGGCAAAGTTGTCCCGGCCATAGTGGAGATCGACGCCGTCACGATGCCGCGACAGCGCGACATAGGCGGCATGCCGGTCGAGCCCCGGCGTCGCCAGCACATGCACCCGGTCGACGGTCATGCCCTGCGCCTTGTGGATGGTCGCAGCATAGCCGTGATCGACAGCGGCATAGTCCTTGAGGTCGAAGGCGACAGCGGTTCCGGTGTCGAGCATCACCGCCATGCGGGTTGCGGTGACGCTCTCGATCCGCCCCAGCGAGCCGTTCTTGACGCCCAGGCTGCGTTCGTTGCGCCCGAACATCACCCGGTCGCCGGCAGCGAAATGCCGCTCGCCTTTCTCGACTTGCAGGGCGACGTCTTCGCCAAGTTCATGCCGCGCACGCAGTCGGCCGCGTGCAGCCTGGTTGAGCAGCGCCACTTCGTCATTGGTGTGGCTGAGAATGATGCGACTAGCGTCAGGCGCTGCTTGGCGCTGTCGATCCCAGCGGTCGATCAGATCGACCCGTGCGGCTTCACGCGTCTCGGCGACATGGATCGCATCATGCTGCTGATACGCCGCAAGTGCCTCGCCAGTCCGCTCAGTAGCGAGCTGGCGCGTCGCCGTGCGCTGCCAGTCTTCGCGCTGGCGGCGAATGTCGGTGATCTCGATACTGCCATGGCGCTCGGCCACGCTGCGGAAAGCAGCGCCGGCTTCGATCGCCTGGAGCTGTTCGGGGTCGCCGACCAGCACGACCTTGGCGCCGTGCTTCTCGGCCTCTGCGATCACCCGCTCAAGCTGGCGCGTGCCGATCATCCCGGCCTCGTCGATGACGAGGATCGACTTGTCGTTGAGCAGCTCGCGCCCTTGCCCCCATTGATGCTCGAGACTGGCGATGGTGCGCGAGGCGATACCCGAGCCGGTTTCGAGGTTCTCGGCCGCGATACCCGACAACGCGAGGCCCTGGACCTGATAGCCGGCACTCTCCCATGCTTCGCGTGCGACGCCCAGCATCGCCGACTTGCCGGTCCCGGCATAGCCGACGACGACACCCAGCCCCTTGCCGCTGGTGACATGATCAAAGGCACTGCGCTGCTCAGGCGACAGGGTCAGCCCGCGCATCTCGGCACGAACCAGCGCCAGCTTGCGATGCTGGTCATTCAGCCCATGGCGACGGCTCGCCTCGAGCTTGACCGTGGCGCGTTCCAGCCGCGCCTCGGTGTCGAGCATGTCGCGGCTGGTGAAGCGCTCCTGGCCGCGTCCGTCCTTGCCGAGCTTGACAAGTTCGGGGGAGGCTCGGACCGCCGCCATCACCTGGTCGAACTGTTCCTCCCCCTCGCTATGGCGATGGATGAGCATTGCCAGGTCGCGGGTGGTGAAGGTCGCCTGGGTGCGGGTGATGGCATCCAGGGCGATGCCCGGATTGGCGAGGATCTTCTTACCGTTGGCGCGGGCAATGGCATGGTGCTCATCGAGCCTCTCACTACTGTGCCCCTGCTCCACCATGCGCGAGGCGGCGGGGCCGATCTTGTGCTGGGGCTCGAGGTCGATGCCCTGCGCTTCCAGGCTGCGGTGATCGACGTGTGCGTCGATGTCGAGTTCGGCCAGCCTGGCATTCACATGGCCTGCCCAGCGTTCGCGCCAGGTCTCGAGCAGATCGGTGCGATTCCAGTCGCGGTTCTTCTTGGCAAAGCCCTCCTCATTCACCTCACGCAGCGCCAGCATGACATGGGCATGGGGCTTGGCCTCGCCGTCTGCACCGATATCCCAATGCACGTTGAGGTCAGCGACCATGCCGCGCGCGACGAACTCGTGGCTAACGAAGTCACGTGCCAGCCGAATGCCTTCCGCCTGGTCGAGCTCACGCGGAATGGCGAACTCGACTTCGCGGGCGAGCTGCGCGTCTTTCCTGACCTCGACGGCCTCGACCGCATTCCACAGCGTCGCCCGGTCGCGCCACGCCTCGGGCGCACCATCGGGCAGCAGCACTTCGGAATGGACGACGCCCGCTTTGTTCGAGAAGTTGTGGTGACGATCGAGCCGCTGATCGTGCAGCCGCGAGGCGGAGCGATAGGCGGCTGCCGCCAGCGCCGACGAACCGTTGGCGCGGGAGATGATCTTGGCGCAGAAATGGTAGATCGCCATGGCGGCGAACCATTTACACCAAACAAGCGACGTCGGCACGACGTATAAGCGCGCCCTTCGAAGATTTCATCTGTCTCGGGACGCGTTCATCCCAAGATATCCCGGCGTATTGCAGCTGATCGAACGTCCCGATAACTGGATCATCCTCGCCCCACAACGGAGGGATGATCCCATGCGCAAACCCCGGGACTATGACGCCGAGCTGAAAGCGCTCGAGGACAAGGCCAGACAGCTGAAGGCCCGCAGGCGTGAGCAGCTGGGCGAGCTGGTCATCGCGACCGGTGCCGACGCGCTGCCGATGGAGCAACTGGCCGGCGCGTTGCTGCTGGCGATGGAGGCGACAGACGAGCGTACAAAGGAGGCGCAGCACACGCGTGGGGCGGCGTTCTTTCGCGCGAAATCCGGCGCACGCCAAGGCGCTCGCCGTAACGACAGCAGCCCTGCGACGGACAGCGGTTCTCCGCGCCCGACTCCAGCTGCGTCGGGCGCGGCATGAGACGCGCGAGTGGCAAGTGAAGCGGCGCGAGCGCACCCGTCAGCTGATCGAACTAGGCGGCCTTGTCGCCAAGGCAGGGCTCATCGATCTGACCGACGACGACCGCGCGCTGATCTATGGTGCACTCATCGATGTGGCGGGCAGGCTGCGCGGCGAAGACAGCGATCGCTACCGTCTGATCTGGACACGGCGCGGACGCCGCGCCTTCTCCGAAGATGCGAGCGCTGGCTGACGAACGTCAGGCCTGCGCGAGCCGCTTTTCACAGGTCTCTTTGACGATCTGCTGGAGTAGCTCGACGCGTTCGGCCAGCCATTCGAGTTCGGCCGGAGTCACCTTGTAATGGGCTGAGTAGCGCGCGTTGACATAGGCCTGGCGCAGCAGCTCGAAACAGCGCTGCGCGAACTTGGTGTCGCGCGGCCAGACGGCGATGAGCTCATGCACGAGCGGCTCGGCCTGACTGCGCAGGAAGTTCAGCTTGTGCGACTTGGGGCTGTACAGCGTCAGGGTCAGCAGCAGGCAGTGGTAGAAGCGTTCGGTCGACTGATGAAATTCGAATGCAGCGATTTTTGCGCGGCCATTGGCAGCGGCAAATTTGGCCTGTTCAAGAAAGCCAACTGCGCTCGGATACCACTCTGCATAATGCTTTCGCGCTTCAACTAACGCAGCTTTCGGATCCAGCGGTTTCGGCGTGACGAACGGAAAGTCCTCAACCTCATATAGGACGATGCCCTGGTCGATCGCGTCGATGAAGAACGGGCGGCCTTGCGTCAGCTGATTGTTCACATCGGCAAGGCTGTGGACGATGAAGCTGACCGGCGCGCTGATGCGCTTGGAGATCGTCACCTCGCGGACGAACTGGTCGTCAGCCTTGGCCCAGAACTCGCCCGGCTCGGTCAGCCGTTCGTCGCTGACGACGACGAGGATGTCATAGTCGGACTGGTAGCCGCCGATCGGATCATCGACCCAGTCGCCGCGCGCGTATGATCCGTAGAGGATGACCTTGAGGATGCGACCCTGCCGGCGCCACTTCTGCGTCGACAGCGAGGTCGCCTGCTCGAACTCGGCGAACAGCACTTCGACGATCCGGTCTAGATCGCGGCGCTTCTTGTCGGGCAGATGAGCAACGTCGTCGCGCATGATCCTATTCCTAGCGAACCGTTACGGATGCGTACATCCTTTGTACTCATGAGAGGCCGACGCTCGCTTCATGGCGGGGCATCGTCCGCATCCACCAGCGCGACGAGGATGCGGACGATGACCCGTTCAACGTCCTGCGCGGTGCAGCCATGGCGAGATGCCGCTTCGTCATAATTCAGCCCGTCGATCCGCACGCTGGCGAAGATCGCACGGTCACCCGGCGGCAATGCGTTCCAGGCGCGCCAGCGCGCCTGGAATTGCAGGTCTCGCGTCATGACGGCTGCCCCTCATCCGCTGCGAAGCCGAGCAGATAGTCCGCTGCCTTGCTGGCCGCGCTCGCGGCCCGGAAGATGGCCTTGTTGTCGTGCCGCAGCACCTCGAGCCATGAGCTGACATAGTCGGCATGCCGCACTGTCGGTTGGATCGACAGCGACGCACAGGCAAAGGCGCTAGCCATCTCAGCGACAAGCTCTTCGCGCGCATAACTGGCGCTGCCGAATGCGCCCGTCTGGTCACGATTCAATCGCGTCTGGTGACCCGTCCAATGGCCGAGCTCGTGCAGTGCGGTGCGATACCAGTTGATCGGCTCATGAAAGGCCGCGACCGGCGGCACTGCAACATAGTCGGCAGCCGGGTGATAATAGGCCTGGTCACCGCCGATCCGCACATCCGCGCCGCTGGCGTCGATAAGCGCCGCGACCTCGGGCAGGATCTCAATCTCGGGCCGGACCTCTGCTGCTTGCGTCAACGTCTCGGGCAGGCCTTCGCATTGGTCGATGTTGAAGACCGTGAAGCGCTTGAGGAAAGCAATGGTGCGCGCCTCCTGCTCGTCCTCGTGTGCGCTGTCATCCTTGCTTTTCGGCGTGAAGCGGTCGGCATAACAGACGGTGGTGCCACGCTCGCCCTTGCGAACATTGCCGCCCGCCGCTTGCGCCTGGCGGTAGGTCAGCCAGCGTTGTGAACTGTAACCGTCCTCGATGACCCTGGCCCACAGGATCAGGACGTTGATCCCGGAATAACGCCGCCCGGTCATCCCGTTTGCTGGCATGGTGCAGGCACAAGCCGCGCTATCCCAAGGCTGCACCCAGGGCAGCCGCCCTTCCTCCAGTTCGGCAATTACACGGGCCGTCACCTCGGCATAGAGGGTTTGACGTTGATCGATGGTCCTGGACATGGTCCTCACTCCTTCAAAACCACCGCAGCCCGGCCGGAATGGCGAGGGTGGGCGGCAGGAGCGGACCAACAGTCCCGCCGAAATGAGGCGGGCTGCACCCGTAGGGCCGAAACGAAGAGGAGGACCGGCGCAGCCGGTTGCAGCACGCCGCGGCGGGACTACAGGCCGTGACGCCCACCCTCGCCAGACGCGCCCGGCGCGTCACGCCAGCGTGGGGGTTACCCCGCGCTGTCCGCTGACGGTGCGCCATGCGCACCGTCACCCGTCAGGGATCGCAACCCGCACGGGCCGAGACGGAACGGCTCGGCGCCGCGCCAGCGGCGTAGAGCCCGGTCCTGCGGCATCGCAGGAGACGGCAGCACTCTGCTGTCTGAATGTCCCTCGACAGTGCCGCCGTGACCTCAGTCAGACACTCTTACTGATCAGGCAAAAGCAGGACCTTGGCGGCTCCCATCCCAAGAGCCGCGAGGCAACGCCATGTCCACCAACCCCAACCCCGACCGCATCCTGCGTCTGAAGGCCGTGCTCGACCAAACCGGGCTTTGCCGATCCACCCTCTACCGCAAGATGGCCAACGGCACCTTTCCAAAGAACATCCAGCTCAGCACCCGCTGCGTGGGATGGCGTGCCTCGGCGATCGACGAATGGCTGCGCAACCCGATGTTCTACCATGTTGATGATCATCCTGCGCGATGATCATCTGACGCCACTCAGCCGTCATCCCAGCCATGTTATCTTGCCTGTGATCTGCAGGGAGCATGGCCCCGATGACCGCTCGTGATGGCTGCGGCCGCGACGAACTCTATGACATCGTCTGGACCGAGCCGATGATGCATGCCGCCAAGCGCTTCGGCGTATCCGGCAGCTATCTCGCTCGTGTCTGTGGCATGCTCAACGTGCCGAGGCCGCCGCAGGGCTACTGGGCTAAACTGGCGGTTGGCAAGGCTCAACCGCCCCCGCCTCTGCCAGAGGCCCAGCCCGGTGATCAACTTACCTGGTCTCGCGATATGCAGTGGCCAACGGCTCAGGCCACGTCCCCTCCCCGCATGCCGGCCCCGCCGACAACGACGCGCCGGGTACGGATACCAGCAGGGACTATCCACCGCATGATCAGCGGAGCGCGGCATCATCTCGAAAGCGGTCGGCCAGTCGACAAGTATTCCCATCTCAAACCGCACAAGCGCCTGCTCGTCCACGTGAATGCCTCGGCATCGGGCCTCGAAAAGGCGCTCGCCTTTGCCAATGAGCTCTTCAATGCCTTTGAAGCCAAAGGTCACCGAGTGGTCATGGCCCCGCCAGACGACGAATTATGGGGCCTGTCGGTTGACGACCGCGAAGCTGTCGGCCAGCCGAAGGATCGTTGGAGCGAACGACGCCTGTGGTCCCCTCAGCGTCCAACCGTCGTTTATATCGGGTCAGTGGCCATTGGCCTTGCGATCGTCGAGATGTCCGAGAATGTCGCCGTGCGATACATCGATGGCGGGTATATTCCTGAGCGCGACTATGTCCCGCCCAGACGAGGGGAAACCCGCTATAGTTTCACCACCACGAAAGACATGCCGTCAGGCCGCCTGCGGCTCATCGCCTATTCGCCCTACCACAGCGTCTTCTGGACCAACCAGTGGCAGGAAACCGGCTCGGCAAGCCTCACAGCCAAGATACCCGCCCTCGTCCGCGCCATCGAGGAAATGGCCGCCCAACTGGTGACCCGTATTGAGGAGGCTCGCCTTCGCGCCGAGATCGCCCACCAGAAATGGCTGGCTGAAAAGGAAGCCCGCGATCGGGCTGAGGACAAGAAGCGGATCGAACAGTCCAAGGTCGACAGCGCTGCTCAGCTCGACAAGGTCATCGAGCACTGGACCAGAGCAATGAGCATTCGACGCTTTTTCGATGCTGTGGAAACGCAGCTTGCCGACCTTCCGGAAAGCGATGCACAGACTGCAAGACAACGGCTAGAAAGCGGCCGCGCCTTATTGAAAGGGCAGGACCCTATCGAGGCACTCCTTACCTGGCGAACCCCTAGCGAAATCTACACGCCGCGCTTTGACGGCACGGCGGATGAATGACCGCCCCCACTTCGTGCCTTGCCATGAGAGGATCCTAGCGATCTCCAAAACCAACCGCGTTGATCGTTCGAGCATCAATACAATGTCGGCCTCTGGGACATTCCCGCCGTTCGCACGCGACATGTCGAACGGCGGCTTTTGTCAGGAGATGACGTTCAACGTTAGTTGATCGGGAATTCAGAAGGACAGGAATCGGGCTGGCAGCAGACTGGCAGCTTGAAATTTGAGGCCAAGGACGTGCAAACTTCAGCGACTGACTCCTAGGGTTATGGCGGTGTTCCGGTCAGGAAGTACGTCGGTCCTCCCGACGCCAACCGCACCACCATGGGCTACTATTATCGCCGCAGCGTACTGCACAGGAGTCGGAACTCCCCAACCGTATTCGCAGAACTCCAGTTGGAACATGCAGGCTAGCATTGGCTGGCCGAGTACAAACTTTACGTAAGCACAGTTTCATTACGCAAGCCCCTTTTTGTCCCAAAGGGGTGCACCCACTCTGTTGTCACAAAAGCAAAGCGCTCTTACGATCAGATGGAATCAGAGGGGACCTACATTGGCAAAGCAGCCAGCATCAAAGGGCGGCACATCCCGCATACGATTTATCATGCTCGACGCGGAGATACCGGAAGGTGATTTGAGCGAGATAACGGCAGCTATTCAGAACGCGCTTAAGCCGGCTACAACGATCATCCAGCAGCGACTACCTACCCGAGCTGCCTCTGCCTTGCCCAATGGAATGGTAGACGCCTCAGAGGCTCCGGAGTTGGAAGTAGACGATTTTGAGCAGGAGGCATCAATAGAGCCTCGGACAACAAAACAGTCGCGCGAACCTCGCATCCGCAAACCCCCCTCTATGAAAGTGCTCGATCTAGACCTGACCAGCGCTCCATCTTTCGACGGCTATGCTAACAACCATATGCCTAAAAACGACACCGAGCGAAATCTGGTGGCGCTGGCGTGGTTCAAAGAACACCGTCCCGATCAGGTCGTGACTGCAAATCATGTCTACACGTGCTATCGCGCTATGAAATGGCCGTCCGGCATCGATGATTTTCCGGGCATATTGCGATCACTAAAAGCGCAGCAGCTTGTAAAGAGCGTTGGTCGCGGCGAATATGAGATCAATCATTTGGGCATCGCCCGCGTAGAGAAATTGGGCCCTGCCGGTTGACAAGCATCGCTGACTTCGCCGGGTCAGCACCTGGCTTTTATCGCAAAACCTCGGTCGACCAACTGCTAGCGCTGGCGTGGTTTGTTGAAGCGCGCCAGCAGCGAGCCAGCTTCGACGGCGCGCACATGCGACAATGTTTTAAGGACGTGGGGGTCGATCCACCCGACATGAGCATTTACCTCCCCCGCCTGGCAGCAAAGAAGCCGCCACAGCTTGTGAAGGAAAAGGGGGGCTACAGATTGGCTGGGGTGGTGCGGAGGGCGCTAGACACTCAACTCGGCGGCGAACCAACGGCGGTGGCGGTGGCCAAGGCGCTTACTGATCTTCCGTCCTCGCTGCCCGACCTTGCAGAGCGGGAGTTCCTGACCGAGGCGCTGAACTGCTACCGGGTACGTGCGTATCGGGCCGCTGTCATCATGGCGTGGAACCTTACGTACGACCATTTTGTGCGGTGGGTTTTCGCAGACGCGGGTCGCCTCGCATCTATGAACGGTGGCATCGCCGCCAAGTACCAGAAGAAGCCTCTTACACTCGCTAAGCACGAGGATGCCGACGAATTAAAAGAGTCGGAGTTCATCGAGGCGGCGCGCACTGGCAACCTGCTCGACAAGAATACTGCCCAGATCCTTCGAGAGAAGCTCAACCGACGGAACATGGCGGCCCACCCGTCCCGCGTAGCTATCACCCAGCACTCAGCCGACGAGATGATCACAGACTTGGTAACGAACGTGATCCTCAAGCTGGTCTAGGCGCGAAGGGCCACGACGTTAGCGCCGCTGGTCTTAGCCGCCGCCACCCGACCATGCTGCTCCATGCAATCGCCGATCTGTTGCACCTCGGAATGGAGCCAGCCCAGGTTGGTACGGGCGGCGACTAACGACCGAATGACGGCCTTTGGAATCGCCCACTGGTCACTGGTCGGCCGGACGGCTGCTGCTGAGGCGCCTTGCCGACAATCGGCTTATGAGCAGCCCAACGGCAGCTTCTGACAGGAGGAGACGCTCGCGGTGGCTGACATAAGCGACCGGGTCTGGTCGATGGCTGCCGCGCCAGCGACTAGGACGGCAACTCCGGCCCGCCCCTTTCAACCGCCGGGCATAGTGACTTTTCGAGGCCGTCCTATCACCTTCTTCGCGGTCGCCCCCTTCCCTGAGCATACGTGCTGCGCCCACTTCGCCATTAGGTCCCGGCGCTTCTCGAAGAAGTCTGTTCGCCGATAAGCGGCTTCTACTGCATTGGGGATTCGGTGCGCCAACGCCTTCTCGGTCACTTCCTTCGGGACATTGGTGCATTCGGCAGCCCAATCGGCAAAGCTGCTCCTGAAACCGTGAACCGTGATGGTGTCGATCTTGGCGTCGCGGATTGCCTTCAGCATCGTAACGTCGCTGATCGGTGCCTTGCCTCTGGCACTGAAAAGATACTGATCATCGATCGAGCCGGTCGCGAGCGCTTCATGCTCTTTCTGCAGGCGGCGAAGAAGAGCTACCGCCGGTTCAGACAGCGGCACGAGATGCGGTAGCTTCATTTTCATGCGAGACGCCGGGATCGACCATATCCCCCTGTCGAGATCGAATTCACGCCATGTCGCGAGCCGCGCCTCGTTCGAACGAACTGCCGTGAGGATCGTGAGCTTCAGCGCATCGCGGCCAACGCTGTTCGCCTCAGCCACCAACTGCGACCAGAAGGCGGGGACATCCGCGTATGGCATTGCTGCCCGGTGGGTTACCTGCTGCTGTTGCCTCGGCAGGCCTCGCGTTACCGAACGCAGCGACACTTCGGCCGGGATGTACCCCTTGATGTGCGCGAAATCGAGAACGGCCCCAATCCGCTGCAGGATACGACGCGCTGTGTCCGGGATCGTCAGCCAGATCGGCTCGAGCACCAGCAGCACTTCCTTGGTGCCGATCGCGTCGATCCGCTTTGTGCCGATTTCTGGAAACACATGGTTCTCAAGGCTGGACAGCCAGGAGGCATGCCGCCGATCTTTCCAGCCGCCGCTCAGGGCTTCATAGCACCGCCGCGCTACGATCTCGAAGGTGGGGACGTTGGCGCGCCGCAGCCCCCTTTCCTTCACGGGGTCGAGGCCAGCCCTTACCATCTTGCGCAGTTCCGCTGCGCGGCAGCGCGCCTCAGCTAGCGAGACATCGTGAACAGGCCCCAGGCCGAAATCCCGGCGGTGACCTTTGAACTGCATCCGCAGCACCCAGGATCGCGATCCCGTAGGCCGCACGACAAGACATAACCCGTGTGCATCAAAGTGCCGCCCAGGCCCAAGGGTTTTCACCTTCAATACAGTCAAACGCATGTCAGGATTCCCTACAAATCCTGTACCCCCTGCCCTCCCCCATATTGTTTGCAATTTTAGGGATAACAGTGGAACAGCCATGAACAATCAAAGCACAGCACCCGGTTATATCTCAATATGTTGAGACTAAATGGCACGCTCTGCTAAGGCCGTTCTCTATCCGTAGGGGTCACCACTTCGGCGATATGTCGCGAAGTTCGATGAAGTCGGTGGAAATCATGAAATTCCGGAAAGCCGATCGGTTGACGACGTGGGTCGTACCGACCTTCGGATACGCCCTTATTTCCCTCCCCCCTGTCAAGGGGAGAGGAAAGAATGGGGCGCAACGAACGTCGATCGCCGCCCGTCAGAAATCGACATTGGCCGACAGCCACAACCGGCGACCTTCCTGATTGATCGCATAGGCGGGCGTGAAGATGGTGTTCGCGCCGCTGCGATAGGATTCGTACACGGCATAATCGGTGTCGAAGATGTTGTAGATCGCCGCCGACAGACGGAATGCGTCCGTCACCTGATACGCGCCGCCGATGTGGAACAGCTCGTAACCGCGGAAATCGCCGAGCGCGCGCTGCTGGTCGTTATTGCCGCGATACCGGCGCGACCGGATTTCGGCGCGGGTCCACAGGTTCGCCTTGTCGGTCACCTTCCATCGCAGATTGCCGTTCAGCATGTGCTTGGGAATACCGATCAGCGGTCGCCCCTGGTCCGCGCCGCTCAACTGCTCGGTCTCGGTATAGGTGTAGTTGGCGGTCAGCGAGACGGCGCGGCTGAACGCGATCTTGCCCGCCGCCTCGATGCCGCGTGCCCGCGCCTTATCGATGTTCACCGACTGGCTGAACAGGTCGACCGCCGGGAACGGTCCGACGTCGAGGCAGTTCGGCCGGTTCGGATTGCCGGCAAACCGGCAGTTGGGAATGCCCGGCCCGGCGGCGATCTTGTCGGTGAAGTCGTTGTTGAACAGCGTGACGTTGCCGCTGAACAGCCCCTTGTCGTCATAATAGACGCCGGCTTCATAGCTGGTGCTGGTTTCGGGAACGAGGTTCGGCGTGCCGAGCAGCGGCGTGCGTCCCTGATTGCCGAAACCGATGATCCCCTCGGCGATCTGTTCGACGCGCGGCGTCTTGAAACCGCGACTGACGCCGCCCTTCACGGTCAGCGCGTCGTTGATGTTCCACACCGCATAGGCGCGCGGCGACCATTTGTTGCCGAAGGTCGAGTGATCGTCATAGCGCACGCCGCCGGTCAGGTTGAAACCCTCGGTCAGGGTCACGGTCGCTTCGGCGAACCCGGCCCATTGGGTGAAGGCGAAGGGCTCGGGTGCGACCCCCTCGACCATGCGCGCGCGCCAATATTGGCCACCCAGGGTGAAGGCGACCGGCCCCTGCTTGCCTGCGAACCGGGAGTCGATGATGTCGTTGCGTGCCTGCAACTCGCGCGGGTTGCCCGGCACCTTGCCCGGCGTGCCTCGGGGGATTAGGCGACCGATCGTCTCGGTCTCGTTGCGGGTCAGGGTCGTGTCGAGCGTGCCCAGCCCGGTCCGCCAGCTATGCGCGACGACATAGTTGGAACGGTTGAACCGCTGCTCCGGCGCATAGCCGCCCGACCCCAGCGTGCCGAGCCGCCCTTCGCTATTGTCATAGCTTTGCGTGTTGCGGTCATATTCGATCCACAGATCGTGATCGGCATGCGGCGTCAGCGACAGGCGTCCGCCATAATTATAGATGTCGGCGCGCACCGGATTGCGGCCGAGCGTCAGCGCCGGATTGCCGGGGATCGGAATGTCCGAACCTTCGCGGTGGAACACGCTGCCCCGCAACGTCAGGCCGAGCAGGTTGCGGATCACCGGCCCCTGCGCAAAGCCGTTCACCGACTGGATGTTGCCGAACCGGTCATCGCCCTGCACCGTGCTTTCGGCGGTGGCGGTGCCGACCCAGTGGCTGCCGACCTTGCGGGTAATGATGTTGATGACCCCGCCCATCGCATCCGACCCGTAGAGCGTCGACATCGGCCCGCGCACGACCTCGATCCGGTCGATCGCCGAGAAGGGCGGCAGGAAGCTGGTGGCGGTTTCGCCGAAGCCGTTGGGCGTGACCCCGCCCGGTGCATTCTGGCGACGCCCGTCGAGCAGGATCAGGGTATAGTCGCTGGGCATGCCACGGATGGAGATGTTCAACCCGCCGGTCTTGCCCGCCTCGCCGCCGACATCGATGCCCTGCACGTCCTGCAACGCCTCCGCCAGACTGCCGAACCGCTTTTCCTCCAGGTTCGCGCGGTCGAGCACGGTGATGCTCGCCGGGGCCTCGATGATGCGCTGCTCGTAACCGGCCGCGGTCACGACCACTTCATGGCCTGCCGTCGCATCGCCCGTGTCGCTGGTCCCCGCCTGCGTCTGCGCACCCGCCGGAGCGATCGCCACGGCCCATGCCATGGCCAATCCCGAGACCACTGCCCCCATTCGTACTACCATTACGCCCCCTGTTACTCTTGCGAGTGATTAGCATTCGCGGTCGACTGCGATATCGGGGTGTCCATGGTCAACCCGGACGGGAGGCAGACAAGAAATGTAATGGTGTGGAAACGTAATGACGCCGACGACACGGTCGGACGTGTCCCGCCATACCAAGCGGGGTCGCGGCGATCCGCCTTCAGCGATCCTGCGTGCCGAAAGGCGGATTACGCCATGCGTCCCGGCGGGCGCGGATCGGCACGTCCCAGAAGCGCCAAGCCGCCGCCGCGAAGACCAGCGTGAACAGATAGAGCGAAACCGCGACCAGCGCCGTCTTGCTGCCCGTTTCGGGACGGGTCGCCACCCAGTTCATATAGACATACACGAACGGATAATGGGTGATGTACAGCGGATAGGACAATCGCCCCGCCGCCTTGCATAAGCGCAATGTGGTGGCGCGGCCCGCCGAATGCCGCCCGGCGATCAGGATCAGCGGGAACAGGATCAGCACGCAGACTGCCTGATATACGCCATTCCACTTCACCCCGCCGACTTCGGGCAGGACGGGCGCGGCGAACAGCAGCAACAGGATCAGGCTGAGCGGCAGGAACCCCAGCCGCAGGCGCGGCAAATGGTCGCCCAGACGGTAGAGGATCAGCCCGGCCAGGAACGGATAGGCCAGACGCACCGGCGCGCCCCAGAAATTGTGCAGCCCCCAGCCCGTGTCATAAGACCCCAGCGTCAGTGCGGTCGCGGCCGACGCAATCGCCGCCAGTCCTGCCAACGCGACCAACGCCCGCAACCCCAGGCGGCGCAGGATCAAGGCATAGGCCAGATTGGCGATATATTCCTGCAAGAGCGTCCAGGCGGGCGCGTTCAGCGGATGGCTGTCCCCCAGCCGATTGGGCAGCGGCGCGGATGGCAAGGCGAGCAGCGCCGCGACAAAGGCCAGTCCCACCAGCCATGGCGACGCATCCTGCCGATCCCCGGCAAAGGGATCGAGCAGGTAACTCGCCAATCCCAATATCGCGCCCAGCACGACCAGCGGATGCAGCCGGACGAGACGCCTTGCCAGAAAGCCCCTGACACGCATTTCGCCCCAACGGTCGTCATAGGCATAGCCGACGACGAAACCCGACAGCGCGAAAAAGAAATCCACCGCCAGATAGGCATGGGGCAGCAACAGCCGGTCCGCCTCGAACAACACGGTGATGCCCTGGATATGGAACGCCACCACCAGAAGCGCCGCCGTACCCCGCAGGCCGTCCAGCACCTCGAAATGCGGCTTGCCCCGCCGGGTGGTGTCGGGCGTCGTCATCGGGCAAGGCCGCGCGCCGGATTGCCGACCACCGTCTGCCCCGGCGCCACGTCGCGCGTCACCACGCTGCCCGCGCCGATGATGGCATCGTCGCCGATCGTCACCCCCGGCAGGATCAGCGCGCCACCGCCGACCCAGACATTGGCGCCGATGCGGATCGGCCGTCCGCACTCCCACCCCTGCGCCCGAAGCGCCGGATCGCGCGGGTGATCGGCGGTCAGGATCTGGACGCCCGGCCCGATCTGGGTGCCTGCGCCGATCTCGACCCGCGCCACGTCCAGGATCACGCAGGCAAAGTTCAGGAAGACCCGCTCGCCCAGCATGATGTTATAGCCATAATCGCAGTGAAAGGGCGGCCGGATCACCGCCCCCGCTCCCACCCGCCCCAGCCCTTCGGTCAGCAGCGCATGCCGATCGGCGGCATCCTGGCCAAGCGAACCGTTGTAGCGGACCATCCACGCCGCCGCGCGGGCGGCATCCGCCGCCAGCTCGGGATCGTCGGCGATGTACAATTCGCCCGCCAGCATCCTTTGTTTCTGACTGGTCATGCTCAACTCAGATCGTGCAGGTCTTTGCCGAGCGGCGCGGTGATGCGCAGGTCGGAGAAGCGCACCTCCAGCCCTTCCCGCTCGGGCGTGCAGGCCATCGGCCCGACCCGATAGCCTGGCGCGACCGGGAACGGCGCCAGCCGAACCAGCGGCCAGTGTTTTCCGTCCGCCGACACCTGCAGGCGCAGCACGCCCTTGGCGACCGTCGCGCGCATCCAGAAATCGGACGCATCGCCCTCATAGGGGCCGGTTGCCCAGTCCGACCGGCTGTCGGTCAGCACGCTGCTCAGCATCGCACGGCCGTCGGACAGCTCGATTCCCGCCTTCACCCAGCGCCGATCGTCGACGCGGACCATGATCCCCGCCTGATCGTACAGCTTGTCATAGCGCCCGCGGATACGCAGCTGCGCGGTGAAGGCGTCACCGGTCGGGAAGCCCAGGAAATGGCCGCTGTCGCGGTTGAAGCCATAATGGGTCTCGCGCCAGAAATCGGTTCCGCGATCGGTGGTCATCACCAGATCGCCATTTGCCTCGGCCCGCCAGACCTGGGGCGCATTCAGCCAGACGCCGTCCTTTCGCCCCAGCACGGCCGTCCCGACCGGAGTCCCCGCCGCCCTTGCCGTCTGCGGCACGGTCAACGCGACCACGCTGCCCAGGATCGTGCGGCGGGACAATTGCGGTTCGTCCATGGTTCTTCTTTCCCGTTTCGCGCTACGGCAGAGCCGTTTGCTAGCTATCTCGACAGTATGTGTACATTTGTACATATTCGATGCAACGGAGTTTTTGCATGGCCGACCGATCCGCGCGACGAAACGACCCGGAGCGTCGGCAACGCATCATCGCCGCCGCGCTGGAGGTGATCGCGGAACACGGCGTGCCCGCCACCACCCATCGCCGGATCGCGGCGGCGGCGGGGGTGCCGCTCGGCTCGGTCACCTATTATTTCACCTCGCTGGAGGCGTTGCTGACCGATGCCTTCACGCAACTGGCCGAGGAATCGTCGCACGCCTTCGCCACGCGCATGGCCCAGGCCCGGAGCCGCGACGATGCGCGCGAGGCGATCATCGACATCATCGCAGGGTCGGTCTGGGCCGAACCGCGCACGCTGCTGCTCAGTTACGAACTCTATGCCTTTGCCGCGCGCCATCCCTCGGTCTCGACCGTCATGCAGGGGTGGATGAACAACAGCCGCGCCGCGCTGGAGCGGTTCTTCGATCCGCTGACCGCCCGTGCGCTCGACGCGCTGGTCGAAGGGATCGGCATCCACAACTCGATCGACCCCGCCCCCCTGGACCGAAATGCGATCAGCGACATCGTGCATCGGATCACCGGCGACGCAGCGTGAACGAAAGCCGGTGGCGAACATTGTGCGGAGGATCATTCCACCCGACCCGGAGACGCATCGATGAAGACCAGCGGCAACACGATCCTGATGACGGGCGGCGGCAGCGGTATCGGCGAGGCGCTGGCCCATCGTTTCCATGATCGCGGCGACACCGTCATCATCGCCGGGCGCCGCCGCGAGGCGCTGGAAAAGGCGGCCGAAGGGCGCGAGCGCATCCATGTCGTCACGCTGGATGTCGAGGATGCGGCGGCGATCGACGCCTTCGCCAGGCAGATCGTCGCCGACTTCCCCGCGCTGAACGTGCTGTTCAACAACGCAGGCATCATGAAGTTCGAGGATCTGACCGGCCACCGCGACCTGGCCGATGCCGAGGCGACGCTGACCACCAACATCCTGGGTCCAATCCGGCTGACCAATGCGCTGATCGACCATCTGACCCAGCAGCCCGACGCCGCGATCGTCAACGTGACCTCGGGTCTGGCCTTCGTGCCGCTGGTCGCCGCACCGACCTATTCGGCGACCAAGGCGGCGATCCATTCCTATACCGTGTCGCTGCGCACCCAGCTGGAGGGCAAGGTCGAGGTGATCGAGCTGGCCCCGCCGGGCGTGCAGACCGACCTGACGCCGGGCCAGGCGCATCGTCCGGGCTATGTGCCGCTCCAGGATTTTGCCGATGCGGTCGCGGCGCAGTTCGCGCAATCGCCGACACCGTCGGAAATCCTGGTCGACGAGGTGCGCCCGTTCCGCATGGCCGAACGCGAGGGCAAGTTCGACGAGACGCTGAAGAATCTGACGAAGCGCGCCGCCGAGCAGCGGGCGGCAGGCGACCGGATCCAGTCGGGCAACTGAGGCTTGGGAACGGGCGGCTGGTCGGCTATGGACGGCCATGGATTTCGACCAGTTGCTCGTCCGCTTCTTCGGCACCGAAGAGATTGCCGACCTCACCCCCGAACAGCTCGGCGCCGGGATCGACCGGCTGCGCGTGCAGTTCGGGCTGGAGCGCGACAGCGGCCGCCGCTTCGCGCTGTGGTGCCTGGCCTATATGATCGGCGTCGCGCCCGACATCGACGAAGCCTTTGACGACGAGGAAGACCGCGAAGCCGCACGCGACTTCATGGACAGCGTCGACAGCGAGATCGACGCCGAGGAATGATCGGCCATTAGCCCCTCCCCTTCAGGGGAGGGGTTGGGGTGGGGCCTTTCGACCAGCACAGCGCTTGCGGAAGCGCCCCACCCCCTGCCCCTCCCCTGAAGGGGAGGGGTGATTCGGGTTCAGCCCGCCGCGACCATGCGCTGCGTCTGTTCGCCCAGCTTCTCGACACCCAGCTTCACCGTCTGGCCCGCGCGCAGATAGACCGGCGGCTTCTGGCCCAGACCGACGCCCTCGGGCGTGCCGGTCGAGATGATGTCGCCCGGCTCCAGCGTGCAGAACTGGCTGACATAGGATACGAGTTCGGCCACGGTGAAGATCATGTCGGCGGTGCTGCTGTCCTGATAGCGCTTGCCGTCGACCTCCAGCCACAGACGCAGATTCTGCGGATCGCCCACTTCGTCCGCCGTGACCAGCCATGGGCCGGTCGGACCGAACGTGTCGCAGCCCTTGCCCTTGTCCCAGGTGCCGCCGCGCTCCATCTGGAACGCACGCTCCGACACGTCATGCACGACGCAATAGCCCGCGACATGCGACAGCGCCTCGGCTTCGGTCAGGTAACGGCCGCGCGTGCCGATCACGACGCCCAGTTCGACTTCCCAGTCGGTCTTTTCCGATCCGCGCGGGATTTCGACGTCGTCGTTCGGGCCGACGACGGCGCTGCTCCACTTGCCGAACACGACGGGCTCGGCCGGGATGGGCAGATTGCTCTCGGCGGCGTGCGCGCGATAGTTCAGGCCGATGCAGATGAACTTGCCGGGACGTGCGACGCACGAGCCCAGGCGCGGATTGCCCTCGACGACGGGCAGTGTGTCGGGATCGAGCGCGGCGATCTCCGCCAGACCCTGCGGCGTCAGCCGGTCGCCCGCCAGATCGCCAAGCGCCTCGGGCAGCGCCCGGATGCGTCCCTGATCGTCCACCAGCCCGGCCCGCTCACGGTTCATTTCGCCATAACGCAACAACTTCATCGATCCGTCTCCTTATGCGTGACGCCGCCACGCACCGTGACGGCCATGAATCTTGCACAGCACCCGGTCGGGCGCGAGCGGGCCAAGCGGACCGCGCCATGCCCCCTTCTCTACCGGCTCGTTCCTTTTAGCGCTATCAGTGTCGCGTCCCGACATCACGACCCATGGCCGATCCGACGATCAGCCCTGCCAGCCGGGGCGGAGGGCGATGCGCAGGATGCGATCGTTCGCGGCCATGAACAGCGCGCGGCCCGCCTCGCCGAACGCGCAATTGGCGATGGGCGCCCCCTGCTCGATCAGGCCCAGCGGCTCGGCCTCGGGGGTCATCAGCATCATGCCGCCGGGGACGGAGCAGACCAGCGTGCCGTCGCGCGCGACCTTCATCCCGTCGGGCAGGCCCGCCCCTCCGGCCGCCAGCATCGCACGCGCATCGAGCAGCATCCGGCGATTGCCGACCTGCCCGCGCGTATCGACGTCATAGACCATGATCGCGGGTGCCGCCTCGTCCGACACCGACACATAAAGCCGTCGTTCGTCGGGTGACAGCGCGATGCCGTTGGGGCGGGTCAGCGTGCCGTCGATCAGGTCGACACTGCCATTGGGCCGCCGCCGATAGACGCCGTTGACCGCCTGTTCCTTCAGCGGCGATGTATCCCCATCTTTCAAACCGTAAGGCGGGTCGGTGAACCAGATCGCACCGTCCTTCGCGACGTGCAGGTCGTTGGGGCTGCTGAACCGCTTGCCCGCATAACGATCGGCCAGCACGGTGCGGCGACCGGTCTTCAGGTCCACCCGGTCGATGGTCCGCCCGCCGCTATTGGCGATCAGCAGCGCGCCTCTGGCATCCAGCGCCAGCCCGTTGGCGCCGGGTTCGCGGACCAGCACCGGATCGGTTCCCGCCGCGCCCGAGGGGTTCAGCACCACCGACACGCCCCGCCCCCGCTGCCAGCGGCGGACGATATTGGCGGGCGGATCGGCGAACAGCAGATAGCCGCCGCCCGGCACCCAGACCGGCCCTTCGGCCCAGCGTATGCCGGTGGCGATCACCTCCGGCTCGGTGCCCGGCGCGATCATCCGGTCGAGCCCCGGCGACAGGCGGCGCAGGCGCGGCGTCGTCTCCGCCGCGTCGGCAAGGGTGGGGGCCGCGACCAGAGCGAGACCGGCGGCAAGGACGGAACGGCGAGAGGCGATCATGGGGCCAGCATGGGCCAAGCCATCCGCGCCCGCAAGCCGCGGTGCGGACACGCTATCTTTCCCTGACCGGCCATTCGCGACTAAGAGCCGCGCGATGGGGACGAATGGGGCAAGCATGACTGTCGAGCGGAGCAAGGCCGATCTGTGCGCGTGGCGCATGGAAGCCATCAGGCGGATCGAGGCGGACTATAACCGTTCGGCGGATACGCACCTGATCCGGGTCGACCTGCCGCGCTATCCGGGGATTACGCTGTATCTGAAGGACGAGAGCAGCCATCCGACCGGCAGCCTGAAGCATCGGCTGGCGCGCTCGCTGTTCCTCTATGCGCTGTGCAATGGCTGGATCGGGCCGGACACCTGCGTGATCGAAGCATCGTCGGGATCGACGGCGGTGAGCGAAGCCTATTTCGCCAAGATGCTGGGCCTTCGTTTCATCGCGGTGGTGCCCGCCTCGACCGCCGCGCCCAAGCTGGATGCGATCCGCTTTCACGGCGGCGAGATTCACACGGTCGACGATCCGCGCACGGTCTATGACGTCTCGCATCGGCTGGCTGCGGAGACGGGCGGTCATTATCTCGACCAGTTCACCTATGCCGAGCGGGCGACCGACTGGCGCGGCAACAACAACATTGCCGAGAGCATCTTTGCGCAGATGTCGGCGGAGGAACATCCCGTCCCCGACTGGATCGTCTGCGGCGCGGGAACCGGCGGCACCTCGGCGACGATCGGGCGGTACATCGCCTATCAGCGGCACGGCACCCGGCTCTGCGTCGCGGACCCGGTCCATTCGGTCTTCCACCGGCACTTCGCCGACCGCCGGGCGCTGTCGCTGCCCGAAGGTTGCGGCAGCTGTATCGAGGGGATCGGGCGTCCGCGCGTCGAGCCCAGCTTCATCCCTTCGGTCATAGACCGGATGATCGCGGTCGAGGATGCCGCCAGCATCGGCGCGATGCGGGCGCTGTCGGCGCGGCTGGGACGGCGGGTCGGCGGGTCGACCGGCACCAACCTGATCGCCTGCGCCACGCTGATCGCCGAAATGGCGGCGGCGGGGGAGCGCGGCTCGATCGTCACTTTGCTCTGCGACGGGGGCGAGCGATATGGCTGCACCTATTATGACGATGCGTGGCTGGACGCGCGCGGCATCGACTGGCGGCCCCATGCCGCGCAAATGGCGGCGCTGCTCGCCAGCGCCTGATCGGGCAGGCGCGGGGCGAACGAGGCGGAGGAGGAGCGATCATCATGACGGACAGGCTCAAATTGCTCGTGACCCGCCGCCTGCCGGACGATGTGGAACGGCATCTGTCCGAAAGCTGGGATACGACGCTCAGCGCCGACGACCGGCCGCTGGACCGCGACGCGCTGGTCAGAGCGATGACCGAATATGACGCCTGGATGCCGACGATCACCGACCGGATCGATGCCGATCTGATCGCGACGCCGGGCCGCCGGGTCCGCATCCTCGCCAATTATGGAGCCGGGGTCGATCATGTCGATCTGGCCGCCGCGCGCGCCGCCGGGCTGGTCGTGACCAACACGCCCGATGTGTTGACCGAGGCGACGGCGGAGATCGCGATCCTCCTGATGCTGATGACCGCACGCCGGGCGGGCGAAGGCGAGCGCGAGTTGCGCAGCGGCGCATGGACCGGCTGGCGACCGTCGCACCTGATCGGGCAGGGGCTGTCGGGCAAGACGCTGGGGCTGGTCGGTTTTGGCCGCATCGCGCAGGCGACGGCGGTCAAGGCGCGCGGGCTGGGGATGCGGGTGCGTTATGCCAGCCGCTCCGCCGCCGCGCCCGAGGTGGAAGGCGCGCTCGACGCCACGCGGGCGGAATCGCTCGAAGCCCTGGCGGCGGAATGCGATATCCTGTCGCTGCACGTCCCCGGCGGCGACGCGACCCGGCACATGATCGATGCCGCCCTGCTGTCCCGGATGAAGCCCAATGCGATCGTCGTGAACACCGCGCGCGGGCCGGTGATCGACGAAGGTGCGCTGGTCGAAGCGCTGGATCAGGGGCGGATCGGCGGCGTCGGGCTGGACGTCTACGAACACGAGCCCAAGGTGCATCCGGGCCTGCTGGCGCATCCGCGTGCCGTCCTGCTGCCGCATCTGGGCAGCGCCACCATCGAGGCGCGGACGGCGATGGGCATGCGCGCGGCGGCCAATCTCGCCGCCTTCGCTCGTGGCGAGGAACCGGCCGATCGTGTCGCCTGAAACGGCCATCGCGGCGCTGGTCGCGGATCGGCTGGCGCGGCGGCGGTCCGGCGACCCGCCACTGATCCTGGGGCTGTGCGGGGCGCAGGGAAGCGGCAAGTCGACCATCGCCGCGCGGCTGGCAAAGCAGGTCGAGCGCAGCGCGATCCTGTCGCTCGACGATCTCTACCTCACCCATGCCGAGCGGCAGAGGCTGGCGCGCGCGGTGCATCCGCTGTTCGCGACACGCGGCGTGCCGGGCACGCATGACGTCACGCTGGGCGTCGAGACGATCGCGGCGGTCGCACGGGGCGAGGCCGCCCCCCTGCCGCGCTTCGACAAGGCGATCGACGACCGCGCGCCGCAATCGACCTGGCCCTGCGCGCCGGAGGGATGCGAGTTGCTGATCTTGGAGGGCTGGTGCGTCGGCGCGCGAGCGCAGGATGAGGCCGCACTGGTCGCACCGCTCAACGCGCTGGAAGCATCGGAGGACGCCGAGGGGATTTGGCGACGACATGTGAACGCCGCGCTAGCGACCGACTATCCGCGCCTGTTCGCCCCGATCGATCCGCTGGTGCTGATGATTCCGCCCGACTGGTCCACCGTCCTGCGCTGGCGCACTCAGCAGGAGGAGGCGTTGCGCCGCATGCGTGGCTCCGGCGCAGGGGTGATGGACGATGAGCAGCTTGCCCGCTTCGTCAGCCATTACGAGCGGCTGACCCGCCACATATGGGCCGAGATGCCCGGCCGCGCCGATCTGTGCCTGACGCTGGCCGAGGATCGCACCCTGGCGGCCTGACCTATGCCGCCGTCGCAACCTCGTCGCCGTTCGCCGAACCGCGCTCGTCCGCGCCGACCGTGGTCGATACGGGAATGGCGATGGTGCAATGCACGCCGTCCTCGCCCAGGCGGTACGTCGTCCGCGCGCCCAACTGATAGGGGAGCGCACGCTCGATCAGCTCGCGTCCCTGTCCCGTGCCCGTGGGCCATGCGCCTTCGGGCATCCGCACGCCGCTTTCGCGCCAGTCGATGTGCAACCAGGGCCTGCCGTCCGGCCCGTCCGCCTCGAGCGCCCAGCTGATTGCCAGCCGTCCCCCGCCCTGCCCCAGCGCGCCATATTTCATCGCATTGGTCGCCAGCTCATGAATCGCCATGGCCAGCGTATTGACGGTCGAGGACCGCAACCTCACGCCCGCCGGGCCTCTCAGCGTCACCGCATCGGCCCGCCCGTCCATCGCGACCAGTTCGGCATGGAGCAGTCCGTCGAACGTCACCCGGTCCTGCTCGTTCAGCCGGGACAACAGCCCCTGCACCCGCGACAGCGCGTCGAGCCGGTCATCGAACCGCGCGCGGAAATCGGGAAGGCTGGCCGAGCCGCGCGCCGTATTCTCTGCGATCGAGCGGACCACGCCCAGCAAATTGCTGGTGCGATGCTGCAACTCCGCGATCAGCACCCGCTGCAACGCCTCGCTCCGGCGCAGCGCCTCGTCCGCCTTGCGCCGCTCGGACAGGTCGGCCGTCACGACCAGCAGCCGGTCGGGCTGGCCGTCCCCCTTGGGCAGGACCGACAACGTACTGCTCGCCCAGACCAGCGAGCCGTCGGGGCGCGAATAGCGCTTGTCCAGGGTCGCGGGACGGCCGGTGGACACCGCTTCCTCGATCGCCACCAGGCTGGGCGGCAGGTCGTCGGGATGCGTCACATCGGGGACCCGCAAGGCCAGCACCGCCTCGCGAGAACGGTCCAGGATGCGGCACAGTTCGTCATTGACGCGCAGGAAGCGTCCGTCGAGCGACAGCACCGACAGACCGATCGGCGCGGTGGCGAAGATTGCCGCCAGCTGTCCCTCGGTCTCGGCCAGCTTGACCTTCACCACCTCCTCGCGAAGTCGAACGACCTCGGCCTGCGATTCCTTCCATTCGGTAATGTCGCGTGTGGTGGTGGCGACACCGTCGCCCAGCTTCACGACCGTCTGGAAAAACCAGCCGTTAAACTGCTCATGGACATAATGGTGCTCGGCCTGTTCGGGCAGGCCGGTTTCGGTCACGCGGCAAAAGGCGTCGAAAATACCCTCTTCGATGACGCCGGGATTGCGCTGCAACAGGCTTTCGCCGCGCACCTCGCCATATTTGCGTTCGGACGTGTGGTTGTTCAGCACCCAGCGGAAATCGACGATGCCGCCCGCCTCGTCGCGGATCGCCTCGAACACCTGGATCATGTCGGTCGACGCGTCCATCGTCGCCTGCAGCAATTCGTGGCTGGGCTGGAACTCGACATGTCGTCCGTGCATCGCTCGCTCATCCTTCCCGATCCGGGATGGCAGCCGCTCCGCCGCCGCGCCTAGCGTAACGATCATGGCGTCAATTTGCCACTGTGCGACGCGGTGCCGAGGCCAACCCTGAACGACGATGACACTAATGAGATTGACTCGCATAATCATCAATATTAGTTCGCCCTCGTAACGGATTTGGGGGTATAACATGCGGGTTCGGGCGGCGCTGGCCATGATGCTGTCTTCGGTGGCGGCGCCCTGTCTGGCGCAAAGCATGGCGTCGCAGGGCCATGACGCGGCGTCGACCGAGGCGGGCAACGACATCGTGGTCATGGGCGAGAAAGCCGACCGGACGTTGCGCGACACGCCCGCCAGCGTCGCGGTGACGACCGGACAGACCATCGCCGACCAGAATCTGATCGACATGTACGACGTGCTGCAACGCGCGCCCAATGTCGCGATCAATGCCGACCGGACCAGCTTCACCATTCGCGGCATCGATGCGTTCAACGTGTCGGGCGCGGGCGACGGGGCGCTGGCCAGCGTCTATCTCGACGGGGCCGTCCTGCCGCGCGCGGCGCTGAACACCGGGCCGCTCGACCTGTACGACATCGCGCAGGTCGAGGTGTTTCGCGGTCCGCAATCCACGGTACAGGGCCGCAACGCGCTGGCCGGGGCGGTGGTCATCCGCACGACCGACCCCAGCTACGAATGGAACGGCAAAGCCAGGGTGATGCTCACCGGCCCCGACGGACAGCGCCGCGCCGCCGCCGCACTGGGCGGGCCGATCCTGGGCGACCAGATCGCGTTTCGCGTGGCCGGTGAGATCGCGCGGTCGGACGGCCTGCTCTACAACACGACGCTGCACCGCGACGCCGATTCCCGCCAGTCGGAGACGCTGCGCGGCAAGCTGCTCTTCACCCCCGACGCGGTGCCGGGGCTGCGGATCATCGCGACCTATATGCACGACCGCCATGTGCGCGGCGCCTATTCCTCCGAGTTCGATCCGCCCTATGCGCGCCGGGATCGCATCGTCACCGAGGATGTGGCGACCAACACCCGCGCGCTGAGCGACATCGCCACGCTCGAGGCACATTACACGCTGGGCGGCGGCTTCGACCTGAGTTCGATCACCAACTATTCCGACGTGCGCGCGCTCTACATCGCCGACCCGGATCGCAACCCCACCCCCGGCCAGTTGAGCCGCACCAGCGACCCCGCCAGAACGGCGCAGCAGGAAGTGCGGCTGGGCATCGACCTGCCTTGGGTGCAGGGCCTGATCGGCGCCTATTATCTGCGCGAGGACAATCGCGACTATCGGTTCGAGGCGACGCAGAATCTGAATTTGACCCGGCTGGGCATCGATCGCCAGCTGCTGGCACTGGGCCTGTCGCAGCCGCTGGTGGACACGGTGCTGGGCCTTTATGGCGGCGTGGTTCCGATCAGGAACCTGCTGACCCAGCCGCGCCTGACGCGCAATCTGGCGGGCTTCACCGACCTGACCTTCCCGCTGACCACCCGCCTGAAACTGCGCGCAGGGCTGCGCTACGACAATGAGCGGCAAATGCGCGGGGCGAGCCAGTCGGTCGTGCTGAACGGCACGCTGCCCGATCCGGCCCGGTTGCCCGTGCCCGCCCTCGCCCTCGCCCCCATCGTCACCCGGCTGAACACGCTGCTGGTGGCCACGGCGGCGGGGGCGACCAGTGTCGATCCGACACGCGCCATCACCTATGACGCCTGGCTGCCCAAGCTGGGCCTGACCTGGGACGTGACCTCCGATGCCTCGCTGAGCGCGACGGCGCAGCGCGGCTATCGCGCCGGGGGCGCCGGGATCAACCAGCAGCGCGGCCAAAGCTTCACCTATGCGCCCGAATATACCTGGAATTACGAAATCGCATTGCGCTCCGACTGGTTCGACCGCCGACTGAGTTTCAACGCCAATGCCTATTATATCGACTGGCGCGACCAGCAGGTGTCGGTGCAGCTGACCCCCGGCGCGGTGTTCGACACACAGGTCGTCAATGCGGGCAAGTCGCGCCTCTATGGCTTCGAGGCGGAGCTGCGCGGGCGGCCCACGCGCCACCTCGATCTCTATGCGGGCATCGGGCACAGCCGGACCGAGTTCCTCGACTTCACCGTGCCGATCGGCACCGCGAAATGGTCGGCCACCGGCAACGAGTTCGCCAACGCCCCGCGCTGGACCGCATCATGGGGCGGCACCTGGCGCGGCGCGGGCGGGCTGTTCGCCAATCTCAACGCCACCTATCGCGATGCGGTGTTCCAGAGCACCATCGACCAGATCGTGCGCGACATCCGCCCGATCACGCTGGTCAATGCCAAGCTGGGCTGGCAGGGGCGGCATTTCGGGGCCTATCTGCTCGCCAGCAATATCTTCGACCGGCAGCAGCCGACCTCCTTCTTCACCGATTTCGACGGGCGGGTTCGCGGCACCATGTCGCCGCCGCGCATCCTGGGCCTGAGCTTCGAGGGTTGTTTCTGAGCCGCATTCGATTGTCAGACATATAATATCGCCGCCGCCTTGCCATCCGTGTGGCACCCCCTAGACCTGTTCGACAAGAAAATGGGAGTGGATGGATGAGCAAGACCGGGGGCGGGATCAGCCGTCGACAGGCGCTGGCCAGCATGGGGGCCGGCGGCGCGGCGATCACCGGCGGACTGGCCTTGGGCGGGGTGCAGAGTGCATCGGCCGCCGAACCCACTGCGCCGCTGGCGCCGCGCCCACCCATGGGCTGGAACAGCTGGAACAGCTTTGCGACCACGATCACCGAGGCGCAGGCGCGCGAGACCGCCGCGATCATGCGGGCCAAGCTGCTGCCCTTCGGCTATGACGTCTTCACCGTCGACATCCAATGGTATGAGCCCGAGGCGTCCAGCTATACCTATAACGCCGCGCCGGTGCCTGCGATGGACGGCCATGGCCGGCTGATCCCCGCGCCCAACCGCTTTCCGTCCAGCGCGGACGGATCGGGCTTCACCCAATTGGCGGCGGACGTCCATGCGATGGGCATGAAGTTCGGCATCCACCTGATGCGCGGCATCCCCCGGCTGGCAGTGAAGAAGAACCTGCCGATCCTCGGCACCCGCTACCGCGCCGCCGACATCGCCGACACGTCCAGCATCTGCACCTGGAACCCGGACATGTACGGCGTGGACATGACCAGGCCCGGCGCGCAGGCCTATTATGACAGCGTGTTCGCGCTCTATGCTTCCTGGGGCGTCGATTTCGTCAAGATGGACGATATGAGCCGCCCCTATGACGCGCACGCGCCCGAGATCGAGGCCGCGCACAAGGCGATCCGGAACAGCGGCCGCCCGATCATCCTCAGCCTGTCGCCGGGCGAAACGCCGGTGGTCCGCGGCCCGCATGTCCGGCGTTTTGCACAGATGTGGCGCATCTCGGACGATTTCTGGGACGAATGGTCGATGCTGGAGGCGCAGTTCACCCGGCTGGAAAACTGGACGCCCTATCGCGGGCCGGGGTCCTGGCCCGATGCCGACATGCTGCCGCTCGGTCGGCTGGCGCTGGGCAAGCGCGACACCAAGTTCACGCCGGACGAACAGCGCACGCTGATGACCCTATGGTCGATCGCGCGCTCGCCGCTGATCATGGGCGGCGACCTGCGCTATCTGGACGCCCCCACGCTGGCGCTGCTGACCAACCGGGCGGTCATCGCGGTCAACCAGGCCTCGACCGACAACCAGCCGCATTTCGTCGAGGATGGCGCGCGAATCTGGTCCGCCAAGCCCGAGGGTGCGGCCCAGGACCGTTATCTGGCGCTGTTCAACACCGGCGATAAGCCCAAGGAGGTGGGGCTGGCGCTCCACTATCTGGGGCTGTCGGGGGAGGTCGACGTGACCGACTTGTGGAGTGGTACTTCGCTCGGCCGGGCGAAAGACCGCTTCGCGCGGACGCTGCCGCCGCATGGCGCGGGCTTGTACCGCCTTCGGGCGCGCTGAGCCCTTCCCGCTATCGTGTGGGCTGACCCGAACATGGAGGACGACGACCATGAAGACACTGACCGCCTTCGCCGCCGCCGGGCTCGCACTGACCATCGCGGCGGCGGGGATCGCCCGCAATCCGCAGTTCGAGGGGGCCGATCCCCATGCGATGATGATCGGCGACGAACTCTGGATCTTCCCGACCGGAGGGCCGGGCGGAAGCTGGGCGGCCGACCGTTTCGGCGCCTTTTCCAGCCGGGACCTGAAGACCTGGCGGCCACGTGGCGAGTTGATCCGGCGCGACCAGATCGGTTGGATCAAGGATGACGGCGCGCCCGAGCATTTCCTCTGGGCCCCCGGCGTCGCGACACGGAATGGACGCTATTACCTCTATTACTCGGTCGGGCCGCAGAACCCGACGCCCAGCCGCATCGGCGTCGCGGTCGCCGACCGGCCCGAAGGCCCCTATCGCGACAGCGGCCGCCCGCTGATCACCGGCGACAAAAGGTTCGAGGCGATCGATCCGATGGTCTTCACCGATCGCAGGTCGGGCAAGACCTATCTCTATGCAGGCGGCAGCGCAGGGGGAACCTTGCGCGTCTGGGAACTGAAACCCGACATGGTCACCATCGCCCGCGAGGTGAAGGTCGCGACCCCGCCGAACTTCACCGAAGGCGCCTTCCTGCACGAGCGCGGCGGTACCTATTACCTGTCCTACAGCCATGGCCGGTTCAACGGCCCCGATTATTCGGTCCACTACGCCACCGCTCCCTCGCCCACCGGGCCGTGGCGCTATCGCGGTGCGATCCTGACCGGCGATGCGCGGCATCAGGGGCCTGGGCATCACAGCTTCGTCACGCTGCCCGACGGGCGCTCGCTGATCGTCTATCACCGCTGGGACCGCGCACCCGGCCCCGGTCCCTTCCAGGGCGAGCGGGTCGTGGCGATCGACCGCATCACCTATGCCTTCGATGGCCGTATCCGACCCGTGCGGATGACCGATGACGACGCGCCGGTCCTGCCCGCACGCCCTCTCCGCACAAAATAAGTTAACAATCGTTAACCATTTGAATTAATTCCGAAAACGGTCTGCTCGCATCACTGCCTTCTCTTCGCGGTTAGGATTTGCGCAAGGGGAGGCCGCGTGTCTGCGCAAGGACAGCCATGACCGCGCCCCCCTGCCCGGCACCCTGTGCCGGGGCATGACGACATGCAATGGGAGGAACAGGCCATGCAGACCGAGATCATCGCAAAGGCGACCGGCACCACCACCACGACCAGCGCCAACGTTATCGAATTGAGCGCGCCCAGCGTCGTTCGGCTCAATATCGACCGGTCGCAGGTCGCGACGATGGAGCGTGAGGGCAACGACCTGATCATCCGCCTGACCGATGGCCAGACCATTCGCATCGACCATTTCTATGACCAGCAGCAGGGCAAGATCAGCGACCTCGTGCTGCGCGACGATCAGGGCAGCCAGTGGCTCGCCAATCCTTCCGCCAGCGGTACGGGGCGGTTCCGGGCGATCACCGATCTCGACGACCTGATGGGCGCGGCGGCGACCGGCGAGGGCGGCGGCTCGTCCTTCGTCCTGCCCGCCATATTGGGCGTGGCCGGGGTCGGCGGTCTGGTCGCGGCGGTGTCTGGCGGCGGCGGCAATGGCGGCAACCAGCCCGGCGGCCCCACCGCCGACACCCAGCCGCCCGCGACGCCCACCGCCAGCTTCACGGCCAACGGCTCGAGCATCCGCGGCACCGGCGAGGCGGGCGCGACCGTCCGCGTGACCGACGGCGCAGGCAATGTGATCGGCACCGGCACGGTCGGCGCCGACGGCACCTTCACCATCCCGGTCAACCCGCCCCAGACCAACGGCCAGCCCGTCACCGTCGTGCAGAGCGATGCGGCGGGCAATGTCTCGCCCCCCGCCACGACGGCGGCGCCCGATATCACGCCGCCCGCCACCCCGACCGCGACGATCACGGGCGACGGCCGCACGGTCAGCGGCACCGGCGAGCCCGGCGCGACCGTGACGGTGCGCAATGCCGCCGGACAGGTGCTGGGCACCGCCGTCGTCGGTGCGCAGGGCGCCTATACGCTGACCCTGACCACGCCCCAGGCGAATGGCGGCACGCTGACCGTCAGCCAGGCCGATCCGGCGGGCAACGTCTCCCCCGCCGCCACCCTGACGGCACCTGACACCACCCCGCCCGCCGTGCCCACCGCAAGCATCAACGGTGACGGCACCAGCGTTTCCGGCACCGGCGAGGCGGGCGCGACCGTCACCGTGCGCAACGCCGCCGGGCAGGTGCTGGGCACCGCGATCGTCGATGCGCAGGGCGGCTATACGCTGCCGCTGACCACACCGCAGGCCAATGGCGGCACCCTGACCGTCACGCAGAGCGACCCGGCGGGCAATGTCTCGCCCGCCGTCACCCTTGCCGCACCCGACATCACGCCGCCCGCTGCGCCCGCCGCGACCCTGTCGGCAGACGGCACCACCGTGACCGGATCGGGCGAGCCCGGCGCGACCGTGCGCGTCATCGGCCCGGACGGCCAGCAGATCGGCACCGCCATCGTCGCCGCCGATGGCAGCTATACGGTGACGCTGACCACCGCGCAGACGGGCGGCGGCGTGCTGGTCGTGACCCAGACGGACACGGCGGGCAATGTCTCGCCCACCACGCAGATCGACGCCGTCGATACCGGCACCATGCCGCTGCCCACCGCCCAGATCGATACGCAGGGGACGACGGTCAGCGGCACCGGCGAGCCCGGTGCGACGGTGGTCGTACGCGATGCCAATGGCCAGACGATCGGCCAGGGGACGGTCGACGCAAACGGCACCTACAGCCTGACGCTGGCCGCGCCGCAGGGGAATGGCGAGACCCTGACCGTCGTGCAAAGCGACACGCTGGGCAATGTCTCGCCCACCATCACCCTCACCGCCCCCGACTTCACCGCCCCGACCGCGCCCACTGCGACCATTTCCGAGGACGGCAGCGCCATCACCGGCACCGGTGAGCCCGGCGCAACCGTTACCGTGCGCGATCCCGCTGGCCAGCCGCTCGGTACCGCCACGGTCGATGCGCAGGGCAACTATACCCTAACGCTGGGCACGCCCCAGACCAATGGCGGGACGCTGACCGTCACGCAGAGCGATCCGGCGGGCAACACCTCTCCCGCCGCCTCGGTCAGCGCCCCCGATACCACCGCTCCCGCCGCCCCCAGCGTGACTGTCGCGGGCGACGGCAGCGCCATCACCGGCACCGGCGAACCCGGCGCGACCGTCACCGTCAGTGACGCTGCCGGACAGCCGCTCGGCACCGCCACGGTCGACGCGCAGGGCAACTACACCTTGCCGCTGGGCACGCCGCAGGCGAATGGCGAGACGCTGACCGTCACGCAGAGCGATCCGGCGGGGAACATCTCGCCCGCCACGACGGTCACCGCGCCTGACATCACGGCACCCGCCGCCCCGACCGCGACCATCGCGGGCGACGGCACCAGCATCACCGGCACCGGTGAACCCGGCGCGACCGTCACCGTCAGTGACGCCGCTGGCCAGCCGCTCGGCACTGTCACGATCGATGCACAGGGCAACTACACCCTGCCGCTCACCACGCCGCAGGCCAATGGCGAAACCCTGACCGTCACGCAGAGCGACGCGGCGGGCAACACCTCCCCCGCTACATCGGTCAGTGCACCGGATATCACCGTACCCGCTGCCCCCACCGCCACCGTCGCTGGTGACGGCGCCAGCATCTCCGGCACCGGCGAACCCGGCGCGACCGTTGCCGTCAGTGACGCCGCTGGCCAGCCGCTTGGCACTGCCACGGTCGATGCGCAGGGCAACTACACGCTGCCGCTCACCACGCCGCAGGCCAATGGCGGGACCCTGACCGTCACGCAGAGCGATCCGGCGGGTAACACCTCGCCCGCCACGACCATCAGCGCGCCCGACATCACCGCGCCGACCGCCCCGACCGCGACCATCGCGGGCGACGGCACCAGCATCACCGGCACCGGCGAACCCGGCGCGACCGTCACCGTCAGCGACGCAGTTGGCCAGCCACTCGGCACCGCCACGGTCGACGCGCAGGGCAACTACACCTTGCCGCTCACCACGCCGCAGGCCAATGGCGAAACCTTGACTGTCACGCAGAGCGACGCGGCGGGCAACACCTCCCCCGCTACATCGGTCAGTGCACCGGATATCACCGTACCCGCTGCCCCCACCGCCACCGTCGCTGGTGACGGCGCCAGCATCTCCGGCACCGGCGAACCCGGCGCGACCGTTGCCGTCAATGACGCCGCTGGCCAGCCACTCGGCACCGCCACGGTCGATGCGCAGGGCAACTACACGCTGCCGCTGACCACGCCGCAGGCGAATGGCGAAACGCTGACTGTCACGCAGAGCGATCCGGCGGGTAACACCTCGCCCGCCACGACCATCAGCGCGCCCGACATCACCGCGCCGACCGCCCCGACCGCGACCATCGCGGGCGACGGCACCAGCATCACCGGCACCGGCGAACCCGGCGCGACCGTCACCGTCAGCGACGCGGCCGGGCAGCCGCTCGGCACGGCCACGGTCGACGCGCAGGGCAACTACACCCTGCCGCTCACCACGCCGCAGGCCAATGGCGAAACCCTGACCGTCACGCAGAGCGATCCCGCAGGTAACACCTCGCCCGCCACTAGCGTCAGCGCACCCGACATCACTGCGCCTGCCGCGCCGGTCGTCACCGTAAGCGCGGACGGCACGCAGCTGACCGGCACGGGTGAGCCGGGCGCCACGGTGCAGGTCGTCGATGCGGGCGGCCAGCCGGTCGGCACCGTGACGGTCGGCAGCGACGGCAGCTTCAGCCTGCCCCTGCCCATCGGCGTCGCCAACGGCCAGACGCTTTCGGCGATCCAGACCGACGCGGCGGGCAATGCCTCGCCCGCAACTGCGACGGTCACGCCCGATCTCGTCGCCCCCGCCACCCCCGTCGCGACGGTCAGCGCGGACGGCACCAGCATCAGCGGCACGGGTGAACCGGGCGCGACCCTGATCGTACGCGCGCCCGACAACAGCGTGCTCGCCACCGTCACCGTCGCCGCCGATGGCAGCTTCAGCGCGCCGCTCGCCACGCCGCAGGCCAATGGCGAAACACTGACCGTCACGCAGGCCGATGCGGCGGGCAATGTCTCGCCCGTCGCCACCGTCACCGCGCCCGACATCACGCCCCCCGCTCCGCCGGTCGCCACGCTCTCGGCGGACGGCACGGCGGTCTATGGCAATGGCGAGCCGGGTGCGACGGTGCGGATCGTCGACGGCAACGGCACGCTGCTCGGCAGTGCGGTCGTGGCGGCGGACAGCAGCTATACCCTCACCCTGACCCCGCCGCAGACCAGCGGCCAGACCCTGTCGGCGGTGCAGACCGATCCGGCGGGCAACCCGTCGCAGCCCGCCACCGTCGCGGCGCCCGACCTGACCGCGCCCCCGGCCCCCCTCGCGACCATCGCCGCCGATGGCACCAGCGTGACCGGCACCGGCGAGCCCTTCGCCACCGTCCGCGTGCGCGCCGCCGATGGCACGGTGATCGCGACGGTGACGGTCGGCGCGGATGGCAGCTTCACCACCCCGCTGTCGCCGCCCCAGGCCAATGGCGAGGCACTGTTGCTCGACCAGACGGATCGCGGCGGCAATCTGTCCCCCGTCACGCCGCTGACCGCGCCCGACATCACGGCCCCCACCGGCCTGACCGCCACGATCAGCGGTGACGGCGCGATCGTCACCGGTTCGGGCGAAGCGGGCGCGACCGTGACGATCCGCGATGCGAACGGCGCGGTGCTGGGCACCGCCACGATCGCCGCCAACGGCATCTACAATGCGACGCTGACCACGCCGCAGACAAATGGCGAAACGCTTCAGGTGACCCAGGCCGACGCGGCAGGCAATGTCTCCGCCCCCGCCAGCGTCGTCGCGCCGGACACCACCCCGCCGCTGGCCCCGACCGGATCGGTCGTCGATGCGGGCGCAACCCTGTCCGGCACCGGCGAGCCGGGCGCGACCGTCACCATCCGCGCCGCCGACGGCACGCTGCTGGGTAGCGGTCTGGTGGCCCCGGACGGCAGTTTCGCGGTGACGCTGAACCCCGCCCAGGCCAATGGCCAGCCGCTTCAGCTGGTCCAGACCGATGCGGCGGGCAACGCCTCGCCCATCGTCGCGGTGACCGCCCCCGACATTACCGCCCCGACCGGGCTGACCGCCACGATCAGCGGCGACGGCAGTTTCGTAACCGGCGTGGGCGAGGTCGGCGCCACCGTCACCGTCCGCGATCCCGATGGCACCATCATCGGCACCGCCGTGGTCGGCACGAACGGCAGCTATGCCGTGCCGTTGACCCCTGCGCAGATCGACGGTGAAACGCTGCAGGTGACGCAAGCCGATGCGGCGGGCAATGTCTCCCTGCCGCTCGCGCCCGTCGCACCGGACCTGACCGCACCGCTTGCGCCCGTCGGCACCATCTCGGCGGACGGCACGCTGGTGACCGGCACGGGTGAAGCAGGCGCGACCGTCACGGTGCGTGACGCCGCCGGACAGCCGCTCGGTACGGCCACGGTCGCCGCCGACGGCAGCTTCTCGGTCCCGCTGGCGAGCGCACAGCTCAACGGTCAGATCCTTTCGGTCGTCCAGGCCGATGCGGCAGGCAATGTCTCGCCGCCGCTGGCGCTGACCGCGCTCGACACCACCGCACCGATCGGGCTGACCGCGAGCGTCGACGCCACCGGCACCATCGTCAGCGGCCAGGCGGAGGCGGGCGCGACCATCACCGTGCGCGCGCCCGATGGCACGATCATCGGCACCGGAACGGCGGGTGCCGGTGGTGCCTATGCCCTGACCCTGACCACCCCGCAGCTGAACGGCCAGGTGCTTCAGGTGACGCAAGCCGATGCGGCGGGTAACACCTCGCCGCCCAGCCCCGCCACCGCGCCCGACTTGACCGCGCCGCTCGCACCGCTGGGCACCGTCGCGGCCGACGGCACGCTGGTGACGGGCACGGGTGAAGCAGGCGCGACCGTCACGGTGCGTGACGCCGCCGGTCAGGTGCTGGGCACGGCACAGGTCGCCGCCGATGGCAGCTTCTCCGTCCCGCTGGCGAGCGCACAACTGAACGGCCAGATCCTGTCGGTCGTCCAGGCCGATGCGGCGGGCAATGTGTCGCCGCCGCTGGCGCTGACCGCGCTCGACACCACCGCACCGATCGGGTTGACCGCCAGCGTCGACGCCACCGGCATCATCGTCAGCGGCCAGGCCGAGGCGGGCGCGACCATCACCGTGCGCGCGCCCGATGGCACGATCATCGGTACAGGCACGGCGGCGGCCACCGGCGACTATGCCCTGACCCTGACCACCCCGCAGCTGAACGGCCAGGTGCTGCAGGTGACGCAAGCCGATGCGGCGGGCAACACCTCGCCGCCCAGCCCCGCCACCGCGCCCGATCTGACCGCACCGCTCGCCCCCGTCTTCGCGCTCGACGGCACCGGCGCCAATGCCACCGGCAGCGGCGAGGTCGGCGCGACCGTTACCCTGCGTGACGCCAGCGGCACGGTGATCGGCACCGGCCAGGTCGGCGCGGACGGCAACTTCAGCGTACCGCTCAACCCCGCCCAGGCCGATGGCGGCACGGTCAGCGCGACGCTGACCGATGCGGCGGGCAATGTCTCTATCCCGGCCATTGTCGCCGCTCCCGACATCACCCCGCCCGCGGCCCCCGTGGCCGCGCTGGATGCGACGGGTTCCATCGTCACCGGCCAGGGAGAGGTCGGCGCGACCGTCACGGTGCGCGACTCGGGCGGTGCCGTGCTCGGCACCGGGATCGTCGGGCCGCAAGGCGCCTACACCGTCATCCTGTCCGCACCCCAGCTCGACAGCCAGATACTGCGCGTTACCCAGGCGGACGCCACGGGCAACGGATCGCTCGCGACCACCGTCACGGCGCTCGACCGCACGGCCCCGGATGCACCGGTGGCGACCGTGTCGGCCGACGGCACGGTGATCAGCGGCTCGGGCGAGATCGGTGCGACGGTGACGATCACCGATCCGGTCGGGCTGGTCCTCGCCACCGTGCCGGTAAACCCGGACGGCAGCTTCAGCGTGACGCTGACCACCGCGCTGACCAACGGACAATTGCTGACCCTGACCCAGGCGGATGCGGCGGGCAATGTCTCCGCCGCCGGTAATGCGATCGCACCCGACCTGATCCCCAACGACACGCCCGGCGCCCCGACCGCGATCATCGCCGTCGACGGTGCGAGCGTCTCGGGCACCGGACAGGTCGGCGCCGCGATCATCGTGCGTGATGCGAATGGCGCGGTGATCGGCAATGCGCAGGTCGCCGGGGACGGCACCTATACCGCGACGCTGACCACGCCGCAGCGTGACGGCGAGACGGTGCGCGTGACCCAGACCGATGCCGAGGGCGATGTCTCGCCCCCCGCGACCGTCATCGCCCCCGATTTGACCGCCCCCGATGCGCCCACCGCCATGATCGATCCGACCGGCTCGCTGGTCATGGGGACCGGCGAGGTCGGTGCGACGGTGCGGGTGCTCGATGCCAACGGCGCGACGCTCGGCACCGCCATTGTCGGCGCGAACGGCGCCTATGCGGTCGCACTCGCCACGCCGCAGGTCGACGGCCAGCCGCTGACCGTCGTGCAGAACGATGCGGCGGGCAATGGCTCGCCCGCATTCCCCGTCATCGCGCCCGACCTGACCGCGCCGCTCGCGCCCATAGGGATCGTGTCGGGTGACGGCACCAGTCTGACCGGCACCGGCGAGGTCGGCGCGACCGTCACCATCCGGGGCGCAGGGGGTGCGATTCTCGGCACCGCCATCGTCGATGCGAACGGCAATTTCACCGCACCGCTGACCCCGGCGCAGGCGAACGGCCAGTTCGTGACGCTGACCCAGGCGGATGCGGCGGGCAATGTCTCGCCGATCGCGCAGGCCACCGCGCCCGACATCACCGCGCCCATCGGCCTGACCGCCGCGATCAACGGCGCAGGGAACCTGGTCACCGGCACCGGCGAGGCTGGCGGCACCGTCACCATCCGCGACGCGGGCGGCACGGTGCTGGGCACGGCGGTCGTCGCCGTCAACGGTACCTATGCCGCGATCCTGACCCCGGCGCAGCTCAATGCGCAGGTCTTGCAGGTCACGGAAGCCGATGCGGCGGGCAACGTCTCGACGCCCGCCACCGTCATCGCGCCGGACCTGACCGCCCCGCTCGCCCCGATCGGCACCGTATCCGGGGACGGCACCACCCTGACCGGCACCGGCGAGGTCGGCGCGACCGTCACCATCCGCAGCCTGAGCGGTGCGGTACTAGGCACCGCCGTGGTCGATGCGAACGGCAATTTCGCCGTCCCGCTGACCCCGGTCCAGGCCAACGGCCAGCTCGTGACGCTGACCCAGGCGGATGCGGCGGGCAATGTCTCACCCCTCGCGCAGGCCATAGCGCCAGACATCACCGCGCCCATCGGCCTGACCGCCGCGATCAACGGCGCGGGCAATCTCGTCACCGGCTTGGGCGAGGCGGGGGCGACCGTCACCATTCGTGACGCGGGCGGTGCGGTGCTGGGTACGGCGGTCGTCGCCGCCAACGGCACCTATGCCGCGATCCTGACCCCGGCGCAGTTGAATGCGCAGGTCTTGCAGGTGACCCAAGCGGACGCGGCGGGCAACGCCTCGACACCCGCCACCGTCATCGCACCGGACCTGACCGCTCCGCTCGCACCCATCGGCACGGTGTCGGGCGACGGCACCAGCCTGACCGGCACCGGTGAGGTCGGCGCGACCGTCACCATCCGGGGTGTCGGAGGCGCGGTCATCGGCACCGCCATCGTCGATGCGAACGGCAATTTCACCGCTCCGCTGACCCCGGCCCAGGCCAATGGCCAGATCGTGACGCTGACCCAGGCGGATGCGGCAGGCAATGTCTCGCCCCTTGGTCAGGCCGCCGCGCCCGACATTACCGCGCCCGTCGGCCTGACCGCCGTCATCAACGGGACGGGCAGCGTCGTGACCGGCACCGGCGAGGCGGGCGCGACCGTCACCATCCGCGATCCCGGCGGCACGGTAGTGGGCACAACCATCGTGGCGTCGAACGGCAGCTATGCGGCGACCCTGACCCCGGCGCAGCTCAATGCCCAGTTGCTGCAGGTGAGCCAGGCGGATGCGGCAGGCAATGTCTCGACGCCCGCCACCGTCATCGCACCGGACCTGACCGCCCCGCTCGCGCCCATCGGCACCGTGTCGGGCAACGGCACCACCCTGACCGGCACCGGCGAGGCGGGTGCGACCGTCACCATCCGGGGGCTGGGCGGCGTGGTCATCGGCACCGCGCTGGTCGATGCCAACGGCAACTTCACCGCAACGCTGAACCCCGCCCAGGCCAATGGCCAGATCGTGACGCTGACCCAGGTCGATGCGGCGGGCAATGTCTCGCCCATCGCCCAGGCCAGCACGCCCGACATCACCGCGCCTGTTGGGCTGACCGCTGCGATCAACGGCGTCGGCACGCTGGTCACGGGTCAGGGCGAGGCGGGCGCGACCGTCACCGTGCGCGACACGGGCGGCAACCCGATCGGCACCGCCATCGTCGCGGCGAACGGCAGCTACACGGTCACGCTCACCACGGCGCAGGCCAATGGCCAGGCGCTGACCGTGACCCAGGCGGATGCGGCAGGCAACGCCTCCGTGCCCAGCCCGCTGATCGCGCCGGACATCACGCCACCGGCCTTGCCCGTGGCTGCGATCAACGGCACGGGCACGATCGTCACCGGCTCTGGCGAGCCCGGCGCGACGGTGCGCATCCTCGGCGCACAGGGACAGCTGGTCGGCACTGCGATCGTCGATGCGAACGGTGCCTACACCGCCACGCTGCTCCTCCCGCAGGCCAATGGCCAGGCGCTGACCGTCACGCAGGCGGACGCCGCGGGCAATGTCTCGCCCCAGGCACCGCTGGCCGCACCGGACATCACGCCCCCAGCGACCCCCACCGCCGCGATCAACGCCACGGGGACGATCGTCACCGGCACGGGCGAAGCCGGTACCACGGTGGAGGTGCGCAACGCGGGCGGCACCGTCATCGGCACCGGCACGGTGGCGGGCGGCGGCACCTATGCCGTCACGCTCGCCACGCCGCAACTCGCGGGCGAGACGCTGAACATCGGTCTCCGTGACGGGACGGGCAATGTGTCGGGCACGGTCACGGTCATCGCGCCCTTCGACATCAGCGCCTTCGACAATGTCGCCTCCGCACAGGTCGACCTGGTGCCCGTGCAGACCAACGAAACCCTGGGCAACGCCAATTACACGGCGCTCGTCTCGCTCGGACTGGTCAATCTGAATGCCCAGGTTCTGGCCATCCCCAATGTCCAGTTCACGGTGCAACAGGGCCATACGCTGGATGCGACCTTCACCTATGACGCCACCCTGTCGCTGGGCGTCGCCAGCAGTTATTCGGTGGTGCTCCAACGGTTCAACGGCACCAGCTGGGTCGCGGTGAACGGCGGCGGCAGTTCCTCGCTGCTGGAGGTCAGCCTGCTCGGCGGCAATCTCGTCGCCACCGCCGATGATCTGGTGCCGGGCCAGTACCGGGCCTTCGTCACCTTCGACAATACGGCGGGCGTCGGCCTGCTCGGCGGGCTCAGCGTCACCGGCGTGGACTCGGACTTCACCGATGTCGGGCAGATCGTTCCGGCGGTGACGAACGGCAATGTCATCACCGATCCCGGCCCCTTGGGTCAGGTCGATGTGGTCAGCCCGCAGACCCGCGTCGAAAGCGTCACGCTGAACGGGGTGACGACCGCCGTCACCGGCAATACGCAGGTGGTCGGGCAATGGGGCACGCTGATCATGGGCAGCGATGGCCGGTACAGCTATACCCCCAATGCCGATGCCGCCGTGCTCGGCAAGACCGACCGCTTCACCTATACCCTGTTCGACGCCAGCGACGGCGAGCGGGAAAGCGCGACGCTGACCATCTCGATCGGCAGCCCGGACATCACCGGCTCTCCGATCGCGGTCAACGACGTGGCGACCGCCGCTGCGACCTTCGTCAATGTCGTGGAAACCGTCCCGGCAACGGTCGACACGTCGTTCGCCACCCCGACGGCCATCGCGCTGACCGGCGCGCGAACGGGTCAGATCACCGACAATTTCACGGTCGATGCGAACAGCGTGGCCAACGTCACCCTGACGGCGGCGATCGCACCGGGCCTGTCGGTCGTGCCCAGCTATACCATCACCGTCACCAATGCGGCGGGGGCGGTCGTCGGTACCGCATCCGGCACGGCCTTGATCGGGGCTGGCGGGTTGATCGGCTCGGGCATCAGCGTGACGATGAACAACCTGCCCTCGGGCACGTACAACTACACCGTCACCAGCACCAACACCCTGGGGCTGGGCTATACCACCAATGTCTATGTCGCGGAGACGGTCACCCATCTCGACCGGTTCGCCCTGTCCGGCACCACGCCAGTCAGCGGCGACCTGCTGGCCAACGATACGCTGGGCAGCGATTTCCTGGGCATCAAGATGCTGGTCGGCGGCACGTTCGTGGACATCGGCGATGCGGGCCGAACCCTGACCGGCACCTATGGCACGCTGACCGTCAACGAGGTCGGGCAGTATCGCTATCAGCCCTTCGCCAACCTGACCTATGCCGCGACCGATCCGATCGATCGCTTCACCTATCAGATCGTGCAGCCCGACGGCCAGGTCTCGACCGCGCGGCTGGACGTGGCGATCGACATCAACAACGGCGTCGCCCCCGTCTTCCCGACGACGCTCACCGCCTTCGCGCTGGAGGACCCGGTGCAGGTGCACAGCGACGTGGTGCCGATGACGCTGGCGGTCAGTCATGACGCGGTGCCGCTCTCCCTGGACCAGGCGGATGCCAAGATCGCGCTGTCGCTGATGGAGGATCAGGGCAGCGTCGAGGATGTGCTGTCCCACTATCTCGACGCGCAGAGCCCGGCAGGCGAACCGTTACCGAGCGAATCTCTTGCCGACACGGGTGATTCGTCCGTGATGCCAAGCGCTTCGGACATCAGCGCGCAGGACCCGGTGATGCATGATCCGCTGGGCTATCTGACCGTTTCGGTCGATCCCGAACAGGAAAGGCTGGCCACCCTGCATCTGGTCTGACCATCTTGCGCATACATCCGAAAGCGGAGTTGATTTCGGACGCCGAAGGGGTTTCTCTTCGGCGTCCAATCCCCTTTTCTTTAAATAGTTTAGTCAGCCTCTTTGTCAGGAGAGGTCCAAAATGCGGTCGATGAAGCGAGAGTGGCGAGAACGCTACCAGAAGCGATCGGTACGGTTCGGGAGGGTGATGATCGCCATGAGCGCCATCACGGCAACGGCAGCGGCAGAACCCGCCGTCGTGACGATGGAAAGTGCGATGCACGAGGTCCTGGCCTGGCACCCTTCGGTCGATCAGGCGACGGCGACTATCGAGGCGCGGGCTGAGGATATCGAGGTTGCCCGAGCGGGCTATCTGCCCCGGATCAGCGCGGGCGTCGGCAGCGGTTACGACAACCGGCTGGGCAGCGCGTGGCGCCCCCGTCCGCAGGTCTCCGCCTCGCAGATGATCTATGACTTCGGCAAGGTCGCAGGCGCGGTCGAATCCGCGCGCGCGGGCACCCGGATCGGCCGGGCGGACCTGTTGCTGGCGGTCGACGGGCTGATCCGCGACACCGGGTTCGCGCTGGTCGAGGTACAGCGCAACGCCGCGCTGCGCGGGATCGCGATGGAACAGCTAGGCCGCATCCGCGAGATCAGCGCGCTGGTCGACAGGCGGTTCGGCAAGGGCGCCACGACCCGCTCCGACGCGCTTCAAGCCCAGTCGCGCGTCGCCGCCGCCGAGGCCACGCTGACCCGGATCGAGGCGGAGCAACGGCGCTGGACCACCAGCCTGGCCTTTCTGCTCGGCCGCGAAACATCGCCCGCGGTCGACCCGGCGGTGCCCGACTGGCTGATGGCCAGCTGCACCCGCGCCGCCACGGTCGAATGGGCCGATATCCCCGCGATCATGCGCGCGCGGGCGCAATATGAACAGGCCAGCGCGGAGAGCCGCCGCGTCCATGCCGCCCGCCTGCCCACCATCGCACTGGCGGGCGATGCGGCGACCGATGTCGCCTCCCCCTTTTCCGACCGCAGCCTTTACAATTTCGGGTTGAACGTCAGCAGCGACGTGTTCGGCGGCAATGCCGTGCGCGCCCGCGCGCGCAGCGCCGATTACGGCGTCCGCGCCGCCCAGGCCGCCGAACAGGCCGCTCGCAACGAGGTGGGCCAGGCGCTGGCCGCCACGCAGCAGCAGATCGCCGGACTGTCACAGTTACTCGGCACGCTGGCCGAACGACAGGACAATATGGTCGAAACCGGCAAGCTCTATCGCCTGCAGTATCTCGACATGGGGACCCGCACGCTGGTCGACCTGCTCAACGCCGAACAGGAGTTGCAGCAGGCGCGCTTCGATGCGGTGAATACCACCCACGACCTGCGGCGGCTGGCGATCGAATGCCTTTATTATTCGGGCCGGGCGCGTGACGATTTCGGGCTGACCGGCACCTCGATCCGGGGCGTGACGCTGTGAGCGGCCCGACCCAGCCCCCGACCCAGCCCCAGACCGATCCGCTCGCCTGGATCGACATGGTGGGCCAGGTCGCGCGTCATTACCGCATGCCCTTTGCCGAGCAGCGCGCGCGGCTGACGACCTTGTGGCAGGGCGGCGGCGACGAAGAGGCGCGCGTCCGGGCGCTCGCGCGGGCGAGCGGCCTGTCGGTGCGCTTCGTGGTGCCCGGCGCGATGCGGCTGACCAGCTGGCGACTGCCGGTCATCGCATGGCTGAACGATGGCGAACTGGCGTTGATCACCGGCATCGACGCTGATGGTCAGGCGGTCTTCTCGGTCGCGGGCGAGGAAGGGCAGAGCGCGCAGCGCCCGCTGTCCACCCTGGTCGAACAGACGCGAATGTTCGTCGTCCCCCGCCCCGCCCGTTCGGCGAAGGATGTTCGGGTGGACAACTATATCCGCCCGTTCGAGGAGCATTGGCTCCGCCGCCTGCTGCTTCAGGACATGAAGGGCTATGGCCATGTCGCCATCGCCTCGGTCGTGACCAACTGCCTGGGGCTGGCGGGGGTGCTGTTCTCGATGCAGGTCTATGACCGGGTCGTCCCCGCCCAGTCGATGCCGACGCTCTACATCCTGTTCATCGGCGTCATTCTGGCGACGGGGTTCGACTTCGTGCTGCGGCGGCTGCGCGTCGGGATCACCGACATATTGGGCAAGCGCGCCGACCTGCGTCTGTCGGATGTGGTGTTCGGCCATGCGCTGCGCGTGCGCAACCGGGCGCGGCCGACCTCGACGGGCACCTTCATCGCGCAGCTTCGCGATCTGGATCAGGTGCGCGACATGCTCACCTCCACCACCGTCGCGGCGGTGGCGGACCTGCCCTTCTTCTTCCTGTTCCTGGTCATCCTGGCCTTTATCGGCGGCTCGCTGGCGCTGGTGCCGGTGGTGGCGCTGATCGCGCTCCTGCTGCCCAGCCTGCTCGCCCAGCGCCGCCTGCGCGCCTATGCGACCGAGTCGATGCGCGAGACCTCGCTGCGCAACGCCCTGCTGATCGAGTCGGTGCAGGGGATCGAGGACATCAAGACCCTTCAGGCCGAGGAGCGCTTCCAGCGCCAGTGGAACCATTGCAATGCGGTGGCGGGCGAGGCGCAGCTGCGGCTTCGCGGCCTGACCGCCAGCCTGTCGACCTGGGCGCAGAGCGTGCAGAATGCGGTCTACGCCACCGTCATCTTCGTCGGCGCGCCGATGGTGATCGCAGGCGACATCACGACCGGCGCACTGGTCGCTACCTCGATGCTGGCCAGCCGGATGATGGCACCGATGGGACAGGTGTCGCATCTGCTCGGCCGCTATCAACATGCCAAGGTCGCGGCGAACAGCCTCGACCAGATCATGGGCCTGCCGGTCGACAATCCGGATGCCGAGCATCGCATTCCCCTGCCCTCGGTCGACGGACGCTTTTCCTTGCGCGGCGCGGTGTTCACCTATGCCGACCCCAATGCCCCGCCCGCGCTGACCGTGCCCAGGCTGGAGATCACGGCGGGCGCGAAGATCGCGCTGCTCGGCCGCAACGGCGCAGGCAAGTCGACGCTGTTGCAGGGGCTGTCGGGCATGTTGCAGCCGGTGTCGGGCGAGATATTGCTCGACGACCTGGCGCTGCACCAGATCGACCCCGCCGATGTCCGTCGCGACGTCGCGCTGCTGACCCAGAATAGCCGCTTGTTCCACGGCACGCTGCGCGAGAACCTGACCATGGGCGCGGTGACGGCGAGCAACGAGACGATCCTCGCCGCGCTGGACATGGTGGGGGCGATCGATTTCATCCGGCGCCTGCGCGACGGGCTGGAGCATGTCGTGCTGGAGGGCGGGCTGGGCCTGTCGGGCGGCCAGCAACAGGCGCTGCTGCTCGCCCGATTGCTGATCCGCCAGCCGCAGGTCATGCTGCTCGACGAACCCACCGCCGCGATGGACGAGGCCGCCGAGCGCCTGTTCATCGACCGCTTCCGCGCCTGGGGCCAGGGCCGCACCGTCATCGTCGCGACGCACCGGATGCGCGTGCTGGAACTGGTCGACAGGATCATCGTCATCGATCAGGGCCAGATCCTGCTCGACCAGCCCAAGGCCGCCGCGCTCGCGACGATGCAGGGTGCGGCCCAGAACCAGACCGGCCGGAGTCAGGCGGCATGACCGCGCTCACCCATCCCGCCGACCTGCCCTTCGCCGATGAGGGCGCCGCCCCGCTGCTCGCGGCCAAGCGGATGAACTGGGCGCTCGCCGCCTTGTTCGCCGTCCTGCTCGTCTGGGCCTGGTTCGCCAAGCTGGACGAGGTGGCGACCGGCACCGGCCGCGTCGTGCCGACCAGCCGCGAACAGGTGCTGCAATCGCTGGAGGGCGGCATCCTTGCCAAGATGCTCGTTCGCCAGGACGATATCGTGAAGCCGGGCCAGATCCTCGCCCAGCTCGACCCGACCCAGGCCGGATCGACCGTCGAGGAAAGCGCCGCCAAGTATCGCGCCGCGCTGGCCGCCCAGGCGCGGTTGCAGGCGGAGGTGAACGGCACCCCCCTGACCTTCTCGCGCGAGCTGGACGCCTTTCCCGCGCTCAAGGCCGAGCAACAGCGACTCTATGACGCGCGCCGCCGCAGCCTTGCCAGCTCCATCGGGCTGATCGACGAGTCGCTGGCGCTGATCGGGCGTGAGGTCGGCATCGGCGAGTCGCTGATCGAGGTCGGTGCCGCCAGCAATGTCGAGGTGCTGCGCCTGAAGCGCCAACGCGCCGACCTGGACCTGAAGAAGTCCGACCTGCGCTCGCAATATATCGTCGAGGCGCGGCAGGACCTGGCCAAGGTCAGCGAGGAGGTGGAGGCGCTCGCCCCGGTCGTGCGCGGCCGCTCCGACACGCTGCAACGCCTGACCCTGCGCTCGCCGGTGCGCGGCGTGGTCAAGAATATCGAGGTATCGACCATCGGCGGCGTCGTGCCCCCGAACGGCAAGATCATGGAGATCGTGCCGCTCTACGAACGCCTGCTGGTCGAGGCGCGCATCCAGCCGCGCGACATCGCCTTCATCCGCCCCGGCCAGCGCGCCAGCGTCAAGATCACCGCCTATGACTATGCGATCTATGGCGGGCTGGAGGGCAAGGTCAGCAGCATCTCGCCCGACACGATCCGCGACGAGGTGAACCCGGACGTCTATTATTACCGCGTCTTCGTGCGCACGACCGCGGACTCGCTGGTCAACAAGGCGGGCAAGCGCTTTCCGATCGTGCCCGGCATGATCGCCACCGCCGACATCCACACCGGCAGCAAGACCGTGCTGCAATATCTCCTCAAGCCGCTCAACCGCGCCCGCGAAGGATTGCGCGAACGATGACCGGCCAGCCCCGCTCCTCCCATCCGCCGCCATGCCATGGACATGACCGTCCATTGCCCTCAGCCAAGGATCACCTCATGCCCAAGGATCTTGCCGCTTTCTATCATCCCCCGGCTCATCGTGGAATCCGGCCGCCCGCAATGCGGGAAGTCACCGCCCCCAGCCTGCTCGATCTGGCCCGCCAGACGCAGTTGATGCGCGCCTCGACCGCGCAATTCTTTCCCCGCGACGTGTTCCGCGATTCCGCCTGGGACATGATGCTGGAGCTGTTCATCGCCGATCAGCAGAACCGGTCGATCTGCGTCAAGGAACTGATCCTCGTCTCCGGCGAAAGCGCCACCAGCGCGCTGCGCCGGATCGATCGGCTGGAGGGGGCCGAGCTGCTGCGGCGGCGCACCGACCCGGCGGATCACCGGCGGCTGGCCGTCACCCTGACCGATCGGGGCATCAACGCGATGACGGCGATGTTGCAGCACCTGTATCTGACGATGGGCAACGCGACGAACCGGGGCACGGAAACCCGCCCCGACTGACCGCCCCTATCCGTGCGATGCGGGCAGCCCCTTGCCCGCATCGTCCCCGCGATAGCCGAGCGCCTGCGAGATGCGGGCGGTGGTTTCGACCAGGATCTGCGTCGCCTCCGGGATGGAGCATTGCTGCGATCCGTCGATCGTCTCCAGAAAGGGGATGGTCAGTGCCGCCATGCAGTCGCCGCCGAAACCGAAGACCGGGGCGCTGATATCCGTCACGCCGCGCGTGATCGGGCTTTCGCGCAGGCCATGCCCCTGAATGCGCACCCGCTCCAGCTCCTCGGCCAAGGGCGCGCGGTCGATGACGCGGCCCTGCGCCGCCTCCGCCCGGTCCAGGATTCGGCCCAGTTGCGCCGGCGCGGCAAAGGCGAGCAGCACCTTGCCCGAACAACTGGCCACGATATCGATCGACGCGCCCATGCGCAGCGCGAAGCCCCGCGTGCCGGGATTTTCCTCGCGCGCGATGACCAGCCCCGCCCCGCCCTCGATCACCACCAGATGACAGGACTGGCCGACACGCAGCGCCAGCGACTGCATCTCGGGCAGGGCGGCGGCGGTCAGTTGCCGGGCAGGCGTGGCGCGGTACGCGATGTCGAGGAATTTATACGTGACGCGATAACGATCATCGATCGGCGACTTTTCGAGGTAGCGCGCCTCCTCCATCACCACGACGATGCGGAACAGTTCGCCCAGCGAACGGCCCAGCGCCGTCGCCATCTCGCTGACCAGCATCCCGCCCGGATGGTTGGCCAGCAGTTCGATGATCAGGAACGCCTTGTCCAGCGCGGGTGCGGCATAGCTGCCCTTGCGCGTCCGTCCTTCGCTGGTCCTGACCCCGTCGCCCGTCATATCGTCCCTCACCCATCGACGATTAGGGCGATGGCCCGCCACGGGCAAGCGATGTTGCCCGGAGCCGCCGGTCCGCTCAGGCGATGGTGACGATCGCCTTCAACACCGAATCCGCTTCGTCGATCAGTTCGGGCAGGCGCGTCGGCGCGTCGTCCAGCGTCAGCGTATGCGTGCGGATCGCGTCGGTCGGCACCGCGCCGCTGCGGATGCTGGCGATGACATGGTCGAAATCCACCGACAGCGCATTGCGGCTGGCGATCAGCGTCGTCTCGCGCTTGTGGAATTCGGGATCGGGGAAGACCAGATCGTCCTTGCACACGCCCACCAACGTATAGCTGCCGCCATGCGCCACCCAGTTCAGCCCGGCGCGCATCGCATGGATGTTGCCGGTGGCGTCGAACACATGGTCGAACATCTCGCCCGAGGTCATCTCGGCCAGCGTCGCGCCCAGCGCATCGTCGGCGACCACACCCTCCGCAAAACCCAGATGGTCGCGCGCATAGGCCAGGCGCGGCGCGCGCGTATCGACCAGCACGATCCGACCCGCGCCCGCGATCCGCGCGAACAAGGCCGCCGCCACGCCGATCGGTCCGGCCCCGATCACCGCGACGCTCTCCCCTTTGGCGACGCCGGCCCGACGTACCGCATGGGCACCGATCGCCAGGAACTCGACCATCGCCGCCTGGTCGAGCGACAGGCCGACCGCATCGATCACCGCGCTTTCGGGCACCGCCAACAGCTCGCACATGCCGCCGTCGCCGTGCACGCCGAGAACGCTGATCCGGGCGCAGCAATTGGGCTTGCCCCGGCGGCAGGCGCGGCAGGTGCCACACGCGATATAGGGGTTCACGGTCACCACCTGTCCGACCATGAAGGCCGAACCCTCTGGAACCTCGGCGATCTCCCCGGCCAGCTCGTGCCCGATCAGCCGGGGATATTGGAGGAACGGATGCTTGCCGCCATAGATATGATAGTCGGTGCCGCAGATCCCGGCCCGGCGCATCCGGATCAGGATTTCGCTCTCTCCCCGCACCGGCACGGGCCGATCCTCGACGCGGATGTCATGCGGCTGGACACAAACCAGTGCCTTCATTGCGACCCTCTCCAGATTCCCATATGCGATTTCACTCTCACATATGCCATTGCTGGCGGAGGATGGGAACGCTAAAACACCCTCCGGCGGATGGGACGCACAGAATGGGTCCTGCCGCCCTGGAGAGAGGAGGCCCGACTTGGCCCGACGCCTGTGTTTCGCCCTGGATCTGGTCGCCGACGCCGATCTGATCGCCGAATATGAAAAGGCCCATGCCCCCGGCGCGGCCTGGCCCGAAGTGACCCAGGCGATCCGGGCCAAAGGCTTCGTGTCGATGGAAATCTGGCGCACCGGCGACCGGCTGTTCATGATCGCGGAGGTGGCCGACGACTTTCCGCGTGCCATTCCGGCCGCGCTGGCGGCGGTCGACTCCCGGTGGGAAGCGGCGATGGACCGTTTCCAGAAGGTCCTGCCCCATGCCGCGCCGGGCGAGAAATGGGTGGGCATGGACCGCATCTTCTCGCTGGACGCGCAATGAGCGAAGCGGCGGTCATCCTGCAATTCGGCACCAGCCGCTTCCTGCAAGCCCATGTCGACCTGTTCGCCGAGGAAGCGCGCGCGGCCGGGCAGGCGGTGCCGCCGATCGTCATCGTCCAGACCACCCGCGATCCCGAACGGGCACGGCGGCTGGCCGGTTTCGCCGACCCGGCGGGCTTTCCCGTCATCCTTCGCGGCCTGCGCGACGGCGCACGCCATGAGCGGACCATCCAGGTGCGCAGCGTGCGCGAGGGACTGAGCGCGGCGGGCGACTGGGACCGGCTGGTCGCACTGGCGGTCGGGGCGGCGACGCATATCGTCTCCAACACCGGCGACAGCGGCTATGCCATCCCCGACGAGGACCGGACCGCGCCCGCCCATGGTCAGGTACCAAGAAGCTTTTGCGGAATGCTGACCGAATTGCTGCACCGGCGCTGGCAGGCCGGGCGGGCGGGCGTCACGCTGCTGCCCTGCGAACTGGTGGTGCGCAACGGCGACGTGCTGCGGGCCGCGATCCGGGGGCTTGCGCGCGATCAGGGGCGCGAGGCGGCGTTCCTCGACTGGCTGGAGCGCGAGTGCGTCTGGGCCAACACCCTGGTCGACCGCATCGTCAGCGAGCCGCTCCATCCGGCCGGTGCCGTCGCCGAGCCCTATGCCCTATGGGCGATCGAGCGCCAGACACGGTTGGCCCTGCCCTTCACCCATCCCGACATCGTGCTGACCGACGATCTGGACCGGTATGAGCGGCTGAAGCTGCACATCCTCAATCTCGGCCATAGCTGGCTGGCGGCGCAATGGTATGACGGCGGCGGCGCGGCGGACCTGACGGTCCGCCAGGCGCTGACCGATGCGGACACGCGGGCGGCGCTGGAGCGGGTGATGGCGCAGGAAGTGCTGCCGGGCTTTGCCGCGCACGGCATGGCGGAGGAAGCGCGGGCCTATATCGCCACGACGCTGGAACGCTTCGCCAATCCGTTTCTCGACCACCGGCTGTCGGACATCTTCCAGGGCCACGCGGCGAAGATCGACAAGCGAGTCGGTGGGTTCGTCCGCTGGGTCAATGGTTCGGGCAACAGGGTCGCGATGCCGGAGCTGCGCACGTTGGCGACGCACCGCGCCTGACCTGCCCACTCCGTTCAGCCTGCGCGAAGTCGAAGGCTACAATGGGATGACGTTGCCTTGAATCAATGCGAGCCCCTCCCCTTCAGGGGAGGGGTTGGGGTGGGGCCTGTCCACCAGCGTCGCATTTGCGGCGATGCCCCACCCCCGGCCCCTCCCCTGAAGGGGAGGGGTGATACAGTCCTCCTCACGCCGCGTTGGGCAGACAGCCCGGCCCCTTCGCCCCCGCCGCCTTGTAGGTCAGCACGAACTCCTGATGTCCCAGCGCTTCGGACTTGGTCTGCGCGCCGCCCGACACTGCGACGATCAGGTCGACGATCTCCGCCCCCACCTCGTCGAGCGTCGCGTCGCCATAGAGGATGCGCCCGGCATTCACGTCCATATCGCCTTCCATCCGGGCGTACATTTCCGGATTGGCCGCGACCTTGATCACCGGGGAGATGGCCGATCCGACCACCGAGCCGCGCCCGGTCACGAACAGGTTGATATGCGCGCCGCACGCGATCAGTTCGCCGATCTCGGCATTGTCGACGATGTTGGGGAAGCCGAACTTCGGGTCGCCCGCGGGCACCACGTCGAGCAGGTACAACCCCGGCCCCGGCGCCTGTTCGGCAGGCAGGATGACGCCGGTGATCGGACGGCTGCCCGACTTGGCATAGGCGCCCGCCGACTTTTCCTCCTGGCTCGAAAGGCCGCCCTCGGCATTGCCCGGCGCGAAGCTGCCATAGCCCATGGCGCGGTAATAACGCTCGGCCTGCGCGACCGAGGCTATCAGGTCCTGCGCGACCTCCGGCGTCGCGGCGCGCTCGGCCATATGGCCCTCGCACCCGATCATCTCGCCGGTTTCCTCGAAGATGCAGATCGCACCCGCGTCATACAGCGTGTCGAAGGCGCGGCCGACCGCCGGGTTGCCGGTGATGCCGCTGGTCCCGTCCGACCCGCCGCAGATGGTGCCGATCACCAGTTCCGACATGGTCATCGGCACGCGCACTCCTTGCGCATCCGCCGCTGCGCGAACGCGCTCGACGGCGGCGATCCCCGCCTCCATCGCGCCGCGCGTTCCGCCCGACTGCTGGATGACGATCGTCTCGACCGGGCGCCCCTGTTCGCGTGCGTTGGCGGCCAGCGCCTCGCGGTTGAAGCTTTCGCAGCCCAGCGACAACAGGACGACGCCGCCGACATTGGGGTGCGTGGTCAGCGCCTTCATCATCGCCAGCGCATAGTCATTGGGATAGCAGCCGGGAAAGCCGATCAGCTGCACGCGCGGATCGTCCATCCGGTCGACGATCCGCCGCGCGACATGGTGCGCGCATTCGACGAGATAGACGACAACGATGGCATCGCGAATGCCCTTGCGCCCGTCGGGGCGCGCCCAGGCCTGCCAGCTCCGTTCGGTCAGGCCCGTGTCCATGCCCAAGGTCATGCATGATCTCCATGCGTGTCGCGCAGATGCGCGGGGATATAGTCGCTTTGCATATTGTGCATATGGACCCAGCCTCCGGCGGGCGCGTCATGCGTCATCGATCCGATCGGCATGCCATATTTGATGACCTTGTCGCCGGTCGCCAGCGGCACGACCGCCAGCTTGTGGCCCAGCGCGACGCGTTCGGTCACGGTCAGCGCATGGCCGTCGACCAGGATCTGCTCGCCCGGCTCGACCGTGCGGCAGCAGACGGCGACATTGTCGGTCGGCGTCAGCCGGATGGCGACGACGCTCATGCGCGCTCTCCCGGCAGGGGCGCGTCGGAGCGGACCAGCCCTTCGGCACGCAAGTCCGTCCAGAAGGCGGACGGGATGGGTTCGGCGTAGAGGCGCATCGTGTCGGATACCTGTTGCGGATCGGCGATACCGGGAATGACGCTGGCCACCAGCGGATGGGCCAGCACGAAGGCAAGCGCCGCGGCGGGCAGCGAAACCCGATGGCGCGCGGCGACCGCCTCCAGCGCGCGGACCCTGGCGAGGACGGGTTCGGGCGCCGGCGCGTAATTATAGCGCCCGGCGGCCGCGCTGCCGGTGGCGAGAATGCCGCTATTATAGGGGCCGCCGACCACGATCGACGTACTGGCCGCCTCGCACGCCGGGAACAGCGCATCGAGTGCGCCCTGTTCCAGCAGCGTGTAACGCCCGGCGAGCAGCATCACGTCGAACCGCGTCGCCTCCATCAGGTCGAGGCAGACCTCGACCTCGTTCACGCCCAGCCCGAAGCCGGAGATCGCGCCCTGATCACGCAAGCTCTCCAGCGCACGGAATCCGCCGCCCGCGATCAGCTGCTCACGATACCGCGCATCCGCCTCGCCATGCGTGACCCGGCCGATATCATGGACGAACAGCATATCGACCCGCGCTAGGCCCAGCCGTTGCAGGCTGTGCTCAAGGCTGCGCAGGATGCCGTCATAGCTATAGTCGTAGCGGGCACGGAACGGCATGGCGGTGTGAAAGCCGTCGCGCTCGCGGTCGTCGGCGATGCTGGCATCCGGCTCCATCAGCCGCCCGACCTTGGTCGAGACGATCACGTCGCCCCGCCCGCGCAAGCTATCGCCCAGCCGCCGCTCGCTCAGCCCCCGGCCATAATGCGGGGCGGTGTCGAAATACCGAAAACCGGCCGATAGCGCGGCGTCCAGCGTCGCGGCGGCGCTGGCATCGTCGATCGCGGCATAGAGATTGCCCATCGCCGCCGCGCCAAAACCCAGTTCGGGCAAGGCGCAGTCGGTATGGCCCATCTTGCGACGGGGAATGTCGGTCATAGGTTCAGGCCCAGTCGATAGATCCGGTCGGCATTGCGCCCCCACAGGTCGCGCCGCTCGTCATCGGAAAAGCCGCTCAGCAACGCCTCGTAAGCGCCGAGCGTATGGTCGAGACCGGCGGCAAGCCGGTCGGTCGGAAAGTTGGTCGCGACCATCACCCGGTCGGTGCCGAAACGGTCGATCACCTCGGCAACGATATTGGCGAAACCGGCGGGATCGAAGCGCGGTCCTATGAACCCCGCCCCCGACAGCTTGATCGCGGCATGCGGCATGGCGGCAAACGCGATCAATCCGGCGCGCCATTCCTCCAGCCCGTCTGCCGGGATGGGCAGCGCGAGGTGGTTGAGGATGACCGGCACCTCGGGATGCTGGCCTGCGACCTCGGCCAGTCCCGACAGTTGCGCGGGAAAGCCGTGAAAATCATAGCTCAGCCCATAACGACCGAGCAGCGCATAGCCCGCCCGCCAGCGTGGATCGCGGGTCAGGTCACGCTCATAGGCGCGGCGCGCGGGGTCGGTCGGATGCCAGTTGATGAGGTGGCGAATGCCCTTCACCCGTGGCTGCGCCGCCTGCCATGCCAGTTGCGCCTCGACCGCCGGATGGTCGAGTTCGACCCGCGCGACGATCGCGCTGGGCAGGCCATCTTTATCCGCGACGTTGTTCAGCCAGACCGTTTCGTCCGCACCCTGATCGGGATGCGCGCCCGCATCGACATGCACCGCGCCCGCCGGATTCCACGCCGCCAGCTCTGCCCGGTAATCGGCGATGCGATAGCTCGCGGCGATCGGTGCGGTGTCAGGAGCATCCAGCCATGGGTAGCGCAGCACGCCATGATCCCACAGATGGAAATGCGCGTCGATGAAAGGCGGGCGCGTGTGCGTCACGCCATCGTCCATCCGCCGTCGATGGCGTGCATCTGGCCGGTGGTATAGGCGCTCTCGTCCGAGGCGAGATAGAGCGCGAGCGCAGCGACCTCCTCGGCGCGGCCCAGCCGCCCCATGGGCTGGCGTGCGACAAAGGCGGCGCGGGCCGCCTCCGCATCGCCGGTCGCGGCCAGACGTTCGTCGAGGCTGGGCGACTGGACGGTGCCGGGGCAGATCGCGTTGCAGCGAATGCCCTTGCCGACATAGTCGAGTGCGACCGACCGGGTGATCCCCGCCACCGCCCCCTTGGAGGCGCAATAGGCATAGCGATTGGGCACGCCGATCAGCGCCCCCGCGACGGAGGCCATGTTGACGATCGAGCCGCCGCCTTGCGCGATCATCGCGGGAACGAACGCCTGGAGCATATGGGTGATCGCGTGGACATTCAGATCGAAGGACAGGCGATATCCCCCGTCCTGCGTCGCCAGCAGGTCGCCCGCATCGACATAGCCCGCGCAGTTGAACAGCACATCGACCGCACCCGTCCGCTCCCCGAACGCCGCGATCGCCGCCGGGTCGGTCAGGTCCAGTATCTCGGTCGTGCAGCCCCCAAGGCTGGCCAGCGCGTCGGCATTACGATCGACCGCGATCACCTGCGCGCCCTCGGCGGCGAACAGCTCGGCGGCGGCGCGGCCGATGCCCTGTCCGGCGCCCGTCACGATCGCCCGCTTACCCTGCAGACGGTTCATTCCTTCATCTCCTTCCGGCGGCCCAGCATCAGGGCAAAGAGCGTCACGACCACAAAGCTGACGGTCGGGACCAGCATGGCGCTGGTAATACCGGCATGGTCGGACACCAAGCCCATCAGCGCGGTCAGTCCCGCGCCGCCGATGATCGCCATCACGATCAGCGACGCCCCCGCCCGGCGCAGCGGCCCCAGCCCCTCGATCCCGAGCGCGAAGATCGTCGGGAACTGGATCGACATGAAGAAGCTCGCCGCCACCAGCGCGATCAGCCCCGGCCAGCCGCCCAGCACGGCCGCCACGGCGGTCAGCAGCACCGACAGCCCCGCGAACAGCGCCAGCAGCTTCACCGGCGCGGCGCGACCCATGAGCGCACTGCCCAGGAAACGCCCGGCGGCGAACAGCACCAGCGAGACGAACAGCGCATCCGCGCCGCCCCGCTCGTTCAGGCCGACATTGGCCTGCGCATAGCGGATGGTATAGCTCCACACGCCGACCTGCGCACCGACATAGAAGAACTGCGCGACGACCGCGCCCATCAGGCGCGGCTGGCGGAACACGTCGACGAAGCGGCCGCTGCGCCCTTCCTCCGCATGCCCCGGCGTACCGCTGGGGAAGCGCACCAGGGCGGCCGCCACGGCGAACAGCAGGACGACGATCGCGATCGCGACATAGGGCGGCGCGATCGCCTGCACCTCGGCCTTGTAGAAGGCGGTGCGCGCGGCGGCGTCCATCGTGGCCAGCGCCCGCTCGTCATGTTCGATACCCGACAGGATGAAGAAGCGGCCGATCAGGATGCCGGTGATCGCGCCCAGCGGGTTGGCCGCCTGCGCCCAGTTGAGCCGCCGGGTCGCCCCCGCCGGATCGCCCAGCTCGCCCATCAGCGGATTGGCCGAGGTTTCGAGGAAGGCCAGACCCGCCGCGATGACGAACAGGCCGAGCAGGAACAGCTGGTACAGGCTCGCCGCCGCCGCCGGATAGAAGAGCAGCGCGCCGGTGCCATAGAGCGTCAGCCCCAGCACGATCGCCGCCTTATAGCCATAACGGCGCATCACCATCGAGGCGGGCACCGCGAGCAGGAAATAGCCGAGATAGAAGACCTGCTGGACGAAGCTGGTCCCGAAATCGCTGAGCGTGAAGGCCTTGCGGAATTGCGCGATCAGGATGTCGTTGAGATTGTTCGCCATCCCCCACAGGAAGAACAGGCTGACCGTGATGATGAGCGCGGGGAGGTAGCCGCGCGCGACCGTATCGCCATGGCCTGCGGCGTCACCGCCCCGCCCCGTCATGGCCATGGGGGGTAGATCGACAGGCAGCGCCATCAGCCATGTCCTCGCTTATGCCGTCCCGCGCCGACTGCCGCCATCACGACTCCTTCTCCATGAAAGTCTTATTTTATGAGCGCAAATGTACGGCGAGCGAAGCGCCGAAGGCAAGCGCTATCGGACGGCGCGAACCGTCCGTGCGACAATCGATGGAGGGCCGGGAAAAATGGCGGTCAGGCGTGGCCGCGCACCGACTCGCCCAGCATGGTGAAGAAGCCGCGCGCCACGCCGCAGGTCGCGATGTCCCATTCGGGATGCCACTGCACCGCCAGCACGTCCGCGCCGCAGCCGGGTGCGCGGAACGCCTCGATCAGTCCGTCCTCGGCATCGCGCGCCTCGACCACCAGGCCATAACCCAGCCGGTCGACGCCCTGCTGATGCACCGAGTTGACCTCGACCCGGCGATGCCCGCTGCGTCCGGCCAGCGCGCCGCCGGGCATCAGGTCGACCGGGTGATGATGGCCGAACAACGTGTCGTAATCGCCTTCCCACGATCCGCGATGATGGCGCGGCAGGCCGCCCAGGCAGGTCAGCGAGCCGCCGAACAGCACGTTGATCTCCTGCATTCCCCGGCAGATGCCGAACACCGTCTTGCCGCGCTCGATCATCCGCCCGGCCAGCGCCAGCGCGACCGAGTCGCGCTGCGGGTCGCAGGCTTGCGGCGCCAGTTCGGCGCAGTCGCCATATTGGGCGGGCGCGACATGCGAGCGGCCGCCGGTCAGCAGCAGCCCGTCGAGCATGTCCGCCATCAATGCGGTGTCGACCGCTTCGGGAACGGCGGGGACGATCAGGACGCTCGCGCCGCACAGCTGGACCAGCGGTTCGATGAAGCGCGTCGCGACCGCCTGGATCGGGCGGTTCGCAACCTCGTTGCCGCACATCAGGCCGATGACCGGTTTGCGTCCCTGCTTCATGCCGTCCCCTCCAATTCCTGCCGCAGCGCCCGCGCGTCCGCGCGCGGCAGGGCCAGCGCCTCGGGCTGGACGAGCACGCTGTCCGGCTCGACATCGGTCAACAGCCAGACATTGCCCCCGATCACCGAGCGCGCCCCGATCGTCACCCGCCCCAATATCGTCGCGCCCGCATAGATGATGACATCGTCCTCGACGATGGGATGGCGCGAGAACCGGTCCCGCGGCGAACGCGGCGCGGTGCCCAGCGCCGAGCGCGCGCCCAGCGTCACATGCTGGTACACGCGCACCCGCTCGCCGATGATCGCGGTCTCGCCGACGACGACGCCGGTGCCGTGGTCGATGAAGAAATGCCGCCCGATGGTCGCGCCCGGATGGATGTCGATGCCGGTCCGCTCATTGGCGAGTTCGGAGATCATCCGTGCCACGATCGGCGCGCCCAGTTCGTTCAGCTCATGCGCGATACGGTGGTGCAGGCTGGCGATGGCGCCGGGATAGCAGAGCAGGATCTCGTCGACGCTGCGCGCGGCGGGATCGGCCAGGAACGCGGCCTCGACATCGCTGTCGATCAGTTCGCGCACCTGCGGCAGCGTCGCGCCGAACAGCCGCGACACCAGCGCCGCCTGTTCGGGCGGAAAGGCCGCGTCGACATCCTTCTGCCAATAGGCCAGCTCGGCGCCGATCTCGCGTTCCAGCGCGGTCAGCGCGGCGAGCAGCTTGGCCGCGACGAAGCGATCCTCCTCCTGCGCCGCCCCCCGAAAATGACCCAGGCGGCGCGGATATAGCGCGGCGGCGACCAGCGCGACGACATCCTCGACCCCGCTGCGCGACGGAAAACGCTCGACATCGCGGCCCGCATCCTGCCGCACCCGCCAGCCATGCCGGGCGGTGCGCAAGCCCGATACGATGCCGTCAATGCCCGTCGGGGCATGACCCTGCACGGGGGTGTCCGTCATCAGCCGTCCGGTCGTCATATGCGATCCTCCGACTTCCATCATATCCTATTTGCGAAGTGGGATATAACAGATTTGCTACGGTCCCATAAAGCACCAGCTTTGCTTAACGTCAGGTTGCGTGTGGCGCATGGCCGGTCCATGGTCCGCCCGCCACCATGGCTTGGCCCGGCGGGAGGGAGCCCGCGGGGCCGATCATTTCCCGGCCCATCCCCCGGCCCTTCTGGGAGCATTCGCGACGATGACGACACCGCGCCAGACGACGCTGACCCGTTTCCTGATCGAGGAGCAGCGCCGCTCCGAAGAAACCTGCCCCGCCGAGCTGCGCCTGCTGATCGAAACCGTCGCCCGCGCGTGCAAGGCGGTGAACCAGGCGATTTCCAAGGGCGCGCTGGGCGATGTGCTCGGCAGCCTGGGCAGCGAAAACGTGCAGGGCGAGGTCCAGAAGAAGCTGGACGTGATCGCCAACGACCTGCTGCTCGATGCGAACGAATGGGGCGGGCATCTGGCCGCGATGGCGTCGGAGGAGATGGAGACGATCCACCGAATCCCCAATCGCTTCCCGCGCGGCGAATATCTGCTGTTGTTCGATCCCATCGACGGGTCGAGCAATGTCGATGTCGACCTGTCGGTCGGCACCATCTTCTCGGTCCTGCGCGCGCCCGAGGATTGCGCGGGCCGCGAAGTGACCGAGGCGGACTTCCTCCAGCCCGGCCGCGCGCAGGTGGCGGCGGGCTATGCCATTTACGGGCCGCAGACGTTGCTGGTCCTCACGGTCGGCACCGGCGTCTACGAATTCACGCTGGACCGCGAGATCGGGTCGTGGCGGCTGACCGACGGACCGATGCGCATCCCCACCGGCACCAAGGAATTCGCGATCAACATGGCGCGCCGCCGCCAATGGTCGCCCGGCATCGCCCGCTATATCGAGGAGCGTATCCTGGGCACCGAAGGGCCGCTGGGCGAGGATTACAATATGCGCTGGACCGCCTCGATGGTGGCGGACGTGCACCGTATCCTCAAACGCGGCGGGGTGTTCCTCTATCCGGGCGACCACCGCAAGGACGGCAAGGCCAAGCTGCGCCTGCTCTATGAGGCGAACCCGATGAGCTTCCTGATCGAACAGGCGGGCGGCGCGTCGATCGACGGCGCGATCCCGATCATGGATGTCGAGGCGGTCGGCCTGCACCAGCGCGTCGGCGTGGTACTGGGCGATCCCGAAGAGGTGGCGCTGGTCGCGGAGTATGGACGGACGGGGTAAGGTTTCGCCTGTCCCTTCTGCATTGTTGTTCCCCGGCGAAGGCCGGGGTCCAGTTGCGGTGAACGATCGGGGGCCGGATGGCTTGGCCTCCCCCGCCGTTTTGGTCCGCCCTACGAACTTGATGGCGCCTGGGCCCCGGCCTTCGCCGGGGAACGGGGGTTTGTGAAACGCCCATCCCCCCTGCCCCGTTCAGCCTGAGCGAAGTCGAAGGCCAAGGATTTCGGATAGCGCCAAGGCGTGCACTTCGCCTTCGCTCAGTGCGAACGGTTCAGGGATTTATCCCCGCCCCACCGACTCCCGCACCACCAGTTCGAAATCCACCACCTGGTCCTCCACCACCCGCGAGCGCAGCGCCGCCAGCACCTGTTCGACCGCGCGGAAGGCCATGTCGCCGACCGGCTGGCGGATCACGGTCAACGGCGGCCAGAGCCGCGCCGCGATCGCGGTATCGTCGAACCCGGTGACCGCCAGTTCGTCCGGCAGGCGCAGGCCCCGGCGCGACGCCTCGCCGATCAGCCCCGCCGCCATGTCGTCGCTGCTGCACAGGATCGCGCTCGGTCGGTCGGGCCGGTCGAGCAGCCCCCGGCCCGCCGCCGCGCCCGCCGCCGGATCGAACCCGGCGCGCACGACCAGCGACGGGTCGTAATCCAGTCCGCTCGCCGCCAGCCCGTCGCGAAACCCCGCCAGCCGCTCGTCGGCGACGGAGAAATGCTGCGGCCCCGCCAGAAAGCCGATGCGGCGATGCCCGGCCTGCACGACATGCGCGGTCATCGCCGCCATCGCCGCACGATTGTCGATCCGGACGGTCGCCATGTCGGGCATGGTCTGCCCCGTCGCGATCGCCGCCGCCGCGACGCCCAGTTCCTCGAACAGTCCCGACCCGCTCAGCAACTCCGCAAAGGGGGGCAGGAGCAGCACCGCCGCCGCGCCGCTCTGCACCAGCGTGCGCAGCGCCGCCTCGGCCGCTTCACGGGTCAGTCCTTCCTCACCTTGCGCGATGAATTGCAGGCCGCGCGCATTGCTCGCCCGCAGCGCGCCCAGCAGCACCGAGTCGATGAAGGGCGTACCCTTGTCGCTGTACAAAAGCCCCAGCGTCGTCGCCCGCGCCTTGGCCAGTCGCCGCGCCGCGACATTGGGGACATAACCCAGCGCCTCGATCGCCGCGAGCACCGCCGCGCGCGTCGTCGGGCTCACCCGGCCAGCGCCGTTGATGACGTTGGACACGGTCATCGCCGACACCCCCGCCCGCTCGCCGACCGCGCGGATGGTGACGCCTTCGGGGCGTTTGGCCGGAAGGATATGATTGGAAGACGATGTCACAGAAACTCACCCCTCCCCTTCAGGGGAGGGGCCGGGGGTGGGGCGGCTCCGCAAGCATGTGGCCTGTGGCGAGGCCCCACCCCACCCCCTCCCCTGAAGGGGAGGGGCTTTCGTCCGATAAATCCGACAGCCTCCGACCTCAAACCGCCCCCGCCTTCAGCCCCTTGACCGCATGATCCGCCGCGCGCGCCGTCAGCGCCATGAAGGTCAGCGAGGGGTTGACGCACGACACCGACGCCATCTGCGCGCCGTCCGTCACATAGAGGTTCGACGCGTCATGCGCCTGGCTCCATTTGTTGAGCACCGACTGGCGCGGGTCCGCCCCCATGCGCGCGCCGCCCATCTCGTGGATCGCGTCGCCCGGGACATGCTCGGACTCCCCGCTGGTCACGTTCTTCATGCCCGCCGCGCGCAGCATCGCCTCGCCCTCGCGCCGGGCGTCGGCCATCATCTTCAGCTCATTGTCGCGGAAGGTCACGTCGAACTTCATCAGCGGCACGCCGAAGCGATCGACCTTGCTGGAATGCAGCGACACGCGATTATCCTCATAAGGCAGGCATTCGCCGAACGCGCCCATGCTGAACTGCCACGGGCCATAGCGGCGCATGCCATGCTTCATCTCCGCCCCGAAGCCGACCGGCTTGGCCGCGTTGCGATAGGCCGAACCCTGATAGCCATAGCCGCGCCGGAAGCCGAGCCCCTCATCGCCCTTCAGGTTGCGGAAGCGCGGCACGTACACGCCGCCCGGACGACGGCCATATTCGATCAGGTCGTCCATGCCGGGAATCTCGCCCGACACGCCGACGCGGAAGATATGGTCCATGACATAGCGGCCCAGCGTCCCGCTGCTGTCGAAATGGCTGCGCTCCGAACCCGGCGCCCGCGAATTCATCAGGATCTGCACCGACCCCATCGCCGAGGCGCAGACGAAGACCAGATTGGCCTGGACCGTCTGCGCCTGTCCGGTCTTGGCATCAACATAGCGGACGCCGGTGACCTTCTTCTTCGCCGGATCATAGTCGATCCCCGTCACCACCGCATCCGACTGAAGCGTCAGCCGCCCGGTCGCCCGTGCGGCGGGCAGGGTCACGGCCTGGGTCGAGAAATAGGCGCCGAACGAGCAGCCATTGCCGCACTGGTTGCGAAACTGGCATTTGGTGCGGTTCTGGTCGGGCTTGTCCTCGGTCATGTTGGACAGGCGGGTGTGGATCAGCTTGCGCCCCGGAAACTGGCTTTCCAGCCGTTCCTTCAGCCACTTTTCCGCAACGTTCATCGGCATCGGCGGCTGGAATTCGCTGTCGGGGAGATAGGGCAGGTTCTCGCGCGAGCCCGACACGCCGATGTACTTCTCGACATAGGAATACCAGGGCGCGACATCGTCGTACCGGATCGGCCAGTCGGCGGCGACGCCTTCACGCTTGTTCGCCTCGAAATCGTCGGCGCTCCAGCGGAAGGACCAGCGCCCCCAGATCAGCGACTTGCCGCCGACCGCACCGGGACGGATCCAGTAGAATTTGCTCCCCTCGTCATAGGCATAGGGGTTCAGCCGGTCGTCATTGTAGAATTTCTGATTGCTGGGCGCGACATAGCCCTGCTTGGCGATGAAATAATCGCTGTCCAGCAACGGCTTGGGCATGATGTTGCGCGCCGGCACCTCGAAGGCGGGCTTGCCGTCATACGGATAACCCTCGCCATGCTCGACCATGACGCCCCGGTCGAGCATCAGGACACGCAGGCCCTTTTCGGTCAGTTCCTTGGCGGCGAACCCGCCGCTGATCCCCGACCCGATCACGATCGCGTCGAAACGGTTCGTCGCCGCCATGGCTGTCCTCCCTATATCTGTCTTATCGTTTTAGAATCGAAGCGCTTGCAGCGTCCGGAAGCTGGTCGTGATGTCGGGCAGATAGGGCGCGGGCGCCTGATCATTCTCGACATAGAAATGCTTCACGCCCGCCAGCCGGTTGAGCTTGAAGAGCGCGGCGAAGTCGATTTGCCCCGCGCCCACCGCCGTCATGCTGCCGTCGGCGCGCGCATCCTTGACGTGATAGGCATAGATACGCCCGGCCAGCCGCCGGATGAGCGCCGCCGCATCCTCACCCGCATGGATCGCCCAATAGAGGTCGATCTCCAGCTTCACGAGCGCCGGGTCGGTGCCCTTGAGCAGCCGGTCGTACAGGCTGATGCCGCCGGGCTTGTTGGTGAATTCGAAGTCGTGATTGTGATAGGCAAAGCCCAGACCCGCCTTCTTCAACTGCGCGGCGAAGCGGTTGATGTTGGGCAAAGCCGCATTCCAGCCCGCCTCGGTCCGATGCTCGTCGGTCATATAGGGCAGGATGACGGTATCGGCGCCCAGCGTCTTCGCCATGGTCACGCACGCATCGAACTTGCCGAGCAGCGAGTCATAGGGGACATGGATCGACGGCGCCTTCAGCCCCAGCCGGTCCTGCGTGCGGCGGAGCATGGCATGATCCATCGCGTCATAGCCGCCCCCGCCATATTCGACTTCGCGATAGCCGATCCTGGCCACCGCCTCCAAGGTCTTGACCGGATCGGCGGCGAACAGCTCGCGGATCGTATAGAGCTGGAGCCCGATGGCCCCGAGCTGCGCGGCCTGCGCCATGCCCGGCAGCAGCGCGGCCGCGCCCAGCCCCAGCCCCGCGCCCATCAGCGAACGACGATCGATCATGCCGAATACACCTTGTTGACCTTGGAATAGGGATAGGCGCCATCATATTCGCCGGGCACCGGCAGATATTCGCGTTCCTGCGTGATGCCGATCTCCGACGTGTAATAGCCGGTGATGACGAGTTGCCGGAACGGCTCGAAGAACGCCCGCCCCTCCGGCAGCACACCCTCCATCGCCTCGGTCAGCAATGTGTCCTGTTGCGCGGGGCTCGCCTTGGCGGCGGCCAGTTTGTTGACGCTCTGGCTGCGCGCCTCGATCGCGTTCAGCCCGGCGATGATCGGCACCCGGTCGGCGGGCAGCGCCCAGTCGGCCAGCATCTTCTCGATAAAGGCGGGCACCCCGGCCGCGATCGCGCCGGGCGTGTCGGTGGTCGGCAGCACCCGCTCCGCCAGCGCGGTCATCGTCGCGCGCTGGACGGGGGTGAAGACCACGACGCTGGGCGGTCCATCCGAGATGACGGGAATGGTACCGCGCGCCTGCTCCACCGCGCCCGCCGCCCGCGCGATGGGCGCGAACAGCGCGGAGCCGAACATGGCGGTGATCCCCGCCAAGGCATGTCTGCGGTCGATATGGGGGGTCATCGGGTATCCTCCGGCAGGTCCTGCGCGATCGCCTCGGGCGGCAGCGGGCGGACCCAGATATTGCGGAACGAGACGGGCGAGTCGTGATCCTGAAGCTGGATCGGCGCGGCATCGCCATGCGCCTGATATTTCTCGACCTGCCGCCAGATGGTGGTGCCCAGCATCGCCTGATGGTTCTGGACGACGACGCCGTTCAGCAGCGCGGTGACATAGGCGGGGCGCAGCAGCTTGCCGTCCGCCGCAAAGCGCGGCCGCTCGAAGACGATGTCATAGCTCTGCCATTCGCCGGGCTTGCGCGCCGCATTCACCAGCGGCGGCTTCCAGGCATAGACCGCGCCGACCTGGCCATCGGCATAAGTCGGGTTATCATACCCGTCGAGGATCTGCACCTCATAGCGCTGCATGAACCAGATGCCGCTATTGCCCCGGTCCTGCGACGCTTTCTGCGGCGGGTTGGGCGAGCGGAATTCGAGGTGAAGCTGCACGTCGCCGAAGCTCTGCTTGCTGACCAGCACGCTCTCGGCCTTGCCGTCGCGTGGGGGCACGGTCATCGCGCCGTCTTTCAGCACCCAAGGCTTGCCGCTGGGCGTCCAAGCCTCCATCGAGCGTCCGTCGAACAGCACCACCGCATCGGACGGCGCGCCGCCGGGTTGCGCGGCGGGGGTGACGACCTTCGGTGCGGGCCGGTCGGGATCATGGACATGCCATTTGCCGCCGGGCAGCATCGGCGTATCGCGAAAGCCCATGCCCGGCTTGTCCTGCGCCATGGCACCGCTCGCCACGGCCAATGCGATCAACGGTAGCATCCGCATCGCTCCCCTCCTCATATTCTCGGATCGATCGCGCGGTACGCTGCAACCAGCGTGTCTTCGCCCGCGCGGCCCTTGACCGAATTGCCATGTTCCATGCCGATCACGCCCGTGTAGCCCTGTGCTTTCAGGAAGCGGCAGACATTGGCGTAATTGATCTCGCCGCTGCCCGGCTCGTTGCGGCCGGGATTGTCGCCGAACTGGATATAGCCGATCTCGTCCCAGCAGAGCTTCATCGTCGGGATCAGATTCCCCGACTGGATCTGCTCGTGATACAGGTCGGCCAGCACCTTCACGCCCGGACTGTTCGCCCCGCGCGCCACGGCATAGCCCTCCGCGATGGACTGCATGAACACGCCCGGATGGTTGGTCCGGGTGTTGAGCGGCTCCATCACCAGCGCCATCCCGTGCGGCGCGACGATATCGCCCGCGCGACGCATCACGTCGATGATCCGGCCCATCTGGATCGCCGGGTGCAGACGCTTGTCCATGAAGCCGGTGACGACGGTCATCCGCGTCGCGCCGACCCGCTTGGCGACATCGACCGCGCTGGTCACATCGGCCAGGAAAGCCTGTCGCTCGGCATCGTCGTCACCGCCCAGCAAGGGGCGCGATTCCGACCACTTGGGCATGGACGCGACGAACACGCCCATCGTCATCTTGCGGTCGCGCAGTGCCTTGGCGATCGCCTCCTGCTCGGCGACGGGGCGGAGGCGATATTCATTATCCTCCCATGCCCAGAAACCCTGGTCGGCGGCATAGGCGATCTGCTCGACCGAGCTGTCGCCCCGGCTGGCAAAGCTGCCCAGATGCGGTGCGAAACCCAGGGTGAAGCGCGCGGCGTTGGACGACCGGCCCGCCTTCTGCCCCGCCAGCGCGGCGGCGGGCACGGTGGCGGCTAGGCCGCCCATGACGGTGCGACGCGACCAGCTCATGCGACACTCTCCGCAACGGGACGACGGGGACGGCGGCGCTCGGCCAGCCAGATGCCGCCGAAGACGAACAACAGGATCACCGGCACGATGGCGAGCCGCGCAAAGGACTGCGACGCCGCCGCATCCTCGACCTGCCGCAGCGCTTCGCCGGTCAGCCGCTTGAACGCGTCCGGCCCACCGGCCAGTTCGACCTTGGCGGCGTCAAACATCGCGCCCAGTCGCGGCAGGACGAAGAAGCTGGACAGCGCCCCCGCCGATCCGACCAGCCCCAGCGCCCAGGCGCCGCCGCGCGGATAACGCTCGGCGACCGAAGCCAGCATGGTCGGCCACATCGCGCAGACGCCCAGCCCCCACACGGTCGAGGCCAGGATCGCCGCCACCGGCGACTGCGCCCGTGACAGCAGGAACAGGCCGATGCCCGCCATCAGGCTCGACACCCAGAGCAGCCCCGGATTGGACAGCCGCCCCGCGATCCGCCCGGCAAAGTGGCGGAACACGAACATCAGCGCGCTGACATAGACAAGCAGCAGGATGCCGCGCATGCCGACCCGGCTGCTGAGCGCCACGTCGAGCCACTGGCCCGGCGCCAGTTCGGACGCGGCGGTCAGGAACATCGCGGCGAACCAAACGAAGAAGCTCGGCCGCTTGAAGACTTCCGCGATCATACCACCGAAGCCGACGTCGCGTACTTCGCGCGGCACCGGCGGGAAATGCGTGGTCGCCGCCATCACCAGCACGCCGAGCGCGGGGATCAGCACCAGCGCCATGATCGCCTGCCACGACAGGGCTTCGGCCAGGAACACGCCCGCCAGGCCGCCGACGATCAGCCCGCCGGGATACCAGGCATGAAGCACGTTCAGCCGGTGCGTTGTCTCTTCCGGGTAGAGCCGCGCGGTCAGCGGGTTGATCGACGCCTCGGCCAGCCCCCAGCCGATGCCACTCAACAGCATCCCGCCCCAGACGATGTGATAAACGCCCATGCCCGTCGCGACATGGCCCGCGCCGATGATTGCGGTGGTGCCGATCAGGAAACACAGGCCGCAGCCGATCAGCATCTGCCGCGCGCCGATCCGGTCGAGCAGCGCGCTCGCCACGAACAGGGTCGCGGCAAAGCCGAGAAATGCCGATCCCAGCGCCGATCCGATCAACTCACCTGCCTCGACCGGCGCGATGGGGTCGATCCACTCCACCCTCAGGCTTTTCGCCACCGCCGCGCGCAAGGCCGCGCTTGCGGCGGCCGTGAACAGCGCCAGCACGCTCAGCCAGAACAGACGCGACCGATTGTCCGGTATCGCTTCCATGCCCCTCTCCCGCTTATGTTTTTTGTCAGACTTTACCTTCCGGGGCGGATGGTCAAGTCCTTGCAATCGTTAAAGTCCCAGCCAACGCCGATTGGCGGCCGGATCGCCGCCACCGGCGAAATCGTCGAAGGCGCGTGTCGCCCGGCGGATCATGTGCGCGGCGATAAAGGGCGCCCCCTCCCGCGCGCCATCCTCCGGGTGCTTCAGGCAGCATTCCCATTCGAGCACCGCCCAACCGGCATAGCCGTACTGGGTCAGCTTCGAGAAAATGCCGCCGAAATCCACCTGTCCGTCGCCCAGCGAACGGAAACGCCCCGGCCGGTCCACCCAGTCGCTATAGCTGCCATAGACGCCCGCCCGGCCGGTCGGGTTGAACTCGGCATCCTTGACGTGGAACATGCGGATGCGGTCGTGGTAAAAGTCGATGAATTGCAGATAATCCATCGCCTGCAACACGAAATGGCTGGGGTCGTAAAGGATATTGGCGCGCTTGTGACCGCCGACCGACTCCAGGAATCGCTCGAAGGTCGTGCCGTCGTGCAGGTCCTCACCGGGATGCAGCTCGTAGCAGAGGTCGACACCCTCTTCCTCGAACGCATCCAGGATCGGGCGCCAGCGCTTGCCCAGCTCGGTAAAGCCTTCCGCTACCAGCCCACCGGGACGCTGCGGCCAGGGATAGACGAAGGGCCAGAGCAGCGCGCCGGAGAAGGTCGCGTGCGCGCTCAAGCCCAGCCGCCGACTGGCCTTGGCGGCGTAACGGAGTTGCTGGACCGCCCATAGCTGCCGCTCGGCCGGCTTGCCCCGAACGGCCTCCGGCGCGAAGCCGTCAAAGGCGGCGTCATAGGCGGGATGGACCGCGACCAATTGCCCCTGCAAATGGGTCGACAATTCGGTGATCGCGACACCCGCCTCGGCACAGCGCCCGGCGAGGTCGTCGCAATAATCCTGGCTTTCGGCGGCCAGCTTCAGGTCGATGCAACGCGCGTCCCAGGTCGGAATCTGAACGCCCTCATAACCCGCCTCCGCCATCCAGCGCGCCGCCGAGTCGAGCGTGTCGAACGGCGCGGCATCGCCCATGAACTGCGCCAGGAAGATGCCCGGGCCGCGCATCGCCGACGAGGGGGCTCCAGCGGCGATCACTTGGCGGTCTCGGCCTTGAGATAGGCGATCAGCGCGGCGCGCTTGGCGGGGTCGGCGACGCCGATCGGCATCCGGGTGCCCGGCACCTTCTTCATCGGCGCGGCGATGAACGCGTCCAGCGTCTTGTCGTCCCATTTCAGGCCCGACGCCTTCATCGCGGGCGAATAGTTGAAGCCCGCGACCGAGCCCGCCTGCCGCCCGAATACGCCGTTCAGATTGGGGCCGACGCCGTTGCGCCCGCCCTTGTTCAGCGTGTGACAGGCCCGGCACGCGGCAAAGGCCTGCGCGCCCGCGGCGGGGGCGGTCTGCGCGGTAGACGGTGCCTGCACGGCCAGGATACCGGCGACCATGGCCGGTACGGCGGCGGCCAGCCCGATCAGCTGCCTCATCCTCTCTCTCCCGAAATTTTCTTGCCCAGACTCGCTGGTTGTTGCCGGAGTTTACCGCTAAACCGATGCCATGCAAGCACCGAATATCGCGTTATAAGCGATTGGGATGACAGGAGAGAGGATGATGGCGGGACGGAAGTTGCGGCTGGCCATGGCGGGCGGCGGCGAGGGCGCGTTCATCGGCGGCGTGCACCGGATGGCGGCGGCGCTGGACGGCGACTGGGAGTTGGTCGCGGGCAATTTCAGCAGCGATCCCGAGCGCAATCGGCGTAGCGGCGAGCAACTCGGCCTCTCTCCCGACCGGGTCCACGCCACCATCGCCGCCCTCCTTGCCGACGAACGCGCGCGGCCCGATGGCGAGCGGATCGATGCGATCGCCATCGTCACCCCCAACCACCTCCACGCGCCGATGGCGATCGCCGCGCTGAACGCCGGTTTCCCGGTATTCAGCGAAAAGCCGATGGCGATGAACCTGGCAGAGGCGCGGGCCATTGCCGACGCCGCACGCGCCTCGGGCCAGCTCTATGGCCTGGCCTTTACCTATAGCGGCTATCCGATGGTCGAGGAGGCGCGGGCCCGCGTCGCGCGCGGCGATTTCGGGACCATCCGGCTGGTCCATGTCGAATATGTGCAGGGCTGGCTCAGCACCGCGCTCGACCGCGAGGGCAACAAACAGGCCGAATGGCGCACCGATCCGGCACGCGCAGGGCTTGGCGGGGCGCTGGGCGATATCGGCACCCATGCCTTCCAGCTGGCGGAGCATATCTCCGGCCTGACCGTCGAGGCGCTGTCGGCCGACGTGACGACGCATGTCGCGGGGCGGATGCTCGACGACGACGTCAACGTTCTACTCCGCTTCGCCGATGGCGCACGCGGCACGCTGCGCGCGACGCAGGTGGCGGCGGGCGAGGAGAACGGCCTGCGTATCCGCATCCATGGCGAGACGGGCGGGCTGGAATGGTCGCAGATGGAGCCCAACACGCTGACCCTGCGCTGGCTCGACCGCCCCGCCGAAATCGTCCGCGCCGGTGGCCCCGGCCTCAGCCCCACCACCCTGCCCCGCCTGCGCACCCCCTCGGGCCATCCGGAGGGCTATATCGAAGCGTTCGGCAACCTCTATCGCGCAGTGGCGGGATCGTTGCGCGATGGTGGTCCGGCGAAGGGCGAAGCCCCGGGCGAGGCGAACTGGTATCCGGGCCTGGAGCCGGGCCTGCGCACCATGGCGTTCGTCGAGGCCGTACTGGAAAGCGCACGATCGCAGGAGAAGTGGATAGCGTTTCCAGCGGTGGACGCGGCGATGCTTCGTGGATAGCTTCCCCTCATTGGGGGGAAAGAAACATGCGGTCTTGGTACATCGTCGCCGGTCTGGCGCTGCTCGCAGGCACGGCGTCCGCGCAAGGGCCGAGCGATCCGGCGATCCTGAAGCTCGTCCAGTCCTTCAACGAGGCGCGCAACCGCTACGATGCGAAGGCGCTCGATGGGTTGCTGGCGGCGGATTATATTGAGGTCTCGCCGCTGGGGGAGATCGACCGGCGACCGGCGGTCCTGACCTTCTACGCGCCCGAGAAGGCGCGGCAGGTGCCGCCCATGCACTTTCAGACGCAAGACGTGCGCCGACACGGCGACAGTGCGATCGTCATCGGCTCGGTCGACTATACGCTGCCCAATCCGAATGGCGGCACGGTCACGCGCAGCGTCCGCGTGACCTATGTTGAGCAAAGGATCGGCCGGGAATGGAAGATGATGTCGGTCCAATATACCGGCATCCAGCCACCCCGGGCCGCCTCCTGATCCGCTTGACGGCCGGATGGCTCTCATCAACCGCCCTTACGGCCATGGGTTCGATGACGTCAGCATGAGGAACACATGATCCTTTTGGCCCTGCTCCTGCAAACAGAAGCGGCCCTATCCTTTGGCGATGCGCAAAAACTGCCTCCGTCTGTCGCTGGCGAGCGTCTGTTGGAAGACGTGAATCATGGCCCCATCGAACAGTTCGTCGCACCAGTCGGGGGAATGAACGCCCCCGGCGCCATAGACGCCGATCTCGTGGAGCGTCCGATGGCGACAGCCCGAGGCTGTACAAGGGTCCGTTGGACCGTGGGCTTCCGCGCCGACCCCGCTGACGTGCTGGATCATGCGATGCCCGACGATCGCTACAAAACGACGGAGATCGCGCGGGCAAAGCGGTCGAGCTGCTCGACGGCCGATTACGTTCACTTGAATCCGGGCGTCGACGCATCCCAAGGTTTCGCCGTTCTCGAACAACTGGATCGCTTTCGTTCCGGCCAGGCGAAGTTCGTGATCCAATGCGCCGACCGAACTCATTCGGGACTATGCGACCGAGAGGCGACAATTCCAGCCGAATTGGCGCGCCTCAAGCCATGGAACATATCAGCCGATCCGAATGGCTTGCTGATATGGCTCGGTACCGTTGGCCATACCGTTACCGAGGTGCGCTTCAGTAAGCAGCACCCCGATTACGTCTGGATAAACCGAAGCACCCCCGCGCCGTTCTAAGCGCGTACGGGGATGTCGACCGGGGACCTTACCCCCGCCGCCCTCGCAATACGCCGATCGCTCCCGCCAGTACCGCCGCATCCTCGGCAAAGCCCGTCTTGGTCTGGCCATAGCGCCCCAGCGCCGCCATCCGGCCGCGCCAGCCGGGATAGGAGGCGATCACCGCCGTCACGCCGCCGATCGCCGCGCCCAGCCAGCGCTGTTTCGGGCTGGCCAGCGCCGCGCCCGCGATCGCGGAGGTCGTGAAGCGCGCCGCCAGGCCGATGGGCACGACGCGATCCGGCGCGGTCTTCTGCTTGTCGCCCGCCATTTCTCCGATCGCGAGCGCCAGCGTGCCCGCCGCAACGACGGGGTTGGCCAGCCAGCGGAGCACGCCCTTGCCGACCGGCAATTGCCCGCGTGCCGCCGCGATCGACACGGCGGCCAGCGGCGTCATGGCGCGCTGTCCGCCGACCAGGCCCATTTTGAACGGGGCGAGCAACATGGCGTATCGGGAAGCGGGCATCGCATTGACCTCATGATCGAAATCCAGGCCGCGACAACGCACCCACCCCGCCGCCGGGTTCCCCCTTCCCCACTGCCCCCCGCTTTTGGCATGATGCCGACATGATCCGTATCCTGTTGACCGCCGCGCTGCTGACGCTGGCCGCCTGTTCCTCCAACGACCAGCCCAAGGGGTTGAGTGCGGCGGAGAATGACCAGTTGAACGACGCCGCCGCCATGCTCGATGCCAATGCGGTCGATCTGAACGCGATGGCACCTTCGGACGTTGGGGACGAAAATCCCATCGATAACGAAAGCTGATACGCCATGACCGACATGCCGCTTCGCCGCCTGGGCTCGACCGACCTGATGATCGCGCCGCTGGTGCTGGGCGGCAATGTCTTTGGCTGGACGGCCGACCGGGCGGCGAGCTTTGCGGTGCTCGACGCCTTTGTCGATCAGGGCGGCGTGATGATCGACACGGCCGACGTCTATTCCGCCTGGGTCGACGGGCACCAGGGCGGCGAGTCCGAGGCGATGATCGGCGAATGGCTGAAGGCCAGCGGCAAGCGCGACCAGGTGCTGATCGCGACCAAGGTCGGGATGCTGGCCGGCGAAGGCGGCGAAAAGCTGGCCCCCGCCCGGATCGCGGCGGCGGCGGAGGCGTCGCTCAAGCGGCTCGGCACCGACCGGATCGACCTCTATTTCGCACATCAGGACGACGAGGATCAGCCGCAGGACGCCGTGATGGAGGCCTTTGCCAAGCTGGTCGAGGCGGGCAAGGTGCGGGTGATCGGCGCCTCCAACTTCCACGCCGCGCGGCTGAAATCCGCGAACGAGGCCGCCCGCGACGCCGGGCTGCCGCGCTATCATGTCCTGCAGCCCGAATATAATCTGGTCAGCCGCCACAAGTTCGAGGGCGAGTTGCAGGATTACTGCGTCACCGAGAATATCGGCGTCGTCCCCTATTATGGGCTCGCCGCCGGGTTCCTGACCGGCAAGTACCGCAGCGACGCCGACCTGTCGCAAAGCGTGCGCGGCGCGAAAATGGGCGAGCTGCTGCATGGCAAGGGGGCCGCGGTGCTGGCGGCGCTGGATGCGGTGGCGGAGGAGACAGGGGCCACCCCGGCGCAGGTCGCGCTCGCCTGGCTGATGGCGCAGCCCGGCGTCACCGCGCCGATCGCCAGCGCGACCAGCGTGAAGCAGCTTTCCGAACTGACGCCCGCCATGCGGCTGTCCCTGTCGGAGGCGCAATTGGCTCAACTCACGGACAGTGGCGTATAACGCTCACATGAACGCAAAATTACACCCTTTTCGGAACGGATGCGGCGGCACAGAATTAATACACGTTATATGAAGCCTCCGACCATTTTGATCGTAGACGACCAGCCGCTTCTGTTGATGCACGTGAAGTTCGCGTTCGAAGATGCGGGTTATGTGGTGATCCAGGCGGACAGCGCCGACGAGGCGCTGATCGCGCTGGATCGGCACCCGGAAATCTGTGCCATGTTCACCGACGTCGCGATGCCCGGTTCGATCGACGGCGCCGCGCTGGCGGCAAAGGCCCACAAGTCCCATCCGCATGTCTCGATCATCGTCACGTCGGGCGAACAGCGCCATGTCGCGGCGGACCTGCCCGCCGGGGTCCAGTTCGTACCCAAGCCCTATACCGGGCATGATATCATCCGCATGATCGGAGAATGCGTCAGCTGAGGGCTGGCCTATCCACCCTGCCCCGGATCATGCCGCCTCGGCCAGATGCGCCATCGGGCGACCGATCAGATAGCCCTGCACCTGATCGCACCCCAGATCGCACAGCGTCCGGTATTGTGCTTCGGTCTCCAGCCCTTCCGCCACGATGGGGATGTTCAGGCTGCGTCCCAGCCCGATCGAGGCGCGAACGATCGACAGGGCCGGGCCGTCCTGATCCATCGCCTGGATGAAGCTGCGGTCGATCTTGATCTTGTCGAAGGGAAATTGCTGAAGGCTGCTGAGCGAGGCATAGCCGGTGCCGAAATCGTCCATCACGATCCCTACGCCTGCGGCGCGTAGCGTCGCCAGATTGGCGGTCGTGGCTTCGCGATTGTCGATCAGCACGCCCTCGGTCACCTCCACCTCGATCCGGCGCGGGTCTAGGCCCTGGGACGTGGTGGCGGCCAGCATCCGCTGGGCGAGATTCGGTTCGCGAAGCTGTACCGGCGACAGGTTGATCGCCAGCATCCATTCGGCGGGCCAGGCCCGTGCCGTGGCCAGCGCATCGACGAACAGACGCTGGCCGATCTCGCCGATCAGGCCGCTTTCCTCCGCCAGGCCGATGAACACGTCCGGGCTGACCGGCCCCAGCACCGGATGATCCCAACGCGCCAGCGCTTCCTGCCCGATGATCCGGCGCGACGCGCAATCTGCGATCGGTTGATAGACCAGATGAAGTTCGCCGCGCGTGACGGCCTCGTGCAGTTCATGCGCCAGCCAGTGGCGTTGCCGCCGCTCCTCGTCCATCGCCATGTCGTAACGGCGGGCGCAGTGACGACCATCGGCCTTGGCCCGATATAGCGCGATGTCGGCGCAGGCCTGAAGCTCGTCGGCCTCCAGACCGTGGCGGGGCGACAGCGCGACGCCGATGCTCATCCGCACCGCCGGGCTCGCGGGATCCTCGGCAATGACGGCATAGATGCGGTGGACGAGCGCCGCGGCATCCTCTTCCTGGGCGGACAGATGATGGATGATCGCGAACTCGTCGCCACCGATACGCGCGACCGTGTCGTCATGGCCCACCGACGCCGCCAGCAGCTCGCTGGCGCGCTTGAGCAGGATGTCGCCGGCCGCATGGCCGAGCGTGTCGTTGACGCCCTTGAACCCATCAAGATCGATCGCCAGCAACGCGATCCTGCGGCCCGCCTGCAATGCGGCATCCAGCCGGTCGGCAAAAACGACGCGGTTGGCCAGCCCGGTCAGCGGATCGTGATGCGCCAGATACTCGACCTGCCGCTGGATACGCTCGCGTTCCTCGGCGGCGCGGGCCAGCATGTCCATGCCCCGCGCCAATTCGCCCAGTTCGTCGCGCCGATGCAGCCATAACGGTTCCAGCGACTGTCCGGTGCTCATCGCACGCATCCCGGCAACGATGTCCATCAGCGGCCGCATCACCCGGATACGAAGCCAGAGGATCAGCCCGCTGACCAGGATCACGAGCAGCAGTCCGGCCAGCATCATCCGGGCCAGCACCCGCTGCGCCAGTGCCTCCACCTCACGGGTTTGCCAGGTCAGGCGGCGACTGAGCCGTCCGTGCACCGTCTCGCGATGATGCTCCATGTCGTGCAGCCGGGCAATGAACAGCGGCATGGTCCGCTTCATCAGGGCCGTGTCGACCGCCGCCTCGGCGATCACGCGCCGCGCGGTGTGCAGGAAGCGCCGTTCCGCCGACACCGCCGCAAGCTGGGCCGAACGGATGGGGCCTGACATCCGGTCGTTGCGGACCACCGGCTCCGCCAGCCATGTCCGCGCCGTCGCATCCAGCCCCCGCCAGCGCTCGACAGGGACGCTCTGCCCCCTTTCCGACCGGCGCGTCAGGTCGCCGACCTGGATTCGGAAGTCGCGAAGTCGTACATCCCTTTTGTCATGCCGGTCCAGCAGAGACGCGATCTCATGGGTCGAGCGAACCATCCTAAGCAACTGGTTGTTGAGCAGAAGTCCACATCCACCCAGCGCCAGACTGACGCCCAGCACGACCGTCAGCATCGTCGCGAAGCGAAATTCCAGGGATTGAATGCGACGACGAAGCCAGATCATGGTCAGTCGCGTATACAGTTTTCTCTTAAAATAGGTGAAGCAATCGCGGCGGGCCTGCCCAATTCTGGTTCAGTCCTGCGCAAAGACCAGAGTATTGATCGGTCGGTCCCGTTCGTTGACGGTCAAGACCCGGCCGTTCATCGGCAAGGATCGTTGCGGACAGGCGGGACGCGAACACTGGCGGCACCCCGGGCCGATCGGCGTTGCCGCCTCGGTCAGCGGGTGGCCGCGCGCCGCCGCGACCTGCCCCGCCAGCCCGGCCTCCACGCCCAGGACGATGGCGAACCGTGCCCGCACCCCGGAAGCGTCACGCCCGGCCCGCTCCTGCGCGCGGGTGATCGTCGCAAAGCGGCTGCCGTCCGGCATCTCGACCAGTTGGAATATCGCCTCCCCCATCCGCTCGAACGCGGCGAAGACCTGCCAGAGCGGGCATCGTCCCTCCGCCTCGACCAGCACCGGATTCGCCGCTCCGGCATAGCGCTTGGACACCTGCCCCGCCCGGTCGATCCGCATCAGGAAAAAGGGTAGTCCGCGCGCGCCGACCCGCCCGAGCGTCGTCAGCCGATGGGCCAGTTGCTCGTGCGACACGCCGAAGCGCCGCGCCAATATGTCCAGATCATAGCCGGTCGCCTCGCACGCCCGCAGGAACCGGGCATAGGGCATGACCAGCGCGGCCGCGAAATAGCGGTGCAGATATCGCCGGAACAGCCGCTCGGCGAGCCGATCGCCAAAGGCCGCGCCGCGCGCCAGCGCCTCGATCTCGGCGCGCGCCTCGAGCTGGGCGAGTTGCGTCGCCAAGGCAAAGACCCGCGCCGGACCGTCCAGCATCTCGGACAGTTGCAATTGGCGCGCATGAAGGTCCAGCCGGGTCAGCAGTTCGGGCAATATGTCGATCGGCAGGATACGGATGGTCAGCGCATGGCGGACGCGCAGCCGTTCGGCCAGCGTGGCATAGAGATCGCCTGCCCCCATGCGCAGTTCGTCGGCCAGCCCCTCGGCGGCGGCATCCAGATCGGGGAAATGGTTGCGCCACCGCTCGATCTCGCGCCGGACACTCACGGTCGGGTCGGGATTTGCCGGAGCTTCCGTTGCTCCACCGCCAGCCCCGGCGAGCCGGTCGAACGCGCGCGCGAACGCCTCCGCCCCGCCGGGCGCGGCCGCCAGCCATTCCTCCAGCTCGGTACGGTCGATCTCCAGATCGGCGAATAGCGGATCGGCCAGCCGCCGCCGCATCGCCGCCGCGCCGCCGCCCGGCGCATCGCTGGTCAGCGCGCGTGGATCGAAATCGAACGTCTCGACCAGCCGCACCAGCAACGCGGCCGAGACGGGCCGCTGGTTGCGCTCGACCAGGTTCAGATAGCTGGGCGAGATGTCCAGCATCTCCGCCATCGCCGCCTGTGACAGTCCATTCTGCCGCCGCAGCCGCCGCACGGCGTGGCCCGCAATGACCTTGGCTCCGCTCATCGCCGCTCTCCTTGCACGCCAAGCTGCGCCGCGTCCGAGAAAATGTCAATTCTTTACACGTCGACATTGGACAATGCCAGGATCGGCGACGGCATGACGCGGTCGGAGGCGCGCCACGTCTTCTGGATCGCGCATTTTCGCGGCAATCTCTCGGTCAAGAACAGTCAAATTGTAAAGGACGATGCGATGCCGAGCTTCCAGAATCTGATCCCCGCCCCCGCCGGGCGGTTCGACGGCATCGCCCGTCCCTACACCCCCGCCGACGTCGCGCGGCTGCGCGGATCGATCACGGTCGAGCATACGCTGGCCCGGCGTGGTGCGCTGAAGCTGTGGGAGCTGCTCCATACCGAGGATTATGTCCCGGCACTCGGCGCCCTGTCGGGCAATCAGGCGATGCAGATGGTTCGCGCCGGGTTGAAGGCCATCTACCTATCGGGCTGGCAGGTCGCGGCGGACGCCAACACCGCCGGACAAATGTATCCCGACCAGTCGCTCTACCCCGCCAATGCCGGGCCGGAGCTGGCGCGGAAGATCAACGCGACGCTGGCCCGCGCCGACCAGATCGAACATGCCGAGGGCGGCGCGACGCGCGACTGGTTCGCGCCCATCGTCGCCGATGCCGAGGCCGGGTTCGGCGGTCCGCTCAACTGCCACGAGATCATGAAGGCCTATATAGCGGCAGGGGCGGCGGGCGTGCATTTCGAGGACCAGCTGGCCTCGGAGAAGAAGTGCGGGCATCTGGGCGGCAAGGTCCTGATCCCCACGCAGGCGCATATCCGCAACCTGGATGCCGCGCGGCTGGCGGCGGATGTAGCGGGCGTACCGACCGTCATCTGCGCGCGCACCGACGCCGAGAGCGCCCGGCTCATCACCTCGGATGTGGACGAGCGCGACCATGAATTCCTGACCGGCGAGCGTACGGCTGAGGGGTTTTTCCGCCTGAAGCCGGGCACCGGGGTCGACCATTGCATCCAGCGCGGTCTGGCCTTCGCGCCGCATGCCGATCTGTTGTGGTGGGAGACGTCCAAGCCCAATCTGGCGGACGCGCGCCGCTTTGCCGAGGCGATCCGGCGGGAGCATCCGAACAAGATGCTGGCCTATAACTGCTCGCCCAGCTTCAACTGGGAGGCCAATCTCGACCGCGACGACATCGCGCGTTTCCAGCGCGAGATCGGGGCGATGGGGTACAAGTTCCAGTTCGTCACGCTCGCCGGGTTCCACCAGCTCAATTACGGCATGTTCGAGCTGGCGCGCGGATATCGGGATCGCGGCATGGCCGCCTATTCCGAGCTGCAACAGGCCGAGTTCGCCGCCGAGGCCAACGGCTATACCGCGACCCGCCACCAGCGCGAGGTGGGGACCGGCTATTTCGACCTGATCGCGCAGATCGCGGCGGGCGGGGACAGCTCGACCACCGCGCTCGCCGAATCCACCGAGGCCGCCCAGTTCGTCCAGGCCGCCTGACACCCATAACGAAGGAGAATATGCCATGCCGACCGAACCGCAACGCAGCCGCGCCGTCTTCTCCACCGAGGATTTCGCGCTGATGAAGGAAGCCATCGCCGAACACGTCAAGCGCGTCGCCGACGACCCCCGCTCGATCAAGTTCGCGCATCTGTACCATCGGCTGGGGCGGATCGCGTCCTGAGGTGACCGCTCACGAACGGAGGCGGGACCCAAGCCCCAGCCTCCGTTCGCACGGAGCATAGTCGAAATGCAGCCCGAACCTTCGCCGGGGAAGCCCGTCGCTTTCGACTATGCTCCGGCTGAACGGAGTTTGGGATAGGCCCTCTGCCATCCCCCTTCGTTAACCCCACGGAACAACCGCCCCCATCGCACGCTGTACCGGCCATGCCCGACACCGGCCTGACCGCACGCATCCGCGAGAATATCGTCCTGTACGGCGCGCTGGCGGCCAATCTGGCGATCGGCGTCGCCAAGTTCGTGGCGGCAGGGATCACCGGCTCCTCCTCGATGCTGACCGAGGGCGTGCATTCGGTGGTCGACAGCGGCAACCAGATCCTGCTGCTCTACGGCCAGAAGCGCGCCAAGCGCGGCCCGGATGCGATCCACCCCTTCGGCTATGGCCGAGAGCTGTATTTCTGGGCGTTCGTCGTCGCGATCCTGATCTTCGCGCTGGGCTCCGGCATCTCGATCTATGAGGGCTGGCTGCACATCAAGTCGCCCGAGCCGCTGCGCGATCCGACCGTCAACTATATCGTCCTTGCCATCGCCTTCGCACTGGAGGGCGCGAGCTGGGCCATCGCCGTGCGCGAATTCTCCCGCACCAAGGGCAATAGCGGCTGGTGGCGCGCCATCCATGATTCCAAGGACCCGCCGGGCTTCATCGTCCTGTTCGAGGATTCGGCGGCGCTGGCGGGCCTCGTCATCGCAGCGCTCGGCGTCTGGCTGTCGCACGAGACGGGCGATGCCCGGATCGACGGGATCGCCTCGATCCTGATCGGGTTGGTGCTGGGGCTGGTCGCGATCCTGCTCGCGCGGGAATCCAAGGGGTTGCTGATCGGCGAGCGTGCCGACCCGGAGGTGGTCGAGACGATCCGCGGCATCGTCGCCGCGCGTCCTTGGATCACCCATGTCAATCATGTCCGGACGATCCATACCGCGCCCGACAGCATCTTCGCCGCAATCAGCGCCGATTTCGTCGACAGCCTGCCCATGGGTGCGGCGGAGACAATGATCGAGGTATTGGAGGACGATCTGCGGCGCGCCGTGCCCAGCCTGTCGTCCATCTATATCCGGCCCGAAAAATACGAGAATGCGGCTGCGGCGATCCCGCAACATAGGTTATGAGGGCGGTCATGACGATCTTCCTGCGACTCGCAATGGCCCTGGCCCTGACGTTCGGCTGCGCGCTGCCCGCGCAGGCGGCGGTCACGATCACCTTCTGGAGCCATGAGCTGGGCAACAGCTTCCCCCATGCCTTCTTCTCGCTGCGCGGCACGGTGGATGCGACAGGCCAGCCGGTCGACGCCAATTACGGCTTTACCGCCCGGTCGGTGTCGCCCGCCATCCTGATGGGCACGGTCAAGGGACGGCTGGACATCTCCAAGCCCTTCTACATCTCGACCAGCGACGCGCAGTTTTCCTATGTCATGACCGATGCGCAATATGGCGACATATTGGCGCTGGTCGCGGCCTGGGACGAGAAGACGGGCGACTCGCACTACAATCTGAACGACCGCAACTGCGTGCATTTCGTGCAGGAAGCGGCGCGGCGGCTGGGCCTGGTCGGGCTCGATCATCCCGAACTGATGAAGAAGCCGCGTTCCTATCTGAAGGCCGTGGCACAGGCCAATGCCGACCGGGTCACGCCGATCGGCCAGCACGGCAAAGAGTATCTCGCCTCGCTCCCGCCGCTGCCCGCCGCGCCGGTCACGCCGTCTCCCGCCCCGGTTCAGGGCGCCAACGGCTCCAGTTCGAGTATGTCGACGACCGATTCATAAGCCGGATAGGGAAAGGCGATCCGCCAGTGGGTCGCATCGACCCGCTCCACCACGCCCGCCATGTCGCGCGCCCGGTCGCGGCCATAGGCATAGGACCGCTCCTCGTCGCCCAGGATCATCGTGCCCAGGAAGATGCTGCGCGCATCGGTGTCGGGATAGAGACGCCCGGTCAGTCGCTGTGACCCGTCGACCTTGGCCAGCTGCCGGCCGCCGCCCGCCACCCGGCAGCGGAAATAGGGATAGGCGACATAGGTCAGCGTCGCGCGCCCCTGCGACCCCAGCTTGACCGTACGACAGCGATAATCGCCATCGGGCAGCTTGGGGTCGGCGATCGAATAGTCGGGATCGGCCAGTTGCCCCAGCGCGGCGATCTCGGCCGTTGCCCCGCCCGCCCGCGCCTGTGCCAGCCCCTTGACCCAGGCGCTGCGCCAGCCGCGCAGGCGGATACGGTCATCCTCGGTCGCCGCCAGTCGCCAGTCATTGGCCTCTTCGACCCGCTGCGCCTGCGCGGCCGCCACGCCACCCGCCGCCAGCGCCGTGCCCAGCAGGACCAGCGGCCACTTCACTGCGCGGTCCAGCCGCCATCGACCGACAGGTTGGCGCCGGTGATCGACTTCGCTTCGTCGCGGCAGAGGAACAGCGCCAGGGCCGCGACCTGTTCGATGGTGACGAATTCCTTGTTCGGCTGCGCCTTCAGCAGGACATCGTCGATCACCTGTTCGCGGCTGAGGCCCCGCGCCTTCATCGTGTCGGGAATCTGGTTCTCGACCAGCGGCGTCCAGACATAGCCGGGCGAGATGCAGTTGGCGGTAATGCCGTCGGTCGCGACCTCCAGCGCCACGGTCTTGGTGATACCGACCACGCCGTGCTTGGCCGCGACATAGGCCGACTTGTTGGGGCTGGCGACCAGGCTGTGGGCCGAGGCGGTGGTGATGATCCGCCCCCAGCCCCTTTGCCGCATGTGTGGGATCGCCGCGCGCATCATATGCCAGGCCGAGGACAGGTTGATCGCGATGATCGCATCCCATTTCTCGACCGGAAACTCGGCGATCGGGGCGACATGCTGGATACCGGCATTGTTGATGACGATGTCGACCGAACCGGTTTCCTTCGCGGCGCGCTCGATCATCGCCTCGATCTGGTCGGGCCGGGTCATGTCGGCCGGGTCGTAAAGCGCCGCCGCACCGCTGGCCTGTTCCAGCGCGGCGCGGTTCGCCTCGATCGCGTCCGCCTCGCCAAAGCCGTTCAGCACGACCGCCGCGCCCTCCGCCGCCAGCGCCTTGGCATAGGCCAGGCCGATGCCCGAGGTGGAACCCGAGATCACCGCCGTCTTGCCCTTCAGGAACATGCCATTCTCCCGTGCTATGCACCGCACCATGCGATCAGATACCGACCCGTGCAACCGCCGGAAGGCTTTGCGGGTTCAACCATCCGGCGAAGACCCGCATAGGCGGGCACTATGACAAAGGGGTGAGACGATGCGGCTCGACGATTATGACAATAATATCGATGTCGGCGAGGCGCAGAGCGGTGGCGGCGGCTTTGGCGGCGGCGGCGGCGGATTGCTGTTCGGGCTGTTGCCGCTGATCGGCAGCCGCTTCGGCTGCGGCGGCATCGTCGTCGTGCTCATCATCCTGGCGGTGGTCGGCATGAACCCCCTCGGCCTGCTGACCGGCGGCGGTGGCGGCAATGCGCCCGTCACCCGGTCGGCGGACTCATCCTCGGGCCAGAGCGTCCGCCAGATCTGCGAAGCCTCGCCCGAGCGCCGCGACACCTGCCGCGCATTCAGCAATGCCGACAACACCTGGGAAAAGATCTTCGCGGAGTCGGGTCAGCGTTTCCAGGCACCCGGCCTGCGCTTCTTCAAGCCGGATGCGAACAGTGCCCAGTCGGGTTGCGGCGTCGCGCAATCGGCGGTCGGCCCCTTCTATTGCCCCACCGATCGCAAGATCTACCTTGACACCAATTTCTTCAACGAGCTGGCCAACCGCTTCGGCGCGAAGGGCGACTTTGCCCGCTATTATGTCGTCGCGCATGAATTCGGTCACCATATCCAGACGCTGCTCGGCACGTCGGACAAGGTGCGCCAGGCGCAGCAGGCGGCAGGCCAGGCGGAGGGCAATGCCCTGTCGGTCCGGCTGGAATTGCAGGCGGACTGTTATGCGGGCGTCTGGGCCGCGAAGAACCGCGACCGGCTGGAACCCGGCGATGTCGAGGAAGGCATGACCGCCGCCCGCGCCATCGGTGACGACACGCTCCAGCGCGAAGCGACGGGCCGCGTCGTGCCGGACAGCTTTACCCACGGCACGTCCGAACAGCGGATGCGCTGGCTGCGCCGGGGTATCGAGACCGGCGATCCGGCCCAGTGCGATACGTTTTCGGGCGCGATCTGAGGGGTTTCGCGACTAACTCCGCTGCTTACGCTCCCCCTCCCGCAAGCGGGAGGGGGCCGGGGGGAGGGCAGGCCCCAAGCGACGCCGCTCGACGCACCGCCCTCCCTCAGCCCAGTTTCAGGTAAACGATGCCCCGCATCGTTTAGGTCATGCCGGGGGCATGACCGACCTGAAACTCGCCTGCGGGAGGGGAGTAAAAGAGGGAAGGCCTCCCCTTACAGTTTCACCAGCATCTTGCCCTTGTTACCGCCGGTGAACAGCGCCAGGAACGCCTCCGGCGTCTTGTCCAGCCCCTCGAACACCGTCTCTTCGCGCTGCAAACCGCCATCCTTCAGGATCGCAGCCATGTCGCGATAAAAGGCCGCGTGGTCCTTGAAGTCGCCGAAGATAAAGCCCTGCATCCGCACCCGGTTGCCGATCATCCGCGCAAGATATTTCAGGCTCGTCGGCTTGGCGTCGTTATAGACGTCGATCATGCCGCAGATCGCAAAGCGCGCATTCTGCCTGGCATGGGCCAGCGCAGCGTCCAGGTGATCGCCACCCACATTGTCGAAATAGACGTCGATGCCATCGGGCGCCGCTTCGCCAAGCGCCTCGACCACCGACTGGCCGGACTTATAGTCGATCACGGTATCCGCGCCGAGCGAGCGGACCCAGTCACACTTCTCAGCGCCACCGGCCGACCCGATGACGGTCATGCCCTTGGCCTTGGCGATCTGAACCACCGTCGAGCCCACCGCCCCGGCCGCCGCCGAGACGAACACCGTCTCGCCCGGCTTGGCCTCGGCAATCTGAAGCAGGCCGTAATAGGCGGTCATGCCCGGCATGCCGAACTGCCCCAGAAAGGCCTGCGGATCGACGCCCAGATCGGGGAGCGGCTGGACATGCGCGGCGGGCAGCACCGCCTCATCGCGCCAGCCCGCCATGTGGCTGACCAAGGTGCCGACCGCGATGCCGTCCGCGCGGCTCTCGACCACCTCGCCGACCGCGCCGCCCTGCATCGGCTCGCCGAGCTGGAAGGGCGGGACATAGCTCTTCGTGTCGTTCATCCGGCCCCGCATATAGGGGTCGACCGACAGCCAGCGATTGGCGACCCGCACCTCGCCCTCGTTCAGGGCGGGCAGTTCGCGCTCGACCAGCGCGAAATCGTCCGTCACGGGGGTGCCCTTGGGGCGGGCCGCCAGGGTCCAAGCCTTCATCATCATATCCTTTTCATCGATGCTTGCGGACATGGGAAAGGGCCCGGGTGATGTCCACCCGAGCCCTTCAAGAAAAGTCACCATTCGGTGACGTTTTTCTTTATCAATAACCCCGGCTGGTGTCCGAGGTGCTGCCCGACGTCGTGCCGATGCCGGTGGTCGTGCCGGTGCCGGTGGTGCTGGTCCCCGTGCTGGTCCCCGTGCCGGTCGTGCTGCCGGTGGTCGAGGTCGCACCCGTCGTGCTGCTGCTGTTCTGTGCCGAGCTGGTCGTACCGGTCGCACTCTGGCCGTAACCGCCCGATTGGCCGCCCGTGCCGGTCTGACCATAGCGATTGGCCTGACCGTAGCGGTCGTTCTCGTTGGTGCGATCGCCGAACATGGCGCGCGCATTTTCCTCATCCCGCCACTGGGCCTTGGCCTCCTCGGCGGTCTTGGTGAGCGTGACCTTGTCCTCGACGGACTTCAGCCAGCGCGATGGGATGGAGTGGTGCTGGCCGCCCGCATCCTTGTCGTTCTTGGTCAGCAGGATGCGGTCGCCGCGCACCTTGTCGACGGTGCCGACATGGCTGCCGTCCGAGCCGACGACTTCCTGATGCTCCTTCACCTTGGGCAGAAGGCCGCGCTGTCCTTCGCGCTCGGTGCGCCAGCTCGAAAACTCGTTCTGGAACTTGGTGCGGTTCTCGCTGCGATATTCGTCATAGTCGCGGTCGAGCGCGGCGATCTGGCCCGAGCGCCAGTGGTTATAATCATGGTCCTGCTGGGCGTAATAACGCTCGTCGAAGCGCGCATCGGCTTCGCGGCGACGCTCGGCATCCTCGTCACCGAACCACGAGCGGACCTCGTCCCCGGCGCGCGCGAAGAAGCCGCGATCCTCGTAATCATAGCCCTGCGGCTGGCGACCATAGTCGCGGCCCGACTGCTGCTGGCGACCATAGTCCGAACGATTATAATCCGAACGACCATAGTCGTTGCGGCCCTGACGGTCGTCGCGGCCGTAACGGTCGCCGGTATAGCCATAGCCACGCGACGAATCGCCATAGCTCGACGTGCCGCGATAGCCTTCACGACCCGAGTCGCGGTCGTAGCGGTTCTCGCCGCCACGATAGGCGCCATAATTGCCCGAGCGGCCTTCACCGTATCGGCCTTCATTCTGGCGGCCGCCAAAGTCCTGACGCCCGAAATCCTGACGAGACGCACCATAGCTGTCGCGGTCATAGCCCTGACGGCCATAGCCTTGGTTGCCGTAATCGCGCGCGCCATATCCACGGCGGCCGTCATTCCGGCTGTCGTTGCGGTCGTCGTCGAACGCACCGGCGGCTTCATAGTCACGGGCGCTGGAATAGGTGTAGTCGCGCCCCGAGCCGTAGTCCCGGCCATAGTCGAAGTCGCGGTCGCCACGATTGGCGTCGCGGGAATAGCGGTCGTAAGCCATCCTAAACCCTCCTGAAATTCGATCCTGCGGGGGCCGACGCCGCTCGTCTGGCGGGCCGTGCCTTCCGCGTGTTTCAATGAGGCAGATCAAGACAGGTTCCGTTGGCGACGTGGCAGCCGCGACGGACGGAGTGATGCGAAAGGCCGAAAGCAGGCCAAAATTTTTGGGTCTGGCCGTCAAAGCGGTGTTGCGTCGCCCCGAATCACGGGTTAATGGCGTCGCTCCCGACCATGGTCGGGTTACGGGGCGGGGCTGTAGCTCAGATGGGAGAGCGCTGCAATCGCACTGCAGAGGTCAGGGGTTCGATTCCCCTCAGCTCCACCACCCCGCCTTCCCTTCCATCGCTGACACCCGCCAACGCCCTTGGTGCGTTGTCTGTGCGATGACTCCCGATCCTATCCCTGCCGCCACCCTGATCCTGATGCGCGAGGGGCCGGACGCCGACGCGCTTCCCGAAATCCTGATGGTCGAGCGGGGCGCGGCACTGGCCTTTCTGGGCGGTGCAATGGTGTTTCCGGGCGGGCGGGTCGATCCGGGCGATCATGCGCTGGTCCCCGCCGACGCCCCCGACCGGGAGGAAACCGCCGCCCGCATCGCCGCGATCCGGGAGACGATCGAGGAAGTGGGCTTGGGCATCGGCCTGTCGCCCTCCCCCGATGCGGCGACGCTGACCCGCCTGCGTGCAACCATGACGGCGGGAAGATTCTTTGCCGAGGCACTTGCCGAGCACGGCCTGACGATCGACACGCAAGCGCTGACGCCCTTTGCCCGTTGGTGCCCCGAACATGTGCCCGTCCGCCGCTTCGATGCGCGCTTCTATCTGGCGGCGATCGCGCGGGAGGCGTCGACCCCTATGATCGACGGTTCGGAAACGGTCGGGGCCGTGTGGATGACCGCCCGCGACGCGCTGGCGGCAGCGGACGGCGGTGCGATCCGCATCATCCTTCCCACCCGCCGGACGCTGGAACGATTGGCGCTTTACGGCGATTTCGCTTCGGCCGCCGCCGACGCGCGGGCCTGGCCGATCCGACGGATCATCCCTTTTCAGGCGGAGCGCGACGGCGTGGCTTGTATCTGCATCCCCGAGGATCTGGGTTATCCGATCACGGCGGAACCCGTCGCCAGCGCGAGACGCGGCTGATGCGGGCGCTCCGGCGATGGACGACCGCGCTGGTCGTGATCGCCGGACTGGCGATGCTTGCGCTGCTGCTCTGGGGCTGGGCACGGCGGCATCCGCAGGATGTGCCCTGGGCACCGCTCGATCTGGGCCAGCCGGTCGGGATGTTCACCGGGCGCAAGCTGACCGCACTGACCCAGGACAGAGCACAATGCCTTGGCCTGCTCGACCGCGCAGGTATCCGCTATACCCCGCTGCCCGCCCGGTCGGACGGCGCGCAATGCGGGTATGACGATGCGGTGCGCTTCACGGCGGGCGGGGCTAGGGCCATCGGCTATCGCCCTGCCGCACTGGGCGTGTCCTGCCCGGTCGCGGCCTCGCTCGCGCTGTGGGAATGGGATGCGGTCCAGCCCGCCGCGCGCGACCTGCTGGGCAGCGAGGTCGTCGCGGTCGATCATCTGGGCAGCTATAATTGCCGCCGGATCAGCGGCCGCAGCACCAGCGACTGGAGCGAGCATGCCCGCGCCAATGCGGTCGACATAGCGGGCTTTCGCCTGAAGGACGGGCGGCGGATCAGCGTGCTGCGCGACTGGAAGGATCAGGGGGCGAAGGGCCAGTTCCTGCGCCGCGTCCGCGACCGCGCCTGCGACCTGTTCGCGACGACCCTATCGCCCGATTACAATACCGCGCATGCCGACCATTTCCATCTGGATCAGGCCTATCGCGGGCCGATGGGCTGGCGGGCGTGCCGGTGAGGGTAAATTCCTCCCCTGCAAGGGCAGGAACAGGAACGATGGCGGAGCCCCCCGGCCCGCCATCGCGCACCATCAGTTGGCCAGCGACGTCCCGTTGGTGTCGACCTTCTCGACCCAGTGCGGGAAGAAGGCAGGCTGACGGCTCGACCAGCCCGCTGCGGTGGCGGCCGCTTCGCTGATCGACTGGAGGAGCTGCCGCCGCAATTCGGGGTGAAGATGCGGCAAGGCCGCCGCCGCGCAGAAAATCGAGGGTAGCCACGGCCGCACCTCGGCGCCGATCAGCCGCTCATAGAGGAACCGGAAGGCCGAAAAGCTGGTCAGCCGCCCCTGCCCCAGATCGAAGGCCGCAATCGTGACGAACGGCGCCATGAAAGGCTCCAGCGCCTCGAGACCGCTATCGACCGGGATCAGGTGTCGGATTTCCGGAAGGTTGCGGTACAGCCGGGCCTGGGCGCGGATGCTTGCCGCCTCGACGACGTCGCGCGACCAGCGGGTCATCGCGTCTTCACGGTCCAGCCCGATATCGAGCGACCGGCGGATATAACGCTGCGTCGCCGCCGCGAAGCCTGCAAATTCCTTCATTTCCGCCAAGGTCATTGCGCCTTCGGCCGGTCTGCTCCTCGATCCCATATCATCACCCCGCCCAATCGAAACTGACCCGATCATCATGCGCCCATTTGGTTAACGCAACGCTGAACGAGCCAGGACAGACGAACATGAAAAACGCCGCGCCGCAACATAGATTGCGACGAATGGCCATCGCGGCAATCAATTTCCCGAATTGCGACCATACCCGACATATTCGGCAAGTTTGTTGCGATCGCGCAACGGCGGGCAGATTACGTGTGGAAGAAGCCGAGGCGAGAGCCGTGTCCGGCCCTCGCCCCCGGTCATGCGGTGCGGATCAACGATCCTCTTCGCTATAGCCCGACGACTCGGCCGGGCCGTCGCGGCCGGGCTGGGTGATCGAGGGCGGATCGCTGGCGTCCATCGATTCGTCCAGGCTCTCGTCGAGCTGGGCGTCGACATCCTGCGGATTCTTTTGCAGATCCTCGGTGATGGCGGGATCCTGCCCGGCATCCTGTTCGGGGGGACGCGGGCGGTTGCCCTGCTCGGCCTGCTCGCCGCCCGGCGCGACCGAGACGCTGTCCAGCGCGCGATCGTCGATGCTGTCGTTCATGTCACTTCCCCATCATAGTGGACCGGATCAACGAGCCAGATCGGACAAGCGTTCCTAAGCCGATCCGTCCAACCGCCGCACCGTAACCCGTTGATCGCAAAGCTGTGCCTCGCCGAACACGGTCATGAAGGCGATATCGGTCGCATCGCGGCCGACGCACACCCGCGCGATCTCGTCGGCCTGCGCCATACCGGTCGCGTCGACCAGATGCCAGCCGCCCTCCAGCCACAGTTCGGCCACGGCGTGGAAATCGGGCGGGTCTACGCCGGGCGCATAGGCCGCGACGCAGCGTGCCGGAATCTCCGCCGCCCGCGCCAGCGCCACCAGCAAATGGGTATAGTCGCGGCATACCCCGCTGCGCGAACCGAAGGTATCCAGCGCGGTCGTGACGCCGCTCGACCCGCCCGACTGATAGGTCATGCGGGTCGCGACCCAATCGGCCAGCGCCGCCGCCATCGCGCCGCCGGAAAGCCCCGCGAAACGCTGGCGGACAAAGCCCTCCAGCCGGTCCGACTCGCAGTAACGGCTGGGCAGCAGATAGGGGATGAGGTCGCCCGAGAGCCCCCTGGCCGGGGTCGCCGCCAGCCCCTCCAGCCGGACGACAGGGCGTTCGACCACGACCACCGCCTCATAGCGCGCGAGCAGGCCATGATCGGCACGTATCCAGCAGCGTTGCCCGATCCCGTCCTCGCCGCGCACCGCCGCCACGGGGTGATCGGACCAGATGGTCAGCGACTGATGCTCCAGCCGCTGGTCGGGAGTCGCCGCCGCCTCGATCTGGAGCAGGATATCGGCCGGTTGCTTCAGGACATAGTCGAGCGTCACGTCGATCGACAGGCGCATGGCCGCATCCCCTTCTCATGAAAAAAGGCCCGGCGGATATCCCGCCGGGCCCGTTGGATTGGCTCTGTCGATCCGATCAGTCGCGGCTGGAGCCGGTCAGACGCAGAAGGAACATGAACATGTTGATGAAGTCGAGATACAGGCTCAGCGCCGACATGATGACCACGCGGTCCTGCATGCTGGTGCCGCGCACCTCGTAATAGAGCGACTTGGTGCGCTGCGTGTCATAGGCGGTCAGGCCTGCGAACAGCAGCACGCCGATAAAGCTGATCACCAGACCCATTGTCCCCGACTGGAGGAAGATGTTGATGATGCTGGCGACAATCAGGCCGACCAGACCGATGATCAGGAAAGTGCCGAACGCCGACAGGTCACGCTTGGTGGTGTAGCCATAGAGGCTCAGCGCCGCGAAACCCGCTGCGGTCGCGAAGAACGCTCCCGCAATCGAACCGCCGCTATAGACCAGGAAGATGGTCGACATCGACAGGCCCATGACGACCGCAAACGCCCAGAAGAGCAGCTGCATCGTCGAGGTCTTCATGCGGTTCACGCCCATGCTCAGCGCGAACACGAAGCCCAGCGGCGCGAACATGATGACGTATTTCAGCGCGCCGCCGTTCAGGAAGACCTGCGCGGCCATGCTGTCGCGGCCACCCCATGCGAAGAGCAGCGCGACGATACCCGTCAGCAGCACGCCCGACGTCATGTAGTTGTAGACGGACAGCATGTACGAACGCAGACCCGCATCATAGGCGGTCGAGCCCGTGGTGGCTGTGGTACCGAACGGCGCGGCGCTCGGCCGTGGATCAGACCAGTTTGCCATGGTGAACTATTGCTCCTTTGCCCGGCCATATGCCGGTTAAGCGAAATATCGCTCTGTTGGGGACGCTTTTCAAGCGGGAGAGGTTCCCGTGGGCGCGACGGAATGCGATAGACATATTTTGTCATGGTCCGCCTGTTCGTCGCCCTCCGCCCGCCCCCCTCGATCCGGGACCTGCTGTCCGATGCGATGGACGGCGTTCCCCAGGCGCGCTGGCAGGACGACGACCAGTTGCACCTGACCCTGCGCTTCATCGGCGAGGTGGACCGCCCGGTGGCGGAGGACATCGCCGCCGCACTGGGACAGGTTCACGCCCCCGCCCCCAGCATTCGGATTTCGGGCGTCGGAATCTTCGATCGCAAGGGGCGGATCGACACGCTCTGGGCAGGCGTCACGCCGCACGATGCGCTGGCCCATCTCCATCGCAAGGTCGACCAGGCCTGCGTCCGTGCGGGTCTGTCGCCCGAACCGCGGGCCTATCTGCCGCACATCACGCTCGCCCGCCTGCCCGGCTCGGCGGGACGCACACCCGAGATCGAGGGGTGGCGCGCGGTCCATGCGGGCCTGTCGAGCGAGCCTTTTACCATGGGGCATCTGGTCCTCTACCAGAGCCATCTGGGGCATGGCGGCGCATCCTATGAACCCGTGATGCGTTGGCCGCTTGAAACCGGCGGGTAACACGCCGCAACTACGCGTATCGAACAGGGAGCTTGCGTCATGAAATACCTCACGCTGTTGACCATCGGCACCGTCGCGCTGGGCCTGGGGGCCTGCGACCAGACGAAGATGGAGACGGGCTCCCCCACTCCGAACGGCGCCAGCGCGACTGCGAGCCTGCGGACCGGCACCGGCGCGGATGCGGGCCGCGCCACCGCGACCGAAGTCGCCGGGGGGCTGCGCATCACCCTCGACGCGATGAACGTGCCGGCGGGCATGCACGGCGTCCATGTCCACACGGTCGGCCGCTGCGACGCGCCGGACTTCACCACGGCGGGCGGCCACTGGAACCCCACCCAGCGCCAGCATGGCAGCATGAACCCGCAGGGGCCGCATGAGGGCGACATGCCCAACATGACCGTCGGCAATGACGGGCGCGGCACGCTGGGCGTCGTGCTGCCGGGCGCGACCATGGCAGGCCTGCTCGATGCGGACGGCTCGGCGATCGTGATCCATGCCGCCGCCGACGACCTGAAGACCGATCCCAGCGGCAATAGCGGCGGCCGCATCGCGTGCGGCGTGTTCCAGGCCAACTGAGCGGGACGACGACGCCCCCATGACCATATATCTGCCGACGCGCGCCTTTGGCGGCTTCCTGTTCGACATGGACGGGACGATTCTGAGTTCCATCGCCTCGGCCGAACGCGCCTGGACCGTCTGGGCGACACGGCAGGGGCTGGACGTTGCGGTGTTCCTGCCGACCATCCACGGGGTTCAGTCGGTCGAGACGATCCGGCGGCTGAACCTGCCCGGCGTCGATCCGATCGCGGAGGCGCATGCGCTGACCGAGGCGGAGATGCTCGACGTCGACGATGTGGTGCCGATCGGCAGCGCGGCCGCGTTCCTGGCCGCGCTGCCCCCGGATCGCTGGGCCATCGTCACCTCTGCGCCCAAGCGGCTGGCGGAGGTGCGGCTGAAGGCAGCGGGGCTGCCTTTACCCGGCGTGTTCGTGACGGCGGAGGATGCGGAGCGGAGCAAGCCCGCGCCCGATGGCTTCCTGCTCGGGGCCAAGCGGCTGGGCGTCGCGCCGGAGGATTGCCTGGCCTTCGAAGACGCCCCCGCCGGGATCGCGGCGGCCGAGGCGGCGGGAATGACGGTGGTGGTGATTACCGAGACGCATCGGGGGGCGATGGATACGCCGCATGCAACGGTGGCGGATTATCGCGACCTAGCGGTAGAGTGGGATGGCGCCAGCCTGAAGCTGGAGCACCGGGTCTGATCCGACCTGTTCCCCGGCGGAGGCCGGGGCCCAGTTGCGGTGTGCTCCCGACAGCGCGGGGCATTTGCCTCCCATGCAGCAGCATCCCGCCATCTCGGCCAGATAGAAACCGGGCCCCGGCCTTCGCCGGGGAACGGCCATAGGAATAGCCTGCTCGACCTAAGCGACGCCCAAGCGTCCCCTCAAACCGTGAAGCTCTCTCCGCACCCGCACGCACCCTTGGCGTTGGGGTTCTGGAACACGAACCCGGCGGTGAAGTCATCCTCGACCCAGTCCATGGTCGAGCCGATCAGGTACAGAATCGAGCCGCCATCGACGAACAGCGTGCCGCCCGGCGTGTCGATCTTCTCGTCGAACGCCTTGGCCTCGGTGACATAATCGACCGAATAGGCCAGCCCCGAACAGCCGCGACGCGGCGTCGACAGCTTCACCCCGATGGCCCCCTCCGGCGCGCGCGCCATCAGTTCGGCGACACGCGCCTCGGCGGAGGGCGTCAGGTTCAGTGCGGCGGGACGCGGGCGCAAGGTGGTCGCCATGGTCAGAGCATCCCCAGTTCGAGCTTGGCGTCGTCCGACATCTTCTGCGGGTCCCAGGGCGGATCCCAGACGAGGTTGACGTCCGCCGTCGCGATCCCCGGCACCGCCGAGACGCGCAGTTCCACCTCGCCCGGCATCGACTCGGCGACCGGGCAATGCGGGGTGGTCAGCGTCATGGTGACGACCGCATGGCCGCCCTCGGTCACTTCGACGCCGTAGATCAGGCCCAGGTCATAGATATTGACCGGAATCTCGGGGTCGAAAATATCCTTCAGCGCGTCGATGATGCCATCATACAGCGCCCCGCCCGGCTGGGTCGGATCGTCGGCGGTCGGCTTTTGCGAGAGGAAGCCCGACAGGTAATCACGCTGACGTTCCCTCACAGCTTCGGCCGCCGGAGCCTCGACCACGTCCTGCACACGCGCCTTGGGCGGCGATGCGACGCTGTCCACTTCCTCGATTTTGTAATCGCTCATCCGAAAATCCTCGTGACCCGCCGGACGCCATCCACCAGCGCCGCGACGTCATCGGGTCCGTTATACACGCCGAAACTCGCCCGCGCGGTGGCGGGCAGGCCGAGCGCGTCCATCAGCGGCTGGGCGCAATGATGGCCTGCGCGGATCGCCACCCGGCTCTCGTCCAATATGGTGCCGATATCATGGGGATGAACCCCCTGGACCACGAAACTGACGATTCCCGCCGAGTCCTCAGGTCCCAGCAACCGCACCGAATTGATCGCCGACAGCCCCTCGCGTGCCTGGGCGACCAGCGCCGCCTCATGCGCATGGATCGCGTCCAGCCCGATCGCCGACACATAGTCGATCGCGGCATGCAGCCCGAGCGCGCCGACGATATGCGGCGTTCCCGCCTCGAACCGGCCAGGCGGCGGGGCATAGGTGGTCTTCTCGAAGCTCACCCGGTCGATCATCGACCCGCCACCCTGATAGGGGGGCATGGCGTCGAGCAGTTCCGGCCGCGCCCACAGCACGCCGATGCCGGTCGGGCCGTAAAGCTTGTGACCGGAAAAGACGTAGAAGTCGCAATCCAGCGCCTTCACGTCCACCGCGATGCGCGGCACCGCCTGGCACCCGTCGAGCAGGATCTTCGCGCCCACGCCATGCGCCAGATCGGCCGCACGGCGTGCATCCAGCACCGAGCCCAGCACGTTCGACACATGGCCCAGCGACACCAGCTTGTGCGAACGCGTCAGCATCCGCTCCATCGCGTCCAGGTCGATGCGGTGGTCTGCCGTCAACGGCAGCACGTCGATCTCGACGCCCAGCCGCTCGGCGACCATCTGCCACGGCACAATGTTGGAGTGATGCTCCAGCATCGACAGCATGATGCGGTCGCCCGCCTTGAGGTTGGTCGCCGCCCAGCATTGCGCGATCAGGTTGATCCCCTCGGTCGCGCCGCGCGTGAAGACGATCTCGTTCGCCGAGCCAGCCCCGATGAACCGCGCCGTCGCCTCGCGCGCCTTTTCATACGCGACCGTCATGTCGGCCGAGCGCTGATAGACGCCGCGATGCACGGTGGCATAGCTGGTGTCATAGGCGCGCGTGATCGCGTCGATGACGGCCTGCGGCTTCTGCGCGGTCGCGGCGGTGTCGAGATAGGCCCAGCCGTCCGGGATCGCGGGGAAATCCGCCACCCGGTCGAGGGGGGATGCCATCGCAACCATCAAATCCTCCCCAAGCTATGCTTGGGGAGGGGGACCATGCGCAGCATGGTGGAGGGGCAGCGCCCGGCCAGCCCCTCCACCACCGCTTCGCGGCGGTCCCCCTCCCCATCGGTGATGGGGAGGATTTGGGTCATGGCTTTCAAAGCGCCGCCTCCAGCCAGGCGTCCGCATCCGCCGCAAAGGCTTCGCGCACGACCTCGTTGCCGATCCGGTCGATCGCGTCCGCCACGAAAGCGCGGGTCAGCAGCGCCTGTGCACGCGGCTTCGGGATGCCCCGGCTCTGCATGTAGAACAGCGCCTTGGCATCGAGTTCGCCCACGGTCGCGCCATGCGCGCACTTCACGTCGTCGGCGAAGATTTCCAGCTCAGGCTTCAAATTCACCGTCGCCGTCCGCTGGAGCAGCAGACCGCGCAAGCTCTGCTCGCCATCGGTCTTCTGCGCATCGCGCGCCACTTCGACCCGTGCGGCGAGGCTCGCCTGGCTGCGATCGGCGGCGACCGCGCGCCACAGCTGATGGCTCTGGCCGTTCAGCGCGGCATGGCGCAGAGCGACAGCGCACTCCTGCTTCAACTCACTTTTGGTCAGCAGCGCACCGCCGAACTCGGCATAGGCGCCGTCGCCGGTCTGGGTAATGCCGCCGTCGATCCGCGCGCCCATCGTTCCTGCCGCGAGGAAGGTCGCGGTCAGGCTCGCGCCCTCGCCCAGTTCGGCTTCCTCACGCAGCGACACGAAGCCGTCGTCCTGCAACAATCGCACGGCGCGCATCAGCCGCGCCGACGCCGCCAGCTTCACCCGCGTCAGCCGGTTGGTCCAGCCGCGCCCGACATAGGTCTCATAGACCTGCGCCGCCGCGTCCTCGGCCAGCACGATCTCGGCGGGCAGGTGGTTGGCCGCACCGCTGGCGACATGGACGATCTGCACGGGCTCGGCGACCGCATCGCGATCCAGCCGCAACGACCAGCCGCGCCCCAGCGCCTGCTTGCCCAGCGGATGGTCGCTGGCGTCGATCTGGGTCAGCTGCACCGGGCCGAGATCGCTGGCGCTTTCATCCAGCACGCCGTCGACGAACAGCAACCGTGCGCCGCCCAAGTCGAGGAAACGATCCGCCCCCGCGACCGGCACTGCCCGCTCGCTCTCCGCCGCGCGGCGAAGCGCGTCGATATCGGCCCAGCGCCACGCCTCTTCGCGGGTCGAGGGGAGTTCCAGCGTGGTCGTCACGCCGCCGCTCCCTCGACGCCCGCATAGCCTTCCCGCTCCAGTTCGAGCGCGAGTTCGGGGCCACCCGAACGCACGATGCGGCCATCGGCCAGCACATGCACCCGGTCGGGCTGCACATAATCGAGCAGCCGCTGATAATGGGTGATCAGCAGCACCGCCTTGTCGGGCGCGCGCATGATCCGGTTGATGCCGTCGCCGACGATGCGCAGCGCGTCGATGTCGAGGCCGGAGTCCGTCTCGTCCAGGATCGCGAACTTGGGGTTCAGGATGCCCATCTGGACCATCTCGTTGCGCTTCTTCTCGCCGCCCGAAAAGCCGACATTGACCGGGCGCTTGAGCATGTCCTGGTTCAGCCCCAGCCCATCCGCCTGCGCGCGCGCCAGCTTCAGGAATTCACCACCCGACAGCGGCTTTTCGTCACGCTGCCCGCGCTGCGCGTTCAGGCTCTCGCGCAGGAACTGGACGTTGGACACGCCGGGAATCTCGACCGGATATTGGAAGCCCAGGAACAGCCCGGCGGCGGCGCGCTCGTTCGGCTCCAGCTCGAGCAGGTCGACGCCGTCGAACGTCACCGAACCCTCGGTCACTTCGTAACCGGGACGCCCGCCCAGCACATAGCCCAGCGTCGACTTGCCCGCGCCGTTCGGCCCCATGATCGCATGGACCTGACCCGCATTCACCTCGAGCGTCAGGCCCTTGAGGATCGGCTTGCCGTCAATCTCGGCGTGGAGGTTTTCAATTTTCAGCATTGCGGCTTTCTTCCTTGGCGCGCTCGCGGGCCACCGCCGCGACGACACCATCATTGATGCAATTCATAAGCCCGATCCGGGCAGAGGAGCGCTTGCCTATACAAACACGGGCCGATTCACAGGCAACGTCGTCGATGAAGCGGTCGCCACTCGAAACCTTGGCACGGCAGGCCGTCATCCGACCTCCATCGACATTGAGGTCTAGTTGCAACTTACGCAGCTTGTTGCCCACCACGCTGATCTCGTTGGCGGGCGGCGCAGGCATTTGCTGCCCCACCGATCCCGCCAATGACAAAAGCGCTGCGAACAAAATCACCCCACGCTCCCTTCGAGCGAAATCCCCAGCAGCTTCTGCGCCTCGACCGCAAACTCCATCGGAAGCTGCTGCAAGACTTCCCGCGCGAAGCCGTTGACGATCAGCGCGACCGCCGCTTCCTGGTCCAGACCACGGCTCATCGCGTAGAAGAGCTGGTCCTCGCTGATCTTGCTGGTCGTCGCCTCATGCTCGATCTGCGCGCTGGGGTTCTTCACTTCGATGTACGGCACGGTGTGCGCGCCGCACTGGTCGCCCAGCAACAGGCTGTCGCACTGGGTAAAGTTGCGGACATTCTCGGCGGTCGCCGCCACGCGGACAAGCCCGCGATAGGTGTTGTCCGAGCGCCCGGCGGAAATCCCCTTCGACACGATGGTCGAGCGGGTGTTCTTGCCCAGATGGATCATCTTGGTGCCGGTATCGGCCTGCTGACGATTGTTGGTGACCGCGACCGAGTAGAATTCGCCGACCGAGCCGTCGCCTGCCAGCACGCAGGACGGATATTTCCACGTCACCGCCGAGCCGGTTTCGACCTGCGTCCACGACACCTTGCTGTTCTTGCCCTGACAGAGCGCGCGCTTGGTGACGAAGTTGTAGATGCCGCCGACGCCATTCTCGTCACCCGGATACCAGTTCTGAACGGTCGAATATTTGATCTCGGCATCGTCCAGCGCAACCAGTTCGACGACCGCCGCGTGCAGCTGGTTCTCGTCGCGCATCGGCGCGGTGCAGCCTTCGAGATAGGAGACATAGGCCCCCTTGTCCGCCACGATCAGCGTGCGTTCGAACTGGCCGGTATTCTCCGCGTTGATGCGGAAATAGGTCGACAGCTCCATCGGGCAGCGAACGCCCTCGGGGATATAGACGAAGGTGCCGTCCGAAAAGACCGCCGAGTTGAGCGTCGCGAAGTAATTGTCGCGCTGCGGCACGACCTTGCCCAGCCATTTGCGGACCAGATCGGGATATTCCTTGATCGCCTCGGAGATCGAGCGGAAGATGACGCCCGCCGCTTCCAATTCCTTGCGGAAGGTGGTCGCGACCGAGACGCTGTCGAACACCGCGTCGACCGCGACCTTGCGTGCGCCCTCGACGCCCGCCAGCACTTCCTGCTCGGCGATCGGGATGCCCAGCTTTTCGTAGGTGCGGCGAATCTCGGGATCGAGCTCGTCCAGCGACGCGATCGTCTTCTTCTGCTTGGGCTCCGCGTAATAATACGCGTCCTGATAGTCGATCGGCGGGATGTTCAGCTTGGCCCAGTCCGGGCTCTCCAGCGTCTGCCACAGGCGAAACGCCTTCAGCCGCCAGTCGAGCATCCATTCCGGCTCGCCCTTCTTGGCCGAGATATAGCGGACCGTATCCTCGCTCAGCCCCTTGGGCGCGAAGTCCTGCTCGATCTCGGTGGCGAAGCCCCACTCATATTTCTTGTTGGCGGCGGCGAGCGCCTCTGCATTCTTCGTGGCCATCAGGCGAATACCCCCGGACGCGGGGACGCGTCCATCACTTGCGATTCAACAGGATCGGCGGCGAGCGTCGCGAGCGTCACCCCGGAAAAGGCGGCGCGTACCGCCTGATTGACGACATGCCAATGCGGCCGGACACGACATTGCATTTCCAGGCCGCAATCGTGCGCAGCGCCATCGACGCACGCGGTCAGCGCGATCGGGCCGTCCACCGCCTCGACGATATCGGCCAGGCTGATCGTATCGGCGTCGCGCGCCAGACGGATGCCGCCGCCGGTTCCGCGTGTGCTCTCGATCAGGCCCGCGCCCGCCAGACGGCTGACCAGCTTCTGCGCGGTGGGCAAAGGCACGCCCGTCTGCCCGGCCAGCAGGGTCGCGTTGCTCCGCCCACCGGCGCCTTCGCGCGCGGCGGCGGTCATCATCACGACCGCATAATCGGCTAGGCTGGAAAGGCGCATGATCTCCCAATCGGATGGATTTGGTCCGATTGGCAAATGGGCGCGAGGGGGCGGTTCGTCAACCGGGTTTCGGTGCGGGAATTTCGATGGGTGTGAGTGAGGGAGCGATGCCCTCCCACTTCTTACTTCTTAAGCCCCTCCCGTAAACGGGAGGGGTTTGGGGAGGGCAAGGCCACAGGCGATGGTCTCGGTGAGACTCATTGCCCTCCCCCATCCCCTCCCGCTTGCGGGAGGGGCGTGAGACTCACTTAACGCCCGATCAAGCCTTGCGCGATTTCGTCCGCGACGTCCGAGGCCGGATGGCCGGTCTCGGCCGAGCGCTGCCACACCTGCTCCAGGCGCTCGGGGATCTTGGCGATGCGCGCCATGACCTCGGCCTCGTCGCCCTGGCCCAGATATTCCAGCCCGACATTGATGATACCGCCCGCGTTGATGACGTAATCGGGGGCATAGAGGATGCCCGCCTCCGCCACGCGCGCGCCGTCCTCGCGGGTCGCCAGCTGGTTGTTGGCGCCGCCTGCGACCACCTTGGCCTTCAGCCGCTGGATCGAGTCGGCATTCAGCACCGCGCCCAGTGCGTTGGGGCTGACCAGATCGACATCGGCGAACAGGATCTCGTCCGCCGGGGCGACGCTGGCACCCAGTTCCGCCGCCATCTGTTCGGCACGGGCCTGGTTGACGTCGGCGATGGTCAGGATCGCGCCGTCCTTCGCCAGCAGCTTGGCCAGACCGCCGCCGACCGAGCCGACGCCCTGGATCGCGACGCGCACGCCCTTCATGTCGGTCGCACCCAGACCGCGGCTGGCAGCGGCCTTCACGCCCAGATAGACGCCGTGCGCGGTGTACGGGCCAGGATCGCCACCCGCCGCGCCGCTCGCCACCGGCAGGCCGGAGACATAGCGGGTCTGGGTCGCGATGACCTTCATCCGCTCCTCGGACATGCCGACGTCCTCGGCCGTCACGTAACGACCGCCGAGCGATTCGACCGCGCGGCCGAACGCTTCCAGCTGTGCGGTGGTGATGACGTCGCCCGGCTTGGCCGCCAGGACCACGCCCTTGCCGCCGCCCAGCGCCAGCCCCGCCATCGCGTTCTTGTAGCTCATGCCGCGCGACAGGCGCAGCGCGTCGGTGATGGCGAGCGCGGGCGTGCCATAGTTCCAGAAGCGCGCCCCGCCCGCCGCCGGGCCGAGATGCGTCGAGTGCACGGCGATGACCGCCTGCAGACCCGAAGCGGGATCGGTGAACAGGTGCACGCCTTCATGCGCGTCGAAATCGGGAAAGCCCCAGTTCGTCATGCTCGTCCTTCGGTCCGACAAAAGCGGAACCGGACCGAGACTTTCGACCCGGCCACCCTATCGGTGAGGATTGAGGGGGGACACGGGCGCGAAAGGGGCCGGTGCCGTGGCCAGGATATGGCCGGAGAAGAATGGGGCGACCGACGGGACTTGAACCCGCAACTTCCGGCATCACAAGCCGGCGCTCTAACCAATTGAACTACGGTCGCCGCGAAGGCTTGCGCCCCTAAACGGGATCACCCGCTTTCGTCAAGCGGTCAAAATCGTCCTTCTGCGGAAAGTCGGTATCCGCCGCCTGTACCGGCGACGAAACCCAACTGCTCCAGCCGTGCCGCCGCCGCCGGATCGCTGGGCGTCAGGACCAGGTCGGCGGTGTAGCGGCCATCGGGCCGGATGCGCAGGTTGACGCCCTCGGTGCCCCCCTGCCCCGTCATCGGCAAGAGCAGCGCGCCCGCCTCGCACCGTGCGGTGCCCATCATCATCGGCGGCAGCGGCAGGCCGCCCGCCTCACCCACCACGGTCGCGCGGACGCGGCCGGACGCTTCCTCGCACACGCCGTCGCGGAAGCGGACCGTCACATCCTCCAGCGCCAGCGTCGTGACCGGCAGCGGGGCAAAGAGCGTGGCGGCGGGCAGGCTGGCGGTCACGCCGTCGATGCCCATCGCATGGCGGCTGATCGTCGCGGACCCGGCGATCGGGCGACCATCCGCCCCGGCTCCCTCGAACGCCAGCCTGGCTCGGCCCAGCAGCAGCGCCAGCGGCGACAGCGACACGCGCAGGTCGCCCAGCGCCACGTCGCCGAACCGCGCTTCGAACATGCTGCCGCCCCAGATCGTGCCGCCGACCCGCCGCGCGCTCAGTCCCTGATCGGTAAGCCCCGTCCCGCCCAGTGCCAGCCGCATCGGCAGGAATACGATCAGCGCCACGACCAGCATGGCGGCGAACAGCACCGAAGGCCGCGTAGTCATCCGCAACCGCATCAGGACACCCATGTCCGCAAGAGAAGCGCGACGCCCACCGTCCGGTCGCCATTGTCGGTCAGCGTCGCCTGCTCGACCAGCACGCCGCCCCGCTCCAGCCGCGCCAGCCACGGCGTCAGCGCGGCGGGTCTGGCCGAGGCGATCTGCGCCCGCACCCGGCCGGGGCCGTCCTCGGTCAGCGCCGAGAGGCTGAAGCCCGCCTGTTCCGCCGACAGCCGCACCGTGTCGGCCAGCGTGCCCGAAAGTGCGGGCGGACGGCGGCGGCGCTGGTTCAACTCGGCGGCGACGGCTTGCGCCTCGCCCAGCCGGATCACCGCATCGGCATGACGCTCGCGCGCGCTCGACAGTCCGTCGTCCAGCGGCCGCAATATCCCGCCCCAGAGGAGCGTCACGACCAGCAATGCGCCCATGACCAGCAGCAGCCGCTTCTCGCGAAGGGAGCGGCCATCGAACCAGAGTTTCAGCGCCTTCATCGTGCGCGCACCGTGAATTCTCCCGTGATCCGACCATTGGCCGCGACGAAGGTGCTGGGCTGGACGGTGAAGCCCTCCGTCTCGATCGCGCGTTTCAGATCGGTGGCCAGCGCCTCGCGATCGACCGCGACGCCCAGCCGGACGTCGCCATTGGGCTGGAAATCGAGCGCGGTCAGCTCGCTGCCTGGTACCGCGCGGACGGCGGCGAACACCGCCGCCGCGGTCCGGCTGAACCCCTGGCCCGGCCCGCGCACCGCCGACAATCGCTCGGTCAGCTGGCGGTCGGCATCGACCAACGTCTCGCCACGCGGCAGGGCGGTGCGGGCGACCTGCTCGATCTTCGCCTCGGTCGCGTCGGCGGCGAAGCTGTACTTGGTCCAGCGCACGAAATCGATCGCCAGCGTGGCCACGACGATGGCGACGCCCAGCCATGCCAGTCGCTTGACCAGCCGCCAGTCGATCGAAAAACCCCGCCGCCGCGCGAACGGCCCCTGCCGCAGGTCGAGCGCGGGCGCGGCGGCCACCGCCCCCAGCGCGGCCGCGACCGCCGCATCGTTCAGATCGTCGAGCGGCGCGTCGCCCGTGACGATCTCGGTAAAGCCGGGCTCGTCGGCAAAGCCCGAGGCCCGCCCGCGCACCACGCCCTGCCCGGCCAAATGCCCACGCACATAGCCCTCTTCGGGGCGCGGCAGCAGTAGCGGTGCGGCTACGACCGCGATCGGATCGACCCCCGCCGCGCCCAACCGCGCCAGCCAGCCCGCCATTGCGCCGCGATTGACGATGCCGATGGGGCGGCTGCCAGCCTCGTCCTCGCCGACCGCGACGTGCAGTTCGTCCATCGGCGCGGCACTCACCTCGGCCGCCAGCAGCCGGGCGGCGGCGGCCGCCTGCGCGGTCGAGCGGGCGGGAATCTCGGCCCAGTGCAGCGACACCGCATCGGCGGGTGCGACCGCGATGACGTCGCCATCCCCCTGCGGCAGGCCCTCTCCGGCGGCGGCGACCCGTTCGTCCTCGATCCGCATCCAGCGATAGTCGCCGCCCTCGCCCGGCGGCAGGAACAGGAGGTTGGTCGCACTCATCACTCTTCCCCCCAAATCCGGGCCACCAGACGCGGCGGCTGTCGCGTGGCATCGACCAGCGCGCGTTCCTGCACCGTCACGCTGCCCAGACCGACATCGATCCGCAAGTTGAACCAGCGCGTCGTCACCGCCACGCCACCGCCTCCGCTCGCCCCCGGTATCTGCGCCCAGAAAGCACTGGCGTCGGCATAGCCTTGCGGCGGGCGGCGCAAAAGGGCCTGGGCGATGGCGCCGGGCGAAATCGTATCGGCCTGCGCCATGGCGACCAAAGGCGCCTGTTCGGGGGCCAGCGTGTTGATGTTGACCGTCGTCGGCTTCGCCTCGGGCAGGGTGCAGAGCCAGGGGCGAAGCTGGGCATAGAGTTCGGGCGTGACGCCGCTGACCATGCGCAGCTCGCTGACATCCGTCATCATCGCGCCGCCGGTCCGATAGGAGGGGTCACGCGCCAGATAGACAGGGTCCTCCGCGCCACCCCCTTGCGGGTTCTGGTCGCTGTCGATCCAGTCGGACGCGGCGGTGGCGACCTGTTGCGCGACCTGGCCGGGCACGTTCAGCAGCCGCATCAGCTTGGCGAAATGCGCGACCTCGACCGCATTGCCGATCAGCGTGCCGGGCTGGCCGGGCAGGTCCTGCGCCAGGCCGTTCAGGTTGAAGCAATTGCCCCCGTCCGTCACCCGCGCGACGGCACTGCCCCCGCCCGCCACGTCGCCCAGCGGCAGCGCGAAGGGCCGGTCGCTCCACCCGCCGAGCAGCGACACCTTGCCCTGGGCGCGCTCCAGCAGATCGCCGATGCGGATGATCGCCAGCGCCTCGGCCGCATAGGCGAAACCGCGCGCCTGTTCGATCGCCACCGCATTGCCGCCGAGCCGCGTCGACAGGCGCAGCTTTTCCAGCGCGGTCGCGGCGAGCACCGCGATGACGGCGACCAGAATCAGGACGGTCAGCAGCGCGGCCCCGCGCTCGCCCGCGGGCGGCATGGGTCTAGCCATTGGGAGTGGGTGCAGGGCTGGGCGTCGGCGCAGGATTCGGCAGGTTCGGGACGCCGACATAGCCGGTGCCGACCAGGAACAGCTGGCGATAGATCATGCCGTCGTCGCGCACGATCGTGACCTCGGCCGCCTGCGGCAGGGCGACGCCGGGCTGCCCCTGCCACTGGTCGAGCCACGCGCCGTTGAAGCGATAACGCAGGTGCAATTCGCGGACATGGTCCATCAGCGCGGCGGGCTCCATCGGAGCGGCGCCGTCGAGCAGCGGCCAGGCCACCCGCTCCAGCACGTCACCGTTCAGGCGATAGGCGACCTTCTGCACCGAAGGCCGCGCCGCATTGTCCAGATTGCTCCAGCCGCCACGCACCAGCCGCATCGCATCCGGCCCCGCGACCATGGCGGGGGTCAGCACGCCGCCCTCGTCCCGCGTCGGCCGGTCGACCGCCTGCGCCAGATCGGCGGACAGGATCGCGGTCGTCCGACTGACCGCCGCCATCGCGTCGAGCTTCTGCCCCGTCACCCCCTGTGCCCGGACGCTGAGCGACAGGATCGCGACGGCGGCGGCCGCCAGCATCGAGAAGATGAGCAGCGCGACCATCACCTCGACCAGGGTGAAGCCGTTCTGCCCTGTTCCCCGGCGCAGGCGGGGGTCCGGTTCTTGCCCGGCCCGTGATGAGGAGCCGCGTTTGACGGCGCCAATGACAACGGAAGGAACTGGGCCCCCGCCTGCGCGGGGGCACGAAGGGGCAGACGAGCCCGTCACGACCCCGTCACCCCAATCGGCGGCGCGACCATGGGCGGGCGGACCATCGTCATCCGCCCGGTGATCCGGCCACCCGCATTCGCCACCGCCACATCGATCCGCACGACCCGCGCGTCGCCCGTGCCGCTGACGATCCGGGTCCATTTCCAGCTGCGCCCGCCATTGACCTCCGCGCCGGTCGTCCGACCCAGCGCCGGAGCCTGGGGATCGGTGACGGCGGCGATGGCGACATTGCGGGCGACCATCTGCGCCACGACGGTCTCGTCCAGAATCGACGCCCCGCGGATCGTCGCGCTCTCCAGCCGCACCAGCGCCATCGCCGCCAGGCTGAAGACCGCCAGTGCGACCATGATCTCGATCAGCGTGAAGCCACCTTCTTTTCCTCCGCTGCAAGGGGAGGTGGCAGGCCGAAGGCCCGACGGAGGGGTGTCGCGCTCTCGGTAGCGGGACACCCCTCCGCCATGCTGCGCATGGTCCCCCTCCCCTTGCAGGGGAGGAATTTGGGGTGACTCACCCATCGACGCGCACCGTACCGTCCGCGCCGATCCGCACGATGCTGCTCGCCCGGTCCCGCGTCAGCCGCAGCTCGACCGGGCGGTCCGCCAAGCCCGTCACGTCGAAGGTGATCCGCACCCGGCCGCTGGCATCGGGAATCCCGGCTTGGGTGCCGTCCTCCCATTGCGCGACGCGCAGGGGTTTGGCGGTCATCGGGCTCCACGCGCCGTCCGCCCGCCGGTCGAAACCATAACCGCCGCGCGTGACCCAGATGCTGACCGGCGACGCCTCGACCACCGCCACGTCATGCGCGGCGCGGACACGGGCGGCGAATTTCAGCGCCTCGTCGGTCACGCGGCCCCGTCGGTCGGGCAGCGACAGCACCGCCACCGCCGAGGCCAGGCCGATCACGGCAATGACGATCATCAGCTCGACCAGGGTGAAACCGTTCAGCCCGTGCGGCGGTGTCTCAGCGCGGCCTTCGACTCCGCTCAGGCTGAACGGCGCTTTGGTCCGGACCGAACGCACGACATCCGTTCGCGCTGAGCGAAGCCGAAGCGCACGGGCGGACCCTGCACCCATTCGCCCGCCAAGGCCGGCATCCAGGCGGGCGCGAAAACTCACTTATCCCAGTTGCCGATATCCGCATTGACCCCTTCGCCGCCTTCCTTACCGTCGGCGCCGTACGTCCAGACATCCGCCTCGCCATGCTGGCCGGGCGAGGCATAGAGATAGGGGCGGCCCCAGGGATCGTCGGGCAGCTTCTTCAGATACCCGCCCTTCTGATAGCGCGACGGGTCGGCAAGCCCGGCGGGCATCGACACCAGCGCGGGCAACCCCTGCGCCGTGGTCGGGAAGGTCAGGTTCTGGAGCTTGTACATCTCCAGCCCGGTCTCGATGTTCGAGATATCGGCCTTGGCTTTCTGGATCTTGGCCGTGTCGCCCGAGGGGAGCACGTTCAGGGCCACGATCGTCGCCAGCAGGCCGATGATGACGATGACGACCATGAGTTCCACGAGCGTGAAGCCATTGGCCGGGCGCTTGCGGCGAAGCCGCCTTTGGGTGGGGGTACGCATCAACATGTCCTCTCGTCTCATTGACCCGCCAGCGTGTTGAGCTGGAGAATGGGCAGCAGGATGGATAGCACGATCGTCGCGACCACGCCGCCCATCACGACGATGATCGCGGGCTCCAGCAGCGACAGGGCGGTGGCGGTGAAGCGGTCGAACTCGCGCTCCAGATAATCGGCGGCGCGCTCCAGCATCTCGTCCAGCCGCCCCGCCGCCTCGCCGCTGGCGGCCAGATAGGTGAGCAAGGGCGGGAACACGCCCGCCCGCCGCATCGCGGCCGACAGGCTGCCGCCGCCCCGGATCGAATCGACGATGGCGTCGGACGCGACGCGCAACCGGCGGTTGTGAATGGTCCCCGCCGTCAGGGTCAGCCCTTCGAGCAACGGCAACCGGCTCGCCACCATCGTCCCCAGCGTCCGCGCCATCCGCGCCGCGTGCAGGTCGCGCAGCAACCGGCCCAGCAGCGGCAGCTTCAGCAGCCAGGTATCGAAGGACAGCCGGATCGACGGCACCTTCAGCGCACGCCAGAAACCGACCCCCGCGATAACGACGATCCCCGCCATCAGCCACCACCAGCCGACCAGCAGGTCCGACACGGTGATGACCATGCGCGTCAGGAAAGGCAGCTCCTGCCCGACCGTATCGAACTGCTCGACCACCTGCGGCACGACGAACATCATAAGAGCGGTGACGACGCCCAGAGCGACCACCGCGAGGATCGTCGGATAGGCGAGCGCGGTGATCAGCTTGCCGCGAATCTCCGCCTGCCGCTCCAGCAGCGCGGCGAGGCGTTCGAGGATGGTCGGCAGCGTGCCCGAACTCTCCCCCGCCGCGACCATCGCGCGGTAGAGCGGCGGGAAACTCTTCGGCTCGCGCGCCATCGCGTCGGCCAGGCGACGGCCTTCGGTGACGCCCTGGTGCACCGTTGCGACGATCGCACGCACCCGCTCCTGTTCGGTCTGGCGGGTGATGGTGCGCAAGGACTCCTCCAGCGGCGAGACGCGGTTTAGCGTGGCGAGCTGGCGGGTGAACAGCGTCAGTTGCTTGACCGACATGCGCGCGCGGCCGAGCTTCAGCCCGAAGAGCGGACGCCGCTCGGCCGTGTCGCCGCTGCCCGGCTTGACCGATACGACGTACAGCCGCTGTTTCTCCAGCGCGGCCCGGGCGGCGTCGCTGGTTTCGGCTGGAATGAAGCCCCGCTTCTCCGCGCCCTTGGTGTCGATGGCGACATAATCGAACCCGGCCATGTCAGTGCGCCTTCCCACACCCCTGTTCCCCCGCGAAGGCGGGGGCCCAGTGGCTTCGAGGCATGTGGGATCGCCATTCCATTTCACGCGGAGACGCGGAGACGCGAAGACAAAAGGGATGTTCGCGCAGAGGCGCGGAGGGCGCAGAGGTGTCTCGTGCGCGGCAGCGCACTGCATCTATAACCGGCAGAGGCAAGAGGGCCGCTGGCGCGGCGGGTACGACGTCTCTGCGTCCTCTGCGCCTCTGCGCGAACTCATTATCTCTCCGCGTCTCCGCGTCTCCGCGTGAACCCAGGAGCTTTGAGCCGCCGTCCGTTCCCAACCACAAACGGCATGGCAACTGGACCCCGGCCTTCGCCGGGGTGGCGGCTGAAGATGGGAATACGACCATCCCCCTCACCCCGCGTCGGAGTCGCGGCGGGATACGCGGATGGCTTCCTCGGCTGTGGTCACGCCGTCCAGCACCAGCGTCCGCGCTACCGCCGCCAGCGGCTGTTGCCTGGCAAAGGCGTGGGCGGCGATCGCCTGTTCGTCGCCGCCTTCGTTGATCAACCGCCGGATGGTGTCGTCGACGCGCACCGCTTCATAGACGCCGGTCCGGCCCTTGTAACCGCTGCCGTTGCATTGCGGACAACCGACCGCCTCGTACACGGTGGCATGGGCATCGATGCCGAGCAGCGGCGCGACGGTTTCCTTCGCCTCGACCGGGCGCCTGCACGCCGGGCACAGCCGCCGCACCAGCCGCTGCGCGATCACGGCGCGCAAGGTGGAGGCGAGCAGGAACGGCTCGACCTTCATGTCGCGCATCCGGGTGATCGCCCCGACCGCGTCGTTGGTGTGGACGGTCGACAGAACGAGGTGGCCGGTCAGCGAGGCCTGCACGGCAATCTCGGCGGTTTCGCGGTCGCGAATTTCGCCGACCATCACCACGTCCGGATCCTGGCGCAGGATCGCGCGCAGGCCCGCCGCGAAGGTCAGCCCGACCTTGGCGTTGACCTGGGTCTGCCCCACGCCCTCGACCGCATATTCGACCGGGTCCTCGACGGTCAGGATATTGCGGCTGCCATCGTTCAGCAGGCGCAGCGCCGCATAGAGGCTGGTCGTCTTGCCCGAGCCGGTCGGCCCGGTGACGAGGATGATGCCGTTGGGCTCGCTCAACGCCTCGCGCAGCAGCGCATACATCGCCGGGTTCATGCCCAGCGCGTCGAGGTCGATGCCCGCATTCTCCTTGTCGAGGATACGCAGCACCACGCGTTCCCCCGCGCGACTGGGCAGCGTCGACACGCGCACGTCGAGCAGCTTGCCGCCCAGGGTCAACGCCATGCGCCCGTCCTGCGGCACCCGCCGCTCGGCGATGTCGAGCCGGGCCATGACCTTGATACGGCTGACCACCACCGGCGCGACGTGCGGCGGCATGCGCAGCGTCTCACGCAGCACGCCGTCGATGCGCATGCGGACGACGAGGCCCGTCTCGTAGGGCTCGATATGGATGTCCGACACGCCGTTGCGCGCGGCGTCGGCGATGATGCCGTTGATGAGGCGGATGGCGGGCGCGTCGTCGGCGGTGTCGAGCAGATCCTCGGCGGTCGGAATGCCGTCGGCCAGCATGTCCAGCTCGTCGCCCATGCCGACCGCCGCGATCGCCGTCGCCTGTCCGTCCATCGCATAGGCGTCAGACAACAGCCGGTCGAAGGCGGGGCCTTCCACGCGCGCGATGGCGAAGGGGCGGCCGATATGACGGCGCAACTCGATCAGCGCGCGCGGGTCCGCGCCTTCGCGCAACGCGATGGTCAGCGGGTCGGCGGTGTGGACGACCGTGCCGAACTTGCGTGCGAAGGCGTAAGGAATGGTCAGCGGGGCGACCAGCTCCAGCGCTTCGTCGGGTGTCGGGAGCGGGAGAGCGGGGTGGCCTCCCCCATCCCCTCCCGCCTGCGGGAGGGGCGTGCCCAGCGGCAGGGGGACGGTGTCGCCCGTTGGGAGGGGTTGCGCGTCGTCAGTCACGGCGCTTGATCGGTTCGACCGACTTGGCGACGGGGACGGCGATGCGCGGGTCCTCGATATTGCCGGGCATCGGTGCGTGCGGGATCGGCGGCGCCGCGTTCATGTAATCGCGGACCAGTTCGTCGATCGAGGGTTCGACGCCGGGCTGGGCATAGCCCTGAAGCTGGCGGAGATAGCCGTAACGCTGCTCGGTGACGCGGCGGCTGTCCTCGGGCGTGCGCAATATGGTCGGGCGGATGAAGACCATCAGATTGGTCTTGGACCGGCTGCGCGCCTTGGACCGGAACAGTGCACCCAGGCCGGGGATATCGCCGAGCAGCGGGATCTTCTCGATCGTGCGGCGCTCGTTATCGTCGAGCAGGCCGCCGATGACGGTGATCTGGCCGTCATCGGGCGTGAAGACATTCTCGAACGCGCGCTTGTTGAGGATCAGCTCGCTATTGTTGCTCGACACCGGTCCGGCGATCGAGCTGACCTCCAGGCGGACATAAAGCTTCAGCGAACCGCCCGCATTGACCTGCGGCTTCACGTCCAGCTGGATGCCGACATTCTGGCGCTGGACCGTGCGGAAGGCATTGTCGAAATTGTTCGACAGCGCCTGGCCGGTCGTGACCGGGATTTCCTGTCCGACCAGGCTGTGCGCCTGCTGATTGTCCAGCGTGATGATGTGCGGGACCTGGAGCAGGTTGGAGGTCGTGTCGCTCTTCACCGCGTTGATGATCGCGCCGAACACCGTGTCGCCGATCTGTCCGCCCCAGCCCGCAAAGCCGCCGGTGGTGCTCAGGATCGACTGCACCGCCGATTGGGTCAGCTGGTTATAGGCGGCATTGGGCACATTGGTTTCGGTACGTGTGCCATCGGGTGCGGTCACGATGGTGCGGGTGCCGCCCAGCGTCTGCGCGCCCACCGCGCCCGCGATCTGGAGGATGTTGGGTGCGGTATTGCCATAGGTCGAGGCGGCGAACGCGCCCCCCGACAGGCTGCCGAGCAGGAACTGCGCACCCAGCCGCCGCGCGGTCTGGTCGGAGACTTCGGCGACGATCGCCTCGATCAGCACCTGTTCGCGGCGCACGTCGAGCTGGCGGATGACCTCGCCGATCTGGCGCTGGATGTCGGCGGGCCCGGCGATCACGATGGCGTTCGCGCCGGTGAAGCGGGTCACGACCGCCGCCGTGCGGCCGCCTTGGGTGCTGATCGCGGGTTGCTGGCCGTTCTGGCCGCCCGCGCCCGGCGCGCTCGCCGCCTGGGGCTGGGCCACCGGCTGGATACGCTGCGCGATCGAGGTGCCCGCCGCCGAACCGGACTGGCTGTTGGTCTGGGTGAAGCTGCCGCGCGACAGGGTGGTTTCCTGCACCGGGTCGGGTTGCTGGCCGACCAGTTGCTGGAGCACGGGCAGAAGCTGCTCGGCATCCGCGTTTTCGAGGAAGACGACGCGGATCTCGGTGCCGCTCTTCGCCTTGTTGTCCAGATCGATGGCGATCTGGGCGAAGCGCGCCACGCTCGACGGATCGCCGCGCAGCGCGATCGAATTGGAACTGTCGATGGCGACCACCGACACGCCGGTCGCCCCTTGCGCAGGCGCACCGCCCTGCCCGCCGCCACCGCCGCCCGCCAGAGTCTGGAGCGCCGTCGCGATCTCGCGCGCGCCCGCATTGCGCAGCGCGATCACGCGGGTCGAGGCGTTGTCGGCGTCGATCCGGCGCACGACCTCGCGGATACGGCGGATATTGTCGGCGAAGTCGACCACGACCAGGCTGTTGCCCGCGCGGTTCGCCGTCACCGACCCTTGCGCGCTGACCAGCGGGCGCACCGTCTCCAGCGCGCTGTTGGCGTCGATCGCGCGCAGGCGGATGATCTCGGTAACGTAGGCATTGCGGTTCGCGCCCGCCGACCCGATCCGGCTCGGCTGCGACGCGGCGTTATCCACCGGCTGCACCCGGAACGCGCCGCCCGAGGTCGGCACCGCGACCAGCCCGTTGGAGCGCAGGGTCGACAGGAATATCTCGAAATATTCGGACCGGGACAGCGGCCGGTCGGTCACGACCGTCACCTTGCCGTTGACGCGGCTGTCGATGATGAAGGTCCGCCCCGTCACCTTGGCGGCATCGGCGATAAAGGCGCGGATATCGGCGTCGCGGACGTTGAGCGTGGTCTGGGCGTGAACGCCCGCCGCCAAGGCCAGCGCCAGAACCGAACCGAGGACAAGCTTCTTCATGGCCGTGGTGCCGCAATCTGAAGGGAGAGCGGCAGCGTCTGATCGCCCCGCTCGACCGTGATGGAAAGAGAACCGCCCTGTGCGAAATCCGCCGCCAGACGGTCAAGGTCGCCCGGCCCCGTCACCGGACGCCCGCCGATCGCGGTGACGATATCGCCCTCGCGCAGGCCCGCCGCGCGGAACGCGGCGCCCGAGCCCTGCGGCCGGACGACCAGGCCCGAGACGCGCCCGCCGTCGAGCCGGGGGATGAAGCCGATGTCGCTGCGCAACTGCGCGATCGCCACGCCACCCGCCGGGGGCACCGATCCGGGCGCTTGCACGGACGGCACGGCCGGAGTGGGTGCTCCGGCGGCGGCGGCGGCGGGCGGCGCGTCGGACTGGTCGAGATACAGGTCCTCGGTCGCGCCGCCGCGATCGATGGTGATATGGTCGAAGGCAACCGCCTTCAGCGTGACGCCGGGCTGGATTTCCTCGCCGACCGACACCGAGCGCTGCACCCCGTCGGGCCCGGCCAGGATCGCCGAGCCGCGCCCCGATGCCTCGTCCAGCCGGGTGCCGAACAGCGTCAGTTGCAGCGTGGTGACGGCGGCGGGCGCGGCCTGCTGCCCCTGCAAGCGGAAGAACGGGTCGAAGCCTTCGAGGATGGCGGCAGGGGACCCCGCAATGGCGGGGGCCAGCGGCCGCCACTCGCCCAGCGGCGAGACGGGGGTGACGATCACCCATAGCAGCCGCGCGCCCTGAACGGCGAGAACCGCCATCAGCGCCAGTTCGGCCACCGAATAGACATTCACGACCGGCAGGCGTCGCAACCAGCGACGTCCGCGCGCGTCGAGCCTCAACCGCATGAAACCCACCCCGTACGCATTTTCGGGCTCTAGGCATGACATGTTACAGCACGGCGTCAAAGCCCTGAAACATGTTGGTCATATCGGTTTCACATGAGGGACAGGATGGGAGAGCCGGATGCAAGCCTTGACCGATGACGTGCCCAGGCTGGGCAATGGCCTGGATCCGACCCCGATCATCGCGCGGCTGGCCGCGACGCCGGGCGTCCAGCGGCTGCCCAGTCCCAAGCTGACCCTGTTCATGAAGCGCGACGTGCTGCCGCCCGAACTGTGCGCGGCGCTGATCGCGCGAATCGACGCGGTACGCCGCCCCTCGACCATCGCCGATGCCAATGGCGACCATGCCTATCGCACCAGCGAGACGGGCGATCTGCCCGCCGACGATCCGGCGGTGATCGACACCGAACGCCGCATCGCGATGCTGACCGGCCTGTCGGGCGAATATGGCGAGCCGATCCAGGGGCAGCGCTATGCCGTTGGCCAGGAATTCAAGCAGCATACCGATTATTTCGAGCCCAAAGGCCTGGACTATCACCGCTATTGCGCGCTGTCGGGCAACCGGACCTGGACGGTGATGCTGTACCTGAACACGCCGGATGCGGGCGGCGCGACGCGGTTCAAGGTGGTGGACAAGATGATCCAGCCCGAACCCGGCAAGATGGTCGCCTGGAGCAACCGGCGCGCGGACGGCTCGACCAATGCCGCCACCCTGCATCAGGCGATGAAGGTGCGGGCAGGGGTGAAATACGTCATCACCAAATGGTATCGGGAGTTGCCGTGGCGGGGGTGATACCCCCCTGCCCCCAACACCCTTTCGCACTGAGTGAAGTCGAAGTGCACGCAACACCCCCTTCCAAACGAAAAGGCCGCCACCCGGATCGCTCCGGACGACGGCCCCTCACGCCATCCCGCAAAAGGATCAGAAGGTCGTGCTGATCCCCAGCGAGAATATGCGGCCCAGATTATACCGGTTCAGATAGACGAACCGGCCATTCCCGAAGTCCTGCCGCTCGTTGTACCGCGTGCGGGTCAGGTTGCGGGCCTCGGCCTTCAGTTCGAACTTGCCGCCCATCAGCTCGAAGCCCTGGCGCGCCACGAGGTCGAGGCGGATGCCCGGCACTTCGACGATGTCGGGCTGGAAACCGTTGCCCGACAGGTTCGACGGACCGCGATTGGTCACGCGGTTGCTGGCATAGTTGAACAGCAACGTGATCTGCGACAGGGCCGCGGTGTCCTCCATGCCCAGCTGCAGGTTGACCAGATGGTCCGACTGGCCGGTCAGCGACGCGCCGTCGCGGAACAGCAGCCGCGCCGGGCCGAAGCCCGAGGCGCAGCCCGCCAGACCCGGCGAGCCTTGCGCCGCCGCCGGGTTGGGCACGCAGGAGGCGTCCGCATTGATCTGCGACTTGGTGTAGGTGTAGTTCGCGATGGCGACGAGGCGGCGCGTGGCGAAGAAGTCGCCGCCGATCCCGGCCAGCGGAACGTACTTCTGCAACTCGACTTCCGCGCCATAGAGCGTTGCCGAGGGCAGATAGGTGAAGCCCGTCTGCAACCGGTCGTCCGCGCCGGTGTAGAAGCCGACCTGCTCGATCGGGTTCTTGATCCGCTTGTAGAAGCCCGCCAGCGTGAAGCGCTGGTCGCGCGCGTAGAACCATTCATAGCGTGCTTCGAGGTTCCACAACTCGCTGTCGCGCAGGTTCGGGTTACCGAAGAACAGGCGGTCCGAGTCCGGGTCGCGGAACTGCTGCGGCGCCAATTCGCGGAACTGCGGACGCGAGATCGTCTTCGCACCGCTCGCGCGCAGCTGCATGTCGGCGGCGAAGTTCCAGGTCAGCGTGCCGGCGGGGAGGAAGTAATCATTCTTCAACCGCGTCGTCGCGCTCTGCACCGGCGTCACCGTCTCGACCGCCGTTTCGTAGCGGACACCCGCCACGGCGCGCAGGCCATTGGCGACCTCCGCCTCGGCCTGGACGTAACCGGCATGGACGTTCAGCTTGGCGTCGTAGGCATAGGCACCGGCCTGGGTCGAGAATTGCAGCTGGAGCGTACACGCCCCCTGCCCGCGCAACGGACAGGCATTGTTGATGACGTCCGGGCTCAGCAGATAGTCGGGGCGGTACAGGTTGTACGGGAAGCCCGGCGCGGTGCCCGCCCCGTCGCTGGTCTGGTAGTTGAACTGGATACGGCTCGAATAGCGGTCCGTGCCCTGGTAGAAATAGCCGGTGCTCAGCGTGATCGGACGATCGCCGTCGATCTTGTAGGAAAGGTCCGCCTGGCCGGTATATAGATTCTCGTTCAGTTCCGAGAAGATGATCGAGGCGAAGGGGGTGAAGCGCTGCGTCACCTGATAGGCGCCGTTGCACTGGAACCCGCTCGCGCCGTTGCCGCCGTCATAGCTGATGGGCAGGCCGTTGCTGGTCCGCGCCGAACACAGATAGTCGAACTGGCGCTCATAGGGCGCGTTGCGCTTCGAATTGGCGAAGGCGCCGCGCGCATCGAACTTCAGCGCGTCGGTCAGCTTGAATTCGCCGACCAGCTGGCTTTCGATCAGCTGGCGCTCGAACCAGTTGGTGTTCTGCTGGAAGCGCAGGCCGCTGGCATTGTTGTAGACCTCGGCCGCCGAGCCGCGCGCCTGCTTCAGCGTGTCGTGGATATAGACGTTGGTCCAGCGCACCGTGTTGTCGCCGAACTCGTAACCCAGGCCGACCAGCGCATTGGCGACGATGCGGTTGTCGGTCAGCAGCGTGCGGAAATCGTTGCGGATCGTGCCGTCCGCCGACACCGAGTCCTGCTGGATCGCCGAGCGGGTGCGGAAGGTGTTGGAGAGCGAGAGCGACGAGATCACGCCCAGCCGGTCGCTGCCGATATCGAACACCGAGCCCGCCGACAGCTCACCCGACAGATTGGCGGGCAGCTGATTGTTGCGCTGGAGCAAGGTGGTCGAGGCGTTGGACAGGCCCGCCACCTGCGCGGCGGGAACGATGCCCGAGCCCTTGCCCACCTGCACGTCGCGCACGAACTGCGGCACGCCGCGCGTGCCGTCGTCGAAGCCCAGCCAGTCGGCATCGCCGCCCGCATAGGTATAACCCAGCTCGCTGGTCGTCACGTCGTCGGCCGCGACGGTGAAGCCGCCCGAGATGAAGTTCTTGGCCGGGATCGCCTTGGTCGTCAGGTTGATGACGCCGCCGCCGAACTCGCCCGGATAGTTCACCGAATAGGTCTTCTGGACCAGCGCCGAGCCGACGATGGTGGTCGGGAAGATGTCCAGCGGGACCGAGCGGCGCAGCGGCTCGGGGCTGGGCAAGGGCGAGCCGTTGAGCAGCGACGAGGAGTAACGGTCGCCCAGACCCCGGACATAGACGAAGCCGCCGCCCACGACCGACAGGCCGGTCACGCGGGTCAGCGCGCCCGCAATGTCGCCCTCACCCGTGCGTGCGATGTCGGCGGCCGACAGGACCGAGACGATCTGCGGCGTGGCGCGGATGGTGTTGGGGATGTTGCGGCCGACCACGACGATCTCGTTACCCGCCGTGGAGTCCATGCCGGGGGCGGAGATTTCGACCGGCTCTTCCGCCGCCTGACCGTCCTGGCCGGTGGGCGTCTGGCTCTGCGGGGTCGCCTGCCCGTCCGGGCTGGTCGCGGTGGTGCTGGTCTGCGCCGGAGCTGGCGTCGCCCCGCCCGCCGTCTGCGCCAGGAGCGCGGGCGCGACGAGTTGCGAGGTCAGCAGAAGGAGGGAGGCATAAGCGAGGCGTCGCTGCATGGCCGGGTCATCCCGTATCAGATTTTCATGGAGGAAAGCCGGGGCGGCGATGATCGCCACCCCGGCCTGCCGAGAGCGTCCGAACGGTGCCGGACGCATGGTCAGCGGGGCCTTAGCGGCCGTTGCAGCTGAAATAGACCGAGGTGAAGACCGGCGGCCCGACATCCTGCAGCGAGGAGTCGGCGGCGCGGATCGTGGTGCGGCCCGAACCCGAACCCTCACCCGCGATCAGGTTGATGCAGGCGACGTTCGACGGCGCCTTCACGATGCCGTTGATGAAGGTCATGTCGGCACCGCCGCGCAGACGGATCGCGGCAGGCGCGAGGGCGGTCTGGACGAAGGTGAAGTTGGCGTAACGGCCGAAGGTGCGCGGCAGCAGGTCCTCGGCATTGTTCGAGTCGATCTCGGTCGAGAAGCTGTCGGCGGTGGCGCCGATGGTCCGCTGCGCCGCGATCATGAACTGCATGAAGCCGCGATAGCCATTGTCGATGTCGAAGCCGTCATCGTCCGCGCCGGTGATCGCGATGTACTTCAGGTTCGACGTGCCGCCGAAGATCTCGATGCCGTCATCGGCCGAGTTGTGGCTCTGGATATGATCCAGGACCGTGCCCGAACCGGTGCCGCCCAGGGTCAGGCCCTGCAGCTCGTTGCCGTCCGAGATGGCGATGCCCGAATAGCGGATCTGGACATAGGACATCTGGCCCGACGAGTCGGCCTGATTGGCACCGCCATAGAAGCGGCCGGTCACGCCCTCGATCGCCAGCTGGCAGGTGGTCGACGAACCCGATGCGTTGTTCGGGCCGGTGCCGGTGGCGCAGACCGCGGTCGGCGCGCGGCCGAGCAGGATGATGCCGCCCCACTGACCCTGGCTCGCATCGGACACGCCGTTGTTCGCCAGATTCTGCTGCGAGGTGAAGATGATCGGCGCATCGCGCGTGCCGACCGCCGAGATCTTCGAGCCGCGATTGACGAGCAGCAGGTCGTTGGTCGCCTCCGACGAGTCCGCCGCGACCACCACGCCCGGCGCGATGGTCAGCGTGACGCCGGTGCCGCCGGTCGAACCCAGATCGGTGCCGACTTCGGTCTGGCCGCGCAGGCGGTACACGACACCGGCGATCTTCGGCAGCGTCAGGTCGGCGGTGATGTTCTGCGGCAGGCGGCAGTAACGCAGCGTCGGCGAGGACGAGCTGTTGGTGCCGTCATCGGTGGTGCCGGTCGGGCAGACCGAGGTCGCCGCGGCATAGGTGCCGATCGAAGGCACCGCGGTGCAGCGTGCGCCCGAGCCGCCGAACTCGGCCGAGGTCGAGTTGCAGGTCCAGCCCTGGAAGGCGGTGTCCGACGGACCGTTCAGCGCGCCGACATAGTTGGTCGAGGTGAAGAAGCTGTTCAGCGTCGACGGGTCGGTCGCGGTCACCAGCGAGGTGCTGCTCGTCGGATAGATGCCGTTCAGCGCACCGCCGGTGCCCTTGACGTTGTTGTTCGTGCCCGCGTTGACGATCGCCAGCTGCTCATCGGCGGTGATCGAAATGCCGTTGACGGTGCTGGCGGCAGCGAACTGCGCGGCGGTGATGTTGGCGGTCGGCGAGGCCGTGGGCGACGGGGTCGGCGTCGGCTGGGGCTGCACGATCACGACGCTGCCCGCACCGGGCGAGGCCACGCTGTCGGCACCGCCGCATGCGGAAAGGGCCGCACAGGCCGAGCTGGTCATGAGAATGAGGCCGAAGCGCTTGAAGCTGCCCATCGCCGAAAAACTCCCGATCTTATCGTTGCTAAGCCGGGCGAACGCCGCCCGATGACCGACTCAAGACAAGTCCCCCTGTCGATCCCGGCCCGGGCGTTAGGCGCGTCTCATGACGCCAAGATGCAGTTTGAGAGAAACTTCCGTGACACAAATGAGTCACTTTCGTGACATCGGCAGCCATTGGACCGGACACCATGGTCCTTCCCGGCGGCTTTATTTTGCATGGCGCAAAGGAAGGCGCAGCTTTTGTAACCAAAGCACGTTACTGGGCGTGCGAGGTCGAGCTTCCGCACGTCCTCGGCGCCCCGTTCAGGCACTGTGTCACTACGGAATGAACGGGGCGTCCCTTTGCCCCCTTCCGGAAAATCAGGTCAGCGAGGATTTTCGCTTCGGCGCATCTTGCCCCTCGGTGCTGGGCTGGCCGCGGTCGAGCGTATCGCTGGGACGGCGGGCATCGCCATCGCGCTGATGCTCGGTCGACAGATTGGGGTCGCGGGTCTCGGTCGTCGGCTTGATCGGGTCGGCCATGGTCGCTCTCCTGTAAGAGAGCCAATGCGCGACGCGGTATGCGCGTTCCGGAACATCCCTGGCCTTCAGCACGATAAGGGGTCGCCCATATGCGACACAGGACGAAGCCGAACCCTGTCCGGGGCGTCGATGGCGATGGGGAGGCCTTGCCCCTTCTCTCGGGGCGAGCGTCAGTCCGTGGCGGAGAGGGAGGGACACTCAACATTTTCCTAAATATCGTTTGATTTCAGTATATTGCTCTATGGCTTGGTAGGTGGATTGTAGGGCTTTTTGTAGCAACTCACCGCACCGAGATATGCTCCGTCGAGCACCCCGCATGACCGCTTGCCTTCTGTACTATCTACGATCCTCACACCGCCAGCTTGACAGCTGACAGGCGCAAAAGGGCCGAGTTGCCAACCTTATCCCCTACGATCCTCACCAGGCCAGACGAGCCGATCTAAGCGAACTCGCAGCCGATCAGCCCGTCTAATCCTTACGGACTTCACTATCTCGGACGTGCCTCCGACATGACGAGATTGTCCAATTCACTGCCGTTGAAGTCGCACTGCACGTCGTAGTCGAGCTGGAGGTTGAGGCTGTTGCTTGCCTTGGCGGACATCAGCACCTGCGTCCTGCCATTCTCCCCCTCGCGGAAGTCATAGTCGAAGGTCGGGAACTTCACCGAAGATGGATGTGCCGCCCGCGACAGCACGCCCTGCTTGCAGGCCGCGATAGCATCAAGCTTCCCCATCGGGCTGACAGGGGCGAAGCTGCGTCGGTTGGTAGCGTCGGCGGCGGTAAAATCGAAGGACTGTAGGTCGCCCTCGCTCCAGCACGGAACCGAGTAGACGGTCTGCTTCCCTCGCTTGTTCGCAACGAGGTTGTCGGTGTCCAGCGCCTCACAAGCCGGATTATCCTGCATGATGCGGTTCATGACGGCCAGCAGAGCGCCACGGAAGGGCTTGCTACCGGCAGGCCAGTCAAAGTCCGCCGCTTCGTAGATGCGCCTCCCCTGCGCCGTTACGCCGACCTTGCGAAGCGAGGATGTGGGCACCCAGCCCTCCAGCGGCTGGAACTCCTTGGGCGCGGTAAGGACGTGGACTTTCGACCAGTCACCCGCACGACAGAGCTGCCGTACGGTGCTTCCAGCCTCCAGAGGCGCGTCGACCTTCTCTGTGCCTACGTTCATCTGCACGGTGGAAGCCGTTCCTTTCGGGGCGTCGCGGAGCGCACCCTCCTTGGCCACGGCGAAGTCCTTCTGCACAACCTTCTCGCCCTCGGAGCAGAGCCGGCTCGCACTGGACGTGGGCGTAGTCTTGGCTGCGCCCGCGCTGCCTCCATCGTGCAAGGAGCTACACGCGCGAACCAGTCCGAATACGGCGAGTGCAACCAGAACGATCCCGATTATCGTCCAGACGTTCTTCTCCCGCCCGCTCATCGCGGCGATCTGCACGGCACGCTGTTGCTTGCCCGCCTCGCGAGCTTGCTGGCGCGAGCGCGACTTGGAACCATTCATCGTACATCCCCCGTTTGTTCCGGGAGACACTAGCCGCCAGCCGTTCGCGCTCAAGCAAAATGTCGGTCATAGCGGGTGGCGCGAACACCGGAGGATGCGGCTGATGCATGTCGATGGACCTGTGTCGGCGATTTGGCGCGAATGTAAGGCGATTGCGTCGAGAGGCCGGGCTCTCTCAAGAGACGTTCGCGGACCTTGCGGGGGTTGCACGTTCTTACATGTCCGAGGTCGAAGTCGGCGGGCACAATCCGACGTTGAAGGTTGTCGAACGCATCGCGGCGGCGCTGGGCGTCCCTCCTTCGACGCTATTGGAATGATTACGGTGCCCCGTATTTCTGCGGAAGGGGCATCAGAGCGCGCCCGTTCGGCGGCGCGGCCTCGGATTAACGTCCGGGCGGCGTAGCGATCGTTGGGTATCTGTTGAAGTATCAAGAGGAGACCGCGCGCCCGGAGCCGAAGGCTCTGGGTGCGTAGTATTCTCATGATTATAGTCTCTGATACAGTTGTCAGGATACGGTTCTCCAGTGTCGCTATCGGAGCCCTTGACGTCTCCTGTAGAGACCAACCCATCCACTGCTGAGACTGGTTGGTCTCCATTGGAGATCATCCTCCTTCGCCGCGAGCCTGCTCGTGCAGCAGACTTCCGCAGTTCCGGCGCGGAAGCTTCAAGCGCCCCAACATCTGGAGACGGGTTTACCCAGTATACGCGAATACGGGAGTTTGGCTGTGATCGACGCCGTATCAGTCCTCGGGTTTCCAGCGAACGTAACGCCTTCATCATGCGACTGCGGTCCATCGTCCGAGCGATGCCGCCATACATCCGATCACCTACGAGCAGAGCGTCTGCGCTGAACTTTGCCTCACGCTTTTTCCAGCCAGTGATGCGGTCTACAATCTGGATCAAGACGGCCGTCTCGTAAGGATCGAGGTACGGGAATACCTTTCGGGTCATGTGCTGGTAGAACTGGAGTTGGTCCAACACCGACATCGACTGGTCTGGTGAGATCGCCTCACCAACTTCCTCCCACGGCGACAGCTCATCATCGTAGAACTCGCTCACTCATACCCCCCGCCCTATTGCGCATTAGCTACGCAGATTTGGCCCCTAACCCCAATGACGAGTAGCTTCGGGCTGACCAGCTTCGTATCTATTGGTCCCTTGCGAGCCGCAAGGCTTCGGAGCGCGACAACTCGTCCAGGCTTATCTCTCGCGCCCATCGAGCCGCAGGGGCAGCGTCGTGCAACAGTTGCAACCAGCGTGCAGGGTGCCGAAAGCGGCGATGCAGGCAAAAATGGCACTGCTGGCAAACCGAGCGGACGCACATGGGCCGAAAATAATTTTCGGTGTGCAAGTGCAGCCGCTCACGGCGTCCGCAGATCGAGCACGATGTCGACCGTATAAGCCACCCCTGTAACTCTGCGACACGGGCTAATCGCCATCCCGCGATCCGCTCCTGACCGGTGGCTCCGTTATAGGGCCGTGGAAGTGGCCAGCCCCATCGCGGCAAGCGTCCTCCGGCTGCGAGCACCTCGTTTACTCGTAGTTCAAGCGCGACATCCGCCGGAGTTGCCGTAACCGGCAGCGGTGTATCATCGGTCACAGCTTGTCTGCATCGTCGTCGCTCGTCGGCGTATTGCATCGGCTTCGCGTCCGATTAGCACTCACAGTGCAGCCCTCTGGTGACGCATCTGCTGACGGCCCCGGAGATCGGTAGTGTGAGGGTCTTCCAGCGACGCGCTCAGATCGGCAAACAGGTGACTGGCGACTTCCATCAAGCGGCATCCTCCGAAAGCAATCTGTACACCGAGGCGCGGCCGACATTCAGCTTGGCAGCGATCTCCGAAGCGCCCAGCCCGGCGGCTCGTAGCTCGCGCATCTGAACCAGCTTGGCGCGGGCAGTAGGCACACGCCCAAGGTAACGTCCTTCCGCTTTTGCCTTCGCGATACCCGCGCGCTGTCGTTCTAGCATGGTGGTGCGCTCGAACTCCGCTACAGCAGCGAACATCGTCAGCAGCATCCGCCCTGTAGGCGACTTGGTGTCGACCTCGGACCCGCCAAAATCGAGAACGCGCAGAGATACGCCTTTGCGCTCCAATGTTGCGACGATGCCGAGGAGGTCTGTTGTTGACCGTGCAAGCCGATCCAGCCGGGTAACGACGAGCGTGTCTCCCTCCCGGACAAAGTCGAGGGCAGCATCCAACTCACCCCGGGCAGCCACGGACGACACCTGCTCGCGGAACAGTCGCGTGCAACCCGTTGCAACGAGCTTCTGTTCCTGCGCCTCGAAACCTGCGACCTGCTCGGCAGTGCTGGTGCGGCAATATCCAATCTGCATCGTGCTGTACCCATCCTCCCCCGGCAGCCTAGCCGAGTGGTAGACGAGGTCCAGAACGAAATAGGAACGAGAGTTGCCGCGTCACTGAGTGCGTCGCACTGGGGCCTAGAACCGACGAGAAAGCTTCTCAATGGGATGACAGGTACTCATGTGAGGCATCGCGGGACCGCACGCGCTCGTCTCACTGGGGCAAGGGTATATGAGAAATTCGACCATCAACTCGTGACACCGCACTACTCGAATGGCAGAACCTTCCCCCACTATGGGGATGAAATTTGCTTACTGAACGCCACAAGCTCGTCGCTGGAAAAATTTGGGAAATCGCAAACCGGCTGCGTGGCCCGTATCGCCCCCCGCAATACCGATTGGTCATGCTTCCGATGGTCGTGCTGCGCCGGTTCGATTGCGTGCTGGAGCCGACCAAGGATGCGGTGGTCGCCGAACATGCCCGGTTGATCGCAGCCGGGACGCCCGAACGGGCCATCCCGAAACTGCTAAGCAAGATCGTCGATCCGAAGCGTCGTCGCCAGCCGCTTTACAATACTAGCCCGTACACGTTCGCCAAGCTTCTGGACGACAGCGAGAACATCGCTCCCAATCTCGTCGCCTATATCAACGGCTTCTCGGACACGGCCCGTGCCATCTTTGATCGCTTCAAATTCAGCGAGCAGATCGAGAAACTCGACGCCAGCAACCGGCTATTCAACATCGTGAAAGCGATGGCCGATGTCGATCTGCATCCCGATGCGGGTATCGACAATCTCCAGATGGGCTATCTGTTCGAGCATCTCGTGATGCGCTTCAACGAGCAAGCGAATGAGGAAGCCGGGGACCACTTCACCCCGCGCGAGGTCATCCGGCTGATGACCCACCTCGTCTACACCGGCGAGGAGGATGTCTACAAACCGGGCGTCTATCGCGAGATTTACGATCCGGCCTGCGGCACCGGCGGCATGTTGTCCGTGTCGGAAGAAACCATCCGCGCGGGCAACGACAAGGCCAATCTTGGCCTGTACGGGCAGGAATATAACGACGAAAGCTGGGCGATCTGTTGCTCGGACATGCTCATCAAGGACGAGGATACCGACAACGTCGTCCTCGGCGACACGCTCGGCGACGGCAAGACGCGCGACGGATTTCCGGAAAAGAAGTTCCACTACATGCTCGCCAACCCGCCCTTCGGCGTGGAGTGGAAGGACCAGCAAAAGGTCGTCGCCAAGGAGGCGGAAGAGCTTGGCTTCGGAGGCCGCTTCGGCGCCGGCCTGCCCGCGATCAACGATGGCTCGCTGCTGTTCCTGCAACATATGATGTCGAAGATGCACCCCAGCCCGACCAAAGGCGGCGAAGGGTCGAAGATCGCGATCATCTTCAACGGATCACCGCTGTTCAGTGGCGATGCCGGGTCCGGCCCGTCCAATATCCGGCGCTGGATCATCGAAAATGACCAGCTCGATGCCATCATAGCGCTACCCGATCAGCTTTTCTACAACACGGGCATCTTCACCTACATCTGGCTTGTCACGAACCGGAAGCCGCCGGAACGGCGCGGCAAGGTCCAGCTCATCGACGGCACACGCTTCTTCCGCAAAATGACGAAGAGCCTCAACAACAAGCGCAACGAGCTGTCGGATGAGCCGGGCGGTCACATCGACCAGCTCACCAAGATTTACGACAATTTTCAGGATGGCGAGAAAGCGCGGGTCTGCACCGATGAGAAGGCCGGGACGTGGGAAGAGCGCGCCGTCAGCCGCATCTTTGAAAACCGCGAATTTGGCTTCCTGAAAGTCACGGTCGAACGCCCCCTGCGCCTGAATTTCGAGGCGACGGCCGAGCGGATCGCGCGGCTGAACGAGCAATCGACCTTCGTCAATCTGGCCGTGTCGAAGAAGCGTAAGGACGCCAAAGCCGTCGAAGCGGAAGAAGCCGACGGCCGCGCCCTGCAAGAGGCCATCCGGGAGATGCTCCGCACGCTCGCGGGCAACGGACTATACAAGGACCGGGACCGCTTCGAGGCGGCGCTGGAGGCCGCCGCGAAGCGCGAGAAACTCAAGCTGCCCACACCGATCAAGAAGGCGATCTTCGCGGCCCTGGGCGAGCGCGACCCCACGGCGGAAATCTGCCGCGACAGCAAGGGTCGGCCGGAGCCGGACAGCGAATTGCGCGATACCGAGAATATCCCGCTGCCCCCAGGAACCGCGCTGCCCCTGCCGATGAACTTCGGGCCGGACATGCCCAATGACGATCTGGTTGCGGCGATGAAACCCGCCATTGATGCCTATATCGTTGCCGAAGTGCTGCCCCACGTCCCCGATGCTTGGGTGGACTATGCCAAAACCAAGATCGGCTACGAAATCCCGATCAACCGGCATTTCTATGTCTACAAGCCGCCGCGCCCACTGAGTAAGATTGAGGCAGACATTACGGCGCTGGAAGGCGAGATTGCTAGCCTACTTAAAGGACTGGTGGCGTGATCTTTCCGACCACGCGGTTGCGGTTCACATGCTCATCGCCATTGAAATACGGCGCCAATGCCGCTGCGCAATTCGACAACCCGGAGTGGCCTCGCTTCGTACGAATAACAGACATTACCGATGATGGCCGGTTGAAAGATGAGACGTTCCGTTCGCTGCCCCCCGAAGAAGCCGAACCTTATCTGCTGGAAGATGGCGATCTGCTGCTCGCACGCAGCGGGTCGATCGGACGGTCTTTCATTTATCGCCCGGGGTGGGGAACGGTCTGCCATGCTGGCTATTTGATCCGTGCACGACTGTGCGAGAGCTTTGATCCGAAGTATGTTTTTTGGGCGCTCAACACATCCGACTATTGGGCGTGGGTAGAGAGCATCGCCATTCGCTCGACCATCCAAAATGTCAGCGCAGAGAAATATGCCGACTTCGCGGTTCCCACCCCGAAACTCGCAACCCAGAAGCGCATCGCCGCCTTTCTCGATGAAAAAACCGCACAGATCGACGGGCTGATCGCGAAGAAACAGGTGCTGCTGGAACGCCTCGCCGAAAAGCGGCAGGCGATCATCACCCAAGCTGTCACCAAGGGCGTCAATCCCGCCGCACCTTTGAAAGACAGCGGCATCGACTGGCTCGGTCAAATCCCTGCGCACTGGGAGGTTCGCTCACTCCGTTTCGCGGTGGAGAACCTGAACCGGATGCGCGTTCCCATCGCTGCCGAACTTCGCAAAGGGATTGAGCGGCTTTACCCCTACTACGGAGCGTCAGGCATCATCGACTATGTCGATGAGTATATTTTCGATTTCCCGACCGTCTTGGTTGCAGAGGACGGCGCGAACTTGCTTTCGCGCTCTACCCCGTTAGCGTTCTCCGCAGACGGACAATATTGGGTGAACAATCACGCCCATATTCTGCGACCCACAAGCCTCTCGATCTGGTTCTGCGCAGCCCTTCTGGCGCTTTACCCCCTAGACCCGCACATATCTGGCTCAGCTCAGCCGAAGCTGACCAAAGACGCGCTTATGTCGCTTCCTGTGTGGGTGCCGCCTCTCAAGGAGCAGGCTTCAATCGAAGAAGCCGTGATTGAGGACCTGTTGGCGATCGATCCAGTGCTAGAAAAATGCGCTGAGAGCGTTGAGAAGCTAGCCGAATATCGCTCCGCGCTCATCACCGCCGCCGTCACCGGCCAAATCGAGGGGTTGCGATGACCCTCGACGCATCCACATATTTCCGGCACCTCAAAGCCTATGTGAACAATCGGTACGTCGTTCACGACGGCGAAGGCGGGGAAGTCATTCTCAAAGAAAAGTATTTTCCGACGGGGGAAGCGCGTGCCCGAACCCGTAAGATCGTCCTCGGGCTGTCCGATTTAGGAATGGCGTTCAAACTCGACCACGATCAGGTTGAGCTACAGCGCAAGAAATCCAAGCCACCACTGTTCCATTTCCTCGACGACAACGGCAAGGCGTGGTCAAAACGCTGCGATTTCGTGATATTCCGCACGCATGGGCGCTCCTTCTTCGCTGACTGTATCGAGTTCAAAAGCAAGAGCATTAGCGCCGAAAATATCGTTCCGCAGCTCCGCGCGGGCGTGAACTGGTGCCGCAGCCTCAAGCGCACGATCGACCATTACACAGGCGACAGCCGGACGATCCGCGTGCGCAAATTCGTGTTCGGAACGAATGAAAACCCCGGCAATTATCTCGATGCGAATGGCCAATTAAATGCCGATCCGTCGATCCGCTATTATCATTTTGACGAAGTGAACGGCCGCTTGCTCGCCAATCTTCACAACAGCTCTGTCACGGAGATTTGAGCGATGACAGGCCACACCGAAAATGACTTCGAACATGCCATCGAATATGGCCTCATCACGAGCGGCGGCTACGCCAAGGGCGATCCCAAAGCCTATGACTCGGCGACCGCTCTATTCCCTGACGATGTGATCGGCTTCATCCGCGCCAGCCAGCCCGCGCGGTGGGAACAGCTAGAGGCGATGCTCAAGGATCGCACCGCCGCCACGGTCATCGACAGCCTGACCAAGGAACTGGCGAGCAAGGGTAGCCTGGGCGTGCTACGCCACGGATTCAAATGCTATGGCAAGACGCTGCGCCTTGCCTATTTCCGGCCCAATTCCGGGCTGAACCCCGAGAGCGCCGCGCGCTACGCCGCCAACCGGCTGACGATCACCCGGCAGGTCCGGTTCAAATCCGACGTTCTTAAACAACCGGACGGGCGCGCTCGCGAATGCGTGATCGACGTGGTGCTGGCGGTCAACGGACTGCCCGTCGTCACGGCGGAACTGAAGAATCCGCAGACCGGCCAGCGCGCCGAAGATGCCTGCACCCAATATATCCGGGATCGGGACGGACGCGATCTGCTGTTCCGCTTCAAGGAACGCGCGCTGGTGCATTTCGCGGTCGATCCCGACGAGGTGTGGATGGCGACGCAGTTGAAGGGGGAGGAAACCTATTTCCTGCCCTTCAATCGTGGACACAATCACGGCGCGGGCAATCCGCCGGTCGATGGCAATTGGAAAACCCATTATCTGTGGGATGAGGCGCTCCGCGCCAACAGCCTGCTCGATATTCTCCAGCGTTTCATGCACCTGGATGTCAGCGAACGAACGGTGGAGACGTCCACCGGCTTCCGCACGATCCGCAAGGAAGTGATGATCTTCCCGCGCTATCATCAACTCGACGCGGTGCGGAGCCTTGTCGGCCATGCGGCGGCGCATGGATCGGGACACAATTATCTGATCCAGCATTCGGCCGGGTCGGGCAAATCGAACAGCATCGCGTGGCTGGCCCACCGGCTGGCAACCCTTCACGACGCCAAGGATGAGAAGGTGTTTCATTCGGTGGTGGTCATCACCGATCGCCGCGTCCTCGATCAGCAGTTGCAGAACACCATCTATCAGTTCGAGCATAAGACCGGCGTGGTCGAGAAGATCGACGAAAACACGCAGCAGCTCGCCAAGGCGCTGTCGAACGGCACGCCGATCATCATCTCGACCATCCAAAAATTCCCCTTCATCTCACAGGCGATCAAGACGCTGGAGGCCAAGGGCGAAGGCGTGGCGATCGACACCCGCGATCGCCGCTTCGCCGTGATCGTGGACGAGGCGCATAGCTCGCAATCCGGCGACACGGTCGCGGCGCTCAAGGGCATTCTGAACAAGGACGGCATTGCCGACGCCATTGCGGCTCAGGCGGGCGACGAGGAGGACGACGATCTTTCGGAAGGGGCCAAGGCCGCGATCCGCCAGCAGATGCTGCAACGTGCCCGCCAGCCGAACCTGAGCTTCTTCGCCTTCACCGCGACGCCCAAATTCAAGACCAAAATGGTGTTCGACGAACCGGGACCGTCCGGCTCCGCGCCCTTCCACGAATATACGATGCGACAGGCGATCGAAGAGGGCTTCATCCTCGACGTTCTCCAAAACTACACCACGTATAAACGCTTCTTCGGGCTGGTGAAGCAGGTCGAGAATGACCGCGACGTCCCGAAGAAGAAGGCCGCGAAGGCACTGGGCCAATATCTGGAACTGCACCCGACCAACATCGGGCAGGTGGTTGCGATCATCATCGAGCATTTCCGCCTGCGCGTGATGCACGAACTGGGCGGCCGAGCGAAAGCGATGGTCGTCACCGGATCGCGCCTCTCCGCCGTCCGCTACAAGCAGGCGTTTGATCGCTATATCCGCGACAATGGCTATCAGGGCATCCGCGCGCTGGTCGCCTTTTCCGGTACGGTAGAGGACCCGGCCGATCCCGGTTCCGCCTTCACCGAAGTGGGCATGAATGACGGCTTGCCCGAACGGGAATTGCCGGAGCGGTTCGCGGGCGAGGATTACCGTGTGCTCATCGTCGCGGAGAAATATCAGACCGGGTTCGATCAGCCGCTGCTCCAGACCATGTATGTGGTGAAGAAGCTGGCTGGCGTTCAGGCGGTCCAGACGCTGTCCCGCCTCAACCGCACTGCACCCGGCAAGACACGCACGTTCGTTCTCGATTTCAACAACGAAGAGGCCGACATCTATAAGGCGTTCAAACCCTATTACGAGACGACGCCCGTTGGTGAAAATGCCGACCCCCAACGACTGAATGAACTGCATCACAAATTGCTGCAACCTGCTGTGTTCACCCCCGCCGATGTCGATAAATTTGCGGAGGTCTGGTTCAAGCGACGGCGCGATCATACAGGGCAGGATCACCGGACGATGAACGCAGTTCTCGACCGCTCGGTTGACCGCTTCAACAGGCTGGAAGAGGCCGCTCAGGAGGAGTTTCGCGGACAAATGACCGCGTTCAACAACCTCTATTCCTTCCTGTCGCAGATTATGCCCTATTTTGATGAGGGGCTGGAGCGGCTCTATGCCTTCCTTCGCAACCTATCGCCCAAACTTCCCCGGCCGGGCGATGGATCGAAATTCACGCTCGACGACGATGTCGCGCTAAAATTCTTCCGGCTCAGTCAGGTGAACGACGGCACCATTGATTTGACGCAGGGCGACGCACTGCCGCTCAAGGGGCCGACCGATGTTGGCACCGCTCGCGAGAAGGATACCGAAGTCGCCCTGTCCTCGCTAGTCGAGAAGCTGAATGAGCGGTTCGGGACTGATTTCACCGAAGCCGACCAGCTCTTCTTTGATCAGGTGCGGGCCACGGCTGAGCGCGATGAGAAAGTGGTCGAGGCTGCCCAAGCCAACAACTTCGCGAATTTTTCCGCCTTCTTTGGCCGCCTCCTCGAAGATTTGTTCATCGACCGCATGGAGGGAAATGAGGAGATCTTCGGCCGTGTGATGAAGGACCGGAGCTTTCGAGGTGCCGCTCAGGACCACATCGCGCGCGAGGTCTACGAGCGCATTCGTAAGACTGAAGCGCAGCAAGTGGGTGAAGAATGAAGCTCGTTCTGGGCGGCATCAATGGCACCTATCTTCGCAATTTCATCGAGCAGGCCAGTCAACCGGTCGATGGCAAACTACAAACCGAAGCTGTCTGGGCGGCGGTCGCTTACGCGACAGACACGGGGCTTCTTTTCGATTGGTGCTGGGACAAAGGCGTGCCGCTTCGCTTCTGGGGGCGGCTGGACGACGAAGTCGCCGTCACTGTTGGCGTTCTCAACAGTTTCCTTTCTCGGCGATCACCGAACTTCGTCTGCAAACTTGTACAGCATCATCATGCGAAGGTGATTTGGTGGCGCGGGTTCGGGGTATATATCGGATCGGCAAACCTGACGTCGAAAGCTTGGTATAAGAATGTCGAGGCAGGCTGCTTCTTCCCAGAAGCAGAGATCGACGACGAATTAGACCGCCAGATTTCTGACCTGTTCGCTCAGCTTGATGCACAAGCTACGCCGTTGACCGAGGAGCTTCGGGATTGGATGATCGCACGAGCCAAGAAGCTGGCCGCGACGAAGTCTGATCCAAGCCCCTTCTGGCAGCACCCGAGTATCAAGCAGTGGTCGGGCCTAGTTCGGACAGCCCCCAAGGCGGCAAGTGATCGACAACGGCAGGCGTTCTTAAATGAATGGCGCTCGACGCTTCAAACGCTTCGAGACATTGGTGCTACTGTCAGCCAGATTGGGAACAGGCCAGCGTGGGTTAATCCAGAAGCAGCGGCGGGCGCTCAAGCCGATCAATTTCTTCATGCGCACTATTACATGCGTACGTTCGATGGCCGCCGAGCCGACTTCGAACGCTATTATGAGCAGTTCCGCCTAAATCCCGCGAAAGGTCTGAACGAAGCGGTAGAATGGTGGAAGGCGTCTGCCGAATTAGAACAGGAGGCGATTGCGATCAACGAGACTGCACCTCGTCTGCGCGACGCGCTTCGCCCCGAAAGCCTAGCTCGAATGACGCTTTCGGAGTTTCGAGAGGTCGCGGGACACATCCACGCGATGCGTGAATATTCGCGTCGCGTCGCAAACCGTACCGTCGGCCTTCCCTCTACTGGAACCCAATATTCGATCCCCGAAAAGCTAGATGCACTCACGAAGCACATCTGGACGAGCCGCACCGCATCAGGCGCATCGGTCACTGAGGTGATCCAGCACATCCTATACGGCGGTCCAATTGATTTGCTCCCCGATCGCTTGTGGGACGCGATCTCCGAGCCATCTTGGAAGCTCGATTGCATGGGCGTATCCGCCTATGGCGAACTCGTCGGATGGGCAATGCCCGACCGCTTCCCGCCACGAAACGGCCGAACTTCGAAGGCCCTCCGCTCATTGGGGTATGATGTTCGCGTACATGTCGGCTAGTTGGTCACTAGGCAATGCAACCCGTTGCAGGGTAATGGGGTTTAAAGCCTAAATTAAGCGTCTGACTTGTACGGAGTAAAATCCGCACAGTTTACACGACGACCTGCAGAACTCCGCCAAGTCTCGCAGCTTGGTGAACTACCCACGTCAGCATCCGTCAAACGGCATCTCGTATTTTGGAAGGAGAGACACTTCACGTAACGTTGCCTCCGGCGAAACGTCTCCGTATCCTTCCCCTTCGGTCCTCGGCGCGTGACCCTGAATTCGATCCCTTATCTCCGGGTCCATCCGCACATTCCGACTGACTGTTTTGAACCGATGCCGCCATCCGTGATTGGGCTGAACATCGGGATCATCGACACCGATTTCTCGCACCCAATCAGCCAGAAATTCGCCGACCTTCTTAGACTGCGGATTTTCGTCCGACCCTCCCCTACGCCGCAAGGGGTCGAAAAAGAGGTAACCCGTGGCCTTGCCTGCAACCGCTGGAAAACCCTGTTCAACGAGATGGGGATGCAAGGCCACGGTCCGCGCAATATGATTTTTGACTGATCCAGCCTCCGGCGTGATGTGGATCGTCCAGATACCATCAACCTTGGCGACGTCCTCAGCGCGAAGCTGAGTGATCTCGTTCACACGAGCGCCGGTGTAGGCACATATCCAAGGCACCCAGCGCCGGGCCAGTACGCGCTCCGAGGACAGCCGGGGCGGCGGCGGCGTGAGCGTCGCCTTCAAAATCAGGTTGGCCTCCACGTCAGTCAAACCCGGTCCACGCTTGCGAACCTTCTTCGCTCCACGCACGCGGGTGGTCTCGGCAGGATTGATAGGCAGCTTGCGGTTCTCGACAGCCCAACGGAGCGTGGTTTTCAACGCCGAGAGATACGTCTCCCCGACAGTCTTGGCGCTCAGCCCGGAACCATCTTTGCCAGCTTTGTGAAGGAGGTGGTCCTTCCATGCCACGACATCTTCCGGCGTCACCTTGGCCGCGTCATCATGCCCGACGAACGCCACGAAAGCCGATAGCTGACGCCGCCACGCCTTGATTGTGGCCGCAGCGGGCTTACGCTCTTTGGCATAGCCGTCGAACAGCCCCATCATAGATACAGGCGTCCGAGCCATTCGTTCGCGTTGGCGCTCCGCATCCAACCGATATTGCTCAGGCGAAAAGGTGTCGTCCAACACGCGGACGGGATCGCCATTAGCCTCCTGCGCGAAGCGACGCGCCGCCTCCATCTGCCCGCGACCAACAAGTTTTGTCAGTCGACGGTGCAACGGGGTGCTAGGAGCGATCTGCCAACCGAAACGCTCTATCAGCGCCTCGACGATCCAATCGGTCATCATGGCGCTTTCACTGCCAATCCTCATTCCGGCGGCGGCGTCTCCCGATAGGGCATCATAATCCCGCATAAGGTCGACCGCCCGATCTTCATCGGTGATCGTATTCACCTCATCGACCAGACGACCGACACGCTCCGCGAACCACAGACGCACGCCTTCTTCGGCTTCTTCCGCTGTCGGCTCTCGCTTGATGGTATCGAGAACGACGGCTGGCGATCTGGTGCCGGTCACCTCGGCCAGCAGGCGGTCAAACTTTTCCAGTTCGCGGGCGAGCAAGTGCCGAGCCTCGGAAATGCTGCCTGTCCCCAAGGACGTCAGAACCTCGGTTTTCCCGAAGGCGGCACGAGCACGCTTGGGCACGCCCCGCCGAAAGACGAGATACTCACCGCGCCGATACAGGTAACGATGCCCCTTCACCCGCTTCAAGGATTTCTCCCCTTTTTGTAGCAGATTTTGTAGCAAGCATCGCCGCAGAAAGCCCCGTTTTCAAGGCTTTTGAGGCTTATCAGCAGCTTGTCAGGTAAGTGGCGGAGAGGGAGGGATTCGAACCCTCGGTACCGTTGCCGGTACGCCGCATTTCGAGTGCGGTGCATTCGACCACTCTGCCACCTCTCCGCGAGGACGATCCGGGCGGTGGAAAACCGCCGGGGCTGATCGATTGGAGGCGCGCTGTTAGATCAGCTTTTTGCGCATTGCAAGCGCCTAAACTTGTGCGGCGCGACAAAGACATTAAATCATGGGGCATGGACCTGACCGACACCCTCCCCCTCACCTCGCGCCTGGACGTGGAGGCTCCGATGATCGCAACCGCACGGTTCGCGATCGGGGATGTCGTGCGGCATCGCATGTTCGATATTCGCGGCGTCATCTTCGACGTCGACCCCGTCTTCGCCAATAGCGACGAATGGTATGACGCAATCCCCGAACAGATTCGCCCGGCCAAGGACCAGCCCTTCTACCACCTGCTCGCCGAGAACGCCGAATCGAGCTATGTCGCCTATGTCAGCCAGCAGAACCTGCTGCACGACGATAGCGACGAACCCATCGAGCATCCTGCCATTGCGGGCCTGTTCACCGGCTATGCCGATGGGCGCTATCTGCTGAAGCGCGAACACCGGCATTGATGACAGGCGGCCGGGACATGTGCCCCGGCCGCCCGCGCGCACCTCAGAAATTCACCGACGCTCGCGCATAGAGGAACCGGCCGTTGAAGCCGAAGGGCGACAGGCTGGAATAGGGCAGGAAATAGTTGTTGACGCCGAACGTCCCACCGACGGGCGAGCGGGTCGGGTAGATGTCGAACAGATTGTCCGCGCCGATCGCCAGTTCCAGCGCCTCGATCGGCTTCACCCGAATCTCGGCATCGGTGATCCATTTGGGAGCCAGGGTGAAGTCGCCCGCCCCCGCACCCGGCGCGATCGCCAGATCGGTCGCCGTGCCCGCCGAGAAGACGGTGCCATAACGATTGGTGCGGATCGTCGCCGATACGCGGCCTAGTTCATAATCGGCGCCCAGGTTGATCTTGCTGTTGGGCTGCCCCTTGGTCAGGCGATAGCTTTCCGCGCGCCCGAAGACGAGCAGGCCCGGCAACGAGGGGAGCGAGGCACGCCCGGTGATCGCCTGTTCGTTATAGTTGAACCCGGCGGTCAGGCTGACCCGCCCATAACCGAAATCGGGCACGCGATAGGTGGCGATCACGTCCACGCCCTGCGTCTTGGTGTCGACGCCGTTGACGAAGAAGCGCGCCGAGTTGACGCCCGCAAAACCCTGCGCCCGCAACAGCGCGTTGACGGCGGCGCCTTGCAGATTCTCGCTGAGCACGATGCGGTCGCGAATGCGGATCTGGTAATAGTCCGCCGTCACGTTGAAGCCGGGAATCGGATCGAAGGTCAGGCCGCCGCCGAAATTGGTCGCCTTTTCGGGCTGGAGCGGCTTGGAACCCAGCGCGATCGCCAGCGGGCTCGACACCGGCACGGTCAGGATCTCCAGCAGCGTGCCCGCGACATTGTTGGTCGACGAGGTGCTGAAATATTGCTGTGCCAGGCTGGGCGCGCGGAAACCGGTCGAGATCGAGCCGCGCACCGCGACTCCGGGGAAGAGTTGCAATCGCCCGGCCAGCTTGCCGTTCACCGTGTCGCCGAAATCCGAATAATGCTCGTACCGGCCCGCCGCCTGGACGGACAGGGCGTCGTTCACCTCCGCATCCAGTTCGACATAACCCGCAAAGCTGTTGCGCGCGACGTCGATCGCGTTGGACGGGCGGAAGCCGGGGAAGACCTGCGCCCCGCCGGGTGCGCCGTTGGGCACGAACGGACCGTTGACATAGCTGGCCGGATTGCCCGCCTTGATGCTGAAATTCTCACGCCGGACCTCGCCGCCCGCCGCAAAGCCCAGCGAATTCATGAAGCCCACGTCGAAGCGGTGGCTGAGGTCGAAATTGCCGACGATCTGGCCGAACCGGATGCCGCCCGCGTAGAAATTGCGCGGACTGTCCGCCCCGCCCAGCGAGGTGTTGAAGCTGTTCTCGACCGAGTAATCGAGCGAGTTGGCGCCGTAAACGACCGACAGATCGGCGTTCCAGCCATCGGCGATCTCCCCCTTCACCCCGACCGCGCCGGAATAGTCGGCGATCTCGGACCGGATGAACGGCAGGAAGCCGTTGGCATAATAAGGCACGAAGGTCGTCGTCGAGGCAGACCAGTCGCGGTTGCGCGAGTCGTTGGGCCGCCGGAAGAAACCCGCGCCCAGTCCGTCGCGAATGCCGTAAGAGCCGAAGGTATAGAGGTCGAACTGCCCGCCAAGCGCCGTACCCGCATTCACGAACAGGTTCATGTCGCGCGTCTTGCCGTCGCCATAGGCATGGTTGAAGCGGTTGGCGGTCAGCTCCCGCGCATCGCCCGCAAAATATTGACGGCGGGGGTCGGCGGCGGCGCGCTGGGTGGGATCGCGATCGCGGAACTGGCTGGAAAAGACGAAATAGCCGTCCGGCCCCATCGGCAGGCCGATCGACGAGGCGAGCGTCAGCGTATCGCCATCATGGCGCACCCGGTCGTCGCCGGAATAGTTGAGACCCAATATGTCGTTGGCGCGGTTGGTGCCCCCCGACACCGCGATCACCGGATTGCCCGCCGCATCGGTCTGGACGCCGAGCACATCCTTCACCCCGTCCATGCTGGTGCGATATTGGCCATAGGTGATCGAGCCGCGCACACCCTTTCGCTTGGAGAGCTGGATGTTGATGACGCCCGCGATCGCATCGGACCCATAGAGCGAGGACGCGCCGTCGCGCAGGATCTCGATCCGGTCGATGGCGATGGGAATGATCTCGTTCAGATCGACCGCGCCCGACCCGCGCCCGACCGATCCGTTCAGGTTGAGCAGCGCCGCCTGATGCCGTCGCTTGCCGTTGACCAGCACCAGCGTCTGGTCCGGCGCCAGCCCGCGCAGCGTCGCGGGGCGCAGCGAGTCGGTGCCGTCGGTGATCGAAGGCTGCGGGAAGTTGAACGACGGCACCAGCTGGTTCAGCAGCTTGTTCGTCTCGGTATAGCCCGCATTGGTCAGTTGCTCGCCGCCGATGACGTCGACGGGCACCGGGCTGTCGGCGAGGGTTCGGCCCGGAATGCGGCTGCCGGTCACGACGACCGTGTCCTGCGACTCCGCCCCCTCCTGCTGGGCCGGTACCGGTTCGGCAACCTGGGCCGTGGCGGGCATCGCCAGGCAAAGCCCCGACACGGAGGCAAGCAGGATCGTGGCGTGAGATATCCGCATCAAATTCCCCTTTTTTGATACAGAGCGGTCATCGTGCCGCCCCCGATGATCAGAATATGACCCGAAGCGACGCCCGCAATTCCCATTTCAATCGTTTCACAATTTTGTCATGCCATTGTTGCTGCGGTGCAACATCGCCAGAATAGGACCAATCCGGTCAATCCGGCCTGCTCCTCACCGGAACGGCAAAACCGGGTGAAATACAGAATCCCCGGTTGACAATCCGGCCACCTTTGCCTAGCTGGCCGTTCTTTCCCGACGGGCATTCCCGCGCGGGAGCCATGTATTTGGGAAGTGATAACAGCCATGTTCGCAGTCGTGCGCACGGGCGGCAAGCAGTATCGCGTCGCCGCCGGAGATAAGATCGTCGTCGAAAAGATCGAGGGCGAAGCCGGCGCGTCGGTGACGCTGGGTGACGTTCTGCTGGCGGGCGAAGGCTCGGAGCTGAAGGCCGTCGACGGCATCACCGTTGCCGCCGAGATCATCGCTCAGGCGAAGGCCGACAAGGTCATCGTTTTCAAGAAGCGCCGTCGCCACAACTATCGTCGTCGCAACGGCCATCGTCAGCAGCACACGATCCTGAAGATCGTGTCGGTCGGCGCCTGAATTTCAGCCGCGCCACCCCAACGAAATCCAGGAGTAGTTCGCAATGGCACATAAGAAAGCAGGCGGTTCGTCGCGTAACGGTCGTGATTCGGCCGGCCGTCGCCTTGGCGTGAAGAAGTTCGGTGGCCAGGAAGCCATCGCCGGCAACATCCTCGTGCGTCAGCGCGGGACGAAGTTCTATCCGGGTCGCAACGTGGGCATGGGCAAGGACCATACCCTGTTCGCGCTCGTCGATGGCCGCGTCGCGTTCCACGAAGGCAAGCTTGGCCGTAAATTCTGCTCGGTCGAACTGGCCGCAGCGGCCGAATAATCGGGCAACCGCGCCGGGTTGCCCACCAGGGTGACCCGGGTTCCGCGCAGGAACCAGCAAAAAAGGGAGACGGGTCACCCCGGCTCCCTTTTTTCATGCTCCCTCCACCGTTTGGGCCAATGTCGCCGTCCCGTCATGGGCGTGTGGCAAGCGCCCGACGCGACGAGGAGTTGTCGAGTGATGTTCGCGCGGACCCCAAGATTGTTGTTGCGGCCAGCCTGGCCGGAAGATGCCGCCGCCCTGACCCAGGCCATCGGCCATGAAGCCGTCGCCCGCATGGCGGCGCGCGTCCCCCATCCCTACACCATCGGCGATGCCGAACAGTGGCTGGCCCGGCCCTGCGGCCCGACCGAACCGCAATTCCTGATCACCGCGCTCGATCGCGGCGGCGCACCCGAATTGATCGGCGGGATCGCGATCATCGCGGGCGATACCGGCCATGAACTCGGCTATTGGCTGACACCGGCGGCCTGGGGTCGCGGCTATGCGACCGAGGCAGGCCATGCGGTCGTCGCCATGGCACGCCACGCCCTGCCCATCGCGCGACTCGGGGCGTGGCACTTCGCCGACAATCCCGCCTCGGGCCGGGTGCTGACCAAGCTCGGCTTCCGCCCCACCGGCCACCGCATGGCCCGCGCCTCGGCCGGGCGCGACACGCTGTCGCCCAGCCTCCATTATGCGCTGGACCTGGAAGACGAGCGAACTCCCGCGATGCCGCTCGCGGCCTGAGTGACGCGAGGCCCGAATCCCTGCCCATCAAGGGAGGGATTCGGGCAAAGCCGGAACGACCAAGTCGCTGGCCGCCAGCCGCGGCGTCGCCAGGACATGCCGCCCTTCCGCCAGTTTCCTTCTTGCGGGCAGAGGATCGACGCCCGGAGGTGGCAGCCATGCTTGTGCGAGGCGCCCAATGAGCGATGATCCTTGACACCCCCCGACATTCCAACACCGTTGATCCAAACCAATTGCAGGCCGATCCGGCGACTGAAGTTGAAAGCGGCGATTCGCAGTATAACGATTTCGTTACGCCACCGTCATGCCCGAATCGGTCAAGACCAAATCACAGGACGATGGCTATCAAGCCACTTTAGTCACTGATTCACATCATAATGTCGAAATTGATACCTGATACGGCATGGTAATAGACCGATAAGGATTCAACACTCTACTTGGGTCAGAACTTCAATTCTACCGCAGGAAGGGAAACCTTCGGTGTCTTGTTCCATCGGTCGATCCGTGTCGCGTAATCGTCAACGTCTCGCTCCGACCCCGCTCCCGCGTGACCGGCGGGGCGCCGCGCTGATCGAATTTGCGCTGGTCCTGCCGATCCTGCTGACGATGCTGATGGGGATCGTCAGCTTCGGCGAGTATTTCCTGACCGCGCATCTGGTCCAGCAGGCCGCCAACGACGCCGCCCGCGCCGCATTGGCGGGCATGAGCGCCACCGAGCGCAAGGGCATCGCCGTCGACACCGCGAAGCGGATGATCGATTCGACCGGCATTCTGCGCAGCAGCCGGGGGCAAGTGGACGCGGTCGAGGTCGACAATATAATGACCGTGTCGATCCGCTACGACGCCACGTCCGATCCGCTGCTCAACCTGCCCTTCGTCCCTACCCCGGGCCGCACGATGACCGCCAAGGGTATCGCGATGATCGGCGGGCTGTGATGCGCAGGCTGTGGGGCGATCGGCGCGGTGCGGTGAGCATCCTGACCGCGATCATGACCATGGCCCTGATCGGCTTTTCCGCATTGGGGGTCGATATCGGCATGCTGACCCTGTCGCAGCGCCGCTTGCAGGGCATCGCCGACGAGGCCGCTTTGGCGGCGGCCTCGTCCAGCCCCGATCGGCGCGAGGAAGCGATTCGCCGTCTGCTCGCCGCCAATGGGCTGAACGACGTGACCAGCACCATCACGCCGGGTCGCTACCGCGCGGATGCCGCGATCGCGCCGCAGGACCGATTCATGCCGGGCGCCGATGCCGGAGCGTTACGTGTCGCGCTCCGCCGCCCCGTCCCCTTGTTCTTCGGGCGGGTGCTGACCGGGCGCAATACCGCGCCCGTCTCCGCTCGGGCGGTGGCGCGGCGGATCGACATGGCCGCCTTTTCGCTCGGCACCCGATTGGTCAACGTGTCGGGCGGATTGCCCGGTGCGCTGCTCAATGGACTGGCGGGCAGCGACCTGTCGCTGTCGATCGGCGATTATCAGGCGCTGGTGGGCGCACAGGTCGACCTGCTGCCCATGATTCAGGGGCTGGGCACGAAGATCGGCCTGACCGGCGCCAGTTTCGACACGATCCTGGCCGCCGACGTCACGCTGCCGCAGTTGCTGGGCGCCATGGCCGATGCGACCGGCAAGCCGGATGCAGCGGGCATATTGCGGCGGATAGCGCTGCGCGTACCGGGATCGAAGGTCCCGCTGACCCGGCTGGTCGATCTGGGGCCGCTGGGGAATACGGCCAGGGTGCCGTCGCGCGATCTGATCGGGGTCGACGCCTATGCGATGCTGCGCGAATCGCTGTCGGTCGCCAACGGGCAGCGACAGGTCGCGTTGAACCTGGGCGGTTCGATCAAGGGGCTGCTGTCGACCAGGATCCTGGTCGCGATCGGCGAGCGACCGGCCAGCACGCCATGGCTGGCGGTGGCGCAGGACGGCTCGACCATCGTGCGGACCGCGCAGCAACGGTTCCTGATCGACACCGAGATCGGCGTTCCCCTGCTCGCCAATATCCGTCTGCCGATCTTCGTCGAGACCGCGGCGGCCCAGGCCCGGTTGAACAGCGTCTCCTGCGCTGGCCCCGTGCAGACGGTGACGATCGACGCCCTGCCCTCCCCCGGCACGCTGGCCATCGCCCAGGTCGACCAGAGCCGCTTCGACGATATGAGCCGTTCGCCCATCACCGGCCAGACCGTGCTGCTCCAGCTGCTGCTGGCGCGGGTCTGGGGCTATGCCAAGCTCGATCTGGCGAGCGACAGCGCATGGCAACAGGTCCGTTTCGATCAGGACGACATCAGCCAGCGGACGACCAAGACGGTCACCGCCAATTCGGCGTTGCGCGGGATCGCCGCGTCGCTGATCCAGCAGGTGACGTTGCGGCTGGAGGGGTTCGACCTGTCGGGGCTGACCGGGATCGTCGGGGCGGCGCTGACGCCGGTCGCCCCGATACTCGATGCGCTGATCGGCGATCTGACCGAGTTGCTGGGCCTGCATGTCGGCCAGGCGGACGTGACGGTCAACGGTGTGCGATGCGGCGCGGCCACGCTGGTCGCCTGATCGTCCCCGTCATAAACGGCCGGGCTGGTCAGTCGGCGCGGTCAGCGGTAAAGGCGGCGCCATGCATTTTCTCGATCAGGCCAAGATTTTCGTCCGTTCCGGCGCGGGCGGCCCCGGTGCCGTATCCTTCCGCCGTGAAAAGTTCATCGAATATGGCGGTCCCGACGGCGGCAACGGCGGCAAGGGCGGCGACATCGTCTTCGAGGCGGTGGCGGGCCTGAACACCCTGATCGACTTCCGCTACACCCAGCATTTCCGGGCGCCGCGCGGGCATGGCGGTTCGGGTTCGAACCGCACTGGCGGCGGTGGCGAGGACCTGGTCATCAAGGTGCCGGTCGGCACCCAGGTCCTGTCCGAGGACAAGGAAGAGGTGCTGCTCGACTTCACCAAGGTCGGCCAGCGCGAGGTGTTCCTGCGCGGCGGCGACGGCGGACGCGGCAACGCGACCTACAAGACCTCGACCAACCGCGCGCCGCGCCAGCACGGCACCGGCTGGCCCAGCGAAGAAGCGTGGGTCTGGCTGCGCCTGAAGCTGCTCGCCGATGCGGGGCTCGTCGGCCTGCCCAATGCGGGCAAGTCGACCTTCATCAACGCGGTGACCAACGCGCAGGCCAAGGTCGGCGCCTATGCCTTCACCACCACCCGGCCGCAGCTGGGCGTGGTGCGGCATCGCGAGCGCGAGTTCGTGGTCGCCGACATTCCCGGCCTGATCGAGGGGGCCGCGGACGGGGCCGGGATCGGCGACCGCTTCCTGGGGCATATCGAGCGGTGCCGCGTGCTGCTCCATCTGGTCGACGCCAATGACGCGGACGTGGCCGAAAGCTATCGCATCGTGCGCGACGAGTTGGAGGCTTATGGCGCGGGCCTGATCGACAAGCCGCACATCATCGCGCTCAACAAGATCGACACGCTCGACGACGAACTGATCGAGGCGCTGTCGGCCGAACTGGCCGAGGCGAGCGGCGCGGACGTGATCCCGCTGTCGGGCGCGGCGGGCATCGGCGTCGACTGGGTGCTCGACAAGCTGCTGGAGCAGATGGGTCCGGGGGCGGATGCGGTGCCGGAGAACGATCAGGGCGAGGACGAGATTACGTGGTCGCCGCTGGGCTGATGCGTCGGGTGGCGGGCTCGGTGAGACACCCGACCCTCCCCCATCCCCTCCCGCCTGCGGGAGGGGAGCGATACCTGGCGAGCTGTTCGCGCTTTCTTCTCCCCTCCCGTAAACGGGAGGGGCCGGGGGAGGGAAAAGAGCCTCGCAGAGACCGACAATCGTGGCACTCCACTCCACAATGATCTTCCCCCCCACCACCTGCCAGCGCCTGATCGTCAAGGTCGGCTCGGCCCTCCTTGTCACGCCCGAGGGCGAGGTCCGTCGCCACTGGCTGACCGGGCTGGTCGCCGACATCGCCGCACGGGTACGCGCGGGGCAGCAGATCGCGATCGTCTCGTCCGGCGCGATCGCACTGGGCGCGCGTCGGCTGGGCCTGCCCAAGGGTGGCCGGGCGAGCCTGGAGGATGCGCAGGCCGCCGCCGCGACCGGCCAGATCGCGCTGAGCCAGGCCTGGGCGGAATTGTTGCACGCGGAAAACCTGACCGCCGCGCAGATGCTGGTGACGCTCGACGATCTGGAGGATCGCCGCCGTTATCTGAACGCCGCCGCGACGTTGAATCGGCTGCTGGGTCTGGGCGTGGTGCCGGTCATCAACGAGAATGACAGCGTCGCCACCGAAGAAATCCGCTTCGGCGACAATGACCGGCTCGCCGCACGGGTCGGACAGGCGGCGGGCGCGAACGGCGTGCTGCTGCTCTCCGACGTGGACGGGCTGTACGACTCGAACCCGCACACCAATCCGGATGCGCGCCATATCGAGCGGGTCGAGCGCATCGACGCGGTCAGCGGCATGGCCGATGGCGGCTCCGCCTCGGGCATGGGATCGGGCGGCATGGTGTCGAAGATCGCCGCCGCGCGCATCGCGGTCAGCGCCGGCGCGCATCTCGCCATCGCATCGGGCCGGATCGACCATCCGCTGTCGACGCCTGCGCGCCATACGATCTTCGTTGCCGAGAAGAGCGCACCCGCCCGCAAGGCGTGGCTGGCGGGCGGGCTGACCGCGCGCGGTGCGATCACGGTCGATGCGGGCGCGGCCAAGGCGCTGGCCGAGGGCAACAGCCTGCTCGCGGCGGGCGCCACAGCCGTGCAGGGCCATTTCGCGCGCGGCGACCTCGTCACCGTCGAGGGACCGAACGGCACCATCGCACGGGGCCTCAGCGAATATGATTCGACCGAGGCGCGCGCGCTGATCGGCACCCGCTCGGACCAGCAGGCCGAGATACTGGGTCACGCCCCGCGCGCCGCGCTGATCCATCGCAACCATCTGGCCCTGCTATGATCGTCGCGGTGACGGGAGCGACCGGCTTCGTCGGTCGTGCGGTGGTGGACCGTGCCGCCGGGTCCGGCCTGACCCTGCGCGCGCTGACCCGCCGGGCGCAGCCGTCGCGCGCCGGGATCACCTGGATCGCGGGGGCGCTCGACAAGCCCGACAGCCTCGCCACGCTGGTCGAGGGGGCCGACGCCGTGCTGCATATCGCGGGCGTGGTGAACGCCCCCGACCGCGAAGGCTTTGTCGCGGGTAATGTCGACGGCACGCGCGCCATGGTCGAGGCGGCGAAAGCGGCCGGGATCCAGCGCTTCGTCCATGTTTCCTCGCTGTCGGCACGCGAGCCCGACCTGTCCGTCTATGGCTGGTCCAAGCGACAGGCCGAGGATGTGGTGACGGACAGCGGCCTCGACTGGACGATCGTCCGGCCGAGCGGCATCTATGGTCCGCACGATACCGAGTGGCTGGACGTGTTCCGCACCGCCAGGCTCGGCCTCGCCTTCATGCCGCCGCCGGGCAAGCTGTCGCTGATCGCCGTCGAGGATTTCGCGCGGCTGCTGACCACGCTGGTCGCCACCGATGGCCCCCGCGCGGTGCTGGAGGTCGATGACGGGCAGGTCCTGACCCATGCCGAACTCGCCCAGGCGATGGGCGCGGCGGTCGGACGGCGGGTGATGACGCTGCACCTGCCCAAGGGGCTGCTGAGCCTGGGCGCGACGATCGATCGCAAACTGCGGGGGCCGGGCGCCAAGCTGACCGCCGACCGGGTCGGCTATCTCTGCCACCCCGACTGGACCGCCGACCCCACCCTGCGGCCCGACCCGGCGCTGTGGGAACCCGCCATACCGCTCGCCAAGGGGTTGGCCGATACGGCACGGTGGTATCGCGCCAATGGCTTGCTATAGCAGCAAGACCCGCGCGGTCGAAAAGCCGCCGCATTTGGGTGCCACTGGGCGCCCGACTGAAAGGATCATCATGAGCGACCGCCAAGCCATTTTCGATACCGTCGCGGCCCAGATCGCGCCCTTCAACAAGAAGGGCGTCGCGCTGACCGAGGCGACGACCTTCCAGGGCGACCTGGAGTGGGACAGCCTGACCGTGATGGATTTCGTCGCCGCGATCGAAGACGAGTTCGACATCATCATCACGATGAACATGCAGGCCGAGATCGAGAATGTCGGCCAGCTGGTCGACGCGGTCGAAAAGCTGAAGCAAGCCTGATCGCCTTCAAACGGACACCGACATGACCGAAGCCGCTGCCCAACCCCACGCCCTTCCTGCCGACGCCCCCGTCGTGGCCCCCGAGCGCGACCTGCTCTTCAAGTTCGACGGCCTGATCGCCGAGCGGCAGGCGCTGCTCGACTCAGGGGTCACCGATCCCTTCGCGATCGTGATGGAACAGGTGAAGTCGCCCACCGAGGCGGTGATCCGCGGCAAGGACACGATCCTGCTCGGCACCTATAATTATATGGGCATGACCTTCGACGCCGACGTCATCGCGGCGGGCAAGGACGCGCTGGAGAAGTTCGGCTCGGGCACGAACGGCAGCCGGATGCTCAACGGCACCTTCCACGACCATATGGACGTCGAACAGGCGCTGCGCGAGTTCTACGGCACGACCGGCGCGATCGTCTTCTCGACCGGCTATATGGCGAACCTGGGCATCATCTCGACGCTGGCGGGCAAGGGGGAATATGTCATCCTCGACGCCGACAGCCATGCGTCCATCTATGACGGCTGCCAGCAAGGCAATGCCGAGATCGTCCGCTTCCGCCACAATTCGGTCGAGGATCTCGACAAGCGGCTCGGCCGCCTGCCCAAGGAACCGGCCAAGCTGGTCGTGCTGGAGGGCGTCTATTCGATGCTGGGCGATATCGCCCCGCTGAAGGAGATGGTCGCCGTCGCCAAGAAGCATGGCGCGATGGTGCTGGTCGACGAGGCGCACTCGATGGGCTTTTTCGGCCCCAACGGGCGCGGCGTGTACGAGGCGCAGGGGCTGGAAGGCCAGGTCGATTTCGTCGTCGGCACCTTCTCCAAGTCGGTCGGCACGGTCGGCGGCTTCGTCGTGTCCAACCATCCGAAGTTCGAGGCGGTTCGCCTGGCCTGCCGTCCGTACATCTTCACCGCCTCGCTGCCCCCCTCGGTCGTCGCGACCGCCGCGACCTCGATCCGCAAGCTGATGACCGCGCACGAAAAGCGCGAGCGGCTATGGTCGAATGCGCGCGCCCTGCACGGCGGGCTGAAGGCGATGGGCTTCCGGCTGGGCACCGAGAATTGCGACAGCGCGATCGTCGCGGTCATCCTGGAGGATCAGGAACAGGCGGTCATCATGTGGCAGGCGCTGCTCGACGGCGGGTTGTACGTGAACATGGCGCGTCCGCCCGCAACACCGGCGGGCACCTATCTGCTGCGCTGCTCGATCTGCGCCGAGCATACGCCGGAACAGATCCAGACGGTGCTGGGCATGTTCCGCGCCGCCGGTCAGGCGGTCGGCGTCATCGCCTGATACCATCGTCGGGCCGAGTGCCGTGTCGGCCCGACTTTACAATATCCGACCGTCGAGGATAGCGTCGCGCCCGTGATGGATCAGGACGAGCTTGGCGGGGTCGGCCGGTGGCGGACCTTTGCGCTGATCGCGATGGCGGTGGCGGGTGCGGTGACGCTGGCCATGCTCGTGATCACGCTGGGCCATGCCAATCGCGAGCGCGACCGCGCGCTGGAGCGGCAGAGCCACAGCTATGACGTGATGATCGCCGCCCGCACGCTGGCGGGCACCATCGCCCGGTCCGAGGCGTCGCTGGGCCGCTACGTCATCTCGGGTGACCGCAAGCTGGGTCAGCTCTATCAGGACGAATGGACGACGGCGGGGGTCCAGCTCGACCGGCTGGACCGGATGATCGAGGACCAGCAGCAGCAACGCCTGATGGACCAGCTCCGCCAGGCCTATGGCACGCGCGGCCGTGAATTGTCGACGATCGCGCTGTCGACCACCTACCACCTCAACCGTCAGGCCTATGGTCTCTATTACCAGGCCCGCCAGGCCGAGGCGCTGCTGAAGATCAACGATCTGCTCGCCCGGCTGACCGATGGCGAGCGGGTGCTCCTGCAACAACGCTCCGAAGCCGCCGAGGAGACGATCCAGCACTCCAACCGGATCGCGGGCGGGCTGGTGGTGTTCGGCATCGTGCTGGTGCTGGGCGGCATCGCGCTGGCCTGGATCATCGTCGGCGCGGTCAGCGAGCGGGCCCAGGCCCATGCCGAAGCGCGCGCCGAACGCGCCCGGGCCGAGGAACTGGCCAGCGCGGTCGAGGTCGCCACCGAGGAGCTGAAGGTTCAGGAAGCCAAGCTGCGGCAGGCGCAGAAGATGGACGCGCTGGGCCAGCTGACCGGCGGGATCGCACATGATTTCAATAACATGCTGGCGGTCGTGCTGGGCGGGCTGGAACTCGCCCGCCGCACCCGGTCGCCCGATGACATGGCGCGCCATCTGGAGAGCGCGACCGAAGGCGCACACCGCGCCGCCGCGCTGACCCGCCGCCTGCTGATGTTCAGCCGCGAAGAGGCGCTGGCCCCCGAGACACTGGTGCCGCGCCGTCTGGTCGAGGGCATGCGCGACCTGCTCGACCGGACGCTGGGCGACGGGGTGAAGGTGACGATCCAGGACTGGACGACCGGATGGACGCTGTTCGGCGATCGCACCCAGATGGAAAATGCGATCCTGAACCTGGCGGTCAACGCCCGCGACGCGATGGACGGGCGCGGCGAGCTGACCATCCGCACCGCCGAGATGAAGATGGGGCCGCATGCCCTGCCACGCGGCGAGGCGGGCGATTATGTGGTGCTGTCGGTCGCCGATACCGGCGAGGGCATGACGCCCGAGGTCATCGAACGGGTGTTCGAACCCTTCTTCACCACCAAGCCCGCGGGCAAGGGCACCGGGCTGGGGCTCAGCCAGATTTTCGGGCTGGTCGGCCAGATGGGTGGCGACGTGACCATCCAGAGTGCACCGGGCAAGGGCACGACGGTCAATCTCTATCTGCCCCGCCACTCGGCCCCCGCCCCCGCCTTGCCGGTCGAGGCCGCGCCGGTTGCGGCCGAAACCGAGGCCGAGGCGAACGACGCGCTGCGCATCCTGCTGGTCGAGGACGATCCCCGCGTGTTGGCCGCGACGATGAGCGCGCTTCGGGAACTGGGCCACGACCCGATCCCCTGCAACGACCCGCGCGAGGCGGAGGGACTGCTGGCGCGGCATCCCGGCATCCGATTGATCGTGTCCGACGTGCTGATGCCCCATCTGACCGGCCCCGAACTGATCGCCACGATCCGCCCGAGCCATCCCGATCTGGCGGTGCTGTTCGTCACCGGCTTTGCGGGCGATGCGCAGGCCACGGGGTTCGAGGGGCATGAGGTGTTGCGCAAGCCGTTCACCCTGGCCGGGCTGGAACGTGCGGTGGCGGCGGCGTTGAAGCGGGCGGAAGGGCCGGTCTGCGCCGCGGCTTGAGGTTGGCGGCGTAGCCGTCGACGAAAACACCCCAAAAACGAAGGGGGTGACGCGCCCTGCCCGCCCCCGTATAGCCATGGCCGTTTTATCGCGCGAGTGATGCCCCCCGCATGAAATCTATCGATCGCTACATGGCCCGGCTGATCGCGTTGCCGCTGTTCGCGACGCTGCTCATCTCGGCGATGCTGCTGGTGCTCGATCGCATCCGCCGCCTGTTCGAATTCGTCGCGACCGAAGGCGGGCCGATCAGCGTGGTGTGGCGGATGCTCGCCAACCTGCTGCCCGAATATCTGGGGCTGGGCATTCCGATCGGGCTGATGCTGGGCATCCTGCTTGCCTTCCGTCGCCTTGCCACCTCGTCCGAGCTGGACGTGATGCGCGGCGTCGGCATGAGCTATACCCGGCTGCTGCGCGTGCCGTACATGTACGCCATCGTGCTGGCCGCGCTGAACTTCGCGATCGTCGGCTATATCCAGCCGGTCGCGCGTTATTATTACGAAGGCTTGCGCTACGAATTGCGCACCGGCGCGCTGGGGGCGTCGATCAAGGTCGGCGAGTTCACCCATCTGGGCGACCGCATGACCCTGCGCATCGAGGAAAGCCGCGAGAATGGCCGCGACCTGTCGGGCATCTTCGTCCACGCCAACACGTCGAAGGGCGACTGGATCGGCGTGACGGCGGCGCGCGGGCGCTTCCTGGCGACCGACGACCCCAACGTCATCATCTTCCGCCTGACCAATGGCACGCTGATCCACAACCGGCCGGAGTTCAAGGCGCCGCGCGTGCTGACCTTCTCCAGCCATGACCTGCCGATCGACCTGCCCAAGTTCGACAATTTCCGCCAGCGCGGCGGCCGCGACCTGGAGTTCACCCTGCCCGAACTGGCCCGTCACGGTCAGGAGGCGCAGAGCGCCGAGGCACGCGCAGGCAGCCGCTCCGAATTCCATTTCCGCGTGGTCGAGGTGGTGACGATGTTCCTGCTGCCGCTGCTCGCGGTGTCGCTGGGCATACCGCCGAAGCGATCGACCTCGGCGCTGGGCGTGTTCCTGTCGATCGTGATGCTGGTCACCTATTTCAAGGTGAACCAATATGCCGCAGACATCGGCGCGCTGGGGCGGGTGAATCCGATCCTGGCGCTATGGGGGCCATTCGCGGTGTTCGCGGGGCTGGTCCTGTGGATGTATTATGTCACCGCCTATGTGCCCGGCGGCCAGCCGATCGGCGCGCTGGAGCGCGGGGTGGCCAAGCTGGCCAAGGCGATCGGGCGCTGGATACCCGGCCGCCGCCGTAAAAAGGCCTATACGGCATGAGCCTGTCCAACATTTTCCCGTCGAAGACGATCGCCATCTACATGGCGAAGATGTTCCTGATCCGCACCTTCGCCATCCTGTTCGCGGTGGCGTTGGTGCTCCAGACGCTCGACGTGCTGAGCGAATCCGGTGCGGTGCTGGCCGCGCCGGGCAACGGACAGGCACAGGTGTGGCGATACGTCTCGCTGCGCGCGCCGCAGATCATCTCGTTCCTGCTGCCCTTCTCGGTGCTGCTCGGCACGATCCTGACCTTCTTCACGATGAACCAGAATTCTGAGGTCATCGCGCTGAAGGCGGCGGGCATGTCGGCGCATCAGGTGCTCGCCCCCCTGCTGATCGCCAGCGCGGGCGTGGCGGCCTTCAGCTTCGCGTTCAACGACCGCATCGTGCCGCGCGCCAGCGCGACGTTGTCGGCCTGGCAGAAGGTGCAATATGGCCCCCTGCCCATCGACAGCGGCGACCGGGCCAATGTCTGGGTGCGCGACGGCGACGACCTGATCTCGGTCGATCTGATCCAGGGCCGGGGCGCCAAGACCCAGCTGGGCGGCGTGACGCTGTATGACCGCGCGGGCGGCAGCCTCCAGGCGATCGTGCGGGCCCCGCGCGGCGTGCGCTCGGGCGATGGCTGGCAGATCGGCCCGGCGACGCGCTTCGAGGTGAAGTCGGGCAAGCTGACCAACTATCCCTCGCTGATCGTCGGGCGCGGCGTGTCGCCCGAGCAACTGACGCTGGCCAGCGTCAGCGCCGACAATCTGTCCTTCGGTGCGCTGTCGAGCGCGATCACCGACCTGCAGGAAGCGGGACGGCCGACCAAGTCGCTGGAGGGGTCGCTGTGGCACAAGCTGTCCGCGCCGATGTCCGCCATGCTGATGCCGCTGCTCGGCGCGGTCGCGGCCTTCGGCATCGCGCGGTCGGGCAAGCTGTTCGTGCGTGCCGTGATCGGCATGGCGCTGGGCTTCGCCTATTTCGTGGCGGACAATTTCTCGATGGCGATGGGCGATCTGGGGGCCTATCCGCCCTTCCTCGCGGCCTGGGCGCCGATCCTGCTGTTCTTCCTGATCGGCGAAGCGGTGCTGTTCCGGACGGAGGAATGAGGGGCGTAGGCTCGCTGGCCAGCCTCAATCCCACCGTCCGTTCGCACTGAGCGACGTCTAAGCGCACGTCCCGCCCTTCGCTCAACAAGGGGAAATCACTTCCCCCGGCGGATCGTGCTCAAGCCGATCTTCGCGACCAGCCCCGGCAGGCCCTGATAGCTCGCCTTGTGGTACGGCGACTCCGGCGTCAGCGCCGCGCTGATCCGGCGGTGCGCCTCGCCCAGCGAATGATAAGGGAGCGACGGCAGCAGGTGGTGCAGCGCGTGATAGCGCAGGCCCACCGGCGCCCACAGGCCCGGCAGCAGCGCGGGCGGCGGCACGTTGACCGAGTCCAGATACTGCGCGGTCACGGTCATCTGCTCGCCCTCATTCTCCCAGAGATGGGCGACGAGCGTGCGGACCTGGTTCAGCACGGCGACCGCCGAGCCGATCGCAAAGCCGATCGCAAAACCGCGCACCGGGATCACGCCGGTCGCGACCATCGCGATCAGCGCGATCGCCCAGATCGAGGCGGCAGCATCGGTGCGGTTGAAGCGGACCAGCGCCTCGCCCTCGGGCATGCGACGGCGGAACTGCGGGTTGATCGCCAGCGCCGAATAACGCTCGACGACGATCTTGCGCAGGCCGGGGATGACCCAGGACAGCGGCGACAGGATGGCGAAACGGATCAGCAGCCCCAGCGGCGCCAGCGCCGACACCAGGATGAAAACCGGCAGCGTCCACGGCTTCATCAGCGCCAGCGGCAGATATTCGGGATCGTCCGCCGTGCCGTACCGCGTCTTGGCATGGTGCAGGTTGTGCACCCCCTCATACATGAAGGCGGGCGTCAGCAGCGGCACGCCGACCAGCGCGTTCCAGCCTTCGCGGAAACGCGGCAGCGCCGAATGCTTCATATGGCTGACTTCGTGGATGAACAGCAAAGCGCGATAGAGCGCCAGGACCGCCACGACCGAGGCCACCACGATCACGCCCGTCGACGATGCCATGACCGCGACGGCCAGCGCCGCATAACCGACCAGTGCGCTGCCCACCATGTCGCCCCAGTACAGGCCGGGACGCGGCGCGATCAGGTCGCGGGTCAGCTCGGCGGCGGCGCGCAGCATCGCCTTGTCGTCCGCAATCGGGACACGCACGGAAGGGGCCGCTGCGACAGCCTGCGCACTCCGTTCAAAAGAAAGCGTCGATTCCATAGCTCTATCCTTTGCCCCCACATAGTGGCGACACGGTGGCATTCCCACGTCCTGCCATGACGGAATCCTCACTCGCTATGATCGACGTGGACGGTTAGGAACGATGGCAAAATCATTGCCGGACCGCATCCCATGACCGTTTCCATCCGCCCCATCTCTTCGAAGTCGGATCGCAAGATCTTCGTCGACTTCCCCTTTCGCCTTTACGCCGACGATCCCCACTGGGTTCCGCCGCTGAAGGGCGAGGCGCTGGGACTGATTACGCCGGAGAAGAATGGCTGGTACAGCCATGCCAAGGCGCAGCTGTTCCTGGCGGAGGAGAATGGCAAGGTCGTGGGCCGCATCTCGGCGCATCTCGACACGCTGGCGCTGGAGATGGAGCCGTCCAAGGGCTTCGGGCCGGGCGTCGGCTTCTGGGGCCTGATGGATGCGGTGAACCAGGACGTGTTCCGCGCGCTGCTCGCCGCCGCTGAGGGCTGGCTGCGCGAGCAGGGCATGACCCGTGCGATCGGCCCCGTCTCGCAATCGGTCTGGGAAGAGCCGGGCCTGCTGGTCCAGGGCTTCGACCAGGATCCGACGATCATGATGGGCCATGCGCGCCCCGAATATCAGGGCTGGATCGAGGGTGCCGGTTACGGCGTCGTCAAGCAACTCTTCACCTATGAGCTGGACATCACGCAGGAATTCCCGCCGATCGTCCAGCGGATCATCAAGTCGGGCGAGAAGAACGAGCGCATTCGCGTGCGCGAGGTGAACAAGGCCAAGTTCGAGGAAGAGGCCGCGATCATCCTGAGCATCCTGAACGATGCCTGGTCGGATAACTGGGGCTTCATCCCCCTCACCCCGCCCGAGATCAAGGATGTCGGCGTCAAGCTGAAGCCGATCGTGTTCAACGACCTGATCCGCATCGCCGAGCTGGACGGCAAGCCCGTGGCGTTCATGATCACGCTCCCCGACCTGAACGAGGCGATCAAGCCGCTCAAGGGCAGCCTGCTTCCCTTCGGTTGGGCCAAGCTGCTGCTGTGGCTGCGCGCGCCCAAGGTGCGGACGATGCGCGTGCCGCTGATGGGCGTGGTCAAGGAGCTTCAGGCGTCGCGCATGGCGGGCCAGCTCGCCTTCATGATGATCGAATATATCCGCCAGGCCTCGGTCACCAAATATGGCGCGTCGCGCGGCGAGATCGGCTGGGTCCTCGACGACAATCAGGGGATGCGCTCGATCGCCGAGACCATCAAGAGCGACGTCAACAAGATCTACAACGTCTATTCACGCGATCTGGTCTGATCGCGCCGGGTGGGGCCGTCCTTGAAAAGGCGGCCCCTTTTCCCGTGCTTCACTTGGTACGGCCGATATAGGTCAGCGGGTCGACACCGCGCCACAGCCATTGCTTGCGCGTCATGCAGACCTTGCCGCGCATGATATGGTCTTCCTCGACATTCAGGAAACAATAGCGGGTCGGCTTGGCGGCGGCGGTCGGCGCGGTCGGCAGGGCTGCGGTTTCGACGGTGGCGGCGGCGGGCCTGGCGGCCTCCTCACGCGGCGACGGGGCGGACGACGGAGCCGACAGGGCAGCAGCGGCGGCGAGCAGGGCGAACATCATGATGGGTCTCCGCTTTTCGAGGATCAGCGACGCGCGATGCGGCCGGTGGGGATCTGACCGTCCATCGCGATCCAGTCGTCGGCGGTGCGGCAGACCTTGATCGGCAGGTGCGAGCCGGTGATCTGCGCGACGACGCAGTAGCGCGTCGCCTTGGACGGCATGACCGAGGGTTCCGCGCCGCTCGTCGCGACGGCGACCGTGTTCAGCGTGACGGCGTTCGGCGTGACGGGCGCGGGCTCGACGGCCGTGCGGGCCGGAGCGGCGGACAGGGTCGATGCGATCAGTAGTGTCAGCAACATGGTGGTAACTCCCTTTATGCCGGATCACCCCGGCATGTGAGTTACTGCATTAGTCATGCCATACACATGAACCATGCTATTTCAATGTCTTAGCATTTTCGTCACCGGTGCGTAATGCCAATGCGTGGTAGAAAACGCCAAGCAAATGGTGAAACGCACCATGCGTTATGGCGTGCCGAAAAATCGGGTCATCCCGTGCCGCCATCGCCATGCGATGGGCCGTCGTCACCAACGGCGGATCGGCCCACAGACGCGAACCGCCGAGTCGCGCCACCGGATATACTTAATTCTGCAAAGTATAGAGGATCATGCCGCCCGCATTCAGCAGCACGTGGACAGTGTAGGCCCGGTCTCCGTCACAAGGTGACAGCACCTCTACCTTATCTATTATCCGACATGTGCGACATATTCATGCACGCATGATGACATATTCGTTGCGCTATTGCGAAAATCTCGCAAGCGAAGCCGGATTTGTCGTGAAACTGTCACCGCCTGCTGCAAACAGGGATCGCATCGTCGTTCAACGGGATGCCCCTTTCGATGGCAACGCAGATGAGTACCGCCAGCGTCACCAAGGCCTATGATCGCTGGTCGCCTGTCTATGATCTGGTCTTCGGCCCGGTCTTCAAGAAAGGCCGTTCCGCCGCCATCGTCGCCGCCGAACGCATCGGCGGTCGCATCATCGAGGTGGGGGTCGGCACCGGCATCTCGCTGCCCCAATATTCGCGGGCGAACCGCATCGTCGGCGTCGACCTGTCCGAGCCGATGCTCGACAAGGCGCGCGAGCGGGTGAAGCGCGGCAATCTCTCCCATGTCGAACAGATCGCTTACGGCGATGCCGAATCGCTGCAATTCGCCGACGACAGCTTCGACGTGGTGGTCGCGCAGTACGTCATCACCGCCGTACCGAACCCGGAAAAGGCGCTGGACGAGTTCGCGCGCATCTGCCGCCCCGGTGGCGAGATCGTGATCGCGACGCGCGTCGGCGCGGGCGAGGGCCTGCGCGGCCGGATCGAAAAGACGTTGATGCCGATCACCAGCCGCCTGGGCTTCCGCACCGATTTTCCGTTCGAGCGCTACACCAACTGGGCGGCGACGCGCGGCGATGTGGAGCTGGTCGAAAGCCGCCCCCTGCCCCCGCTCGGCCATTTCTCGCTGGTCCGCTTCGCCAAGCGTCAGCCTTCCCTCCAAGGACATGTCCAATGACGGGTTTTCGCGCGCAGCTCGCCGAACAGCGGTGGGACGATCATCGTTATTATCATCACAGCCTGGTCAATCAGAGCCTGCACTTCGTCAGCGCCTGCACCTTCTTGACCGCCTATGTCCTGCTGTTCATCGACCCGGCGGTGGCCAGCCTGCTCGCCTGGGGCGTGGCGATGACCAGCCGCCAGGCGGGGCACTTCTTCTTCGAGCCCAAGGGCTATGACCATGTGAACAAGGCGACGCATGAGCATAAGGAAGAGATCAAGGTCGGCTACAATCTGGCGCGCAAATATGTGCTGATGGCCATTTGGGGCGCGATCCCGGTCGTGCTGCTGGTCCAGCCGACCTTGTTCGGCACGCTGGAATATCCGGACGGCTTCATGGGCTATCTGCGCCATGTCGGCATCGGCTGGCTGGGCCTTGGCGTCAGCGCGATCTTCGTGCGGGTCATGCAGCTCTGGGTCGCGCGCGATCTGGAAACCGGCCTGGTCTGGGCGACCAAGATCGTCACCGACCCGTTCAACGACTTCAAGATGTACAAGAGCGCCCCGCGCCGCCTGATGAAGGGCGAGCGGATGGATCATCACGATGTCGATGATTTCGAGGATTTGAAGGCGGCGTAATTTCTGCTGCGGTTTGACGGACGGGGCGGCGGTTCCAACGGGACCGCCGGCCATCTTTTTCCAAACGGCCTGCCCCTGGCCGCTCCCCTCCCGCAGGCGGGAGGGGATGGGGGAGGGCACGGGGTCTCACAGAGACCTTCGCCCATGGCCCTTGCCCCTCCCCAACCCCTCCCCCTGCCGGGAGAGGGGCTTTTAAGATGCGAGAGGTCAGCCCTCCCCCCGCCCCAACCTAACCGCCAGCGACTCCTTCAAGATCCGCCGCCGGATCGCCTTGTTCGCCGCCTTCAACTCCTGCGGCGCATCGGGCGAGGTCCACCACCAGCCATCGTCACGCATCTGTTGTCCCGCTGCAACGAAGCGGTCGCAAATATCGGCGAACAGGGTGTCGTCGATGTCGAGGCTGAAGATCAGCCGCCCGGTCCCGACCCAGCTCAACGCCAAGCCGTGCGCCCGGAGATAATATTGCAGCATCCAGTTATAGGGCGAGGCGACAGAATAGAGGATGGTCCAGATCGTCTGGACATGCGCGACCGAGAGCGGGAGCCCCGCCTCCGCCATCCGTGCGTTGAACATCGCGGCCCGCGCATTCCATCGCTCGTCCAGCCCGTCATACAGGGCGGCCAGCTCGGGCGTCTCCAGCCGCTGGAGAAAGGCGTTCATCGCCCCCATCACCATGGGGTGCGAATTGAAGGTCCCGCGCGCAAAGCAGATGTCGACCGGGCGATCCTCGCGCCAGCGCTTCATCAGATGCGCCGGGCCGCACAAGACGCCGACCGGCAGGCCGCCGCCCAGCGTCTTGCCATAAGTGATCAGGTCGGGCTTCACCCCGAAATATTCGGGCATGCCGCCCTTGGCGAGGCGGAAGCCCATGAACACCTCGTCGAAGATCAGGACGATGCCGTTCGCGCGGCAGGTCTCGGCCAGCCGGTGCAGCCATTCGCGATAGGCGGCCAGATCGGCCCCCGCCTTGCGCCCGCCATCGACCAACTGCCCGTCCGACGGCGCCGAACCATTAGGATGCATCGCCTGGAGCGGGTTGACCAGCACGCAGGCAATGTCCTTGCGCGTCGCCAGCACCTTCAGCGTGCGATCGGACATGTCGGCCAGCGTCAGCGTCCGATCGGCGGACACCGGGTTGCCGATGCCGGGCTGAACATCGCCCCACCAGCCATGATAGGCCCCTGCGAAGCGCACCAGACGCGGACGCTTCGTGTGGTAACGTGCCAGCCGCACCGCCTGCATCACCGCCTCGGTGCCCGACATGTGGAACGACACCTCGTCCATGCCCGTCAGGGTCGTCAGGCGGCGGACATTGTCGGCGACGACCGGGTGGAAGGACCCCAGCACCCCGCCCAGGTCGGCGACCATCGCCGCCCCCTCGGCCATGGTCTGTTTGTAGAAGTCGTTGCCGAACAGGTTGACGCCGTAGGAGCCGGTCAGGTCGATCAACCGGTTGCCGTCGAGGTCGACCAGGATCGGTCCCTCCGAGCGCTGATAGAAGGCGCCGGTGGCCAGCGTCGTGCGCACCTTCTCGCGGAACTGGAACGGCACGCGATACGCGCCGGTGAATTGCAGGTCGGAGAGGCCGCCGCGCGTCTCGCGGGTCAGCGCCAGCGTCTTCGCATAGCGCTCGGCGAAGAGCGCGCCCAAGCGCTCGAACCCGGCGCGTCGCTGGTCGCCAATCGCGTCCGGCGCATCGTCGACGCGGAAGAAGCGATCCTCGCCATAGCTGTAGAACGGAATCTGCCCGGCAATCCGCTTGGCCATGCGGACATGGCCGCCCAGCCCCGGATGCTTGGCGCGCGACAGGGTCAGCCGCCGATGCCCCTTCGTCAGGGCAACGGCACCGGCGGAAGCGGCCAGCAGGCCAGTGAGAATCGGGTTCATGCGGCCTTTGACCGCGTACCCATGACGGAGGCATGACAATGCGCGGACCCATCATGCGGTTCTTCCTGAACGAGGACATCAATTTCCTCGTCACCAACCGCCTGCCGCGTCGATTCGCGACGAAACTGGTCGGCCGACTCGCCCGGATCGAGCATCCGCTGATCGCCAAGCCCAGCCTGGCGCTTTGGAAATTCTTCGCGGGCGTCGACCTGTCGGATGCGCGCACGACCCGGTTCCGATCGCTGCGCGACGGTTTCGTCCGTCCCTTGCGCGACGGCGCGCGCGTCTTCGACAGCGACCCCGATACCATCGCCTCCCCCTGCGACGCGCTGGTCGGCGCGCATGGCCGGATCGAGGGCGACCGTCTCTATCAGGTAAAGGGCTTCCCCTACACGCTGGGCGAGCTGATCCCCGATCCCGGACTGGTCGAGCGTTTCCGCGACGGGTCGTTCCTGACCCTGCGGCTGACGGCGGGCATGTATCACCGTTTCCATGCACCGACGGATATCGTGGTGGAGGGCGTGACCTATCTGTCGGGCGACTGCTGGAACGTGAATCCGATCGCGTTGAAGCGGGTCGAGCGCCTGTTCTGCCGCAACGAACGGGCGGTGATCGAGGCGCGGACGTTGATCTCGGGCCAGCCGCTGCTGATCGTGCCGGTCGCGGCGATCCTGGTGGCGAGTATCCGCCTCCACTGCCTGGATACCGTTGCGACACTCCGCGACCACGACCCCGGCCGCACCGCCTGTTCCGCCCGCATCGGCAAGGGAGAGGAAATGGGCTGGTTCGAGCATGGCTCGACCATCATCCTGTTCCTGCCCAAGGGCATGACACTGGCGGGATCGCTGGTCGAGGGACAAGCGATCCGCGCCGGGACGATCGTCGGGCAACTGTAACGAACAGGCTTTGCCGCCTCCCCCTGTGGAGGGGGATCAGAATTCCGACCAGTCGCCGTCGTCGACCACGACCGCTGCGGCGGCACTCGATGCGCGGGCGACGCGCGGAGCGGGGGCGATGCGGGGCGTCGCCTGCGCCACCCGGGCCTGAAGCTGGTGGACCGGCGAGTGATGGACCACCGGCGCCGGGGCCCGCGCGACCATGCCGCCGTCGATCAGGCGGAAGCGGCCGACCTCGCGGGTCATGTGGCCGGTTTCCTCGGACAGGCTGCGCGCGGCGGCGGTCGCCTGTTCGACCATCGCGGCATTCTGCTGGGTCACGCCGTCCATCTCGGCGACGGCGGTGTTCACCTGTTGCAGACCGGTTGCCTGCTGTGCCGCGGCCGAGGCGATGTCGGAGACGAGCGCGTTGATCTCGCCGATCCGCCCGGTGATGCGGGTCAGCGCATTGCCCGCCTGCGCGACCAGCTGCACCCCGGTATCGACCTGCTGGGTCGAGGCGGTGATCCGCTCCTTCACGTCCTTGGCCGCGTCGGCCGAACGCTGTGCCAGCGCGCGCACTTCGGAGGCGACGACCGCAAAGCCCTTGCCCGCATCCCCGGCGCGCGCGGCCTCGACGCCGGCATTCAGCGCCAGCAAATTGGTCTGGAAGGCGATGCCGTCGATCACCGCGATGATCTCGCTGATCTCATGCGACGAGCGTTCGATGCCGTGCATCGCCTCGACAGCCTTGCGCACCACGTCCGTGGACTGATCGGCATCGGCGCGGGTTTCGGTGACCGCCTGGTTGGCGCGCTTGGCATTTTCCGCCGTCTCGCGCACCGTCTCGGTGATCTCGTGCATCGCGGCGGCGGTTTCCTCCAGGCTTGCCGCCTGCTGCTCGGTGCGATGCGACAGGTCGTCCGACGCCTCGCGAATGTCGGCGGCGCCGTTGGTGATCCCCTGTGCGCTGGCGTTCACCGCCGTCAGGGTGGCGGACACCGAGTCCATCGCGTTGTTGAAATCCTGCTTCAGCTTTGCGAACGGCCCGGTCAGGTCCGCGTCGATCCGCTTGGTCAGGTCGCCCTGTGCCAGCGCGTCGAGGCCGCTGCCGACGCTGCTGACGATCAGGCTGGTCTGTTCGGCCTTGGCGCGCTCCGCCCCGACGAGTTGGTCACGGAAGGCGACCATCGCCTCGGCCAGCTGGCCGACTTCGTCACGACGCGACTCGACTTCCAGCTTGGTGTTCAGGTCGCCCGCGGCCAGCCGCCGCATCGCGACGGTCATCGCCGCCAACGGATTGGCGATACCGCGGATCAGCGTCATCAGCAGATAGCCGGTCAAGGCAAGCACCAGCAGCGAGATCGCGATCGAGACATTGCGCGACCAGATATACTCCTGCGTCGCCTCGGCCGTTTCCCGATCCATCAGCGCGATCTGGATATCGCGCATGGTGGCGGCATCCTTGTCCACCATGTCGAAGACCCGCTTGCTGGTCCGGAAATTGGCCAGCGCCTCGACGTTCAGGTTGCGGCTGCCCAGCTCGGTCGTCTTGCGCGACAATTGCTGATACGTATCCCAATGTTCGCGGAACAGGCGGAACCGCTCGATCGCCTGGGGCGCCGTCAGCGTCCGCTGCAGGAAATCCTCGTTCTTGCCGATCACCTCGGCGCTGCTCCGCAATTCCCGAAGCGCGGTGGTGATATGATCCGGTTCGGTCGAAAGAACGACCGACGCCTCGTAGACACGATAGTCCGACGTCGCGGAGTTGATCGCCAGAATCGCGACCAGCTTGTCGCGGCGGCTGCGCCCCAGATTTTCGGCCACGCTGTTCAAATGCTGCTGGCTCATGATGGACAACACCATCGTGACGACCAAGGCAGTGGCGAGGATGCCGAACGCCACGAACAACTTATTGCTGATCTTCAGATTCTTCATCGTCGTCCACCCCGATAACAGTGTGGTTATGACGTGGACCTCTTAAGATCGCGTTTCATGACACAATTGCAGCTTGACTTATGAAAAAGCCGTTTCGCAATCGTTACGATTTCGGGATGGAAGCGGCCGTGATCTTGCATGGTGACCCCGACTGGATTCGAACCAGTGGCCCTCAGATTAGGAATCTGATGCTCTATCCTGCTGAGCTACGGGGCCCCATGCAGGCCGGGTGATACAGGCGGGGCGCGGCGTGGTCCAGAGCGGTTTGACGGGCGCGATCGCCGGTCTAGTTCGCCAGCTTGGGCGGCACCACGGGCAAGGGCAAGGGCGCGACCGGCACCCCCTCTTCGATCAGCGCCTTGGCCTCGGCCAGGCTGGCCTGACCGTGGATCTGCGTCACGGGCGCCTCGCCCTCATGCATGGCGCGCGCCTTCTCGGCAAAGGCGCCGCCGACCCAGGTGGATGTCTCCAGCATCTTCGCCTGCGCCTGGGCGAGATGTTCGAGCGCGGCCTTCATCGCCTGTGGACCGGGCAAATCGGGTTTGCGGTTGCCCTTGGCGGCGATCTGCGGCGCCATGACCGCCTTCTCGATGCTGCGATCGCCGCAGAGCGGACATTCGACCAGCGCCTTGTCGCGCTGTTCGGCATAGGCGGCCGACGAGGCGAACCACGCCTCGAACACATGGCCGCCCGCACAGCGCAGATCGAAGACGATCATGCCTGCGCCACTGGCGGAATGGCGCGGCGATGGCGGATGGCGGGCAGACGTTCGCGCACCGACTCGACCTGCGCCGGATCGATTTCGGCAAAGCCCAGCCCCGCCGCCTCGCCCATGTCGAGCAGCACCTCGCCCCAGGGGCCGACGACCAGCGAATGGCCATAGGTGGCGCGGCCGTCCTGATGCTCGCCGGTCTGGGCGGCGGCGACCAGATGCACCCCCGCCTCGATCGCGCGGGCGCGGAGCAGCACATGCCAGTGCGCCGCGCCCGTCGGCCGGGTAAAGGCGGCGGGCACCGACAGGATCGTCGCCCCCGCCCCGGTCAGCGCGGCGAACAGCGCCGGGAAACGCAGGTCGTAACAGATGGCGAGGCCCAGACGGCCTACGGGCGTATCGACCACCACGGCCTGCTCGCCCGGCGCATAGGATGCCGATTCGCGCCAGCTTTCGCCGCTGGGCAAGTCGACGTCGAACAGGTGCATCTTGTCATAACGGGCTCGGATGTCGCCCCGGTCGTCGATGACATAGCCGCGATTGGCCAACCGCCCGTCCGCTTCCCGCACCGCCAGCGAGCCGAGATGGACCCACAGACCATGCGCCGCCGCCGCCGTGCGAACGCGGGCGAGCACGGGGTCTTCGCCTTCGGACACCAGATGCGCCGCCGCCCGCGCACGATCGCGGTCGATCAGCCCGGACATCTCCGGCGTGAACAGCATCGCCGCGCCCTTCGCCGCCGCCTCGGCGATGGCGCGCTCCAGAATCCCGGCATTGGCGGCGGGATCGATCCCCGCCGTCATCTGCAACACCGCGATTCGGGTCATGCCGCCAGAAGCGGGTCGAGCCCTCCGCGCTTGTCCAGCGCCGCCAGATCGTCCGAGCCGCCGATATGCTGGCCGTCGATAAAGACCTGCGGCACGGTGGTGCGACCGTTCGCGCGCTGGATCATCTCGGCACGCTGGGGGCCGCCCATGCTGATGTCATATTCCTGGGGCTCGACGCCCTTGGAGGCGAGCAGCGCCTTGGCCCGCGTGCAATAGGGGCAGAACGCCTTGGTGTAGATTTCGACCTTTGCCATGCCCTTCAGGTGTGTCGCGGGACGCCGCTTGTCAATCGTCCGCCCCGTCGATGACCCGCGCCCAGCACAGGATCGCCACCGATGCCGCCCCCGCCGCCAGCAACACCCGGACGCACGCCCCGGCCGTCGCGCCGGTGGTATAGACATCGTCGACCAGCACGACATGCCGCCCCTTCACCGCCGCCGGATCGGTGACGCGAAACGCCGCCGTCACCGCCGCGCGCCGCTGTCTGGGGGAGAGTCCGCGCAATAGCGGCGTCGCGCGCGCCCGCTGGAGGACCTGTCGCGCCATCGGCACCCCGCTGCGCCGCGACACGCCCTCGCCGATCAGCACCGCCTGGTTGAAGCCGCGCCGCCACAAGCGCCAACGGTGAAGCGGCACGGGGATCAGCAGATCCGCCCCCGGCGGCATCCGCCGCGCCATCGGCCCCGCCATCGTCTCGGCCACACCGATCCGCCCCCCATGTTTCAGCCGGATCGGCAGCTCGCGCGCGATGGGGCCGTAGGCGACGGCGGCATACACCCCCGCATGGTGCGGCGGATCGGCCAGACATGCCCCGCATCGCCCCGTCAGCCCGCCCAGCGGCGTTCCGCAACCCGTACAGCCCAGCGTGTCCAGGAACCGCAACTGTCCCCAGCACGGCCCGCAGAAACGATGATCCGCCTCGACCGGCTCGGCACAGCCCGGGCAGCGCGGCGGCAAGGCCCAGTGCGCCAGGGCCAGCAGCGGGGCGGCGAGCACGGCGCGGCCCCGCTCCATCGCAAATCCGGCCTGTTTCGATCCCGCCCCCATCGGCTTTGCCTTGTCCCCGATCGCGCGAGCGCGCACAAGCGCGCGGGTGAGCATGTCCACCATCTTCGACCGTCGCGCCCGCCGCCTGCGCCGCGACCGTGCCCAGCCCGATTTCGCCGAGCATGATTTCCTGCGCGCTACGATGCTCGACGGGCTTGCCGAGCGGCTGGATGCCGTCACCCGGCCGTTTCACGACATATTGGACCTGGGCTGTTTCGACGGCGGCTTCCTGCCCCCGCCGGGGGCGCGGGTGGCGCGGCTGGACCCCGGCTTCGCCTTTGCCCGCACCGCGCAGGGCGTGCAGGGCGACGAGGATCGCCTACCCTTCGCCGATCGCAGCTTCGACCTGGTGGTGAGCGCAGGCGTGCTCGACCAGATCGACGACCTGCCCGGCGCGCTGACGCTGATCCGCCGGGTGCTGCGGCCCGATGGCCTGTTCCTGGGCGCGTTCGTCGGCGGCGGATCGCTGCCCCGCCTGCGCGCCGCGTTGCGCGTCGCCGAGGCGGAACGGCCGGTCGCACGGCTCCATCCGCAGGTCGATGTTCGGTCGGCGGGCGATCTGCTGATGCGCGCGGGCTTTACCCTGCCGGTCGCGGATATCGAGACTCTGGCGGTCCGCTACCGCGATTTCGGGCGGCTGCTGGGCGATCTGCGCGGCATGGGGGCGAGCAACCTGCTGGCCGAGCGGCGTCCGATCGGACGGGACGCGCTGGCGGCGGCGGCGGGGGCCTTTGCCGAGATGGCCGATCCCGATGGCCGCGTGGCCGAACAGTTCAACCTGGTCTTCCTGACCGGCTGGGCACCCGATCCGTCGCAGCCCGTGCCCGCCAAGCGCGGCAGCGCGACCGCGTCGCTGGCCGAGGCGCTGAAGCCCAAGCCCGAGGCGGGCGAATAATCAGCCGATGATCGCGCCGCGATCCCCCGCCAGGATACGGCCCATCGCCTCGAACAGCTGATCCATCGCGACCGGCTTCACGATCACGTCGTCGGCCCCCGCGCTCAGGCAGCGTTCGCGCAGGTCGACGCCGCTGTCGGCGGTCACCACGATGATCGGCACCTCGGCCTTCTGATCGCCCCGTGCGCGGATGTGGCGGATGGCGGTGATGCCGTCCATGCCGGGCATGCGCAGGTCGATCAGGATCATGTGATACTGGTCGCGGTCGATCATCTCCAGGCCAAGTTCGGCATTCTCCGCCTCGGCCATGCTCGCGCCCGCCACATCCAGCATGTCGCGCACGACACGGCGGTTCATCCGGTCGTCCTCGATGAAAAGGACGTTCATCCCCGGCCCCTTGGCCCGTGCCGCCGGATCGCATATGTCATCGCGGTCATTCTGGCGCCCTAACGATCATGCCGCTTGCGTTACAAGAGGTTGGGCGGCGGTTTGCGGTGAGGTGTTGAACATCTTCCGCATCAGCTCGGCCCCCGTGATCGGCTTGACGATGATTTCGATCAATCCTTCATCGAGGAACTCGTTCCGCTCCATCGATTCCGTTTCCGGCCATAAAAGCCGGACGGGCATCGGGCGGTCGCTGGCGGTCACGATTCGGGCCAGTGCGGCGGTGACGCCCTCATCGCGGATCGCGCTGTCGTCGATCAGCATCTGGGTGACGCCGCCGTCACTCAGCCGACACGCGGCCTCCCCGGCGGTCGCGGCAAAGGCGACCTGGGCATGCGGCGCGCACAACTGCGTCCACATGGCGCGGCGGATCGGATTGCGGTCGAGGATCAGGACCAGCGGACGCTCCGGCCGGGCGGCGGGCTCGACTTCGGTCAGCGGCACGGTCAGCATGAAGCGCGATCCCCGACCCTGCTCGCTTTCCACCGTCACGTCGCCGCCCATGGCGCGCGCCAGCCGTCGACAGATCGCCAGCCCCAGCCCGGTGCCGCCGAACTGGCGGGTGGTGCTGGCATCGGCCTGGCGGAACGCCTCGAATATCTCCTCCAGCTTGTGCGGCGGGATGCCGATGCCCGAGTCGATGACGCTGATCGACACGCCGCCCGCGTCCCGGCACGCGACCAGTCGGACCTGCCCGACGCTGGTGAATTTCAGGGCATTGGACAGAAGGTTGAACACGATCTGCCGGATACGCGCCGGGTCGCCCATCACCGTCGCGGGGCAATCGTCCAGATCGACCGCGAAGCCGATCGCCTTGGCCGCCGCCTGCCCCTCGAACAGGCGGGAGGCGTCGCGGATCGTGATCGCCAGATCGAAGGGCGTGTGTTCCAGCGTCAGCTTGCCGCGCTCGATCTTGGCGACGTCGAGCAGATCGTCGACCAGCGCGCGCATGGTCAGCCCGGCGCCGTGCATCACTTCCACGCGCTCGCGCTGTTCGCTGGCCAAGGCGGCATCGGCCAGCATCACCTGCGTCATGCCCAATATGCCGTTCAGGGGGGTGCGGATCTCGTGGCTGGTCGTCGCCAGGAACTCGGTCTTGACCGCCAGCGCCTTTTCCAGCTGGTCGTTGGTCACGGCCAGTTCGCCATGCGCGGCGCGGATGCGGTTGCGGCTGCGGCCCAGCGTCACCAGCCAGATGCCGAGCAGGGCCAGGACCACGATGATGCCCGCGACCGAGCCGATCAGGATGAAACGCTCGGTCCGCAACTGCGCCCGCTCGAACGCGATGTTCCGCTGGAGGTCCGCCGCCTTCATCCGCGCGATGCGCAGCTCCTGATTGGCGAAGTCGAAGCGCGCGCCCATCAGGGCAAGGTTGGTCGAGGTCGCGAGCCGTGTCGACTCGTCGTCGATCCGCTTCAGCGCCTGCAGATGGCGTAGCGCATCGGCGGTCCGCCCGACCGCCTGATAGATGCGATAGGCACTCTGATGCGCATCGCGCTGCGCCACCGGGGTTTCCGTGAGATCGACACTTTGAAAGCTGCGATCGATCAGCCGTGCCGCATCGGCTGCCCGCCCCCGCTGGAACGCGGCCTGAGCCGCGATCGCGTCCAGCGCGTCTTGGTCCGACGGATCGACGCGACGGGCGCGTGCGATCGCACTTTCCCCGGCGGCGACATGGCCCCGCCGCAGCTCCGAGCGCGCCATGTTGCGCCAGACCTGCGCAAGGAGCGTCGGGCTGCCCATCTTGCGGGCCAGGCTGGCCGCCTCGCGCAGCTGGTCCAGGGCATCGTCGATCCGCCCCAATTCGCTCAGCGTGACCGAGCGGTTGTTCAGGATGACCATGCGCAGCGCGTCGTCGCCACGATAGATGGCACGCGCCTGCTCCAGATAACGCAACGCCGAGACATAATCCTTCGCGTCGAGATAGAGATTGGCGATTTGGACCAGCGCCCGCGCCTGTCCACGCATGTCGTTCAGATGCTGGAAGATGCGATAGGCACCCTGATAGGTGCTCAGCGCGTCGGCGATCCGGCCGCCATCGGTATCCAGCCCCCCGGCGGACAGCAGGAGATTGCCGTAAAGATCGGATTGCGGCGCCCTTTGCCGGGCCGTGCGCAACGCAGCGGCAATGGCGGCCTTTGCCGCCTCATGCTGCCCGAGCCGGCTGGCCCCCTCGCCGCGAAGCCAGTCCGCCGTGGCGAGCGCCAGCGACCGCTGCCCCGGATCGCCGATGCCATGGGCCAGCAGGCGTGCCCGTTCGGCCTCCTGCATGGCGCGCGCTGGGTCGCGCAGCATCTCGGCCTTGGCCGTATCGACCGCCCGGTCGAAGGCGGGCTGAAAGGCGGTGGCGTTGCTCTGGCCCCGGACTTCCGCCGCCGCCACCAGCAATCCGGCAATGACCAGCGCGATCCTAAGCGCGCGCACGGGTCACCAATCGGGCCAACGGCGTCGGCCGGGCCAGCTCCGTCACGGCCTGATGCGCCTGTTCGTCCAGGAAGTGGATCAGCGCCTCCAGCCCGATCGGACGGCTGATCAGGTAACCCTGGATCATGTCGCACCCCATGACGCTGAGCAGCGCCAGCGTCGCGGGCGTCTCCACCCCCTCGGCGACCACTTCCATCTCCAGCGCATGCGCCAAGTCGATCGTCGAACGCACGATCAAGGGGTCGCGGTTGCTGCTGGTCAGTTGCGTGATGAACAGCTTGTCGATCTTGAGTTCGCACGCCGGAAGCTGCTTGAGATACGACAGCGAGGAAAGCCCCGCACCGTAATCGTCGATGGCCACCGCGATGCCCATGTCGACAAAGGCCTGGAGGTTGGCCATCGCGCTGTCGGGATCGCGGATAACCGAGGTCTCGGTGATCTCGAACCCGATGCATGCGCCGCTGTCGAGGACGAGCGCACAGGCCTCGCGCACGAAATGCGGGTCGCCCAGCAACATGCCCGAGATGTTGATGAAGATGCGAAGCGGGTGGCCCGCCGCCGTCAGACGACGCTGGTCGGCGATGACGTGACGCAGGATCCACAGGGTCAGCGAGCCGATGATCCGCGATTCCTCGGCGACCGGAATGAACTCGACCGGGCTGATCAGGCCATAGCTGGGGTGCCGCCAGCGCAGCAGCGCCTCGACGCTCGCGACCCGCTGTTGGCGGACATGCACCTTGGGCTGATATTCGACGAACAGGGCGTCCCTGGCGATGGCGCCGGTCAGTTCATGCGCCAGCGCGATGCGGTCGAGCCGTCCGGTGGGGACCGCCATTTTGCGAACGACCAATCGCCCCTCGACCTGCGCATCGGCCAAGGCCTGCTCCGCCTCTTCGAGCAGGCGGATATCGTCGTCATGCGGCACGGCGGCGACGGCAGCACCGAGCACGGGTTCGATGCGACACTCGCCGTCCGGCAGCGCCAAGGGATGCCCCAACACCTCCGAGAGCGTCACCAGATGCGAATCCAGCGCCACGCGAGTCGCGGCGCGGACCATGACCTCGACCTGGGCGGGGGCGGTCGGTCGGGCGATCGCGTCGGGGATACATTGGGCGACCCGCTCGGCAACCGCCTCGACCAGCGTGGCGCTCAGCGTGCGGCCAAGCTGGCGGCGCAGCAGGGTGAAGTTGCCGATGCCGATCAGCACCAGCGATTGCCACTGGGAATCACCATGGGCGGCGGCGGGCACCGTGGTGGACGGAGACGCGTCAGGCGCGGCGGACGGAGGGCCGTTCTTCACGCCCGTGACACTAGGGTCGGGGATTAAACAAGGCGTTAACCCCGTTAGCCCCGCCAAACCAATCATTTGCCGTTCGTCGCTTACCCATTGCGTAATGGTTAATGGGGAATTAACCATATCACGGCACTCAAAAGGGTGCTTTCGAGGGAGAAAACCCATGCTGAAGTTCATTCTGGCGCTGATTCACGGCGAGACGATGCGTCCTTGGTAATCCAAGTTAAGTCATGGGGCGATTGCGGCGGAGTTAACGCCGTCGATCGCCCCGTGATTTTTGACTAACCCAAGTAATGATCGCGTCCGTTAACGGATCAGATCATCCGCCAGCCGCAGCATGAACGCGGCGCCGCGTTCCATCTGTTGGACCTCGATATATTCGTCCGGTTGATGCGCTTGTGCGATCGAGCCCGGACCGCAGATCACGGTCGAGAAACCCGCCCCCTGAAACTGCCCGGCCTCCGCCGCATAGGGCACCGCCCGCGCCGGGCCGTTATCGCCCGCCCAGCGCCGCGCCAGTTGCTCCGCGACACCATCCGCCTCGGGCGCGAAGGAGGGTGTGCGTGACCGTCGTTCGACCCGGACCCCGGCTTCCGGAAAGCGGGCGCGCAGTTTCGCATCCGCCGCCTCGCACGCCGCGAAGAAGGGCGCCAGGATCGCCTCGGGCTCCTGCCCCGGCAGAGTGCGCAAGTCGAAGGCGAAGCGGCACTCGCGCGCCAGGATGTTGACCGCCGTACCGCCGTTCATCTGGCCGATGGTCAGCGTGGCGTGATGCGGGCAGAAGGGCCCATGCGGATCGCCCTCCCCCGCCAGCCGGTCGGCGAGGTCCGCCAATTGCTGCATCAGCCGCACCGCCACCATGTTGGCCGAGGCGCCGAGATGGATCAGGCTGGAATGCGCCTCATGCCCTGTGACCGTGACGTTCCAGGTGGCGATGCCCTTATGCCCGCTGACGACCACCATCTCGGTCGGCTCGCCCACCACCACGGCGGCGGGTGACGGCAACTCGCGTGCGATCTCGGCGATCATCGACGGCGCGCCCAGGCACCCCACTTCCTCGTCATAGGAGATGGCCAGATGCAGCGGCCGCGTCATGCCGCCCCGAGCTACATGCGGCGCCAGGGCCAGCGACAGCGCCAGAAACCCCTTCATGTCGCAGGTCCCCCGCCCCAACAGCCGGTCGCCACGCCGGGTCAACCGCCAGGGATCGCTGGTCCAGGGCTGGCCGTCGACCGGCACCACGTCGCTATGCCCCGACAGGACGACGCCGCCGGGCTCCATCGGGCCGACCGTGGCATAGAGATTGGCCTTGCTGCCATCGGCGTTGAACACCCGCCGCCCGGTGACGCCGATTCCACCCAAATGCCGCTCGACATAGTCGATCAGCGCCAGGTTCGATTCGCGCGACGTGGTGTCGATCGCGATCAGGTCGGCCAGGATGGCGGTAGCCTCGGCGGCAAGATGCTCGGGGGTCATGCGAGCATCCTGCCGGATGTTTCATTTTGATGAAACCCTGATGGGGACGTCATCTTCCTCCCCTGCAAGGGGAGGTGGCAGGGCGAAGCCCTGACGGAGGGGTGTCATCCTCTCGATAGCAGGACACCCCTCCGACGCGCGATGCGCGCCACCTCCCCTTGCAGGGGAGGAATTTTACCTCAGAAATCGCGCGAGTAGCGCAGGCTCGCCGCCGATCCGCCGAACGAGCCGGTCTGGGTCAGCAGGCTGAGCGTACGGGTCAGCGCGATCTGTAACTGGGTGGCGGTGAAGCCGCGCGCATCGGTGACGATCTCCACATAGATATTGTCGGTGATGTACTTGCCCGCCGCCAGGCTGGTGCCCCGGCCGGTCGCCTCGTCGGCGCCCAGCACGCGCAGCCGGTCGAACCCGGTCGCCGAGCGCAGCTTGCCCAGCGGGTTCAGCCCGCCGCCGCCCGACCCGCGCAGCGAGTTGAGCGCGGCGGCCAGCTGGATCGCCTCGGTCGCGGACAGGTTCTCGGGGTTGGTCCCGAACAGCAAGCGGCTGAGCACCTCGTCCTGCGGCAGGGTCGGCGTCGAGGTGAAGCTGATCTGCGGACGCTGGCCGGTGCCGGTGACGTTGATGACCGCGGTGATGCCGTCCGTCGTCGTGGTCGCCTGGATATTGATGTCCGGATCGGTCAGCGCGCCGCCACGGAAGCGGATCGTGCCGCGATTCACCTCGAACCGCTTGCCGGCAAAGCTGTAGGTACCGCGTACCAGGTCGAGCCCGCCATTGATCGTCGGCGCCGCACTGGTGCCGCCGATGCGCAGGTCCATCTCCCATTCGGACTCCAGCCCCATGCCGGAGACGAACAGCTGGTTGTCCGCCCGCACCCGCAGGTCGAGGCGGAACAGCCCCGGCGGCGCGGCTGGCGCGGGCCGGTCGGTCGGACGCGGCGTCCGAATCTCGCTGCGACGGCGCACGCCGGTCAGCTCGGGCACCTCGGCCTGGCCCTGGCGGATGATCTGATAGCGCGCGTTCGGCACGGTCAGGTCGCCCCGGATCAGGCCGCCGTCGCGGTTGTGGGTCAGGCGGATCGTGCCGCTGGTCGTCGCGGCCAGCGCATCGCTGTCGGCCAGCCGCGCGTTGTTGAGCTGCGCGCGGATGTCGACGGGATAGCCGCTGTCCGCCGCAAGGCCGATCGAGCCCTGCGCCTGGATCGTCCCCTCGCCCGCCTTGGCCTGCAAGCGGGTGATCTCCAGCCGGTCGTTGTTGAAGCGACCCGCCAGCTGCATGTTGGTCAGGCGGGTGCCGTATGCCTCATTGTCATAAGTCAGGTTGTCGGCGCGGATCAGGCCGTTCAGCTGCGGCGACGACACGCGTCCGCCGAAATCGGCGGCGACCGCGATCGGGCCGCTCAACTGCTGGTTGGGGAGCGCCGCGAAGGAGAACAGCACCGCGGAGGGACCGTTGTAGCGGATGCCGCCCGACAGGGGCGCCTGCATCAGCCGGTTGACCCAACCGCCATTGCCCGGCGGCAGCGGACGCAGGTTCGCAACCATACGGCCGACCACCATCTGCCCGCGCCGGATCAGCGCGCGCGCCTCGCCGCCATCGGGAACCAGACGACCCGCGAACACGATGTCCACCGTCTCCGACACGGCGGCGAGGCCGGTGCGCCGGAAATTGGCGACGGTCAGCCGCGCCTCGGCGGCGGGGAAGCTGGCGTCGCGTGCCTGCGCGAAGTCGAGCGCGCCGCTCGCCTCGCCCGAAATGCCCAGGTTGGGGACGAAGGCGTCGAGGATCGACAGTTGCAGCTTGTCCAGCCGCGTCTGCACCTTCAGGCCATTGCCATAGGAACCCGCGACCAGCACCGACCCGCGCCCGAAATCGATCCGGGTCGGCGTCACCTGCCACTCGCCCTTTACATTCTGGATGCGCGCGGGGTTGGCGGTGCGGAAATTGATGCCGTTGGCCTGCCCCTTGGCCGCGACCAGATAGTTGTTCGGCGCGAGCTGCGCATTGAGCGCGATATTGAACGGAATGCTCGACGATCCGGTCAGCACCGCCTGCGCGGTGCCGCGCCCGCCGGTATAATTGACCTTCGCGCGCGCCGACTGGATGACCACCTCGCCATAGCGGGTGTCGGCCAGTTGGGCGTCGGCGACGATCTGCGGCGCGTTCGGCAGCATGACCACGCTGGCGTTGACGATGGCGCGACCGATGGTGAAGTCGACCATGCCGGGCACACGGGCATTATAGGCCCGCACGGCGATATCGGCCCGCTGGTTGCCGCCCTGATCGGACAGCTGGGCGCGGCCGTTGATCCCCTGCCCGGCAAATTGCAGCGTTCCCGCAAATGGCCCCGCCGCCGTCTGCACCAGTCGCCCGGTCGTGTTGATCCCGGCAAAGACCAGGCTGCGGATGTCGACCGCCAGCTGCCGCCCGGTGCTGACCAGCACATTGGCGGTGAAGAGACCGTAATTGGTGTCACCGCTGGCATTGACGGCATAGGCGCCGTTCTGGCCCACGACCCGCGCCTGGAGGTTCGCCAGGCCGACCCCGACGCCCGGCCTGGCCGCGCGCAGCACGATCACCGGGTTGGTCTGCGATCCCGTCACCCGCGCGGTGATCGGGCCGTACTGATTGGAATAGGCATCCGCCTCGACCGCCAGCGCGCCGTTGGCGGGATTGTAACGCCCGCTGCCCCGCGTCACGCGGAATTGCGGCGCGGCCAGCCTCAGGCCGCTGAAGGTCACGATGCCTTGTGGGCTATACTCGACATCGGCGCGAACGATCGCATTGCCGCCCAGGAAGTTGCGCGCGCCCTCATTGAAAATCTGCGAGGTGCGGGCGACCACCCGGCCCTTCATCCCGAAGCCGCCCGGCGTCGCCACCAGATTGGCGTCGGTGGTCAGGTTGATGATGCCGATGCTCTCGACCCGGTAATTGTTCACCCGGCCCTTCAGCGCACCGGTGTAGCGGCCGGTGTTGAGATTCGCGACGACCACGGCGGTCGCATCGATATTGTCCGACCGGATGCGCAGATTGTCCGACAGGATATTGGGCATGGCGATCGCGAAATCGCCCTGGATTGCGACATTGGTGGTCAACCCGCCGACAGCGGCGTTCAGCCCTGCGATCCGCTTCGCGCGCGCCTTGACCGGCACCAGGATGCGGTCGGCATTCACCTTCGCCAGACCCTCGGCATAGAGATTCTGGACCGAGGTTTCGCCGAAACCCAGCGCGGCGGCGCGCAGCTTATAGTCGACCGTGGGCGTCGCAAACGCCCCGTTCAGCACCACGCGCGCCAGCACGTCGCGGCCCGTCAGATTGGGCGCGATGGCGCCGGGCGTCAGCAGCTTGGCATCGACCGCGAAATTGCCGAACTGGCTCTTGGCCAGATCGATCAGCCCGCCCGCATCGACCAGCAGCGCCGAGGAGCGCAGCTTCATCCGCGTATCCGCCCGCCGCTCGTTCAGCGTGGTGTTGATCGCGACCTGCAGCGCAGGCGCGGTCAGCCGCTCGACCGGGCCTTCGAGGTACAGGCCGGGGCGGGTCACGCCCCGAACCTCGATATGACCGTCGCGCGCCGTGGCGTTCAGATTGGCCAGCTCGCCGCCGCCCAGCGTCGCGACGGCACGCCCTTGCCAGGCTTTCCACCCGCCGCGTCCGTCGACGGTCAGGGTCATCGGCGCCTTCAGCCCCGCCATCGACGCGACGACACCACCGGTCGGCGCGGTCAGCTTGACGTCCACCGCCAGCCGGTCGGCATCGGGCACCGCATCGAGGACCAGGCGGAGCCGGTCGCCGCCCGCGATACCGGGCCCGCGCAGCGCATCCGCGCTCGCCGTCACCTGCGCACGGCGGTCGGCGATATGCACCTTGCCGTCGATCGCCAGGATGTGACGCTGCCCCGTCACCGGCGCACCGATCACGAAGCGCTTGATGGCCAGACGGTTCACGTCGATGTCGAGATCGGGGAGCAGCGGCGCGTTGGGATCGCTGGGCGTCGGCTTCAGCTCGGGCCGCCTCGCCAGCGTGACGAGGTCCGCGGTCAGCGAGCGGACATCGACATGGTTCTTGGTATAGGCGAAGGGCCGCCAGTCGACCGCGAGGCGCGGGCTCGACAGGAAAACACCCTTGGGGTCGCTGACCCGCAGGTCGACCAGGTTCATCCGGCCATAGAGCGAACCCTCGATCCGCCCGACCTTGATGTTCAGGCCCGAGGCGGTGGTATAGCCGCCCAACTGGTCCGCGACGAAGCGGCGGCCCGGATCGGTGTTGATGCCCAGCAAGATCGCCCCGACCAGCAGGATCAGCCCCAGGATCGCGATGCCGATCCATTTGAGCACGCGCTGCCACAAGGGGCGACGGACGATGACCGTCTCGTTGACGGGTTCGGCGGCCATGGTCTGTTCGTCCGCCATCAGAAGGCCTGCCCGATCGAGATGTACAGGGCGACCTTGCCGTCACCCGGTCGCGGGTTCAGCGGCGTCGCCACGTCGACGCGCAGCGGCCCGAAATTGGTGTAGAAGCGCCCGCCGACGCCCGCGCCGAAGCGCAGGTCCTTGCCGGTCGGCAGCGTGCTTTCATAACTGTTGCCCGCATCGACGAACGGCACGATGCCGAAATTGCCGAAGCGATAGCGCGCCTCCAGCGCGAACTCATTCAGGCTGCGTCCGCCGACCGGATTGCCCTGCGGATCGAGCGGCCCCAGCCGCTGGAAGCCATAACCGCGCACCGACCCGCCGCCGCCGCCATAATAGCGCCGCGAGGGGGCGAGGTCATCGCGGTCGATCCCGAAGATCGCGCCCGCCCGCGCCCGACCCGCAATCACCAGGCTGTCGTTGAAGGGATAATAAAAGGTCCCCTCAATCATGGTCCGCGCATAGGGCCGCACCGCCCCGCGCACCGAGGTTTCGGGGCTGAGGTTCAGTTTCAGGCGATAGCCGCGCGTCGGATTGAGCAGGTCGTTGGACTGGTCGAACACCACCTGTCCGGGGATCGCCGCGATACCGAAGGTCGCGCGCCGCCGGTCGCCCAGCGCGAAGTCGTAGACGCTTTCGTTGGTGCCGGTCAGCTCGCCGCCATAGGCATAGGTGAATTTCTTCTGCCAGATCGGCGTCGAGTCATAGCTCCAGCGGAAGGCGACCGTGCCGATGAACGCATCGAACGCATCGTAATTCTGGTGGCTGGCCGAGGCGATGACCTGGAAGGTCCGGTCGCGCCGCCCGGCATTGGAACGGCGGAAGGTGCCGCTCAAGCCCTGTTCCTGCGTACCCGCGATGACCGAGGCGATGATCGCACCTTCGGGCGGGAAGGCGTTGCGGTTGGTGAAGCTGCCCTGCAACCGCACGCCCTGGCCGGTCGAATAGCCGCCCTCCCCCGACAGGGTACGGCTCGGCCCCTTGGTCTGCGTGACCTGAAGATCGATCTGCTCGGTGCCGTCGGGATTCATCCGGCCGGTCCGCTTCGGCTCGACCGCGACGCCGTTGAACAGGCCGGTGGCGACCAGCGCGTTGCGCAGGTCGTCGGTCAGCCGCGAGTCGTACAGCTGCCCCTCGTCGAAGCGCGGAAAGACGTTCAGGTGATTCAGGTCGAAGACCGTATCGCCCACCGTCGTCAGCTTGCCGAAGGACGAACGCGGCCCAGTATCGACCGGCAGCGTATAGGCGCCGACCGGCTCCGGCCCCTGATCCTCCAGCAGGATGTCACGCTGCCCCACCTTTACGAAGGGATAGCCACGCTGAGGCAGGACCAGGCTGACATTGGCCTCCGCCCCCTCGATCCGCGCCGCCTCGATCGCGTCGCCGACCTTCAGCGGCAGGTTGGAACGGATCAGGTCGGTCGGCACGGTCGGTTGCGCGTTCACCGTGATCGACGACAGGCGATAGAGCCGCCCCGGCGTCGCGGTCAGCACGACCTTCAGGCGCCCGGCCTCGCCATCCTCCGCCCCTTCGCGCTGGAGCGTCGATATGGCGGTGGCGTCGTAATAGCCCAGCGACTTCATCAGCCGGATCGCCAGTTGCTCGTCCTCGCGCGCCCGCGCCGACACCTGGGTCGCGTTCGCCGCCTTGCCCTTGCCCTCGCGCAGCGCCGACAGCCCCTTGAACTCGTCGTCCAGCTTCAGCTCGGCGAGCCCGCGCACCTCCATGTCATAACGGATGTCGGGCGCGCGCTGCCCCTTGGCATCGGCCATGGTGTCGAGCGGCGTCGTGTCGAAGCTGCTCAACGGGGTCAGCGGCTGGGCGAGTTGCGGATCCTCGGGCGCGATGGCGCCGATCGTCTCGCCGGTCGCCAGCGGCTGGTTCGTCTGGGCGTTGGCCAGCGGCGGCGCGGTCTGCGGGGAAGGAATGGCCTGCGGACTGGTCAGCGCTGGGGGCTCGTCCTTCGTCATCGACGACATGGGCTCCAGCGGTGCGTTGATGTCGCCGCTCAGCGGCGGCAGCGCGGCGTTGAACTGGGCATCCGGCACGATCGGGGCATTGCCCTGCGGGTCGGCGCTACCCTCGCGCTGGTCCTGCGGCAGGCTCGGCCCTTGCGCGGGGGCGGTGCCGGGCTTGGACAGCTGTGCCGATACCGGGGAGGAGAAAAGGGTGGGAGCGATCAGCGCGAACGCAAGCCAGGTGTGTCTGCCGATCCGTTCCGCCACGCCGTCAAAAGCCCCTTTCCGACAGGGCTCTTCCGCAATTCGGAATGATCCCCCACCGCACCATAACGCCGACAGAAGCGGTGAAGTTCCCTCGGGCGATCAGCGCGCGGCAGGCGCACACCCGACCAGACCGCCGACGGGCACGATGATTTCATCCTGATTCCCGCGCGTTAGGCGAATACTGGCATCGGAGACGATCGCCCCGTCTTGCAACGTCTCGCGCTGGGTGATCGTCATGTCGAGTGTCGCGGTGACACCCGCCCCGGCATAACGGGTCGTACTCGCCAGCCCCAGCGTCGCGCCCCCCCCGGCCTCCGCCGCGGCCAGGTCGGTCGGTTTGCCGTCCAGCATGATGCGCAACCGTCCCGGCTCGACCATCGCGACGAAACGCTGGTCCTGCACCGCCCAGAGATAGGCCGCGCAGCCGCGCTCGGGCAGAGCCTGTTTGGGCAGCGCCCCCAGAACCGGGGGCGCGGGCACGGTCGGAGTCGCCTGTGCCAAAGCGAGGATCGACAGAAGCATCATGTGGCCATTCCTATCATCAACACCCAGGCCGGGTAAGCCGCCAGGGCCAGTAGCGATCCCAGCGGCACCATGTCCTGCCCGCTCGCCCGCCGCCCGAGCAGATGACGCATGGCGACGAAGCCCAGCCCGATGACGGACGCCGCCAGCAACACGCCCGGCAGCATCCGCCAGCCCAGCCACAGCCCGATCGCGCCCAGCAGCTTGGGGTCGCCGCCGCCCATACCCTCGCGCCCACGCCATCGGCGATAGCCCTCGGCAATGGCCCAAAGCGCGCCGAAGCCGACCAGCCCGCCGATGATCCGCTCGCTCAGCAACGGTGCATGGCCGAGCACACCGGTCAGTAGCCCCGCTCCCGCCAGCCACACGGTCAACCGGTCGGGCAGCCAGAAGGCCAGCGCGTCGAGTGCCCCCAGCGCCAGCAGCGTCCAGCCGAACAACGCCCCCGTCCAGCCATCCGGCCCGGCGACCCAGCCCGCCGATACGCCGATTACCGCGGCGATCGTCTCGATCCGCCAGTGCACCGGATCGATCAGCTGGCGGCACCGCGCGCATCGTCCGCGCAGCGCGACGAAGCTGAGAACCGGCACCAACTCCCACGCTCGCAACGTCTTGCCGCAATGGTCGCAGGCCGACCGCCCCGTCAGCACCGAGCGATCGTCCAGCCAGCGCAGCACGAGCGCCGCGACGAACGACCCGATGATCGCCCCCACCACGCCATAGATCGCGGCCCAAACCGCCGATGCCGCCCCGAACGTCATGCCGAACCCTTACATCTCGCCTCCCCTTCAGGGGAGGGGCCGGGGGTGGGGCGCTTCCGCGAACGCAACGCGCGTGGCGACGCCCCGCTCCAAACCCTCCCCTTCAGGGGAGGGGCTTCCATGGCCCCCTAACCCCTTTGCTTGCCTCGAGCAAAAGGCGTAAGGCGCGCGCCAAATAACGACATCAAAACAGACCCAATCGGAGAGTATGCCATGACGGACCCCATCGTCATCCTGTCCTATGCCCGCACCCCCATGGGCTCGTTCCAGGGCAGCCTGTCGGCCCTGTCCGCAACCCAGCTGGGGGCCGCCGCCGTCAAGGGTGCGGTCGAGCGGGCGGGCGTCGACCCCGCGCTGGTCGAGCGTATCCATATGGGCTGCGTCCTCCCGGCCGGGCTGGGCCAGGCGCCCGCGCGCCAGGCGGCGATCTTTGCGGGCCTCGGCGAACATGTCGAGGCGACGACGGTCAACAAGATGTGCGGGTCGGGCATGCAGGCCGCGATCATGGCGGCGGAAGCGCTGGCGGCGGGATCGGCCGACCTGATCGTCGCGGGCGGCATGGAGAGCATGACCAACGCGCCCTATCTCAGCCACAAGCATCGCGGCGGCGCGCGGATCGGGCACGACACGCTCTACGATCACATGTTCCTCGACGGGCTGGAAGACGCCTATGAGCGTGGCCGCCTGATGGGCCATTTCGCCGAGGAAGCCGCGCAGGAATATCAGTTCACGCGGGGCGCGCAGGACGATTTCGCCATCGCCTCGCTGGAACGCGCCAAGGCGGCGCAGGGCGCGGGCGCGTTCGACCGGGAGATCGTGGCCGTCACGGTCAAGACCCGCAAGGGCGAGGAACGGATCACCCTCGACGAACAGCCCGCCAAGGGCGACCCCGCCAAGATTCCGACGCTGAAGCCCGCCTTCTCCAAGGACGGCACGATCACGGCAGCCAATGCCTCGTCCATCTCGGACGGTGCGGCGGCGCTGGTGATGACGCGCTTGAGTGTCGCCGAAAAGCTGGGCCTGACGCCGATCGCACGGGTCGTGGCGCAGGCGGGCCACGCCCATGCCCCCGCCCGCTTCACCACCGCCCCGGTCTTTGCGATGCGCAAGACCCTGGAGCGCGCGGGCTGGGCGACCGGCGACGCCGATCTCTACGAGGTCAACGAGGCGTTCGCGGCGGTCGCGATGATCGCGATGCGGGACATGAACCTGTCGCACGACCGGCTGAACGTCCATGGCGGCGCCTGCGCGCTCGGCCATCCGATCGGCGCGAGCGGCGCGCGGGTGCTGGCGACCCTGTTGTCGGCGCTGGAGACGAAGGGCGCCAAGCGCGGCGTCGCGTCGCTCTGCATCGGCGGCGGCGAAGCCACCGCGATGGCGGTGGAGTTGATGTAGGGTTCTTCTTCGCCCCTCCCGCAGACGGGAGAGCATCCTTCTTCTTACTCCCCTCCCGTAAACGGGAGGGGTCGGGGGAGGGCATGGAGTCTCACCGAGACCATCGCCTGCGGCCCTCCCCTCCCCCATCCCCTCCCGCAGGCGGGAGGGGCGTGTCTGGCGGCGAACGAAGGAATCCTTACAACTGCCACGGCGCGACGCGCAGCCCTAAAAGCCAGGTAGTGCCACGACGTTTCTCCCCTCCCGCAGGCGGGATGGGTCGGGGGAGGGCACGGAGTCTCACCGAGACCATCGCCTGCGGCCCAGCCCTCCCCCATCCCCTCCCGCCTGCGGGAGGGGCGTGCCAGGACGTGAGCGACGGGCCTTACGGTAGAACCTCACCCGGCTCGACGCCCCAGATCGAGCCCACCGGCACGAACCCCGCCTGCCCCTTCACGTCGAACCGGCACCAGCCGCCGTTACACTCGCTGATCCGCCCGACCACGCCGGGTGCCGCGCGCCACAATGTCTTGGCGCCCTCATCCGGGGCCGAGCGCATCGGCAGCGGCTCGGTGCCGCGCACGATGGCGGTGCGCGTGTTGCGCAGCAGGACGGCGAGCATCCAGCCCTCCGTGCCGTCCGGATCCTGGACCTTGCGCCATTCCTTGAACACGGCGACGACCTTCACGGGCAGGTCGGCGCGGCGGTAATTCCAGCTGGCGGGATAGGTACGCGCCGGGCCGGTCCGCATCCGCGCCACCGACGCGCCGATCGACCCATAATAGGGCAATGCCCGCTTCTCGGTCGCGGCCTTCGCCACCGGGGCAAGCGGCCCCACCGCCAGCATTCCGCTCGCCAGCGTCGCCGCCAAAACAGCCAGCCCGGCCATGGACCTGCGCATCATCCGTACCTTTACTTGCCCGCCTGCGCGTTGCTCTACGCCGAGCCGGGGGGCCGCTTCAACCATGTTCGGGCGCGCGATCGCCGGTTGACGGACCCGCGGGCTTGCCGCAATCCGATGGTCATGGTCGATCCACGCCGCTGCCTGAACCCCAGGGTGGTCGTCACCCGCGAACTGCCCGATCCCGTGATGGAGCGGATGGCCGCGCTGTTCGAGACACAGCTCAACCAGGGCGACGAAAAGCTCAGCCGCGAGCAACTGGCCGCCGCCATGGCCGATTGCGACGTGCTGGTCCCGACCGTCACCGATCCGATCGATGCCGACCTGATCGCGAATGCCGGACCGCGCCTGAAGCTGATCGCCAATTTCGGCGCGGGTGTGAACCATATCGACCTGAAGGCGGCGCGCGCGCGCGGCATCATCGTCACCAACACGCCCGGCGTGCTGACCGAGGACACCGCCGACATGACGATGGCGCTGATCCTGTCGGTGCCGCGCCGCCTGCCCGAAGGGGAAAAGCTGGTCCGTTCGGGCGCGTGGAAGGGCTGGAGCCCCGGCGGTATGCTGGGCCACCGGATCGGCGGCAAGGCGCTGGGCATCGTCGGCATGGGGCGGATCGGCCAGGCGGTCGCACGGCGTGCCCGCGCCTTCGGCCTGTCCATCCATTACCACAACCGCCGCCGCCTGCCCGCCAGCGTGGAGCAGGAATTGGGCGCGACCTGGCACGACGATCTCGACGCGATGCTGGGCGCGGTGGACATCGTGTCGATCCACACACCGCTCAACGCCGACAGCCACGACCTGATCGATCGCCGCCGCATCGCGCTGATGCGTGCCCACGTCTATCTCATCAACGCCAGTCGCGGCGGGATCGTTGACGAGGACGCGCTGGTCGAGGCGCTGGAGAAGGGGCAACTGGCCGGGGCAGGGCTGGACGTGTGGCGCCACGAACCCGAGATCGACCCGCGCCTGCTCGCCCTCCCCAATGTCGTGCTGACCCCGCATATGGGCTCGGCCACATTGGAGGGCCGCGTCGCCTCGGCCGAAAAGGTCATCGCCAATATCCGCAGCTGGGCCGATGGCCATCGCCCGCCGGATCAGGTGCTGGAGGGATGGCTATAGACGCGATCGGCATCGGAGGTGCCAGTCCCCCCTCGCCCCTCTCTGAGGGGAGAGGGTTGCGCAGACTTGGTCTTTGCGAAAGCAAAGGCCTAGTCGGAGCTGGGTGAGGGGTGAAGCGCTCGAAGAGCGCGCGAACCTGAAGGTTCGCTCAACCCCTCACCCAAGCTGCGCTAGCCAGCACGCTGGCAAGCTCCGCTAACCCTCTCCCCTGTCCAGGGGAGAGGGAAGAATGAACTAGTTCTATTTCGTTCTCCCCAAACCCCGGACTCAGCGCGATTATTCGGCGGCCTGCACGACGAAGGTGAACCATGCGCTGTCGGCGTGATCGTAAAGCTGGACGACCTGATCCTCGATCCGGCAGGTGAAGTGGCCCGCGCTGCTGCGGTCGAAGCCCTTCGTCGTATCGTCGGCGATTTCCATATAGATTGCGGCACCCGTTCCGGTTTCGCGCAGTTCGGGAAGCGTGCCGCCGAACTTCACGTTCCGGTCGCCGTCCAGGCCCTGCAGATGCTCGCCCCGAGCCTCCGCCGCGATGCGGCGGTGCCGGTCCTGCGTCTGGTCATAAAGCCCGGCCACCTTCCGGCCGGTCACGAGCGCATGGGACGAAGCGGCGATGATCGCGCGGATATCTGGTTGCATGACGTGCGACTGACACAGCCCATGGACCGGATCAACCTCGCGCTCGATGATGGTGACAGGCTGCTGGAAAGAGCGCCTTTGATCCATGTCAAATTGTTGCAATGCGGAACCGTTGCTGCGGGATTGCATTCCCCTCCTGTCATTCAACGGGAGCTACCACCATGAAAAAGCTGGCAATTACCTTCACCCTGGCAGCCGCGGCGATGTCGATCTCGGCCTGTTCGACGCTGAAGGGGGCCGCCATCGGTGGTGCGGGCGGCGCAGGCGTGGCGGCGGCGACGGGCGGCAGTGTCGAGCGTGGCGCGGCGGTCGGTGGCACGGCGGGCGCGGTCGTCGGGACCGTCGCCGACTAATCTATCGTGCGGGAGCGGCGGCCTTCCCCGCCGCTTCCGCCATCAGTGCCCGGATACGCGGCGCATCCTGGGGCCGCCCGAAAAGGCGAAACAGCGCGAGCAATTCCTGCTGCTCGGGCACGAACAACGGCCCATCGGATTTCATGATCCGCTGACGCGTGCGGGGTTCGACACGCTGCCAGCCTCCGGCGACGGCGACATCGAGACCGGCCATCACCTCGACCGGAACCGGCGCAGCCTCCCAGCATGCGAAAGCCGTCGAGCGGAACAGCGGATCAGGCGGCAAGACGATCGGCACGATACCCAGCCGATCGAACACCGCATCGGCCAGCCCGGCCTCGATCAGCAGATCGACATCGTCGACCGGACCGGCATCGATACCATGCAGCGTCAGCGCCGCGCTGCCGATGATCCACCAGCCATCGGGGAAGGACGCCATCGCCCCTGCGACGCTGTGCAACGTCGCGCAGAGTTCCGGCGTCATCATGATGGATCAGTCTCCGGTCAGGATGCGGTCGACCAGTTGCTTCACGGTCGGCACGAACCCGTTCGAGTAGAAGGGGTCACGCTTGAAGTTATAGGCTGCGTGCCCGGCGAACATCAGATTCTGTTCGACATCGCCGCCATGCGCGATCTCCTGCAGCGTCTTCTGAATGCAGAAGCTGCGCGGGTCGGCCAGACGGCCGGTCGAGTTGGTTTCGCTGTCCGCCCAGCTGGAGAACAGGCACTGCGACAGGCAGCCCATGCAGTCGGCCTGATCCTTGCGGATTTCCTTGGCCTCTTCCGGGCTCACGAACACCAGCGTGTTGTCGGGCGTCTTCAGCGCCATGGTGAAGCCCGCGCCGAACCATTCGCGCGCGCGGAGCAGGTCGCCCTTCGTCACCCAGAAATTCTTGCCCTTCACGCCCACGTCGAGCTGGAAGACATGGTCGCCCGCTTCCTGGGTCGAGAAGGCGATCTGGCGCTCCGAACGCGCCTCCAGGCCGCGCAGGAAGGGATTGCGCACCGCGCTGGAATAGAAGCCGGTCGGCGAGAAGCGGTGGAGAAGGACATCGCCCTCCTCGATCGTCATCAGCCGCTGCTTCCACTCTTCGGGGATCGGGCTTTCCTGGGTCAGCAGGGGGCGCGTACCGAACTGGAAGGCAATCTTGCCGAGTTCGGGATTGTCGATCCAGTCGTTCCAGTCGCGAAGATACCAGACGCCGCCCGCCATCACGATCGGCACTTCGTCCGAGATACCGCCCTCGCGCATCGTGTCGCGCAGCGCTTTCACACGCGGATAGGGGTCCTGCGGCTGCAACGGGTCCTCGGCGTTGGACAGGCCGTTATGGCCACCGGCGAGCCAGGGATCCTCATAGACCACCGCCGCCAGCCATTCCGACGCCTTGGAATAGGCGCGCTTCCACAAGGCGCGGAACGCGCGGCCCGAGGAGACGATCGGCAGATAGCTGACCTGGTGATGCGCCGCGATCTCCGACAGCTTATAGGGCATACCCGCACCGCAGGTGACGCCCGCGACCAGACCCTTGGTGCGCGCCAGCACGCCTTCCAGCACCCGCTGCGCGCCGCCCATTTCCCACAGCACGTTGATGTTGATCGCGCCCTTGCCACCGGCAATGTCCCAGGCGCGCTTCACCTGCTGGACCGCACCCTCAATGGCGTATTCGATCAGTTCCTCATGCCGCTCGCGCCGGGTCAGCGCGCGGTAAATCTGGGGAATGATCTTGCCCTCGGCGTCATAGCTGTCCGCGTTCACCGCCGACACGGTGCCGACGCCGCCCGCCGCCGCCCAGGCACCGGCAGAAGCGTGATTGGTCGCAGCAACGCCCTTCCCGCCTTCGATCAGCGGCCAAACCTCGCGGCCGTTGTACAGGATGGGGCTTAGGCCTTTGAACACGTCTTCACCTTACTGGTCCGAAAGGGTTTCATATAGCGTGTTAGGATCGCTATGCGAGGGGAATTAACGGCACCCCTTCGTGCCGGGTTCCGCCACGACATTCAGCCGAGCGCGCCGGGTCGTCCGAGCACCTGTTCGTAGAGCGCCTTGTAGCGCGCGACCATCTGTGCCTGGTCGAACTCGGCACGCACCCGTGCCTGATTGGCCGCCCCCGCCTGGGCGCGCAACTCGGGATGCGTGATCAGCGCCTGGATCACGTCGCGCAGGCGCACCTCATTGGGGGCGTCGGCGATGAACTGGCGATTGGGCTCGGACACCATCATCGGCACGTCGCCCACCGGCAGCGAGGCGACGGGCAGGCCCGCCGCCATCCCCTCCAGCACCGAGATCGGCGCCTGTTCCGACAGCGACGACAAGGCGACGATGTCGAAGTGGCGGATGTAGTTGTACGGCCGCTCCAGGAAGCCCGGCATCACCAGCCGGTCGGCGATGCCCATGGCGGCGGCGGCCTGCATGATGTTCGCCCGTTCCGGCCCTTCGCCGACGATCACCAGCCGGAAGCGGTTGGGTATGCCGCCCATCGCGCGGACCAGCATCGGCAGATTCTTGACCGTCCGAAGCCCCGCCAGCGCGCCGACGACGATCTCCTTGGGCTGGCGGACGAAACCGGGAATGCCCTTGGGATCGGGATCGCGGGCATAGAGCCGGGTGTCGATGCCGTTGGGGATGCGATGCACGCGCTCGGCAGGCTGTTTCCAAGTCTGGCGTGCGATGCCCTCCAGAATATGGCTCGGCACCGCCAGCGCGTCCGCCGCCGACAGGGCGATGCGGCGATAGATGTTGCGCTCGATCTTGAGGCCCCGCGCCTCGTCGGCATTGAAACCGTCCTCGTGATGGACCAGCGGCGGCGCGCCCTTGGAATAGACGCGGCGTGCCATCACCCCGTCGATCGCACCCCAATTATACGTCAGCACCAGGTCGAAGCGGCGCATATAGCCCGCAATCGCCTCGTACCGCTTGACCGAGGGCTTGCCGGTCAGCGGCGGCGCATCCTGCGCGATCTCGTAGCGGATGCCCTTGGCGATGGCATCGCGCGCGCCCAGTTCGTCGGGCAGTCCCGAGACGATGGTGTGCCTGGCGGCATCGCCGAAGGCGTTCATCAACGCGACCGCCCGCGCCTCCTTGCCGCCCAGCGAGAAGGAGGAGTGGAGATGCAGGATGTTCAGCGGACGGGCCATGCCCGCCGGATTAGCGGGCGGCGGGCCACATGAAAACCGCCCGCGCCATTTTCCTCCCCTGCAAGGGGAGGTGGCAGGCCGAAGGCCTGACGGAGGGGTGTCACGGTTGGAGATGTTGGGGATCGCTCGCGACCGGGGATACCCCTCCGTCACGCTTCGCGCGACACCTCCCCTTGCAGGGGAGGACGAGTATCGGCCTATTCCGCAATCTTGTCGAGCAAGCGGCCGATCCCCGCCAGCGCCTCGGGCTCGGTCAGCAGCGGCGTGTGGCCGACACCCGGCACCGTCACCAGTTCGGACGGCGACAGGCGCTCTACCATCCGCTCGGCGACGCTGGCGCTCAGGATATCCGACCGCTCGCCGCGCACCACCAGCGTCGGCACGCCGTTGAGCGCGTCCAGCGCGGCCCACATGTCCGGCCCGCCCTCGGTATTGGGTACGCGGAACGGCTCGGCGATCTTCAGGTCGTAATCGAGCACGATCCGCCCTGTGCTAGTCAGGCGATGCGTGCGCTTGGCCATGGCCAGCCAGTCCTCGACGCCCCAGCCGGGATAGACGTCCTCGTTATTCTCCTGGACGCAGCGCGCGGCGTGCAGCCAGGTGGGAAAGCTCTGCCCCTTGCCGACATAACCGCGGATACGCCCCAGCCCCGCCGCCTCGATCTCCGGCCCGATATCGTTGAGCACCGCGCCCGCCAGCCGCCCGCGCGCGGTCGCCGCCAGCACCATCGTCACGATCCCGCCCAGCGAGGTGCCGACCGCGACGAAGCGGCCGATGCCGAACTCGTCCAGCATCGCCTCGACATCCTGCACGTATGTCAGCGGCACATAGCTCATCGGATCCTTGGCATAGGCACTCTCGCCCCGCCCCCGGAAGCTGACCGCGATGACCCGCGCGCGGCCGTCCAGCGCCTCGGCCAGCCCCTCGAAATCGCGGGCATTGCGCGTCAGGCCGGGCAGGCAGATGACCGGGGGCAGCGTATCGTCCCCCGGATAATCCCGTGCATGGAGCCGCAGGCCGTCCTTCGACCACCAATATCGATTCTCATGAGGGATCATGCTTGAAGGTCCTCCGGTGCCGCCTCCATATCGCGGCATGCCCGTATCCCCGCAAGCCTATCGCCCTTCGACCGCCCTGACCGAGATCGCCGATTTCATCGCCGATCCCGTCGCGCCCGCCGATTTCCCGCAGACGATCATCCGCTTCCGCAACGACCGGGCGGCGGCGGAGATCGGGCTGGAGACGCTGACCGATGCGGAATGGACCGCGCATCTCGGCCGGTTCCAGCCCTTGCCCGACACGCTGCCGGGGCCCTTCGCGATGCGCTATCACGGGCATCAGTTCCGCCATTACAATTCGGACCTGGGCGACGGACGCGGCTTCACCTTCGCGCAGATGACGGCCCGCGATGGCCGGTTGCTCGAACTCGGCACCAAGGGGTCAGGGCAGACGCCGTACAGCCGCTCCGGCGACGGCCGCCTGACGCTGAAGGGCGGCGTGCGCGAAATCCTGGCGACCGAGATGCTGGAGGCGCTGAACGTCCCCACCTCGCGCACGCTGTCGATCATCGAGACGGGCGAGGCGTTGCACCGGGGTGACGAGCCCTCCCCCACCCGCTCGGCAGTGATGGTGCGGATGAGCCATGGCCATATCCGTATCGGCAGTTTCCAGCGGCTGGCCTTCGAACGCGACGAAGCGGGAATGCAGCGGCTGGTCGCTTATGTCCTCAAGCATTTCTACGGCGAGGACTCGGACGATCCCGTCCGGCTGCTGACCCTGGTGGCGCAGCGGACCGCGACGCTGGCGGCGCGTTACATGGCCGCCGGGTTCGTCCATGGCGTGCTCAATTCCGACAATATCAACGTGACCGGCGAGAGCTTCGACTATGGCCCCTGGCGGTTCGCCCCCACCTGGGATCCCGAGTTCACTGCCGCCTATTTCGACCATAGCGGCCTCTACGCGCTCGCCCGCCAGCCCGAGGCGATCCAGTGGGACGTGATGCAGCTCGCCTCCAGCCTGCGCCTGATTGCCGAGAGCGAGCCGCTGATCGCCGCGCTGGAGGGCTTTGCCACGACCTATCAGCAAGAGATCGTGACCGCGATCCTCTGGCGGCTGGGGCTGACCCCGCGCGGCGGCACCGAGGACCGCGCGCTCGTCCAGACTTTCGAACGCGCGCTGCGGGACAGCCAGGCGAGCCTAGACCGCGCCTATTTCGATCTGTTCGGCGGACAGGTGCCGGATCATTACGACGAGACGTGGAACGCGCTCCGCGACCTGATCGAGCCCTATGCCCCACGCCGCCTGCGCGACGATGCCTATTGGCAGGGCGAGCCCGAGTCGATGCTGATCGAAGAGGTCGAGTCGATCTGGGCCCCGATCGCCGAGCATGACGACTGGACCCTGCTCCACGACAAGGTCGCGCGGGTGCGTGCCATGGGCCGGGCGCTTGCCGACCCGGTTGCGGCGGCCTAGCATCGCATCACAAGGGCCTGACTCCCCCTTCCCTTTCGGGGGAGGGGCCGGGGGTGGGGCGCCCGCCCCAGACCTGGCATCGGTGGAGAGGCCCCACCCCAACCCCTCCCCTGAAGGAGAGGGGCTTGCCTGGATCCATGCCATGTCATCACCGCGCACGATCGAAACGCTATCGACCTATGAACCCGCGACCGGTGCGCTGATCGCCGAGCTTCCCATCGGCGATGCCAGTACGGAGGTCGCTACCGCCAGGGCGGCATGGGCCGGTTGGGCGACGACGCCACTGGCCGGGCGGATCGAGACGCTGCGCCGCTTTGCCGAAATCGTGCGGGGCCGCGCCGACGCCTTTGCCGACCTGATCGCGCGCGAGACGGGCAAGCCGCTCTGGGAAGCGAGGACCGAGGTCGACACCGTGATCGCCAAGGTCGCGATCTCGATCACCGCGCAAGCCGAGCGCGCGGGCGAGCGTTTCACCGAGCAGCCGGGCGGCGGGCGCATGGCGCTGCGTCACCGGCCGCATGGCGTGCTGGCGGTGCTGGGGCCGTATAATTTCCCCGCCCATCTGCCCAACGGCCATATCGTGCCAGCCCTGCTGGCGGGCAATGCGGTGGTGTTCAAACCATCGGAAAAGACACCCGCGACGGGCGCGTTCCTGGTCGAATGCTATCATGCGGCGGGGGTGCCCGATGGGGTCGTGCGGCTGCTGATCGGCGGACCGGATCAGGGCCGGGCGCTGGCGGGCCATGAGCAGATCGACGGGCTGCTGTTCACCGGTTCGGCGCGCACGGGCCTGGCGCTCAACCGTCAGTTCGCCGAGCGGCCGGAGAAAATCCTGGCGTTGGAGATGGGCGGCAACAACCCGATCATCGTCTGGGACGATCCCGACCTCGACGCCGCCGCCGCGCTGATCGTCCAGTCGGCCTATACCACCGCCGGACAACGCTGCACCGCCGGGCGACGGCTGATCGTCGAGGACCGGCTGTTCGATCCGCTGATGACGGCGCTGACCCGGCTGGTCGACCGGCTGATCCTCGGCGCGCCGCATGACGAGCCCGCGCCCTTCATGGGGCCGGTGATCGACAATGACGCAGCGGACCATCTGCTCACGCGGGTCGAGGAACTGGTGGGGAGCGGCGCGAAGACCATCCGCCCGCTGGAGCGCATCTCGCCCAACCGGCCGCTTCTGACCCCCGCCATCCTCGACGTCGGCACCGTCGCCGAGCGTCCCGACGACGAGCTGTTCGGCCCTGTCCTGCAAGTCTCCCGCGCATCCGACTTCGCAGACGCCATCGCGCAGGCCAACGCCACCCGTTACGGCCTGTCCGCCTCGCTGATCTCGCCCTCGCGCGAGCGGTACGACGCCTTCTGGACCGGCATCCGTGCCGGGATCGTCAACTGGAACCGCCCGACCAACGGCGCGGCCTCCAGCGCCCCGTTCGGCGGCATCGGCTGGTCGGGCAACCACCGCCCCAGCGCCTATTACGCCGCCGATTACTGCGCCTATCCGGTCGCCAGCGCCGAAAGCGACAGCGCCGCCGCCACGATCCCGATCGGCCTGCGCTGATAGGGAAAAGGCCCGGAACCTGGGTTCCGGGCCATCGCATCGGTCAGAAGCGGGCGGAGATGCCGACCCGCATCGTACGTCCCCGAACCGTATAATAGGTCGGGAATGTGTTGAAGTTCTGCCCGATGCCATAGCTGGTATCGAAGCCGATCAGCGGCGGGTCCTTGTCGAACAGGTTCTGGACGTTGAAGCGCACGTCGATCCCCTTCACCAGCGTGATATTGGTGTTGAAATCGAAATAGCTGTAGGCCGGGATACGGTTGGCCAGCGGATAGGTCTGGCCCGGTGCCGCCTTCAGGATCGGGTTGCTCGAAAGTTTCGAGTTGTCGGTGCCAGCGATATAGCGCCATGTGAAGCCCAGGCCGCCCTTGATCCAGGGAAGCTGCCAGTTGACGCCCGCGACATGCCGCCAGCGCGGCATCGGATCGGCGCAGGCAAAGCCGAAATAACCCAGGCACGACCAGGGCGTGTTGTTCGGCGCGAACTGACGCTCGAACTTGGTGGTCAGCGTGCCGTTGAAGTTCAGGCCGAAGGTGCCGATATTCTCTTTCAGCCCGAAGCGCTTGGGATCGAGGGCGTAATTGGTGCTGAAGTCGATGCCACGCGTCGCGGTATAACCCGAATTGTTGTAGCGCGCATCGGCGACCAACAGGCGGCCGGTCTGCGGATCGCGCTGGTACAGGTTGCAGAAGAACTGGACCTTGTTGTCATAGCATTGGTTGAACGCCATGCCGATGCGGGTCCATTCGAACGCGCCCTGGATGTTGATGTCGTACCAGTCGACCGATGCCGTCAGGCCGGGGATGAAGCGCGGCTGGAATACGACACCCAGCGTCTTGCTGCGCGACCGCTCGGGCTGAAGATCGGGGTTGCCGCCATTGACCAGCGTCGTCGGGCAGAAGCCGTTGGTGTCGCAACCGGTATAGCTGGACAGTGCATCATATTGCGCCCGCGTCATGCCGATCGAACACTGGTCGAAGGTGTAACGCTGGGCCTCCTGCCCGTTGCTGGCGGCGCGCGGCGGCGCGCAAAGGTCGAGCATCAGGGTGTTCGGATAGCGGTTCTCGCCCTCCAGTCGTTGCTGGACGCCGACGCGGACCGCACGATTATAGCTGCCGCGGAACCGGATGCCGTCGAACGGCGACCAGCTCGCCTCCGCCTTCCAGCTGTGAATCAGCTTCTCGTAAATGTCGTAATCGGAAATCCGATAGCCGCCATTGACGCTGAGTTCCTTGAAGAACGGCTTGTTCTCGACCAGCGGAATGTCGATCTCGCCGCCGATTTCGCGGACCGTGGTCCGGCCGTCGAAGGTCGTGAAGGTCGACCAGGCGCCCACCCCCTTCGATTGGTTACGATATTTGCGATACTCGCCGGTAATCGCAAAACCGATCCCATTTTCCGCGAACGGACTCTTTAGGCCATAGTCTTCCAGCGTGCCCGACACGATGCCGTTGATGACCTGAAGATCGTTCTGCTGGCGGCGGCTGCCGTCTGCGGTCAGATATCCGTAGGCCGCATCGCTGATCGAGACATTGGATGAGAAGGCATCGACCGGCTGGCAGAACGGGTCCGAGCCGTCGATCTTGGACAGGCAGGTCGGCACACCATTCACGTTGCGGACCTGCAGCCCGCGCGCCAGGCGCTGTTCCTGGTCGGGCAGCCACATGTGATCCGAATAGCCCCGCATAATGTTACGGGTCTGCTGATAGCTCAGCTCGAAGCGGATCTTGTCGACGATCATGCCCGACAGGTTCAACGACCCGCGCCAGTCCGACGTGGTGTTGCGGAAATTCTGGATCATGCCCGGACGGAAGAGCCATGCAGCGATCGGAGCGCTCAGCGCCGTCGTACCCGCTGCTGCGCCGCAGATTGCCTGTGCCTGCTGTTGACCTAAAAAGGGGTTGTCGCAGTTGATCGGAGCGGCCGATGTCCAGATGCCGCCGTCCAGCGAATTGGCACCTCGTTCGACGATACTGGTATAGAGGAAGCTGCCGTTCAACCGCATTCCGGCGGGCAAGTCGGCGCTCAGGAATCCGCCGGCATTCATCTGCTCATTGCGACGCTGGACCGAGTCGACCCGCTGAATGCGCTGCTCGTCGTTACTGTCATAGGGGCGGAACGTCCGCGACCCGTCCCGCGCGTTGCTCAGGTCCTGATTGTTGACACCGAAATAGCTGTACGGGTTGTAAGTCGTGCCGTTGCACGTCCACTTGGTGTTGCCCGCCGCGACATTGTTCGGGTCGAACATAAGCAGAGGGCAGTTGGTGGTGTCGAGGTTGCGGAATTGGATCGGGTCCGCTCGCTTATAGGTTGCGAAAGCGCTGATGTTCAACTTGTCGTCCAGAAACGAATGTCCGGCCGCCACCGAAGCATAGTAATTGCCGCCACCCAGATAGCTGCCACGCGGATACGTATAGCCTGCATCCTGCGCCGCCTTGGCAAGCAGCGGACTGTTGTTGTTGTGATTGAAACCGCTGACTTCGCCGTCGAAGGCGATGCCGTTGAACTTGCGCTTGACGATGAAGTTCACAACGCCCGCAATCGCGTCCGAGCCATATACCGCCGAGGCGCCCCCGGTCATGATGTCGATACGCTCGATCAGCGCGCCGGGGACGATATTGACGTCATTGTCCATACGCTGCCCGTTAAGCAGCGTCAGCGTCCGGCCCGCACCCAGATTACGCAGCCCGACAGGCGCCGCACCTGAGGTCCAGGACGATCCTTGAAGGCCCAGCATCGGCGTGATCTGCGGCAGCTGCGCCAGGGCGTCCTCGACGCGCGCCAGGCCCCGCTCCTTCAGATAGGTCGCGTCGATCGTCGTGATCGGCGCATTGCTGGTCATGTTGGGGCGGACGATGCGTGTGCCCGTGACGATCACGTCGCCGGGATCGGCCTTTTCCTGCTTGGCGTCGATCTTGTCGGTCGAGGCCATCACGCCGGTGACCGCTGGAACATCATCCTGCCCCGGTTCCGCCGTTGCTTCCGTCGCCACCTGAGCAGACGCGACACCCGCCCACATGAACGCCACCAATGATGCGCCGACCGCCCAATTGCGATTCGATGATTTCAACATCGCCCCTATTCCCCGAATTTTGTGTCCCTAGGGGCATCCCATCATAACTCCGAGCAAAATGCAATATTATATACTATATGCAACGCAGCATGGCGAAGCTGATCTACCCCCGCCCCAAGCATCGCTCGGTTGTGGATGGCGTCCGGGGGGATCATCTGTGGAGCATGGCTAGTCTTCTCGATCCCACCGCGCGTGGCCGCGTGATCCTGGTTGGTGCAGGCCCCGGCGATCCGGGCCTGTTGACCGTGCGCGCGGTCGAGGCGTTGAAGACCGCCGATGTCGTCGTGCATGACGGGCTGATCGATCCCCGCGTCCTCGACCTCGCGCCGCCGCAGGCCCAGCGCATCTCGGTGGCCAAGCGGCGCGCGCGGCATACGCTGTCGCAGGACGCGATCAACGCGCTGATCGTCGCGCATGTGAAGACGGGTGCGATCGTCGTGCGGCTGAAGGGCGGCGACCCGTTCATCTTCGGGCGCGGCGGCGAAGAGGTGGAGACGGTGCGTGCCGCCGGCCTGCCGGTCGAGGTGATCCCCGGCGTGTCGGCGGCGCTCGGTTGCGCGGCGGAGGCGATGCTGCCGCTGACCCACCGCGACCATAGCTCGGCCGTGTCCTTCGTCGCAGGCCAGTGCAAGGGGCTGACCGATCAGGACTGGTCGGGCCTGGCGGGCCAGGGCCGCACGCTCGTCATCTATATGGGCGTGGCGACCGCCAACGGTATCGCCGACAAGCTGATGGCCGACGGCGTCGCCCCCGACATGCCCGTCGCGGTGCTGGAGCGCGGCACGCTGGAGGGCCACCGTGCCATCCGCACTTTGCTCGCCGATCTCGGCGCGATGGTCGAGCGCGAGGCGGTGCAGAGCCCGGCGATCATCGTCGTCGGCGAAGTCGTGACCCTGTCGGATGCCGAAGACAAGCTCGCGCGTTGGGCCCGCGTGGCGGAAGGAATGGGCGCATGAAGCTGTTGACGGGCAATGACTTGGGCACCGGCGATGTGGTGTGGTGGACGGGGCGCGACTGGTCGCGTCATATCGAGGACGCGGTCGATGTCGGCGGACAAGGCGAGGCGATCCTTCGCGCCGAGGAAGGCGCGCGCCGGGTCAACGTCCCCTATCTCATCGATGCCGAGGCGACCGAACAGGGCCCCCGCCCCGCCCATATCAAGGACCGTATCCGCGCGCTCGGCCCCACGGTGCGCCCCGACCTGACGCTGAAGCCCGCCGATGCGGATGCCGGCGCCTGGGTTATCTGAGAGAACCGCCATGTATCGCTATGACGAATATGACCAGAGCATCGTCGATGCCCGTGTCGAGGAATTTCGCGACCAGGTGGAACGCCGCCTGTCGGGCGCACTGACCGAGGATCAGTTCAAGCCGCTCCGGCTGATGAACGGCCTCTATCTCCAGTTGCACGCCTATATGCTGCGCGTCGCGGTGCCCTATGGCACGCTGGACAGCCGCCAGATGCGGATGCTGGGCCATATCGCACGCAAGTACGATCGCGGTTACGGCCATTTCACCACGCGCCAGAACATCCAGTATAACTGGATCAAGCTGGCCGATGCGCCCGACATCCTGGCCGAGCTGGCGACGGTGCAGATGCACGCCATCCAGACCTCGGGCAATTGCATCCGCAACATCTCGTCGGATCAGTTCGCCGGGGCGGCCGCCGACGAGGTCGCCGACCCGCGCCCCTGGGCCGAGCTGCTGCGGCAATGGTCGACCTTCCACCCCGAGTTCACCTACCTGCCGCGCAAGTTCAAGATCGCGGTGATCGCGGCGGACGAGGATCGCGCGGCGATGCGGCTGCACGATATCGGTATCCAGCTACTGGAGCGGGACGGGGTGCTCGGCGCGAAAATCTTCGTCGGCGGCGGCATGGGTCGCACCCCGATGATCGCGCATGAGGTGAAGGACTTCATCACCGCAGACCATCTGATGAGCTATCTCGAGGCGTGCCTGCGCGTCTATAACCGCTATGGCCGCCGCGATAATATCTACAAGGCACGGATCAAGATCCTGCTTCACGAGATCGGCGTCGATGCCTATCGCGAGCAGGTGGAGGCGGAGTTCGCCGCCATTCGCGACCTCGGCATCGACCCGCCGCTCGCCGAGCTGGAGCGGATCACCGCGATGTTCGCGGGACCCGACTTCGCCAGCGATGCGCCCGACACGGTCGATCGCTCCGACCCCGATTTCGCGGTTTGGCTCGACCAGAATGTCGCGGCACACAAGCAGCCGGGCCATGCCATCGTCACGATCAGCCTGAAGCCGATCGGCGGCATCCCCGGCGACGCCTCGGCCGACCAGATCGACCTGATGGCCGACCTGGCGGAGCGTTACGGCCATGACGAGCTGCGCGTCACCCACGCCCAGAACATCGTCCTGCCGCATGTCCGCAAGGCCGACCTGTACGCCATATGGACCGCACTTCGCGACGCCGGGCTGGCCGAGGCGAATCTCGACCTGATCTCGGACATCATCGCCTGCCCGGGCCTGGATTATTGCAGCCTGGCCAATGCCCGCTCCATCCCGCTGGCGCAGAAGATCGGCGAGCGTTTCGCCGGGCGACAGCGCGAGCTGGGCGAGTTGAAGCTGAAGATCTCGGGCTGCATCAACGCCTGCGGCCATCATCATGCCGGGCATATCGGCATATTGGGCGTCGATAAGAAGGGCACCGAGAATTACCAGCTGCTGCTCGGCGGATCGGGGGCGGAGGACGTCTCGCTCGGCAAGATCACCGGCCCCGGCTTCGACGAGGACGGCGTGGTCGACGCGATCGAGCGCGTGACCGACCGCTATGTCGAGCTGCGCGAGGGCGGCGAGCGCTTCCTCGACACCTATCGCCGCGTCGGCATGCAGCCGTTCAAGGAAGCGATCTATGGTTGATCCCATCACCGTGAACACGAATGCGGGCGAGACGCTGCTGCGTTTCCGCGACGATGTGGTGCATGACGAACCGGCGGTGACGCTGGATGCCTTTCTGGGCCAGACCAATGCCACCGCCGTCCGGCTGGAGGCGGGCGACGATGCGCGCGAGCTGCTGGAGCATCTGGGACAGATCGCGCTGGTCGAGATCAGCTTCCCGACCTTCCGCGACGGACGCGGCTATTCGGCGGCGCGCATCCTGCGCGAGGCGGGGTTCGAGGGCGAGTTGCGTGCGGCGGGCGACGTGCTGGTCGACCAGATCCCGCATATGCGCCGCTGCGGGTTCGACAGTTTCGCGCCGGAAAAGCCGGTCGATGCGGCGACGCTGACCAAGCTGCTGGCGCTGTACCCCCAGCCCTATCAGAAGGCCGCCGACGCCCGCGTGCCGGTGTGGAAGCTACGCCATGGCTGAGCGTGCACTCGACCGGATCGACGTTCGTCCCGCGTACACGGCGGAAGACGCCGCAGCTTACGAGGCGCGGTTCGCGGGCCTGCCTGCGCCGGAGATGCTGCGCGTCCTGCTGACCGGGGAATTGCACGGACAGATCGCGGCGGTGTCGTCCTTCGGCACCGAGTCCGCCGTGCTGCTGCATATGGTCGCAAGCGCCGATCGCGCGACGCCGGTGGTCTTTACCGACACGCTGAAGATGTTTCCCGAAACGCTCGCCTATCGCGACACACTGGTCGATCGGCTGGGCCTGCTGGACGTCCGCGTCATCCAGCCCGACGCCACGCTGTTGGCCGCCAGGGACCCGGAGGGCATCCGCCACGGGTACGACCCCGATGGCTGTTGCGACCTGCGCAAGGTCGAGCCGCTGGCGCGCGGCCTTGCTCCGTTCGAGGCGTGGATTTCGGGTCGCAAGGGTTTTCAGGCGGGCACCCGCCGCGCCCTGCCCCGCTTCGAGGTCGAGAATGGCCGGTTGAAGCTCAACCCGCTGGCGGACTGGGACAAGGCGGCCTTGGACGACTATTTCGCGGCCCATAACCTGCCCCGTCATCCGCTGGAGGTCGAAGGCTATCTCTCGATCGGTTGTGCGCCCTGCACCAGCAAGGTCAAGCCCGGCGAAGACCCCCGCGCCGGTCGCTGGCGCGGCTTCGACAAGGTCGAATGCGGCATCCACCAGCCGGTTGCGTCCTGACCTCGAAAAAAGCCGTCAGTTCCCGATGCGGGCAAGAAGCCGGATGAGTTCGGCTTGTCGATTCAAATCGGTCTTGGCGAATAGCTGACGCAGATGAACCCGCGCCGTCCCCTTGGTGATGGCGAGATGATCGGCAGCTGTTTCCAGGGATTGTCCCGCGACCATCCGTTCGGCCAATTCCATCTCCCGCGGGGTCAAACCATAGGCGCGTTGCCATCGACGAGCGAGTGAGGGCGGCATGGTGGCGGGATCGACGACGGTAACCATCGCGACCGCCTCTGCCGGAGCCAGGAGGCGCGCTCGGCCCGCCAAAGGATAGCCGGTGAGGACATAGGCCGGCTTGCCGGATGGTCGATCGACGCGACATGCGTCGGGCGCCCCCGCTCCCATGGTCAGCAGACCGATGAATCACCCGATCGCCGCGTCGGCGACACCGCTGCCGCCGCTCAGCCGCCCGCGCAAGCAGCGCAACCCGTCCCCTTGTGCGAACACGGCCTCCATCTCGGCGGTCATCCGCAGGACATGCCCGCGCTCGCCCAGCAACAGGCAGGGTTCGGTTCGCTGGGAAAGAAGCCCATCCCAATAGGCGCTGGTCATTTTTTCGGCGTGGAGGAAAGACAGTTCGAGCGCGCGTCGGATGTCCGGCAACAACCTTTCCAACCGCCGACGCGATACGCCCGTTGTCGGGCCGTCATCGACATGCCGGTGCACGGACAGACCAGCGAAGATCCGCGCCCCGTCAAGTGGCACCGTGACAGTCAGATAATGCTGCAGCCCGCCATTCGACGACTGCCACGCGAAATACTCCCGGGTGGCCGGATCGTCCCGGTCGGCATGATCGGTGTCTACATAGACATGGGCCTGGCGCCGGCTTGCCGCATAAGCGGCTTGCGGGTCGAGGCGGGCGATGCCGTCAGCGATATACCGTTCGATCCGTGACGGATCCTCATGCCGTATCTGCTGATGCCGAATACGTCCCGTCGCATCGACCACATGAAAGGTGCCGCAGACCCCGCCGAGCATCCGTGCGGTCTGCCATGTCCAGTCACCCCACAGACTTTCGTCGAGCGCGGCCGCATAAGCACCGTCGATCGCCGATTGCAGCCCATCGCCCACGGCCAGACCTCCCTTCGCCTGCGGGGAAACATGCGATAAGATTATGGGTGGAGTCTAACCTATTTGATGAGGCGCGGTCCCGACCGGTCCCATCGAACCCGGTGGGCCTCAATACCCCGCGAAATCCGTGAACCGCGTGATCGTCGGGTCGAACTTCATCACGACCTTGCCGGTCGCACCGTGACGCTGCTTGGCGACGATCAGTTCGGCCAGGCCATACACCCGCTCCACCTCTGTCGCCCACTTCGCGTGGTCCTCGAAGACCTTGCCGTCATCGCCTTCCATCGGACGCTTGGGCTCGCGCTGCATCATGTAATAGTCTTCGCGGAACACGAACCAGACCATGTCGGCGTCCTGCTCGATCGAGCCCGATTCGCGAAGGTCGGACAGCATCGGGCGCTTGTCTTCGCGCTGCTCGACCGCACGGGACAGCTGCGACAGCGCCAGCACCGGCACATTCATGTCCTTAGCCAGCGTCTTCAGCCCGCGCGAAATCTCCGAGATTTCCTGCACGCGGTTGCCCTCGGACGACTTGCCCGAGCCGGTCAGCAGCTGGAGATAGTCGACCACGACCAGACCGAGCTCGTTGTTCAGCCGCCGTTGCAAACGCCGGACACGGGTGTGCAGCGCCGAGATGGTCAGGCCGCCGGTATCGTCGATGAACAGCGGCAACTGCTCCAGTTCGGCGGCGGCGGCGGCGAGTTGGGCGAACTCGTTGCGGCTGATCTTGCCCATGCGCAGCGCTTCGGAGCTGATCCCCGACTGCTCGGCCAGGATACGCGTCGCCAGCTGGTCGGCCGACATTTCGAGGCTGAAGAACGCGACCTTGGCGCCGACCGACTCGGAGGGCGGGATGCCGTCCTGCATGTCGCGCATCCAGCGGCGCGCCGCGTTGAACGCGATGTTGGTCGCCAGCGAGGTCTTGCCCATGCCCGGACGGCCCGCCAGGATCATCAAGTCGGAACGGTGCATACCGCCGATCTTGGCGTTGACCGAGTCCAGACCCGTGGTGATGCCCGAGACATGGCCGCCCGAATTGAGTGCGCGCTCGGCATTCTTGACCGCCATGGTGGTGGCCTGGGAGAAGCTCTTGACTGCATTTTCGGAGCCGCCGTCCGCCGCGACCTTGAACAGCTCGTTCTCGGCCAGCTCGATCTGCGCGCGCGGGTTCACCTCTTCGGAGGTATCCATCGCCCGGTCGACCAGCGTCCGCCCCACCGTCACCAGCGCGCGCAGCATCGCCAGGTCGTAAATCTGCGTCGCGAACTGCCGCGCACCGATCAGGCCCGCGCCGGAACCCGTCAGCTGCGCCAGATAGGACGGACCGCCCAGCGCCTTCATCCCTTCGTCCGCCTCGAACATCGGGCGCAGCGTGACCGGCGTCGCCAGCATGTCGGTGGCGCGCAGATTCTTGATCGCCGAGAATACGCGGCCATGGACGGGCTCGAAGAAATGCTCCGGGTCCAGCCGGTCGACCAGATCGTCGGCCAGCCGGTTGTCGATCATCATCGCGCCCAGCAGCGCGGCCTCCGCCTCGATATTGCGGGGAAGCTGCTGCGGCTCGGTGGCGGCAGCGGGGTTCTGGAATGCGAGGGTGGCCATTTCGTCGGCGTTAGCGCGGAGTGGCGTCGGAGCAAAACGCATTGCGTCGATCAGCGGGGGATTTGCGGCGCACGCGCTTCGCGACTATCCCCGTCCCATGGCCGATCCCCGGATCATATCCATCGATCTCGACGAGCGCAGCCTGGGCTGGCGCTCGGCCGATGTCGAGCAGGAACGGCGGATCGCGATTTTCGACCTGATCGAGGAAAATTACTTCGCGCCGCAACGGCCCCAGGCGGACGGCTATGCCGGGCCCTATCGCATCAAGCTGGAGTCGGAAGAAGGGCGACTCGGCATCCATATGCACCGCGAGGACGGCACGCATATCGAGACCCTGGTGCTGGCGCTCGGGCGCTTCCGGCGGCCGATCAAGGACTATTTCGCGATCTGCGACAGCTATTACCAGGCGATCCGCGCCGCCACGCCGCAACAGATCGAGACGATCGATATGGCCCGGCGCGGCATCCATAACGACGCCGCGCAGATGCTGAAGGAGCGGCTGACCGGCAAGATCGAGGTGGATTTCGACACCGCGCGCCGTCTGTTCACGCTGCTCTGCGTCCTGCATATCCGCAACTGATGGCGATTCTCTGGAAAATCGGCGCGGGCCTGCTGGCCCTTGGCGCGATCAGCGCGGGCGGGCGGCACTGGGCCACCCATTGGCAGCCGCCGACCGAGCGTTATGCGCTCCAGGGCATCGACCTGCCCGAGAACCCGCCCGCCGTCGAATGGCGCACGCTGCGCGCGAACGGCGCAGACTTCGCCTATCTGGTCGCCACTTCGGGCACCGACCGGCGCGATCCGTCGTTCGAGGGCAATTGGGACGCCCTGCCCGAGGCGGGGATGCGGCGCGGCGCGGTTCATATCTATTCGCTGTGCCAGCCTGCCGCGGCGCAGGCGGACGCCTTCAACATCTTCGTGCCGCGCGCGGGCGACGCTCTGCCCACCGCGATCGACCTGTCCTTTCACGACGACTGCGCCGCCCGGCCCGAGCGCGCGCAGCTGGTCGCCGACCTGACCCGCTTCGTGTCGATGGTCGAGACGCATACGCGAAAGCCCGTGATACTGCGCGTGTCCAAACCGTTCGAGCGCGAATATGACATCACCACCGCGCTCGACCGTCCGGTCTGGGCGATCGGCAATCTGTTCAAGCCCGATTATGCCGCGCGCCCCTGGCGCATGTGGCGTGCCAGCGATTTCCGCCGGGTCGAGGGGGTGGAAGGCCCCGTCAACTGGGACGTCGTCACGCCATGAATGCCATCGATCCTCACGCCCTCATCACGGCCGCCCGCGACGCCGCGCGCAACGCCCATGCGCCCTATAGCCGCTTCGCGGTCGGCGCCGCGTTGCTGATGCAGGACGGCTCGATCATCACGGGCGCCAATTTCGAAAATGCCAGCTACGGCCTGTCGCTCTGCGCCGAGACCGTCGCGATCGCCACCGCCTCGGCGGCGGGGCGTCTGCGCGAGATCGTCGCGGTCGGCGTGATCGGCGGCGCGATGGACGCTGACGGTGCGCCGACCGGCACCACCCCGGTCAGTCCCTGTGGCCGTTGTCGCCAGGTCATCAACGAAGCCGCGCAGATGGGCGGCCGCGACTTGCCCGTCCATTGCGGCGCGGCCGAGGGCGACGCAGTGCGGACCTATCGTTTGTCGGAACTGCTTCCCGACGCGTTCGGCCCGGCGGATCTGGGGATCGGCTGAATTCTCGCGAAGGCGCGGATATCTTGTTCGCGCAGAGGCGCAGAGAGCAAGTTTGGAGTTCCTCTGTTTTCCAGCGATAGCTGCGCATCGCCAGTAACTTCGCGCTCCCTCTCTGCGTCCTCCGCGCCTCTGCGCGAACCAATGTTGAAACCAGGCGGCTTCGCGCGAGCACATAGCTTGGTGCAATGGCTGATTTCTCACGCGAAGGCGCGAAGACGCGAAGATTTTTTCGCGCGGAGACGCGGAGGCGCGGAGAAGAAGAGTTTCAGTCTCCCGCACCCCGACGATGACCCGCCATCGCTTACGATCGGATACGCTCCCCTCCGCGTCTCCGCGCCTCCGCGCGAACATCATCCTTCTTTGCGGCGCCGCGGCTTCGCGTGAACAAACCGCCTCAGCCCCCCGGCTCTTCGCCCCGCGCCCGCATCGCCGCACCGGCGGCCTGAATGAACTGCCACACATCGGCCGAAAAGCCGGGATCGGCCTGTCCATCCCAATCCGCGCGATTCTCGTGCAGCCGAGTCGCGCCCGCCCACATCTCCGGTGACGCCACCGCGCGGAACGGCGCCAGCAGCGTAAACCATTCGCGCACAAAGCCCCGTGCTGCCTCCGAGTCCGGGTCCATCGGCAGGGCCGCCGCGATCCGCTGGCCCAGATCGGCCCAGCGCGCCTGATAGGCCTTTTGGTCGAAGTCGGGGCCGAGTGCCTCCATCCGCGTCGCCCAATGCGCCTGTTCCTCCTCGGTGAAATGGCGGTCGACCACCGACTTCCACTGCGTCGTCGTCATGGCATTCCCTTTTCGTATCAGCGAGCACAGCGTCGCGACGTCGATGCGCTCGCCGGCATCGATGCGGGACTGGATGGAGGTCAGAAGCGCGGCGGTCTCGGCCAGCGTCCGACGTTCGGCGTCCACCGCCTTTGCCTGGGCCGCGATCATCGGCCCCAGCGCCGCGCTCGGCCGGTCGAGCATCTGCCCGATCGCCGCCAGCGTGAAGCCTGCGCGTTTCAGCGCGACGATGGCGTGCAGCCGCTCCAACTCGCCCGCGCCGAAAACCCGCCGCCCGCCCTCGCTGCGCAGCGGCCGGATCAGCCCGCGCGCCTCGTAAAAGCGCAGCGCCCGGCTGCTCAGCCCGGTCGCACGGGCAATCTCGGTGATGTCGAGCATGGTGGTCATGCACCGCACCGTACCGCTTGACGTTGCGTCAACCGCAAGCCCCTTTTTGGCGGTTGCCGCTTGCCCTCCCCCCGCGATCCGGCGATGAGCGGCCAAACCTGAAGGAAATGAAGATGTCGATCCTGTCCGACCGCTGGATTCGCGAAGCCGCGCAGACCCAAGGCATGATCGAACCCTTCGTCGAGAGCCAGCGTCGCGACGGCTGCATCAGCTATGGCCTGTCGTCCTATGGCTATGATGCGCGGGTGGCGGACGAGTTCAAGATCTTCACCAATGTCGACAGCGCGGTCGTCGACCCCAAGGACTTTGCGTCGAACAGCTTTGTCGACCGCAAGACCGACTGCTGCATCATCCCGCCCAACAGCTTCGCACTGGCGCGGACGGTCGAATATTTCCGGGTGCCGCGCGACGTGCTGGTCATCTGCCTCGGCAAGTCGACCTATGCGCGGTGTGGGATCATCGTGAACGTCACGCCGCTGGAGCCGGGTTGGGAAGGCCATGTGACGCTGGAATTTTCCAACACCACGCCGCTGCCTGCCAAGATCTACGCCAATGAGGGCGCCTGCCAGTTCCTGTTCCTGAAGGGCAACGAGCCCTGCGAGACCAGCTATGCCGACCGGGCGGGCAAATATATGGGCCAGCGCGGGGTGACGCTGCCTCGGCTGTGACAGCGTGAACCGCCCGAAGGTGGTTCCTTTCAGTTCGCCGACGAAAATCCGGTAAGAGGCGGGCTGGCGCGGTATCCCATCGGTCCGCGCCCCGCCGGTCGGGCATGTCCAGACGCCTCGGCATCCGGACTTGCCCTTGTCGATCTACCGCGCGGCGATCGTCTGCGGCAGATGGCGCAGACCCGTGCGGGCCACGGTGTGCGACGACAGGATCGCGCCCGACGGCATATCCATCGCGATGGCCTTTTCCTGCAGCACCGCGTCATACAGCGCGCGCGCGTCGGCCGCGCGGCCGGTCTTGGCATAGACCGCAGCCAGGTTGAGCATCAGCTCCGGACTGTTCGGATCGGTGCGACGTTCCTCAAGAAGCGTCCGCTCCGCGGCAGTAAAATTGCCCGCCGCAATTTCCTGAAACCCCGTGCGCTGCGGCCACGAATCCTGGGCCATGGCCGGGGCCGCCATGCCCGCCGCCGCCACAAGCAACACCGAAAACAATCCACGCATATCCCGTCTCCTATGTTTCACTTTTGTGACTTGAGAGTGTCACTTTTGTGAAACGTGCGCAAGCGGGGAAAGATGCGCAATTTCGGGGCGGTGGAAGGGGGTGCGGGGCGGCATTTCGGGAGGTGGTGTACCAGCCTCGAGCGGGGGCGATGGTCGCCCGTTGCGTTTGATGTACCTGGCCATTTGTGGGTTCAGGACGAGGCGGGCTGGTTGTGTCAGTTGCTTTAGCGATCCGCCTGTCTGGCGATCATCATATTTCATAATGACGGGGCAGCGCTGGGCGTGGCTTTCGCTCAGGCTGAACGGAATTAGGGGTAATATCTGATCAACCAGCAGCGGGGTGGGGCATAGGCTTAGGCCCCGATGACATTGCGTTGAAGCAACGTGAGCCCCTCCCCTTCAGGGGAGGGGTTGGGGTGGGGCCTTGCCGCCAACGCCGCGCTCGCGGAAGCGCCCCACCCCCGGCCCCTCCCCTGAAGGGGAGGGGTGGGTCTAACTCTCGTCATTCTGCTTCAGGCTTGGGCTTGGGCTTAAAATCAGCCACAGACCCACCCTCCCCTCAGCCTGAGCGCGGTCGAAGGCCAAGGGCCACCATCACCACGCCGCCCCACCCCACCACAAACGAAAAAGGGCGGCCTCCGGAGAGACCGCCCCATTTCATCACCGACCTGATCGAAAGGATCAGAAGTCGTTGCGATACTGCTCGTTGCCGATGAAGCCGAGCTTCGTCACCGCCGAACGCTTGATCACGGCCAGGGTCTCGTCGACCTTGGCGTACTTGGCGTCGGGGGCCGGCTGGAAGTGCAGTTCCGGTTCCGGGTTCATCGCGGCGCTCTGGTCCAGGAACTGGCGCAGCGTCACCTCGTCGACCGGGGCACCGTTCCAGGTGACCGTGCCGGCAGCGTCGATACCGATCTTGTTCTTGTCGGTGTTCACGACGGTCTGCGGCGTGTTCGAGTTGACCGGCAGGTCGACCTTCACCGCGTGAGTCTGGATCGGGATGGTGATGATGAACATGATGAGGAGCACGAGCATGACGTCGATCAACGGCGTCGTGTTCATGTCCATCATGGGCTCGCCATCATCAGATCCGGCGCTCATTGCCATGGCGTGCTAACTCCTATTCTGTCCGCCCGGCCGATCAGGCGCGGGGGTTGCCGCCGGGGGGCGGCTCGGAGATGAAGCCGACCCGGGCGAAACCGGCCTGCTGCATCGTGAAGATGGTGCCGCCGATGCACCGGTACGGCGTGTTCACGTCGCCACGGATATGCGCTTCGGGCAGCTGGTCGGGCGTGATGTTACCCACACCGCCCAGCCGTTCGACCTCGGCCTTCAGCTTTTCGACCGCGCGGGTGCGCAGTTCGTCCGAGCTGACCGGGGTCAGGTTCCAGTACACCTTGCACTGGCCATTCTCGCTGGTGACCGAGAGCGACACGTTTTCCGGCTTCGTCGTGGTCGGATCGAAGCGGACGTTCGGCAGCTTCAGCGGAACGGTCTGAATCACGACCGGAACCGCGATCAGGAAGATGATGAGGAGCACCAGCATGACGTCCACGAGGGGCGTCGTGTTGATCTCCGACATCGGTTTCTCGGCGGAGTCACCGCCAACGCTCATCGCCATGAGAGAGCTATCCTATCCATGCATTCTTGCGCCGCCCCGAAATGGGCGGCGGGGGGTGGCGAAGCGACGGTCCGAAGACCGCCGCCCCGCCCCCTTAAGCTCAGGCGCGGGTCTGAACGCCACCGGCCTGACCGGCGGTGGTGGTGCCAGCCGGAGCCTTGACGGCGGCCGGCTTGGCCGCACCGGCAACCGCCGGACGAACCGCACCGTTCGAGGCCAGGAAGCCCAGCACGTCGTTCGAGAACGACGACAGGTCTTCCGCGATGCCCTTGTTACGACGCTGCAGCCAGTTGAAGGCGAGCACCGCCGGAACGGCGACGACGAGACCCAGAGCGGTCATGATGAGCGCTTCACCGACCGGACCGGCGACGGCGTCGATCGAGGCCTGGCCCGACGAGCCGATCTTGATGAGCGCGCGGTAGATGCCGATAACGGTACCGAACAGACCGATGAACGGCGCGGTCGCACCGACGGTCGCCAGGAAGGCGAGACCGCCGCCCAGCTTCGAGTTGATCGCGGCTTCCGAACGCGCCAGCGAGCCGTGCAGCCAGTCATGCGCTTCGACCGGATCGGTCAGCTTCGAGTGCTGGTCCTGCGCGGCCAGACCGTCGTCGACGATCTGCTTGTAGGCCGAGTTCTTCTCGAGCTTGGCCGAACCTTCGCGCAGCGAGTTCGCCGACCAGAAGCCCTGACGGACGCGCTTCGCCTGGTTGATGATCTTCTGCTGCTCGAACAGCTTCGAGAACAGGATGTAGAACGACACGATCGACATCAAGCAGAGGATGGTGAACACCGACTGCGAGATGAGGCCGCCTTCCTTGAGAGCCTGGCCGAGACCGTAGGGGTTTTCGGCACCGGCCGCGGCGCCGCCCGCGGCGAGGATGGTGGTGAGCATGGTTGGTTAGGTCCTCTGACTAAAGCGTTAAATTTTTAAAGGTGGCCTGAGCCGTTATTCCTGCGGCAGCTGCCAGCGTACCGGAAGCGTGTAGGACGACGTGATCGCGTTGCCGTTCTGATCGAGCGCGGGCGAGAAGCGCACGCGCGCCTTCGCGATCCGGCACGTCGTATCGTCGAGCGCACGATTGTTGCTGCTCGTCGTCACGACGCAATCGGTGACACGTCCGTCGGTACCGACCGTCAGCTTGGCGACCACGCGACCTTCCGCGCCTTCGCGCTGGGCCGAGGGCGGATAAGCGTCGGGACCGAAGAACTGGCCCGGATTGCCCTTCAGGCCAGCCGCCTTCGACACCGCAGGCGGGGCCGGCGGGGCGGGCGGCGACGGCGGCGCAGGCGGGGCCGGCGGCGCAGTGGGCTGGCTCAGCGGAATCACGGTCGTCGTCGCGATCGTCGGCGCCTGGGTCGGCACGTTGACGATCGGCGGCGGCGTCACAACCGTCGTCGGCGGCGGCGGAACATTGGGCTGTTCCGGCGGCGGCGGGGGCGGCGGTTCCTCCGGCGGGGGTGGGGGTGGCGGCTCTTGCACGTCGAACGTGTTGAGCTTTTCGGTCGCCTTCTTCACGTACTGGTAAGCCAGCCCCGTGACGAAGGCATAGCCCAGAGCAGCATGGATGAGCACGACGATAACGATCGCGACCACCTTGCCCCCGGACATCTTCTGGTCAGTATAGGCCATTCAGCAACGAAACTCCTCAGTCTGCCAGTTTCGCCTCGCCGTAGCGTGGGGACGTGGGAAACTCCTGCCATGCTCTTTCGGCATGCGGCAGAGCCTTGGACCCTATCGTGACGGCTGGCGCGGTGCAATCAGTTTGTCGGACGTAATAAACGTACAACCTGCGCATGACGAAATTATTTCTGTACCGTTAATGAGCAAAGGAGTAGCGCGAAGCTATGAATCCCCTGTCCCACGCCATTCGCGCTGGCGCTTTGACGCTGTCGATTCCCCTGTTCGCCGTTCCCCTGCCCGCCCAGATGGCGACCGCGCCATCGGCCCGGCCGGGTGATTCGATGGTAGCGCAAACAGGACCGGGCTATGCCGATCTCGCCGACCTTGTCCTGTCGGCCCCGGTCATCGCCGATGCCACCATCCGATCGGCCACCGCGATCAAGGGCGCCGAGGCCGCCGGGGTCGCCCCTGGCCATCAGCGTTTCTATGTCGAGGCCGATGTCGGCACGCTGATCCGCGGTGCGGGCGGCCTGCCTGCGCGGGTCGGCTATCTGTTCGACGCCGCCACCGATGCGCGGGGCCGCGCGCCGAAGCTCAAGAAGATGCGGGTGCTGATCTATGCCCGCCGGGTGCCCAGTGCCGCCGACCAGCTCCAGCTCGTCGCGCCCGATGCGCAGCTGCCCTGGACACCCGATACCGAGCAGCGCAGCCGGACCATCGTGCGCGACGCTTTGTCCACCGACGCGCCGCCGGTCATCACCGGGGTCGGCAATGCCTTCTACGTGCCCGGCAGCCTGCCCGGCGAAGGCGAGACGCAGATTTTCCTGACGACCGCCAACAACCGGCCCGTCTCGCTATCGGTGCTGCGTCGCCCGGGCGAGGAGCGGCGCTATGCCGTGGCGCTGAGCGAGATCGTCGACGAATCCGCCGCCCCCCCGGCGCGCGACACATTGCTCTGGTATCGGCTGGCCTGTGCGCTGCCGGAATCGCTGCCCGATCGCAGCACCGCCTCGCTGGGACCGGAAAATGCCCAGGCCGCGCGCGAGGATTATCGGTTCGTGCTGCAGAAGCTCGGCCCGTGCGGGCGCGAGCGTCAGATGCCGACGGCCAGCGACTGACCCGTGACGGCGTGCGCGGCGGCGAGATAAGCGACCGCCGCCGCGACCGCTTCGTCCGCCGCCCCCTCGGCCGGGATCACCGCGTTGATCCGTGCGCCCGGCGCCGCCGCGATGGCGAGCGGGGCGATCGCCGCCTCGACCATCGCCTGGGACAGTGCGTCGCGACCGGGACGGATCACCAGCACCAGATCCTCGCCAGAATAACTCGCAACGACGCCCGCGATATCGGCGTCGGGCGCCAGATCGACTCGCCGCGCCGTCATGCGGCTCAGCGCCGGTGGCGGACCAGGGTGATGCCGATCGCCTCGCCATCCTCGGCGATGGCCAGCTTCACGATCTTCACCTGAACGCGGCGGACCCGCTTGTCCTGAAGGAACAGCGTGTCGCAGATATGGTCGGCAACACCCTCGATCAGCGTGAAATGCACGCCCTCGGGCAGCTGGGTCGCGGCATGTTTCAGGTCGAGATAGTTTTTGGACTCGGTCAGCGGGCTGTCGGGCGTGTAGCGCGCCGGACAGTCGAGATCGACGGTCAGCGAGATGCGCAGTGGCTGCGGCAGGTGCGTTTCCTCGGAGTAGATGCCGGTCAGCACCTGGACTTCGAGGTCGTGGACTTCGAGCTGGAGACGGTCTTCCATGTCCGTGCCCCTAGCAGAGGGGGCGCCCGGATGGAAAGGATCAGGGAAGACTTGCATCCCCCCGCCGTCGCGCTAAGGGCGCGCGTCCCCCTCCCCGCACCACCGGACTTCGCCTCTTGACCGTGATGACCGCCCTTGTCCCGCTCGACGCGGTCGCACCCGATGCGGTCGAGGCGCTGCTGGACCGCGCCTTTCCGCCCGGACGGCAGGCGCGCACCGCCTATAAGGTGCGAGGCAGCGTACGGCCGATCGCCTCGCTCTGCTTCGCCGCGGTCGAGGAGGATCGGCTGATCGGTTCGATCCAGTGCTGGCCGGTCGCGCTGACCGACGATGACGGCGGCACCCATCCGATGGTGATGGTCGGCCCGGTCGCGGTCGATCCGGATCGCCAGCAGGGCGGGATCGGACGCGAATTGCTGCATCATATGCTGGACGCTGCGGCGGCACAGGGGCTGGACCGTGCGATGATGCTGATCGGCGACCCGGAATATTATGGCCGCTTCTTCGGTTTCTCCGCCGAGCGCACCGCCGATTGGCGACTGCCCGGCCCGGTCGAGCGGCACCGGCTGCTGGCGCGCGGACCGGATGTGCCTGCACTGGCTGGCATGCTCGGCCCCGATCCGGGGCAGGTCTGAATCGCGCAGGCCTTTACCTGCCCGCCCCGCATCCCTAACTCGGGTCCATCATGCCGATGGCACCGCCCCCCGATCTGTCCGCGCTGAGCCTGGCCGAAATCGTCCAGGCGATGGAGGCGCAGAAGCTGCCCCCCGTCTCGCAATGGCATCCCAGCCATTGCGGCGACAGCGAGATGCGGATCGCGCGCGACGGCACCTGGTACCATCAGGGCAGCCCGATCACCCGGCCCGCCATGGTGCGCCTGTTCTCCACCATCTTGCGGCGGGAGCCCGATGGCCGTCACGTGCTGGTCACGCCGGTCGAAAAGCTCGACATCGCGGTCGAGGACGCGCCCTTCGTCGCCACCACGCTGAAGGCCGAAGGAAAGGGCCAGAATGGTCGCCTGGTGTTCCAGCTCAACACCGGCGATCTGGTCGCGGCGGGACCGGACCACCGCCTGCGCTTCGTCGAGGGCGAGGACGGCCCCCGCCCCTATGTGCATGTCCGCGACGGGTTGGAGGCGTTGATCGCGCGGCCGGTCTATTACGAACTGGCCGAACGCGCGCTGGCGGGCGAGGGCGAAGCGCCCGGCGTGTGGAGCGACGGCGTCTTTTTTCCCCTGACGGCGTCGCCTGCCGCATGACGCTGGCCGAAAGGCTGGCAGCGGCGATGGCGCGGATACCGGCGACCGACCTGCTGACCGGCGACGGCGTCGAGCCGCATGAGATCATGGCGACGCCCACCGCCGCCGCCGTGCTGGTGCCCGTAACCGATCGCGCCGAACCGGGCGTGCTGCTGACCCAGCGGACCGATACCTTGCGCAACCATGCCGGGCAGATCGCCTTTCCGGGTGGCCGTGCCGATCCCGGCGACGTGGATCTGGTCGCGACCGCGCTGCGCGAGGCGGAGGAGGAAATCGGGCTTTCCCCCGCCACCGTCACGGTCATAGGCCTGGCCGATCGCTATCGCACCGTCACCGGGTTCGAGGTGACGCCGATCGTCGGCGTCATCCCGCCCGACCTGACGCTGACCCCCGCCGAGGCGGAAGTCGCGGACCTGTTCGAGGTGCCGCTGTCCTTCCTGCTCGATCCTGCCCATCACCACCGGGTCAGCGCGCCGTGGCGCGGACGGACCCGCCATTTCTACGAGATCTTATGGAACGACCGGCGCATCTGGGGCGCAACTGCCGCCATGATCGTCAACCTGTCGCGGCGGATGCAATGGGCGGCATGACGCCCGGCACCGCGCCCTGGGCCGACCGACCTGAATTGATCGCGCTGGCCGAGCGGCTGGAGGCACGGTTCGTCGGCGGGGCAGTGCGCGACATGCTGCTGGGCTTGGCCGTTGCCGATATCGATCTGGCGACGCCGCTGTCGCCCGAAACCGTCATCGACCGGGTGCGCGACAGCGGGTTCAAGCCGGTGCCGACCGGCATCGCGCATGGCACGATCACCGCCGTCCTGCCCGAGGGCCCGGTCGAGGTCACGACGCTGCGCCGCGACGTGTCGACCGATGGCCGCCATGCCGTGGTCGCCTTCACCGATGACTGGCGCGAGGATGCGGCGCGGCGCGACTTCACGATGAACGCGCTCTATGCCAATCCCGCGACCGGCGAATTGTTCGACTATTTCGGCGGTCTCGACGACCTGAAGGCCGGGCGGGTGCGCTTCATCGGCGATCCATTGCAGCGGATCGCCGAGGATCATCTGCGCATCCTGCGCTTCTTCCGCTTCCATGCGCGCTTCGGCCATGCGGTCGACGAGGCCGGACTGGCCGCTTGCGCCATGCGCGCCAACGACCTGATGGCGCTGTCGCGCGAACGGATCGCGGCGGAATTGTTGAAACTGCTGGTCGCCGCCCGCGCCGTGCCGGTGGTCGCACTGATGGTCGAGCATGGCATCTTCCGCGCGGTCATCCCCGAGATCGATGCGCAGGGCGTGGAGCGGCTGACCCGGCTGGCCGAGCGCGAAGAGGCAGCGGGAATCGCGCCCGATGCGATCCGGCGACTCGCCGCCCTGCTACCCCCGCCAGCCGCCGAGAATGTCGGGGCGCGGCTGAAACTGTCCAATACCGACCGCAAGCGCCTGATCGCCGCGACCGCCGGATCGGGCGACGAGGGACCGCGGGCGCTGGCTTATCGCGCGGGGCTGGTGAGCGCGATCGACCGGCTGTTGCTGGCGGGCGAAGCGATCGAGCCGATTCGCGACTGGACGCCCCCTGCCCTGCCGCTGACCGGTGGCGCGCTGGTCGAACGGGGAGTCGGCAAGGGGCCGGAGGTGGCGCGGCTGCTCCGCCGGATCGAGAGCCAGTGGATCGCCGAAGGCTTTCCCGACGCCGAACGGGTCGGCCGCATCGCCGATGAGGCGGTGGCTCAGGCCTGATCGGCGATCATCGCCCAGGCGGCATCGGGATCGAGCGGGCGGGCATAATAATAGCCCTGCCCATGGCTGCACCCCAGGGCGGCCAGCGTCTGGCCCAGTTCGACCGCCTCGATCCCTTCCGCGGTGGTCTTCATGCCCAAGGCCTGCGCCAGGCCCAGGATCGCGCGGACGATCGCGATCTTGTCGCGGTCGGCCAGCATGCCCGATACGAAGCTGCGGTCGATCTTCAAGATGTCGATCGGCAGTTTCTGGAGATAGGCCAGGCTGGAATAGCCGGTGCCGAAATCGTCCATCGCGATGGTGGGGCCCAGCGTCTTCAGCGCATTCATGATCGCGCTGACCCGGTCGGGATCGCCGACGATCGCGCTTTCGGTCAGTTCCAGGATCAGCCGCTCGCCCGCCACGCCCGCCTTGGCCAGTGCCGATTCGATGACGGCCGGGAGATCGTCGCGCTGCAACTGGATCGCCGAGACGTTGACCGACATGCGCACGCCACAGTCCCCGCCCGCCCGCCGGTCCCAATCCGCCAGCTGGAGCAGCGCCTGGTTCGCGGCCCAGCGGCCCAGCGGCACGATCAGCCCCGATTCTTCGGCCACGGGAATGAAATCGACCGGCGAATGATCGCGCCCCTCGGCATCGCGCCACCGGGCCAGCGCCTCGAACGCGACGATGCGGCCGGTGCTCAGGTCGCAGATCGGCTGATAGGCGAGGTGCAGTTCCTCCCGTTCGATCGCGCGGCGCAGCGCGGTCTCCATCGCGAACTGGGCGCGCGCGATGGTAAAGGCCTGGGGATGATAGACCTCGGTCCGCCCTGCCGCCTTGGCATGCTTGACCGCGAACTGGGCGTGCCGGATCAGTTCCTCGGCATCCTCGTCCACCCCTTGGTTGAAGGCGATCCCGACCGAAGCCTCGACATTGACCTCATAGTCGGTCAGCCGGAACGGCGAGCGCAGGGCCCGGTCGATCCGTTCGGCAAGGATATGCGCCTCATCCTCGCTGCCGTCGATCAACATGAGGATGCCGAACTCGTTGCCGCCGATCCGCCCGATCGAGTCGCGGGACCGCAGGGCGCCCTTCAGGCGGCGTGCCACGGTGATCAGCAACTCGTCGCCGACCAGCGAGCCCATACAGGCATTCAATCGGCCGAATCGGTTGAGATCGATCACCAGCACCGCATGGCGCTGACCGTTGGCCACCATCGCCTCGATCAGGTCGCCGAAACCCTGTCGGTTGGGCAGACCGGTCAGGCTGTCGGTCATCATTTCGCGACGCAAGCTGCGTTCGGTGTGGTGCTGCGCGGTATGATCGACCAGCATCAGCACGCAGCCCTCGCCATCCCCTTCGGCGGCGTGGGTCAGGGTCGCCTGGAAATAGCGGCAGTCGATGACGTCGCCGACCGCCAGCGGAAACTCGATCGAGGCCTGGTTCGACGCCAGGAACCCGTCGATCCGCTTGGCCACCTCGGCCAGCAGACCGGCCTGGGTCCGCGAGTCGTTCAGTGCGGCGCGGCGATAGGCATCGTTGCTGGCGGCCACGACCGGCACGCCCTTTTCGATCAGGATTTCGGCCGCCGGGATCGCCATGATGCTGATCGCGCACGACGTCAGCGACCCGAAATTCCGGTTCGAAGAGCGTTGCGTCGGATGAGCGATCGTTGCCATCACCCATTCGCGTAACCCGCGAACGTTAAGAGCGCCTAAAACTCCAAGAAAAATGGAGTTAACGGGAGGTTGCGGGACGAAGCGGAGCGATTTCTGGCGCTTCCCCCCGGTCGGCGCGACATTGAGACGCGGGTGGCCCGAAATGGACCCCCTCCCCTTCAGAGAAGAGGCTCACATCAGCCCGATGTAACGTCATCCTGCTCTGGCGTGCCCGTCTTCCCTCGCCCGTCGCAGAGGGGGGCAGCGTGACGGTCTATCCGGCCTAATCGAACCGATTGTCGCGCGGGAAGCCAGTCGGCGGCATCCGCCCTGCCGCCCCGCGTGCGGTACGCCATGCCGACAGGTCGGATTCGGTCCGCACCCGTCCGGTATCGCCGCCCATCGGCCAGCTCAGCCCATCCTTGAAGACGAAGGTCGTCGCATCCGACAGCCCGCCGTCACGATAGCGCTGGAGCTGGACGCCGGTGCCGCGCGACAGCTCGACGAACTCGGTCAGCGGGAAGACCAGCAATTTGCGGTTGTCGCCGATCGCCGCGACATAATCGTCCTCGGCCCCGACCGGACGCACGACCTTCAACAGGGACCCGGCGCGCGGGGTCAGCACGGTCTTTCCCTTTCGCGTCTCGGCGATGGTGTCGGCGGTCGGCACGATGAAGCCGCGTCCGTCCGACGCCGCGACCAGCAGCTTGGTCGCGCGGCTCGCAGGCAGGAAGCCGACGATCCCGATCGATCCGTCGAGATCGATCATCGCGCGCACCGGCTCGCCAAATCCGCGTCCGCCGGGCAGCTTGTCCGCCGCCAGCGTAAAGAACCGCCCGTTCGCCGCCGCCAGCAACAGCTTGTCGGTGGTCTGGGCATGAAAGGCGAAGGCCGGGCCGTCGCCTTCCTTGAACTTGGCGGTGTCGGCAGAGGCGAGGTCGACATGCCCCTTCATGGCGCGGATCCAGCCGCGCTGCGACAGGATGACGGTGATCGGCTCACGCTCGATCATCGCCTCCAGGGGAATGTCGCGGGTCGGCGCGGCTTCCTCGATCAGCGTGCGGCGCGCGCCCAAAGCGGTTTCGGGGCCATAGCGGTCGCGGATCTTGCCCAGATCCTTCTTCATCCGCGTCCGCTGACGCTGTTCGGAGCCGAGCAGCAGGGTCAGCTGTTCGCGTTCCTTGTCGAGCTTGTCGCGCTCGCCGCGAATCTCGAACTCCTCCAGCCGCCGGAGCGAGCGGAGCCGCATGTTGAGGATCGCCTCGGCCTGACGGTCGGTCAGGCGGAACTCGTCGATCATCACCGCCTTGGGCTCGTCCTCGGTGCGGATGATCTCGATCACCCGGTCGAGGTTGAGATAGGCGACCAGATAACCGTCGAGCAGCTCGATCCGGTCGGCGATCTTGCTAAGGCGGTGTTCGGAGCGACGACGCAGCACCACGAACTGATGCTCGACCCAGGCGGCCAGCGCCTCGCGCAAGCTCATGACGCGGGGCGTGCGGTCCTTGTCCAGCACGTTGAGGTTCAGGCTGACCCGCGTCTCCAGGTCGGAGAAGCGGAACAACCCGTCCATCAGCACCTGGGGATCGACGGTGCGCGCGCGCGGTTCGAGAACGATACGCACCTGCGCATCCGATTCGTCGCGCACATCGGCCAGGATCGGCAGCTTCTTGTCGTTGATCAGCGTGGCGATCTGTTCGATCAGCTTGCCCTTGGCGACGCCGTAGGGGATTTCGCTGATGACGATCTGCCAGCCGCCGCCCTTCTCGCGCTCGATCTCCCAGCGCGCGCGGACGCGGAAGCCGCCCCGGCCCGTCGTATAGCTCTCGCGCAGGATGGCGGGCGCATCGACGACCATGCCGCCGGTCGGGAAGTCCGGTCCCTTGACCAGCGCCAGGATCGCATCGTCGTCCGCGTCCGGCTGATCGACCAGCAGGATCGCGGCCTCCAGCAGTTCGGCGGCATTGTGCGGCGGGATGCTGGTCGCCATGCCGACCGCGATGCCGCTCGCGCCGTTCGCCAGCAGGTTGGGGAATAGGCCGGGGAACAGCTCCGGCTCCTGCTCCTCGCCATTATAGGTCGGGCGATAGGCGACGGCGTCCTCGTCCAGCCCGTCCATCAGGTCGATCGCGACCTGGGTCAGCCGCGCCTCGGTATAGCGATAGGCGGCGGCATTATCGCCGTCGATATTGCCGAAATTGCCCTGCCCGTCGACCAACGGGTAACGCAGCGCGAAATCCTGCGCGAGGCGGACCATCGCGTCATAGACCGACTGGTCGCCATGCGGATGGTATTTACCGATGACATCGCCGACGACGCGCGCGCACTTCTTGTACCCCGAGGCCGGGTCGAGCTTCAGCAGCCGCATCGCCCAGAGAAGACGCCGGTGAACGGGCTTCAGGCCGTCGCGCACATCGGGCAGCGAGCGCGCGGTGATCGTCGACAGCGCATAGACGAGATACCGCTCCGACAATGCGCTGTCGAAGGGTGCGTCCAGAATGCCGACGGGAGGATTGTCGCGGAGATCGATCGCCATGGAAGCCCAGCTTCTAGCAAGCCATGACCCAAGGAGCAATCGGGAGGATCAAACCGGGAACATTCTTTTGATCTTCCTCCCAGGCCTATCCGATGATGGCTGGTCGAGCGGCACCGCCCAACGGCCCCGACGAGCCAGCCAATTGTTTTCCGGTCGATATTCTCCATCGCTTTGTAACGTAATGTTTCCGCTTACACTGCATTGTTGAAATCGATTCGCAGTATCTTTTATTTCGCCCCTGGACCTCGTCAGCAGGTCGTTTCCATGGGGGAATCATGCTAACCAACGTCTCGACCACATGGTCGCGGCGACGGCACATTCGTGCCTTGTCGCTATGCGCGTCCTTCTCCGTCCTGGTCCTCGCCACGCCCGTGGCTGCACAGAGCACCGCGCCGACCGGCGGGGAAAAGACCGGCGACAGCGACATCGTCGTCACCGCCACCGGCTATAGCCAGAAGCAGGAGGATGCCCCGGCGTCGATCACCATCATTGACGGCAACGACCTGCGCCGTCGCTCGATCCAGAGCCTGGCCGATGCGGTGCGCGACGTCGAGGGCGTGACGGTGAACGGCAGTGCCAACGAAACCGACATCCAGATTCGCGGCATGCCCGGCGACTATACGCTGGTGATGGTCGATGGCCGCCGCCAGAGCGGTCGCGAGTCCCGCGTCAACGGCAATCGTGGATACGAGCAGAGCTTCACCCCGCCCGCCGCCGCGATCGAGCGGGTCGAGGTGGTGCGCGGGCCCATGTCCTCGCTCTATGGCTCGGACGCGATCGGCGGCGTCATCAACATTATCACCCGCCGCCCCACCCCGCGCTGGAGCGGCAGCCTGTCCTACGACCTGTCGATCCGCCCGGCGGGCGATCAGGGCAATGCCCAGAATGCGCAAGCCTTTGTCAGCGGCCCGGTCGTCCCCGGCCTGCTCGGCGTGCAGGCCTGGGGCAGCTATCTGGCACGCGGTGCGGACGACGATGTGATCGTGACCAACGGCTTTACCCGCGCGCGCCAGCGCAGCGCGACCGGCCGCCTGGTCCTGACCCCCGCCACAGGGCATGAGGTGATCCTGGAAGGCGGCCTGTCGCGGCTGCGCAATGGCGAGGGCGTCAGCCCCAACTGGGCGACGCGCCAACAGGACAACGACCGCGACTATTGGTCGCTGATGCACAATGGCCGCTGGGGCAGGCTGTCGTCGCTGCTGTCCTATCTGAATGAGAAGACCAGCCGCGAGGGGCTGGCGACGCCGAACCAAACCGATGTGTTCGGGCGTCGCCCCGAGGTGCGTAACCGCGTACTCGACGGCAAGCTGGTGATGCCCTTCGCCCGCACCACCACGACCATCGGCGCACAGTGGCTGAAAACGGGTTTGCGCGACTGGAACCAGGCCAATGTCGGCCAGCCGAACGCGCGGGACTATGAACGCTATTCGGTGGTACAGAAGGCGATCTTCGCCGAGAATGAATGGCGGGTCCTGCCGGGGCTCAGCCTGACCGGGGGGATCCGGCTGGACGACCATCAATTCTATGGTCGCCACCTGAATCCGCGCGCCTATGCCGTATGGCATGTCGACGACCATTGGACCCTGAAGGGCGGCGTCGCGCGCGGCTTCAAGGCGCCCGAGCTGCGTGCGGTCATTCCTGATTATGCGGTGATCCGGCGCAACCGCTTCGTCCAGTTCGGCAATCCGGCGCTGCGCCCCGAAAGCAGCGTCAATTACGAGGCGACGCTGGCCTGGTCGAACCGGGCGGGCCTCTCCGCCAACGCCACCATCTTCTACAACGACTTTCGCGACGCGCTGTCGACCGTCACCACGACGCGCCGGTGGCAGGGGTTGCAGATCATGGAGCGGGTCAATCTGAACCGCGCCTCCATCCTGGGCGTCGAGCTGGCGGGGCGCTGGCGGATCGATCCGACGCTGTCGATCCGTGGCAACCTGACCTATCTCGATTCGCAGCAGAAGAGCGGCCCCAATATCGGCGCGCCGCTGGCCCTGACCCCGCGCTTCAAGGGCAATGCCCGGCTGGACTGGGACGCCACGCCGGACACGCGGATCTGGACCGCCTTCAACTATTACGGGAAGGAATATGAGGCGACCGTGACCGGTTCCCCCGCTCCGCCCTATGCCACCGCCGACCTGCTCGCGACCCAGCGGCTGACGCGCGGCCTCACGTTGAAGGGCGGGGTGTACAATGTCTCGGACAAGCGGCTGGACGATCCGACCTATGGCACGGTGAATTACGGCCGGACGCTGTTCGTCGGACTGCTCGCCGATTTCTGAGGCGGATCCAGGAAGGCAAATTTCTCTCCCTCTCCCTTGGACCGGGGAGAGGGAGGAAGAGGCATAGTGGACTACCGATCGGGCCTCAGGACTGGTTCGCCTGGGCCTGGGTCACATCCTGCTGGAAGTGATCGCCTGCGGCCACCGTGCAGTTCTGGAACGCCACGGGGGTGAAGGTCTCGACGCCAGCGATATCCTCGTCGGTCTTCACCTTGCCATGCGGCCCACGCACCGGCTGGAAGGCGACGACTTCGGGACGGAAGGTCGCAAGGACATCCGCCGTATCGCGGCAGGCGACCGTGCGCTCCGTGTTACCGTTCTTCACCACCGCGACGGCCTCCATGCCGTTGGCGAGCGGGACCCGCGCCTGCTCCCAGATTTGCGGCTGGTGCGCCGCATGCATGGGGTGCGCCACGGCAGTTCCCGCCGTCAGCATCAAGGCTCCACCAACAACACCGATCATCAGCTTGTTCATGACTACCTCCTTTGCAAGCATAGCCAGAACCCGTGATCTGCCCGATGGGTTTCCGTTACTTTCCACCTTACAATTCTTTAATCCGCCCTCCAAAAATTGTTCATCATGTATTGCGGATGACGGCGCCGTCATCCTTGACGAGACCGTCCACCACGCCATGCCCATATGGCGCCCAACTCCATTGCGCCGCCGCGCCCCTTCCATTATAGGCGCGCCATCCCGCCTCGGGCCTCAGCATGGGGGCGCCGGGGCTGTACTCATTTCAGGGGACCGCCGCATGGCTCGCCGCCGCCAAATCTACGAAGGCAAGGCCAAGATCCTGTACGAGGGCCCCGAGCCCGGCACGCTGATCCAGTATTTCAAGGACGACGCCACCGCGTTCAATGCCCAGAAGAAGGGCACGATCAACGGCAAGGGCGTGCTGAACAACCGTATCTCCGAGCATGTCTTCACCATGCTCGACCATATCGGCGTTCCGACCCACTTCATCCGCCGCCTGAACATGCGCGAGCAGCTGATCCGCCAGGTCGAGATCGTGCCGATCGAGGTCGTGGTGCGCAACGTCGCGGCGGGCTCGCTGTCCAAGCGTCTGGGCATCGAAGAGGGCGTAAAGCTGCCCCGCACGATCATCGAATATTATTACAAGGACGATGCGCTGGGCGACCCGATGGTCACCGACGAGCATATCGCCTGCTTCGGCTGGGCCAGCCAGGAAGAGATGCACGACATCGCCGATCTGGCGATCCGCGTGAACGACTTCCTGTCGGGCATGTTCGCCGCGATCGGCATCCGCCTGGTCGACTTCAAGCTGGAATTCGGCCGCATCTGGGACAACGACTTCGGTCGCATCATCCTGGCCGACGAGATCAGCCCCGATGGCTGCCGCCTGTGGGACATGACCACCAACGAGAAGCTGGACAAGGACCGTTTTCGCCGGGATCTCGGCGGCGAGGTCGAGGCCTATCAGGAAGTGGCGCGCCGTCTGGGCCTGCTGCCCGAGGGGGGCGACACCGCCGTCCTCGATCTGGAAGAACACCGCAAGAGCCGGGGCAAGTAATGAAGCTGAAGATTTTCGTCACCCTGAAGCCCGGCGTGCTCGACCCGCAGGGCAAGGCGATTCACCATGCGCTGGAAAGCCTGGGCTTTGCGGGCGTCAATGACGTGCGCGCAGGCAAGCTGATCGAGCTGGAAGTCGCCGACGAGACGACCGACGCGCAGATCGACGAGATGTGCCGTCAGCTGCTCGCCAACACCGTGATCGAGAATTACCGGGTGGAGCGCGCCTGATGAAGACCGCCGTGATCGTCTTTCCGGGCTCGAACTGCGACCGCGACCTCGCCGTCGCGCTGGAGGCGGTGACGGGCGTCAAGCCGGCCATGGTCTGGCACGGCGACAGCGAACTGCCCGAAGGGCTGGGGCTGATCGGCGTGCCTGGCGGCTTCTCGTACGGCGACTATCTCCGCTGCGGCGCGATCGCGGCCCGTTCGCCGATCATGCGCGCGGTGGTGGAGTCGGCGAACAAGGGCACGCCGGTGTTCGGCGTGTGCAACGGCTTCCAGGTGTTGGCCGAAACCGGCCTGCTGCCGGGCGCGCTGATGCGCAACCGCTCGCTCAACTTCGTGTGCCGCGACGTGAACTTGGAGGTGGCGAACACCGACAGTGCCTTTACCCGCCTGTACGAACAGGGCGAGACGATCCGCATTCCGGTCGCGCATCATGACGGCAACTACTTCGCCGACGCCGACACGCTCGACCGCCTGGAAGGCGAAGGCCGCGTGGCCTTCCGCTATGCCGAGGACGTCAACGGCTCGGCCCGCAACATTGCGGGCGTGCTGAACGAGAAGCGCAACGTGCTGGGCATGATGCCCCACCCCGAGCGCCGTATCGAAGCCGCGCACGGCGGCGACCATGGCCGCCGCCTGTTCGAGGGGCTGCTGGAGATGGTCAGGGCCTGACCCGATCCCCGTTCAGCCTGAACGAAGTCGAAGGCCACGGGATGACATTTGAAAAGGGGAAGCGAGGCAACTCGCTTCCCCTTTCTTATTCGCGCGAAGACGCGAAGGCGCAAAGAAGATGTTGGTTCGCGCGGAGGCGCGGAGAACGCGGAGGTGTCCTGCCTTTGCAAAAACCTTATCCCTTCTGCCGCGCCCCGGTGGCAGACATAGGCCGGCTGCCGCCGGATACGACACCTCTGCGTTCTCCGCGCCTCTGCGCGAACCAATCTCAAACCCTTCGCGTCATCGCGTCATCGCGTGAACCCAACTCAAACCCGCGCCCGAAACGGCGTGAAGTCCGTGCCCTCGTCGAACACATCCACCCCCTCTGCGCGTTTCAGCCAGCCGACGATCAGATAGGTCACCGGCGTCAGCAGCACTTCCCAGCCCACCTTCAGCGCCCATTGCGTGAACAGCACCACGACCACCAGATGCGTCGTCCAGCCCTCCGCGCCCCAGAAGGCGAGCGGATAGAAGATCAGGCTGTCCACTCCCTGCCCCACCAGCGTCGAGCCGATGGTGCGTGACCAGAGGTGCCGCCCGCCGGTCCACAGCTTCATCCGCGCCATGACATAGGCATTGACGAACTCGCCCGCCCAAAAGGCGCAGACGCTGGCCAGCACGATGCGCGGCACCTGGCCGAAGATCACCTCATAGGCGGCCTGATTGGTCCAGGTCGGTGCCGGGGGAAGCGCCACGACGACAAAGCTCATGAACGCCATGAACAGCACCGCCGCCGTCCCCGCCCAGATCACCCGCCGCGCGCGGGCATAGCCATAGACCTCGGTCAGCACGTCGCCGATGACATAGCTCAGCGGAAAGAACAGGATGCCCGCCCCGAACGGCCACTGCCCGACCAGCGGCAGGTCGATGACCGCCACCTTGCCCGCGCCGATGACGTTGGACAGCAACAGGATGGTCACGAACGCCGCCATGACGAAGTCGAACCAGCGAAACGCGCCGCGTTCCATGTCGCGGTCCGCCACCACCCGTTCCACGCCCATACCGATCCCTTTCACCGTGAGCGGCGACATTTATCGCCATTCCCAACCCACGCAAACCACGCTAGGGACACCGCCATCCGCGCGTCCGTAGCTCAGTTGGATAGAGCAAGGAGCTTCTACCTCCTCGGTCGGGGGTTCGAATCCCTCCGGGCGCGCCAATCATCCATCACCGGACGAACCCTGGCGGGAGAGCGCCACGCGCGCCCTCCCCCCGGATGGCCGTTACCAGCGCGTGCGCAGCGTCATGCCATAGGTGCGCGGTTCGGCCAGATAGGATCCGAACAGCGTATTGGCGGTCGCATAGGCCGGCGCGCCGAAACGCTGGACCTGCGACAGGCTGCCCGAGCCCTGGAAGGGCATGTTGAAGGCGACCTGCTGATAGTTGGTGTTGAGGATGTTCTGGCCCCAGAATTCCAACGCCCAGCGCTGGTCCTTGCCGTGCAGGCCGATGCGCGCATTCATCAGGAAGAAGCCGTCCTGCTTCTTTTCGACGAACAGGTCGGAGCCGGTATTATAGTCGCTGGTCATGCGGCCATCGACATAGAACAACGCTGTCAGCCCGGTCCCGGCGATCGGCGGCGTCCAGCTGGCCGAGCTGGTCACGACATGGCGCGGCGCGTTCGACATCATACTGCCGGGCAGCAGGAACAGCGCGTTGCTGAGCGGTTCGCCCGCGTCGCTGCCGACCAGGTTGCGGGCATAGTTGGTATGGGCATAGGTATAGCCCAGGTTGAAGGTGACGTCGCGCGTCGGGTACATGCCCGCTTCCAGCTCGATCCCTTGCGTCACCACGCCCGCCTTCACCTTGCCGGTGCACCGCCCCGTATTGGGCGAATCGTCGCGGTCCGCCCCGCCCAGGTCGCTGCTGCACGCGCTGATATTCTGGACGATATAGCCGGTGCCGTTGAAGGTGTTCAGCTGGAAGTTCTTGAACTCCGAGCGGAAGGCGGCGGCATTCAGCGTGAAGGTGCGCGAGGTGAACTTCACGCCCAGCTCATAGGCGTTCACCGTTTCGGGGTCGAAGCGCAGATTGGTGACCGACGCCGCCGTCGGCGTCCCGAACACGTTCGGGGTCAGGTCCGACCGCTCCAGATTATAGCCGCCCGCCTTGTAGCCGCGCGCATAGGAGCCATAGACCAGCGTGCTGGCCACCGGCTTCCACGACACCACGGCGGTGCCGGTGAACTGCCCCTCGCTGATCGAGTCGGACAGCGGCAGCCCGGTCAGCGCGGACGAGGAATTGCCGTTGCAGCTCAACGTCACGATCCCCCCGGCCAAATTGGCCAGGGTCGGATTGCCGCTCAAGAGGAACGGACGAAGCGCGGCCTGCTGCAACGGACAGGCGGTGTTGTTATTCTCGAAGCTCGCGCGCAGCCTCTTGCGTTCGTTGGTGTAGCGAAGGCCGCCGGTCAGGCTCAGCGTGTCGGTCACGCGGAAGATATTGTGGGTGAAGAAGGCATAGTTGGTGCTGGTCTGGTCATAGAGGTCGCGCAGCGAGCCGACATTGTTGATCGTGCTCAGCCGGTCGATCGTCCCGACCAGCGTCGGCCCCAATGCGCCGGTCAGGACGGCACGCCCCGCCGCGCTGAGGCAGCCCGGATTGGCGGGGTTCTGCAACGCCGCCGTCGGATTGATCGTCGCGACGACGCGGCAGGCGGAAAAGGCGCCATATTGCGAACCGAAGGTCAGATTGTCCGACACCTGAAGGTCTTCATGCGCGAAATAGCCGCCAACCAGCCAGTCGAGCCGGTTGTTCAGGATCGAGCCGCTGAGCCGTGTTTCCTGGGTGAAGGTCTTGAACTGGCGATAGGCCAGGCCGTTATTCGGGCGATCGATGATGTCGACATTGCTATAGTCGACATCGCCCGCCCCGCCCGCCTTATATTCGCGATAGGCGGAGATGGAGATCAACTGAACCTTGCCGATGTCCCAGCCGACACGCGCCGACACGCCGTAATCCTCGGTCACGTTGGAATAGGCGTGACCCGGCGTCTGCGCGATCCGGCGGTTATAGGGATCGCCCGCGCTGGGCAGGACGCCGCCCAGGCTGCGCAGGATGTTGACGATGCGGTTCTGCGGGTTGATCGCCGCATCGCCCGGCACGCCCGGCGTCGGATCGACCTTCTCGCGCGTGTCGATATAGACCGCGCCGCAGCACTTCTCGTCGCGGTGCGTATAGTCGCCGATCAGGCGTATCGAGAAATCGTCCGTCGGCTTCCAGAATAGCTGGCCACGCACGAACGCGCGTTTGCGGTCGTTATAGTCGGTCTGGTTGACGACGTCGTACAGAAAGCCGTCGCGCTTGTTGTAGACGCCGTCGATCCGGAAGGCGAGCGTGTCGCCGATGACCGGACCGGTCACGCCGCCTGCGACGCGCACGGCATCGTAATTGCCGTAGCTGACCTCGCCATAGCCGCCATATTTGAAGGCGGGATATTTGGTGTAGATGCTGATCGCACCCGCCGAGGAATTGCGCCCCGAGAGCGTGCCCTGCGGCCCACGCAACACCTCGATACGCTCGACCTCGCCCAGATCGTTGAGGCCCGAGCCGGTACGGCTGCGATAGACGCCGTCGATGAACACGGCGACCGAGCTTTCCAGCCCGGGATTGTCGCCCACCGTGCCGATACCGCGAATCCGCGCCGTGGCATTCGCCTCCGAGCCGGTCGAGCTGACCAGCAGCGAGGGCGCCAGCTGGGTCATCTGGCGGATATCGGTCGCGCCCGAATTCTGCAGCGCGACGGTGCCATAGGCGCTGACCGCGATCGGCACGCTCGACAGCCGTTGCGAGCGGCGTGTGGCGGTGACGACGATATCCCCGTTATTCGGCGACTCGGCCTGGGGTTTCTTCTCGTCCGGCTTGTCCTTTGGCGCGGGCGCAGGTGCCACCCCGCGCAAACCCTGGGCCGAAGCCGTTCCCGTCATCGCCAACGCCGCCGTCGATGCCAGCAGCAGACCCCATAGTCGCATTCTTCACTCCCCCGAACCCTATGTTGTTGATCGGAGGCATAACTGAATAATCATACCGGCCGGTTAAGCCGGACGCCGACGCAGCGAGTTCCGACCATTTCGGCCGTTATCGGGGCTGTCCCCTGCCCTCTTCGTCCGGTCGCCGGACGCCATGGCCCGACCCCGTGCCGCGCCTGCTCCGGGCCGTCCATTCGCCATTCCGGCCCACCAATGCTAACCCATTGATATGATGAAGAGTGAAATCAACCCGCGCGTCTTCTGGGGCGCCTCCGGGATCATCGCGCTGCTGTTGGTGACCACGCTGGCCATGCCGGGCACCGCCGACGCCGCGTTCAAGGCGGCGCAGGCCTGGGCGATCGACACGTTCGGCTGGTTCTATATCTCGGCGGTCGCGGCGTTCCTGGTCGTGGTGCTGGCCTTGGGCTTCGGCCCCGCGGGCAAGCTCAAGCTGGGGCCGGACGATGCCGAGCCGGACTTTCCCTATCTGTCGTGGCTGGCCATGTTGTTCGCGGCGGGCATGGGCATCGGCCTGATGTATTTCGCGGTCGCCGAGCCGATCCAGCATTATATCTCGCCACCCGAAGCGCCCAGCGGCACCATCCTGGCCGCGCGCGAGGCGATGGCGATCACCTTCCACCATTACGGCGTCCATGCCTGGGCCATCTATGCGCTGGTGGGCATGAGTCTGGCCTATTTCACCTATCGCAAGGACATGCCGCTGACCCTGCGGTCGGGCCTGTCGCCGATCCTGGGCAAGCGGATCAACGGACCCTTGGGCGATGCGATCGACATCTTCGCGGTGTGCGGCACGGTGTTCGGCGTCTCGACCTCGCTGGGCTTCGGCGTGTCGCAGATGACGGCGGGGCTGAATTACGAATATGGCGTGCCCGACACGCTGACCGTCAAGATTGCGGTCATCGTGCTGGTGATGGGCGCGGCCACGCTGTCGGTGCTGAGCGGCGCGGATCGGGGCATTCGCCGCCTGTCCGAGCTGAACCTGGTGCTCGCCGTCCTGCTGATGCTGTTCGTGATGGCGGTCGGCCCGACCCTGTTCCTGCTGCGCGCGCTGGTCCAGAATTTCGGCCTGTATCTCGATCATTTCGTGAAGCGCACCTTCACCCTCTATGCCTATGAGCCGCGCGCCTGGATGGCGGACTGGACGCTGTTCTATTGGGCGTGGTGGATCGCCTGGTCGCCGTTCGTCGGCATGTTCATCGCGCGCATCTCGCGCGGGCGGACGATCCGGGAGTTCGTAATCGGCGTGCTGTTCGTGCCGACCGCCTTTACCTTTTTGTGGATGACGGTGTTCGGCAACACCGCGATCTCACTGGACCTCGGCGGCGCGCATGGCGGGATCGCCGATGCGGTGCAGGCGAATTTGTCGACCGCCTTGTTCAAGTTCCTGGAATATCTGCCCGCCGCTGGCGTCACCTCGACACTCGCCATCGTCTTGGTCGGCTTCTTCTTCGTGACCTCGGCCGATTCCGGCGCGCTGGTCATCGACACGCTGGCGTCGGGCGGCACCGAGGAGACGCCGCGCTGGCAGCGTATGTACTGGTGCGTGCTGCTGGGCACCACGGCGACACTGTTGCTGGTCGCGGGCGGATTGGGCGCGTTGCAATCGGCGACCCTGCTCGCCGCCCTCCCCTTCTGCTTCATCATGCTGTTGCTCGCGGTGGGGCTGGTGCGCCAGACCAATGCCGATCTGGCGGGCGTGACGCTGCCCGGTGACGGCCCGGCGATCAGCGAGCGGATCAAGCGGTTGATCGTGCCCGCCCGCCGCACCGACATCCTGGCCCAGCTTCACGCACAGGGCGAACCCGGGCTGCAATCGGTCAAGGAGGCGCTGGAGGCCGAAGGCTGGACCGCCAGCCAGTTGGACAGCGCGGAGGACAAGGTCGAGCTGACCGTCACCGCGCGCGACGGTCGCCCGTTCGTCTATCGCCTGTCCCCCCGCTCGCGCCCGCTGCCCGCCTATACCGCGCTCGAGGCGCCCGAGCGTCGCCGCAGTCTCGCCTGGATGCTCGCGGCACAGACCAATGGCGAAACGGGTTTCCGCGACCTGACCGGCTTTACCGTCGGGCAGATCGCGAACGATGTGCTGACCCAGCTGGAGCGCTGGCGGCTGGCCGAGGCGCATCGCAAGGACGGCTGATCCGGCGGAATGACGGGCCGGACGACTTTCGGGATGCCCCCGCGTCGTCCCCGGCCTATGGCGGGCGCTGCACATAAAGGTTCGTAAATATAATGATTTGGTTGGAAGCCCTGTTCCTGGGCCTGTTGCAGGGCATCACCGAGTTCCTGCCCGTATCGTCGAGCGCGCATCTGCGCATCGCGGGCGCCCTGCTCCCTTCCGGCAGTGATCCCGGCGCCGCCTTCACCGCCATCACCCAGATCGGCACCGAAGCGGCGGTGCTGCTCTATTTCCGCAAGGATATCTGGCGCATCGCCATGGCCTGGCTGGGCTCGGTGATCCGCCGTCCCGTCACCCTGTCGCCCGACGCGCGCATGGGCTGGCTGGTGATCCTCGGCACCCTGCCGATCGCCGTCCTCGGCCTGTTGTTCAAGCATCAGATCGAAGGGGGGCTGCGCGACCTGCGCATCACCGCGACGATGCTGATCGTCTTTGCGCTGGTGCTGGGCGCGGCCGACCGGATCGGGGCGAAGCGCAAGCCGCTGGAGCGGCTGGGATGGCGCGACGGCCTGATCCTGGGCTTTGCGCAGGCGATGGCGCTGGTCCCCGGCGTATCGCGCTCCGGCGGGACGATCAGCGCGGGGCTGCTTCTCGGTTACACGCGCGAGGCGGCGGCGCGTTATTCCTTCCTGCTGGCGATCCCGGCGGTGCTGGCCTCGGGCCTGTTCGAACTGGCCGACAGCTGGGGACGGTTCGGGACGTTCGGACCGGGGCCGACCTTGCTCGCCACCCTGATCGCCTTTGTCAGCGGTTACGGCGTGATCGTCGTCTTCCTGCGGCTGGTATCCACGCGCGGCTATTGGCCCTTCGTGATCTATCGCATCGTTGCGGGTGCGGCGGTCTTCGCGATGCTCGCCTGGAACGTCATTCCGGCGCGGTGAGCGGATCCACCCAGTCGCGGCGCAGATGCGGGCCCGCCAGCCCGACCAGCAGCGCCGCGACCGCGTAGAGGCTGAGGCCACCCAGCATCGCATGGCGCAACGCGTCGCTGCCATAGAGCGGGGTCAGCGCGTCGGACAGCGCCCCCAGCGCATATATGCCGCCGCCCAGCCCGATCAGGTTGTTGATCAGCAGGAAGAGCGCGGCGGCCGTCGCGCGTTCGGGCGGCGCCACCAGATGCTGTACCGCCGACAGCACCGGCCCCAGCCACGCATAGGACAGCGCCTGGGGCAGCAGGAACAGCGCAAAGGCGATGCGCACATCCCCGCCATGGATGCCGCCCGCGAACAGTGGAATGCTGACCAGATAGGCGATGGCGGGGACATAGCCGAACCACGCCCGATCCCGCGCGCCCAGCCGGTCGGCCAGCCAGCCGCCCGCCACGATGCCGCCCACACCTCCGATCAGCAGCAGCCCCGCCAGGAAATGCGAGGTTGCGATCAGGTCCAGCCCGAAGCTGCGCCGCATCAGGCTGGGCAACCAGAAGGCCAGGCCATAGCCGATCATCGAGCCGCTCGCCGCGCCGAAGGACAGCAGCCAGAAGGACGGCTTGCCCGCCAAGGTGCGCGCGACCGTGGCGAAGGCGCGCTTGCTCGCCACTGGGGCAGCCCGGGGCTTGTCGCGAACGATCAGCCGGACCAGCGGCGCGATCAGCATCCCGGCCAGCCCGACCGCGATGAAGGCCATCCGCCAGTCGGTCCGCGCGGCGATATAGCCGCCCGCCAGCACACCGGCCGCCGAGCCCAGCGGAATTCCCAGCGAGTAAATGGCAAGCGCCAGTGCACGGCGACGCGGCGGGAAATATTCGCTGATGATCGCATAGGACGGCGCGACGCCCCCCGCCTCACCGATGCCGACGCCCAGCCGCGCGAGGAAAATCTGCCAGAAGCCGGTCGCCAGCCCGCACAGCGCGGTAAAGCCGCTCCACAGCATCAGCGAGCCCGTGACGACCCAGCTCCGGCTCGTCCGGTCGGCCAGCCACGCCAGCGGCACGCCCAGCGTCGAATAGAGCAGGGCAAAGGCAATCCCGCCGAGCAGCCCCAATTGCCGGTCGCTCAGCCCCAGCTCCTGCTGGATCGGCGCGGCGAGGATCGCGAGGATCTGCCGGTCGACGAAGTTGAAGATATAGACGACCAGCAGCACCGCCAGCACCAGCCGGGGGCGGGGGGATTGGGTTTTCATCACCACAAATCAAATTCCTCCCCTTGTAGGGAGGGGGGACCATGCGCAGCATGGTGGAGGGGTGTCCCGGTTCGTGGGAACGGTCCACCCTCGCGAATGGTGACACCCCTCCGTCAGGGCTGCGCCCTGCCACCTCCCCTTACAAGGGAGGAATAAACGGCCTCTACAACAGCGGTGCCTTGCGGCACCGGACAACCAAGCCGCAGCCCCACCCCGCGGGGCCGCGAGTCTTGGTTATTCCCATTCGATCGTGCCGGGCGGCTTGCTGGTATAGTCGTACACGACGCGGTTGATGCCCTTCACCTCGTTGATGATCCGGGTCGTCACGCGCGGCAGGAAGTCGCCGGGGAAGTCGAAGGCCTGCGCGGTCATCCCGTCGACCGAGGTCACCGCGCGCAGCGCCAGCACCGAGTCGTACGTCCGGCCATCGCCCATCACGCCGACCGAGCGCACCGGCAGCAGCACCGCAAAGGCCTGCCAGATGGCGTCGTACAGACCCGCCTTGCGAATCTCTTCGAGATAGATGGCATCCGCCTTGCGCAGGATGTCACAACGCTCGCGCGTCACTTCGCCGGGGATGCGGATCGCCAGGCCGGGTCCGGGGAACGGGTGGCGGCCGACGAACACGTCGGGCAGCCCCAGTTCGCGGCCCAGCACGCGGACCTCGTCCTTGAACAGTTCGCGAAGCGGCTCGACCAGCTTCATGTTCATGCGTGCCGGAAGGCCGCCGACATTGTGGTGGCTCTTGATCGTCACCGACGGGCCGCCGGTGAAGCTGACGCTCTCGATTACGTCGGGGTAGAGCGTGCCCTGCGCCAGGAACTCGGCCCCGCCGATCTTCTTGGCCTCGGCCTCGAAGACGTCGATGAAGGTCTTGCCGATGAACTTGCGCTTGGCTTCCGGGTCGGTGACGCCCGCCAGGCCGTCCATGAACAGGTCCTGCGCGTCCACATGGACCAGCGGGATGTTGTAATGGCCGCGGAACAGGCTGACGACCTGCTCGGCCTCGCCCTGGCGCAGGATGCCGCCATCGACGAACACGCAGGTCAGCTGGTCGCCGATCGCCTCGTGGATCAGAAGTGCTGCCACCGACGAGTCGACCCCGCCCGACAGGCCGCAGATCACCCGGCCCTCACCCACCTGTTCGCGAATCTCGGCGATCTTGGCGGCGCGGAACTCGGCCATGGTCCAGTCGCCCGAAAGTCCCGCGACATGGCGCACGAAATTGGCGATCAGCTTGGCGCCGTCGGGCGTGTGCACGACTTCGGGGTGGAACTGCATCGCATAGATGCGGCGCTCGTCATTGGCGATGATCGCGTAGGGCGCGCCGGGGCTGGTCGCGACGACGCGGAAGCCCGGCGCCAGCGCCGTGACCTTGTCGCCATGGCTCATCCACACCTGATGCCGCTCGCCCGTCGCCCACAGGCCGTCGAACAGGGTGCATTCGCCCTCGACGGTGATGAACGCCTCGCCGAACTCGCCGCTGTCGCCCTTCTCGACCTTGCCGCCCAGCTGCTCGGTCAGCGCCTGCTGTCCATAGCAGATGCCCAGCATCGGCAGGCCGCTGTCGAGGATCGCCTGCGGAATGCGCGGGCTATTCTCGTCGACGACCGAGGCGGGGCCGCCCGATAGGATGACCGCGGCGGGGTTGATCCGCGCGAACGCCTCGGCGGCGGATTGGAAGGGTACGATCTCGCTATAGACCCCCGCCTCGCGCACGCGGCGCGCGATGAGCTGGGTGACCTGGCTGCCGAAATCGACGATGAGGATGCTGTCCGGGTGCTCCATGGCGGTCCGATAGCGATGTCTTTTGCGAAAAGCTACCGGGGCGGACGTGTTTTGCGTGGTGTGGATAGCGGCAACGAATAAGCTAGCGACGCTGTCGCTACGTCGAACAGCGATACTTGGCACGCCCCTCCCGCCTACGGGAGGGGATGGGGGAGGGCATGCCACGGGCGATGGTCTCGGTGAGACACCCTGCCCTCCCCCCCGGCCCCCTCCCGCCTGCGGGAGGGAGAGCGCGCTTGCGGGAGGGCGTCGGACAAATACGAAAAAGGGCCGCCCCATCGCTGGAGCGGCCCTTCCTCGAAGGTCTTCGAGAAGCGCGTAGATTACGCGGCTTCGTCGAAATCTTCCTCGTTCATGACCGGACCCGAATCCTGTCCCTTCGCCGAGACGTCGCGGTCGACGAACTCGATGATCGCCATCGGCGAGGCGTCCGACGCGCGGATGCCGGCCTTGATGATGCGGGTATAGCCGCCGTTACGATCGGCATAGCGCGACGCCAGAACGTCGAACAGCTTCACCAACTGCGCGTCGTCGAGCAGGCGGGCATGGGCCAGACGACGGTTCGAGAGACCGCCCTTCTTCGCCAGGGTCACCAGCTTTTCGACGTAGGGACGCAGTTCCTTCGCCTTGGCGACGGTGGTGGTGATCTGCTCGTGCTTGATGAGCGCGGCCGACATGTTGCGGAAAAGCGCGGTACGATGAGCCGAGGTACGCTGCAGCTTACGGCCGCCGACGCGATGACGCATGGGTAGTTCCTTCGTTCGTTAAGGGGCCGTGTCACGGAACCCCAGAGCCGGTGACCGTCGAGGCCGTCACCTTCGCCTATCTCAAATCCTTCCCATCACCGATGGGGAGGGGAACCGTCGCGAAGCGATGGTGGAGGGACCGGGCCGTCGGGACCGGATCACGGCAAAGCCGCGATCCTGACGTCGAACGGGTCGCCCGTGGGCGACCCGCCGGCCGGGCTTGCGCCGTATCGCGGATAGCGTCGCTATCCGCGTGCGGCTCAGCCCATGATCTCCTGTTCCAGCTTCTTGGCCATTTCCTCGATATTCTCGGGCGGCCAGCCGGGGATTTCCATGCCCAGGCGCAGACCCATGGACGACAGCACTTCCTTGATTTCGTTCAGCGACTTGCGGCCGAAATTCGGGGTGCGCAGCATCTCGGCTTCGGTCTTGCCGACCAGATCGCCGATATAGATGATGTTGTCGTTCTTGAGGCAGTTCGCCGAACGCACCGACAGTTCCAGCTCGTCGACCTTCTTGAGAAGGTAACGGTTGATCTGCTGCGCGTCGCTCTGCGGCTCGCCACCGGCGGCGGGGATCGCCGCCTGGCCCACGGGGGCCGCACGGGTGAGCGCCGAGTCGTCGAAGTGCACGAACAGCGCCAGCTGGTCCTGGAGGATGCGCGCGGCATAGGCCACGGCGTCTTCCGGGGTGACGGTGCCGTCGGTCTCGATCGAGAGCGTCAGCTTGTCATAGTCCAGGTCCTGGCCGACGCGGGTCGGATCGACCTTGTACGACACCTGACGGACCGGCGAGTAGAGCGCATCGACCGGGATCAGACCGATCGGCGCATCGGCCGGACGGTTCGACGCGGCTGGGACATAGCCCTTACCGATGTCGGCGGTCAGTTCCATGTTGAACGTCGCGCCTTCGTCGAGATGGCAGATCACCAGGTCCTTGTTCATGACCTCAATGTCGCCCGACACGGCGATGTCGCCGGCCTTGACGGTGGCGGGACCGGTCGCCGACAGCTGGAGACGCTTGGGACCTTCGCCCTGCATGCGGATCGCGAGCTGCTTGACGTTCAGCACGATGTCGGTGACGTCTTCACGCACACCGGCGAGCGACGAGAACTCGTGCAGCACGTTCTCGATCTTGATCGAGGTCACCGCCGCGCCCTGGAGCGACGACAGGAGCACGCGGCGAAGCGCGTTGCCCAGCGTCAGGCCGAAGCCACGCTCCAGCGGTTCGGCAACGAACGTCGCCTTCCGCTTGCCATCGCCGCCCTTTTTCTCGAGCGCGTTGGGCTTCTTCAGTTCCTGCCAGTTCTTTGCGTTGACAGACACGTGGTTCCCCTGAGTTGTGGGCCGGAACGGGGACGGTTCCAGCCATGGAGAGAGGCATGGCCGACTCGTCAGCCGGCCATGGGAAGCATCAGACGCGGCGACGCTTGGAAGGCCGCACGCCGTTGTGCGGGATCGAGGTGACGTCGCGGATCGAGGAGATCTGGAAACCGACCGCCTGCAGCGCGCGCAGCGCCGACTCGCGGCCCGAACCCGGACCCTTCACTTCGACTTCCAGGGTGCGGACGCCGTGCTCGGCGGCCTTCTTGCCCGCGTCTTCCGCTGCGACCTGCGCCGCATACGGGGTCGACTTGCGCGAGCCCTTGAAGCCCATCATGCCGGCCGACGACCACGAAATGGCGTTGCCCTGGGCATCGGTGATGGTGATCATGGTGTTGTTGAAGCTGGCGTTCACATGGGCGACGCCGGCGGTGATGTTCTTGCGCTCGCGACGGCGAATGCGCTGCGGTTCACGTGCCATTGGATGAAAGTCCTGACCTAGTATCCTGATACGGAGAGCGGCGGGCGGTCAGCCACAAGCCTGCCTCCGGCGGAGTAATTCGTCCCCCGGACGAATTACTTCTTCTTGCCTGCGATCGGCTTCGCCTTGCCCTTGCGGGTGCGCGCATTGGTGTGCGTGCGCTGGCCGCGGACCGGCAGGCCCTTGCGGTGACGCAGGCCGCGATAGCAGGCCAGGTCCATCAGGCGCTTGATGTTCATCGCGGTTTCGCGACGCAGATCGCCTTCCACCGTGTGATCGGCGTCGATGGTCTCACGGATCTGCAGCACTTCCTGGTCCGAAAGGTCCTGGACGCGACGATCAGCGGCGATGTTCAGCTTGGCAGTGATCTGCTTCGCCTTGGCCGGACCGATGCCGTGGATATAGGTCAGCGCGATCAATACGCGCTTGTTGGTCGGGAGGTTGACACCCGCAATACGTGCCATGAAACTTGTTCTCCTAGCTCCACGGAGCATGGCATGGCCGCACATGCTCCATCTCAACGCGATGGTTCCGCCACGCGGAATGGCGACGCACGTAACGCGCGCGTCGTTCAACCGGGGGTGTTGGAAGGACGGTCAGTTAGGCCCCGCGCAACACCCTGTCAAGCGATCGGTTCCACAAACTTCGCCGATTGCAGCCTCTTGAGCGTCAGCCAGCGGCGGAAGGACACGATCGCCCACACGATCTCGACGACGCCGAACGGCCAGGCGCCCTGAAGAAAGCCATAGGCCGACCCCGCGACGCACCCCAGGCAGAAGCCCAGCGTCCACCAATGCGACCCCGATTCCATCGCATAGCAGACCAGGGTGAAGGAAACGGCGAGCAGGCCGAATAGGGAAAGCGTGTCCATGGGCCGGGGTGTAAAGCGCTGAGGCAGCGGGGCAAGTCATAGTAATTCCTCCCCTGCAAGGGGAGGAACAGCTTATGGAATCACCAGCCGCGCAATCAGGCCGGGCGCATTGTCGGCCAGATCGAATCGTCCGCCATGCAACCGTGCCACCGCCTCGATCAGCGCCATGCCCAGCCCCGCCCCCGGCGTCGTACGGGCGGCGTCGAGTCGTCCGAAGCGTTTCAGCGCCTGCGCCCGGTCCGCCTCGGCAATGCCGGGACCGTGATCCTCGACCTGGAAGATGATCCCCTCCGCCCCTTCGCGCAGCCGCAGCGTCACTTCACCGCCCGACGCGCCGTGCTTCAGGGCGTTGTCGATGAGGTTGGACAGAGCCTGGCTCATCAGCTCGCGGTGCAGCGGCAAGGGCGCAGGGCGCGCCTCCACGTCGATCAGGAAGCGCAATCCCGCCTCCTCGGCGACCGGGGCGTAGAGTTCGCCGATCTCCTCGACCAGCTCGACCGGCGAGGCCAGGGTGAAGCGGTCGCGCGTCACCGACTCGGATCGGCTGATCTCGATCACCATGGTCAGCATCCGCATGATGAGGTCGGTCTCGACCAGCAGACCGCCCAGCGCCGCCTCGCGCTGCGCCGGGTCGGCGATCAGCACCGCCTGCTCGGTCTTGGTGCGCAGGCGGGCGAGCGGCGAGCGCAGGTCGTGCGCCAGGCTGTCGGTGACGACGCGCAGCTCGGCCATCAGCTGCTCGATCTTGCCGAGCATCGCATTCAGCCGCTCGGCCAACCGGTCGAAGGCATCCCCTTCGTCATTGCCGTCGCGGACCAATCGCACGCGGCGGGTCAGGTCACCCTCGCCCGCCGCATCGATCACCGCGACGATGGTATTGAGCCGCCCCGTGACATAGCGCGCCAGCACCAGCCCGGTGCCCACCCCCAGCATCAGCGACAGGAACACCGCCAGCGCCAGCGCGCGCTCAATCGCCACCTGCTGCGCCTCGATCAGGTCGAGCGGACGCCCGACCAATAGCCAGTCCTTGCCGATGGGATGGAGCGTATAGCCCGCCTCGCGCGCGTTCCACACGCCGTCGCGGCCCAGCACCGCGATGCGGAACGGCGTGTCGGCGAGCGGCACGGCCAGATGACGCGGCGCATAGCCCGCGATCCGGTGCCCCTGCGGATCGAAGATCGCCAGCACCAGCGACACGTCGCCCGGCTCGCGCGCTTCCTTGATCGCATCGGCGAGGGCGGGCAGCGCCCCGGTCCGCCACACGGCGCGCAGGGCATCGGCCTGTTCGACGATCTCGCGGTGAAGCGCCGCCACCGCATCCGCGCTGGTCTGTTTCCAGATGAAGCCGACCAGCGCCAGATTGGACACCAGCGCAAGGATGATCGACAGCAGCGCGATCCGCGCCGAGATCGTCAGCCGGGGTTTCACCCTTCGACGGCCAGCCTATAGCCCGCGCCGCGCACGGTATGCAGGATCGGGCTGCCGAAACCCTCCTCCAGCTTGCGACGCAGCCGCCCGATATGGACGTCGACCACGTTCGATCCTGGGTCGAAATGATAGTTCCAGATCTTCTCCAGCATCATGGTGCGGGTGACGACCTGGCCCGCATGACGCGCCAGGAACTCCAGGAGGTTGAACTCGCGCGCGCCCACCGGGATGATCTTGCCCGCCCGCGTCACGGTGCGCGCCAGCAGGTCGATCTCCAGGTCCCCGACGCTCAGCTTGGTGCGGGTCGGCTCGGACGCGGCGCGGTCGGAGCGGCGGACCAGCGCCTCGATCCGCGCCGACAGCTCGGCGAAGGAAAAGGGCTTGCAGAGGTAATCGTCCGCGCCCGCCTTCAGCCCGTCGACCCGGTCGTCGACCGTGGCAAGCGCCGAGAGCACGAGCACCGGCGTCGAGATACCTGCGGCGCGGATCGCGCTGACCATTGCCAGCCCGTCCAGGCGCGGCAGCATCCGGTCGGCGATGATGAGGTCGAATATGCCCTCGCTCGCCAGGAACAGGCCGTCGCGGCCGTCCCCGCATTGCTCGACGGCATAACCCGCCTCGGCCAGCCCCTTGGCGACATAGGCGGCGGTCGAGGCGTCATCTTCGACGATCAGGATTTTGCGGCTCATCGGCTCGTCTGCTCCGTCATTGGGCGACATTCATCATTGCGGCGTCATCTCGGGGTCGCTCGATCCCGGCTCACCGCTGCTGCCGCCAAGGAAAGACCGGCGGGAAGCGCTCTTCCCGCCGGTCGCGACGGCACCCCCGGGAGTATCGGGTGCCGAGCTCTGCGAACTCCGTGGGGCAAAGGGCTACAGCCCGGCGGGATACCCCGGGGTGACCACAGTGTGACAAATGCGTCATCCACCCCATCCCCGGTTCGGCCGGTCGCGTTCTGTAACTTCGATCGCACAAAAAGCCGAATAATTTCTTATGCTTCCGTCCATTTTTAAGGTTCTGAAAACTCTTTCGGTTATGGTTCGCACATCATGATGGAAGCCCCCCTTACCATCCCCGCGCCGTTCGACGAGGAACGCCGCCTGGCCACGCTCCAGGCGCATGCGCTGCTCGACAGCGAGCCGGAGGCGGAGTTCGACGCACTCGTCTCGCTGGCCGCCGACATGCTCGGTTGCCCGGTGGCGGCGCTGACCCTGGCGGACCGGGACCGCTTCTGGGTCAAGTCGGCGATCGGCAACCTGCCCCGGCAGATGCCGCGCGACGTCGCCTTTTGCGATCATACCATCCAGTCGAGCGACGTGACGGTCGTCCCCGACCTCAGCCGCGATCCGCGTTTCGCGGCTAATCCGTTCGTGACGGGCGAGGCGGGAACGCGTTTCTATGCCGGCATGCCGATCCGCGTGCCCGATCTGGACGGCTCGCCTCAGGCGATCGGCTCGCTCTGTGTCATGGACGCCGCGCCGCGTTCGCTCAGCCCGGCGGGGGAACAGACGTTGCGCCATCTGGCTCGGCTGGCCGAGGCGCTGATCGCCGCGCGGGCCATCGCCCGACGCGCCAACGCCATGGCCGAACTCAGCGAGCGACAGGCCGCGGATCTGCGCGCCAAGGACCGCACCGTCCGCCAGGTCGAGCGGCTGGCCATGATCGGATCGTGGCGGATCGTGCTGGCGGATGGCCAGGCCATGTGGTCCGAGGGGGTATACCGCATTCACGAGCTGAACCCGGGCCAGCCGTTCACGGTCGACCAGGGCTTGTCCTATTACCCGCCCGCCGCGCGCGAGGTGCTGCGCAATACCATCGCGCAGACGGTGCGGACCGGCGATCCGTTCGACATCGAGCTGGACTTCATCACTGCATTGGGTCGCAAGCGACGGGTCCGGGTGATGGGCGAGCGCGAGATGCTGGACGGCGAGCCGCAGGGGCTGGTCGGCATGTTCCAGGACGTGACCGAGCGCCACGCGCTGGAAACCCAGCTGCGCCGCAATGCCGACACCGACGCGCTGACCCTGCTCGCCAACCGCGCCGCCTTCGACCGGACGCTGGAGGCGGCGATCGCGGAGTCCGCCGGCCAGGGCGAGCCGTTGGCGCTGGTCCTGATCGACCTGGACGGCTTCAAGCTCATCAACGACACGCTGGGTCATCCGGCGGGCGATGAGGTGCTGCGCATCGTCGGCCAGCGACTGCACTCCGACTGGCTGGACGGCAGCTTCGTCGCGCGGCTGGGCGGCGACGAGTTCGGGCTGATCGTCCGTGATCCGGTGCTGCTGACCGATATCGACGCCCTTCGCGCGCGGATCGAGGCGTTGCTGACCATCACGATCACCATCGACAAGCTGACCATGAGTTGTGCGGGCACGGTCGCGGTGACGCTGCGACCCGAGGATTGCCGGACCAACCGCGATTTCATGCACCATGCCGACAGCCGCCTCTACGGCGCCAAGCGCGACCGGGTGGGCGAACGCCGACGCGGCGACCGGCGGCGGGCGGGTTAGGTCAAATCGGCACGCGTCTTGTTTTATCCTCCCCTCTCCCCTGGACAGGGGAGAGGGTTAGCGGAGCTTGCCAGTTTACTGGCTAGCGCAGCTTGGGTGAGGGGTTGAGCGAGCCTTCGGCTCGCGCGCTCACGTCGTGAGCGCCCACCCCTCACCCAGCTCCGACTAGGCCTTTGCTCGCGCAAAGACCAAGTCTGCGCAACCCTCTCCGCTCTGCGAGGGGCGAGGGAAGTACATGTCTTCAAATGTCGATCCGCCCTGGACCGCGTAGCACCGGCCCTTCCCTCCGGGCCACACCGCCCCATATAGCGGGTCCATGTCTTCGCGCGCCCGCGTCCTTGTCCTGAACTCCGCGCTCGGCCCCCTCGACTATCGTGTGCCGCACGGGATGACGGTCGAGCCGGGGTCGATCGTCGTCGCGCCGCTGGGTCCCCGCCAACTGCTCGGCGTGGTGTGGGAGCCGGAGCGGATGCCGTCCGATGCCGAGGTCGGTGACAATCGCCTGCGCCCGCTGCTGGGCGTCGCGGATGCGCCGCCCCTGCCCGATGCGCTGCGGCGGCTGATCGAGTGGACGGCGGACTATTATCTCGCGCCGCCCGCCGCGGTGGTGCGGATGGCCCTTTCGTCCACCTCGGCGCTGGAAGGCGCGCGGACTGTCACCGAATATCGCGTCACCGGCCATGTCCCCGACCGCCTGACCCCGCAGCGGGCGCAGGCGCTGGAGCGGATCGGCGACCGCCAGGGTCTGATCCGGGAGCTGGCGACGATGGCCGACGTCTCCGACGCGGTCATCCGGGGGCTGGTGAAGAACGGCGCGATCGAAGGCGTCGAGGTCGATATCGACAGCCCCTTCCCCCTGCCCGATCCCGACCATCACCGCCCGGCCCTGTCCGAGGACCAGCGCGCGGCGGCGGACATTTTGGTCGCGGGCGTCACCGCGCATAGTTTCCAGCCGGCGCTGCTCGATGGCGTCACCGGATCGGGCAAGACCGAGGTGTATTTCGAGGCGGTGGCGCAGGCGATCGCCGAGGGGCGGCAGGTGCTGGTCCTGCTTCCTGAGATCGCGCTGACCGAGCCGTTCCTCAAGCGTTTCCACGACCGCTTCGGCTGCGAGCCGGTGGCGTGGCATTCGGGCCTGCGCTCGTCGCAGCGACGCCGCGCTTGGCGGGCCATCGCCAGCGGCCAGGGGCTGGTGACGGTCGGCGCGCGCTCGGCCTTGTTCCTGCCCTATCGCAATCTCGGGCTGATCGTCGTCGACGAGGCGCATGAGACCAGCTTCAAGCAGGAAGACGGCGTTCATTATCACGCCCGCGACGTGGCGGTGATGCGTGGCAAGTTCGAGCCGTGCCCGGTCATCCTGGCGTCGGCCACCCCCGCCATCGAAACACGGCAGCAGGTCGCGCTGGGCCGCTATACCGAGGTCAAGCTGCCCGGCCGCTTCGGCCCGGCGCAGATGCCGACGATCGAGGCGATCGACCTGATCCAGAACCCGCCCGAGCGGGGCCGCTGGATCGCGCCCAAGCTGGTCGCGGCGATGAAGGACGTGCTGGAGAAGCGCGAACAGTCGCTGCTCTATCTCAATCGGCGCGGCTATGCCCCGCTGACCTTGTGCCGGACCTGTGGGCATCGGTTTCAGTGCCCCAACTGCACCGCCTGGATGGTCGAGCACCGGCTGGTCCGGCGGCTGGCCTGCCATCATTGCGGCCATGTCCTGCCCACGCCGCGCGCCTGCCCCGAATGCGACGGCGAGGACACGCTGGTCGCCTGCGGCCCGGGCGTCGAGCGGATCGCCGACGAGGCGACGGCGCTGTTTCCCGAGGCGAAGATCGCCGTCGTCACCTCCGACACCATCTGGTCCCCCGCCAAGGCGGCCGAGTTCGTCGGGCGAATGGAGGCGGGGGATATCGATATCGTCGTCGGTACCCAGCTGATCACCAAGGGCTATCACTTCCCCAACCTGACCTTGGTGGGTGTGATCGACGCCGACCTGGGGCTGGACGGCGGCGACCTGCGCGCGGCGGAACGGACCTTCCAGCAGATCCGGCAGGTGTCGGGGCGTGCCGGGCGCGGGGTCAAGCCGGGGCATGTCTTCATCCAGACGCACAGCCCCAAGGCGCAAGTGATGCAGGCGCTGGTGACGGGCGATGCCGAGGCCTTCTATACGGCCGAGACCGAGGCGCGCCGCGATGCGGATGCACCGCCCTTCGGCCGCTATGCCGCGATCATCGTGTCCTCGGAGGATCAGGGCGCGGCCCAATCGTCGGCCAATATGATCGCGCGCGCAGCCCCGAAGGTGGACGGGATGCATGTCTTCGGCCCCGCGCCTGCGCCGCTCGCCATGCTGCGCGGGCGGCATCGCTTTCGGCTGCTCGTCCACGCCAGGCGGGCGCTGGCGGTGCAGGATGTCATTCGCGAATGGCTGGGCGGGCTGGAATGGTCGGCCAAGGTGCGGGTCGCGGTGGATGTGGATCCGTACAGCTTTTTGTGACCGCTGAGGTGCATTTCCCTTTCGCGCCGCAAATACGTCTCCCTTCTTACTCCCCTCCCGCAGGCGGGAGGGGTTGGGGGAGGGCATGAAGTCTCACCGAGACCGTCGCTTGCGGCTTTCCCTCCCCCATCCCCTCCCGCCTGCGGAAGGGGCGTGCTTGGGGCCACACCCCGCCCCGCTCTCACCCCAAAGAAAAACGGCCGCAGCTTGCGCCGCGACCGTTTCAAAACCCGGTGGAAAGGCGAAAAGCCTTACCCCGCATGCTCCGCCAGAACGGTCAGGCCCTTCGGCCCCACCTCGGCGAAGCCACCACGGATCTGGATCGATTCCGGCTCGCCCTTTTCGGTGCGGTAGACCTGGATCGCGCCGTCGCGAATGGTCGACATGAAGGGCGCATGGCCCTCCAGCACGCCGAAATCGCCCTCGGTGCCGGGGACGACCACCATATGCACCTCCTCCGAGCGGAGAAGCTTTTCGGGGGTCACGAGTTCGAAGTGCAGCATGTCAGGGTCTCGTTTCAATCGCGCGGTCGAACGCGGCGATGGCCGCGTCGAACTTGTCCCGGCAACCAGGATTGCAGAAGCCGACCACCGCGCCGCGATAGACCGTCAACCCGTCGTCGCTGATCGGCTTACCCGACCAGGGACAGACATCGTTGACCGCGTCCTCGCGGCGCGGCGCGGACATCAGGCTTCCTGCGCCAGCTTCTCGGCCTTGGCGACGGCTTCGTCGATGCCGCCGACCATGTAGAAGGCCGCTTCCGGCAGGTGGTCATACTCGCCGTCGACCACCGCCTTGAACGAACGGATCGTGTCTTCGATCTGGACGAACTTGCCCGAGATGCCGGTGAAGACTTCCGCGACGTGGAAGGGCTGCGACAGGAAGCGCTGGATCTTGCGGGCGCGCTGGACGGTCAGCTTGTCCTCTTCGGACAGCTCGTCCATGCCCAGGATCGCGATGATGTCCTGCAGCGCCTTGTAGCGCTGGAGCAGCGACTGGACCGCACGCGCCGTCTCATAATGCTCCTGGCCGACGATGCGCGGCTCGAGCACGCGGCTGGTCGAGTCGAGCGGGTCGACGGCCGGGTAGATGCCCAGCTCCGAGATGGCGCGGTTGAGCACGGTCGTCGCGTCCAGGTGGGCGAACGAGGTGGCCGGCGCCGGGTCGGTCAAGTCGTCGGCGGGCACGTACACGGCCTGAACCGAGGTGATCGAACCCTTGTTGGTCGAGGTGATGCGCTCCTGCAGCGCGCCCATGTCGGTCGACAGGGTCGGCTGATAGCCCACGGCCGACGGAATACGGCCCAGCAGCGCCGACACTTCCGCACCCGCCTGGGTGAAGCGGAAGATGTTGTCGACGAAGAACAGCACGTCCTGGCCTTCCTGGTCGCGGAAATATTCCGCGATGGTCAGACCCGACAGCGCGACGCGAGCGCGGGCGCCCGGCGGCTCGTTCATCTGGCCGTACACCAGCGCGACCTTCGAGCCCTCGCTGATCGCGTTGCCCTCGGCGTCCTTGGCGATCACGCCCGCGTCGAGGAATTCGTGATACAGGTCGTTGCCCTCACGGGTGCGCTCACCGACGCCCGCGAATACCGAGGTGCCGCCATGGCCCTTGGCGATGTTGTTGATCAGTTCCTGAATCAGAACCGTCTTGCCGACGCCCGCGCCGCCGAACAGGCCGATCTTGCCGCCCTTGGCATAGGGAGCGAGAAGGTCGATGACCTTGATGCCGGTGACCAGGATCGCGCTCTCGGTCGACTGCTCGATGAACTCGGGCGCCTTGGCGTGGATCGGCGCGCGCAGGTCGGTGGCGACCGGGCCACGCTCGTCGATCGGCTCGCCGACGACGTTCAGGATGCGGCCGAGCGTCGCCGGGCCGACGGGCACGCGGATCTGCGCGCCGGTGTCGGTCACGGTCTGGCCGCGGGTCAGACCCTCGGTCGTGTCCATCGCGATCGTGCGGACGGTGTTCTCGCCCAGATGCTGTGCGACTTCGAGCACCAGACGGGTGCCGTTATTGTCCGTCTCGAGCGCCGACAGAATCGCGGGCAGGTGATCGGGGAAGTGAACGTCGACGACCGCGCCGATGACCTGGGCGATCGTGCCGACATTGTTGGTGGCCGTGGTCGGCCGGATGTCCTCAGCGGCGGTTGCCATCATTGCTTCCTTGGTTCGGTAGAGCCCGAAATCGCTTCGGGGCGGGCTTCGGGGCGGGTAAAGATTACGACCAGACGGCGGCCACCGTCGATCTTGTCACGGGTAACACGGTAATCGGCGCCGGTCAGGTGGCCGGTGGTGGCGCTTTCATTCTGGATCGCGGCCGTGACCGCATCCTTGCCGTCCAGACCCAGCTGATCCATCGGCTTGGTCACCCAGCGGATGAACTGCGTCTTGGCGAACGGGCTGGTCTCGAGATTGACGAGGTCGAGCGAGAAGCGAACTTCGTTCAGCCGCGCTGCGTCGCCCTCGACGATCAGATTGCCCATATTGACCGGCGACACCGACGGATCTGCCATCGGGGTGGCTTGGGCGATCGCGCGGTGCACACCCTGGACGGGTGCGTAACCGCTCATGCGAAAGCCCATCCGGTCGAGCAGGCTGACCGTCTCGGGCGCATGGCCGAACACGGTCGCCCAGCCGCCCTTCACGAACGGCGTCGGCGAAGCCTTGGGCGCGTCCTTCGGCTGGTCGGACGCCTGGCCGCATCCGGCCAGAGCGACCGTCAGGCCCAGAAGGAGCGCAAGACGCATCAGAGCGCCTCGGCGCCCGAGATGATCTCGACCAGCTCGGTGGTGATCGCGGCCTGACGAGTCCGGTTATACTGGATCGACAGACGGCGGATCATGTCGCCCGCGTTGCGCGTGGCATTGTCCATCGCGTTCATCTGCGAACCGTAGAAACCGGCCTGGTTTTCCAGCAGCGCGCCGAAGATCTGCACCGCGACGTTACGCGGCAGCAGCGCGTCGAGGATATCTTCCTCGCTCGGTTCGAACTCGGCGACCGCCTCGACCGACGTCTCGCCCTTGCTGGGCGCGGGCATTGGCACGGGGATCAGCTGCTGCGAGACGGGGTCCTGCACCAGTGCCGAGACGAACTTCGAGTAGAACAGATGCGCCACGTCGAATTCGCCGCGCTCGAACCGCGCGATCAGGTCGTCGGCGATTTCGCGGGCGTCGTCGAACTTGGGCGCCTTGATCGCGCTCATGTCGTGATCGGCGAGGATCGCGTTCGGGAAGAAGCGCTTCAGCACGCGCCCCTTCTTGCCCGCGAGGTAGAACTTCACCGTCTTGCCCTGCGCGGTCAGCTCTTCGGCCTTGCGGCGCGCGGCGCGGACGATGTTGGTGTTGAACGCACCCGCCAGACCACGCTCCGAGGTGGCGACGACCAGCAGCTGGACATCGTCCTTGCCGGTGCCCGCCAGCAGCGGCGACGCACCGACGCCACCGACGCGCGCGGCCATACCGGCCATCACCGCTTCGAGACGCTCGGCATAGGGACGGCCGTTCTGCGCCGCGTCCTGCGCCCGGCGCAGCTTGGCGGCGGCGACCATCTTCATCGCCTTGGTGATCTTCTGGGTCGACTTGACCGAGTTGATCCGGATCTTGAGGGCCTTGAGGGACGCCATCTTAGTCCTTCTTCTCCCTCTCCCCACTGGGGAGAGGGCCGGGGTGAGGGGCTGCCACGGATGAGACGGCCTATGTGGCGCCCCTCACCCAACCCTCTCCCCGGAGGAGAGAGGGCTTACATGCCGTCTTACGCGAAGATCTTCGCGAACTGGTCGAGCGCGGCCTTGAGCTTGCCCTTGGCCTCGTCGCCCAGATCCTTGGTGTCGCGGATCATCGCCAGCACATCGGCGTGATCGTTGCGCAGATAGGCGAGCATCGCCGCTTCGTAGCGGACGACCTGCGCCACCGGCACGTTGTCGATATAGCCGTTGGTGCCCGCGAAGATCGACGCGGTCTGCTCTTCGAAGGGCAGCGGCGAGAATTGCGGCTGCTTGAGCAGCTCGGTCAGGCGCGCACCGCGGTTCAGCAGCTTCTGCGTCGAGGCGTCGAGGTCCGAGCCGAACTGCGCGAAGGCGGCCATTTCGCGATACTGGGCCAGCTCCAGCTTGATCGAGCCCGAGACCTTCTTCATCGCCTTGGTCTGCGCGGCCGAGCCGACGCGGCTGACCGACAGACCGACGTTGATCGCCGGGCGGATGCCCGCGAAGAACAGGTCGGTTTCGAGGAAGATCTGGCCGTCGGTGATCGAGATCACGTTGGTCGGGATATAGGCCGACACGTCGCCCGCCTGGGTCTCGATGATCGGCAGCGCGGTCAGCGAACCGGCGCCGTTGGCGTCGTTCATCTTGGCCGCACGCTCCAGCAGACGGCTGTGCAGATAGAAGACGTCGCCCGGATACGCTTCACGGCCCGGCGGACGGCGCAGCAGCAGCGACATCTGGCGGTACGCGACGGCCTGCTTCGACAAATCGTCGAACACGATCAGCGCGTGCATCGCGTTGTCGCGGAAATATTCGCCCATCGCGGTGCCGGTGTAGGGCGCGAGGAACTGAAGCGGGGCGGGCTCCGACGCGGTCGCGGCGACGACGATGGAATATTCCATCGCGCCATTCTCTTCGAGCGTCTTGACCAGCTGCGCCACGGTCGAGCGCTTCTGACCCACGGCGACGTAGATGCAGTAGAGCTTCTTCGACTCGTCGGTGCCGGCGTTGACCGTCTTCTGGTTGATGAAGGCGTCGATCGCGACGGCCGACTTGCCGGTCTGGCGGTCGCCGATGATCAGCTCGCGCTGGCCACGGCCGACGGGGACCAGGGCGTCGATCGCCTTCAGGCCGGTCTGCACCGGCTCATGCACGCCCTTGCGCGGGATGATGCCCGGTGCCTTCACCTCGACGCGGCGACGCTCGGTCGCCTCGATCGGGCCCTTGCCGTCGATCGGGTTGCCCAGACCGTCCACGACGCGGCCCAGCAGGCCACGGCCGACCGGCACGTCGACGATGGTGCCGGTGCGCTTGACGGTGTCGCCTTCCTTGATCTCGGCGTCCGAGCCGAAGATCACGACGCCGACATTGTCGGCTTCGAGGTTGAGGGCCATGCCCTGCACGCCATTGGCGAACTCGACCATCTCGCCCGCCTGGACATTGTCGAGGCCGTAGATGCGCGCGATGCCGTCACCGACGCTCAACACCTGACCGGTCTCGCTGACCTGGGCCTCGGTGCCGAAATTGGCGATCTGGTCCTTGATGACCTTGGAGATTTCTGCGGCGCGGATATCCATGGGAACGTCAGCCTTTCATCGCGCTGGCGAGCGCATTCAAACGGGTGCGGATCGAGCTATCGATCATCTGGGAACCGATGCGGACGACAAGCCCGCCGAGCAGGTCGGGATCGACCGACAGGTCGACCGACACCTCGCGGCCGACGCGGGTGCGCAGCTGGTGCTTCAGCTCGGCGACCTGTCCTTCCGTCAGCGGGTGGGCGCTCGTCACTTCGGCCGCGACCTCGCCGCGATGGCGGCTGGCCAGCTGGCGGAAGGCACGGATGATCTGCGGCAGCGCCGAGAGGCGCCGATTCTCGGCGAGGACGCCGAGGAAATTCTTGGTCACCCCGTCGAGGCCCAGCGTATCGGCGACCGCCAGGATCGCCTTGACGGCAGCCCCGCGCGCCACGACCGGGCTCTTGGTCAGCGCGACCAGATCCTTATCGGCGGCCAGCGCGTCGCGAAGGGTCACGAGGCTCGCCTCGATCGTGTCGATCGAACGGCCCTGTTCAGCCGTTTCGAACAGCGCGAGCGCATAACGTCCACCCAGGCTCGCCTGGATGCCGCCTGTGCCGCTTATAGTACCGCCGGACATCTCCACGGATGCGAATTCCTCGAACAACGAACGGGTTGGCCCCATGGGGAACGGGGCGCGAAAAACGCGCCTCCGATGGGTTGGCGGGCGGTTAGCATCGGGAACCTTTGGATGCAAGCTGCGTGGCACATGTTATGACAGGTTGGTGACGCAAGCGTGAGAGCTTTGGCCGCAAGCCGTGGGATGAAAGCCACAATGGATTTTGCCACAATCGTCCGGCCATGACCGACACCCCGCCCGCCCCTGCCTGCGACGCCATCGACGAAGACACCGCCTGGGCCGCCTTCGTAGCGCGCGACCGGTCCTCCGACGGCCGGTTCGTCGTCGCGGTGAAGACGACGGGCATCTACTGCCGCCCGAGTTGCGCGGCCCGGCGCCCCAGACGCGAGCATGTCCGGTTCCTGGACAGTCCACAGGCCGCCCGTGCGGAAGGCTTCCGCGCCTGCCTGCGCTGCCTGCCCGATGCCGTGACGCGCGACCGGCAGGCGGTGGCGGCGGCGATCGCCCTGATCGAGGCGGCGGAAGCCCCGCCGTCGCTCGAAACGCTGGCGGCGCAGGTCGGCTATACCCCGCATCATTTCCACCGGCTGTTCAAGCGCGCGACCGGGGTGACGCCCGCCGCTTATGCCAGGGCACGTCGCTCGGCCCGTGCCGCACAGGCGCTGGCCGCCGAACCCAGCATCACCGCCGCGCTGTACGAGGCGGGCTATGCCGCCCCCAGCCGTTTCTATGCGGACAGCGACCAGCGGCTGGGCATGGCGCCGGGACAATGGCGGCGCGGCGGCGAAGGGGTGAGCGTCGGCTGGACCATCGCGCCTTCGCCGATGGGGCCGCTGCTGGTCGCCACGACCGACCGGGGCATCGCCCGGATCGCCTTCGAGGAGGACGAACAGGCGCTGGTCCGGGCGCTGCCCGCCGCCGATATCCGCTCGGCGGCCTCGACCACATGCGACCGCATCACCCGGATCGTTGTGGCCACCGACATTCCCGACCCGCTGCTGGCCGAGCCCGCGCGGCGGACCGCCTTCATCGAAGCCGTGTCCCGCGCCCTGCTGGCCGCACACTCTTTGATATAACAGCGAGATTTCTCCACTCCTCCCCTGCAAGGGGAGGGATATATCGGGGCCCGCTACTCCTTTTTGTCGTCCCCCGTCATTGCCGCCAGCGCGGCCTTCACCGCATCCTGATTGCCGCTGTCGAGCAGCGCCAGCAACGTCGCCGCCGGGTTGTCGGGTCGCGCATGGGGATCATAGGCAAGCGGGCGCAGCGTGCGCTTCGCCTGGTCGATCTGCCCGGCCGCAATCTCCTGGCTGGCCAGCATGAAGCGCAGCCCCTGATCCTGCGGCACCAGCTCGAAGGCCCGTTCCAGCCCGCTCACCGCCGATTCGCGCGGACGTTCGCCCGCCATACGGAAGCTGCTGTAGAAGACCGCCAGCGGCTCGGCCGCGTTGGGATCGGCGCGGTTGGCGCGGATGATCCAGCTGCGCGCCTCGTTCCACCGCGCCGGGTCCTTGCTCTTGTCGCTGGCGACGCGACGCAGATGGAGCAACCCCTTGTAGAGCAGCGCCTGTTGCAGGTCGGGCTTCACCGCCAGCGCCCGATCCGCCGCTGCCTCGGCCGCCTGATCCTGGCCCGCGTCATAGGCCATTTCGGCGAACCAGCCCTGCGCGACCGCGTCCTGCGGAAAGGCCGCCGCCACGACCGAGGCTCGTGCATAGACCTCGCCCGCCGTCTTGCGATCGACGCCACGATCCGACTGCATCCGGGACGGGATCATCGCCTGTTCGCCCGCGCTCAGCACGCGAACGGACACATCGGTCTTGGGCAGCCGCTCGAACCGGACGAGCATGCCGGGAATCTTGCTTTGGCCCAGATAGCGACCTAGCTCGCGATCCAGCTGTTTGAGCGATCCGAACGCCTCGTTGCCTGCATCGATACTGGGCTTCCCCTGATTGAGCAGGATCAGATAGCGGTTGAAATTCGCTACCCGCGTCGCATCGAACATCAGATAATGGGTCAGCAGCCAGCCCCGGCCATAGACCTGTTCTGTTTCCATCGCGTCCAGCTTACGCCGCGACGAATCGAACAGCGTCTCGATCGGCAGCTTGGCCGAGTCGAGCAGACCATAGGCGCGATGCTGGGCCGCGACGCCGAGCATGATCCCCTCGCGCTCGAATCGCGCGGTGCTGACGAACTCCGCCGCACCTTCGGAATACCAGGCCGGATAGGCGACCTGTGAATTGCCGAGCAGGAAATGATGGGCATATTCGTGGAACAGCACCTGTTGCGGCTGGAGCGCATTGGGCCCCTCTTCGTCACTCCGCATCGGCGTGAAGGCGACCGAGCCCGAAACCCGGCCCTGGTAGAAACCGGCGATATGGTCGCCGCCCTTGCCATAGAGCCGCCGCACCGCCGACACGGTGGGCAGGACATAGACGGTGACCGGATTGCTCTCCTGCCCGTCGACCTCGGGCTTGCCGTAGAGATAGCGCAGCGCACCGTCGAACTGCTCGAGCCGCGTCGCCATGGCGCGGATCGCCTCTTCGGACATATTGCCATAGAGGATGAAATGCCTCGCCCGTGCCTCGCGCCATTCGGCCTGGGCGGGCGTCGCCGCCAACAGGCCCAGACACGTCATCATCGCGGCCGCCATCCAGCGGCGCGCGCTCCTTGCCCCCTTGGTCATCTCCGGCCCTCCCAAGCCGCGTCGATCAGGGTCGTTATGTCGTCGAAACGGTGGCGGCGGCGCAAGCCTCTTCAGCCCTATCGGCAGTCATATACGTCCCCTTTCCCTCTCCCCGCCATGAGGGGAGAGGGTTGCGCAGACTTGGTCTCTGCGAAAGCAAAGACTTAGTCGGAGCTGGGCGAGGGGTGGAGCGCGGAGCGCGCAAGCTGATGGCTCGCTCGACCCCTCACCCAAGCTGCGCTAGACCGTGATTACATTGCGTTGAACCAAGCCGAGCCCCTCCCCTTCAGGGGAGGGGTTGGGGTGGGGCCTCGCCACAGACGGCGTGCTTGCGGAGGTGCCCCACCCCCGGCCCCTCCCCTGAAGGGGAGGGGTGAGTCCATCTCATGTCATCACGGTCTAGCCAGCAGGCTGGCAAGCTCCGCCAACCCTCCCCCCTGTCCAGGGGAGAAAGAGGGCCGGGATGGATGCTATCCCGCCCTGGCACTCAGCGGGCCGAGCGGCAGCTATAAACCAGCTTTTCGTTGGGCAGCGGCGGCAGTTGCTGGCGGATCTGGGCCTGTTCGCCCTCCAGATTCTGGAGCGCCTTGTCGGTCTTCACGCAGGCGTTCGGCGTGCTGGGCTGGTGCAGCTTGCGGATCGCATCCATCGTGGCGGCGGGCAACATATAGCGGGTCTGGGTATAGGTGCGCGTGACCGGATCGAAGCGGGCGACGGTCACGGTCGGCTCGTCCTCGGGCACGATGATCCGCTGCCAGCCGCCCTCGCCCTCCAGATACTGGACCTGGCCATCGGCACAGCCCTTCGCGCCCCAGTCCAGCCGCGTCTCTGCGGTCGAGGAGACGGTGATCCGGCTGCGATCGGGGATCAGCGTGCAGATCATCGGGCCGATCGCCGTGCCGGGTGCGCCGGTGCCGGGAGTCGTCGCCATGGTCTCGCGCGGCAGCTGAATCTCGGCGGAGGGGCGCAGCAGGAACACGACCACCGCCGCGACGATCGCGATGCCGCCCGCCGACACGGTCCAGATCGCCGCCCGCCGCGACCCGCGCGACTCCAGCAGCCCGGCACCACCGACCGCCAGCGCGCCGCCGACCAGCAGCAAAGCCGCCACCGCCATCGCATTCTCGCGCAGCCGCTCGGCCTGGCCGCGCGCGACGTTCAGCGCCTCCTCGCGGCGCAGCGCCGCCGCATTGGCCGCCTCGCGCTTGGCGGCGGCGGCCTCGACCACCGCGCGGGCATCCGCCGCACTGTCCTCGCGCAGCCGCTCCTCGATCGAGGTGCAGGGCACGCCGACCGAGGCATAGGGCTGTTTCGCCTCGCGCAGGAACGCCATCAGCTCGGTATCGGCGATCGCGAAGCCGAAGGTCGAATCGCCGTCATCGGCGCGGGTCAGCGCCGAATTGACCCCGATCACCCGCCCGCACGGGTCGAGCAGCGGCCCGCCCGAATTGCCCCGCGCGATGCTGGCGGTGTGCAGCAGCACCTCGATCCCCGTCAGCGCCCGACGGCCCGAAGCGACGCCCTGCGACCGGACGGGCGACAGCGGGCGGATATAGTCCGCCGCCGACTGCGCCGTCGCCAGGTCTACATTGCCGGGATAGCCGAGCGCGATGACCTGATCCCCCTCGGTCACGGGACCGGTGAACAGGGCGACGGGCGGCAGCTTCGCCTCGCTGACCTCGATCAGGGCCAGGTCGCGGCGCGAGTCATAGGCGATGACCCGGCCCTGATAGGATTTGCTGCCCTCCGACGGCACGACGCCGATGACGACATTGTCGGGATAACGTTCGGCCAGTTCGACGACATGGGCATTGGTGACGATGCGGTTGGGTGCGACCGCGAAGCCCGAGCCATGGCCGAACCCGGCCACCTGATCGTCGACCATCGCGATGGTGACGACCCGCACCACGCCGCGCGCGGTCGCGGCGATATCGTCCGCCCCGGCCATGGCGGGCGACAGTCCGACCAGGGTCAGGAGGACGGCAAGGACGAACCGGCTGAGCATCGGGACAGGGCCATATCCCGCCCTTTCCACCGCCTGCAACCGGGATCGGTTAGGCATATGGTAAATCTTGGCATTTAGGGAATCGCCGGATGCCATGGGGAATGTCGGGATGAGTGCGTTCGGTCGCCGTCAGGGTTTGGGAAGCGCAGGCGGTGGGCGCCCGGCCTTCGGCGTCGCACGTCCGATGCACGGCCCCGGTCCCGTCACGCGCCCCGATCCCGATTCGCCCGCGCCCGGTGGCGGCTCGCAATTCCCGCCGCTTTCCGCCCTGGAAGGCGCGATCGCCGCGCCCGGCACGGCCGCCGACGCGATGCAGCGCCTCGCCGAACGTCAGGCCGCTTCCGTCGATCCGACCCCGGCACGCGGCGAAGGCTTCGAGGCGTCGATCCACCGCATCAAGGAACAGGTCCTTCCCCGCCTGCTCGAACGCGTCGACCCGGAAGCCGCCGCGACTCTGGGCAAGGACGAACTGGCCGAGGAATTCCGTCCGATCATCGGCGAGGTGCTGGCCGAGCTGAAGCTGACGCTCAACCGGCGCGAACAGTTCGCGCTGGAAAAGGTGCTGGTCGACGAGCTTCTGGGCCTGGGGCCGCTCGAGGAACTGCTGGCCGATGCCGACATCACCGACATCATGGTCAACGGCCCCGAGCAGACCTATGTCGAGCGGAAGGGTCGGCTGGAGCTGGCCAATATCCGTTTCCGCGACGAGGAGCATCTGTTCCAGGTCGCGCAGCGAATCGTCAACTCGGTCGGCCGCCGCGTCGATCAGACCACGCCGCTGGCCGACGCCCGCCTGAAGGACGGCAGCCGCGTCAACGTGATCGTGCCGCCTCTGTCGCTTCGCGGCACCGCCATCTCGATCCGCAAATTCTCCGCCAAGCCGATCACGCTCGACATGATGGCGAACGGCGGATCGATGAGCGAGGACATGGCGACGCTGCTGAAGATCGCGGGGGCGTCGCGGTTCAACATCGTCATTTCGGGCGGTACCGGCTCGGGCAAGACGACGATGCTGAACGCCCTGTCCAAGATGATCGACCCGGGCGAGCGCGTGCTGACGATCGAGGACGCGGCCGAGCTTCGCCTGCAACAGCCGCACTGGCTGCCGCTGGAAACCCGCCCCGCCAATCTGGAGGGCCAGGGCGAGATCAGCATCCGCGACCTCGTCAAGAATGCCCTGCGCATGCGGCCCGACCGGATCATCCTGGGCGAAATCCGCGGGTCGGAATGTTTCGACCTGCTCGCCGCGATGAACACGGGCCATGACGGGTCGATGTGCACCCTCCACTCCAATTCTCCGCGCGAGGCGCTGGCCCGCATGGAGAATATGGTGATGATGTCCGACATCAAGGTGCCCAAGGAAGCGATCAGCCGCCAGATCGCCGACTCGGTCGACATGGTCGTCCAGGTCAAGCGCCTGCGCGACGGCAGCCGCCGCGTGACCAACATCACCGAGGTGATCGGCATGGAGGGTCCGGTGATCGTGACGCAGGAGCTGTTCGCCTTCGAATATCTGGACGAAGGCACCGACGGAAAGATCATTGGCGAATATCGCTCGTCGGGCCTGCGCCCCTATACGCTGGACAAGGCCAAGCAGTTCGGCTTCGACAAGGCGCTGCTGGAGGCGTGTCTTTAGAGGATCGACATGACGTCGCCCGCCTCGCGCGTTTTCCGATACTGCGCACGCCACCTCGCGCGCAGCTTCGCGCTTCGCTAGGCGTTGGGGCGTGATGCGTTCCCTGCTCTATCTGCTTCCCGTCCCCCTGTTGCTGACCGCCGCGATGATGGCGCCCCGCGAGCCCAAGGCGGCCCCTGCGCAGGAGGATGTCGTCGCCGCCGCCGCGCGCGATCCGGGGGTTTCAACGCTTGCGCCGGATGCCGAGGAGCGGTGGATTCCGTTTCAGTTAACGCCGGGCAACCAGATCCGTTTCGCCATGACCATCGACGGGCAGAAGGTCAGCGCGATCCTCGATACCGGGGTCAGCTTTACCTTGCTGTCCCAGGCCTCACCCATCGCCGCCAGGGCCAAGGTGCGGCCCGGTGGACAGGCCAGCGCGATCGGCGGGGCGGTGGCGATCGGGTGGATGCCGACGCGCAGCCTGTCGCTGGGCGGGCTGACCCGCAAGGGCGGCGGGGTGGTGGTCGCGCCGCTGCCTGCACTTGCGACCGGGGATGCGACGCCGGTCGACCTGCTGGTCGGGCGCGACCTGCTGGCGCCGCATGCGCTCGACATCGACTATGCCGCCAAGCGGTTTCGCCTGATCCCGTCGGGTCGCATGCCCTTTACCGGCGCCAGCGCCCCGCTGACCGTGTCGACCGAGCGGCGCGTCTATGAGAGCATGATCGGGCTTGGCGCGGCAAAGCTGTCCCCGGTCATCGTCGATACCGGCGACGGCTCCGCGCTGACCGTTACCCAGGCGGGCTGGCGCGCGGCGAGGCTGACCGGGTTGCCGACCACCACCGCGATCGGCTTCGGGCTGGCGGGGCCGACGGTCAACGATCTGGCCATCGTGCCGAGCGTGCGGCTGGGCAGCCTGACCGCGCATGAGGTGGAGGTGCGGGTCGAACCGGCCCAGGGCTTCAGCGAGTCGGTCGGTGCGGCCGGGCGGATCGGATCGGGCTTCCTGCAACGCTATCGCGTACTGCTCGACTCCGGCGCGGGCCGGATGATCCTGAAGCCCGGTCCCCAGGCCGACATGCCCGCCCAGCGATCGACCGCCGGGCTGTTGATGGGCGTGGCGGGCGATCGTCTGCGCGTGCTGCACGTCATGCGCGGCGGCCCGGCGGCGGCGAGCGGCTGGCGCGAGGGCGACACGATCTGCGCCATCGACGGACAGCCCATCCCGCGCGACTATGTCGACAGCCCCGTCGCCCGCTGGACGGTGGGCAAGCCGGGCACGGTGGTCGTGTTGCGAACCTGCGACGGACAGGACCGGATGCTGACGCTCAAGCGCTTCTACTGACGCGACTTTCCCCATTCGCGCGCGACGGTATAGCCCAGATAGCCGGTGCCGAAGAGCGCATAGAGCGGCTCTGGGATAGCGGCGAGATACTGTGCCATGCCGCGCACCATCGCCGCCGCCATGCCCGGCCGCACGCCCGCCAGCAGCCCCATCGGGATGCTCCAGAGCAGCAGCGCGTACATGACATAAAGAAAAGTCGGTCGCGCCCGGCGGGTCCAGAGGTCGGTGTCCGGCTCGCCGCTCATGACAGCCGGTCCGCGAGCCAGCCGTAGAGGAACGCCTCATTGGCGGGACGCCGCTCGGCGAGCGTCAAATAGCGTTCGCCCTGCAATGCCTCGACCGCCTTGAGCAGCACGACTTCGCCCGCAGCGCCCCGGTGGCGAAGGAAGGCGTCAAGCGCGGCCAGCGTCGCCGCTCCGATCCGCCCGTCCGCCGCCAGATCGGGATAGTCGCGCGCCCCGCGATTGAGCGCATTCAGCGCCCGTTGCAGGAACGCGGTCGCGACGTTCGGCCCCATATTGACGCCGGTGTCGAACAGCTCCTCCGCCAGCCGGGGCGCACGCGCGGCCACCCGGTCGAAGCCGGGCGCGGTCCAGTAGAGGCGGCGGTAAATGGCCTCGGCCCGGGCCAGCGGCAGGCGGCGCATCGGCCCCGCATAGCCATCCGCGCGCGCCACCGCCTCGGTAATGCCGAACCGCGTCGCGCCGCCGCGATCGGCGGGATGGTCGCTATAATCCCCCTCGCGCGCAATGACCTGCGTGATCATCGCATCGACGCGTGCTTCGTCCCCCTGCCCCATGATGCTCTCCCCCCGTTACGGGGCAGGAGGAACCATATCGGTTCGTTGTAGGACAGCAGAATCTCATCCTCCCCGGCACGGGGAGGTGGCAGGCCGAAGGCCTGACGGAGGGGGGCTTCCACGCTGGTCATACCTGGCCGCACGCCCCTCCACCATGCTTCGCATGGTCCCCCTCCCCGTGCCGGGGAGGATTCACGTCAGTCCAGCACCGTGCGTGCCAGCGCAAGCGTGCCGAGCGGCCCGGCCTGGTCGCCCAGCTGGGCATGGACGATGCGGTTGGCGACTTCCGCCGCGTTGACGAAGGGGAGATAGCCCGACAGCTTTTCGACCGTCGCGGCACGCACCATGTCGAGCAGTTGCGGCTGGCCCACGCCCACGCCGCCGCCGATCACGATGCGACCGCATGCCAGCGTCAGGAACAGCCCGGCAAAGCTCTCCGCCAGCGCATCCGCGACAAAGGTCCAGGCGGGATCGTCCTGTGTCAGCTCCTGCGCCGGGCGACCGACTCGCGCCGCAATGCCGGGGCCTGCGACCAATCCTTCCAGGCAGTCGCCATGGAACGGACAGGCGCCTGCGAAATCGTCGCCTGCCATCCGGCGAACGCGGACATGGCCCGCCTCGGGGTGCATCCGGCCCGACACCGGCTGGCCGTTGACGATGATGCCCATGCCGACGCCGGTGCCGACCGTGACATAGACATGGTCGGACAGGCCGCGCGCCGCGCCCCACTGCCCCTCGGCCAGCGCCGCGCCGGTCACGTCGGTATGGATCGCGACGCGCTCGCCAAAGCCCTCGGACAACGCACCCGCCACGTCCGCGCCCGCCCAGCCCGGCTTGGGCGTGGCGAGCATATGGCCATAGTCCGCATCGGTCTTGTCGAGCGCGATCGGGCCGAAGCTGCCGATGCCCAGCGCCTCGGGCTTATATTGCTCGTGCCATTCGGCCAGGCGCTGGCGCAAAGCGGCCAGGGTGACAGCGGGGGTCGTGGTCGGCAGGCGTTCGGACACCAGGATGTCGCGCCCGCGCCCGATCAACACAATCGATTTCGTACCGCCCAGTTCGACCCCTGCGACGATCCGATCCTGTGCCTCGGTCATTCCATTCTCCCGCCAGACGCTTTGCTTAATCGCTGCGCGCCTGCGCGAAACCGCGCCGGGTGGTCAAGGGGCGGGGATCAGAAAATCGGTTGGGATACCAAGGCCGCCTCGCGCTGGCAGGCGGCGGCATCGGGGCGGAGGGTGGCGGGGTCGCGGCGCAGCGCGTCGACTTCGGCACGCGCGGCGGCCAGGTCGCGCTGGAAGGCCGGGCTCTGCGACAGCGCGGTCAGCGTCACGGTGGCCGACAGACGCCCCGCCTCGACCGCGCTGGCATTGTGCACGCCGCAGACGATCCGGCTTTCCCCAAAGGCCCGCCCCCGCGCCAGAATCGGCGCGGCGCGGTCGGGGGCGATCTCGGCCAGCAGCATCGCCCATGTCCACCCCGCCGTGGTGTGGCCCGAAGGATAGTCATAGCTGCCCTGCAACTCGCTCGCCGATTGGCAGGTCGGGCCGCGATCGATCAGATAGGGGCGCTGGCGCTTGTAATAGCGCTTGGCGATGCCCGATCCGCGCGCGGTGTCGGAACCTGCGCCGTCGATCAGCCGCATCGTCGCGGGCGCGTTCTGCGGCGTGAGTGCGATCCCCAGCGCGCAGGAGAAATCGCGCGCCATATCGACCTCGCCCAGCTTCACGTCGTTGGTCGCCATCGCCCAGCGGGGCGAGCCGACGAACGGGCGGGTTTGACGAAAGATCGCCCGGTCGGCCCGCCCCCGCGCATCGTCCGGCCTGGGTGCGGGCGGCAATATGGCCAGCAGGTCGAAGCCGGGGGCGGGCAGATAGCGGGGCGGCTCGTCGCCTTCCCGCGGCTGGGCCATGACGCCGGTACAGGCCATGCCGATCAGCGCGGCGGCGATGGCGCGGGCGACAGCGTTCGACATGGGCACCACGTCCTCGTTACAGGGTCATCAGTCGGTGCAGGTTGGTGGCGCGCAGATTGGCGACATGCGCGACCGTCAGCACCAGCCCGCCCGCCACGGTCAGCGCGGTTCCCATCCCCCGCCCCTCGAACGCCAGCCCGAGCATCAGCAGGATCAGGCCGACCGTCCCCGCGATCATCGGGAAGACGACCCGGTGCCGCCGCCATCCGCCAAACAGGGTCAGGCCGCTGAGCGGTACGGCCAGCGCCAGCATGACGATATGGAACACCTCGCCCAGATCGGCCCATTCGGCGATGGCGGGCAGAAAGGCGATCAGCACGGGCAGGGCCAGGCAGTGGATCAGGCACAGGGTCGAGGCGGAGATGGCCAGGGCGTCCATATGCCGGAACCGGCCATGATGGCTGCGGGACAGGGATGCGTCATCGACCATGAGCGCCTATTGATACATTGTATCATGATTGGCAAGGCATCATTGCCGGGCTTTGCATTCGTATTCCGTATAATATAGCATTGTCCGCGATGCGGGACAGGAGGACAGGATGAAGACCGGCACCAGGCTTTGGCTGAGCACGAGCATGTCCGTCCTGATGGCAGGAGCCGCGGCCGCCCAGGCCGCCCCTGACCAAACCGCCCCCGCCCGGCCGGATTGGGAGAACCCCGCCGTCAACCATATCGGCGCGGAGCCGATGCACACCAGCTTTGCCGGATTCGAGTCGCGTGCCGCCGCGCTGGCCGGTAATGTGGCCAGGTCACGCTATCACCTCTCGCTCGATGGCCTGTGGCGGGTGCATATGTCCCCCAATCCCGAGGCACGCCCGGTCGGCTTCGAAGACCCGGCCCGCGACGTGTCGACTTGGCGCGAAGTGGCCGTACCGGGCATCCTCCAGGCACAGGGTTTGAGCCGACCGGTCTTCGTCGGCAGCGGCTATCCCTTTCCCCGCAACGAACCGTTCATCGAGCACCGGCTGAACGAGGTCGCCTCCTATCGCCGCGACTTCACGGTGCCCGCGCATTTCGCCGGACGCCGGTTGCTGCTGAACATCGGTGCGGCGGGCGCGGCCTATTATCTCTGGGTCAACGGCCAGAAGATCGGCTATTCCGAGGACTCCAAGCTCCCCACCGAATTCGACATCAGCCGTGCCGCCCGGCCGGGCAAGAATGTCATCGCGATCGAACTCTATCGCCATGCGGACGCCAGCTATCTGGAGGATCAGGATTTCTGGCGCGTCAACGGGATCGAGCGGTCGATCACCCTCTATGCCGCGCCCCAGACGCATATCCGCGACCTGACGATCGACGCCGGGCTGACCCATGACTATCGCGACGGCACGCTGTCGGCCCAGGTCGATCTGGCGGGGGCGGCGCAGGCTGTCGCCGTGCGCGCGACGCTGCTCGACGGCAAGCGGACGGTCCTGACCCGGACCGCGACGCCCAGCGGCACCAGCGCGACGATCACCGCCGAGGTGCCGGGCGTGAAGACCTGGAGCGCCGAGGACCCCAATCTCTACACGCTGCTGGTCGAACTGCTCGACGCCAAGGGCAAGCTGATCGAGGCGACCAGCCGCCGCATCGGCTTCCGCACCGTCGAGGTGGCGGGCGGCGAAGTCCGGGTGAACGGCAAGCGAATCATGATCCGCGGCGTCAATCGCCACGAGCATGATCCCCGTACCTTCCGCATCGTGTCCGAGGAAACGATGCGCAAGGACATCGAGTTGATGAAGGCCGCCAACATCAACGCGGTCCGCACCTCGCACTATCCCAACGACCCGCGCTGGTATGATCTGGCCGACGAATATGGCCTGTACGTGATGGACGAGGCCAATATCGAGAGCCACGGCTACTTAAGCCTCACCCAGGAAAAGGGTGATCCGACCCTGAACCTGGGCCACAAGCCCGAATGGGCCGCCGCGCATCTCGACCGGGTGCAGCGGATGGTCGAGCGCGACCGCAACCACCCCTCGGTCATCTTCTGGTCGCTGGGCAATGAGAGCGGCGTCGGACCCAATTTCGAGGCGGCGGCGAAATGGGTCCGCGAGCATGACAAGACGCGGCTGATCAACTTCCTCGGCTACAGCATGAGCGGCTGGCGGCACCCGACCAATGCGTATGTCGACATCTTCGCGCCCATGTATGACGATGTCGAAAAGCTGGCCGACTATGCCACCCGCCCCGAATTCACCCAGCCGCTGATCCTGTGCGAATATGCCCATGCGATGGGCAACAGCCTGGGCGACTTCCAAGGCTATTGGGAGACGTTCCGCAAATATCCCAAGCTGCAAGGCGGCTTCGTCTGGGACTGGGTCGACCAGACGATGATCCTGAAGGACAAGGATGGCCGCCCCTATTGGGGGCAGGGCCTGGACTATGATCCCGATCCCAAGGATGCGGGGCTGCACGGCGACGACAGCCCCGTGGGCGACGGCGTGATCCAATCCGACCGGACGCCCGATCCCGAATATTACGAGATGGCGCATGTCCAGTCGCCGATCCACTTCACCCATGAAGGCACTGGCTGGCAGGTGGTCAACCGCCACGACCATATCGACCTGTCGCGCTTCACGCTGGACTGGACGGTGCTGGAGAATGGCGTCGAGACGGCGCGCGGCAGCATCGCGACGCCTTCGGTCGCCGCCGGCCAGGCCGCACCGCTGTCCTTCACCCTGCCGCCTGCGAAGGACGCCACCGCCGAACGGTCGCTGATCCTGCGCGCACGGACCAAAGCGGGCGCGATCCCGCCGCTGCCCGCAGGCCAGGTCATCGGCTGGGAACAGTTCGCGCTCTCCGCCCCCGTCTTCGCCGCCATCCCCGCCGGGGTCGTAGCGCCGGAGGAGAGCGCCGATGCGATGACGCTGAAGGCCGGCAATGCCGTGCTGGAGATCGACCGGACGACCGGCCTCGTCCGCCGTTACGCCCGTGACGGCAAGACGCTGCTGACCGGCGGCACGCCCAATTTCTATCGCTCGCCGACCGACAATGACGTGGGCGCGGGCGTGCCCAAGAGCCATGCGATGTGGCAATACTTCTCCGACCATCGTCGCCTCGACGCCATCCGGCAGGAAGGCAATGCCATCATCGTCGATCACGACATGGGCGTCGGATCGGTCAAGATGCAGACCCGCTGGACCATGGCGCCGGACGGCGCGGCGACCGCGACGGTGCGCTTCGTGCCGCTGCGCATGACGCTGCCCGATCCGTTGCGCGTCGGCCTCGCCTTCGCGACGCCGGGGCAGCAATTCACGAACGTCAGCTGGTTCGGGCGGGGTCCGTGGGAAAGCTATGCCGACCGCAAGACCGGCGCGATGATCGCGCGCTGGGACGGCAAGCTAGCGGACCAATTCCATGACTATGCCCGGCCGCAGGAGAGCGGCAACAAGACCGATGTGCGCTGGATTCAGCTGACCGGCACCGGCACGGGTCTTCGCGTCACGGGCGCGCAGCCCTTGTCGGTCAACGCCCTGCCCTTCCCGTACAGTGACCTCGCCATGAAGCCGCCCGCGCAGGCGCATAGCTCGGACATCCGCCCGCATGGCGACGGTACGCTGCTGATCGACGCCGCCCAGGTCGGGGTCGGCGGCGATACCGGCTGGAATCTCGATGGCCGTGCGCACATGCCTTACCGTATCGCGCTCCAGCCGCTGACCTACAGCTTCACCATCGGAGCGGCGCGTTGAAGAGACTGTTCACGCTTGCCCTGTTGCTGACCACGACGCCGGTCGCCGCGCAGACCGTGCCCGACCGGATCGCCCGGTCGCTGGCGCTTCGCGACCAGTGGCAATGGCTGACCCGCGACATCGCCTCGCCCGCCGAGTGGGACGCGGACGGGCGGCATTTCCATTACCGCAAGACCGTGGCGGGGGGCTTTGCATTCGTCGATGTGGACGCCGCCACCCGCGCAAAAGCCCCCGCCTTCGACGCCGCCGCATTGGCGCCAGCGCTCGGCAAGGTGACGGGTGAGGCCATCGCTCCCTTGCGCCTGCCCTTCGAGCATTTCAGCTATTCGCCCGATCGTTCGGCGATCCGCTTCTCGATCGGCTATGACGACACCGTCTATCGCTGCACCCTCGTCCAGCCGGTCTGTGCGGTCCTCCCGCCCGAAAACGCCAGCCGTCCGCGCGGCTTCGGCGTGGTGCGCGACCTGCGCGTAGCCGCCGACAACCACCCCCGCCTGTCACCAGACGGCAGGCTGGAGGCGCTGGTCCTCGACGACAATCTGGTCGTGCGGGCAGCCAATGGCGGCAAGGAGGTCTGGCGGTCCCAGGACGGCAGCCCCGCCAATTTCTACGACCCCGAGACCATCGCCTGGAGCCCCGACGGCCAGCACATCGCGCTCCAGCGCGTCCGCCCCGGCTATGCCCGCATGATCACGCGTGTGCTCGCCGCGCCGCCGGGCAAGGTGCAGCCGGAGGTCGTCCAGCAACTCTATCCCAAGCCCGGCGATGCCGTTGATCAGGAAGCACCCGTGCTGTTCCGGATTTCGGACGGGACGCGCACCGACATCGACCCCAGCCTGTTCGCGGGCGCTTACACCCTCTCCGCCCCCGAATGGAGGGCCGACAGCCGGAGCTTCGCCTTCAACGACCTGAAGCGCGGCTTCGGCGAGACGAAGATCATCGCCGTCGATGCCGAAACCGGCCGGGCGCACGCCGCCGTGACCGAGACCGCCAAGAGCTTCGTTTTCCGCGACCGCATCTGGTCGCATGACGTGAAGGGGCTGGGCCGCGAAATCCTCTGGGCGTCGGAGCGCGACGGATGGCGGCATCTCTATCTGGTCGACGGCGCGACCGGTCGGGTGGTGCGCCAGATCACCAAGGGCAACTGGCTGGTCCGCGACATCGTGCACGTCGACGACGAAAAGCGGCAGATCTGGTTTTCGGCCAGCGGCTTCGTGCCCGGCGAGGACCCCTATTACAAACACTGGTTCCGGGTCGATTTCGACGGCCGCAACCTGACCCGGCTGACGGCTGAGAATGCCACCCATGAGGTCCGCTTTGCCCCCGACATGGCGACCTATGTCGACGTCTATTCGCGCACCGACTTGCCTGAAACGATGGAGCTGCACGACGCGCGCGACGGTCGCCTGATCCAGACTTTGGAAAAGGGCGACATCACCGCACTGGCCGCCGCCGGGTTCCGTCCGCCCGAACGCTTCACCGCCAAGGGGCGTGACGGCAAGACCGATATTTACGGCCTGGTCGTCCGCCCGCGTGATTACGATCCCGCCAAGCGCTATCCGGTGATCGAGAACATCTATGCGGGCCCGCACGACAGTTTCGTGCCCAAGGCGTTCTGGCCGTTCGGCGGATTTTCCGGCGGCGACAAGGTCATGGGGATGCAGCAGCTCGCCGACCTTGGCTTCGTCGTCGTGATGATCGACGGCATGGGCACCGCCAATCGCTCCAAGGCGTTCCACGATGTCGCCTGGAAGAACCTGGCCGACAGCGGCTTTCCTGACCGAATCGCCTGGATGAAGGCGCTGGCGGCCAAGGATCCCGGCGTCGATATTTCCCGTGTCGGCATCTATGGCGGCTCGGCGGGCGGGCAGAGCACGCTCAATGCGCTGCTCTTCCACCCCGAATTCTACAAGGCCGGGGTCGCCTATGCCGGGTGTTTCGACAACCGGATGGACAAGATCGACTGGAACGAACAGTGGCTCGGCTATCCGGTCGACCGGAGCTATCTCGACGCCTCGGGGGTGGTCCACGCCAAGCAGCTACAGGGCAAGCTGATGCTGGTCGTCGGCGAACAGGATTCCAACGTCGATCCTGCCAGCACGACCCAGGTGGTCGATGCCCTCATCAAGGCGGACAAGGATTTCGATCTGCTGGTCATCCCCGGCGGGGAGCATACGGCGGGGCGCAGCACCGGGCCGATGGCTTATGCCATGCGGCGGCAATATGCCTTTTTCCTGAAGGCGTTGCGCGGGGAGGAGTGAGCTGTTTTCTCTTCCTCCCCTGCAAGGGGAGGGGGACCATGCGCAGCATGGTTGAGGGGTGTCCCGCTCTCGATAGGGTGACACCCCTCCGTCAGGCCTTCGGCCTGCCACCTCCCCTGCAAGGGGAGGAATTCCAAGAGACTTACTTCTTTCGCTTGAAATCCACCGCGACGACGTTGCTGCCGTCTTCGACCGGCTTGGCGACCGGCTCGTCATTCTCGGCCGAGCCGTGCGGATCGGGATCGCTCTGCGGATCGTCGGCGACGTGGAAGCCGAGCTCGAACTGAACCTCGGGGTCCTGGAAACGGGTGATCGCCGAATAGGGAATCACCAGCTTCGACGGCACCTGGTTGAAGCTGAGGCCGACCGAGAAGCGATTCTCGTCCACCGTCAGGTCCCAGAAGCGATTCTGCAGGACGATGGTCATCTCGTCCGGGAATCGCTCGACCAGCCGCTGCGGGATGTCGACACCCGGCGCCTGCGTCTTGAAGGTGATGTAGAAATGGTGCGTGCCGGGCAGGTGCCCCGTCTCCGCCACCGGGCCGAGCACACGCCCCACCACGGCGCGCAGGGCCTCCTGCACGATGTCGTCATAGGGGATGAGGCTGTCGGGCAATCCTTCGGTCATATCCCTTGGACTAGCGGCCTTTGATCGCGGGTCAAGATTGCATGGGACGGATAGGTGTTTATGGGGAGGCCATGCGCACCGCCACCGTCCACCGCGCCACCGCGGAAACCGTCATCGACGTCACCGTCAATCTCGACGGCACCGGCGTCTATCAGAACGCCACCGGCATCGGGTTTCTCGACCATATGCTCGACCAGCTGTCGCGGCACTCGCTGATCGACCTGTCGGTCAAGGTTCAGGGGGACCTGCATATCGACGGGCACCACACGACCGAGGACAGCGCGCTGGCGATCGGACAGGCCTTTGCCAAGGCGCTGGGCGACAAGCGCGGCATCTATCGCTACGGCGAGGCGCTGTCGCCGATGGACGAGGTGTTGACCCGCACCGCGCTCGACATTTCGGGGCGGCCCTGGCTGGTGTGGAAGGTGCCGTTCACCAACCCGATGCTGGGCACGCTGCAGACCGAGATGATCGAACACTGGTTCCACAGCTTCGCGCAGGAGGCGGGCATCACGCTCCATGTCGAGCTGCTGCACGGCCACAACAACCATCACATCGCCGAAAGCATCTTCAAGGGCCTGGCCCGCGCGCTGCGCATGGCGGTGGAGATCGACCCGCGCAAGGCCGACGCGATTCCCTCGACCAAGGGCATGCTGTGACGCTGGCGCTGATCGACATCGAGTCGGGCAATCTCCACTCGGTCGACAATGCCCTGCGCGCGGCGGGGGCAAGCGATGTCGTCATCACCGCCGACCCGGACGTGATCGCCAGGGCGGACCGGATCGTGTTGCCGGGCGTCGGGGCATTCGGGGCCTGCGCGGCGAACCTGCGCGCCGTCGACGGGCTGGAGGAGGCGCTCCGCGACGCCGCTCTCACCCGCGCGCGGCCGTTCCTGGGCATTTGCGTCGGTATGCAGTTGCTCGCCGACGCCAGCGACGAGATGGGCGAGCATCGGGGCCTGGGCTGGATTCCCGGCCGGGTTACGCGACTCGTCCTCGCCGACCCGTCGGCCAAGGTGCCGCATATGGGCTGGAACGATGTCCGGCCGGTGAGCGATCATCCGCTGATCGTGCCGGGCGAGGCCTATTTCCTCCACAGCTATGCCTTTACCGGCGAGCATGTGCTGGCGACCACCGATCATGCCGGCCCCGTCACCGCCGCGATCGGCCGCGACACGGTGGTCGGCGCGCAATTCCACCCCGAGAAGAGCCAGCGTTATGGCCTCTCCTTCCTCACCCGTTTCCTGGAGTGGCATCCGTGAGCCTGATCGTCTTCCCCGCCATCGACCTGAAGGGCGGCCAAGTGGTGCGTCTGGCCGAGGGCGATATGGACCGCGCCACCGTTTATGGTGACGATCCCACCCATCAGGCGATGCTGTTCGCCGAGGCGGGTGCCCAGCATCTGCACGTCGTCGATCTGGACGGCGCCTTTGCGGGCGAGTCGGTCAATGGCGAGGCGGTGCAGGCGATCGTCAAAGCCTTTCCGGGCCATGTCCAGCTGGGCGGCGGCATCCGCAAGCCGGAGAATGTCGAGCGCTGGTTCGACCTGGGCGTCTCGCGCGTCGTGATCGGCACGGCGGCGCTGGAGAATCCGGATTTCGTGCGCGACATGGCCAAGGCCTATCCCGGCGGCATCGTCGTCGCGGTGGACGCCAAGGACGGCATGGTCGCGACGCGCGGCTGGGCCGATGTGTCGACCGTCTCGGTCGAGGATCTGGCCCGCCGGTTCGAGGATGCGGGGGTCGCCTCGCTGCTCTTCACCGATGTCGGCCGCGACGGGATGCTCAAGGGCTGCAACGTGCCTGCGACAGTCGATCTGGCGCGGGCGGTGCGTATCCCAGTCATCGCCAGCGGCGGCGTGGCGGGGATCGGCGACATCCATATGCTGGCGCTTCATCATCAGGACGGCGTGGAAGGCGTCATCACCGGCCGCGCGCTGTATGACGGGCGGCTCGATCTGGCGGCGGCGCTGTCGGTGGCGGCGGCCGCATGACCGTCCGCGCGCGCGTCATCCCCTGCCTCGACGTCGCCAATGGCCGGGTGGTCAAGGGCGTCAACTTCGTCGACCTGATCGACGCGGGCGATCCGGTCGAACAGGCCCGCGCCTATGACGCGGCGGGCGCGGACGAGCTGTGCTTCCTCGACATCACCGCCAGCCATGAGGCGCGGGGCACCATCCTGGACGTGGTGCGGCGGACGGCGGCGGTGTGCTTCATGCCGCTGACCGTCGGCGGCGGCGTGCGCACGGCGGAGGATGCGCGCGCGCTTCTGCTGGCCGGTGCGGACAAGGTGGCGGTCAATTCCGCCGCCGTCAGCCGCCCGGAGGTCGTTTCCGACATCGCCGAGCGATTCGGCAGCCAGTGCTGCGTCGCCAGCGTCGATGCGCGGCGGACGGCGGATGGCTGGGAGGTGTTCACCCATGGCGGGCGGCGCGCGACCGGGATCGATGCGGTCGAACATGCGCTGCGTCTGGCCGAACTGGGTGCAGGCGAATTGCTGGTCACATCGATGGATCGCGACGGGACGCGGGGCGGATACGACCTCGATCTGATCCGTACCATCGCCGACCGGACCAGCGTGCCGGTGGTGGCGTCGGGCGGCGTCGGCGGTCTGGACGACCTGGTCGCGGGCGTGCGCGACGGGCACGCTTCGGCGGTGCTGGCGGCGTCGATCTTCCACTTTGGTGACGCATCAATCGCCGATGCGCATCATGCGCTGGCGGCAGCGGGAGTGCCGGTTCGGGCGCATTGATTTACGCGCGGAGGCGCGGAGACGCGAAGATTTTTTGGTGCGCGCGGAGACGCGGAGGCGCGAAGAGTCTGGTTGTGGGGTTAGCGATGGGCTCTCGACACGGCTGGAATGCGTCTTACGCTCACCACCTGAACCCCACCTCCGTTCACGTTAAGTCCTTCGGCGGGCTGGCAAGCCAGCCGCTCAGGATGAACTTCGGTGCGAAGCACCGAAGTCGAAGCGCACGCTCCGCGCTCGGGCCAGTGGCGCTGTGATCCCTTGGCCTTCGACTTTGCGCAGGCTGAACCGAGGTTTGGGGGGCCATCGATCGGAAGACGCTCAACCCGTGAGAGGTGCAGGCCAGCGCCCGACCATTACCCAAACCCTCCGCGTCTCCCCGCCTTCGCGCGAACCAAAAAATCTTCGCGGCCTCGCGTCTTCGCGTGAATCATAAACCCCCGAATGACCCAAGCCCGACACGCTGCTAGACCGCCTCCATGCCGCTCGCCATCCTGACCGCCGCCACCGCCCATACCGGAGCGCCGCAGCCGCGCCGTCATCCCGAATGGTCCGACATCGGCCTGTTCGTCTTCGCGATCGGTGCGGTCTGGCTGCTCCGCCACCTGATGCGCCGCCGCAACCGCAAGGATTGACGTCAGCGCTTCCCCGCGCCACCCACGCCGTCATGGACATGTTCGACCGCCTCGAGACCACGATCCGCGCGCGCCGGGATGCGGGCGATGCCGCCACCTCCTATGCCGCCAGCCTGTTCGCCAAGGGGCGGCCGAAGATCGCGCAGAAGCTGGGCGAGGAAGCGGTCGAGACGGTCATCGCCGCCATGGCCCAGCCCGACAAGATCGTGTCCGAGGCCGCCGACCTGATGTTCCACCTGATCGTCCTGCTCGCCGATACCGGCCACACGCTCGACGACGTTCGCGCCGAACTGGCGCGGCGCGAGGGCGTGTCGGGCCATGACGAAAAGGCCGCCCGACCCCGCTGATCCCCTGGAGAGTTTCGATGCCGATCGACGCCACCCTGCCCTATGACGACCAGAATATCTTTGCGAAGATCCTGCGCGACGAAATCCCGTCCCGGCGGGTCTATGAGGACGAGTGGGCGGTCGCCTTCCACGACATCGCGCCGCACGCCCCGACCCATATCCTGGTGATCCCGCGCGGCCCCTATGTGTCGTGGGACGATTTCGCAGGCCGCGCCAGCGAAGCGGAGATCGCCGGTTTCGTCCGCGCGGTCGGTCATGTCGCGCGTGAGGCAGGCGCGGTCGAGCCGGGATACCGGCTGCTGGCGAATATCGGGCCGGACGCCGGGCAGGAAGTGCCGCACCTTCACGTCCATATCCTGGCAGGCAAGCCGCTCGGCCCGATGCTGGCGCGCTGAACGAGCCACCTAGCACGCCCCTCCCGCAAGCGGGAGGGGATGGGGGAGGGAATGGGGTCTCACAGAGAGCATCGTCCGTGGCTCTTGCCCCTCCCCAACCCCTCCCCCTGCCGGGAGAGGGGCTTTAATACAGCACCCGACCGCATCCCACGCACCTTAGGGATTGCGCGTAATAAAATTGCAGCTAACTTCCCGGATCATTCACCAAACGCCGGGCGTGTCCCAAGTCGGGGCCGCCCTTCCCTCGGGGGGATTGGACATTCATGATTTTCGGGCGCGTTAAGCCTCTGGACGCCATTTTGGCGACCGCCGAGAAGAAGGGGCTGCAACGATCGCTAGGCGCGTTCCAGCTCACCATGCTGGGTATCGGCGCCGTCATCGGTACGGGCATCTTCGTTCTCACCTCCGAAGCCGCTCAGAAGGCGGGGCCGGGGATGATGTTGTCCTTCGTGCTGGCGGGCTTCGTCTGCGCGGTGGCGGCCTTGTGCTATTCCGAGCTGGCCTCGATGGTGCCGGTCGCGGGCTCGGCCTACACCTATACCTATGCGGTCATGGGCGAGCTGCTGGCCTGGATGGTCGGCTGGGCGCTGATCCTGGAATATGCGGTCGGCGCGTCGGCCGTCGCCGTCGGCTGGTCGGGCTATGTGGTGGGGCAGCTCCGCAACCTGCTGGGCATCGACATACCGATGGAATGGGTCAACGGCCCGTCGTCGGGCGGTTACATCAACCTGCCCGCCGTCATCATCTCGCTGCTCGTCACCTGGCTGCTGGTCATCGGCACCACCGAGAGCGCACGGTTCAATGCGATCCTGGTCGCGATCAAGGTCGCCGCGCTGACCCTGTTCATCGCGCTGTCGGTGCCGGTCATCAACGGCGCGCATTTCGAGCCGTTCATGCCGACCGGCCTGACCGGCGTGGCGGGGGCCGCGGCATCGATTTTCTTTGCCTATGTCGGCTTCGACGCGGTGTCGACCGCCGCCGAGGAGACCAAGAACCCGCAGCGCAACGTGCCGATCGGCCTGATCGCCTCGCTGCTATTCTGCACGGTCTTCTACCTGCTGGTGTCGGCGGGCGCGATCGGTTCGCCGCTGGGCGCACAGCCGGTGCGCGACGCCGCCGGTGTCGTGCTGTCGCCGGGCACGTCGGAACTGGCCGCGCAGTGCAAGGCGATCGTCGCCAGCGGCGCGACCGAGCCGCTGTCCTGCTCGCGTGAGGCGCTGGCGCATGTCCTGCGCACCATCGGTTGGGAAAAGATCGGCAACCTGATCGGCCTGGCCGCCACGCTGGCGCTGCCGTCGGTCGTGCTCATGATGATGTTCGGCCAGACCCGCGTGTTCTTCACCATGGCACGCGACGGCCTGCTGCCCGAAAAGCTGGCCTCGGTGCATCCGCGCTATCGCACGCCGCACGTGGTTACGATCGTGACCGGCATCGCCGCGACGCTCGCCTCGGCCTTCCTGCCGGTCGGCAAGCTGGCGGACTATTCCAACTCGGGCACGCTGTTTGCCTTCTTCATGGTGGCGCTGTCGGTGATGGTGCTGCGCAAGACCGATCCGACCCGCAAGCGTCCGTTCCGCACCCCCGCCGTGTTCGTCGTCGCGCCCGCCGCGATGATCGGTTGCGCGTATCTGTACTTCTCGCTGCCGCTGGTCGCGATCCTGGTCCTGCCGGGCTGGGGCGCGGTGGGTCTCGCGATCTACTTCCTCTACAGCCGCAAGCGCAGCCATGTCGGGCGTGGCATCGTCGATGTGGTGGACGATCCCGCGATGCAGCCGGAGGTCGCCAAGCCGCTCGATCGCTGATCCGGCTTTCGCGGAGACACAGAAAAGGCCCGGAGGAGCGATCCTCCGGGCCTTTTGCTTTGGGGCTTGGCCCCTCCACCATCCTTCTGATGGTCCCCCTCCCCAAGCACGGCTTGGGGAGGATTGGGATTAGAGGCTGGCGGCCAGGGCCTTGAGGTCGACCTGGGGCCGGGCGCCGAAATGGCTGATGATCTCGGCCGCGCAGGCCGCGCCCAGCGTCAGCGAGGCCTTCAGGTCATGGCCATGCGTCTGGCCATAGAGGAAGCCCGCCGCGAACAGGTCGCCCGCGCCGGTGGTGTCGACCACCTTGTCGACCGGATGGGCGGGCACGGTCACGCGCTCGTCCCCGCGCTGCGCCAGCGCACCCTTTTCGGCGAGCGTGACGACCAGCGTCTCGACCTTGTCCTTCAGCGAGGCGATCGCGGCCTCGACATCCGCCGTTTCGGTCAGCGCAACGATCTCGGTCTCGTTGGCGAAGATCACGTCGATCATGCCGCCGTCGATCAGTGCATGGAAATCGGCGCGGTGGCGGTCGATTACGAACTCGGCCGAGGCGGTGAAGGCGATCTTGCGGCCCGCCGCGCGGGCGACCCCGATGGCGGCGCGCATCGCGGCACGCGGCTCTTCCGGATCCCAGAGATAGCCCTCGATATACAGATAGGCCGCATCGGCGATCAGCGCCTTGTCGAGCGCTTCGGCGGGCAGATAGTGCGAGGCGCCGAGGAAGGTGTTCATCGTCCGCTGGCCATCGGGGCTGACGAAGATCATGCAGCGTGCGGTGGTCGGCTGGCCGGGACGCACCGGCGTGTCGAACTTGACGCCCGCCGCACGGATGTCGTGGCTGAATACCTCGCCCAGCTGATCGTCGGCGACCTGGCCGATGAAGGCGGTCTTGCCGCCCAGCGCGGCCATGCCCGCCAGCGTGTTGGCGGCCGACCCGCCCGAAATCTCGCGACCGGGACCCATCTTGGCATAGAGCGCGTCGGCTTCTTCCGGCGAAAAGACGAGCTGCATCGCGCCCTTGGTCATGCCGTTCTCGGCGATGAAATCATCCTCGGCCGGGCTGAGAATGTCGACGATGGCATTGCCGATCGCCACCACGTCGTAAGTGGGGTTGGTCAAGATACGGACTCCGGGAAACAAGCTGTGATGTCGCCGCCCTAGTCAGCACGCTACCCCCGCGCAAGGGAGCCGCCGTACGGCCCCGTACCGCATTGACTTGCCCATGCCGCCCGCGCCATCGAAGAGCCATGATCCGCGCCTTTTTCCTGTCGCTCGCCCAGTTGGGCGATCCGGCGATCCGCCGGGTGCTGATCCGTTCGCTGGGCGTGACGCTGGGCGTCTTCGCGCTGGCGGGCATCGCCTTGTGGTACGGCATGCGCGCGGCGCTGACCGGATGGCTGGGCGCACAGGCGGACGGATGGTCGGCCGCCTTCACCCTTGTCGTCGAACTGATGGCGCTGTGGCTGGCCTTTCGCGCGGTCGCGGTGGCGGTGGTGGGCGTGTTCGCCGACGATATCGTCGCGGCGGTCGAGGCGCGGCATTACCCGCATGCGCTGGCGAGCGGCAGGCCGGTTTCCTTCGCACGCGGCACGGCCATGGGTCTGGGTTCGGCTGCGCGGGTCATCGCGGTCAATCTGATCCTGCTGCCCCTGTACATCGTGCTGCTCGTGACCGGCGTCGGCACGGCGGCGGCGTTCCTGCTGGTCAATGCCTGGCTGTTGTCGCGCGACCTGGGCGACATGGTGGCGGCGCGGCACATGGACCGCGCCGCCATGCGTCGCTGGCGCAAGGCGACCGGGCCTGCGCGCTTCCTGCTGGGGCTTGCCGTCGCCACCCTGTTCGTGGTTCCGGGACTTAATCTGCTCGCACCCGTCCTGGGGGCGAGCATGGCGACTCATTTCTTTCACAGGAGACAGGCGTGACCCGCCTCATCGCGCTGCCGCTGCTGGGCCTGACATTGCTGGCGGGCTGTACGGTGCCGCAGACTGCCGCGCCAGTGCGCAGCGGCGGCATGGCCCCGGTGCCCGTTCCCTATACCAATGTCGGGCTGGAGCGGGTGATCGGACAGGACGCCGCCGGGCTGACCAAGTTGTTCGGCACGCCCGATGCCGATGTCCGCGAAGGTGCCGCGCGCAAATTGCAGTTCCTGGGCAGCTTCTGCGTCCTCGACGCCTATCTCTATCCCAAGGACGGGGCCGAGCCGCGCGTCACCTATCTGGACGCGCGCGAGCCCGATGGCAGTTCGATCGACCGGGCGAGCTGCGTCGCGGCGCTGACCCGGCGCGACGGCGGACGCTGATGCGCCCCGACCTGTGGTTCGCCTTTGTCGCGGCGACCCTGGTCATCGGGCTGATCCCCGGTCCCGGCGTCGCGGCGATCCTGGGCTATGCGATCGGATCCGGACGGCGAACCGCCTTTGCCTCGGTCGGCGGGCTGATGCTCGGCAATCTGGCCGCCTCGACCGCCAGCCTGCTGGGCATGGGCGCGGTGCTGGCGGCCTCGTCCTTTCTGTTCGGGCTGCTGAAATGGGCGGGTGCGGCCTATCTGATCACGGTCGGCGCCATCGGGCTCTGGCGCGCGCGCAACGCCGATGCGGTGGCGATTCGCCCGCGCCTGATTTCGCCGCGCGCCGCCTTTCTGGGCAATCTGGGCGTCGGCACCTTCCACCCCAAGACGATCCTGTTCCTCGCTGCCTTCGCCCCGCAGTTCATCGATCCGCAGCGCCCCTATTGGTCCCAGGCCGGAATATTGGTGGCGACGTTCGTGCTGGTGCTGGCGCTGACCGACGGTTGCTATGCATGGGCGGCGTCGAGCGCGGGCGGACTGTTGCGCTCGCCACGGGCACAAGCCTGGGCACAGCGGGCAGGCGGTGGAGCATTGATTTTCGCCGGACTGGCAACGGCCGCCATTCGTCGCTGATCCCAATCATTTAGGCACAGAAACGATCGTGCCCTGATTAGCGACTGCGACATTTGTTCCACGCCCTCATCTAAAAAATGATGCGGTGCGGGAACAAATTTACCCGGCCATGCTTTTGCGCTATCGGGACGATGAACACCACCGCGTCTTGGCGGTCGTTCGCCATGGGAGATTGATTATGATGAAGTTCCTGTCTGCTGTCGCCGCCACGGCTCTGGTTGCTGCTCCGGTCGCCGCTGCGCCGACCAACCCGGCTGCCAGCCTGTCGGTTTCGAAGTCGGTTCGCGCTTCGGCTCCGACCGCCAAGGGCAACAAGCTGGCCGGCGGCGGCATCCTGGCTGCTCTGATCGCTGCTGGCGTCGTCGCGATCGGCGTCGTCGCCGTCGTCAAGGACGACAGCGCGGACAGCAACTGATTGTCGCGGGCGGGGGCAACCCCGCCCGGGCCTTCACCGCTCAGGCGGACGGAAAGGGAGCCGGTTTCGGCTCCCTTTTTTGTGGCCCGCTTCAGGCCCCCCATTCGGGGCCGTCGGGATCGGGGAAGAAATCATCCTCCTCTTTCTCCGGCATGGACTCGACCGCACGGGGGATGGTCGGTGTACCGCCGCCGAAACGCACCCGGATATAGGCCACCGAGCCTTTCAGCCCCTGATATACCGCCTGTACGTCCTCCCCACGCCGCATCCGCGCACCGACCAGCGGCGCTCGCTCGGCGGAGAGATAACCCACCTGCACATCGCGGGCGCTGAAGACGGCGATCGCATGGGGATCATGGCGGTTGCGCGGCTCGGGTCGCAGGCTCACCGGATCGCCGATGGCCGAGGCGAGCAGCTCGAACCGCCGATTGCTCCGCGCCTTGTCCTCATTGGGAAAGTCGATCCCGACCACGGCCAGCGTCAATTCGTCCATGCCGCCTAACTGGTTATGCGAAGCCCCTGCGTCCAGAGCCCTCCCATTCATCGGCAATCCGGCTATGGTGCAATCATCCTGTCCCATTCGGAGTGCCCATGTCCCTGGCCGCCCTGGCGATGCTGCTCGCCGCCCAATCCCCCGCCCCGAACGTCGCGCCGGTCCTGACCAGCGCCGATGCGCGTGACGTCCACAGCTATGCGCAGCCCCTCGAGGCGCGGGTCACCCATGTCTCGCTGAACCTCTATGCCGATTTCGACACCCATGTGATGCGCGGGATCGCGACCCTGTCGGTCGATGCCCGGCCCGATGCAAAGCAACTGGTCGTCGACGATAACGGCTTGCGCATCGTCACCGTCACCGACGCGCAGAACCGCCCCCTGCCCTACACGGTCGGCGCGGTCGACAAGGTTCATGGCGCGCCGCTGACCATCACGCTGAACGGCAATCGCACGATCAAGATCGCCTATGCCTCGGCGCCCGGCGCCAAGGCGCTGCAATGGCTGTCGCCCGAACAGACGGCGGGCAAGAAGCAGCCCTATCTGTTCAGCCAGGGCGAGGCGATCCTCAACCGCAGCTGGATCCCGACGCAGGATTCGCCCGGCATCCGCCAGACCTGGGACGCCACCGTCAACGCCCCCTGCGCGCTGACCGTCGTGATGAGCGGCGAGCGGACCGGCGAGACGCCGTGCAATGACGGCCGCCACACCGCCCGCTATCGCATGGACAAGCCGGTCGCCCCCTATCTGATCGCGCTGGCCATCGGCGACCTGAAGTTCAAGCCGCTCAGCGCCAACACCGGCATCTGGACCGAGCCCGCGATGCTCGACAAATCGGCGTGGGAGTTTGCCGGGCTCGACAAGTTCGTGACCGCCGCCGAGGGGCTGTACGGCCCCTATCGCTGGGGTCGCTACGACGTGCTGGTCCTGCCGCCCAGCTTCCCGTTCGGCGGCATGGAGAACCCCATGCTGACCTTCGCGACGCCGACCGTGCTGGCGGGGGACCGCAGCCTCGTCAGCCTGATCGCGCATGAGCTGGCGCATAGCTGGTCGGGCAATCTCGTCACCAACGCGACCTGGGACGATTTCTGGCTGAACGAAGGCTTCACCAGCTATTTCGAGAACCGGATCATGGAGTCGATGTACGGCAAGCGCCGCGCCGCCATGGAGGCCGACCTGGCCTGGACCGACATGATGAATGCGGTGAAAGAGGCTGGCGGTCCGCAGTCGCCCGACGCCAAGCTGCACCTCGATCTGGATGCCAAGCGTGATCCCGACGACGGCATGACCCAGATCGCCTATGACAAGGGCGCGACCTTCCTGCGCACCATCGAGTCTGTCGTCGGCCGCGCCCGCTGGGATGCTTACTTGCGCGGCTATTTCGATCGCCATGCCTTCCAGCCGCAGACCAGCGCGGGCTTCCTGGCCGATCTGCGCAAGAATTTGCTCAAGCCCGGCGAGGACGCAAAGATCGGCGTCGACCAATGGGTCTATCAGCCGGGTATCCCCGCCAACGCCGTCCATGTCCGTTCCGACGCCTTCCCCGCGATCGATGCGGCAGCCAAGGCGTTCGCCGCCGGTGGCCCCGTCTCGGCGGTGCCCGACAAGGTCACGACGCAGGAATATGTCCGCTTCCTCGACCAGTTGCCCCGCCAGCTGTCTGCCGAACGCCTTGCCGCGCTCGACGGACGGTTCCACTGGAACGAGACGGGCAATAGCGAGATCCGCTTTGCCTGGCTTCGCCTCGCGCTCGCCAATCGCTATCCGCCCGCCGAGGCCTCGGCCGAGCAGTTCCTGACCTCGCAGGGCCGCCGCAAATTCGTCGCGCCGCTGTTCCAGCAGCTTCAGGGACAGGGCGAATGGGGCCAGGCGCTGGCCAAGCGAATCTATGACAAGGCGCGTCCCGGCTATCATTCGGTGACGCAAGTCACGGTGGATCGCCTGCTCGGGCGATAAACCGAGCCATCCGGGCGGCGAAACGCGGCGAAACGAGGAACGAAAAACTCGTTTCGCCGCCGATTTTTCAGGTCACCGCCGCCGGAACACCGTTCACCGGATATGGTTCCGGCGGCGCTTTCCAACATGTTTAGCCCCGGTTAATCGACACTCACACCGACATTCCGACCGGGGGGTCCAGTGAAGTTCAAGGCATTCGCAGTGCGATTCGCGCTGATGGCAACGTGCGGCCTGATGATGGCCACCCCCGCTGCCGCGCAGTTCTGGCAGTGCGCCCCCTATGCCCGCGAAATCTCGGGCATCGATCTTCACGGCAACGCCAACACCTGGTGGGGCCAGGCCGAAGGCCGCTATCAGCGCGGCCACACCCCGGAACAGGGCTCGGTCCTCGCCTTCGAATCCACCAGCCGGATGCGCGTCGGCCATGTCGCCATGGTCAGCAAGGTCGTCAGCGACCGCGAAGTCCTCCTGACCCATGCCAACTGGTCGCGTCGCGGCGGCATCGAGCGCGACGTCCGCGCCGTCGACGTCTCGCCGAACAACGACTGGTCGATGGTCAAGGTCTGGTACGGCCCCAATGGCGGCCTGGGCACGTCGGCCTATCCGACCAAGGGTTTCATCTATTCGGGCCACAAGAGCGGCGTCGCCGACCTGCCCGCCACCCAGATCGCTTCGCGCGACAGCGGCCGTGTCAACGGCATCCTGACCTTCGCAGCGCCGATCCAGTAATTTCCTGCCGGGCGCCAAGGCCCAGCCCATAGCGCGGAACGTGCGCTTCGACTTGGCTCCACGTGAACGGCTGTGGTGGAGCGCAGCCGAAGGCCAAGGGGAACCGTCACCGGAGCGACGGACCAGCCGTCACCCCGCCCGGAACGTCATCGCCACGCCGTTCATGCAGTAACGCTTGCCCGTCGGCTTGGGCCCGTCGTCGAAGACATGGCCCAGATGCCCGCCACAGCGGCTGCAATGCACCTCGACCCGCTCCATCATCAGCGACCGGTCCGATTCCGTCGCCACCGCCCGCGGCAAGGGCGCCCAGAAGCTTGGCCAGCCGGTACCGCTCTCGAACTTGGCCTTTGACGAAAACAGCGGCTGCGCGCACCCCTTGCAGGAAAAGATGCCGCTGCGATGCTCGTTGTTGAGCGGGCTGCTATAGGGCCGTTCGGTGCCCTCGCGCCGCAGAACGTCATAGGCCGCCGAGCCGAGCTTCTGTTTCCACGCGGCATCGCTCATCGCAACCGGAAAGCGTTCCGCCGCCTCGGCCTGACGGCCACAGGCGGACAGCCCGACACCTAAGGTGCCAAGCCCCATCAACGAGAGAAAATGGCGGCGATCGGAAGGGGATGCGGTCATCGACCCAAGATAGGGAGGACATCCCAGCGCGATAAGGCCCCACCTTCGATCCTCCCCATCTTCGATGGGGAGGGGGACCGCCGGGCGTCAGCCCGGTGGTGGAGGGGCGGGCTGGCGTCCCCTTACCCCTCCACCATCGCTGGCGCGATGGTCCCCCTCCCCAAGCTATGCTTGGGGAGGAAAAATCTTACGCCCCCTTGCGTCGCCAGAAGGGTCGCGTGCTGCCCGATTGCAGCACGCCGCGCCGGAACAGCCGCGCGCCCAGCGTCACGAACAGCGCGACCCACAAGGCCTGCCACGCCAGCGCCACCGCATGTGGCCACAGCGCATCGCTCGCCGCCGCCACGCCCGCCATCGCAAAGGGCGAGGAGAGCGGAAACACTTCGGCCACCAGCGCCAGCCAGCTGCCCGGTTGCGACAGCCCGCTCAAGGTCAGGGTGAACATGCCGACTTGGATGATGGTGATCGGCAGCGAGAGCATCTGAATCTCGCGCATGGTCGAGGCCTGCGCTCCGATCGTCAGGAACACCGAGCCGAGCAGCAGATAGGCCATGGTGAAATAGGCGACGAACAGCATGACGAACATCGGCAGGCCCACGGCAGGCGACAATTCGCCGACCATCCCGGCAAAGGTGGGCGGCAACAGGCTCGCCACCTGACCGAGCACCGTGCCCCAGAAGCCGATGAACAGCACCGCTACCCCGAACATGCCCAGCAGCTTGCCCAGGAACACCGCCTCCAGCGGCACGGCGGCGGCGAGCACCTCGATGACCTTGTTCGACCGCTCCTCGGCCATGGTCCCGACGACCTGTCCCGCCAGGAACAGGGTCAGGAAGAACACACCGAAGACCGCCAGCGACGCCGTCTGATTCTGTCCGCCCAGCGTTGCGCGCTGGCGCGAGAAGGCCAGCTTGCGCGGGGTGACCTTGGGCAGTTCGCCACCCAGCCGCTCGGCCGAGAGCGCGCCGGTCGCCAGCACCGCCAGATAATCCGCCGCCCGCTGCCCACGTGCGCCGTACAGGATGGTGGGCCGGTCGAGCGGGCCATAGAGCACGGCGGTCGCGTCATAGTCGGGCGACTCAAACGCGGCGCGCGCCTGCGCGGCCGGATCGCGTGCGGGGGGCAGCGTCACCAGCTCGGGCGGCTCCTCGTCCCGGCGGAAGATCGTGCGCGACTGGCGGTCGGCAGCGGCAAAAGCGGTGGCCGTCGCATCGGACACGATCGCGACGATCCGCACCCGGTCGGCGCCATGGTCCGCCGCCTGCGCCGCGCCCAGGGCACCGATGGTGCTGAACGCCACCATGATCAGCGGCGCGAACAGGAACAGCAGGAAGATGGGGGTGAAGACGGTGGCGATGAAATCGCGGCGTGCGATCGTCATCGTCTGGCGGACCAACCGGCGGGTCTGGCTCATGCCGCCATCTCCTGTTCGCCGACGATGCGGACAAAGGCTTCGTGAAGGCTGGGCCGCTCGATCGACAGGTTCAGGATGCCCGCCCCCGCCGTCAGCAGGCGGCCCAGTATCGGCTCGATTCCCTGCTCGGGCATCGGGAAGCGCCAGTCCGCGCCTTCGCGCACCGCATCGGCGGGCAGCAGTTCCGGCAGCACCCGCTCCGGGTCGCGCGGCCGATAGCGCACTTGGGCGGTCAGCGTGCCCCGCGCATCGTCCACCGTCCCCTCGAACCGGCGGCGGCCCCCGGCGATGATCGCCAGCCGGTCGCACAGCCGCTCGGCATGGGCCATGACATGGGTGGAGAACAGGATGGTCGCCCCCCGGTCGCGCTCGCCGAGGATCAGCGCCTCCAGCCGTTCCTGGTTGACCGGATCCAGTCCCGAAAAGGGTTCGTCCAGCACCAGCAGCTTCGGGCGGTGGACGACCGAGCCGAGCAGCTGGACGAGCTGCGCCATGCCCTTGGACAATTTGCGGATCTTGCTGTCGGCGGCATGGCCGAGCCCGGCCTGTTCGAGCAGCTCGTCCGCCCGCACCCGCCCGGTCGCGCGGTCCAGCCCGCGCAGCGCGCCCATGAAGACGATCGCATCGCGCGCCTTCATCGCAGGATAGAGCCCACGCTCCTCGGGCAGATAGCCGACCAGATCGCTGGCATCGCGCGGATGGGCATGGCCGAGCAGGCTGCGCTGTCCCTCATCGGGTTCGATAATGCCCAGCAGCATGCGCAGCGTCGTCGTCTTGCCCGCGCCATTGGGGCCCAGCACGCCGTACACCGCCCCCGTCGGCACGGCGATGTCGACGCCATCGACGACCCGCCGGTCGCCGAACCGCTTGGCAAGGCCCGAGGCGGTGACCGCCCACTGATTATCCACGCTGATTGTCCCTCCCTGATCGCCTGTGGTAGCGGGCGTATGTGGCGCAAGACAAGCTGGAAACCCGGATCAAGGCAAAGGCGGCCGAACTGGGCTTTGCCGCGATCGGCATCACCCATGCCGATGCCGCCCCCAAGACGGTCGAGCGGCTGCACCAATGGCTCGCCGAGGGACGTCACGGATCGATGATCTGGATGGCCGACCGCGCGCACCAGCGGCAGAGCCCCGCCAGCCTGTGGCCCGAGGTGAGGAGCATCATCTCGCTCGGCGTCAGCTATGCCCCCGCCGAAGACCCGATGCGGCTGGCGGATCAAGGGCGGATCGGACGCATTTCGGTCTATGCGCAGGGGGCGGACTATCACGATGTCGTGAAGCGCCAGTTGAAGGCGCTGGGCCGCTGGCTGGCGCAGGAGGCGGCGTGCGACCTGAAGGTCTTCGTCGACACCGCCCCGGTGATGGAAAAGCCGCTGGCCGAGGCGGCCGGGCTGGGCTGGCAAGGCAAGCACACCAATCTGGTCAGCCGCGATCATGGCAGCTGGCTGTTCCTGGGCGCGATCTACACCACGCTGGCGCTGGAGCCCGACGCGGTGGCGCGCGACACCTGCGGGCGCTGCGACGCGTGTCAGCGGGCCTGCCCTACCGACGCGTTTCCGGCACCGTACCAGCTCGATGCGCGGCGATGCATTTCCTATCTGACGATCGAACATGCCGGGCCGATCCCGGAGGAGTTTCGGGTGGCGATGGGCAACCGCATCTATGGTTGCGACGACTGTCTGGCGGTGTGCCCGTGGAACAAGTTCGCGGCGGCAGCGCAGGCGAACATGGCGTTCCATCCCCGCGCCGAGCTGACCGCGCCGGAGTTGGGGGACCTGCTGTCGCTGGACGATGCCGAGTTCCGACAGGTGTTTTCAGGCTCGCCGATCAAGCGGATCGGGCGCAACCGGATGGTGCGCAATGCCGCGATCGCGGCGGGGAATAGCGGGGCGGCGGAGTTGGTGCCGGTGTTGCGGGGGTTGCTGGGGGACAGCGATCCGGTGGTCGTCGAGGCGGCGGAGTGGGCTTTGGGGCGGTTGGGCGAGGGCGTGGCCTAGCCCCTGCCCTCCCCCATCCCCTCCCGCTTGCGGGAGGGGTGCGTTGCTTGGCGGACCTCAAGCGCAATCCGCCAACTCAGCGCCTGTTGAAGCGCACCGCCGTATGGCCGGGCACGCCCCTCCCGCAGGCGGGAGGGGATGGGGGAGGGCCACGGTGTCTCACCGAGCCCCAACCCCAAAAATCAATCCACCCAGTCCAACCCGATATCCTTGTAGACCGAGCGATCCTCGTCCCAGCCCGGCTTGACCTTCACATGCAGGTACAGATGCACTTTCTGTCCCAGCAGCTCGGACAACTGCGCGCGCGACCGTGCGCCGATTTCCTTGATCCGCACGCCGTTCTTGCCCAGCACGATGGCGCGCTGGGTCGGGCGTTCGACCAGGATCTGCTGGTGGATCTCGACCGATCCGTCCTCGCGCTCCTTATACGCCTCGGTCTCGACCGCACTGGCGTAAGGCAGTTCGGCGTGAAGCTGGAGATAGAGCTGCTCGCGCGTCACCTCGGCCGCCAGGGCCCGCTCGGTCGCGTCGGACACCTGATCCTCGGGATAATGCCACGGCCCCTCGGGCATCAGCGAAGCCAGCCGGGTCTTCAGCTGCGGCAAGCCATCCCCCGTCTGCGCCGAGATGAACCAGGTCTCGTCGAACTTCACGACCTCGTTCAGCTTTTCCGCATGGGTCAGCAGCCGCGCCTTGTCGGCGATGTCGACCTTGTTGAGGATCAGATGCTTCGGCTCGGGCCGGTGGGCGATCGACTCGGCGATGGCATGGATCTTGGGGCCGATGCCGCCCTTGCCGTCGACGACCAGCGCCAGGATGTCGGCGCCCTCCGCGCCTTCCCAGGCGGCGGCGACCATCGCGCGGTCCAGGCGGCGCTTGGGCTCGAAGATGCCGGGGGTGTCGACCAGCAGGATCTGGGCATCCCCCTCGATCGCGACGCCGAGCAGCTTGGCCCGAGTCGTCTGCGCCTTGGGGCTGACGATCGCGACCTTCTGGCCGACCAGGGCATTGACGAGGGTGGATTTGCCGGCATTGGGCGCGCCGACGACGGCCACGAGGCCGCAACGTTGTTCAGTCATGACCGCCAGCGGTACAGGTCCCGCCCCCTTCCCGCAACGGTCCGCCCACATGGACGGAATGTAATGGTCGGATCACGGAACGGCCACGGCTTCGCGCGCATTTTTTCGGCCACGATTTCGCGTGCAAGGAGAGACGTTATGAAGACCCTTCTCACCGCCCTGTCGGCCGCTGCGCTGTTGACCGTCGCGGGCCCCGCCTCGGCCAAGGGGTGCCTGAAGGGCGCGGCCGTGGGCGGCGTCGGCGGGCATTTCGTCGGCAAGGGCCATGCGGTGCTGGGTGCCGCCGCGGGCTGCGCCATCGGCCATCACCGTGCCAAGGTGCAGGCCAAGAAGGAAGCGGCGGCCGCCAAGGGGCGTTAAGTTCGGTAGCTGGGCGAGGTCGGGGCGTGGCCTTCGACTTCGCTCAGGCTAAGCGAAGCCGAAGCCCCCCCGCGTCAAGCCTTCAACTTCGCCAGCATCGCCTTCGCGGCCGCCGTCTCGGCTTCCTGCTTGTTGGCCCCGGTCGCCGTCACTTCCGCCGTACGGCCGATCCGCACCGCCACGGTGAAGCGCGGCGCATGGTGCGGACCCGAACGGTCCACCACCACATATTCGGGCGCCTTGCGGTTATGCGCGGCCGCCCATTCCTGAAGCGCCGACTTCGGATGCTGCGGGGCTTTCCCCTGCGAATGCACCCGGTCGCCCCACGCCTTGCGGATGAAGGCGCGCGCCGCTTCCAGCCCCGCCTCGCGATACCAGGCACCGATCAGTGCCTCCATCACGTCGCCCAGCACATTGTCGCTATCAGAAGCGCCGTCGTCGCGCGCCTGCTTGCCCAGCCGCAGATGCTCGCGCACGCCCAGGTCGCGTGCCACATCGGCGCAGACCGCGCCCGTCACCAGCGAGTTGAGACGGCGCGACAACTGCCCCTCGGGCTCGGCGGGGAACTGCTCCCACAGCCATTCGGCCATGATCAGCCCCAGCACCCGGTCGCCCAGAAACTCCAGCCGCTCGTAATTCTCGGCGGCCTGGCTGCCATGGGTCAGCGCACGGTGGAAGGGGGCCGCATCGCTCGGCGCGCGCCCCAGGATTCCGGCGAGCCAGTCATCGACGGCGCTCAAAACCCTTCTCCGATCCGGTTCCAGCGCGCGGCCGACACCCAGGTCCAGGGCTTGATCCATTCGGCCGAGCCGTCGGTCGAGAAGAAGGTGACGGCGGCGCGGCCCTCCAGCCGGTTCATCGGGATCATGCCCATGCCGCGCGGCGGCGCGAAGCGGCTGTCCGCCGAGTCGTCGCGATTGTCCCCCATAAGAAAGACGTGATCGGCGGGAACGGTATAGACGCCGGTATCGTCGGCCTCGGGGAAATTGCCCTGGTCGAGCACGTCATAGCTTTTGCCGTTCGGCAACGTCTCACGGAACCGGGGATAGCGGCAAACCGGCTGGCCGGAGACGGTGTCGAGGAACGGCCCGCACTTGTTCGCATCGAAATTGGGGGTCAGCGGCAGGATGAAGTCGGCGATCCGCTGTTTCGGGATCGCGAGGCCGTTCAGGAACACCTGCCCCTCACGCACCTGGATCGTGTCGCCGGGCAGGCCGATCACCCGCTTGATGACGTCATGGTCGTCCGGCTCGGGCGAGCGGAACACCACCACATCGCCGCGTGCCGGGTCGCGCCCCAGGATACGGCCGGGCAGCAGCGGCAGGCCGAAAGGGAAGGACCAGCGCGAATAGCCGTAATTCCACTTGGTCACGAACAGATAGTCGCCGATCAGCAGACGCGGCAGCATCGATTCCGACGGGATCACGAAGGACGTGACGATCAGGCTGCGCAGGATGAAGACGAACAGCGCCAGCTTCAGGAAGAAGCGCAACGTGTCCTTCGTCTCCGACTTCTCCGGCGACGTTTCAGGTGATTTTTGCGGGGTGTCGGCCATCGCGTCGGGTTCGCGCAAGCCGCCCCCGTCGTCAAGTGTCGCCAGCGGGCGGCCCGGCCTCTTTCCCTCCCCTCCGGGCAGCTTTAGGGGGAACCGCCCTTCCCTTCATCGGTACATCCCTTCACCCATGACCGATTTCATCCTCAACCTCATCGCCTGGGGCGGCTATTTCGGTATTTTCCTGCTGATGGCGCTGGAAAATATCGTGCCGCCCATCCCGTCCGAGGTCATTATGGGCCTGGGCGGCATGGCGGTCGCGCGCGGCGACATGGCGATGATCCCGCTGATCCTGTGGGGTACGGCCGGGACCACGATCGGCAATTACGCGTGGTACGCGGTCGGCCGCTATATCGGCTATGAGCGGTTCCGCCCCTTCGTCGACAAATATGGCCGCTGGCTGACGATGGAGTGGCGCGACGTCGAGCGGTTGCACCTGTTCTTCGTGCGGCATGGCGGATGGGTGGTGTTCGTGTTCCGCTTCATGCCCGCCTTCCGCACGATGATCTCGCTGCCTGCCGGGATCACGCGGATGCCGCTGGCCAAGTTCCTGATCTGGACCTTTGCGGGCAGCACGATCTGGAACGCGATCCTCGCCTATGCGGGCCTGTGGCTGGGTGCCAATTTCGAGGCGATCAACCGCTATGTCGGCCCCGCCGCCATCGCGATGACGGTGCTGATGGTCGGCGGCTATCTCTGGCGCGTCTTCACTTGGAAGCCACGCGGGGAACGCTAGGCCGGACGCCTAGCCCGCCTCCGCCTTGTCGCTCTCGACAGGTCGCGGCTTCATGAAAAGCCAACTTACGCCAGCCACGGCGGCCACCATGACCAGCGACAAGAGCCAGAATGCCAGGTCCATGGACCGCAGGGCCGGCCGTACGATCATGTAGACGGCAATGATGGGAAAGGCGATCAGGAAGGATTGCCATCGCGACATCACCAGCTGGGTGCCACAGCTTCGGCAGACAAAGGCCTTTCCCACTTCGATCTGCGTTCGCCCGAACGGCACTCTGGCATGGCAACAAGGGCAGGTCGGGCCCAATGGCATGGAACCACTCCAACATCCGATGGCCTGGAAACTATCAGGTCATGCCCCAAAGCAGTCAAGCGCTAAGCACGCGGATGCGCGGTGCGGTAGATGTCGAGCAGATGCGCGGCGTCGACCGCCGTATAGATTTGCGTCGAGCTGAGACTGGCATGGCCGAGCAACTCCTGAAGCTGCCGCAAATCCGCACCCCGCCCCAACAGATGCGTGGCGAAGCTGTGGCGCAGCGCATGGGGCGTCGTCCGTCCGCCAAGCCCCAATCGCTCGCGCGCGCCCTGCACCGCGCGGCGGATGATCGCGGGCGATAGCGGCCCGCCCTTGGCCCCCCGGAACAACGGCTCGCCCGGGATCATCGGATAGGGCGACTGGCGGGCATAGTCCTCGATCGCGCTACGCAATTCGGGCAGCAACGGCACGATCCGGGTCTTGCCCCGCTTGCCCAGCACGCGGATCGTCTCGCCCAGCGGCAGGATATCGGCGGTCAGCGCCATCGCCTCGCCGATGCGCAGCCCCGCGCCGTACAGCAGCAGCAGCACCGCCCAGTCGCGTGCCGCGATCCATGGCTCGGCGGCATTCTCGGCCATGTCCTCGCCCAGGGCCATGATGTCGGCGGGGGACTGGGGGCGCGGCAGGCTTCGTTTGCGGCGGAGGCCTTTCAGCGGGGGCGGCTCGACGCCGGTCCAGTGGAGGAAGGTCCGTACCGCCGACAATTCCCGCGCGGTGGAGGCGGCGGTCAGCCCCTCACCCCGGCGCGCGGCCAGAAAGGCGCGCAGGTCGGCGGCGGTCACGCGGGACAGCGCAGGCCCGTCGACGGCCTCGCCCCAATGGGCCGACAGGAAACCGCAGAGCCGTTCCGCCGTCGCGACATAGGCGCGCACCGTATGGTCGGAACGGCGCAGGTCGACCGTGAGGTGGCGGTAATAGTCGGCGATCAGCGCGGTCATGGGGCGGGTGTACGATCCGAAGCGGGCAGATGCGAGAGGCTATGCCTGCAAGGCGGCGTAGGGGTTCGGCGAATCGGTGCCCTTGCACCAGCGGCACCCCTTGATGCCCGCGCTGTCCTCGGGACGCTCCCCTCCCGCAGGCGGGAGGGGATGGGGGAGGGCATCGGGGTCTCACCGAGCATTCGGCTTGTGGCCCTTGCCCCTCCCCAACCCCTCCCCCTGCCGGGAGAGGGGCTTTGCATATGGCCCCGCACCCACCCGAAACGAAAAAGAGGCGCTTCCTTTCGGAAACGCCCCTCTTCAAACACCTTGGTTCGGATCAGCGATCGAGGATCGTGTCGATCTCCGCCCCGACCGCATCCATCGCCGCCATGCCGTCGACCCGCGTCACGATGCCGCGCGCCTCATAGAGCGGCAGGATCGGCGCGGTCTTGGCGCGGTATTCGGCCATGCGCGTGCGCACCGTCTCGGCATTGTCGTCGGGGCGACGCTTGAACTCGGTCGAACCGCAGACGTCGCAGACGCCCTCGACCTGAGTCGGCTTGAAGCTGTCGTGATAGCCCGCCCCGCACGAGGCGCAGGTGAAGCGGCCCGTAATGCGCTCGACCAGCGCATCCTCGTCCACCGCCAGCTCGATGACATGGTCGAGCGACTTGCCGCGCTCGGCCAGCAGCACGTCCAGCGCCTCGGCCTGCGCCTCCGTCCGGGGATAGCCGTCGAAGATCGCGCCGCCTTCCGCCTCGGCCGCGTCCAGCCGCTCGCCGATCAGCGCCGAGACGATCGCGTCCGACACCAGCTCGCCCGCATCCATCACCGCCTTGGCCTGGAGGCCGACGGGGGTGCCCGCCTTGACCGCCGCGCGCAGCATGTCGCCGGTCGACAGCTGCACCATGCCGCGATTGGCCACCAGCCGCTGCGCCTGGGTTCCCTTGCCCGCGCCCGGCGGTCCCAGCAGGATGATGTTCACGCCCACGTCTATCTCCCCTCTTTACCCTGAAATCCGCCTGCGCCTCAGCGCAGGCGACCGCCCTTCAGCTTCGCCTTCTTGATCAGATCGCCATATTGATGCGCCAGCAAGTGGCTCTGGATCTGGGTCACCGTGTCCATCGTCACGTTGACGACGATCAGCAGGCTGGTGCCGCCCAGATAGAAGGGGATCTGGAGCGCCGAGACCAGATATTCCGGCAGCAGACAGATGATCGTCAGATAGGCCGCGCCCAGCACCGTGATGCGGGTCAGCACATAGTCGAGATAGGTCTCGGTGTTCTTGCCCGGACGGATGCCGGGGATGAACCCGCCATAGCGCTTCAGATTGTCCGCCGTCTCCTCCGGGTTGAAGACAACCGCGGTGTAGAAGAACGAGAAGAAGATAATGCCCGCGCCGTAGAGCAGCATGTACACGGGGCTGCCGTGCTGCAGATACTGGTTCAGGCTGATGATGAAGTCGCCCCAGCGGCTCTCGCCCGCGACGCGCTGGCCCGCAAACTGCGAGATCGTCAGCGGCATCAGCAGCAGCGACGAGGCGAAGATCGGAGGGATCACGCCCGCCGTGTTGATCTTCAGCGGCAGGTGGCTGCGATCGGCCTGCATGCCCCGCTGCGTCGCGCGCTTCGGGTACTGGATCAGGATGCGGCGCTGCGCGCGCTCCATGAAGCAGATGAAGAGGATCAGGACGACGACCGCGACGATGATGCCGATCAGGCGGACCGGATCGATGCTGCCGGTCCGGCCGCCTTCAAGCAGGTTGACCAGCGTGGTCGGCAGATGCGCGACGATGCCCGCCATGATGATCAGCGACACGCCGTTGCCGATGCCGCGGCTGGTGATCTGCTCACCCAGCCACATCAGGAACATCGTACCGCCGATCAGCGAGATGACCGCCGCGATGCGGAAGGTCATGCCCGGCTCGATCACCGCCTGGATGCCCTGGCTGGCGCCCAGCGTCTCGAGACCCACGGCGATGAAATAGCCCTGGATCGCGGTCAGCAGCACGGTGCCGTAGCGGGTATACTGGTTCAGCTTCTTGCGGCCGCTCTCGCCTTCCTTCTTGATGGCGGCGAGCTGCGGGCTCAGCGAGGTCGCGAGCTGCACGACGATCGACGCCGTGATGTACGGCATCACGCCCAGCGCGATCAGCGACATGCGGCTGAGCGAACCGCCCGAGAAGGTGTTGAAGAAGTCGAGCACGCCGCCCGTGGTCTTCTGGCTCAGCAGGCCCAGCGCGGTCGGGTCGACGCCCGGCAGCGGGACATAGCTGAGCAGGCGGAAGACGATCAGCGCGCCGATGGTGAACCACAGCCGCTTCTTGAGGTCGGTGGCCTTGGCGAATTTCGCCAGGCTGATGCTTTGCGCCATCTGGTCGGCTGCGGATGCCATAGCTGTTGCGTTATCCTGGAAACGAAAAACGGCGGGATGCGTTTTGAACCGCCCCGCCGCTCATATAGGCGCGAAGACGCGCTTGTCTAACCCGGATGCAAAATCCGCCGCTGTCACCCCGGCGCAAAGCCGTTCGACAGCGGCGGATCCTATCCGGTTCAGGCCTTGGCGGCGAGCTTCGCGGCGCGGGCCTGGCCCTTCTTCGCGGCGGCCTTTTCGGCGGCGGGCACGACGTGCGGCACGTCGACCGAACCACCGGCCTTCTCGACCGCTTCACGCGCCGAAGCCGACACGCCCTGCACGACGAACGACAGCTTGGTGGTCAGCTCGCCCTTGCCGAGCAGACGCACGCCGTCCTTGCCGCCACGCGCCAGGCCAGCGGCCTTCAGCGCGGCGTGGTCGATCGTGCCGTCGGTCTTCAGCTTGCCCGAGTCGATCGCCTTCTGGATCGCGCCCAGGTTCACCTCGGCATAGTCCTTGGCGAAGATGTTGTTGAAGCCACGCTTCGGCAGACGCATGTGGAGCGGCATCTGACCGCCCTCGAAGCCCGCGATGGACACGCCCTCACGGCTCTTCTGACCCTTGACGCCGCGACCACCGGTCTTGCCCTTGCCCGAACCGATACCGCGACCGACGCGGATCTTGGACTTGCGGGCACCCTGGTTGTCGAAAAGTTCGTTCAGCTTCATGATTTGCACTCGCTTTCGCTTGTTTCGCGCATGGCCGTGATGGTTGAGAATCGCGGCCGCTAGATAAAAGGAAGGGGGCCGCATAGCCCCCTTCCCCGTGTTTGTCACTGTTCAATGTGACGGATGTGAGTCTGTCTTACGACAAGCCTCAGTCCACCACCTGAACCATGTGCTGCACCTTGCGGATCATGCCGCGGACTTCAGGGCTGTCCTGAAGCTCGGAGACCTTGTGCATCTTGTTCAGGCCCAGGCCGACGAGGGTCGCGCGCTGGTCCTTGGTGCGGCGGATCGGCGAACCGGTCTGCTTGATCTTGATGGTAGCCATGGTCGCTTACTCCACGACGGCCGCGGCTTCCGCCTCGGCAGTCTGCTGGGTGGCACCGTGACCGCGACCCAGCAGGTCGGCGATCTTCTTGCCACGACGCTGCGCCACCGCCTTCGGCGAAGTCTGGTCGCCCAGCGCTTCGAAGGTGGCACGGATCATGTTGTACGGGTTCGACGTACCAACCGACTTCGTCACCACGTCGGCAACGCCGAGCGATTCGAAGATGGCGCGCATCGGACCACCGGCGATGATGCCGGTACCCTGCGGGGCCGAACGCACCGTCACGCGGCCCGCACCGAAATGGCCGTTGCCATCATGATGCAGCGTGCGACCGTCCTTCAGCGGAACGCGGACCATCGCCTTCTTGGCGGCAGCCGTCGCCTTCGAGATGGCTTCCGGCACTTCGCGCGCCTTGCCATGACCGAAGCCCGCACGTCCCTTGCCGTCGCCGACCACGACGAGCGCGGCGAAGCCGAAACGCTTACCGCCCTTCACGGTCTTCGAGACGCGGTTGATGTGGACGAGCTTTTCGATCAGCTCTTCGCCCTGCTCCTCAGGTCCACCGCGACGGTCGTCGCGACGACCACGGTTGCCGTCACGGCCGCCACGGCCGCGGTCACCACCGCCCGGACCACGGCCACGGCCGCCCCGGGGACCACGACCCTGGGTCGCGTCCTGCGCGGCGCCTTCGGCACCGGCAACGGCCACGTTGTTCTCGTCAGCCATATTAGAACTCCAATCCCGCTTCGCGTGCCGCCTCGGCCAGCGCCTTGACGCGACCGTGGAACAGGAAGCCGCCACGGTCGAAAACGACCTGCGTGACGCCGGCGGCCTTGGCCATTTCGGCCACGCGCTTGCCGACTTCGGTCGCCGCTGCGACGTTCGCGCCCGACTGGCCGCGTGCGTCCTTCTCCAGCGTCGAGGCCGAAGCCACGGTACGACCTGCCTCGTCGTCGATCACCTGGGCATAGATGTGCTTGCCCGAGCGATGCACCGACAGGCGCGGACGGGTGCCCGCACGCGCACGCAGCGCGGTACGGTTGCGCCGACGGCGCTTCTCGAAAAGAGAGAGACCCTTGGTCATTACTTCTTCTTCCCTTCCTTGCGGAAGATGAACTCGCCGTCGTACTTGATGCCCTTGCCCTTATACGGCTCGGGCTTGCGCCAGCGGCGGATCTCAGCGGCCAGCTGGCCGACCTTCTGCTTGTCCGCACCGCTGATTTCGACGGTGGTGGCGTCCGGCGTCTTCACCTCGAGGCCTTCCGGCACGTCGATGTTGACGTCGTGGCTGTAGCCGAGCTGCAGCTTCAGGGTCTTGCCCTGCGCGGCGGCGCGGTAGCCGACGCCGGTGATGACCAGCTTCTTCGAGAAGCCTGCGGTCACGCCGGTGACGAGGTTCTGCACCATGGTGCGCTGCATGCCCCAGAAGGCGCGCGCGCGCTTCGTGGCGTTGGCAGGCTGCACCGCGATGGCGTCCGCCTGGACGTCATAGGTGATCTCGTCGGCGAGCGGCATGGAGAGGGTGCCCTTGGGACCCTTCACGCTCAGCACCTTGTCGGCGATGGTCGCGGTGACGCCGGCCGGAACCGGGACCGCCTTCTTACCGATGCGGCTCATCAGAACACCTCCGCCAGGACTTCGCCACCGACGTTCTGCTCACGCGCTTCGGCGTCCGACAGAACGCCACGCGGCGTCGATACGATGGTGATGCCCAGGCCGTTGCGAACGCGGGGAAGGTCCTGCGCGCCCGAATAGATACGGCGGCCGGGCTTCGACACGCGCGCGACATGCTTGATCGCGGGCTGGCCTTCGAAATACTTCAGCTCGATGCGGATGCCGGCCGCGGGGCCCATCTGCTCTTCGCTGTAGCCACGGATATAGCCCTCGCGCTGAAGCACGTCGAGCACGCGGACGCGCAGCTTCGACGCAGGCGTCAGGACGGAGTCCTTGCGCGCGCGCTGGCCGTTGCGGATGCGGGTGAGCAAGTCACCCAGGGGATCGGTCACTGCCATCTCAAATGGTCCTTACCAGCTCGACTTGGTGACGCCGGGGATCTGGCCCTTGTTGGCCAGTTCACGCAGCATGACGCGAGCGAGACGGAACTTGCGGTAATACGCACGCGGGCGACCGGTGATCTCGCAACGGTTGCGGATACGGGTCGGATTGCCGTTGCGGGGGATCTCGGCCATCTTGAGGCGCGCGATCAGACGCTCGGTCTCATCGAGGCTCTGGTCGTTCGCGATCGCCTTCAGCTTCGCGTACTTGCCCGCATACTTCTTGACGAGAGCGCGACGCTTCTCGTTCTTATTGATTGAACTCAGTTTCGCCATGGACTTAAGCTCTTTCTGTAAGGACCCCCTCCCCGGCGTGGAGAGGGGGCAGTCCGGTTACGCCGCCTTCTTCTCGTCGGCAGCGTCTTCCTTGGGGAACGGGAAGCCGAACAGACGGAGCAGCTCGCGCGCTTCGTCGTCGGTCTTCGCCGAGGTGGTCACGATCACATCCATGCCGCGCACCTTGTCGATGCGGTCATAGTTGATTTCGGGGAAGATGATCTGTTCCTTGATGCCGCAGGCATAGTTGCCGCGACCGTCGAAGGACTTCGGGTTCAGGCCGCGGAAGTCGCGAACGCGCGGCAGCGCGATCGTGATGAAGCGGTCCAGGAACTCGTACATGCGCTCGCGACGCAGCGTGACCTTCACACCGATCGGCATGCCTTCACGCAGCTTGAACTGCGCGATCGACTTCTTCGCCTTGGTGATGACGGGCTTCTGACCCGCGATCAGCTCCATCTCGGAGGCGGCCTGGTCGACGCGCTTCTTGTCCTGCGTCGCTTCGCCCACGCCCATGTTGAGCACGATCTTCTCGATCCGGGGGATCTCGTTGACGTTCTTGTAACCGAACTTGTCGGTCATCGCCTTGACGATGCTATCATCATAGATAGCCTTCATGCGGGGCTTGTAATCAGCCATCGATCTTCTCCCCGGTCTTGACGGCCACGCGGACCTTCTTGCCATCCTGCGTCTCGAAACGGACGCGGGTCGGCTTGCCATCGGCGGTCACGTGCGCAACCTTCGAGATGTGCAGCGGAGCAGCGGTGCGCTCCAGGCCACCCTGCGGGTTCGCCTGGGTGGGCTTGCGGTGACGGGTGGCGATGTTGACGCCGTCCACGACGACCTTGCCGTCCTTCGGCATCGCCAGCGACACGGTGCCGGTCTTGCCCTTGTCCTTGCCGGACAGGACGATGACCTTGTCACCCTTCTTGATGCGTGCAGCGGCCATTACAAAACCTCCGGCGCCAGCGAGATGATCTTCATGTGCTTCTTGCCGCGAAGCTCACGCACGACCGGGCCAAAGATACGGGTGCCGATCGGCTCCTCGTTCTTGTTGACCAGCACGGCGGCGTTACCGTCGAAACGGATCACCGAACCGTCGGCGCGACGGATGTCCTTGGCGGTACGCACGATCACCGCGCGGTGAACGTCGCCCTTCTTCACGCGGCCACGCGGCTGCGCTTCCTTGACGCTGACGACGATGATGTCGCCGACCGATGCCGTACGGCGCTTCGAGCCGCCCAGCACCTTGATGCACTGCACCCGCTTCGCGCCGCTGTTGTCAGCGACGTCGAGATTGGACTGCATCTGGATCATGGATCCGCTTCCTTCTCTCTTCTGGGGGAGGATACCGACCCTACCCCGCCTTAAAAAACGACCCCCGGCGCGGGTGTCCGCGCCAGGGGGAGAGGCCCCATAGCCACTCCTGGCTCGAAAGGCAAGCGAGTCGCCCCGCCGCTTTCGACCAATCCGCTCTTTGCCCCGAAGGGCGCCCTCAAATCCGAACCCCGCCCCTCCGATCCGGAGGGACGGGGCCCGAAGTCAAAGGGTTCAGCCCTCGGCCGAGGCCCGTTCCGGCGTCATGTGGGTATCGACCCGCTCGACGACCTTCCAGGTCTTCAGCTTCGAGATCGGGGCGGTCTCTTCGATCCGCACCGTCTCACCGGCCTTGTACTCGTTCGCCTCGTCATGGGCGTGGTACTTCTTCGACCGACGGATGATCTTGCCGTAGAGGGGGTGCTTAACCTTCCGCTCCACATTGACGACGACCGTCTTGTCGGTCTTGTCCGAGACAATCACCCCGGTCAGCACGCGCTTCGGCATGTGTCTCGGTCCTTACTTGGCAGCCGCAGCGGTGCGCTGCGCCTGGATGGTCTTGATCCGCGCGATGTCGCGACGGACTTCCTTGACCCGGCTGGGCTTTTCGAGCTGGCTCGTGGCCGCCTGGAAGCGCAGGTTGAACTGCTCGCGCTTCAGGTTGCCCAGCGCCTCGACGAGCTGGTCGTCGCTCTGGCCGGTATATTCAGTCTTGGCCATTACTCGCCTCCGAGGTGCGAGGTGTCGCCCAGGCGGGCAACGACCTTGGTCTTGATGGGCAGCTTCATCGCGGCGCGCTCGAATGCCTCGGCGGCCAGCGGGCCGTCGACACCGTCGAGTTCGAACAGGATGCGACCCGGCTTCACGCGGGCGGCCCAGAATTCCGGCGAACCCTTACCCGAGCCCATGCGGACTTCGGCAGGCTTCGACGAGACGGGGACGTCCGGGAAGATGCGGATCCAGAGACGACCCTGACGCTTGATGTGACGCGTGATCGCGCGGCGAGCCGCCTCGATCTGGCGAGCCGTGATACGCTCCGGCTCCATGGCCTTCAGGCCATAGGAACCGAAGTTCAGGCTGGTGCCGCCCTTCGCATCGCCGTGGATGCGGCCCTTGAAGGCCTTGCGGAACTTGGTGCGCTTTGGTTGCAGCATGTTCTTTGATCCTTAGCGGCGATGATCGTCGCGCGCCGGGCGCACGCCGGAGGTCTGAGCCTCCATCATCAGCCGGTCCTGCGCCATGGGGTCATGGCCCAGGATCTCGCCCTTGAAGATCCACACCTTCACGCCGCACACACCATAAGCGGTGTGCGCCTGCGCTTCGGCATAGTCGACGTTCGCACGCAGCGTGTGCAGCGGAACGCGGCCTTCACGATACCATTCGGTACGCGCGATTTCCGCGCCGCCCAGACGGCCGCCGCAGGTGATACGGATGCCTTCGGCGCCCAGACGGAGCGCGGACTGCACCGCACGCTTCATGGCGCGACGGAACGCGATACGGCGCTCCAGCTGGTCGGCCACGCCCTGGGCGACGAGCTTGGCGTCGATCTCGGGCTTGCGGATCTCGACGATGTTCAGCGACACGTCGGACGAGGTCATCGAACCGAGCTTCTTGCGAAGCTTTTCGATGTCGGCGCCCTTCTTGCCGATGATCACGCCCGGACGCGCCGCGAAGATCGAGATGCGGCACAGCTTGGCCGGACGCTCGATGACGACCTTCGAGATCGCGGCCTGGGGCAGCGTCTTCATGATGAACTGGCGGATCTTCAGATCCTCCAGCAGCAGGCGGCCATAGTCATGGCCTTCGGCGAACCAGCGGCTGTCCCAGGTACGGTTGATCTGGAGACGCAGGCCGATCGGATTGCTCTTCTGACCCATTATGCTTCTTCCTGCTCGCGGACGACGATGCGGAGCCGCGAAAACGGCTTCAGGATGCGGGTGGACTTGCCACGGCCGCGCGTCGCGAAACGCTTCATGGTGATCGACTTGCCGACCGACGCCTCTGCGACGACGAGCGAGTCGACGTCGAGGTTGTGGTTGTTCTCGGCATTGGCGATCGCGGAGGCCAGGATCTTGCGCGCGTCGACGGCCATCGCCTTCGTCGAGAAGGCGAGGATGTTCATCGCGTCGCCGACCTTCTTGCCGCGGATGAGCGCCGCGACCAGGTTCAGCTTCTGCGCCGAACCACGGATCTGCGTGCCGACCGACAGCGCTTCCTTGTCACCGACCTTGCGGGGGGATGCGGGCTTCGACATCAGCGCTTACCCTTCTTGTCGGCAGCGTGGCCGGGGAAGTAGCGCGTGGGCGCGAATTCACCGAGCTTCATGCCGACCATGTCCTCGTTCACCGAGACGGGAACGAACTTGCGACCGTTGTAGACGTTGAAGGTCAGACCGACGAACGACGGCAGGATGGTCGAGCGACGCGACCAGGTCTTGATCGGACCTGCACGGTTGCCAGCATCCTGAGCCACTTCGGCCTTCTTCAGGAGATGGAGGTCCACGAAAGGACCCTTCCAAACGGAACGAGCCATTACGTGTTAGCCCTTCTTCTTGGCGTGACGGCTACGGATGATCATCTTGTCCGTCGCCTTGTTGTGACGAGTGCGCGCACCCTTCGTCGGCTTGCCCCACGGGGTGACCGGATGACGGCCGCCCGAGGTCCGGCCTTCACCACCGCCGTGCGGGTGGTCGACCGGGTTCTTCGCAACACCCCGGGTCAGCGGGCGATGGCCCTTCCAACGGTTGCGACCAGCCTTCGCCAGGTTGGTGTTGCCGTTGTCGGGGTTCGACACCGCGCCGACGGTCGCCATGCAGTTCGCATGGATGTAGCGCTGCTCGCCCGAGTTCAGACGGACGATGACCATGCCCTTGTCGCGGCCCACGACCTGCACATAGGTGCCGGCCGAACGTGCGATCTGACCGCCCTTGCCGGGCTTCATCTCGACGTTGTGGACGATCGTGCCGACCGGCATCTGGCCCAGTTCCATGGCGTTGCCAGGCTTCACGTCGGTCTTCTTGCCCGCGATCACCTTGTCGCCGACAGCGAGACGCTGGGGCGCGATGATGTAGGACTGGTCGACCTTGCCGGCTTCGTCGGTGCCATAGTTGATGAGCGCGATGAAGGCGGTGCGGTTGGGATCATATTCGATCCGCTCCACGGTGCCCTCGACGTCCCACTGGCGACGCTTGAAGTCGATGAAGCGATAGCGCTGCTTGTGGCCGCCCGCGATACCGCGGCTGGTCACATGGCCCTTGTTGTTGCGGCCGCCGGTCTTGCGCTTGCCTTCGGTGAGCGCCTTGACGGGCGCGCCCTTCCAGAGCGCCGAGCGGTCGACGAGGATCAGGCCGCGGCGGGCCGGGCTCGTCGGGTTATAATGCTTGAGTGCCATCGGCTCAGATCCCCGTCGTCACGTCAATGGACTGACCGTCCTTGAGGGTGACGATCGCCTTCTTCATGTCCGAGCGCTGGTACGGAGCGCCCTTCCACTTCTTGGTCTTGCCCTTCTGGACGATGGTGTTCACGCCGGTGACGTTGACGTCGAACAGCGCTTCCACCGCCGCCTTGATCTCGGGCTTGGTAGCACCGGGGGCGACCTTGAACACCACGGCGTTGTGCTCGCTCAGGAGCGTCGCTTTCTCGGTGATGTGCGGCGCAACGATCACGTCGTAATGACGCGGATCGACCGCCTTCTGCTGCTTAGCCATGGAAACGGGCCTCCAGCTTTTCGACAGCCGAGCGCGTCAGCACCAGGGTGTCATGCTTCAGAATGTCGTAGACATTGGCGCCAGCGGCCGGAAGGACGTTGATTTCCTTCAGGTTGCCTGCGGCCAGTGCGAACGACGTCTCGACGGCGTCGCCATCGATGACCAGCGCGGTCTTGCCGAAGCCGAGCTTCGCCAGATCGCCCTGCAGTGTCTTCGTCTTGTTACCAGCGACCGCCAGATCGTTCATCACGATCAGCGAACCCGCCTTGGCATGGCTCGACAGCGCCATCTTCAGACCCAGGGCGCGAACCTTCTTGTTCAGACCCGGGTTGAAGTCGCGGACGCGGGCGCCGTGCGCCTTACCACCGCCGATGAAGACGGGGGCCCGGCGATCGCCGTGACGAGCGACACCGCCGCCCTTCTGACGACCGAGCTTCTTGCCCGAACGCGCGACATCGGCGCGCTCACGGGTGCCGCGCGCGGTGGCGCGACGCTTTTCCAGCTGCCAGGTCACAACGCGGTGCAGGATGTCGGCGCGCGGATCGAGGCCGAAGACCTCGTCGTTGAGCTCGATGTCCGCGGCGTCGGTGCCGGCGAAGGATTGAACCTTGACCTTCACGACTTAGCCCTCCTGGCTCTCGGTGGCTTCCGGAGCAGGCTCGGCAGAAGCATTGTTGTTGGCGGCCGCCTTGATGCTGGCGGGGAACGGGGCGTCCGCGTGGCGCGAAACCTTGACCGCGTCCTTGACGATCAGCCAGCCACCCTTCGAGCCGGGCACCGAGCCCTTGACGAAGATCAGGCCGCGCTCGACGTCGGTCGACACGATTTCGAGGTTCTGCTGCGTGCGGTTCTTGTCGCCCATGTGGCCGGCCATCTTCTTGTTCTTGAAGACGCGGCCCGGATCCTGACGGTTACCGGTCGAACCATGCGAACGGTGCGAGACCGAGACGCCGTGGGTCGCGCGCAGACCACCGAAGTTCCAGCGCTTCATCGCACCGGCAAAGCCCTTACCCTGGGTACGACCCTGGATATCGACATACTGGCCGGGGACGAAATGGTCGGCGGAGATTTCCGCGCCGACGTCCAGCAGGCCGTCTTCGTTCACGCGGAACTCGACCAGCACCTGCTTGGGCTCGACTTCGGCCTTGCCGAAGTGGCCACGCTGCGGCTTGGCAACATTCTTGGTCTTGGCGACACCTGCACCAAGCTGGACGGCGGTGTAGCCGTCACGATCCATCTCGCGGCGAGCGACGACCTGTACGCCTTCAAGCGCCAGGACGGTGACCGGCACGTGCCGACCATCGTCCTGGAACAGGCGGGTCATCCCCAGCTTCTTCGCGATCACGCCGGTACGCATGATCCTGTTCCTTCCTCGACAGAGGCCCCCAAGAACCATTCAAGGGGGGCATATCCAGCCCGATTAAAGCGAAACGAGCCCCCGTCCCGGGCTGGCGACCGGCAAGCCGGTCAGACGGGGGACGCTGCCCCGGCACCATCTCGCTTCCGCGAAACCACCGGGCGGTATCCCTAAAGAGTGCCGGATCGCGGGAGCGACCTCGGCGCGTTTCCTGGTAGCTTCAGAACCGGGAAACGCCAAAATCCCGTGGGACGGAATCGTCGACCACGGGAACGCTGGCCCTCTTACGCCAGCTTGATCTCGACATCAACACCTGCCGCGAGGTCGAGCTTCATCAGCGCATCGACGGTCTGCGGGGTCGGCTGCACGATGTCCAGCATCCGCTTGTAGGTGCGGACCTCGAACTGCTCGCGCGACTTCTTGTCGATGTGCGGACCACGGTTGACCGTGAACTTCTCGATGCGCGTCGGAAGCGGGATCGGACCGCGGATGAGGGCGCCGGTGCGGCGCGCGGTGTCGGCGATGTCGCCAGTGGCCTGATCGAGCACGCGATGGTCGAACGCCTTCAGACGAATGCGGATATTGCTGTCCATGATCCCTACCGATGCGAAAGAGCGGGCTTTCGGCTCGCGGTCACGATGAAGGACAAGTGCGATCGGCTATCCGACCAAGCACTTGCCCATCCGCCGTGAAGGCGACCCTGGGCCGAAACAAACTCTGGGTTACGACAGGAGCGGCGAACCACCCTGCCCTCACTAAAAGCAAAAGGCCGACTCCGGTGTTTCCGGTGCCAGCCGATTCCCTCAAGGCGTGTGCCTATACGCATATGGGCCGGGGGCCGCAAGGGGCGGATGCCGGTTTTTGTTGGAGGGGATGGAACCGGCGACAAACGCCGCAAATCTCCCGCTCAATTTGGCCTGAGCGACGTCGAAGGTCATGCTTTGACCGGCCCGCCTGACGTGCACTTCGATTTCGCTCAGTTGAACGGAGGGGCCAATCGGAACACCCTCACCCTTCCGGCGCTGACGCGCCTCCCCCCTCTCCCGCTGGGAGAGGGAAGGGGCCCGCCCGCCGTAGGCGGGTGGGAAGGGTGAGGGTGTTATCGTTATCTTCCACCTACAAACGAAAAAGGCCGACCCCGTCGCCGGGGCCGGCCCTTTCCTAAGAAGTTTCAGGCTTTCGCCCGAGACTTACTTGTCGATCGAGCTGACGACGCCCGCGCCGACGGTACGGCCGCCTTCACGGATCGTGAAGCGCTGACCGATGTCCATGGCGATCGGAGCGATCAGCTTCACGCCCAGAGCGACGTTGTCGCCCGGCATGACCATCTCGGTGCCCTCAGGCAGCTCGACGGTGCCGGTGACGTCGGTCGTGCGGAAGTAGAACTGCGGACGATAGTTCGCGAAGAACGGGGTGTGACGGCCGCCTTCTTCCTTCGACAGGACGTACACTTCCGACTGGAAGTCGGTGTGCGGGGTGATCGAACCCGGCTTGGCCAGAACCTGACCACGCTCGACTTCGTCACGCGCCACGCCACGGATCAGCGCGCCGATGTTGTCGCCGGCCTGGCCCGAGTCGAGCAGCTTGCGGAACATTTCAACGCCGGTGACGGTCGTCTTGCGGGTGTTGTTGATGCCGACGATCTCGACTTCTTCACCAACCTTGACGATGCCGGTCTCGACGCGGCCGGTGACGACGGTGCCGCGACCCGAGATCGAGAACACGTCTTCGATCGGCATCATGAACGGCTTGTCGAGCGGACGCTCGGGCTGCGGGATGTATTCGTCGACCTGCTTCATCAGCTCGAGAACGGCATCCTTGCCGAACTTGTCGTTCGAACCCGACAGCGCGCAGGTCGCCGAACCCTTGACGACGGGGATGTCGTCGCCCGGGAATTCGTACGAGCTGAGCAGCTCGCGGATTTCCAGCTCGACCAGCTCGAGGATTTCCTCGTCGTCGACCAGGTCGACCTTGTTCATGAACACGACCATTGCGGGCACGCCGACCTGGCGGGCGAGCAGGATGTGCTCGCGGGTCTGCGGCATCGGGCCGTCGGTCGACGACACGACGAGGATCGCGCCGTCCATCTGCGCCGCGCCGGTGATCATGTTCTTCACATAGTCGGCGTGGCCCGGGCAGTCGACGTGCGCATAGTGGCGCGCTTCGGTCTCATACTCGACGTGCGCGGTCGAGATGGTGATGCCGCGCTCACGCTCTTCCGGCGCCTTGTCGATGTTCGCGAAGTCCACCGCCGCGTTGCCGGCGACGTTGTCAGCCAGAACCTTGGTGATCGCTGCGGTCAGCGAGGTCTTGCCATGGTCGACGTGGCCGATGGTGCCGATGTTGAGGTGCGGCTTGTTCCGCTCGAATTTTGCCTTTGCCATTTTCCTACCTTCTGAATCGAATTCGGTGCCGCATCCGAGGCCACGCGAACGCGGCCCCATAGCGGGTGTTTGAAGCGATTGCCAGCCCCTAGCGTGTCCGCACCCCCGGTTGCCCGGGGGCGCGGGAAACGCTTAGGCCATCTTCGCCTTGACCTCGTCCGCAACGTTCTGCGGCACTTCGTCATAGTGCGAGAACTGCATCGAGTACTGCGCACGGCCCTGGGTGAACGAGCGGAGCGCGTTCACATATCCGAACATGTTCGCCAGCGGGACCATCGCCTCGACCGTCTGCGCGTTGCCGCGCGTGTCGGTGCCCTGGATCTGGCCACGACGGCTGTTCATGTCGCCGATGACGTCGCCCAGATAATCTTCCGGGGTCACGACTTCGACCTTCATGACCGGCTCGAGCAGCGTGATGCCCGACTTCTGGGCCGCTTCGCGCATCGCGCCGCGGGCACAGATTTCGAACGCCAGCGCCGACGAGTCGACGTCGTGGTACGCGCCGTCATACAGCAGGACTTCGAAGTCGATGATCGGGAAGCCGACCAGCGAACCGGTTTCCGCGGTCTCACGGAAGCCCTTCTCGATCGCGGGGATATATTCCTTCGGAATGTTACCGCCCTTGATCTCGTCCTTGAAGACGAAGCCCGAACCACGCTCGCCCGGGGTCAGCTTGACCTTGACGCGGCCGAACTGGCCGGTGCCGCCCGACTGCTTCTTGTGCGTGTAGTCGATGTCGACCGGCTTCTTGAGGTATTCGCGATACGCCACCTGCGGCGCACCGACGTTCGCCTCGACCTTGAACTCGCGCTTCATGCGGTCGACCAGGATCTCGAGATGGAGCTCGCCCATGCCCTTGATGATGGTCTGGCCCGACTCGGCGTCCGAGGTCACGCGGAACGAGGGGTCCTCGCGAGCGAGACGATTGAGCGCGACGCCCATCTTCTCCTGGTCGGCCTTGGTCTTCGGCTCCACCGACAGCTCGATCACGGGCTCGGGGAATTCCATGCGCTCCAGGATGATCGGGGCGTTCTGCGCGCAGAGCGTGTCACCGGTCGTGGTATCCTTGAGGCCCGCCAGCGCGACGATGTCGCCGGCATAGGCTTCCTGGATGTCCTCACGGCTGTTCGCATGCATAAGCAGCATGCGGCCGATCTTTTCCTTCTTGTCCTTGACCGAGTTCAGGACCTGCGACGAGGTCTCGAGCTTGCCCGAATAGATGCGGGCGAAGGTCAGCGAACCGACGAACGGGTCGTTCATGATCTTGAACGCCAGCGCCGAGAAGGGCTCGGTGTCCGACGAAGGACGCTCGTCCGGCGTTTCGCCGTCGAGCTTCACGCCCTTGATGGCCGGAACGTCGAGCGGCGACGGCAGATAGTCGATGACCGCGTCGAGCAGGGGCTGCACGCCCTTGTTCTTGAAGGCCGAACCGCAGACAACGGGGACGAACGCCATTTCCAGCGTGCCCTTGCGGATCAGCGCCTTGAGTTCGGCGACGGTCGGCTCATTGCCTTCCAGATACGCTTCCATCGCGGCGTCGTCCTGCTCGACGGCCATTTCGATCAGGTCGCTGCGATACTTCGCGGCCTTCTCGGCCAGCTCCTCAGGAATGTCCTGATATTCGAACTTCGCGCCCAGCGACTCTTCGAGCCAGATGATCGCGCGGTTCTCGACCAGGTCGACAAGACCCTTGAAGCCGCCCTCGATGCCGATCGGCAGATACAGGACCGCCGGACGCGCGCCGAGACGCTCGATGATCGAGTTCACGCAGAAGTAGAAGTCGGCGCCGGTGCGGTCGAGCTTGTTGACGAAGCACATGCGCGGCACGCCGTACTTGTCGGCCTGACGCCACACGGTTTCCGACTGCGGCTCAACACCCGCCACGCCGTCGAAGCAGGCGACCGCGCCGTCGAGCACGCGGAGCGAACGCTCCACTTCGATGGTGAAGTCGACGTGCCCGGGGGTGTCGATGATGTTGATGCGGTTGTCGTTCCAGAAACAGGTCGTCGCGGCCGACGTGATCGTGATGCCGCGCTCCTGCTCCTGCTCCATCCAGTCCATGGTGGCGGTGCCTTCGTGCACTTCGCCGATCTTGTAGGACTTGCCGGTGTAATAAAGAATGCGCTCGGTCGTGGTCGTCTTGCCGGCATCGATGTGCGCCATGATGCCGATGTTGCGATACTTCTCGAGCGGATGGCTGCGGGCCATGATCGATCTTCCTCAAGCGTAGGGGGGAGCCGGTTGGCCCGGCTCCCCCTTATATAGGCTGTTTGCGTGACCAGCGGAAGACCGCCGGCACCGCACCCTGAAAAGGTTGCGGCAGACCGGAAATAAATCCGGTCCGCCGCAAGACCCTTACCAGCGGTAGTGCGAGAAGGCGCGATTCGCTTCCGCCATGCGGTGCGTATCTTCGCGCTTCTTGACCGCGTTGCCGCGGTTGTTCGCGGCGTCCATCAGCTCACCCGACAGACGGGCGGCCATCGTGTTCTCCGAACGGGCGCGCGACGCGCCGATCAGCCAACGGATGGCCAGAGCCTGGGCACGCTCCGGACGGACTTCGACCGGAACCTGGTAGGTCGCACCGCCGACGCGGCGCGAACGGACTTCGATGCCCGGCTTGATGTTGTTCAGCGCATCGTGGAAGACGCCGATCGGATCGCGCTTGGCGCGCGTCTCGACGGTTTCCAGAGCACCGTAAACGATGGCTTCGGCCACGGACTTCTTACCGTCCAGCATGACCGAATTCATGAACTTCGACAGGACCTCATCTCCGAACTTGGGGTCCGGCAGAATTTCCCGCTTTTCGGGACGACGACGACGAGCCATTCTCGTATTTCCTTACAAAACTTCAGCCTTTGATGGTCGAGGAGCCTCGGCTGAGGCCCGACCGGCTTACTTCGGACGCTTCGCGCCGTACTTCGAGCGGGACTGCTTGCGATCCTTCACGCCCTGCGTGTCGAGAACGCCGCGCAGCACGTGGTAACGCACGCCGGGAAGGTCGCGCACACGGCCGCCGCGGATGAGCACGACCGAGTGCTCCTGCAGGTTGTGGCCTTCGCCCGGGATGTACGAAATGACTTCGCGGCTGTTGGTCAGACGGACCTTGGCCACCTTGCGAAGCGCCGAGTTCGGCTTCTTCGGGGTCGTCGTGTAGACACGGGTGCAAACGCCGCGCTTCTGCGGGTTCTGCTCCATTGCAGGGACCTTGGACTTGGCCTTCTGCAGTTCGCGGCCCTTGCGGACCAGCTGGTTGATCGTCGGCATTGAAGCCTTCACCTTTCCATGAGGTTACTTTGCTGGAGCCATCACAGCACTTCGGAATACAAAAAGGGGCCATCGTGGCTTTCGCCCGGCCCTATTCGCATCCAGCAATGTTCAAGCTTGCCCGACGGATAAGTCCCGAATCCCGAGAAATCCCCTTCGTGCAGCGGCGGCCTATACGCGGGAGTCGGCCGATGGTCAATGTCGGCGCGGGAGAGGCTGCCTGGCTTCAGCGACGCCGATCACGAAAATTGTGAAACAGGCTATTGCCCCGGCGGCTGAGCCGGGCTAATGGCGGCCGCCTCGCAGGAGTGTAGCTCAGTTGGTAGAGCATCGGTCTCCAAAACCGAGGGCCCACGGTTCGAGTCCGTGCACTCCTGCCACTTTTCATGACATTGTTGGATGTGTGACACCGCGTTTGCGGTGACTTCTTCTGCGTGCGCCCCTTCCTCCCCTGCAAGGGGAGGGGAACCAGCGAAGCTGGTGGAGGGGTGTAACCGGCTGCGATGACAGCATGACCTATCAAGCGGCGACACCCCTCCGTCAGGCCTTCGGCCTGCCACCTCCCCTGCGAGGGGAGGAATAGGGATCAGTTCACCGGGCGCGGCCCTACGCCCGGCGGAGTCGCGGGGTCCACTTCGTCGATTTCGTCACCGCGGTTGCCGCCACCGGCCCCTGCCCCGGTGCCATGCACCTCGCCCGTCTTCGGATCGACGGTGGCCCGCTTGCCATTGTCGTCCGGCAGCGACGTATCCGCGTTGCCGTCCCCCGGTGCGGGCGGGGTGGTCGTCACGCTGCCCGACGGTTCGGCACGCCCCATCGCCTGCTCATCGTCGCGGTGATAGGCTTGGCCGCTATGGCCGCGATCATGGTCGAAGGGCTTTTCCTGCTCGGACATGCATGGTCTCCTTTGGCCCCGTTCAACGGGGCTGGGGAGACGCCGTTCCCCCAAATGCAAAAGGGGCGTCCACCGCCAAGGTGGACGCCCCTTTTCGTCAGGCTGTCGCCTGCGCTCAGCTGCGGAACAGCGAGTGCGGGTCGATCACGTCGTCATGATGGCCGACCGAGTCGACGTCGCGGCTCTGCTGCTCGCGCTCGGCGCGCAGCGAGGCGAGCAGGGCTTCGCGGTCGCCTTCCAGGCGGGTGTCGGTCGGCTGCGCCTCGGCATTGCCGCCGGTCGCCTTGGCCGCCTTGGCCACCGCCGAGTCCAGCTCGCGCTGGGTGGTCAGGCCCAGGGTCACCGGGTCCTTCGGGGTGATGTTGGCGATATTCCAGTGGCTGCGGTCCCGGATCGCGGCGATCGTCGTGCGCGTCGTGCCGATCAGGTTCGAGATCGCGCCGTCCGAGATTTCGGGATGGTTGCGGATGATCCAGGCGATGCCGTCCGGCTTGTCCTGCCGCTTGCTGACCGGCGTGTAGCGCGGGCCCTTGGTGCGACGGACCTGCTCGGGGCCCTTGGTCATCTTCATGCGGTAATCGGGGTTGGCCTGCGCCTTCTCGATCTCGCTCTGGGTCAGCTCGTGCGCACGCACAGGGTCACGGCCGGTCAGCTTGGTCGCCGCCGTGTCGTCGGCGATCGCCTGGACTTCCAGGATGTGGAGGCCGCAGAAATCCGCGATCTGCTCGAACGAGAGCGACGTGTTGTCGACCAGCCAGGAAGCGGTCGCATGGGGCATGAGCGGCTGGGCCACGGGGATCACTCCAGTCGGAAAATAAAAGGGCCGCCCCTCACCGGAGCGGCCGTAGCTGCGACAAATCTAATGAAAGCCGTCCCCGAGAGCAAGGTGCGCTGCCACAAACTGCCGGGACGTGGCGCGATAGACGTTGGCGACGCCCGCGTCCAGCCGGTCAGTTGTCATCGTCGAATCGCCCGAAAGGCAGCGATTGCGAGGCGAGCGCGCGCGTCTTCGGCCCGTCCCCGGCGCGCAGCGAGGCCAGGACGGCGACACAGGCGCGTTGCAGGATGCGGTCGATCGGCGTCACCGTCCCGGCGCGCACCGCCGCCTCCGCCAGGGCCCGGCCGCGCGGATCGCGGGGGTCCAGCTCCAGCCGCAAAAGCGCCGACAGCCCCGGAAACAATGCCCGGTCACCGCCCAGTGCGATCGCCCGGTCGAGCGAGGCAAAGCCGACGCTTCGCTGCGCGCCCAGCGCCGCGCGGCCGACGATCGCCCCCAGTTTCTTGACCGCGCCGATATGCCAGGCACCCAGCGCCAGTTGCGCCTCGGCATCGCGCGGATTCTGCGCCACCAGCGCCTCGAACTGGCGGCGGGCAGCGATCGCGTCGCTGCGATTGCCGGTCAGCTTGGCGCGGTAGCCGAGCGCGGTGGCGCGCATCAGCAGGGACTCGTGATCGTCGGGCGTCCGCTTCAGGGCGTTGGCCGCCACCGTATAAGCACTCGAAACGCGGCGCAGCGCGCTCGCCTCGTCGGAATCGCCGAACGACGCCTGGGTCAGCAGCTCGCGCGCCGATTGCGCCCGGGCCGGAGCCGCCATCGCCAATCCGGCCGCCAGACCCATGCAAACCAGCCCGATCCGGCCACCATGCTGCACCATCGCCATCCCCCATGGACTCGGCACGGGGAGACGGCCGATCCGGTCGTTCGATCCGTTGCAATCTTTTGCAGCGGGATCAAGACCGGCGTCCTGGTCAGTCGGCTGCGGCCCCGTCCGCCGCCCCGTCCGCCGCCCCGTCCATCGTCAGTACGATCTTGCCCAGATGGTCGCCCGCCTCCATCCGGCGATGCGCCTCGGCAGCTTCGGCCAGCGGGAAGCTGCGATCGATGACCGGGCGCAACCGCCCCTCCTCGACATGCGGCCAGACCAGCCGCGACAATTCGTCGGCGACCATCGCCTTGAAATCCCGGTTGCGCCCGCGCAGCGTCGAGCCGGTCAGGATCAGGCGGCGGCGCATGATCTCCCAGATCGGGATTTCCGCCTTGGCGCCGCGCTGCACCGCGATCGAGACGTGGCGGCCATCCTCGGCCAGGCATTTCAGGTTGCGCGGCACATAATCGCCGCCGACCATGTCGAGCACGATGTCGACGCCGCGCCCCTCGGTGAAGTCCTTCACCGCCTCGACAAAATCGACCGCCTTGTAGTTGATCGCCTTGGCCGCGCCGAGCTTCTCGGCCGCCGCGCATTTCTCGTCCGAGCCCGCCGTGACGATCACGGTCAGCCCGAAGAGGCGACCCAGCCGGATCGCCATGGTGCCGATGCCGCTGGTCCCGCCATGCACCAGCAGCGTGTCGCCCTGGTCGGCATAGGCGCGCTCGAAGACGTTGGTCCACACGGTGAACAGCGTCTCGGGCAGCGCGGCGGCCTGGACCATCGACAGGCCATGCGGGACCGTCAGGCAATGGTCGGCGACCGCCACCGCATATTCGGCATAGCCGCCGCCGCCGATCAGCGCGCAGACCGGCTGGCCGAGCATCTCGGGCCCGACGCCCTCACCGACCGCGACGACCTGGCCCGCGATCTCCAGTCCCGGGATCGAGGGCGCGCCCGGCGGCGGCGGGTAGAGACCCTGGCGCTGCATGACGTCGGGCCGGTTCACCCCGGCGGCGGCGACGCGGATCAGCACCTCGCCCTCGCCCGGATGGGGCGTCGGGCGCCGGACAGGCACCAGCACCTCGGGACCGCCCGCCTCTTCGGGGTCGATGGCGGTCATCGTCTTCGGGATATCGCCGATCCCCATTCCCTCGCCAAATGCGTGCACCGGCTGCCATCCCCCATCATCGGCTCTCGTCCCACCGTTATTGACATCGGCGGCGACCGGGTCAACGCTGCATCCCATTATGGAACAGGACGATTCTCCGATCCGCCTTCCCGACGCCCTGGCCGCGCTGGTCCAGACCGATCTCGATCCGCTGTCGCTCGCCGAGCTGGAGACGCGGATCGCGGTGCTGGAGCAGGAGATCGCGCGGACCCGCCGCCACATGGAGCGCGCCACGCTCCACCGCGCCAGCGCCGACGCGCTCTTCAAGCGGTGACGCGGATGGGCCTCACCCGGCGCACACGCACCGAGGCGGTCCCCTCTTCTTCGCACAATGTTTTTTGTTTCGCGCGATACGCTTTGTTCAGCGGCCGCGCGTTACACCCGCTTGATGCCGGGCCTCCCCGTCCCGACATTGGTCGAAACGAGGCGTCAGTCCGTGACGCTTCGGAAGGAGTATCGTAGATGCCATCTTTCGCCCCCGCGCTCGAGACCACGCTTCACAAGGCGCTGGAAGCCGCGACCGTGCGGCGCCACGAATATGCCACGCTGGAGCACCTCCTCCTCGCGCTGATCGACGACGACCATGCTTCCAAGGTGATGGAAGCCTGCCATGTCGACACGGGCGAGCTGAAGGCGACGGTCGCCCAGTATCTCGACACCGAACTCGACGCGCTGAAGGTCGAGGCGGCGACCGACCCCTCCCCCACCAGCGGGTTCCAGCGCGTGGTCCAGCGCGCGATCCTGCACGTCCAGTCCTCGGGCCGCGACGAAGTGACCGGCGCGAACGTGCTGGTCGCGCTGTTCTCCGAGCGTGAATCCTATGCCGTCTATTTCTTGCAGCAGCAGGACATGAGCCGCCTGGATGCCGTCAGCTTCATCAGCCACGGCGTCGGCAAGGGCGGCGCGACGAGCGAATCCACCCCGCCCAAGGGCGTCGAGGAGGAAAAGCCCGCCAAAGCGCCTGAGAAGGGCAAGGCGGAGAGCGCGCTCAAGCAGTTCACCGTTGACCTCAACGAAAAGGCCAAGATCGGCAAGGTCGATCCGCTGATCGGGCGCGGGCCCGAAGTGGACCGCACCGTCCAGATCCTGTGCCGCCGGTCGAAGAACAATCCGCTCTATGTGGGCGATCCCGGCGTCGGCAAGACCGCCATCGCCGAGGGCCTTGCGCGCAAGATCGTCGAGGGCGACGTGCCCGAAGTGCTGCTCAACGCGGTCATCTATTCGCTCGACATGGGCGCGCTGCTGGCGGGCACGCGGTATCGCGGCGACTTCGAGGAGCGGCTGAAGGCGGTCGTCAACGAGCTGGAGAAGCTGCCCCACGCGGTGCTCTTCATCGACGAGATCCATACCGTCATCGGCGCGGGCGCGACCAGCGGCGGGGCGATGGATGCGTCGAACCTGCTCAAGCCCGCCTTGTCGGGCGGCACGATCCGCTGCATCGGCTCGACCACCTATAAGGAGTTCCGCAATCACTTCGAAAAGGACCGCGCCCTGCTGCGCCGGTTCCAGAAGATCGACGTGAACGAACCGACGATCGAGGATACGATCAAGATCCTGGCAGGGCTCCGCTCGGCGTTCGAGGATCACCATCAGGTCAAGTACACCCCCGATGCGATCAAGTCGGCGGTCGAGCTGTCGGCGCGCTACATCAACGACCGCAAGCTGCCCGACAAGGCGATCGACGTGATCGACGAGGTCGGCGCGATGCAGATGCTGGTGCCGGTCAGCAAGCGCAAGAAGACGATCACGCCCAAGGAGATCGAGGCCGTGATCGCCACCATGGCGCGCATTCCGCCGAAGAGCGTGTCGACCGACGACCGCCAGCAGCTGGAGACGCTGGAGACCGACCTCAAGCGCGTGGTGTTCGGCCAGAATGCCGCGATCGAGAACCTGTCCTCGGCGATCAAGCTCAGCCGGGCGGGTCTTCGCGATCCGGACAAGCCGATCGGCAACTATCTGTTCACCGGCCCCACCGGCGTCGGCAAGACCGAGGTTGCGCGCCAGCTGGCGACGATCCTGGGCATTCCGCTCCAGCGGTTCGACATGTCCGAATATATGGAGCGTCACTCGGTCAGCCGCCTGATCGGTGCCCCTCCGGGCTATGTCGGTTATGATCAGGGCGGTCTGCTGACCGATGCGGTCGACCAGAACCCGCATTCGGTGCTGCTGCTCGACGAGATCGAGAAGGCGCATCCCGATCTGTTCAACATCCTGTTGCAGGTGATGGACAATGGGAAGCTGACCGATCACCACGGCAAGACGGTCGATTTCCGCAACACGATCCTGATCATGACGACCAATGCGGGCGCCGCCGACATGGCGCGCGAGACGGTCGGCTTCGGCACCCTCACCCGCGAGGGCGAGGACGAGCAGGCGGTGCAGAAGATGTTCACGCCGGAATTCCGCAACCGCCTGGATGCGATCGTGCCCTTCGGTTACCTGCCGCCCGAAGTCGTGGCGCGGGTGGTGGACAAGTTCATCCTCCAGCTCGAACTCCAGCTGGCCGACCGTCACGTCCATATCAGCTTGGACGAGGCGGCAAAGAACTGGCTCACCGAAAAGGGCTATGACCGTTTGTATGGCGCGCGTCCGATGGGCCGCCTGATCCAAGAGAAGATCAAGCAGCCGCTCGCCGAGGAACTGTTGTTCGGCAAGCTGGTCCATGGCGGCGAAGTGACGGTGAAGATGAAGGACGGCGCATTGTCCTTCGCAATCGAACCGGCCGCGCCCAAGAAGCCGCGCAAGAAGGGTGGCAAGCCTGCCGCGATCGACGCGAGCTGATCGACTGCACCGAAATGGTGACGATTGAAGAAGGGCCGGGTGGAGACACCCGGCCCTTTTCATGTGCATTTTAGGCTGTCTCATCCATGAGGCGCGGTGATACATGCAATCTGTGTTACGCCGCCGTTAACTCTATTTTCGGCCTTTCGCATACAGATGGACCACATGAAGGGCGCTTGGCCGATCACGATAGGCGCGTTGCTGCTGGCGGTGCTGGCAGTTCTGTGGCCGTTGGCGGATGCCCAGGCCCAGGTCGGCCAGAGCCTGACGACCTGTATTCGCCCGATCCACGCCGGCGACGATGCCCGCACCCAACTGACCCAGCCGCGCGGTTTCGACTGCACCGGTGACCAGTCCGCCTATGGCGTCGGCGATTTCTGGGTCCTGTCGCAACCGCTGCCGCCGCTGTCGGGCGACCTTCGCGACCGCCTGGCCGTCAGCTTCGCCAGCACCTGGCAGGACGCGACGGCGCTGCATATCCTGTATGCCGACGGGAAGATCCGTACCGTCGCCTTCACCAGCGCGACGACCGCCCCCTATCTGCTGCTCGGCCCGATGATCGCGGTGCCCCTGCCCCATGAGGGTACCCGGCCCGTGCGGATCCTGTGGGAGGCGCATGGGGCGGCCAATATGCGCGGCGTCGTGCGCGGCGCCCGGATCGGTATCCATGCCGACATGCTGGCGGTCGAATCCTCGCTCGGGCTGATCTATGGCGTCATCATCGGCGTCGTGGTCGGCCTGGCGGTATATAACATGGCCCTGTGGCCAGCGCTCCGCCAGCCGCTCCAGCCGGTCTATTGCCTGCTGCTGTTCTTCATCACCGGCTATACCCTGTCTTCCTCGGGGCTGATCGGCCAGTGGCTGCCTTGGCTCGACAATAACGAGCGGCATCGATGGAACGCGATCATGCTGGGCGGGGTGGCGATGACCCTGGTCATCTTCTCGCGCCATTTCTTCGAACGAAAGGTGTTCGCAGGCTGGCTCGACCGCATGGCGGTGATCTGTTTCATCCTGATCGCCATTCCCAACATCGCTTTCGCCCTGCTCGCCCCGCGCTGGATCATCGCGCTGGATCAGGCGGTGCTGATGGGCTTCATGGTGCTGCTGATCTTCCTGATCGCGGTGCTGGCGCGGGCCTGGCGGCGGCGGAGCAATTTCCTCTGGGCCTTCGCCATCGCCTGGGGGACGCCGATCGGGCTGGCGATGTTCCGGGTGCTCAATGCGTTGCACCTGATCGAGTGGCGGCCCTGGATCGACCAGTCGACCGTGTTGTCGATGGGCGTCGAGGCGCTGATCGCCAGCCTGGGCGTCGCCTATCGCATCTATCTGCTCAGCCGCGAGCGCGATCTGGCGCGCGCCGACGAGCGGGTGGCGCGGCGCCTGGCCGATACCGATCCGCTGACCGGGCTGTTCAATCGCCGCGCCTTCCTGGAACAGGCGATCGGACGCAGCGGGCCGCAGACGCTGATCCTGGCGGATATCGATCATTTCAAGCGGATCAACGACACGCTGGGCCATGACGGCGGCGACGAGGTGCTGCGCATCTTCGCCCGGACGTTGGGCGAGGCGGTGGGCCTCGACATGCTGGTCGCCCGGATCGGCGGCGAGGAGTTCGCGCTGCTGGCCGATGCCGAACGCGCGCCCGACCCCGAGACGCTGCTCGCCCGGCTGCGCGGCACCAGCTATCCCTCGGGGCTGACCGTCACCGCCAGTTTCGGCCTGTGCACCGGCCCGATTGCCGACGAATCGGACTGGCGCCTGTTGTACCGCGAGGCGGATCAGGCCCTGTTCGCCGCCAAGGACGGCGGGCGCGACCGCGCCTGCTGGGGTGTCCCGATCCCCCTTGCGCCACCGCCGAGCGGCCTATTGCCCGCGATCCGCCCGCATCGTAAGACGGTGCGCAAGGGGAGGGGACTGTGCGCGAACGGCGGATCATGATGGCTGGACTGGTGCTGGCGCTGATCGCGCTGGCCTATCGCCATCCCACGGCCGATGTCCGCCTCATCACCCACGACCTCACCGACCGCTCGCCCCGCCGGGTGCAGGCCGCGCTCGATCTGGGCCTGTTCGGTGTATCGTTTCTCTACACCTGGACCGTCAACCGCCTGCGCTAAGCGCGACGCTGCTTGCGAACCCGCCGGGCGTGACGCATAGCGGCGTCATGGATACGCCCATCGAAGAACTGACGTTCGAGGACGCCCTCAAGGAATTGGAGAGGATCGTCGGCCGACTGGAAAGCGGCGAAGCGACGCTCGACGAATCGATCCGCCTCTATGAGCGCGGCGATCGTCTGCGACAACGCTGCGCCGAACGGCTCGACGCCGCCCAGGCCCGGATCGAGGCGATCCGTCTCGACGCCGAGGGCAAGGCCGCGGGCACCCGCCCGTTTCAGGCGGGTTGAGGGTGACGCTCGCCGCCACCACCCTGCCCGAGGCCCTGGCCGAAGTCGCAGACGATATCGACCGCCGCTTTGCCGAGCTGCTCGCCGATCCGGGCGATCCGCGCGCCTCGCTCTATGCCGCGATGCGCCATGCCGCGATCGGCGGGGGCAAGCGGCTGCGCCCGCTGCTGGTCTTCGCCACCGCGCATCTGTTCGCGGTCGACCGTGATTGCGCGGGATGGGTGGCGACCGCGCTGGAGGCGATCCACGTCTATTCGCTGATCCATGACGATCTGCCCGCGATGGACGACGACGATATGCGGCGCGGCAAGCCGACCGTGCACAAGGCGTTCGACGAGGCGACGGCGATTCTGGCGGGCGACTGCCTCCATGCGCTGGCCTTCGAGATTCTGGCCGATCCGTCGACTCATGCCGACCCCTTCGTCCGTTCCGAGCTGATCCTCGACCTGGCGCGCGCCTCCGGCCCCAGCGGCATGGCGGGCGGCCAGCAGATGGACCTGGAGGCGGAGCGGCAGGTCTTCGACCTCGCCACCGTCACCCGGCTTCAGCAAATGAAGACCGGCGCGCTGATCTGCGCGGCGGTGGAGGCGGGCGCGATCCTGGGCCGCGTGCCGCCCGAGGGCCGCACCCATCTGCGCGGCTATGCCCATGACCTGGGGCTGGCCTTCCAGATCGCCGACGACCTGCTCGACGCCGAGGGCGACGAGGCGGCGGCGGGCAAGAAACTGCGCAAGGACCAGGATGCGGGCAAGGCGACCTTCCTCAGCCTGCTAGGCGTCGAGCGCGCCCGCGAACAATGCCGGATGCTGGTCGATCAGGCGATCGCGCACCTACGCGACTATGGCCCCGAGGCCGATCTGCTCCGCGCCATCGCGGCCTATGTGGTGGAGCGCGACCGATGACCCGGATCGGCGTCTATCCCGGCACCTTCGATCCCGTCACGCTGGGCCATATGGATATCATCCGGCGCGGCGCGAAGCTGGTCGATCGGCTGGTGATCGGCGTCACCACCAACCCGTCCAAATCGCCCATGTTCACGCTGGACGAGCGGATGGAGATGGTCCGGCGCGAGGTCGCCGATGTCGCGGGCGAGATTCATGTCGTCGCCTTCGATTCGCTGCTCATGGATTTCGCCGAGCGCGAGGGCGCGAAGGTCATCGTCCGGGGTCTGCGCGCCGTCGCCGACTTCGAATATGAGTATCAGATGGCGGGCATGAACCAGCAGATCAATCCGCGGGTCGAGACCGTCTTCCTGATGGCCGATGTCGCGTTGCAACCCATCGCCAGCCGGTTGGTCAAGGAAATCGCCATGTACGGCGGCAACATCGCCAAGTTCGTGACCCCAGCCGTATGCGAGGACGTCGTGCAGCGCGTCGAAAAACTGGGCCGCAAGGGATCCTGATATCCTCCCCGCTCGCGGGGAGGTGGCAGGGCGAAGCCCTGACGGAGGGGGGCTTCCTCATAGGACATCCCCAGCCGACGGCCCCCTCCACCATGCTGCGCATGGTCCCCCTCCCCGTTCCGGGGAGGATGACGACATCCAAAGGTTCAGATTGGCGCAAGGGGCGATTTGCTCTACAGCCTGCCCATTCCTTCCCTTGTCGTAGAGATATGATGCGCGTTCTCGCCGCTCTTGCCATGTTGATGGCCAGCCCGATCGCCGTTCCGGCGCAGGCGCAAGCTCAGACCCAGGCCCAGCCGAAATTCACCTCCCCCGCCAAGGCCGCGCAGGTTCTGGAGGACAATGTCACCGGCCGCGCCACCCCGCCGCCCGTCACCGACAAGGAGAATCTCTGGCTGCTCGACCTGTCGACCGGCGGTCGCGTGACGATCTGGCTGCGCCCCGATGTCGCGCCCAAGATGGTCGAGCGGATCAAGACGCTGACCCGCCGTCATTTCTATGACGGCCTGGTCTTCCACCGCGTGATCGACGGCTTCATGGCGCAGGGCGGCGATCCCAAGGGCGACGGCACCGGCGGCTCGGACCTGCCCAACGTGCCCTCGGAGTTCAACTATCTGCCGCACGTCCGCGGATCGGTGGCCGCCGCGCGCGCCGACGATCCCAACAGCGCCAACAGCCAGTTCTACATCGTCTTCCAGCCGCGCTTCGCGCTCGACAAGAAGTACACGGTGTTCGGCCGGGTGATCGACGGCATGCAATATGTCGACCGGATCGAGCGGGGCGAGCCGCCCGCGAACCCGAGCCGGATCGTCCACGCCTATGTCGCGGCGGACAATCCCCCGGCCTATGTGCCGATGCCCCAGGCCCCCGCCCCCAATCTGGGTGCGCCCGTGACCCTGCCGGGCGCGGCGCCCAAGCCCGTCACCATCACCCCCGCGCGCCGCCCCGCCCCGAAGGCGGCTCCCGCCAAGAAGGCGGCAACGGCCACCAAGTGAACGTAGACCTGTTCGACTTCGCGCTGCCGCCCGAGCGGATCGCGCTATACCCCGCATCCCCGCGCGACTCGGCGCGGATGCTGGTCCTCGACGGTGACGCCACCCGTGACCAGCGGGTGAGCGACCTGCCCGCTGCCTTGCGCGCGGGCGACCTGCTGGTGTTCAACGACACCCGCGTCATTCCCGCCCAGTTGGAAGGCGTGCGGGGAGAGGCGCGGATCGGCGCGACCTTGCACAAGCGCGAAGGCACGCGACGTTGGCGCGCCTTCATCCGCAACGCCAAGCGGTTGCGCGACGGCGACGTGATCGACTTCGGCGCGGGCGTCTCCGCCACCGCGCGCGACCGGGCCGAGGATGGCAGCTTCGCACTCGACTTCGCGGGCGAGGAACCCGTCGAACTGCTGCTGGAGCGGGCGGGCACCATGCCCCTGCCCCCCTATATCGCGCAGAAGCGGGGCGTCACGGAAATGGACGCCGACGACTATCAGACCATGTTCGCCAACGAGCCGGGCGCGGTCGCCGCGCCCACGGCGGCGCTGCACTTCACGCCCGAACTGCTGGAATCATTGGCCGGGGCGGGGATCGAGCATGCGACGCTGACCCTGCATGTCGGTGCGGGCACCTTCCTGCCCGTCAAGGCGGAGGACACGGTCGACCACAAGATGCACGCCGAATGGGGCCGCATCGACGCCGCCACCGCCGACCGGCTGAACGCCGTCAAGGCACGCGGCGGCCGGGTGATCGCGGTCGGCACCACCTCGCTGCGCCTGATCGAGAGCGCGGCGGGCGAAGACGGCGTGATCCGTCCGTTCGAGGGCGATACCGCGATCTTCATCACGCCAGGCTATCGCTTTCGCGGCATCGACGGGCTGATGACCAATTTCCATCTGCCGCGCTCGACCCTGTTCATGCTGGTCTCGGCGCTGATGGGGCTGGACCGGATGCAGGCGGCCTATGCCCATGCGATCGCGAACGCGTATCGCTTCTATTCCTACGGCGACGCATCACTGCTGCTGCCGACGGCCTGAGGGGCTGGACTTTCTCCGAATTGCCGGGGTGTCAGGGCGACACTCCGGCGACCCCGACGCCTTGAAACGCGATTCATGAAAATTTTTTCATGAGTCTGGCCCGATCTGAAACGGAATCGAGCTAAAGCGATATTGTACGGGCAATACGTACAAAAAGCTGCGCAATCGTATGCTATGTCGACAGCATGACGAACCAGGGGGCAACAGCACGGGTCGCTCCTATATGGGCGATCCAATATCTCCGGGCCATCGCGGCGATCTGGGTGGTGGTGTTCCACCAGTTTCGCGGACATGGCCCCTTATTCGCCATGGGCAGCCATGGCGTGGATATCTTCTTCGTCATCAGCGGCTTTATCATGGTCATCATGACGGATGCCCGAGCCGTGACGCCGGGCCGTTTTCTGCTGGACCGCGCGACGCGCATCCTTCCGCTTTATTATGTCGCGACCTTGACGGCATACCTCATCGTCGCCGTCGGCCTGCATTTCCACGGCGCGATCGCCAGTCCGCTATTCCTGCTCAAATCGCTGCTTTTCATTCCGACGCATAATGCGGCCATGCCGGGCATCTACCCGATGGTGTATCTGGGCTGGACTCTCAATTTCGAGATGTTCTTCTACGCCCTGTTCGCCGTCACCCTGCTGGCCCCGCCGCATCGGCGAATCATGGTGCTGAGCCTCGTGTTCCTGGCGTTCGTCATATTGGGCTATGGCGTCTCGCACGGCGCGCCGGTCTGGCAGACCTACACCAATCCCATCATCCTGGAGTTCCTGGCGGGAGCGATGCTGGGCCGCCTGTTCGGGGCGACACTCCAGCGCCGGGCATGGCGGGAAACGATCACCTGGCTGGCAGCGCTGGTCATCCTCTCCTCGATCTGGGGCTATTGGGACGATCGCCTCGGCTTCGCCCCCATCGCCATCGCCGTGGTCGGAATGGCCCTCATCATCGAACGTCTGTGCTGGGTCCCGCACAGTCGCTGGCTCATCCTGCTCGGCAATGCGTCCTTCTCCATCTATCTGTTTCAGCAGTTCGGGTTCGAGGCCGTCACCCTGGCCTATGGTCAGGCGAGCCGGGTCCTGCCGGTCCTCGCCCATCATGGCGGCCTGGCGCATCTGCTCTCGGTCATCGCGGCGATCGCGCTGGGTATCCTGGTCCATCTGTTCGTCGAGGGGCCGTTGACCCGCGCCGTTCGGCGATGGCTCATGCCGGCGCATCGGACGTCGTCGGTCATAAAGGCCGAAGCCGGCCGCTGACCTGCGCGATAACGGGGGGGGCGGCGTTATCATGTTGCCTCCGCCCGCCCTGATCCGTTACCGCGTCCATGGCCATGTTGTTACTCGCTCTTCTGCTGCAATCGACGCCGGGCGCGGACAATACGGTCGTCGTCACCGCACGCCCCAAACCCTTCGCGCAGACGCCCGCGACCATGGTGGTCGAGCCGGTGGCGATGATGATCGCGACGCTCGACAGCGACGGCGACGGCAAGACCAGCCGCGCAGAGATGGAGGCGGGCGTCAAGCGTAGCTATGACGCGATCGACACCACGCATCAGGGATCGATCGGCTATCTCCAGTTCGCCGACTGGGCCGAGCGCTGGCTGGGGGATCGCAACGCGCTGCCCAGCCCGTTCGATGTCGACAAGAACAGCGACAACCGCATCACCCTGGCCGAACTTCAGGCCCATTTCTCGCGCCTGTTCTCGCGCTTCGATCGCGACCAGGACGGCGCGATCAGCCGCGCCGAGGCGCTGACCATCCGTACCACCCCCGTTGACGCCAACGGCCCGACCGGCCCGCTTCGGCCCCGAGACAGAAAATGACCGCCCGCTTCTCCCCCCGCTTTTCGTTCGCCATCCACGCCACTGACGGCCGCGCCCGCACCGGCACCATCGCCATGAAGCGGGGCGAGATCCGCACCCCCGCCTTCATGCCCGTCGGCACCGCCGCGACCGTCAAGGCGATGAAGCCCGGCGACGTGCGCGCGAGCGGCGCGGACATCATCCTGGGCAACACCTATCACCTGATGCTGCGCCCAGGGGCCGAGCGGGTGAACCGGTTGGGGGGCCTGCACGGCTTCATGGGCTGGGACCGGCCGATCCTGACCGATTCGGGCGGCTATCAGGTGATGAGCCTGGCCGAGCTGACCAAGCGGTCCGAGGACGGCGTGGCGTTCAAGAGCCATCTCGACGGCACCCGACACCTGCTCAGCCCCGAACGCTCGATCGAGATCCAGCGGCTGCTCGGCTCCAACATCGTCATGGCATTCGACGAACTTGTCCCGACGACTTCGACGCGCGAGGTGCAGGCGAGCGCGATGGAACGCTCGATGCGCTGGGCGAAGCGCAGTCGCGACGCCTTCGACGCGGGCGGACAACATGCCGAGGACAATGCGATCTTCGGCATCCAGCAGGGTGCGCTGGACGAGGGATTCCGCAAATCCTCCGCCGATGCGCTGATCGACATCGGGTTCGACGGCTATGCGATCGGTGGCCTCGCGGTCGGTGAGGGGCAGGAGGCGATGTTCGGCTGCCTCGACTTCGCGCCAGGCCAGCTGCCGGTCGAAAAGCCGCGTTACCTGATGGGCGTGGGCAAGCCGACCGATATCGTCGGCGCGGTCGAGCGCGGCGTGGACATGTTCGACTGCGTGCTGCCGACCCGCTCGGGCCGCACGGGGCAGGCCTTTACGCGGCAGGGTCCGATCAACATCCGCAATGCGCGCTTCGCCGAGGATCAGGGCCCGCTCGACCCCGTCTGTGGCTGCCCGGTCTGTGCGACCTGGAGCCGGGCCTATCTCCACCATCTGGTCCGCGCGGGCGAAATCCTGGGCGCGATGCTGATGACCGAGCATAATATCTGGTTCTATCAGCAGATGATGGCCGATCTGCGCGCCGCCATCGCCGAAGGCCGCCTCACGGCCTTTGCGGACGACTTCCGGGCGCGCTACGCTGCCGGTCAATAATTCGGGTCGAGTAGGAGAGTAGCATGACCGATCATAGCGAAGACGCCCCCAACGAAATCCTCGCCGCCGCCAAGGAGGCCAAGGATCACGCCGTCGCCGCCGCCGAGGCGACCGCCACGTCGATCAAGGAAAAGACGCGCAACTGGCCGATGGGCAAGATCGGCCTGGGCGTCGGCATCGGTTCGGCCGCGATCGCGGCGGCGGTGCTGTACGGCACGCGCAACAAGTCCAAATAATCCGCTTCCACTGAAACGAGGGTTTTCATGCGCCTTTTCCGTGCCGCGCTTCTGCTCGGCGTCGCCGCCCTTCCCTCGCTGGCAGGAGCGCAAACCGCGCCGAGCCCGGCGCGCACGGAAGGCGTGAAGCCCATCGACTTCACCACGCGTACCCTGCCCAACGGCCTGCGCGTCTATGCCATTCGCGACACGACGACGCCCAACGTCTCGGTCCAGGTCTGGTACGATGTCGGGTCGAAGGACGATCCCAAGGGCCGCTCGGGCTTTGCGCACATGTTCGAGCATCTGATGTTCAAGGCGACGCGCAACCTCGTCCCCGAACAGATGGATCGCCTGACCGAAGATGTCGGCGGCTATAACAACGCCTCCACCGCCGACGACTACACCAATTATTTCGAGGTGGTGCCCGCCAACCATCTGCAGCGCCTGCTGTTCGCGGAAGCCGACCGCATGGCCGCGCTGGTCGTCGAGCCCAAGAGCTTCGCCAGCGAACGCGACGTGGTGAAGGAGGAACTGCGCCAGCGCACCCTCGCCCAGCCATACGGCAAGCTGTTCTCCATCTATTACCCCAAGCTGGCGTACAGCGTGCACCCCTATGCGCGGCCGGGCATCGGCAGCCTGGAGGAACTGGAGTCGGCGGGCATCGATGACGTCCGCGCCTTCCATGCCACCTATTACCGGCCCGACAATGCGGTGCTGGTCGTGTCGGGCAATTTCGACCCCGCGCAGCTGAACCGCTGGGTCGACCAGTATTTTGCGAACATCAAGCGGCCCGTTACCGCGATCCCGCGCGTCACCGTGCAGGAACCGGCACGGACACAAGCCGTGTCGCGTACCGTCTACGAGCCCAACACGCCGCTGCCCGCCGTCCTGATCAGCTATCACATCCCGCCCGAACGCAGCGCCGATACCCCCGCGCTGATGGTGCTGAACGCCATCCTGTCGGCGGGCGAAAGCTCGCGGCTGTACGAGGACCTGGTGTACCGCGACCAGCTGGCCCAGTCGGCCGCGACCTTTCTCGACACCAAGCAGTCGACCGGCAACATCGTCCTCTATGCGATGATGGCGAGCGGCAAGCCGGTGGCCGAGGGCGAGGCGGCGCTGAAGAAGGAGGTCGCCCGGCTGCGTGACGCCCCCGTCTCCGCCACCGAACTGGCCGAGGCGAAGAACGAACTGCTGACCGCCGCGCTCAAGCAGCGGGAAACCGCCGAGGGCAAGGCCAACCTGATCGCCAACAGCGTCATCGTCGACGGCGACCCCAGCGCCGCCGACCGACAGATCGCCGCCGTACAGAAGGTGACGGCCGCCGATATCCAGCGCGTCGCCCGTGCCTATCTGAAGGACAGCCAGGGCGCGACCATCCGCTACCTGCCCGACAGCGAACGCCCCGCGAATGTCCGCCTGATGCCGATCGAGATCGCGCCGACGGTCCAGACCGCGGCGCTGACCCCGCCCGCCAATATCGAGGTGGTGACGCCCGCCCCCGAGGGGCAGCGCATCCTGCCCCCGGCGCCCGGCGCGGCCATCGCCCCCACCCTGCCGCAACCGGTCGCGACTACGCTGCCCAACGGCCTGCGCGTCGTGACGGTCGAGCGGCACGATTTGCCGCTCGTCACCGCCTCGCTGGTGGCGCTGGGCGGTGCGGCGACCGATCCGGTGGGCAAGGCGGGCGCGAGCAGCCTGTCGTCCGAGCTGATGACCAAGGGCACCACGACCCGCTCGGCGACCGAGATCGCACGCGCGGTCGAAAGCCTGGGCGGATCAATTGCGGCGGGCGCCTCGGATGACGGCGCGACCATCGACCTCACCGTCCCCTCGGCGCAGCTCGGCACGGCGATGACTATATTGGCCGATGTCGCGACCAACCCCGCCTTCAAGCAGGAGGAGATCGACCGCGCCCGCACCCAGTCGATCGACAGCCTGAACGTCGCCATGCAGAATCCGGCACAGCTGTCGGCGATGGTCGCCGACCGCGTGGTCTATGGCGCGCGTCCTTATGGCCAGCCGCTGTCGGGTACGCCCGCTTCGCTGAAGGGGCTGACCCGTGCCGACCTGACCGCCGCCTATGCGCGCAGCTGGAAACCGGGTCAGGCGACGCTGCTGCTGGTCGGCGACGTGACCCCCGCCCAGGCCCAACAGGTCGCCGAGCGCTATCTGGGCAATTGGCGGGTCGCCGGAGCCGCCGCGACGACGACGGCCAAGCCCCCCGAACCCGCCTTCCCCGCGCCGCGCGTCATCGTCGTCGACATGCCCGATGCCGGACAGGCGGGGGTGGTCGTCGCTCGTTCGGGCATCCGCCGCGCCGATGACCGCTATTACCCGCTGGCGGTGGCGAATACCGTGCTGGGCGGCGGCTTCTCGTCGCGGCTCAACCAGGAAATCCGCATCAAGCGCGGGCTGGCTTACGGCGCGGGCAGCTCGGTGGCGACGGGGCGTGACATCGGCCTGATCTCCGCGCGGACCCAGACCAAGAACCCCTCGGCCGCCGAAGTCGTCGGACTGATCGATGCCGAGATGCGCAAGCTGGGCACCGCGCCCGTGCCGCAGGACGAACTGGCGACGCGGCAGGCGGTACTGGTCGGCAATTTCGGCCGCACGATCGAGACGACCGACGGCATCGCCGACATATTGGCCAACTATACGCTGCAAGGCGTGCCGCTGGAGGAACTGAGCCGCTATATCCCGCGTGTCCAGGCGGTGGACCCGGCGGCGGTGGAGTCGGTTTCGGCCACGCTTCTCGATCCCAAGGCGGCCAGCATCATCGTGGTCGGCGACGCCAAACAGTTCCTGCCCGCGCTGCGTCAGGCGCATCCCGAGGTGGAGGTGATCCCGGCCGCCTCGGTCAATCTCGACTCGCCGAAACTACGCTGACCCCCCATTCCTCCCCAAGCTCTGCTTGGGGAGGGGGACCATCCGAAGGATGGTGGAGGGGCAGATCCGCCGCTACGCAAAATCCTTAACCCTCGCGGGTATAACCATAACCCGAGAGTGGCAGGGCTGGAGGATTCCCCACATTGCGGGTGGCGAAGCGGACAGTAAGGCGGATGATACAGGTCTGGCTGGCGCTGCTCGGCCTGATGCTGACGTTCGGCCTCATTCTGGCCGCCCAGGGTGCCAGGCGGGCGAAGCCTGTAGCCGTCGCAACGCCGCAACGCCGCTCCACACCCGCCACCGCTCCCGTCGCCGACGCCCTACCCGCCATCGACGGCAGCACCGGCACCGTCGCCCTGCCTGCCTTGCCGATCCCGCCGGGGGCCAACTTAGCCGATAGCGGCGTGGTGGCGGCCCGGCCCTTTGCATGGGGCCGCGCGGGCGCGATCGATCGCGCGCGCGCGATGCAATGCCTGACCGCCGCCATCTATTACGAAGCGGGTGGCGAAAGCATCGACGGGCAGCGCGCCGTGGCGCAGGTCGTGCTCAACCGCGCGCGGCATCCCGCCTTCCCCACCACGGTATGCGGCGTCGTCTATCAGGGGGTCGAGCGCGCGCATTGCCAGTTCAGCTTCGCCTGCGACGGCGCCCTGTCCCGTACCCCCGCCGTCACCGGCTGGTCGCGCGCGGCGCAGGTCGCGGCGGCGGCGCTGTCGGGCGGAGTCTATGCGCCGGTCGGGCTGGCGACGCATTACCATACCTTTGCCGTAGCCCCGGCCTGGAACCGCGCCATGGTGATGACCGACATGGTCGGCGCGCATCTTTTCCATCGCTGGAAGGGCTATTGGGGCACCGCCGCTGCGATGAGCCGCGCCTATGCGGGGGGAGAGGTGCTTCCCGTGCTCGCGCCTGCTCCGGCAACTGAAACGGCGAGTAGCGAGGTTCTGCCGCCCGTGCCAGCGACGCTGCCCGTACCGCCTCTGCCCGGCGCGACGCCCGTACCGCCGCGCCCTGCCCAGACTCGCGAAACGCCGACCCCCGCTCCGCCACGCGAAACGGGGATCAGCGACCGGCTGGCCACATCGGGCCAGATACTGGACAAATGGAAGGATAGCGGCCGCCCGATCGAGCGGCCCGATGCGCCGCGCCCGAACCTTCCGAACTCGAATTTGCCAAGCCGGGCGGCCGTCACCGATCAGCGGCGGTAATTGCGATCGTTCTTCTGGAAGCGGACCTGACGGCTCAGCATCGCATAGCGACGGTCCAGATCATTGCGCTCCGAGACGCTCAGGCCACCGCCCGACCGGCGATAACGATATTCGAGCTGGCTCAGGCCGCGCAGTTCGGACTGGAGCCGCCCCGCCTCGCGCCGGTTGAGCGCGCCCGAGCGGATGCCCTGGTCGATCCGCTGCTGCAACTGGCCCTGGCGCTGCGCGATCGGGGTCCAGCGCTGTGCCTCGGCGACCGTGGGGACGGCGATGGTGGCGAAACCCAGGCTTGCAAGGATCATGGCCTTCATGATGACACTCCCATAATAAAGCGGGCGATTACTGGCCCGATCCGCAATATGGGTCCCGACAATCGCAAAGCTATACCAACGACTTAGCTAATATGTCGCCAATTGTCGCAGAAAGTGACATGCCGTTCATCCGGCGTTTATTGGCGCCGGACACGACAAGGCCGGACCTCTCCTTACAACAGGGAGAGGTCCGGCCCAATCGTTTGTCGAACGTCAACAGCCGGGTTTAGCGGCAGCGGACATTGTCCCGCTCGATCGCGCGTCCGGCCAGTGCACCGCCCGCTGCACCCAGTAGCGTGCCGAGCGTCTGCGACCCGCCCGAGGTGATCGCCGCGCCCAGCGCGCCGCCCGCGATACCGCCGACGATCAGGCCGGTGGTGCCGTCGTTGCGACGACAATAATAGCGGCCGTCCTGCCCGACATAGACACGGTCGTTCCGGCTCAGCCGCCGCTCGCGATAGCGCGCATTGTCGACATAATAACGGTCGGCATAATAGCCGCCATAAGCGGGATCAGGCCGGTTATAGTCATAGGCATAACGTGGGCCGCCGCCGAAGCCGCCATAGCCATTGTCATAGGTGGAACAACCGGAAACCAGCGTCGCGGCCCCGATCAGGCCGAGTGTCCATGCACGCATTACATCCTCCCTCATGGGTGATGCGGGGGAATCGCTTTGCGGGGCCAAAGGTTGCGATATGTTAAGGGGTTTTGCCGGGATTTCGGGTGTGGGTTTGCAGGTGGGGGCGTGCCCTCCGACTTCGCTCGGTGCGAACGGGGAAGCACCCGGGCCATATCCAACCTCCGTTCAGCCTGAGCGAAGTCGAAGGCCAAGGGATACCCTATCAACGCAGGGAGGTGGCAAGCCTATTCTCCAAGCCAAGCGACGTCTCGACCGAAGCTCGCTAACGACCCGTCATACTATTCCGGCGAAGGCCGGGATCCAGTTGGGTGGCCGCCGCAGGTGACCCCGACCGTTCCGCAACTGGACCCCGGCCTTCGCCGGGGTGGCAGAAAGGAGAGAAGGCCTTCCCTTCGGCTCGGTCACGTTCGCCTCAGGCGGACGACCGCCTTCACTATGACGCGGCCTGCACACGCTTCCTGGTACAGGCCGCACCATCTTCAATGCAGGGGCCTATAAAAACCCGCACACCCCCGTCCCGGAGAGGACTTACTCCGCCGCCTGCGCCTGCCCCTTGTCGAGCAATGGCTTCAGATACTTGCCCGTAAAGCTCCGCGGTTCGGCGGCGACGACTTCCGGCGTTCCGACCGCAACGATCTCGCCGCCCTTCACACCGCCCTCGGGGCCCAGATCGACGATCCAGTCGGCGGTCTTGATGACATCGAGATTATGCTCGATCACCACCACCGTATTGCCCTGCTCGACCAGCGCGTGGAGCACTTCGAGCAGCTTGCGCACATCCTCGAAATGCAACCCGGTCGTCGGCTCGTCGAGGATGTAGAGCGTGTTGCCCGTCGCGCGGCGCGACAATTCCTTGGCCAGCTTCACCCGCTGCGCCTCGCCGCCCGACAGGGTCGTCGCCTGCTGGCCGACCTTGACGTAACCCAGCCCCACCTCGACCAGCATCGCCATCTTGTCGCGGATCGGCGGCACCGCCTGGAAGAACTCGGCGGCGTCCTCGACCGTCATGTCGAGCACATCGGCGATCGAGTGGCCCTTGAACTTCACCTCCAGCGTCTCGCGATTGTAGCGCGCCCCGTGGCACACGTCGCAGGTGACATAGACGTCGGGCAGGAAGTGCATCTCGATCTTGAGCACGCCGTCGCCCTGGCACGCCTCGCACCGCCCGCCCTTGACGTTGAAGCTGAACCGGCCGGGCTTGTAGCCGCGTGCCTGCGCCTCCGGCAGTCCGGCGAACCAGTCGCGGATCTGGGTGAAGGCACCGGTATAGGTCGCCGGGTTCGAACGCGGCGTGCGACCGATCGGCGACTGGTCGATGTCGATCACCTTGTCGAGATGGTCGAGCCCGGTGATCTTCTCATGCTTGCCCGCCAGGATGCGCGCACCGTTCAGCGACCGCGCGGCGGCGGCATAGAGCGTGTCGATGGTGAAGCTCGACTTGCCCGACCCCGACACGCCGGTGATGCAGGTGAAGGTGCCCAGCGGAATGCTTGCGGTCACGCCTTGCAGATTGTTGGCGGTCGCCTTGTGCACCGTCAACTTCTTGCCCGAACCCTTGCGGCGCTTGGCCGGGACCGCGACCTCGCGCGTGCCGTTCAGATAGTCGGCGGTGACGCTGGTCTTGGACTTGAGCAGTTGCTTCAGCGTCCCATGCGCGACGATCTGGCCGCCATGCACGCCCGCGCCCGGCCCCATGTCGATGACATAGTCGGCGGTGCGGATCGCATCCTCGTCATGCTCGACGACCAACACGGTGTTGCCCAGGTCGCGCAACCGGCGCAGCGTGGCGAGCAGCATGTCGTTGTCGCGCTGGTGAAGCCCGATCGACGGCTCGTCGAGCACGTACAACACACCCGACAGCCCCGAGCCGATCTGCGACGCCAGCCGGATGCGCTGGCTCTCACCGCCGGACAGCGTGCCGCTGGTCCGATCGAGATTCAGATAGTCGAGGCCGACATTGTTGAGGAAGCCCAGCCGCTCGACGATCTCCTTGAGGATCGGCTGGGCGATGGCGCGTTGCTGGTCGGTCAGATGTTCGGGCAGGCCGGTGAAGAAAGCCAGCGCATCGACCACCGACAGATGGGTGGCGTAGCTGATGTCCTGCATCGCGATCTTCACCGCCAGCGCCTCGGGCTTCAACCGCGCGCCGTGGCAGACTTCGCAGGGCTGCGACGATTGGTAATTGGCCAGTTCCTCGCGCATCCAGGCGCTCTCGGTCTGGAGCATCCGGCGGTTGAGATTGCCGATCACGCCCTCGAACGGCTTCTTCACGTCGTACGACTTCTTGCCGTCGACAAAGGTCAGCGTGACCGCCTTGCCCTTGGTGCCATGCAGGATCGCCTCGCGGACCTTGTCCTCCAGATCCTTCCACGGCGTCTCCAGCGAGAAACCGAACTCGCGCGCCAGGCTGCCGAGCACCTGCATATAATAGGGGCTGGGCGGGTTGGACTTGGCCCAGGGCACGACCGCGCCCTTCTTGATCGACAGCTCGTGATTGGGGACGACCAGGTCCTCGTCGAAGATCAGCTTCTCGCCCAGACCGTCGCAGGCCGGGCACGCGCCCTGCGGCGCGTTGAACGAGAACAGGCGCGGCTCGATCTCGGAAATGGTGAAGCCGCTGATCGGGCAGGCGAACTTTTCCGAAAACACGATGCGGCCATCGGGCGCGTTGTTGCCCAGCACGGCGGATTTGGGCGTCGCGGGCTCGACCGGATCGGCGGGGTCGACATAGGCCAGGCCGTCCGCCAGCTTCAGCGCGGTCTCGAAACTGTCGGCCAGGCGCGTGGCAATGTCCTCGCGTACGACCAGACGGTCGACGACCACCTCGATGTCGTGCTTGAACTTCTTGTCGAGCGCAGGGGCCTCATCGATTTCGTAGAGCTGGCCGTCGATGCGGACGCGGGTGAAGCCCGCCTTCTGCCACTCGGCCATTTCCTTGCGATACTCGCCCTTGCGACCGCGCACGACCGGGGCGAGCAGATAGAGGCGCGTCCCCTCGGGCAGGGTCATCACCCGGTCGACCATCTGGCTGACCGTCTGCGCCGCGATCGGCTCGCCGGTCGCCGGGCTATAGGGGATGCCGACGCGCGCCCAGAGCAGACGCATATAGTCGTAGATTTCGGTGACCGTCGCCACGGTCGAACGCGGATTGCGGCTGGTCGTCTTCTGCTCGATCGAGATGGCGGGCGACAGCCCCTCGATATGGTCGACGTCCGGCTTCTGCATCATCTCCAGAAACTGGCGCGCATAGGCCGACAGCGACTCGACGTAACGCCTCTGCCCCTCGGCATAGATGGTGTCGAACGCCAGCGAAGACTTGCCCGACCCCGACAGGCCGGTGATCACCGTCAGCGTGTCACGGGGAATGTCGATATCGACATCCTTGAGATTATGCTCGCGCGCGCCGCGGACGGAAATCTTGGTCAGCATGAGGCAGGTTCTACTTCTGTTCCGGGAGGAAGGCCAGAGGCGAGATAGGAAGTGGGGACGGCCGTTTCGAGAGGGGCGGGCTTGCGGGAACGCGGAAGTCCGGCGCATGATCCCTATCGATCGCCGTTCGAGGGGGAGTAGTTTCCAACGTGTCCAAGACCTTGCACCTGACCGCCCTGTTGCTGCTGGCCGCCAGCGCCGCCTCGCCCGCCTTCGCGCAAAAGGCCGAGAAGACCGAGACCAAGACGACCACCGAAACGAAGGACGACGACAGCAAGCGTCCGCCCCTGCCCGCCGACAAGACGATCAACCAATCGGCACGGATCGGCGGCCGGATCGTCAACTACAAGGCGACCATCGGCAAGATCGCGGTGCGCGACGACAAGGGCAAGGAGATCGGGCAGGTCGTCTATACCGCCTATACCGTGCCCGGCGGCGATGTGCGGCGGCCGGTGACCTTTGCATTCAACGGCGGGCCGGGCGCGGCCTCGGTCTATCTGAACCTGGGCGCAGTGGGCCCCAAGCGCGTGCCGTTCGGCGCGCAGGGCGATGCGCCCTCCGACGCGCCGGTGACGACCGACAATCCCAATAGCTGGCTGGACTTCACCGACCTGGTCTTCATCGATCCGATCGGCACCGGCTTCAGCCGCAGCCTGGTCGACGAGGCGGAGACCAAAAAGGCCTTCTTCGCCAACGACCCGGACATCAAATATCTGTCCAAGGTCGTCTATGACTGGCTGGTCAAGGAAGGCCGGTTGCGCTCGCCGAAGTACGTCATGGGCGAAAGCTATGGCGGCTATCGCGCCCCGCGCATCGCCTATGAACTTCAGTCGCAGATCGGCGTCGGGGTGAACGGGCTGATCATGGTGTCGCCCTATCTCGACCCCGCCTCGGGCGACGATGCCACCGCGCTGTCGCCCTTACCGTGGATGATCGACCTGCCCTCGATGGCCGCCGCCCAGTTGGAGCGGCAGGGCAAGCTGACGCCCGAAGCGATGGCCGGGGTCGAGGCCTATGCGCGCGGTGACTACCTGCGCGACCTGATGCGCGGGCGGTCGGATACGCAGGCCGTCGACCGGATGGTGACCCGCGTCACCGAGCTGACCGGGCTGGACCCGGCCCTGGTCCGCAAGCTGGGCGGGCGGATCGATACGCGGACGTACCTGCGCGAAATTCACCGCAACGATTCGACGATCGGCAGCATCTACGATTCGAACGTCACCGCCTTCGATCCCTTCCCCTGGTCGTCGCAGCAACGGTCCAACGACCCGCTGCTCGATTCGCTGATCGCGCCGACGACCAGCGCGATGGTCGATTTCGTGACGCGCGAAGTGGGCTGGAAGACCGACGCCCGCTATCATGCACTGTCCTATGAGGTGAACAGCGCCTGGGATCGCGGCAAGCCCGAGGATGCTCCCGTCACCGACCTGCGCAAGGCGATCGCCAACGATCCCAAGATGAAGGTGATGATCGTGCACGGTTGGGACGACCTGTCCTGCCCGTACTTCGCGTCGCGGCTGATCGTCGACCAGATGCCGAGTTATGGCGTGGCGCAGCGGGTGAAGCTGAACGTCTATCCGGGCGGACACATGTTCTACAGCCGCACCGACAGCGGCGCGGCGTTCCGGCGCGATGCAATGGCGATGTACGGGGGGTGATGGGATAGGCCTGACCTCTGTTCGCACGGGACGAAGTGTCGAGGGCGACGCCCCGTCTGGCGCCTCATGCCAACCCGCGCTAACACGCCAACCGTATACGAAACGGAGCGAGTGACATGGCAGGAATGATCGGCGGATCGACGGCAGAACGCGAACTGGCGAGCCTGTCGCCCTGGGCGAACCCCGCGCCGGTCATCACCGCACAGGAACGGGCGCAGCGGCTGACCCGCGCGCGCGAACTGATGGGCCAGATGGGCGCCGACGCACTGCTGATCGGTGCGGGGGCCAGCTTGCGCTATTTCACCGGCGTCGCCTGGGGCGCGACCGAGCGACTGGTGGCGATGCTGCTGCCGATATCAGGCGAGCCGATCTTCATCTGCCCCGGCTTCGAACTGGGCTCGTTCGAGGCCGGCCTGTCCATCCCCGCCACCGACATCCGCCTGTGGGAAGAGGATGAAAGCCCCTCCACGCTGGTCGCCGACGCGCTGAAGGCGGCGGGAGCCCAGACCTTGGCGATCGACCCCGCCATGGCCTTCCTGTTCGTCGAGCGGATCCGCGCCGCCGCGCCGGGCGTCGCCTTGGTCGATGGCGGGCCGGTCGTCGACGGTTGCCGCATGATCAAGTCGCCTGCCGAGATCGCGCTGATGCAACAGGCGATGGACATCACGCTGGAGGTGCATCGTCGCGCCGCACGCATCCTGCACGAAGGCATCCGCGCGTCGGAGGTCATCCGTTTCATCGACCAGGCGCACCGCGCGCTAGGTGCGTCGACCGGCAATTATTTTTGCGCGGTGCAATTCGGGCGCTCGACGGCCTTCCCGCATGGCCTGCCGCAGGACGATGTGCTGCGCGACGGTGACGTGGTGCTGGTCGACACCGGCACGCTGATCGACGGCTATCACAGCGACATCACCCGGACCTATGCGTTCGGCGAGGTCGGTGACGAGGTTCGCCGCATCTGGGACATCGAAAAGGAAGCGCAAGCCGCCGCCTTCGCCGCCGTCCGGCCCGGCGAGCCGTGCGAGGCGGTCGACTTTGCCGCGCGCGCCGTGCTGGAGCGGTCGGGCCTCGGCCCCGACTATCGCCTGCCCGGCCTGCCGCATCGCACCGGTCACGGTATCGGCCTGTCGATCCACGAACCCGCCTATCTGGTGCGCGGCGACAAGACCCCGCTGACGCCGGGCATGTGCTTCTCCAACGAGCCGATGATCGTCGTGCCCGACCGCTTCGGCGTGCGGCTGGAGGATCATTTCCACGTCACCGAGACAGGCGCCGCCTGGTTCACCCAGCCCCAGCCCGCGATCGACGATCTGGGCTGAAGGATCGCCCTTGATCCTATTCCTCCCCTTGCAGGGGAGGTGGCAGGCCGAAGGCCTGACGGAGGGGTGTCACCTTTTGCGAGGGTGGGATGCCCCTCAAACCGGGACACCCCTCCACCATGCTTCGCACGGTCCCCCTCCCCTTGCAGGGGAGGAATGCAGTCGATCCAGTCCTTCGCGGCTTCGCGTGAACGACGGCCTTATACTACCGTGAACCCTGCCCAGAACGGGTCCTCGCGGTCGATCCAGATCGTGTTGTAGCCGGTCGACACCGCCGAGCCCTGGATCGACGGCACGATCGCCGTCTGCCCGCCGAGTTCGGTCGCTTCCTCGACCCGACCGATGAAACGGCTGCGGATATAGCTTTCATGCACGAAGCGGTCGCCGACCTTGAGCCGCCCCTTCGCCGCCAGATGGGCCAGCCGCGCCGAGGTGCCGGTGCCGCAAGGGCTCCGGTCGATCGCCCGCTCGCCATAGAACACCGCGTTGCGGCCATCGGCATCCTCGGCCGAGGGCTTGTCGGCCCACAGCACATGGCTGACCCCCCGGATCGAGGGTTCGAGGGGGTGCACCGGCTCGAACTTCTCGCGCACCAGTTCGCGGATCGTGCGGCTGAGTTCGACCAGCTTCGACGCGCCCAGATCGTCCAGCCCGGTATAGGCCCCCTGCGGCTCGATGATCGCATAATAGTTGCCGCCATAGGCGACATCCAGCGTCAACGGACCGAAGCCCGGCACGTCGATTGCGATCCCCTCGGCCGCCAGATAGGCGGGGACGTTGCGGATACGAACGGCGGTGACCTTCGCGCCGGCCTTCTCATATTCGATATGGATGGTGCCTGCGGGCACCTCGACCTTCAGCTTGCCCGGCTCGCGCGGGGTGATCAGGCCGTTTTCCAGACCGAAGGTGATCATGCCGATCGTGCCATGCCCGCACATGGGCAGGCAGCCGCTCGTCTCGATGAACAGGATCGCGGCGTCGCTGTCCGGCTCGCACGGCGAATAGAGGAAGCCGCCCGACATCATGTCATGCCCGCGCGGCTCGAAACACAGGCCGGTGCGGATCCAGTCGAACCGCTCCAGAAAATCCAGCCGCCGCTCGGCCATGCTGGACCCGCGCAGGAGCGGCGCGCCGCCCGCCACCAGCCGGACGGGATTGCCCGCCGTATGGCCGTCGATGCAGAAGAAGGTATGGCGGATCGTGGGTGACGTCATCGGGATTCCCTTGCTGTAAAATCCGTATACGATATGACCAGGGTCATGCCCAAGCCGGAAAATCACGCGCAACCATCGGCCAACCCATCGGACCGCCGCAGCGCCATCGTCGTGGGTGGCGGCGTCATCGGCACCACCACCGCACTCGCACTGCAACGCACCGGCTGGACGGTGACGATGATCGAGGCGGAGGACACTCCGCGCGCCGCGTCCTGGGGCAATGCGGGCCATATCGCGACCGAACAGGCCGAGCCGATCGCCTCGCCCGCGATGGTGCGCGGTTTCGCCAAACGGCTGTTCTTCCGCGGCGGCGCACTCGCCCTGCCGCCGCGCGAGATCGCGACATGGCTGCCCTTTTCGCTCCGCCTGCTGAAAGCGGCGCGCCCCGCCCGGTACGAACGTTCGCATCAGGCGCTGGCCGCGCTGCTTGCCCAGGCGATGCCCGCATGGCAGCGGCACGTCGCCGCGCTGGGCGAGCCCAATCTGCTCCGCCCAGACGGTCATGTCGTGCTGTGGGAAACGCCGGAGAGCGCCGCGCGCGGCCTGGCCAACTGGCAGGCGGCGGACACCGGCACCGCGCGCTTCCGCCCGCTGACCGAGGCCGAATTGCAGGACTGGCGCGCCCGGGTTCGCGTGCCCATCGCTGGCGGTATCCGTTTCGAGGGCAGCGGCCAGATCGCCGACCCGACCCGGCTGGCCGAAACGACGACAGCGCGCTTCCTGGCGGACGGCGGCACCCGCCTCATCGCGCGCGTCGAGGCGATCAGCGACGGCGAGGTCCGCCTGACCGACCATCGCCGCCTGACCGCCGACCAGATCGTCGTGACGGCGGGCGTGGCGAGCGCCGCGCTGCTCCGCCCCTTCGGCCTGAAGGCCCCGATCATCGCTGAGCGCGGCTATCACCTCCAGACCGGCCCCGACGTCGACTGGCCCGCCGACCTGCCGCCGGTGGTGTTCGAGGACCGCTCGATGATCGTCACCCGCTTCGCAGGGGGCCTGCGCGCCGCCAGCATCGTCGAGTTCGCCCGCGCCGAGGCCAAGCCCGATCCCGCCAAGTGGAACCGCCTGCGTCACCATATCGCCGCGCTGGGCCTGCCGATCGGCGAGGACGCCAAACCCTGGATGGGCGCGCGGCCTACGTTGCCGGATTACCTGCCCGCGATCGGGCGAGTGCCGGGGACGACGGGTGTGTCCTATGCCTTCGGGCACAACCATCTCGGCCTGACGCTCGCCCCGATTACGGGCGAGTTGGTGGCGGCGATGGTGGAGAATGTGGCAACCCCGGTACCTCTCGAGCCATTCGCCCTGGCCAGGTTCGGATGACCCTGTACAGGCGACAAAGATCGAGTGAATTTGAAAATGGACTTTCAAAAAGTCTACGAATTTTGACGAACACTAGCCAAATGCTATCACGACAAACCTTTATAGTATCTCCAATGAACTTTGCCTAACGAATATTATTCATGTTCGGCCTTGGAAGCACAGACCAGCCGAATGACACTAATCACTGGCCTTTGGATATGATGATTGGCGCTTCGCGGCGGAAATAGCCAATGAACATTTGCCGCCCATCCTTTCCTGGGCCAAAACCCTGGTTCATCGGATGATAGCCCCGCGCCCACATCCGCTCGGAAAACTCCGGTGCCTGTACGCTTTTCATGGCGATATCGCGTAGGGGGAAATCCAGACTGCCGCTGACTTCACACAAAGTGGCGCCGCAATGTATATGCGGAGCTTGGTCGGTGCCCTTGATCCCGGACATATCGGCATATTCTTTCGCGAGCATGTCTTCGGATCGACTCGCCCAAGCTTCGTCACGCCCTTCCGCACGAAGGCGATCGTGCAGCGATTTGAGGTTAGGATCATAGCCGAAGAACGGCGATGCCACGTCCGAAATCCGGGCTAGTTCCGCAGCGCGCATATTCGCCATTGGGTCATGTTGGATCTCCGGGGCGAGGCGGGGCGCGCGCACCCGCCCGATGGAGGAGGGCGGCTTTGCCTGAGGCGGCGCCGCGCCGGACGACACCACCTGCACGATCGATCCTTGGATCGAGCCATCATCGGCGGAAGCCCCGACCTTACTCAAGTGGATCGAAACGATCAGCGCCACACCGAGTATGACGATGCATAGGGTCGCAAAGGAACGCTTGGCTGTCACTTTCTCACCAACCCTTCTCACGATCACATCAAGCGAAAAGCTGACGGTTCGCATATTTCACACCTTCGGGGCATGACCACCGTGTCGAAACATAAAACATTTTACGGCCATTGCGCGAAGCAACCGGCGTTGTGCATTCTGAAAATGTCGAACATTCACGTGACACCTGCCCCCTCGCATCACGATATTCTTGCCCTTTACTACAATAACGATATTTCTTATCGCTATTATTCCTACCGCGCCCAGCGGTCTCACATGAATAGTAGTTCCCGGATCGATGGTCTTGTTTCTTACACGTCTGACATTCACTTTGAGCCGAAGCCTGTGCCGAGATCATCAACAAGAAGACAGAGAGAGTGGCTTTCATGACATTTCCCTTCAAATGAAACCGCTGTCGGTTTGAATGAAGTAACCAAGCTCGGCCAGTCCGGTACCTTTGGTTCGGCCGCCCGACATGACAATGCCGCTTTCGCACGATGACTTGAGACAGAGGGACGATGTGACCCGGTGTATGGCTTGGGCGGCCCGCACGCGGTCCGCATCCGACACAGTATCCGGGTACAGAAGAACATACTCGCACGCTTTTGCCCGGCAACTGATGCGAATATGCTTGGCTGGCTTCGAAAAGGCGCCCGCCCTTGTAAAGGCGTAGCGAATAGCACGCTCGCGCTGGATGTCCGCTGCGCGGGCGGGCGTATCACGAATATAGCGGTGCACTTCCGGAAAAGACGGCATCCGCCATGGCCCAATTTTGGGCCGCTTGGCTTTTGGCGTAATCGGCTCCGACCAGACGTCAACAAAGTCCGGCTCATCGACCTGCAGGCCAACGACTCGCATCTGCGCGGCGGCCATTGGAACCGCCACAAACGCCAATACAAAAGTTAAAGATAAACCCTTAAACTCTCGCATACAGCGACTCCATAACCGGAGATTGTCTATTTTATGAAAATCCTTCTTTATAACAACTCTGTCAATCATCATTTCATCATAAATTTATAATTCTTTTTTTGTAATTCATAAGTTATCGATTTTCCAGTAAAAGTGTAAAGAAATTACGTGGCAATCCCAAAGCTTAGCAGCGCAAAGCAAGCCCCCTTTCGCCTTTCTATTGATAAACTTGTTCTAGATGATCTTGGCAATCATGCACCCCAGCATTCGCGATAATGGGTGCCAGGCTTATCGCTGCCTTATCAACGATCTGGCGAATGGAAGACGACCCCGCTGACCGTGCGAGCGAACGTTCAGAGCATATGATTTTCCAAAATAGGCGACCTGGGTTTTGGAAGTGGACATGGTCGGGCTTCGCGGGTCGTTGCCAGCAGGACTAAGGAATTGTCCGCCCGCACGAACGCTTGGCCCCTGAAACGATAGTGATTGTCGACGGGCGCCTTGCCCGCTCGCTGACTATCGCCCACCCCCCTCGACATCCCGCCCCCATTCGCTATCGGTTAACCACAGCGCATCGGGGGAGCGGCGACCGGGTCCGTGCAGATCAAGCGGCTTCGCATTTCGGGTTTCAAGAGCTTCGTCGATCCGGCCGATCTGGTCATCGAACCGGGGCTGACCGGCGTTGTCGGGCCTAATGGCTGCGGCAAGTCGAACCTGCTCGAGGCGCTGCGCTGGACGATGGGCGAGAATAGCGCGCGGTCGATGCGCGGTGCGGGCATGGAAGATGTGATCTTCGCAGGGACCGCCACCCGCCCGCCGCGCGACTTTGCCGAGGTCACGATCCTGGCCGAGCGCGAAGGCGACGAGACCGAGATCGTCCGCCGGATCGAGCGGGGCGCGGGCTCGGCCTATCGGATCGACGGGCGCGACGTGCGCGCCAAGGACGTGGCGCTGCTCTTCGCCGACGCCGCGACCGGCGCGCACTCGCCCGCCCTTGTCAGCCAGAACCGGATCGGCGCGGTCATCGCCGCCAAGCCCGCCGAGCGCCGCGCGATGCTGGAGGAAGCGGCCGGGATCGCCGGGCTCCATGTCCGCCGCCGCGATGCCGAGACCAAGCTGCGCGCGACCGAGACGAACCTGACCCGGCTGGACGAGGCGATCGCCGACCAGGACGCCCGCATCGCGACGTTGCGGCGACAGGCGCGCGCGGCGGAGCGCTATCGCCTGCTCTCCGACCAGATCCGGGTGGCCGAGGCGCGGATGATCTTCGCCCGCTGGCGCGATGCGGCCGAGGCGGCGGGCGCGGCCAAGATCGAGGCGGAAGCGGCCGAGCGCCGCGTCACCGAAACCACCGCCGCCGAGCGGGAGGCTGCGGCCGCACAGGAACAGGCGGGTGCGCGCGCCGCCCGGACCCGCGCCGCCTCGCTCGCCGCGCGCGATACGCTCAGCGAGGCGGGTCATGCCCTGTCGCGCACCCGCGACCGCCGCCATGGCCTGCAACGGCGGATCGAGGAGCTGGCCGCCGCGCGCACCCGCATCGACGAGGACCGCGCGCGCGAGGATGCGCTGGCGCACGACGCGGCCGCCGCGATCCGGCGGCTGGCCGAGGAGTGCGAGGATTTGGAGGCGCGCATCGCCCATGCGGTGCAGGCCATGCCCCGGCTCGACGCGCTGCTGGCCGAGGCGGAGACGAAGAACCGCAATGCCGAGGTCGCGCTGGCCCGCGCCTTGTCGGCCCAGGCCGCCGAGGCCGCCGAGCGCCGCATCGCCGAGGCCGCGCTGGCCGCCGCCCGCGCCCGCCATGCCCGTGCCGAACGCGATGCCCGCGCGGTCGCCTCCGCGATCGAGGCGCTGCCCGACATGGCCGAGCAGGAGGCGGCGCGCGAAGCGGCGATTGCGACCCAGGCCGCCGCCAAGGTCGATGCGGACAAGGCACGCGCGGCTTTGGGCTGGGCCGAGGAAAGCGAACTGACCGCGACCGGCGAACGCGATTCCGCCGAGGGAGCCCGCGCCCGCGCCATCGCCGCCCTCGCCGCGCTGGAGGCCGAAGCGGCGACGCTGACCCGTGCGACCGCGAGCAAGGGCGGCGACCGGCTGCTCGACGAGGTGCAGGCCGAGCCGGGGTTCGAACGCGCGCTGGCGGCCGCGCTGGGCGACGAGTTGGAGACGCCGCTAGTCGACTGGCATGGCTCCCCCGTCGCACCCGACGACCCCGCCGCGCCGGTCGGCACGCTAAGGCTGGGTGAGCGGATCAAGGCGCCGCCGACGCTTGCCCGGCGGCTGTCGCAGATTTTCCTGGTCGAGGCGGATTCGGGCCAGCATCTGAGCGTCGGGCAGCGGCTGGTCACGCGCGAGGGGCGGCTGCGGCGCTGGGACGGCTATATCGGCGAGGGCGGCGGCGCGGCGGCGGCGGAGCGGATGGAGCGGCGCAACCGGCTCGCCGCGCTGGAGGCCGAACGTCCGGCGGCCGAGGCGGCGGTCCAGACCGCGACCGAGGCACGTGCTGCCATCGAGGACCGGATCGCCCGCGCCCGCGCCGCCGCCGCCAGCGCGCGGAACCTCCACGCCACCGCCGAAGCATCCTTGCGCGATGCCCAGCGCGCCGAGGACCGGGCACAGGCGGTGATCGAGCGGCTGTCCGCCCAGCGCACCGACCTCGCCACCCGCGCCGAACGCATCGCCGCCGAGATGGACGAGGCGCTGGCCGAATGCGACCGCGCCCAGGCGACGCTGGCCGGACTGCCCGACGGCACTGCCAGCGCGGCGGAGACGGCGCGGCTCCAGCAGGAGACGCAGTTGGCGCGCTCGGCGGTGGCGCTGGCCCGGTCGGAGCGGACGACGTTGGAGCGCAGCCTGACCCAGACCCGCGATCGGCTGTCCGCTGCCATGGCCGAGACGCAGGGCTGGGACCAGCGTGCGGGCCAGGCGGCGGGCCGGATCGCCGAGATGGACGACCGCGCCGCAACGCTCGACCGCGACGCCGCCGCACTGGCCGACCAGCCCAGCCTGCTCGCGGAGGAGATTGCCAGGCTCGCCGCCGCGCACGACACCGCCAAGGCCGAGGCGGAGCGCACCCAGATCGAGGAAGCCGACGCCGAACGCGCGCTGCGTGCCATCGAGGCCGCGCATGCCGAGACCCATGCGCTGTTGTCCGCCGCGCGGGAAGCGCGCGCGGGGGCGCTGGCGCGGGTCGAGAATCACGAACTTCGCCGGGTCGAGCTGGGCCGTGTGTCGGGCGAACGCTTCGCCTGCCCCGCGCCGGTGCTACCCGAGAAGCTGGCCTTCGACAGCGCCGGCGTCGGCTCGCCCCAGGCCGAGGCCGCCGCGCATGACAAGCTGTCCGCCGACCGCGAACGCATCGGCCCGGTCAATCTGGTCGCCGAACAGGAACTGGCCGATCTGGAGGCGAGCGGCGCGGCCAGTGCCGCCGAGCGCGAGGATCTGGTGCAGGCGGTGGCACGGCTGCGCAGCTCGATCGGACTGCTCAACCGCGAGGGGCGGCAGCGGCTGCTGGAGGCGTTCGAGGCGGTGAACGGCCATTTCCAGACCTTGTTCGCGACGCTGTTCGACGGCGGCTCGGCGCATCTGGCACTGATCGATTCGGACGATCCGCTGGAGGCGGGGCTGGAGATCATGGCGCAGCCGCCGGGCAAGCGGCTCCAGTCGCTCACCCTATTGTCGGGGGGCGAGCAGGCGCTGACCGCGGTGGCGCTGATCTTCGGCCTGTTCCTGACCAACCCGGCGCCGATCTGCGTGCTGGACGAGGTCGATGCCCCGCTGGACGATGCCAATATCGATCGCTTCTGCGGTCTGCTCGACCGAATGACGCGCGAGACGGATACGCGCTATCTGATCGTGACGCACAATGCGGTGACGATGAGCCGGATGCACCGGCTGTTCGGCGTGACGATGATCGAGCGCGGCGTCAGCCGGTTGGTGTCGGTGGATCTGCAGGCAGCGGAGACCCTGCTGGCGGCGGAGTAGCCCCATTCCTCCCCAAGCGCGCTTGGGGAGGGGGACCGCCGCGAAGCGGTGGTGGAGGGGCAAGACCACGCCGTTGACGATCACCGCAAGAGTGGGGCGGGCCCCTCCACCACCCGGCTATGCCGGGCGGTCCCCCTCCCCATCTCCGATGGGGAGGAATAGCAGCGGCTCACGGCAGCAGGAACGTCCCCTCGATCACCGTGACGCATCCACCGCCCAGGATCACCCGGTCACCCGCCAGCCGACAGCTCAACCGTCCACCCCGCGCACTGGCCTGCTCCGCCACGAAGGACTCGCGCCCCAGCTTCTGCGTCCAGTAGGGCGTCAGCACCGCATGCGCCGCGCCCGTCACCGGGTCCTCGTCGATGGCGAAGGCGGGCACGAAGACGCGGCTGACCACATCGGCCTCCCCCGCCCCGCCGCGCGCGGTCAGGATCACGACATAGCGCCCCGCCTTGGCCAGCGCGGTAAAGTCCGGCGTGCAGCCGCGCACCCTGGCCGCATCGTCGACGACCACGACCGCATAGCCCGCCGGATGGCGCAGCGTCTCGACCACGCCCTCCACGCCCAGCGCCTCGACCACCCCCGGCAGCGCCTCGGGCGACGGCGTCCGCTCCGGCAAGGACATGCTGTAGCCCAGCCCGTCGCGTGCCACCTCCAGCACCCCGGCATGGCGGGTCGCGAACCGCACACGCTCGCGCGTCGTATCCGACGACAGCACGACATGTCCGCTCGCCAGCGTGGCGTGGCCGCACATCTCGACCTCGTCGCCCGGCGTGAACCAGCGCAGCTCGAAATCCGCTTCACCGCCGTCCATCGGCACCAGGAAGGCGGTTTCGGACAGGTTGTTCTCCTGCGCGATCGCCAGCAGCGTGGCGTCGCCCGGCCAGGAGGACAGCGTCATTACCGCCGCCGGATTGCCGCCGAACGCGGCATCGGCAAAGGCGTCGACCTGGGTAAAGGGAATACGCATCAATAGCCTACCCGCTTGCCGAACCAGTGGGGGGTCACGTCCGCCTCGACCAGCGGATTGTCGGTGTCGACATGGCCTTCGGGATCGAGATGGATCAGCACCTCGACCTTGGGGAAGGCACGGCGCAGCGCGCGCTCGACGCCCTCGACCACGTCATGCGCGGCGGCGACCGTCATGTCGCGGTCGACCTCCATATGGAACTGCGCGAAGTCGTGGCTGCCCGAACGACGGGTGCGGAAGTCGTGAATGCCCTTCAGCCCCGGCTGGCGCGCGGCGACGTCGAGAAAGGCGGCGCGCTGGTCGTCGGACCATTCCTTGTCCATCAGCTGGTCGATCGCGGTCGAGGATGCCTGGAACGCGCCCCAGGCCAGCCACACGGCGATGGCGATGCCGAAGACCGGGTCCGCGCCGTGCCAGCCAAAATACTGGTCCAGCACCATCGCGATGATGACCGATCCGTTGAGCAGCACGTCGGACTGGTAATGGACATTGTCGGCCAGGATCGCGACCGAACCGGTGCGGCGGATCACGCTGCGCTGATAGGCGAGCAGGACGATGGTCGCGAGGATCGCGATCACCGACACGCCGATGCCGAATTCCGCGTCGCTGGTCGGATTGTCCGCGCCCAGCGCCATCACCGCGCGCCAGGCGATCCCCGCCGCCGAGGCGGTGATCAGCGCAACCTGGAACAGCGCCGCCAGCGCCTCCGCCTTGCCATGGCCGAAGCGGTGGTCGTGGTCGGCCGGGGTCGCCGCCAGCCGCACGCCGTACAGCGTCACCAGGCTGGCCAGCAGGTCTAGCGCGGTGTCGGCGAGCGACCCCAGCATCGCGACCGAGCCCGTCCGCCACGCGGCGAACCCCTTCAGCGCCAGCAGGAACAGCGCCATCGCGACGCTGGCCAGCGCCGCCTTGGTCGCCAGCGGAATGACTTTCTTGCGTTCGTCCTGGGTCACGGAAACAGCAATCCTTCGTCCCAGCCATGTTCGCCGGTGCGGGTGAAGACACGGCGCTCATGCAGCCGGTGTTCGCGGTCGAGCCAGAACTCGATCCGCTGCGGGGTCACGCGGTATCCGCCCCAATGCGGCGGGCGCGGCACGTCGCCGCCCTCAAAGCGGGCGCGCATGTCCTCGAAGCGCGCCTCGAACGTCTCGCGGGCGTCGAGCGGGCGCGACTGATCGGAGGCCCAGGCGCCCAGCTGCGAGTCGCGGCCACGGCTCGCGAAATAGGCATCCGACTCGGCATCGTCGACAAGGCTCACCGGCCCCTCGATGCGGATTTGGCGGCGCAGCGATTTCCAGTGGAAGAGAAGCGCGGCGTTGCTGCCCTCCCCCAAATCCTGCGCCTTGCGGCTCTCGCGGTTGGTGTAGAACACGAATCCGCGGCGGTCATGGCCCTTCAGCAGGACCATGCGAACCGAAGGTTGCAGGCGCGCATCCACCGTCGCCAGCGCCATCGCGTTGTAATCGTTGATTTCGCTCGCCCGCGCCTCGGCAAGCCACGCGTCGAACAGGGCAAAGGGATCGTCAGCCATGCGCCCGCCCATACGCTTGTGGGGGCGGAAAACCAATGTCGGGAACGGAAACGCTGAGTCCGTCATTGGAGGGGTTACGCAACGGAGATTTCCCCAATGCCCGCACGCGCTTACTGGCAGGGCCAGATACGCCTCGCGCTCGTGTCGATCCCGGTCGAAATCTATCCGGCGACCAAAAGCGGCGCGACCATCCAGTTCAAGCAGATCCACGAACCCAGCGGCAAACCGATCCATTACGAAAAGGTCGTGAACGACATCGGCCCGGTCGACACCGACGAGATCGTGAAGGGCTATCAGGTCGCCAAGGGGGATTACGTCCTGCTCGACCAGGACGAGATCGACGCGGTCAAGCTGGAGTCGAAGAAGACGCTGGAGCTGACCCGCTTCGTCGATGCGGGCGAGATCAACGTCCTTTACTATGAGCGCCCCTATTTCGTCGTGCCCGCCGACGATCTGGCCGAGGAAGCCTTTATCGTCCTGCGCGAGGCGTTGAAGCGGACCGGCAAGGTCGGGCTGGGTCAGCTGGCGCTGCGGGGGCGCGAATATATCGTCAGCCTGCGGCCATGCGGGCGCGGGCTGATCCTGGAGACGCTGCGCTACGCCGATGAGGTGAACAAGGCGCAAAGCTATTTCAGCGATATCGGCGATGCCAAGCCCGATGCCGAGCTGCTCGATCTGGCCGAGGCGTTGATCGAGAAAAAGTCCGGCCCCTTCGACCCCAAGCAATTCCACGACCATTATGTCGAGGCGCTGCACCGCCTGATCGAACGCAAGCGCAAGGGCAAGGGCAAGAAGGTCATTGAGGACGAGGATGACGCGCCTGCGAAGTCGGGCGGCAATGTCGCCGACCTGATGGCGGCACTCAAACAGTCGATGGAGACGGGCGAGACGCGCAGCCGATCCCGCAAGGCTCCGGCCAAGACGACCCGCAAGACGCCTGCGAAAAAGACCACCCGCAAAGCCCCGGCGCGCAAACATGGCTGATCCGCTCGAACGCTATAACGCCAAGCGCGACTTCACCCGCACCGCCGAACCGGCGGGGACGCTGGCGCCGGGCAAGGGCAACAGCTTCATCGTGCAGAAGCATGACGCGACCCGGCTCCACTGGGACTTCCGGCTGGAGGTGGACGGGGTGCTCAAAAGCTGGGCGGTGACGCGCGGCCCGAGCCTGGACCCCGACGAAAAGCGGCTGGCGGTGCGGACCGAGGATCATCCGCTATCCTATGCAACCTTCGAGGGGACCATCCCGGCGGGCGAATATGGCGGCGGCACGGTGATGCTGTGGGATCGCGGCACCTGGTCGCCGGTCGCGGGCAAGAGCGCGAAGGATCTGGAGGACGGGCATCTCCACTTCATCCTCGATGGCGAGCGGATGAAAGGCGAGTGGCTGCTCGTCCGCATGAAGCCCAGGGGCAAGGAGAAGCGCGAGAACTGGCTGCTGCGCAAGGTCGCCGACGCCCAGGCCGGGGGCACCGACACGCTGACCGATCAGGCGCTGACCAGCGTGTCGACCGGACGGACCATGGCGCAGATCGCCGAAGGGAAAGCGGCGAAGCCAAAGTCGACCAACACATCGAAGGCGCGGCCGGGCAGTGCGAAAACGAAGGCCAAGGCGAAAGCGGGCACGATGCCCGAATTTCGCCCCCCGGCGCTCTGCACTTTGGTCGATCAGGTCCCGGCCGGAAATGGCTGGCTGCATGAGATCAAATATGACGGCTACCGCGCGCTGATCGCGGTCGGCGGGGGAAAGGCGCGGGTCTTCACCCGCAGCGGGCTGGACTGGAGCGCAAAATTCCCCGGCATCGTCGCGGCCGCCGCCGACCTGCCCGTCACCAGCGCGCTGATCGACGGAGAGATCGTCGCGTTCAAGGACGGACGGCCGGACTTCTCGACGCTGAAGGATGCGATCGGCACGACCAAGCCGATGAGCCTGTTCGCCTTCGATCTGCTGTCGCTGGACGGCGAGGATGTGACCGGCCTGCCGCTGGTCCAGCGCAAGAAACGGCTGCGCGGCATCGTGCCCAAGGGCGACGAGGTTATCCAGTTCGCCGAACACGTCACCGGCTCGGGCGAGGCGCTGTTCGACACGCTGTGTGCCGAGGGGCTGGAGGGCGTCGTCTCCAAACGCGCCGACAGCCGTTATCCCGACGCGCGCAGCCGCGACTGGCTGAAGATCAAATGCCTGAAGCGGCAGGAGTTCGTGATCGTCGGCTGGCTGCCGTCCGACAAGGCGCGGCGGGGATTGAAGTCGCTGCTGCTGGGCGTGAACCGCGACGGCAAGCTGGCCTATGTCGGCAAGGTCGGTACCGGCTTTACGCAAGACCGCATGGCCGAGTTGCGCACGTTGCTCGACGCCCGCACCCGCAAGACCGCCCCCGTCGAGGCGCCGCGCGCGATGGTACGCGGCGCGAAATGGGTGCGCCCCGATCTGGTCGCCGAGATCGCCTTTACCGAGACGACGCCCGACGGCCTGCTCCGCCATCCCAGCTTCATCGGCCTTCGCGAGGACAAGCCCGCCGATCAGGTGGTCGAGGAACGCCCCGCCCCCGCGCCTTCGGCCCAAGAGAGCGACATCGCCATCACCCATCCGGATCGGGTGATCTTCCCCGACGGCGACCTGACCAAGGGCGATCTCGCCGATTATGTCGCGGCGGTGGCCCCGCTGATGCTGCCCTGGGTCGCGCGCCGGCCGGTCAGCCTGGTCCGCTGTCCGCAAGGGCGGGCGCGGGCGTGTTTCTTCCAGAAGCATGACGCGGGCAGTTTCGGGCCGCATGTCCACTCGGTGCCGATCCGGGAAAAGGACGGCGGCACCGAACCCTATCTCTATGTCGAGGATGCGGAGGGCCTGCGCGCCTGTATCCAGATGGGCTCGATCGAGTTTCACGGCTGGGGCTCCTCCATCGCCACGCTGGAACAGCCCGACCGGATGATCTTCGACCTCGACCCCGACCCGTCCGTGACCTTCGGCGATGTGAAGCGCGCCGCCGCGCATATCCATGACCAGCTCGCCGAACTGGGCCTGACCAGCTTTGCCATGCTGTCGGGCGGCAAGGGCGTGCATGTCGTCGTGCCGCTGACCCCGGACGCCGAATGGCCCGCCGTGTCGGATTTCGCCGAACGCTTCGCCAAGGCGCTGGCGAAGAGCGACCCCGACCGCTTCGTCGCGGTGGCGACCAAGGCCAGGCGCAAGGGCCGCATCTTCATCGACTGGCTGCGCAACCAGCGCGGGGCGACCGCCGTCATGCCCTATTCGGCGCGGGCAAGATCGGGCGCGCCGGTCGCGGCCCCGGTGGCGTGGCGCGAGCTGGACGGCATCGACACGGCGGCGCGCTGGACGATCCGCGATGCCGGGGAACTGGCGACGCGCGCGGGCAGCGCGGCGTTGCGCGGCTGGGGTGTGGCGGATCAAATCCTGCCCGATCTCTAATCGCCTGTTGCAACCTTGGGCCGATCCGGCGATTTTCCCCGCCGATGGACCCCTCGGAGGATAGCCCCGCGCAGGCCGCCGCCTGGATCGACGCCTATCGCGCGGCCGCCCCCGGCGCGGACGTGCTGGCGGGTTCCCACGACCCGGCCTGGCCCGCCATGCTGGAGGAACTGGCCGCCGTCGCCAGCAACCTGGCCCATGCGCGCGAGCGGGTGCAGCGCCACGCCGCCGATATCGGCACCGGCTTTCGCATCATCGGCGAAACTGACGAGCGGCCCTGGCCCGTCTCGCCCGTCCCCTTGCTGATCGACACACGAGAATGGGCGGGGATCGAGGCGGGGGTGATCCAGCGGGCCGCGCTGCTGGAGACGATCCTCGCCGATCTCTACGGCCCCGGTCGGCTGGTGGCGGAAGGCCTCATCCCCGCAGCGCTGGCGACCGGCAGCCCCTATTTCCTGCGCCCGATGGTCGGGGTGCGCCCGTCCGGCGGCCATCATCTGAGCTTCGTCGCCTTCGACCTGGCGCGCGGGCCGGACGGCGAGTGGCGCGTGCTGGCCGATCATCTGCGCAACCCGGCGGGGGCGGGCTATGCGCTGGAGAACCGGCTGGCGGTCAGCCGGACGCTGGGCGGCCTGCAGAACCGGCTGAACGTGCAGCGGCACGCGCCCTTCTTCGCCGCCTTCCGCGCCGGTCTCGCCGCCCAATGCCGCCGCACCGATCCACGCATCGGCCTGCTGACGCCGGGCCGGTTCAACCCGAGCTACCCGGAACAGGCGCATCTCGCCCGCTATCTCGGCCTGTTGCTGGTCGAGGGCGCGGACCTCGCCGCGATCGAGGGGCAGGTCTATGTCCGCACCGTCGCGGGGCTGAAGCGGATCGACGCGCTGTGGCGGCGGCTCGATCCCCGGCTGCTCGACCCGCTGGCGTTCGACAGCCATTCGCAGATCGGCGTGCCCGGCCTGATCGACGCCTATGTCGAGGGGCAGGTGGTGATCGCCAACGCCCCCGGCGCGGGGGTGCTGGAAAGCCCCGCCGTCTCCGCCTTCCTGCCCGCGCTGGCACAGGCTCTGGCGGGTGTGCCGCTGATGCTGCCCAATATCGCGACCTGGTGGTGCGGTGGGCCGCGCCAGGCCGCGCATGTCGCCGAGCATCTTGATACGCTGCTGATCGCCCCCGCCTTCGGCCCCCGCCCGCTGGGCCTGCCCGATGGAGCTCGCACGGGCGCGAGCCTGTCGGCCGAGGAGCGCGCCACGCTGCTCACCGACATGGCGAAACGGCCGCAGGATTATGTCGGGCAGGAGATGGTGCGCCTGTCGACCATGCCCGTGGTCATCGGCGACCGGCTGGAGCCGCGCCCCTTCACCTTGCGCGTCTTTGCCGCACGCGACGGCGAGGGGCGGTGGACCGTCATGCCCGGCGGCTTCGGCCGAATCGGCGACCATCCCGAGGCGACCGCGGCGATGATCGGCGAAGGGCTGTGGTCCGCCGATGTCTGCATCCATGGGCCGGAGCCGGTGACGCCGATATCGCTGCTCGCCGACCCCGATTCGCTGCATGTCCGGCGCAATCCGGGGACGTTGCCCAGCCGGGTGGCGGACAATTTCTACTGGCTGGGCCGCTATCTGGAGCGGGGCGAAGCGCTGCTCGCCGCGATCCGCGTGATGCTGGGCAATTCGATCGACGTCGATGGCGGCGCCGCGCTCGACCCGCGTACGGTCGGGCGGCTGGTCGGCCTCATCACCGGCGGCGGCGCGGCCCCGCATCCCGACAGCCTGCACCGCGCCGCGCTCACCCAGTTCGCGCGCACCGCGATGGAGGATGAGGGCTTTCATTCGGTCGCCCGCATCAACCGGCTGGCGCGCGGGATCAGCGAAGGATCGCGCGACCGCCTGTCCGCCGACATGGTGCGACTGCTGGAAGCCCCCTTCCCCAGCCATGCCGGGATGCTCGACCGGGCAGGATCGCTGCAACGCCGCTATGCCGCGATCGCCGGACTGTCGGCCGAGCATATGGTGCGCACGACCGCCTGGCGCTTCCACGATCTCGGTCGCCGCGTCGAGCGGGCCGTGGCGGTGGCGCGCGCGACTCGACTGTTCGGCATGGCGGGCGCGTCGGCGGACGACCTGTCCACCCTGCTCGACCTCGCCAACAGCCAGATCAGCTATCGCCAGCGTTATCCGACCGGCCTGGCGCGCGTCGCGGTGGTCGATCTGGTCGCGCTCGATCCCAACAACCCGCGCGCGCTCGCCTATCAGACCGCGCGCATCGCCGACTGCCTGTCGCGCCTGCCCGTCCTGTCCGACGATGACATGGCCGAACCGCAACAGGCCCAGGCCATCGCCATCCGCGCCGCGTTGGAAACGGCGGACGCCCGCACGCTCGACGCCGATACGCTGGGCGATGTCGAGCGGCGGCTGGGCCTGCTGTCGGAAGCGATCGCGCGCCGCTATTTCCTGCAAGGCGCGGAGCCGTTGCGCGCCGGGGGACTTACCCTGGCATGAGAGACGGGGCATGATCTACGACATCCGCCACATCACCCGCTTCGATTACGGCGCGCAGGTCAAATATGCGCGCTGCAATCTGCGGCTGAAGCCGATCGACTGGCCCGGCCAGACGCTGGAGTCTTACGACCTGATCGTCGAGCCGGTCGGCCGCACCCGCGCCGCCCATGCCGAGGCGGGGCTGGCGCATGTCACCCGGCTGGTCGTCGACCGGCCGGTGCGCAGCCTGACCATCGAGAGCCGCGCGCGCATGGTCGTCGATCGTCCGGTGCCGATGCCGTCCCCGAATGATCCGACACTGGCCGAAGTCTCCGCGCTCGCCCGAAGCAGCCGCGACCTGTCGGCGGCGAGCCCGGCCAATTACATCTTCCCCTCGCCGCTGATCCCGCTCGACCCCGCCATTGCCGAATGGTGCGCGCCGGACCTGTCGCCGGAACGCGGCGCGCTGGAAGCCGGATTCGCGCTCGCCAACCGCATCCAGCGCGAATTCGCCTTCGACCCCGCCGCCACTTTGGTCGACACGCCCCCGGCCGAGGCGTTCCGCCAGCGGCGCGGCGTCTGCCAGGACTTTGCGCAGATCATGATCACGGGCTTACGCGCAGCGGGCATCCCGGCGGCCTATGCCTCGGGCTATATCCGCACGCTGCCGCCGCCCGGCCAGGCGCGGCTGGTCGGCGCGGACGCGACCCATGCCTGGGTGCTGATTTGGGGCGGGCCGGAGCATGGCTGGGTCGGGGTCGATCCGACCAACGGCACCTGGATGGCGGGCGACCACATCATCGTCGCGGTCGGCCGCGACTATGCCGAAATCGCGCCGGTCGATGGCGTCGTCCTAGGCTCGGGAGCGCAGAAGATGGACGTCAGTGTCGACGTCGCGCCGTTGGAGGAAATGGTGGCGGCCTAGGCCAGCCCTCCCCGCCTCGATCCTCCCTCCGTTCGCACCGAGCGAAGCCGAGGTGCATGGTCTGCACCCTGCCGCGAGCCTTTTCCCGGGGCCTTCGGCTTCGCCCAGGCTGAACGGACGGAAGATCAGCCCTCTTCCGTCACCGCATTGGGATTGTCCTTGTCCGGGTCCGGATGCCCGCCCTTGCCGTGATAGGCCGCGCCGCTCTGGCCGCCATGGAAATCGCCTTCGCGCTCGGGCACGCCTTCGTAACCGCCGCCCTGGCTCTCGCCGCCATGTTTGCCCGGCGCATCCGAAACGCCGTCCGGCGCGCCCTTTTTTCCGTCCTTGCCAACGGCCTGCATCGGTTCGGTCATGATCCGTCTCCTTCCGACGGCTCAACGCATGGGGAACGGATTGCGCTCCGGCACGGACTCCCCCACATGAGAAGGTAATACACTGCCAACGGGGAACAGAGTGGCCGATCCATATCAGACGCTGGGCGTGAGCCGCATGGCCAGCGAAGCCGATATCAAGAAAGCCTATCGCAAGCTGGCGAAGGAACTGCATCCCGACCGCAACAAGGACAATCCGAAAGCGGCCGAGAAGTTCAGCCAGGTCACCAACGCCTATGATCTGCTGAACGACAAGGACAAGCGCGCCCGGTTCGACCGGGGCGAGATCGACGGCGACGGCAACCCCACCTCGCCCTTCGGCTATAGCGGCGGCCCCGGCGGTTTCGGCGGCGGTCCGCGCCCGGGTGCGGGCGGCGCTGGTGGAGCCGGGGGCGGCTTTCGCCAGCAATTCGATTTCGGCGGCGAGGGCGCCGACATGTCGGATATCTTCGAGGGGATGTTCAGCGGTGCCGGGCGCGGCGGTTTTTCGGGCGGCTTTGGCGGGTTCGGCGGACGGGGCCGTTCGGCCGCCAAGGGCGCGAACAGCGCCTATGCCCTGCGCGTTCCCTTTGTCGACGCCGCCACGCTCAGCCCGCAGCGGATCACGCTGGCCGATGGCAAGACCATCGACCTGAAACTGCCCGCCGGGGTCGAGAGCGGCACCCAGATGCGTCTTGGCGGCAAGGGCGAGCAAGGCCCCGGCGGTCCCGGCGACGCGATCATCACGATCGAGGTCGTGCCCCACGCCTTCTTCACCCGCGACGGCGACGATGTCCGGCTGGACCTGCCCATCTCGTTGGCCGAGGCGGTGCTGGGCGGCCAGGTGAAGGCGCCGACGGTCGAGCGTCCGGTGATGCTGACCGTGCCCAAGGGCACCAGTTCGGGCAAGACGCTGCGCCTGAAGGGCAAGGGCTTTCACAAGAAGGATGGCGGGCGCGGCGACCAGCTGATCACGCTGATGATCGACATCCCCGCCGATGATGCCGCGCTGCAACAGTTTGCGGCGGAATGGACCGACGGCAGGAACCCGAGGGCCGCCATGGGCGTCTGATCGTTCCATGAGCGATGTGAACGGCCTGACTCCAGAAGAACGCGCGCACCATCCCGGCAGGGCTCGCCAGCGGCTGGACCGGCAGATCGCCAAGGTCCGGCCCGGCTCCTATGCTTTTGAAATCCTGAAGCGAACGAGCCTGGGCGTGTTCAACGACGGGTTCATCCACGCCGGGAACCTCGCCTATCTGGCGTTGATGACGCTGTTCCCCTTCTTCATCACCACCGCCGCGCTGCTGTCGCTGTTCGGGCAGAGCAACGAGACGCAGCATGCGGTGGAGAGCTTCCTCCACGTCCTGCCCCCCGATGTCAGCGAGCTGTTGCGCAAGCCCATCTCCGACGTGCTGGCGGCACGGACCGGATCGCTGTTGTGGCTGGGCGGGCTGGTCGGCCTATGGACGGTCGGCGGGTTCATCGAGACGATCCGCGACATCTTCCACCGCGCCTATGGCGTAAAGGCGACGGCAGCCTTCTGGAAATCGCGGCTGTCCTCCACGCTGGTGATGATCGCCTCGGTCGTCGTCGCGCTGTTGTCGTTCCTGGCGGCCGGTATCCTGACGGCGGCGGAGCAGTTCATCTATCGCCTCGTCCCCTTTTCGCAGGACGTGGCCGGCTGGGTCGGGCTGTCGCGGCTCATCCCCGGCGCGGTCATGTTCGGGGCGCTCTACCTGCTCTTCTACTCGGTCACGCCCGGCAAATATCGCGAGAGCGATTGCCCGAAATGGCCGGGGGCTTTGTTCACCGCCGCCTGGTGGGTCAGCATGACCGCGCTGCTGCCTTGGGTGCTGTCCAAGCTGGGTGGCTATGACCTGACCTATGGCAGCCTGGCGGGCGTCGTCGTGATGCTGCTGTTCTTCTATCTGATCGGCCTGGGGCTGGTTTTCGGCGCGCATTTGAACGCGGCACTGGCGGAACCCCCCGAACCGGCGCTAGAGAGGGGGATTGATGGAAGTGAACCGGCAGGAGCGGTAACGGCGTGAACGGATTGATGGCAGGCAAGCGGGGGCTCATCATGGGCCTGGCCAATGACAAATCGCTGGCCTGGGGCATCGCCAAGCAGCTTTCGGAGGCGGGCGCGGAGCTCGCCTTTTCGTATCAGGGCGCGGCGATGGAAAAGCGGGTCCGCCCGTTGGCCGAACAGCTGGGCGTGGCGCGCCTGTTCGATTGCGACGTGTCCGAGATGGAGTCGCTCGACAAGCTGTTCGCCGATCTGAAGGCCGAGTGGCCGACGATCGACTTCGTGGTTCATGCCATCGGCTTTTCGGACAAGTCGCAGTTGCGTGGAAAATATTACGACACCACGCTCGACAATTTCCTGATGACCATGAACATCTCGGCCTATTCGCTGGTCGCCGTCGCCCAGCGCGCGCGGACGATGATGCCCGAGGGCGGCTCGATCCTGACGCTGACCTATTATGGCGCGGAAAAGGTCATCCCGCATTACAACGTCATGGGCGTGGCCAAGGCGGCGCTGGAGACCAGCGTGAAGTATCTCGCGGTCGACCTCGGCCCGGAGAATATCCGCATCAATGCCATCTCGGCGGGTCCGATCCAGACGCTGGCCGCGCGCGGCATCGGCGACTTCAACTATATCCTGAAGTGGAACGAGCTGAACGCGCCGCTGCGCCGCACCGTGACCATCGAGGATGTCGGCGGTGCGGGCCTGTACATGCTGTCCGACCTGTCCTCGGGCGTGACGGGCGAGATACACCATGTCGACGCCGGGTATAATGTCATCGGCATGAAGGCCGAAGACGCACCGGACATCGCGCTGGCGTAACCCCAATCCTCCCCAAGCTCCGCTTGGGGAGGGGGACCATGCGGAGCATGGTGGAGGGGCATGGGCGGTGGCGAGGACAGCCCGCCATCGCGAATGCCGACACCCCTCCGTCAGGCCTGCGGCCTGCCACCTCCCCTTACAGGGGAGGAATGGGCGGCCAACATTATCTATCGCGCCTTGCGCCCCGGCGACGCTAAAGACCAAGTCATGTCCGACCAGCCCACCGCCGCCATCACCATCCGCCCGGCCCAAGGGCAGGACGTCGCCGCGCTCGACGCGCTGCTCGTCGCCAGCTTCCCCGCCCCCGCCGAAGCCGCCTTGGTCCGCGACCTGTGCGTGGAGGGCGACATGGTGCTGATGCTGGTCGCGATCGACGAGGCCACGGACGGCCTGATCGGCGCGATCGCCTTCAGCCGGATGGCCGTCGAGATCGGCGGCAAGTCGATCAATTCGGTCGCACTCGCCCCCATCGCGGTCGCGCGAGACTGGCGGCAGCAGGGCGTCGGCGAGGCGCTGGTCGCCGCCGGGCTGGAACGGCTGGAGAAGGAAGGCGTCGTCCTGTGCTTCGCGCTGGGCGATCCCGCTTTCTACGGCCGCTTCGGTTTCGCCGCCGATGTCGCGAGCGGTTTCGACAGCCCCTATGCGGGCGACTATTTCCTGGCCGCCCCGCTGCAGGGCGGCCTGATCCCCTGCGGCGTGCGCGGGGCCGCCACACATGCGCCGGCCTTTGCCCGGCTGGGAGATGCTGCGTGAGCTTCAACAGTTTCGGCCGCCTGTTCCGCTTCACCACCTGGGGCGAGAGCCATGGCCCGGCGCTGGGCGCGGTGGTCGACGGGTGCCCGCCGGGGATCGCCCTGTCCGAAGAGGACATCCAGCCCTGGCTCGACAAGCGCCGCCCCGGCACCAGCCGCTTCACGACGCAACGCCGCGAGCCGGATCAGGTCCGCATCCTGTCCGGCGTGTTCGAGGGCAAAACCACCGGCACCCCGATCAGCCTGATGATCGAGAATGTCGACCAGCGGTCCAAGGATTACGGCAACGTCGCGCTCGCCTATCGCCCCGGCCATGCCGATTATGCCTATGACGCGAAGTACGGCTTTCGCGACTATCGCGGCGGCGGGCGTTCCTCGGCGCGCGAGACGGCGGCGCGGGTCGCGGCCGGCGCGGTCGCGCGTGCGGTGATCCCTCAGGTGAGGATTCGCGCCTGGGTCGAGTCGATCGGCGGCGACCGGATCGATTACGACGCGTTCGACGATGCGCAGATCGACGCCAACCCCTTTTTCTGCCCCGATGCGGCGGCCGCCGAACGCTGGGAAGCGATCGTCGACGGCGCGCGCAAGTCCGGCTCCTCGGTCGGCGCGGTCGTGGCGTGCGAGGCGACCGGCGTTCCAGCAGGCTGGGGCGCGCCGCTTTATGCCAAGCTGGACAGCGAACTCGCCTCCGCCTGCATGAGCATCAATGCGGTCAAGGGTTTCGAGATCGGCGACGGGTTCGCCGCCGCTGCGCTGACCGGTGAGCAGAATGCCGATCCGATGCGCGCCGGCAATGGTGGCCCGCGCTTCCTGGCCAATCATGCGGGCGGCATCGCGGGCGGCATCGCCACCGGCCAGCCCGTCACGATGCGCGTCGCGTTCAAGCCGACCAGTTCGATCCTGACCCCCGTCGACACCATCACCCGCACCGGCGAAGAGACGCAGATCGCCACCAAGGGCCGTCACGATCCCTGTGTCGGCATTCGCGGCGTTCCCGTGGTCGAGGCGATGGTCGCCCTGGTTTTAGCCGATCAGGCGTTGCTTCATCGCGGCCAATGTGGTTAACTAAAGGAACGGACGTTCTCCTGCCTCGTTAACCATTGCGAGAATAAAGCAGGAGAGAATCGATGCGTTACATGCATGTAATCGCCGCCGCCGCGCTTGTGATCCCCGCCGCGGGCTTCGCCCAGGTGTCGGGCGGCACGACCGGCGGGATGTCGGGACAGACCACCGCACCGGGCCAGTCGATGCCGGGTCAGACCATGCCGGGCCAGACCATGGGCCAGCCCGGTGACACGATGAGCACGACGCCCGGCACCACCACCCGCTCGACGACGCGCGGCAAGAGCCGCAGCCGGACGACCACGCCGGACAGCACGGTCAACACCCCCTCGACCCTGCCGGATGCGACCGGATCGTCGACCATGAGCGGCAGCGGCTCGGTAAACGGCGGCACACTGGGCGCCGATGCGACCACCAGCGGCCAGGTCGGCACCGGCACCAGCGGTGGGACCACCACGCCGCCGGGCAGCAGCGGCGGCATGTAATCCCTTTCAGGTTCGTCACTACGACAAGGGCCCGGTCGCGCAAGCGGCCGGGCCTTTTGCTGTGTTCCGGGGCAAGGGAAACCTGCCAAAAAAAAGGCCCCGACTTCCGCCGGGGCCTCCAGGATCAATCCGCGAAGGGATCGCGAACCAGGATCGTGTCCTCGCGCTCCGGGCTGGTCGACACGAGCGCCACGGGGCAGCGGATCAGCTCCTCGATCCGGCGGATGTACTTGATGGCCTGGGCGGGCAGATCGGCCCAGCTCCGCGCACCCGCCGTCGACTCCTGCCAGCCTTCCATCGTCTCATAGACGGGGACGACCTTGGCCTGATCCGCCGCATGGGTCGGATAATAGTCGAGCGTCTCGTCGCCCAGCTTGTAGCCGACGCAGATCTTCACCTCGTCGAACCCGTCGAGCACGTCGATCTTGGTCAGCGCGATGCCGGTGATCCCGCCGACCGCTGCCGACTGGCGCACCAGCACCGAGTCGAACCAGCCGCAGCGGCGCTTGCGGCCGGTGACGGTGCCGAACTCATGTCCACGCTCGCCCAGGCGCTGGCCCGTCTCGTCCTCCAGCTCGGTCGGGAACGGGCCCGAGCCGACGCGGGTGGTGTACGCCTTGGCGATGCCCAGCACGAAGCCGACGCCCGACGGCCCCAGGCCCGAACCACCCGCCGCCGCACCCGCGATGGTGTTGGACGAGGTGACGAAGGGATAGGTGCCATGGTCGATGTCGAGCAGCACGCCCTGCGCACCCTCGAACAGGATACGCTTGCCGCCGCTGCGCGCCTCGTTGAGATCGCGCCACACCGGCTTGGCAAAGGGCAGGACGAAGGCCGCGATCTCGCGCAGATCGGCCAGCAGCCGCTCGCGATCGACCGGCGGCTCGCCGAACCCGGCGCGCAGCGCGTCGTGATGCGCGCACAGGCGATCGAGCTGCGGACCGAGGTCGTCCAAATGCGCCAGGTCGCACACGCGGATCGCGCGACGGCCGACCTTGTCCTCGTATGCCGGGCCGATACCGCGCCGCGTCGTGCCGATCTTGCCCGCGCCGCTGGCGTCTTCGCGCAGACCGTCCAAGTCGCGGTGGATCGGCAGGATCAGCGGGCAGTTGTCGGCGACGCGCAGCGTCTCGGGCGAGGCATGGACGCCCTGCTCGGCCAGACGCTCGATCTCGGCCTTCAGCGCCCAGGGGTCGAGGACGACGCCGTTGCCGATGACGCTGGGGGTGCCGCGAACGATGCCCGAGGGAAGCAGCGACAGCTTGTAGACATTCTCGCCGACGACCAGCGTATGACCGGCATTATGCCCGCCCTGAAAGCGGACGACCATGTCGGCGCGCTCGGCCAGCCAGTCGACGATCTTGCCCTTGCCTTCGTCGCCCCATTGCGCGCCGATGACTGCTACATTTGCCATGGATGCTATGCTCCGCCTGCCGGACGGACCCCATGCGCCCTTCGACAGGACTCGGCGGATGGGGGTTTCCAATAATGTGCGGGGCGCGCCTAGCGGGACGCGGCCCCCTATGTCAACCGGCGATGGCGGTCGGCTGGCCGTTGTCGAGGATATGGGTGCAAAGCTGTGCTTCGGGCGTGTCGCCTTCCTCCAGCGCCTGCACCGTCACCCAGCCCTGCGCCCGGAGCAAGGCGCCCGTTTCAGGCGCGGTGCCGAAGGGCAGGAACAGCCGCCGCCGCTCGGTCGGCGGCGCGGTGGCGACGATGGCATCGGCATAGAGTGAGAAACCGGTGGCCTTCTCCTCCGCGCCGTCCTCATGGAAGATCGTATAGGTGCCGCCGCGCCCGACCTCACGCGGAGGGCCAGCGACGAACAGCGAGAAGCCCAGCCAGCTCTGAAACTCGAAACCATGGCGCTCGGTCGGGTCGAGCGTCATCGACACGCCCTCGCCCAGCGCCGCCGCAATCGCCTCCAGCGCATCGAGGCGGCTGGCAAGCACCCCCTGGGTGTCAAACGCGCGCAGCCGCTCCATCGCCGTCGCGAACGGCCCGGCGGCCTCGACCAGCGGCAGATAGTCGGGCGCAATCGCCGCGACCCCGCCCGCATCCTTGGCGTCCAGCCGATCGCGCAACGCTGCCACCTGATCGGCAGCGACCGGCAGCGGCCCGGCGGCCAGCAGGTCGACCAGATCGGGCAGCGTGAAGTCGATCGAAATGCCCGTCGTGCCTGCGGCGACCAGAGCCTCGACCGCCACGCGCACCACCTCGGTGGCGGCGGCGGTCGAGTCGAGGCCGATCAGCTCCGCCCCGATCTGCCGCCACTCACGCGCGGGCGCCAGTTCGGAGCCGCGCAGGCGGACGACCGTGCCCGCATAGGACAGACGCACCGGGCGCGGGTGATGGCCCATGCGGGTGGCGGCGATGCGCGCCACCTGCGCGGTCAGGTCGGGCCGGATCGCCAGCGTCCGCTGCGACACCGGATCGACGAAGCGCACCGCGTCATGCAAGCCACCCGCCTTCAGCCGCGAGCCCAGCGCCTCGGCAAACTCGATCGACGGCGGATCGGCGCGCTCATAGCCATGCAGCCGCGCCGCCTCCAGCACCCGCGCCTCGACCGAGGCGGCGGCATCGGCATAGGGGGGAAGACGGTCGTGATAGCCTTCGGGAAGGAGCGCGGTCATCGGATAAGCCTGTTCATCAGCGTGTGCGCCACGCCGTCGGGGTTGGTCATGACATCCGCGTTTTGGAAGCGGATCACCGCATAGCCTCGGCCTTGGAGCCAGGTGGTACGGTGGGCGTCGCGTGATTGGTCGTTATGCGTATCGCCGTCAACCTCTATGACCAGCTTGTGGGACCGCGCGGCGAAGTCGGCGATATAGGGGCCGATCGCGACCTGGCGGGAGAATTTGATGCCGTGGAAGCGACGGTCGCGCAGGATCAGCCAGAGGCGTTTTTCGGGCTCGGTCATCTCCCGACGCATGGCGCGGGCGCGATCGCGGAGTACCGGATCAGTCTGCATAAGATGGCAGCCCCCTGTTTCAAAAAGCATACCACTCCCTCTCCCCACTGGGGAGAGGGTCGGGGTGAGGGGCTGGGGCCAGGCGAAACGTGGCGGCCCAGCCCCCGCCCCTCACCCAACCCTCTCCCCAGCGGGGAGAGGGCTTTTAGTGTCAGCAGGTATGTTACTACTAAGTTCCAAACGGCGCATCGAGCGTGACCAGCTCCCGCTCGTCGCTGCGCCGCTGAACGCCCCCAGAAGAGCGAACCAGTATGCGTCCGAAATGCCAGCCAATAAAAGCGCGACGATGGAAATCAACAATCCTGTCCAAGCACCTGACACGATATAGACGCCGCCGCTGGCATAACCTCTGCGCCTTAGGAACCACGTCAGAGGAAGGCCGATCATGATAGCGGCGGCAAGGACAATCGCGCACGAAATCGTCAAAGGTAGCAAGGCAAACCATAAGGCCTGGGCGAAATCAGACACTCTGCCGCCATCGCTTTTATCGAATGCATAGGTCGACAACCCAATAGTGAACCACAGAAACGGCGCGGCCCCGACAAAGCCGCCGATCAATACGGCCTGCAAAAAGGACCTGACATCACGCATGGCACACCAGAAAAAAGGGCCGGACACCCCAAGGAGTATCCAGCCCGTCTTTCACGTCAATAAGGGCGAGATCAGAACACCAGCCCCATGGCGGTCTTCACGCCCGGCAGCGCCTTGACCTTGCCCAGCAGCTCCGCATCCACCGCCTCGTCGACCGAGAGCAGCAGCACTGCCTCGCCGCCCGCCGAGCGGCGACCGAGGTGGAAGGTGCCGATGTTGACGCCCGCCTCGCCCAACGTGGTGCCGAGACGGCCGATAAAGCCCGGCGCGTCCTCGTTGACGACGTACAACATCGGCCCGGCGAGATCGGCCTCGACCTTGATGCCGAACAGTTCGACCAGGCGCGGAGCCTGATCGCCGAACAGCGTGCCCGCGACCGAGCGCTCGCCGTCCGCCGTCGTCACCGTCACGCGGACCAGCGTGTGGTAATCGCCCTCGCGGTCATGACGCACTTCGCGCACGTCGAGCCCACGCTCCTTGGCGAGGAACGGCGCGTTGACCATGTTCACCGTGTCCGAATGGACGCGCATGAAGCCCGCCAGCACGGCGCCCGTGATCGGCTTGAGGTTGAGCGCGGCGGCGGCCCCCTCCGCCTCGATCGCGATGCCCGTGACCGCGCCATGCGACAGCTGGCCGACCAGCGAGCCCAGCTTTTCGGCCAGCGCCATGTACGGCTTCAACTTCGGCGCTTCCTCGGCGGTCAGGCTGGGCATGTTGAGCGCGTTGGTGACGCCGCCCGAGACCAGGAAATCGGCCAGCTGCTCGGCGACCTGGATCGCGACATTGACCTGCGCTTCGGTGGTCGACGCGCCCAGATGCGGGGTCGAGATGAAGTTGGGCGTGCCGAACAATGGGCTTTCCTTGGCCGGTTCGACCTTGAACACGTCGAGCGCCGCGCCGCCGATATGACCCGAATCGAGCCCTGCCTTCAGCGCGTCCTCGTCGATCAGGCCGCCGCGCGCGCAGTTGATGATGCGCACGCCCTTCTTGGTCTTGGCGAGGTTCTCGGCCGACAGGATGTTGCGGGTCTGGTCGGTCAGCGGCGTGTGCAGCGTGATGAAGTCGGCGCGGGCGAGCAGCTCGTCCAGCGTCACCTTCTCGACGCCCATCTCCAGCGCGCGCTCGGGCGTCAGGAACGGGTCGAAGGCGACGACCTTCATGCGAAGCCCCAGCGCGCGGTCGGCGACGATCGAGCCGATATTGCCCGCACCGATCAGGCCCAGCGTCTTGGACGTCAGCTCGACGCCCATGAAGCGGTTCTTCTCCCACTTGCCGGCCTGGGTCGAGGCATCGGCCTCGGGCAGCTGGCGGGCGAGTGCGAACATCAGAGCGATGGCGTGTTCGGCGGTGGTGATCGAGTTGCCGAACGGCGTGTTCATCACCACCACGCCCTTGGCGCTGGCGGCGGGGATGTCGACATTGTCGACACCGATCCCGGCGCGGCCGACGACCTTCAGGTTCGTCGCGTGCTCGAGGATTTCCTTGGTGACCTTGGTCGAGCTGCGGATCGCCAGACCGTCATATTCGCCGATGATCGCCTTCAGCTCTTCGGGCGTCTTGCCGGTGATTTCGTCGACCTCGACCCCGCGCTCGCGGAAGATCTGGGCGGCCTTGGGGTCCATTTTGTCGCTGATGAGAACTTTGGGCATGGGGAAAGCTCCGGGGAATTGGGGCGCGCGTAGGCGCAGAGAAGCAATGCTCCCTCTCCCCTGGGGAGAGGGTCGGGGTGAGGGGTTGGGGCTTGGCGACACACTGGCCGATTAGCCCAGCATCGCCCCTCACCCAACCCTCTCCCCGATGGGGAGAGGGCTTTGAAAGGTCAGGCCTTGGCGGTCGCGTAGGCCCAGTCGAGCCAGGGGCCGAGCGCCTCGATATCGGCGGTTTCGACCGTAGCGCCGCACCAGATGCGCAGGCCAGCGGGGGCGTCGCGGTAACCCGCCACGTCATAGGCCGCGCCTTCCGCTTCGAGCAGCGAGGCCATCTTCTTGATGACCGCCTCGTCCGCGCCCTCGACCGTCAGGCAGACGCTGGTGGTCGAGCGGATCGCCGGATCGGCGGCGAGATGGCCGAGCCAGTCGCGCTCCTCGACGATCTTGTTGAGGGCCGCCGCATTGGCGTCCGAGCGCTTGATGAGTGCCTCCGCGCCACCAAGGCCCTTGCCCCATTCGAGCGCGAAGATCGCGTCCTCGACGGCCAGCATCGACGGCGTGTTGATCGTCTCGCCCTTAAAGACGCCCTCGGCCAGCTTGCCCTTCGACACCAGGCGGAACACCTTGGGCAGCGGCCAGGCGGGGGTGTAGGTCTCCAGACGCTCGACCGCGCGGGGCCCGAGGATCAGGACGCCATGCGCACCCTCGCCGCCCAGCACCTTCTGCCACGAGAAGGTCGCGACATCGATCTTGTCCCAGGGCAGGTCATAGGCGAACACCGCGCTGGTCGCGTCGGCAAAGGACAGGCCTTCGCGGTCGTCGGCGATCCAGTCGCCGTTCGGCACGCGCACGCCGCTGGTGGTGCCGTTCCAGGTGAAGAGCACGTCGTTCGACCAGTCGACCGCATCCAGGTCCGCGATCTGGCCGTAATCGGCGCGCAGGACATTGGGGTCGAGCTTCAGCTGCTTGACCGCGTCGGTCACCCAGCCCTCGCCGAAGCTTTCCCAGGCGAGGGTGGTGACGGGGCGCGCGCCCAGCATGGTCCACATCGCCATTTCGAACGCGCCGGTGTCGGAGCCGGGGACGATGCCGATGCGGTGGGTGTCGGGGAGCTTGAGCAGCTCGCGCATCAGGTCGATGCAATATTGCAGCCGCTGCTTGCCGATCTTCGAGCGATGCGAACGGCCGAGGCTGTCCGTCGCGAGCTTGGCGGCTTCCCAACCGGGAGGCTTGGCGCAGGGACCGCTGGAGAAATAGGGACGCGCCGGTTTGGTGGCGGGCTTCGCAGGCGCAAGAGTGGCGTCAGCGGTATTCACATCAGTCATTTAAGACTCTCCTCACAGAGAGCACGCGCGGCGTTGGGACCGCGTGGCCCGTCGACGGCCCTAGCGATGTCGAACGAAGATGACAACCACAATCGTTGTGACGCAACATTGCATCTAGGGGCAACCACCCATGGGGGAATTTCGAATGCTTAGGGACCCGAGCCGTTTGACCCGGTGGACCGTCGCGCTGACCTGTCTTTGGCTGCTCGGCAGCCTGGGCCAGACGACATTATATTTGTGGCGGATCAGCGTTTTGAATAGCGCGGCCGTTACACCAGAAGCAGCGGAGCGGGTGATCGCGGAGCAAGGATCGACCCTCTATCAGTTTGCCCTGCTCACCTTGTTCTACCATCTCGTTTTCTTTCGCTGGGTCTATATCGTCAATCGTAACGCCCAACAGTGGAACTCTGCGATGACGATCAGCCCGGGCTGGAATGTCGGTTGGTTTTTCGTGCCGATCGCAGCCCTCTGGAAGCCATTCGAGGGGATTCGGGAAACGCGCGGCGCCACTATCGACCCAGAGGCTCCCGCATGGGTACCAGTTCCGATCTGGTTGAACCTGTGGTGGGGCTTGTGGGTCATGGCGGCGATCTACGGCACCATGACGGCCATGTGCCTCGGGGCGGCAGAAATTCCGGATCAACGGATTTCGATATTAGGGGCGAATGTAGTGCGCGTCGTCATCGATGCGCCGCTGGCGCTGCTGACGTGCCGGTTGCTGATCGATCTGGGCCGTCGACAGGCATCGCGCATCACCATGCCTGAGGTTGCGGTATCAGCCGAGGATAAGGCAGCCGCGCTCGTCTGAGTCGACAGAGGCTTTTCTCCCCTCGCCCCTCGCAGAGGGGAGAGGGTTGCGCAGACTTAGGCTTTGCGTGAGCGAAGTCTTAGTCGGAGCTGGGTGAGGGGTGGGCGCGCAGCGCGCGAGCCTTTGGCTCGCTCAACCCCTCACCCAAGCTGCGCTAGCCAGCCAAGCTGGCAAGCTTCGCTAACCCTCTCCCCTATCCAGGGGAGGGGAAGAATAGCGCATGTCGCAGACACGCCTCAGAATGGCTGATCGGGGCTGGCCAAGGCAGCGGCAAAGGGAGCAAGGGGCGGCATGGTTCGCGTCCCCCCGTTTCTCGTCGTTCCGATCCTGGGGACGGCGCTCCTCTCCGCCTGCGGGCGTCCCGATCGGCCCGTTCAGCAGGCCTCGCGCCCCGAACCCTATCGCCCGCCGATCCGCGAAACCGCGCAGTGCGAGGCCGATCTGCGGCGCGAGGGCGTCGATTATCGCCGCCTGCCCGACAAGGAACTGGGGCCCGGCTGCGGTCTCTACGGCGCGGTGCAGCTGACCGATATCGGCGTGCCCGTCACCGGCGTCACCGCGATGCGATGCGGCAATGCGCGCGCCTTTGCCGGATGGGTGCGCAACGCCGTCGCCCCCGCCGCCTGGCAGATCCTGGGCTCGCCGCTGGCCAAGGTCGAGGGGATGGGCACCTATGCCTGTCGCAACATCGTCGGGACCAAGCGGATCGGCGACCGGCGTTCGGGCCATGCGCTGGCCAATGCGGTCGATGTCGGCGGTTTCGTGCTGAAGGACGGGCGGCGGATCACCCTGCTGAACGACTGGTATTCGAGCGATCCGCAGGTGCGGCAGTTCTGGACGGTCATCCGCGCCTCGGCCTGCAAGCGCTTCGGCACGGTTTTAAGTCCGGATTACAACGCCGCGCATCGCAACCACCTGCATCTGGAGGATGATGCCGCACATTTTTGCCGGTAGCGCATGGACCGGCGATACCCTACATCACCCAAAATGACCGATAAAACCCAAGTACCGAACCGCGTCTTCCCCAATGCCAGCCAGGACGCCGAGAGCGCCAAGACGATCGTCTCGACGCCGCAGACCGAAAGCCCCGCCTATACGCTGGCCTTTCAGGACATGGACTTCCTGCTGCGCGAAGACCTTCGCCCCGTCCGTTTCCAGCTGGAACTGCTGAAGGCACAGCTGCTGCTCGAGGAGGCCAAGATCGCCTCGACCTTCGTCTTCTACGGCTCGGCGCGCATCCCCGAGCCCGCCAAGGCCGAGGCGCTGCTGACGCTGGCGCATGACGACAAGTCGCGCAAGATCGCCGAGAATCTCGTCGCCAAGAGCAAATACTACGACATCGCGCGCGAGCTGGCGCAGATCACCAGCCGCCTGCCCCGCGACGATCGCGGGATGCGCCAGTTCGTCGTCTGCTCGGGCGGCGGTCCTTCGATCATGGAAGCCGCCAATCGCGGTGCGGCTGACGTCGGCGCCGAGTCGGTCGGCCTGAACATCGTCCTGCCGCACGAGCAGGCGCCCAACCCCTATGTCACGCCGTCGCTGAGCCTTCAGTTCCACTATTTCGCGCTGCGCAAGATGCACTTCCTGCTGCACGCCCGCGCACTGGCGGCCTTCCCGGGCGGCTTCGGCACGTTCGACGAGCTGTTCGAGCTGCTGACCCTGATCCAGACGGGCAAGATCCAGCCGATCCCCGTCCTGCTGTTCGGCCGCGCCTTTTGGGAACGCGTCGTCAATTTCGAGGCGCTGGTCGAGGAAGGCGTGGTGTCCGAGCGCGATCTCGGCATCTTCACCTATGTCGAAACCGCCGAAGAGGCGTGGGACGTGGTCCGCAACTTCTACGAGGAACGCGCCCGCAAGGAAGCCGAACAGGCGTAACGCCGGTCGATTTGCAAAGCCCGTCTTCGCAAGAAGGCGGGCTTTTTCCTATTCCTCCCCTGCAAGGGGAGGGGGACCAGCGAAGCTGGTGGAGGGGTGTCCCGCTCTCGATAGGGGTGACACCCCTCCGTCAGGCCTTCGGCCTGCCACCTCCCCTTGCAGGGGAGGAATAATTGTCGCGTGAACCCTTCCCCGCCATCGCCCGCGACGCGGTGCACAGCTTGCGGCTAGCCCCATGCGGCACGGGGACAGCCACGCTTGCCCCCTTCGCCGCATCGCGAAAGGCGAGCAGGCGGAAGTCGTGACCGATGCCGCCCTTCTCGACCCAGACCAGCCACAGGTCGCGCACGCGGTAGGCGCGCAGGAAGCGCACGCGCGGCGGGGCGTTCGGCGGCACCACGTCCGAGGCATTGAACGGCGCCCCCGCCTCGGCGATCGGCTGTCCGACCGATGCGAGCAGCGCATCGTGCACCGGCGTCGGCAGGTCCGCCATGCGCTTGGTTTCGGGCCGGGCGCCGGGAATGGCGCAGGACGGCAAGGCGGGCATCGGGGAAACCTGTCCGGTATCGATCATCAGCATAGCCGCGCCACCCTTTTCGTTCGCCGGGCGTTCAGCCGCCCGGTGTCAGAGGCAATAACTATCACCGCCGCAAACCCGGTTGTCTACCACGGCCGACCCGTCGATAGAGGAAGCATGAAGCGTCTGATCGCCGCCTTCGCCGTTACGGTCCTGATCTGGGCGCAGCCGGCCGCCGCGCAGTCGATCCTGCGCGATGCGGAAACCGAATCGCTGTTCGCCGACATGTCCGCGCCGATGATCAAGGCTGCCGGGCTTTCTCCGCGCGACGTGAAGATCGTCCTGATCAACGACGACTCGATCAACGCCTTCGTCGCGGGCGGACAGATCGTCTATGTCCATTCGGGGCTGCTTCAGGCGGCGGACAATGTGAACGAGGTGCAGGGCGTCGTCGCGCATGAACTCGGCCATATCGCCGATGGTCATGTCATCCTGAGCGAACAGGCGATGAAGCCCGCGATGAAGATGCAGCTTCTGTCGATGGTGCTGGGCCTGGCGACCATTGCGATGGGCGGCGGTGCGGCGGGCATGGGCGTGCTCGCGGCGGGACAGCAGGCCGCGATGGGCCAGGTTCTCGCCTTCAGCCGCAACCAGGAATCGGCGGCGGACGCGGCGGGCGCGCGCTATCTGACCACGGCGGGCGTCACCGGCAAGGGGATGCTGAGCTTCTTCAAGAAACTGCAAAACCAGCAATATCGGTACGGCTATACCAATATCGATCCGTTCGCGCAGACCCATCCGCTGTCGGCGACGCGTATCCAGTCGCTGACTGCCGATCTTCAGGGATCGCCCGCCTGGAACACGCCGATCGATCCCAGGCTCCAGGAACGTTTCCTGCGGGTGAAGGCCAAGCTGTTCGGCTATGTCTCGCCGCCCGAGACGACGCTGAGCAAATATCCCGACACCGACCAGTCGATCTATGCGCATTATGCCCGCGCCTATGCCTATCACAAGGCCGCCTATCCCGACAAAGCCGAGGCGGAGGCCACGGCGCTGATCGCCAAGGATCCCAAGGACCCGTATTTCCAGGAAATCCAGGGCCAGATCCTGCTGGAATCGGGCAAGCCGCAGGAGGCGCTGGCGCCTTTACGTGCCGCGACCATGGGGTCGGGCCAGAATGCGCTGATCGCCACGACCTTCGGCCATGCGCTGATCGCCACCGAGGACAAGCGCAACCTGCCCGAGGCGGTGAAGGTCCTGAAGGTCGCGGTCCAGCGGGACGAGGACAATCCCTTTGCCTGGGTCCAGCTGGGCACCGCCTATGAACAGATGGGCGACGAACCCCGCGCCGCGCTCGCCACCGCCGAGCGGGCGAGCATGATGGGCGACACCCGCACCGCCATCCAGAGCGCACGCTATGCGATGGCCAATCTCACCCCCAATACGTCCGAATGGATTCGGGCGCAGGATATCGCCATGACCTCTGCCGACGCCGCCGCCAGTTCCAAGAAGAAGCGCCGCTGATGGGCATGAAGACCTTGGCCGCCGTCGCGGTCCTGGGCGGCCTGGTCGGTGGCGGCACCGCGCTGGCCCTGGCTCCGCTGGTCGCGCCGGGCGGCGCCTCGGGCGACAGCGTGCGTGCCTATCTGCTCGACCATCCCGAGGTGATCCCGGAGGCGATGCAGCGCCTGCAGGACCGCGAACAGGGCAAGGCGGTGGCGGCGATCGGCGGCGACCTGACCAAGCCGTTCGGCAATGCCTATACCGGCAATCCCAAGGGCGATGTCACGCTGGTCGAGTTCTACGACTATAATTGCGGCTATTGCCGGGCCAGCCTGCCGCTGTTGAAGCAGCTGACCCAGGCCGATCCCAAATTGCGCATCGTCTATCGCGAGCTGCCGATCCTGGCGCCGTCCAGCCGTGCGGCGGCGCGCGCCAGCCTGCTCGCCGCATCGCAGGGCAAGTTCGCGGCCTTCCACGACGCGCTCTATGCCGGGGGTCCGGTCAGCGACGCGACCATCGCCGCCGCCGCCGCCAAGGCGGGCGTCGACATGAGCAGGATGGCGGCCTTCCAGCCCCAGGCCGATGCCGAGATCGCCCGCAATCTGGAAGCGGCCGGGCGGCTGGGCCTGACCGGCACGCCGAGCTGGATCGTCGGCAACCGCATCCTGTCGGGCGCGTTGCCGCTCGAACAATTGCAAAAGGCCGTCGCCGAAGCGCGAAACCGTTGATAAGGCGGCGGTCTTCCAACGGGGGACTGCCGCATGACCGACCCGATCCTGTCCGTCGAGGGCGTGACCAAAACCTATAAGGGCGGGTTCACCGCTCTTCAGCCGGTCGATCTGAGCATCCGGCGCGGCGAGATTTTTGCGCTGCTGGGACCGAACGGCGCGGGCAAGACGACGCTGATCTCGATCGTCTGCGGCATCGTCACGCCCTCGGCCGGGACCATCCGGGTCGACGGGCATGATGCGCTGCGCGACTATAAGGGCGCACGTCGCAAGATCGGGCTGGTGCCGCAGGAATTGTCGGTCGACATGTTCGAGCGGGTCATCGACACCGTCAATTTCAGCCGGGGCCTGTTCGGCCGTGCGCCCAACCCCGCCTATGTCGAACAGGTGCTGCGCGACCTGTCGCTCTGGGACAAGCGCCATGCCAAGCTGATGGAATTGTCGGGCGGCATGAAGCGCCGCGTGCTGATCGCCAAGGCGCTGTCCCACGAACCCGACCTGCTCTTCCTCGACGAGCCGACCGCGGGCGTCGACGTCGAACTGCGCCGCGACATGTGGAAACTGGTCCATCGCCTGCGCGAGCGCGGCGTCACCATCATCCTGACCACCCATTATATCGAGGAGGCCGAGGAGATGGCCGACCGGGTAGGCGTGATCGCCAGGGGCAAGCTTCTCCTGGTCGAGGAAAAGGCCGAGATGATGAAGAAGCTCGGCAAGCGCGAGATGGTGCTGACGCTGGCCGAACCGATGGCGACGATCCCGGCGGCGCTGGCCGAATGGCAGCTGACCCTGGAGGACGAGGGCAAGCGCCTGCGCTACATCTTCGACGCGCGCGCCGAGCATACCGGCATCCCGTCGCTGCTGCGCAAGCTGGGCGACAGCGGCATCGGCTTCGTCGATCTTGAAACCTATAAATCCTCGCTGGAGGATATCTTCGTCGATCTGGTCGAGGGGACACGCGCATGAACCTGCATGGCATCTGGTCGATCTATCGCTTCGAAATGGCGCGGTTCCGGCGGACGGTGTGGACCAGCCTGATGGTGCCGGTCATCACCACGACGCTTTATTTCGTGGTGTTCGGTACCGCGATCGGCTCGGCGATGAACCAGGTTTCGGGCGTGCCCTACGGCGCGTTCATCGTGCCGGGCCTCATGCTGCTGTCGATCTTTTCGGAGAGCATCCTGAACGCGAGCCTGGGCATCTACATGCCCAAATTCACGGGGACGATGTACGAAATCCTCTCCGCCCCCTTGTCACCGATCGAGACGGTGCTGGGCTATGTCGGCGCGGCGGCGAGCAAGTCGATGGTGATCGGCCTCGTCATCCTCGCCACCGCCCATCTGTTCGTCGACCTGACGATCCTGCACCCGGTCGCGATGCTCTTCTATCTGCTGCTGGTCGCGGTGACCTTCTCGCTGTTCGGCTTCGCCATCGGCATCTGGGCGCGCGGGTTCGAGCAGTTGCAGGTCATCCCGCTGCTGATCGTCACCCCCCTCACCTTCCTGGGCGGCGCCTTCTATTCGGTGACGATCCTGCCCGAGCCGTGGCGGACGGTGACGCTGTTCAACCCGGTCGTGTATCTGATCAACGGCTTCCGCTGGACCTTCTTCGGCACCTCGGACGTGACGCCGGGAGTCAGCCTGGGCGTGACGGCGCTGTTCCTGCTGGCGTGCCTGGCGTGGATCGGCTGGATCTTCCGCACCGGCTGGCGACTGAAGAACTAACCTCATTCCTCCCCTGGAAGGGGAGGTGGCATCGCGTAGCGATGACGGAGGGGTGTCACCCTCTCGACAGCGGGACACCCCTCCACCAGCTTCGCTGGTCCCCCTCCCCTTACAGGGGAGGAAGATTTACTTCTTAAGCACCCCGCCCAGCACAGGCGTCACCACCAACCCGTTCAGGTCCACCAGCACATGGACCAGCATCACCACCCACAAACTGCCGGTCATCAGATACAGCCCGGTCATCACCGCCCCCAGCGCGGTGGTGGCGGCCACCCCGACCCAGCCCTGATAACGGTGCATCGCCCCGAACAGGATCAACGAGGCGACAAAGCCGATCCCCGCCTGCCCCGTCACCATCGCGACCAGCAGCGGCAGATAGAGGCGGAAGAACGCCTCCTCCGTCACCCCCGCCATGATGCTGAGCGCGGCGGCATATTTCACCTCACGCCGCTCGCGCGGCGGCAGGGCGGAAATATTGCCCAGCGGCTTGCGCTTGCGCAGGCGCGCCAGCACCCCACCGACGACCAGCCCACCGATCGCGCCGCCGAGCAGCATCCCCTGCATCGCCTCGCCGCTGTCGAAGATCGGCGGCATGGTCGCGGCGACAGGGGCGAACTCGTCCGGAATCACGGCCAGCGCGTCGATCCGGCCGAGCAGCGCCAGCCCGACCAGTACCGGCAACAGGAACGCCAGCGCCGACCGCGCCAGCCACAATCGGAAGCGCATCCGCCGCGAATGGCTGTCGTTCAGCGCGCTGAACCGCCGATACTCCCCCAGATCGCCCTTCTGGAACCACCAGATGCCCGCCAAGGCGGCCAGCAGCAGCAGGAGGACGGCGGCCGTCATCATTCACCCCTCCCCTTCAGGGGAGTGGACGGGGGTGGGGCGCTTCCGCAAGCACAGGGTTTGAGGCGAGGCCTCACCCCAACCCCTCCCCTGAAGGAGAGGAGCTCATTCAAGACGAAGTCCCCTTGCCCCAAAATCAAAGCCGATGCTGCCCCTTCACCCAGCGCACCGTGCCCGACGAGGCGCGCATGACCACGCTTTCGGTCGTCATGACCTTGGGCCGACGCTTGACCCCGGCCAGCAGCGAGCCGTCGGTCACGCCGGTCGCCGCGAAGATGCAGTCGCCCTGCGCCAGCTCGGTCAGGTCATATTGCTTGTCCAGATCGGTCACGCCCCATTTGTGCGCCCGCGCCCGCTCGGCATCGTTGCGGAATAGCAGCCGCCCCTTGAACTGCCCGCCGACGCAACGCAGCGCGGCGCAGGCCAGCACGCCCTCGGGTGCGCCGCCCGAGCCCATATAGACGTCGATGGTCGTGTCGGGATCGGTCGTCGCGATCACCCCCGCGACATCGCCGTCCCCGATCAGCACCACGCCGCACCCCAGGCCGCGCAGCTCGGCGATCAGCCCCTCGTGACGCGGACGGTCGAGCACGCAGACCACGATGTCCTTGGCCGCCACGCCCTTGGCCTCGGCGATGGCGCGGATATTGTCGCTGGGGCTGCGGTCGAGATCGATCACGCCCGCCGGATAGCCGGGACCGACCGCGATCTTGTCCATATAGACATCGGGTGCGTTGAGCAGATGGCCCTTCTCGGCGATCGCCAGCACCGCCAGGCTGTTCGGCCCCGCCTTGGCGCAGATGGTCGTGCCCTCCAGCGGATCGAGCGCGATGTCGATCTCGGGGCCGTTGCCGGTGCCGACCTTCTCGCCGATGAAGAGCATCGGGGCCTCGTCGCGTTCGCCCTCGCCGATGACGACGGTGCCGTCCATATCGAGTTCGTTGAGCGCGGCGCGCATCGCCTCGACCGCCGCCGCGTCCGCCGCCTTCTCATCCCCGCGCCCGACCAGTGTCGAGGCCGCGATCGCCGCCGCCTCGGTCACGCGCACCATTTCCAGGACGAGGACACGGTCGAGAACCTGGCTGGCGCTCTGAAGATCGGTCTGGCTCATAAACTCTCCTGCCACTGACGTGCGGCCATGTTGAACATGTTTTACAGCGCCATATCGCGCGTGGCGGCACAGGCATAGCCCGAAAGCCGCGAAGACGGTGCAGCGAAACGGTACGCCACCGCGTTTGACCCGTTCCCGCTTCCCTCCCAAGATGGCCCCATGCTCAAACCGATGATCGCGCTGGAGAGTGTCAGCCGCCGTTACGGCACGATCGCGGCGGTCGACACGGTGTCGTTGACCGTCGAGCGGGGCGCGTTCGTCGCGCTGGTCGGCGCATCCGGATCGGGCAAGTCGACGCTGCTGCGCATGATCAACCGGCTGGAGCAGCCCGATACGGGCCGGGTCCTGATCGACGGACAGGATGTGACCGCCGAGCCCCCGCCCCTGCTCCGTCGCCGCATCGGCTATGTCTTTCAGCAACATGGCCTGTTCCCGCACATGACGGTCGCGGCCAATATCGCCATCGGCCTGCGCATCGCCGGGCGGACCGTGGGAAACCGGGTGAGTGAACTGCTCGATCTCGTCGACCTGCCGCGCGACGTGGCGCAGCGTATGCCCGATGCGCTGTCGGGCGGCCAGCGCCAGCGCGTCGCCATCGCCCGCGCGTTGGCGACCGAACCCCCGATCCTGCTGCTCGACGAGGCGCTGGGCGCGCTCGATCCGGTCACCCGCGATGCGGTGGCGGGGCGGCTGGTCGAACTGCACCAAAGGCTGGGGCTGACCACGATCCTCGTCACGCATGACATGGCCGAGGCATTGCTGACCGCCGCCCGCGTGCTGGTGATGGAAACAGGCCGGATCGTCGCCGATGCCACCCCTGCCCAACTGGTACGCGCCGAAGGCGGCAGCGCGGCGCAGAATCTGATGGCGGTCCCCCGGCATCAGGCCGAGCGGCTCGCGGCGCTCCGGGCATGAGCCCCTTTCTCGACGCCCTCACCCGCGTCCCCCCGCTGCTGGCCCAGCATGTGCTGGTCAGCATGGCCGCGCTGCTGCTCGGCATCCTGATCGCGGTGCCGCTGGCCTTTGCCTGCGCACGGCGGCCGGGGCTGTCGCGCGTGGCGCTGGGCTTCGCCAGCCTGGTGCAGACCATCCCGGCGCTGGCGCTGCTGGCGCTGTTCTATCCGGTGCTGCTCAGCCTGTCGGGGCTGGTCGGCGGCGGGATACCGGCGCTCGGCTTCCTGCCGTCGCTGCTGGCGCTGACCCTTTATGCGCTGCTGCCGATCCTGCGCAACGGCGTGACGGGGTTGGTCGGGCTCGACCCGGCGGTGTTGCAGGCCGCCGATGCGGTGGGGATGACGCGAGGCCAAAAGCTGCGACTGGTCGAGGCGCCCCTGGTCGCGCCGGTGCTGGCGGCGGGCATCCGCACGGCGGCGGTGTGGACGATCGGGGCCGCCACCCTGTCGACGACGGTGGGCCAGCCGAGCTTGGGCGACCTGATCTTTGCGGGCCTTCAGACCCAGGCCTGGGCGTTGGTGCTGGCGGGATGCTTCGCCGCCGCCGCGTTGGCGTTGGTGGTCGACGCGCTGATCGGGCTGATCGAGCGCGGGCTGGCGACGCGGCGGCGCTGGATGTGGCTGGGCGGACTGGTTGCGCTGGCACTGGGGATCGCGCTGGCGACCCAGCCGCTCTGGCCGCGCGGAAGCGATGCGCGGCGGCAGGTGGTGATCGGGGCGAAGAACTTCTCCGAGCAATATATCCTGGCGCGGCTGATCGGCGACCGGCTGACGCGCGCGGGCTATGAGGTCAGCTATCGCGACGGGCTGGGCTCGACCGTGGCGTTCGAGGCGACGGCGGGCGGGCGTGTGGACGTCTATGTCGATTATGCCGGGACCTTGTGGACGACCGCGATGCGTCGGCATGATTCCCCGCCCCGCGCGGCGATGCTGGGCGCGCTGAAGGACTGGGCGGCGACGCGTGATGTCGCGATGCTCGGGCCGTTGGGGTTCGAGAATGCCTATGCCTTTGCGATGAAGGCACCGCTGGCGCAGCGGCTGGGCGTGCGGTCGCTCGCCGATCTCTCCGACGCCGCGCCGCGATTGAAGCTGGGCAGCGACCTGGAGTTTCTGGACCGGCCCGAATGGGCGGCGGTGCGGGACGCGTACGGCCTACGCTTCGCCGGCATGACGCCGTACAGCCCGACCTTCATGTACCGCGCGCTGGAGAGCGGACGGGCGGATGTGATCTCGGCTTTCTCCTCCGATGGCCGGATCGCGGCGGAACGGCTGACCGTGCTGGGCGATCCGAAACGGGCGATCCCCGGTTACGATGCGGTGCTGCTGGTGGCGAAGGACCGGGCGGGGGACGCGAAGTTCGTTCAGGCGCTGCGGCCGATGCTGAATCGGATTCCCGTCGAGGCGATGCGCGAGGCGAACTACCGGGTCGACCGCGATGACGCCGCGAAGGAAAGCCCGGAGGCGGCGGCACGGTGGCTGGCCAGGCGGGTGGGGTTGTAGTTTTGGTTCAGGCGAAGCCGCAAAGTCGCGAAGCAGAGAAGATTTTGGTTCGCGCGGAGGCGCGGACAACGCGGAGGGGGATCGCGCTGGGCGACCGCTCTGCTTTTTTCACCGGCCAATTAGGCAGGATGAAGGCTGCCGCCGGGCCCGACACCTCCGCGTTCTCCGCGCCTCCGCGCGAACAAAATCTTCTTCGCGACTTTGCGGCTTCGCGTGAACCTTAAGCCCCTCCCGCAAGCGAGTTTCAGGTCGGTCATGCCCCCGGCATGACCTAAACGATGCGGGGCATCGTTTACCTGAAACTGGGTTGGGGAGGGCAAGGAGTCTCACCGAGACCATCACCCGTGGCGTTCCCTCCCCCATCCCCTCCCGCCTGCGGGAGGGGCGTGCCAAGTATCAGATGTCCGGTGCGATCAATCGCGCAGCAGGTCGTTGATGCTGGTCTTCGAGCGGGTCTGCGCGTCCACACGCTTGACGATCACCGCGCAGTACAGGCCCGGCTTGCCGTCCACCGACGGCGTCGTGCCGGGCACCACCACCGAATAAGGCGGCACATGGCCCCGGAAGACTTCGCCCGTCTCGCGGTCGATGATTTTGGTCGAGGCGCCCAGATAGACGCCCATCGACAGCACCGCACCCTCGCCGACGCGGACGCCCTCGGCCACCTCGGCCCGCGCGCCGATGAACGCGCCGTCTTCGATGATGACGGGATCGGCCTGGAGCGGCTCGAGCACGCCGCCGATACCCGCGCCACCCGACAGATGAACGTTCTTGCCGATCTGCGCACAGCTGCCCACGGTCGCCCAGGTGTCGACCATCGTGCCCTCACCGACATAGGCGCCGATGTTGACGAAGCTCGGCATCAGGATCGCGCCCTTGGCGACATGCGCGCCGCGGCGCACGACCGAGCCGGGCACAGCGCGGAACCCCGCGGCGCGGAAATCGGCTTCCGACCAGCCGCTGAACTTCGACGGCACCTTGTCGAACCAGTGGCCCGCGCCCGGACCATTGTCGATCAGGACATTGTCGTTCAGGCGGAACGAGAGGAGGACGGCCTTTTTCAGCCACTGGTTGACGGTCCAGCCGCCATGGCCGTCCGGCTCGGCCACGCGCGCCTCGCCCCGGTCGAGCAGCGCCAGCGCGCGGTCGACGGCGATCCGCTCCTCACCCTGCGTGGCGAAGTTCAGTTCGGCCCGGTTGTCCCAGGCGGCATCGATGGTGGCGGCCAGTTCATGTGCCATCGTCAGTCCTCCAATATGCTCGTCAGCCACGGCGTCAGCGCGTGGACGGTATAGTCGATATGGTCGCGGGCCGCCTCGGGCCCCTGTTCGGAGCCGTTGTCGACCCACACGGTCGTCATCCCGATCGCCTTGGCGGGGACCAGGTTGCGCGCCATGTCCTCGAAGAAGATCGCGCGGGTCGGATCGATGTCGAACGCCGCGCACAGCCCCGCATAGGCGGACGGCTGCGGCTTCGGCACCAGGCCCATGGCGGTGATGTCGTGCACCGCCTCGAAATGGCTGCCCAGCCCCAGCCGGTCGAGGACCTTCAGCGCATAGGGCTTGTCGCCATTGGTGAAGACCAGCTTGCGCCCTGGCAGCTTGGCCAGCGCGGCGGCGAGCGGTGCGTCCTGTTCCAGCACGTCCATCTCGATATCATGGACATAGGCCAGGAAGGCGGCGGGATCGACGTCATGCTCGGCCATCAGCCCCGCCAGCGTCGTGCCGTGCGCGTGGAAATATTCCTTCTGCACCCGGAACGCCTCGGCCGGGTCCAGGCCCAGCAGGTCGCCGACGAATTGCGTCATGCGCCGGTCGATATGCGCGAACAGATTGGCGCTCGCCGGATACAGCGTGTTGTCCAGATCGAAGATCCAGGCGTCGATATGGGCAAGCGCGGGCAGCATGGCGGCAGCGTGTAGGCGTGAGGCCCCATGGCCGCAAGCCGCCCCGTGGCCCGTCCGCGCCCCATCTCTCGCCACTCCTTAACGACGGCGCAAGAAAATCATGCTATCCCAAAGATCAGGCTCACCCCTGTCGGTTGGGCAGGCGGAATGATGGATGAGGGGTCTGAGCTTGCGAGCGCGGGAAGCGCGCGGTGCCGGGGGCATCGCGACAGTCTGGAGCCTGGTCATCGGCGCGGGCACGATGGTCGCCGCCTGTGGCGGCGGCAACGGCATCCAATCGATCCCAACCCCGATCGCCAGTCCGACCCCGACCCCAACACAGACACCCACCCAGACCACCCCTACCCCGGCGCCGACCCAGAATTACGACACGGCGGGCTATCGGGCGACGGCGGGCGCGGTCTCGATGAATGCGCTGGCCGCCTATCAGCGCGGCGCGACCGGCGCGGGTGTTGCCCTGGGCGTCATCGATTCGGGCGTGGACGACCGCACCGGCGCCTTCACTGGGCGGATTTCCAGTGCCTCCGCCGATGTCGCGGGCGCGCGCGGCACCGGCGATCTGGACGGGCACGGCACCGCCGTCGCCTTTACCGCCCTGGGCGGCCGCAACGGCAACCGGGCACAGGGCGTGGCGTTCGACGCCACGCTGGTCGTGCTGCGCGCCGACGAGCCGGGCAGTTGCGGCGGCTCCACCGAAAATGGCGGGCTGGGCGGGACGTGCAGCTTTTCCTCCGACGCCATCGCCCGAGGGTTGGACACCGCCCGCAACGCAGGCGCGCGGGTCGTCAACATCTCGCTCGGCTCCAACGATACGCCGCCCAGCGCGCTGCTCGCGGCGATCGGGCGGGCGACGGCGGCGGGCATGGTGATCGTGATCGCGGCGGGCAATGACGGCGAATCCAACCCCACGCTGATGGCGCAGGTCGCCAACAACAATGCGGTCGCGCGCGGCCAAGTCATCATCGCCGGATCGGTGAACGCGGGCGGCACCATCTCGTCCTTCAGCAACCGGGCGGGCCAGTCGTCCGCCCATTATCTGACCGCGCTGGGCGAACGGGTGGAGGCCCCCGATGCCAAGGGCGAGCGGTTCCTCTGGTCGGGCACCTCCTTTGCCGCACCGCAGATCAGCGGCGCGGTCGCCCTGCTCGCCCAGGCCTTTCCCAACATGACCGGCGCGCAGATCGCCGACCTGTTGCTGCGCACCGCGCGCGAGGCGGGGACAAGCGGCACCGACGATGTCTATGGTCGCGGCACGCTGGACCTGACCGCCGCCTTCCGGCCGGTCGGCAGCACCAGCGTGGCTGGCACCGGCGCGGCCATTTCGATGGGGGTCAATGCGCGACTGTCCCCGGCGATGGGCGATGCGCGGGCGGAGGGGCTGACCCTGGTCGCGCTCGACGGCTATGCCCGCGCCTACCATATCGACATATCCGGCACGGTGGCGCAGGCCGCCCCCCGCCCGATGCTGGCGCCATCGCTGCTCGGCCGGATCGAGGGCACGGTCGTCAGCGACGGCACCCGTTCGATCGCGCTGACCCGTGCGATCACCTCGCCCGGCGAGGCGCGGCTGCGCGCGATCGTCCCCACCGACGCGCCCAGCGCCACCCAGCGGATCGTCGCGGGCAGCGTCACCCAGACTCTCACCCCCGACACCGCCATCGGATTCGGCTTTGCCAGCACCGGCGACGCCATGGTCTCGGGGTGGACCGGCCAGTCCGGCCCCGCCTATCTGATGACCGATCCCGGCGCGGGCATGGACCGCGCGCCTCGCGCCGCGGCTGCCCTGCATCATGTCATGGGCCGGGTGGGTGTCAGCGTCGCGGCCGAGAATGGCCGCTTCGCCGCGCCGATGCCGGGCATGGCCGCGCCCAGCTATGACCAGATGACGGTGACGTTCGACCGCAGGATCGGGCCGGTCGCCGCGACACTGGGCGTGACCCGGCTGGACGAGCAATCGACCGTGCTGGGCGGCTGGTTCGGCGGCGCGCTGGGCCAGGCGCGCGGGCGCAGCTGGTTCGCCGACGGGGCCGCGCGCTGGCAGGACGATGGCGGCTGGACGCTGGGCGCCCGCTGGCGCAGCGGTTGGACTCGCGCGATCGGCGGCCTGGGCGGCGGCATGCTGGCCAGCCGCGCCTGGTCGGTCGAAGCGGGCAAGGCCGGGCTGTTCGGCCACGACCGGATCGACCTGCGCCTGTCGCGGCCCTTGCGGGTCAGTGGCGGGGGACTGGACCTGCGGCTGCCCGGCCATTGGGATTATGCCAGCGGCCAGGTCGATGGCTGGACGAGCAACCGGCTGTCGCTGGCCCCCACGGGCCAGGAAACGCTGGTCGAGCTGCGCCATGGCATCCGGCTGGGCGGGGGCGAGTGGTCGACGCATCTGTTCTGGCGGCGTGACCCCGGCAATATCGCGATGCTGCCGCCGGAGCGGGGCATGGCGGTGAAGTATGGCTTGACCTTCTGATACGCGGTCTTGGCTGGCGGGGGCGGCGGATCGTCCCCATCTTCCTCATATGACACGCTATTCCCTGCTCGATCTGGTGACCGTCGTCGAGGGCGGCACCGTGGCCCAGGCACTGGCCAACGCCGCCGACCTCGCCGCCCATGCCGAGGCGGTCGGCTTTCACCGTTACTGGACCGCCGAACATCACGGCATGGCGGGCATCGCGTCCGCCGCGACCGCCGTGGTGCTGGCGCATGTCGGGCAGGCGACTGAGACGATCCGCATCGGCGCGGGCGGCATCATGCTGCCCAACCATGCGCCGCTGACCATCGCCGAGCAGTTCGGGACGCTCGATGCGCTGTTCCCCGGCCGGATCGACCTGGGGCTCGGCCGTGCGCCGGGATCGGACCAGCGCGTCGCCCGCGCGTTGCGCCGGACGCTCGACAGCGATCCCAACGCCTTCCCGCGCGACGTGATGGAGCTGCAAAGCTATTTCGCCGACGACGGGCAGACCGGCATCGTCGCGACGCCCGGCGCAGGTGCAAAACCGCAGATGTGGATATTGGGGTCGAGCCTCTATGGCGCGCAACTCGCCGCCGCACTGGGCCTTCCCTATGCCTTCGCCTCACACTTCGCGCCCGACGCGCTGGACGATGCCCTGGCCATTTACCGTCGCGATTTCCGACCTTCGGCGGTGCTCGACAAGCCCTATGCGATGGCGGGTTTCAACGTCTTCGCTGCGGATACGGACGCCGAAGCCGAATTGCTGGCCAGTTCGCAGCAACAGGCCTTCGTCGCGCTGCGCACCGGCAACCCCGGCAAGCTGCCCCCGCCCGTCCCCGGCTATCGTGAAAGCCTGGGGGTTCAGGGGTCGGCGATCCTCGACCATGTCCTGTCCTGCTCGGCCATCGGCTCGCCTGCGAGCGTGGAGCGTCAGTTGGCGGCCTTTGTCGAGCGGACCAAGGTGGACGAGGTGATGATCGTCAGCTCGATCTTCGACCACGAGGCCCGGAAACGGTCCATCGGGATCGCGGCACGGGCGATGGACGCGTTGGATATGGTGGCGGCCTGAACTGTTGGGGTTCGCGCGAAGCCGCGACGACGCGAAGAGAAGATGATGGTTCGCGCGGAGGCGCGGAGGATGCGGAGGGGGTTTGGCTTGTATGGACCGGGGTCCCCCCATTCCTCCCCTGCAAGGGGAGGTGGCAGCGCGAAGCGCTGACGGAGGGGTGTCGCGCTGTCGATAGGGGGACACCCCTCCACCATCCTCCGGATGGTCCCCCTCTCCTTACAGGGGAGGAATGATATCCGTCATATCGCCAGCAACGACGCAGGATGGGACAATTTGGCCCCGCCACCCAAGACACCTCTGCGTCCTCCGCGCCTCTGCGCGAACATAATCCTCTTCGCGCCGTCGTGGCTTCGCGCGAACCGAAATCACCCCACCGCCGCCGGAAGCCGGAGCCGCACGAGCAACCCGCCCAGGTCCTCGCTCTCCTCCAGCGCCACGGTGCCGCCGTAGATCTCCGCCACGTCGCGCACGATGGCGAGGCCCAGGCCCGTTCCCGGCTTGCCGGTGTCGAGCCGGACGCCGCGATCGAAGATGCGGACGCGCTGATCTTCGGGAATGCCGGTGCCGTCGTCCTCGACCAGGATTTCGACGAACCCGGCCTGCGCACCCACCGTCACGAAGACGCTGCCGCCGCCGTACTTGGCGGCGTTCTCGACCAGATTGCCCAGCATCTCGTCCAGGTCCTGCCGCTCGACATGGACGACTAGGTCCTTCGGCCCATCCACGTCGATACGGATATGGCGATAGAGGCGACCGACCGCGCGCTCGACCGATTGCAGGCTGGGCCAGACCTCGGCGCGGCTGTGCGCCGAACCGCGCCGCCCGACCGCGCGGGCGCGCGCCAGATGGTGGTCGACCTGGCGTCGCATCGTGCGCGCCTCGCGGATCACCGTTTCAGCCAGATCCTCGGACTGGGCGGTCGCGGCGTTCATGATGACGGTCAGCGGAGTCTTCAGCGCATGCGCCAGATTGCCCGCATGACGCCGCGCCTCCTCGGCCTGTTTCTCGTTATGCTCAATGAGGGCGTTCAGCTCCTCGACCATCGGCGCGACCTCGTTGGGCATCGCGTCGGAGATGCGATCGGCTTTTCCGGCGCGCATCGCCGCAATCTCCTCGCGCACGCGGCGCAAGGGATAGAGGCCATAAAAGGTCTGCATCGCCGCCATCAGCAACAGGCCGACGCCCAGCAGCGCGAAGCTGCGCACCAGCGTCCGTCGCAGCGCCCCGATCTGCGCATCCAGCCCCGTCGTCCGCTGCGCCACCTGGAACCGCCAGCGCACGTCTGAGCCGGGAAGCTTCACATCGCGTTCGACAACGCGCAGCTTCTCGTCCGGGAATTGCGTGCTGGTATAGACGTGAATCGTGTCGTCATTGTGCGCCGAGCCGAACGCGAGCCGCCGATCCCAAAGCGAGCGTGACGGAAAGGGCTCATGACCCTTGCCCGACACCTGCCAGTAGACGCCCGATCCCGGTTCCAAAAAGCCTTGGTCGGCGGGCTCACGATTGAACCAGACCTCACCTTCTGAATCCACCGCCGCCGACACCAGCAGCGATTGGAGCACGTAGCCCTGACGGTCGTCGAAATTCTGCGTGACGGCGGACACCAGCACCCGGTCGAGCGCGAAACCGCCGCCCGCCAGCAAGACCAGGATCCACCCCGCGGCGATCAGGATCATGCGGCGCGACAGCGACCCCGTGCGCAGCGTCCGGCGCGGTGTATGTCCCTCCGTCACGGAAAAAGCCGGATCAGGCCGCCGAACCCGCCACAGCCCCCGCCGCTGGATCGTCCAGGCTATAGCCCAGGCCGCGGATGGTGGTGATGACATCCTGACCAAGCTTCTTACGGATACGCGTCACGAACACCTCGATCGTGTTCGAATCGCGGTCGAAATCCTGGTCGTAGATATGCTCGATCAGCTCGGTGCGGCTGACCACCTTGCCCTTGTGATGGAGCAGATAGCTGAGCAGCTTATATTCCTGCGCGGTCAGCTTCACCGGCTCGCCCGCGCGCGTGACCTTGCCCGAACGCGTGTCGAGGCGGACGTCGCCCGCGGTCAGCTCGGACGAGGCATTGCCGCTGGCCCGGCGAATCAGCGCGCGAAGACGGGCGATCAGTTCCTCGGTCTGGAAGGGCTTGGCGACATAATCGTCGGCGCCCGCATCCAGCCCCGCCACCTTGTCCGACCAGCTGTCGCGCGCGGTCAGGACGAGGACGGGCGTGGTCTTGCCCTCCTTTCGCCAGCGGTCGAGCACGGTCAGCCCGTCAATCTCGGGCAGGCCTAAGTCGAGCACGATCGCGTCATAGCTTTCGGTCGAACCCAGAAAATGCCCTTCCTCGCCGTCCGTGGCGAGGTCGATGGCATAGCCCGCGCCTTCCAGCGTGGCCTTCAACTGCTGGCCGAGATTGGGCTCGTCCTCGACGATCAGAACGCGCATCGCAAAACTCCCTGTATTTCTATGGGGCTGACCGACAAGCCGGTCATCAGCCGTCGGTCCGGCCGATGACCTTGCCGGTGCGGCCGTCCACCTCCACCCAGATCACCGTGCCATTGCGCAGGAATTTAAGCGTGTAAACCGACGCACCCGCATCATAATCGAAACCGATATATTGCGAATCACGCATGGTCGGCACCACCCGCGCCTCGATCTCGCGCAGCGACAGATTGCCTTCCTTGCGCTGCTGATAGGCGCGCATCTGGTCGCCGCGACGTTGATCGGCGCCCATTCCCATCGGGGCCTCGATCAGCGGCGGTGAACCCATCGGTGCGGCGAGCAGAGCCAGAAGGACGGTCATCGACATGAAATTGGCATAGCGGTCAACCGTTGAACAGCCTCTGAATGGATCATGCAGCCGCGCGACAGCGCTTGGGGTGCTTGCCGGGTTCCGCATCCGCCCCTAACTGCAAGGCCATCATGGCAGCACCCGTTCTTTCCTACGAAGACCTGGGCCTTGTACAAGGTTCGGGCTGGCTCTTCCGGCATCTCGATATCCATGTCGGTCCGCGCGACCGGCTCGCGCTGATCGGGCGCAACGGGGCGGGCAAGTCGACCCTGCTGAAGCTGATGGCCGGGATCATCGATTCGGACGAGGGGCGGCGCGTGATCGTGCCGGGCACCCATGTCGTCTATCTGGAACAGGACCCCGATCTGGCCGGGTGCGCAACGCTGGGCGATTATGTCCTGTCGGGCGACGACGCGCCGGAAGCCTATGAGGCCGATGCCATCGCCGGACAGCTGGGCATCGACCTGACGCGCGAGGCATCGACCGCCAGCGGCGGCGAACGGCGGCGTGCGGCGATCGTCCGCGCGCTGGCGATGAACCCGGACGTGCTGCTGCTCGACGAGCCGACCAACCATCTCGACCTCGCGGCCATCGAATGGCTGGAGGACTGGCTGAAGCGCTTCACCGGCGCGTTCATCGTCATCAGCCACGACCGCACCTTCCTGACCCGCCTGACCAAGTCGACGCTGTGGCTCGATCGCGGCCAGATGCGGCGCAACGAGGTCGGCTTCGGCGGCTTCGACGCGTGGACCGAGCAGGTCTATGCCGAGGAACAGCGCGCCGCCGAAAAGCTCGACGCCAAGCTCAAGATCGAGGAGCATTGGCTCCACCGCGGCGTGACCGCGCGGCGCAAGCGCAACCAGGGCCGCCTGGAAAAGCTGGTCCAGATGCGCGCCACCCGTGCCGCAATGATCGGGCCGCAGGGTGCTGCCAAGCTCGGCATCGCGTCGGACGATGTGAAGACCAAGGAGGTCATCAAGGCCGAGCATGTCACCAAGCGTTACGGCGACCGCACGATCATCAAGGACCTGAGCCTGAAGGTCACGCGCGGCGACCGGATCGGCATCGTCGGCTCGAACGGGGCGGGCAAGACGACGCTCCTCCGCCTGCTGACCGGCGAGATCCAGCCCGACGAGGGCAGCGTCTTCCTGGCCAAGACGCTGGACGGCGTGATCATCGACCAGCAGCGCAAGCTGATGGCCCCCGAGAAGCGCGTGCGCGAGGTGCTGGCGGACGGCGGCGACTGGATCGACGTGCGGGGCGTGCGCAAGCATATCCACGGCTATCTGAAGGAATTCCTGTTCGACCCTTCGCTGGCCGAGGCGAAGATCGGCACGCTGTCGGGCGGCGAGCGCTCGCGCCTGTTGCTGGCCCGCGAGTTTGCGCGCGAATCCAACCTGCTGGTCCTCGACGAGCCGACCAATGACCTCGACCTGGAGACGCTCGACCTGCTTCAGGAGGTGATCGGCGATTATGAGGGCACCGTCCTGATCGTCAGCCACGATCGCGACTTCCTGGACCGCACGGTCACGGTGACGCTCGGCCTCGACGGGTCGGGCAGTGTCGACGTCGTGGCGGGCGGCTATGCCGACTGGGTGGCCAAGCGCAAGGCCGCCCCGGAAACGAAGAAGGCCCCGGCCAAGGCCGCCCCCTCGCCCGCCGCGCCGGTGCAGGCGAAGACCAAGCTGAGCTACAAGGACCAGCGCGACTATGAACTGCTGCCCAAGCGGATCGAGGAGCTGGAGGCGGGCATCGCGCGCAACGAGGCGAAGCTTGCCGATCCCGATCTCTATGCCAAGGACCCGGCCCAGTTCGACCGCCTGATGAAGGCGATCGAAAAGGCGCGCGACGAAAAGGACGAGGCCGAGATGCGCTGGCTGGAACTGGCCGAGCAGGTCGAGGCGCTGGCGGGGTAACGAACTGACCGCGCGCCTCGCCCCGTCACTTGGTGATGCGCGCGGTCGCCACGGCGTTCTGGAACAGCGCGGCCATCGCCGCCGAGATATCCTGATCGGTCGATACCTTGGTGTAGAGCCCCGGGGACGCGCAGGCCTGAAGCGCGGGTTCTACCTTGTAGAGATACGGCTGAACTCTTGTCTGGCCAAAATTATTGCCTTCGATCGATTGCGGCAGATATTCCGTGTAAAGCACAGCGATACGAACGCCCCGGGCCTTGATCATGTCGCATTTGGCGGTGTCGATCACGACTTCCGGCTGATTACCAGGCGAGGGTGTACGAACTTCGTCCCGTACGCCATCCGTCACGATGAACATGACACCCTGGGGGGCATCCGTTCCAATTCCCGTGCCGGGGGCCTGCGTGATCACCTGACTATTGATCTGATCCATCGCATCGCTGGTTGCGGTATCCTGATCGGCAAAACCCGGCTCGTTGCGATTGCAGGCGTTGGTCGGGCAGCCGTTTCTGTCGAATTTAAATGGCACGAGATTTTGAGTTTTCGCCGCCGCCGTGGACATATCGGGGGTCAGACCCAGCAATATGTTGAAAGCGCCCCGACCACGAAACGTCGCAATCGCAATTTGATATTTGGCGCCAGTTTTGCTCGACGTGCTCATGGCGTTAGACGCCAGTCTAGAAACGGCCGCGCCTTCCTCGTCGATCCGTAATTTGAAGCCATAGGATTTGGCAACGTCATACAAGCTTGTCATTTTGCCGTTCGCATCGCGACCTTGTAGATCATTGGCGGAATGGCACGCGAACTGGCAATTCTGGTCGTTGCTCGCGGCCACCTTGGCCAGCCCCGCCGTCGTGGTTGGAAGCGCCATCGAGCTGGAAACGTCGAGCAGCATATAGAAGTTGATATTGGGTGCCAGAGCATTGGTCGTTTGCGATTGCCCCCCAATGGCCAGCGTGTTCAGCCCGAGAATCTTCGCAAAGAAATTGTTGGACGTGGCTTTGTAGATGACCGTGGCGTTGCGACGACCGGTATTGTCCGTGGGGGCGTCGATCCTGACGTTCGAAATGCTGATGTCGCCTGCCGTGACGAGCGACTGCGCCTGGGTATCGAAGATCTTGCGGGCATAGGCCGCCGCATCGCTGTCCGTCATATTCATCGCGGTCTTGCTGACCGCCGACAGCGCGGACGAATCCGCGACCGCGTTCATCCTGGTCTGCGCCTTCATCGCGCGGGCGTAATCGATGCCCATTCCGATCGAGAAGACCAGCACGGGCAGCGCCATCGCGAACATCATCATCACCGCGCCGCGGCGGTGCCGCAGCGCGTCGCTTGCGGATTGGAGGAATGCGGGGATCATGGCTTTCAGCAATCCGAACAGGCGATCTGGTCCGCGTTGCGCGGGACCATCCACAATATGTCACTCAACGTCATCGCACCGACGCCGCCGAAGGTCGCGACGGGGCGATAGGGATAGCCGACCTGGGCAACGAGGAACGTCGTACCGGGGGTGCCCATCGCCGCCGGGACATTGGCCCGCGCGCCGCGCGGATAACCTTGCGTGTTGCGCCCCTCGCTCCAGATGATCCAGGTCCGACCATATCGATCGGTCGAAACCTCGGTCACCCTGATCTGTGCATTGCCGTCGGCATAAGGCTGCATGACCTGCGACGCGGCGATCAGATTGGATCCGATTTCGGCCTCCGTCATCTTGCCCGTCGTGTTCTGCGCGATCAGATCGACGGCGGCGCGGGCGGTGATCGTGACCTTGCGCTTGCAGGCCATCGCGTCCTGCAACTGTACCCCGCCCAGATACAGGATCAGCATCACCGGCAGGATGATCGCGAATTCGACCAGGGCGACGCCGCGCTTGTCGCCGCGCAGGGCCCGGAACATGCGCGCCGTCACAGATAGGCCTCGGTCTTCGACACCGATGTCGCGATCAGGATGGTCGGCTTGCTGCTGAGCGGCGACAGATCGGCGGCGGGCGCGATCGGCATCGGCCAGAGATAGATGAAGCGCACCGTAACCAGCGAGCCCTGCGACCCCACGTCATAGGACAGGTCGGTGAACTTCCGGGTCGCCGCATCGAAGTTCAACGATCCCGTGCCACCCGTCGGGATGGTGGCTCCCGCCGCGACGCTCTGCACATCGACGAACAGCCGCGAGCAGGACAGGAAGCTGGGCAGCGACTGGCACCCCTTGCTGCGAAACCGCTCGGCCAGCTGTGCCTTGGTCAGGCCGGTGCCGAGGCCCTGGAGATCGGCGGCCTGGGTCTGGCCGGTGACGATACCGCGCGCCGCGACCTCGACCGCGCTCTCCAGCGCCTCCTGCGCCAGATAGGCGAGGCTCGACTGGAGGATCGCCAGCAGCAGTGCGATGAACGGTGCGGCGACCAGTGCGAACTCGACGATCACCGCGCCCCGCCGATCGGTCCGGAGCACGGGTCGAGCGCCACCCGAAGGGCGGAAACGGAAAGCGTCAAACATGGGTGGGCGGATATCCTTTCCACCCATTTCGGTCAGAACCCGTTAAATTTTGGAAAACAAATCCGATACATAATGGACGCCGACCAAACCGCCCCCGCCTGCCTCAGCGCAGCGCGCGGGCGTAGAGCGCCAGCGTCCAGGCCATCGCCTGGAGGAACAGCGCGGGGTCGTAACGCGGCCCCTCGTCGCGGAGAAAGGCGTGCTGCCCGGCGACCTCATGCCATTCATAGGAGGCGCCGACCTCTTCCAGCCGCGCGCGGATCGCTTCGCGCCCGGCATAGGGGACATGCGGGTCCTGCCGTCCCCAGACGAACATCGTCTCGGCCTTCAGTTCGCCCATGCGCGCCAGGCTGTCGTCGTTCCGTCCCTCGCCCAGCGTGCCCGAATGGATGTCGGTGGCATAGAAGCATGCCGCGGCCCCCACGCGCGGATCGAGCGCGGCGCGATAGGCCAGATGCCCGCCCAGGCACACGCCGAACGTGCCGAGATGCCCGTTGCATGCGGGATGCTCGGACAGCGCGGTCAGGCCTGCGGTCGCATCGGCGTCATAGGCGGCCACCGGCTTGGTGAACTTCAGGTCGTTGCCCCGGTCCGTGCCCGGCTTGTCATAGGCCAGCACCGTTCCGGCGGGCTCATATTCATGATAGACCTCGGGCACCGCGACGACATAGCCCTGCCCCGCCAGCATCGCGGCCAACCGCCGGATCGGGGCGGTCACCTGATAGATTTCGGAAAACAGCAGGATGCCGGGAAAGCGCCCGTCGATCGCGGGGCGGAACAGGTGCATCCGCATCGTGCCGTTGCCGGGCACCTCGACATCCTGGGTCTCGTCGCTGCGTATGATCATGGCGGGCCTGTCCTGGTTGATGGCCTTGCCCATCGCATCCCGTTGAAGACAGGGCAATCGGGTTGCGCGGACCACGGCCGTCGCTATCGTCCGGGCATGTCGGGAAACAGGATGCGACTGGCGCTGTTGAGCGCGGTCTGGATATTGGGGCTGATCGCCTCGGGGTTGCATCCGTTCGACCGGGCGACCTGGTGGATGGAGGTCGCGCCGGTGCTGGTCGCTTTGCCCTTGCTCTGGGGATGGCGGCGGGGCTTTCCGCTGACCGGGCTGGCGCTGGTCCTGATCGGACTTCACGGTCTGATCCTGATGCTCGGCGGGGCATATAGCTATGCGCGCGTGCCCGCCGGGTTCTGGGTGCAGGACTGGCTGCATCTGGCGCGCAACCCCTATGACCGGCTGGGCCATTTCGCCCAAGGGTTCGTGCCCGCCATCGTGTTTCGGGAATGGCTGGTCCGGCGGGGCGGGCTGGTGCGCGGCGGGATGCTGACCTTCCTCGTCATCGCATGCTGCCTGGCGGTGAGCGCGGCGTATGAACTGATCGAGTTCGGCGCGGCAATGGCGCTGGGCCAGGGCGCGGACGAGTTTCTGGGGACGCAGGGCGATCCGTGGGACACGCAATGGGACATGCTGATGTGCCTGGTCGGCGCGGTCGCGGCGTTGGCGACGCTGTCGCGGATGCATGATCGGCAGATGGCAGGGATGGCGGAGAAGTAATTTGTTCGCGCGGAGGCGCGGAGACGCGGAGACGCGGAGAAGTCTCGCCCAGCCGCAGGCTGCCTCCATTCACAACCAACCGACTTCGTCTTCCGATCGAGAGAGCATGCGACAGCGCGGCCCATCCAGACACCTCCGCGTCTCCGCGCCTCCGCGCGAACAAAAACGATGATCCGGGACTCAAAGCATGGTAAAAGGGACCAGCCCAAAACCGGGAGTTTTCGAAATGATCCAGCGGCACCGCTGACGCGGCAAAGGTAAATTCCGGCGGCACGCACCGCCCCCCTGCCCCATCATTTCGAGAGATTTATGCCACGCTTGCAGAACAAGACGTGCGTCGTCACCGGCGCCGCGCGCGGGATCGGCCATGCCATCGCCCGCCGCTTTCACGAGGAGGGCGCGATCGTCATCCTGACCGATTGCGATGCCGACACCGGCATTGCGGCGGCGGAGAGCATCGGCTGCCGCTTCGAGCCGCTCGACGTTTCGGAAGAAGCCGACTGGGCGCGCCTCTCCCGGGTCGTCCCCACCGCCGATGTCGTCGTCAACAATGCCGGGATCACCGGGTTCGAGGACGGCTATGTGCCGCATGATCCCGAACATGCGTCGCTGGTGGACTGGCGCGCGGTGCACCGGGTCAATCTGGACGGCACCTTCCTGGGCTGTCGCTATGCCATCGGCGCGATGAAGACGGCGGGCACCGGTTCGATCATCAACATCTCGTCGCGCTCGGGCCTGGTCGGAATACCGGGCGCGGCGGCCTATGCCTCGTCCAAGGCGGCGATCCGCAATCACAGCAAGACGGTCGCGCTCTATTGTGCGCAGGCGGGGTGGAAAATCCGCTGCAATTCCATCCACCCCGCCGCGATCCTGACGCCGATCTGGGAGCCGATGCTGGGTGACGGCCCCAACCGCGCCGCGAGGATGGCCGCGCTCGTCGCCGATACGCCGCTCAAACGCTTCGGCGAACCGGACGAGGTTGCCGCGATCGCGGTCATGCTGGCCTCGGACGAGGCGACCTATATCACCGGATCGGAGTTCACCATCGATGGCGGGCTTCTCGCGGGGTCGGCGGCGAGCCCGGGCTAAACCTATGGTGTCGGGCGGTTTCGGCCGATAGGCTGGGGCCATGAATCGCAACCTCACCGAAGACCGCCCGACCTTCGTCACCCATCTGGAATGCTCGCTGACCGGCGAACGCTATGAGGCGGACCAGCTTCATGGCCTGTCGCGCGCAGGCCGCCCGCTGCTGGTCCGCTACGATCTGGAGGCGCTGGGCCGGGCGGTGTCGCGCGACACCATCGCCGCGCGTGAGACGGACTTGTGGCGCTGGCGCGAACTGCTGCCCGTCCGCCGCACCGACAGCATCGTCTCGCTGGGTGAGATCGAGACGCCGCTGATCCCCATTCCCCGCTCGGGCGGCGGCAATGTGCTGGTCAAGGATGAGGGGCGGCTGCCGACCGGCTCGTTCAAGGCGCGCGGACTGGTCATGGCGGTGGCGATGGCGCGCGAACTGGGCGTGACCCGGATCGCGATGCCGACCAACGGCAATGCGGGCGCGGCGCTGGCCGCCTATGCTGCGCGCTGCGGGATCGAGACCGTCATCCTCTGCCCGGAGGAAACGCCGGAAGTGAATGTCCGCGAGATCGCCGCACAGGGTGCGCGCGTCTGGCGGGTCAACGGCCAGATCGACGAATGCGGCGCCATCGTCGGGCGCGGCGCGGCGGAGGGGCGCTGGTTCGACTTCTCGACGCTGAAGGAGCCTTACCGGATCGAGGGCAAGAAGACGATGGGGCTGGAACTCGCCGCGCAATCGGGGTGGGAGCTGCCCGATGCGATCTTCTATCCGACCGGCGGCGGCACCGGCCTGATCGGCATGTGGAAGGCGTTCGACGAGATGGAGCGGCTGGGCTGGATCGGCAGCAAACGTCCGCGCATGTATGCGGTACAGGCGAGCGGCTGCGCCCCCATCGTTCGCGCTTATGAAGCGGGCGAGGAACATGCCGAACGCTGGGAGGATGCCGCGACGGTGGCGGCGGGCATCCGCGTGCCGAAGGCGGTCGGCGACTTCCTGATCCTGCGCGCGGTCCGCGAGTCCGGCGGCGCGGCGCTGGCGGTGGGCGACCCCGCGATCCTGAAGGCGGTGGAGGATTGCGCCAAGCGCGACGGACTGCTGCTCTGCCCCGAGGGCGGCGCCACGCTGGCGGCGTACAATCAGGCGGTGCGCGACAATCTGGTCGACGAGGATGAGCGGGTGGTGCTGTTCAACTGCGCCACCGGGTTGAAATACCCGATGCCCGAGGCGGGGCAGTGGCTGGACAAGAACGGGGCGATCGATCTGGCAACACTTTGAGCCGCTGCTCGCCTTTCCCTCTCCCATCGGGAGAGGGAGGGAGGCGCAAGGCGCCGGAAGGGTGAGGGTGTCGGAGAACTACCCGATCAACAACCGAATCCCCAACGCCGCCAGCAACGCCAGCGGCATCGCCACCGCCCCGGCCTTCAGGAAGGCGAGGAAGCTTACATCCTCCCCCTCGCGCCGGATCGCCTGGAGCCACAGGATCGTCGCCAGCGACCCCGTGACCGACAGGTTCGGCCCGAGGTCGACGCCGATCAACAACGCGTCGGTAACGATCTGCGGCGGATGCGCCTGTGCGATGGCGCTGCTGGCAACGAGGCCAGCGGGCAGGTTGTTCATCGCGTTGCTGACAAAGGCCAGCGTCGTCCCCGACACCGCCGCCGCCCGCGTCGGATCGGCCAGCATGTCGCGAAGCCCCCGCGCCACCCAGGCGATTACGCCCGTCCGGTCCAGCGCCTCGACCAGCACGAACAGCCCCGCGACCAGCGGCAGCACACCCCAGCTGACCGACCTGGCCAGCGTCAGCGGCGAGCGCCCCGCCAGCAGCGACACGATCACCGCCGTCGCGATCCCCGCCAATGCGGTCGGCAGGCCCAGTTCGGCATCGAGCGCCGACACGACCAACAGGAGCAGCGCCGTCAGCACGATGCCCGCAATGGCCAGCTTGCCTCCGGTCGACAGCGGGTCGCGGGTCACATCACTCTCGCAGTCCCCCGCGATCCGCGCCCGCTGGGTGAAGCGCAGCACCGCGAAGGTCACGAGGATCGACGCCAGCGATGGCAGCGCGAACGCCGCCATCCATGCGCCCAGCGGCGGCATGTGCCCGCCATAGAGGACGAGGTTCGCCGGGTTGGAAATGGGCAGCACGAAGCTGGCCGCATTGGCGATCAGTGCACAGGCGAACAGCAAAGGCAGCGGATCGGCCTTGGCCTTTTTCGCCGCGACGAACACGGCGGGCGTCAGCACGACGGCGGTGGCGTCATTGGACATGAAGGTCGTGACGACCACGCCCGTCGCATAGACCAGCGCGAACAGCTTCGCGCGCGACCGGCCCGCCATGTTGACGGCGGTGGCGGCGATCCAGTCGAACGCGCCATGCTCGCGCGCCGTCTCGCTGAGCAGCATCATGCCGATCAGGAAGAGATAAACGTCGGTGCCCTTCGCGACCGCCTGCCCCGCCTCGCCCAGCGGCATCAGGCCCAGCACGATCAGCAGCACCGCGCCCGCCACCGCCCAGATCCATTCGGGCCAACGCATCGGCCGCGCGATTACGCCTGCGGTCGACAGCCCCGCAATCGCCCAGGTGGCTCCGTATGCCAGCGTCACCATCCGCACCCATTCTTGTTCGGCCCGAGCCGGGCACCATCGATCCCGGCGATAGGCCAGGCGCCGATCGCGTGGCAATCCTCGCCCGGTGCGACCGGCAGGCGGCGCTTCGGGATGGCATGGGCGTCACGGACCAGACAGTCGATCCGGTCATAGCCTTCGCCACAGCGGACTTCGATCGCGGCCAATCCCTCGACCAGCGTCACGGTCGCCCGCCACAGGCCGTCCTCGCCCCGCGTCATCGGCGTGTCGCTATCGCCGACCCGCGCGACCGGCGTCGCATCCGCACCGAACAGTCGCGCGACGACCTCGACCGCGCCGGGCCGAGGCACGTGATGCGGGTCGGTCGGGCGGGTGATGAGCCGGACATCGCCCGGCGACACGATCTGCACATGCGGCCAGGCCGCATCCAGCCGCCGGAAGCGCCAGCTGACCACCCGGTCCTCAACACAGACGATGGTGAAGCCCGGTGCGCCGCCATCCTCCTCGATCTGCGCGGTCGAGCGGGTCGCGCCATAGATCACGCGGCCGTCGTTGAGCAGCTCGTTGTAATGGGTATGGCCGGTATCGACGAAGGCGACCTCGCCGTCGATGAACTGGCGCGCGATCATGTCGCCGTCCGCCGCCAGATCGCCGGGATAGGCGTGCATGAAGACCAGCGGCACCTGTCCTTCCGCCTTTGCCCGCGCCAGCTCCTCGGCCAGCTTGTTGCGGTGGTGCATGGTCAGCCGGAAATCGGGACCACCGGCCCCCGCCGACACCACGTCCAGGAACAGGCAGCGATACCCGGCGATCACTTCCATCTCGGGCCGGTTGGCCTTGGGGATCGCCGCTTCGTAGTGGAACAGGTCGCCGGGCTCGAAATCATGGTCGCCCGGGATGATCCGCCATGGCAGCGACAGCGGCGTGAGCGCGTCGATCATCCGGGCATATTGCTCGGGCGTGCCGTGATTGGCGTTGTCGCCAGGCACGAAGACGAAGTCCGCATCGCCCATCCGCGCATTCACCTGCGCGACGATGGTCCTCAGCCGGTCGAGGCCCTGCCAGTCATCCGCTTCGTCCAGATGCAGGTCGCCGATATGGACCCAGCAGATACCGCTCACGCCTGTGCCTCCTCGGGCTTGGCACCACCGGAGCAGGCGGGGCGCAGAGTCCCTGCAAAGCCGATCCACAGCCCCAGGCTCGCCACCGCGAAACCGCCGAGAATGTAGAAGGCGATGTGATAGCCCAGCTCCTGCGCCAGCCAGCCACCGATGGCGGGCGACAGCGAGGCGCCGACGCCCTGGATGGTCATCACCGCGCCCTGCCCGACATTGACCCGGCCGGTGCCGCTCAGCAGGCAGGCAACGAGGCCCGGCACCGCGACGCTCTGAAGCCCAGCACCGATGCCGTCGAGCGCCTGGACCGGCCACACGCCCCAATGCTCGATAAAGGTGCCCGCCAGAAAGCCACGCAGTGGAAGGGCGGCGAAGGAGATCAGCAGGACCAGCCAGTAACCGCGCCCGGCGGCGACCTTCATCGCGACCAGGCTGGCGATGATCATCACCGCCTGCGCCACCATGACGGTGGTCGCGGTGAACATCGCCGCATCGCCTTTCCCCGCGCCGACCACCGCCATACCGTACAGCGGCAGCATCGCGCCGTTGCCGAGATGGAAGCAGGCCAGCGCCGCCGCCAGGATCAGCATCGGCTTGTTGGCGAGCAGCGCCTTGAAACCCTCGGCCTGACCGCCTTCCTGATCGTCGCCGTCCTCATCTTCCAGCCCGCGCGCGGCGCGGTGGTCGATGGCGCGTTCGGGGATCGACAGGACCGAGATGATCGCCAGCACGCCGAAGGCGGCGGCCAGGAAGAAGATGGCGGGCATGCCGAACTTCCAGCCGAGAAAGCCGGAAAGCCCCGCGCCGACCATATTGCCCGCATGGTTCCACGCCTGGTTGCGGCCGTTCTGCGCGTTGAAGCCCTTTTGCCGGACGACGCCCAGCGTCATGCCGGTCACCGCCGGGCCGATCGCCGCGCCCGCAATGGCGGTCGCCACCTGGCTGACCCCGACAACGATGCCGGTCTGCGACCAGAGGATCAGGAAGGAGGCCAGAACCGTGCAGATGCCGGTGATGACGACGACCCAGCGCTTCTTGTCGGTATGGTCGATGAACGCGCCCGCAGGCACCGTCATCACCATGCCCGCCACGCCGCCCAGCGTCATGACGGTGCCGATCGGCCCGGTCTGCCACCCGCGCTGTTGCAGGAAGACCCCCAGGAACGGGCCGATCCCGGCCTGCATATCGGCCATGAAGAAGTTGAGCGCCTGCAACCAGCGTGTCGCGCGGCGGCGATCGCCTTCGGACGATGGGGACGTTCGAGAATCGGGTAATGCCGCTGTGGCCATGACAGGTCTCCGCGAGATGCGGGGCCTAACCCGGCAATAGTTTGAAATATCCGCCGATCGTATGATTTATGTTTGGCGAACGATTGGTGGTAAAGTTATCCCGCTGTAGAACAAGGATAAACCTGATACCGGCAGACATACCGCACAGAGCTACGTGACAATAACTTCATGAGAACCCGCCGGAACTTTTCCCGCTGGCACGTCTGGTCGGCAGCAAGAAAGGCGTCATCATGAACCACCACTGCGTCGCCATCGTCCCCGCCGACAACCTCGATGCCAGCACCGCCTTCTACCAACGGCTCGGCTTTTCGGTCGCCGCCGATTTCGGCCATTATCGCATCCTGGAGGACGGAGGCGGCTGGCATCTGCACCTCAACCACATGCCGGGCTGGCCGGTGCGCACGCAGGACAATCCGTTCGGTCTCTATCTCTATGTCGAGGATGTCGACGCGGTCGCCGAGCGGGTCCGCGACTGCATCATCGAGCCGGGCACGCCGCACGCCAAGCCCTGGGGCACCTATGAATTCGCGGTCAGCGACCCGACCGGGGTGCTGGTGCGGATCGGACGGATCGTCGACTAGCCCCCAACTTGCCCTGTCGGCCCGACCGCATCACATAGGCGGCCTGTCCGGATGCCGAAGCCTATGTGCCCGGCCCCGCAACGATGATGGACGATTGCCGTGACCACCAAGATCTACCTGTCCGCCGACCGCCTGCTGGAGGATTCCTTCCGCCTGGCCAATCTGGTCTTCGACTCCGGCTTTCGCCCGACCCATATCGTCGGCATCTGGCGCGGCGGTGCGCCGGTCGGCATCGCGGTCCAGGAACTGCTCGAATATCGCGGCATACAGAGCGACCATATCGCGATCCGCACCGCCTCCTATACCGGCATCGACCAGCAGGAGCCGCAGGTCCGCATTTACGGGCTGGGTCATCTGGTCGACGTCCTGAACCCGGAGGATCGTCTGCTCCTGATCGACGATGTGTTCGATTCCGGGCGTTCGGTCCGCGCCTTGCTGAAGGAACTGAAGCAACGCTGCCGGAACAATATCCCGGACGAGGTGAAAGTTGCGACCGTCTATTACAAGCCGTCACGCAACGTGACAGACCTGACGCCGGACTTCTTCGTCCATGAGACGAATGACTGGCTGATCTTCCCGCACGAGATCAACGGCCTGACCGAAGAGGAAATCCGGGCGCACAAGCACGGGGCCGCCTTCATCCTGCGCTGACGATCCGGGACGGCGGGGGCGCCCGGCCCCGCCATTCCCGAACCTTGAAACGGATCGACATTCAGCATCCCCTTTTCCCTCTCCCCTGGACAGGGGAGAGGGTTAGCGGAGCTTGCCAGCCTGCTGGCTAGCGCAGCTTGGGTGAGGGGTCGGGCGAGCCTCCGGCTCGCGCGCTCGCACAAGCGAGCGCAGCACCCCTCACCCAGCTCCGACTAAGCCTTTGCTTTCGCAAAGCCTAAGTCTGCGCAACCCTCTCTCCTCTGTGAGGGGCGAGGGGCATGGCTGAATGGCGATCCGGCCTTAGTGGAGCTTGGCGATCGACAGCCCGTCTTCCTTGGCCCGCGCCTTGACCGACTCCTCGCTGCGGGTCAGCGCCTTGGCGATGGCCTTCAGCGCCATGCCCTTCTTGGCAAGGGTGTGGAGTTTCTGAATCTCGTCCTGCCGCCAGGGCTGGCGGTGTCGTTCGAAGCGTTCGGCCATGACCCCTTATAGCGCGCTCGCGGGCCCCTGACCATGGCGGCGCCCCGCATGATGGCCTGCTTACAAATGCGTCATGAACCCTGACCTGCCTTGCCATCGCATTGCGGCGCAGCAAGATAGTCCGCTTGGGAGACGTTATAACATTTGGGGTCGTCAATGCGTTTTTGTGCTCTCCTCTGCTGTGTCGCGTCGTCCGCGATTGCCCTGCCCGCGCTCGCCCAGACCCGCGGCGTGCCGACACCCGATGCGGACGCCACCCCGGCGGCCACGGCGAATCAGCCCTCCGACATCGTCGTCACCGCCAAGCGGCTCGACACCGCGCGCGAGCATATCCAGCCGAGCCTGGGCGCCTCCAATTATGAAATCACCAGCGCCACGATCAAGGCGCTGCCCGGTGGCGAGAACCAGCAGTTCAACCAGATCCTGCTCCAGGCCCCCGGCGTCGTGCAGGACGGTTTCGGCCAGTTCCATGTCCGCGACGATCACAACGGCCTGCAATATCGCATCAACGGCACCATCCTGCCCGAGGGGCTGGCGGTGTTCGGCCAGACCCTGTCGCCGCGCCTGGTCGACAAGGTCAACATCCTGACCGGCGCCCTGCCCGCGCAATATGGCCTGCGCACCGCCGGGATCATCGACATCACCACCAAGAGCGGGCTGTTCGACAATGGTGGCACCGCCTCCATCTATGGCGGCAGCCACAATACCATCCAGCCGAGCCTGACCTATGGCGGCTCTTCGGGAAGCACCAATTACTTCGTGTCGGGCGATTACCGGCACAGCGGGCTCGGCATCGAGAGCGTCGATGGCCGGTCGAACCCGGTGCATGACGATACCGACCAGTATCAGGCCTTCACCTATATCGACCATATCCTGGACGACCAGAATCGCGTGTCGTTCGTCGGCGGCTATTCCAACCAGTGGTTCCAGATTCCCGACCCCGTCGGCCAGCAGCCGAGCGCCGGATGGAGCGTCGGCGGCCAGACCGCCTTCCCCAGCGAACGGTTGAACGAGACGCAGCTGGAAAAGACCGGCTTCGGCCAGGTCGCCTTCCTCCACGATGCTGAGCCGCTGACCGTGCAGGCCTCGCTCTTCGCGCGCTATTCGTCGCTGCGCTATCGCCCCGACATATTGGGCGAGCTGCTCTATAACGGGCAGGCGCAACAGGCGTATAAGCAGGACTTCGCGATCGGCGGACAGGTCGATGCGGTCTATCATGTCGGCGATGCGCACACGCTGCGCGGCGGCCTGCTGGTGACACGCGACCGCTCGACCAGCGCGACCACGACCAATGTCTTCCCCGTCGACACCAGCGGCGCCCAGGCGGGCGAGCCGATTGCGATCGTCGACAATAGCGGCAAGACCGCGACCAGCTTCAGCGCCTATCTTCAGGACGAGTGGAAGCTGCTGCCCAAGCTGACGCTCAACTATGGCGCACGCTACGACCTCTATAATGGCTATCGGCGCGAGGGGCAGTTGTCGCCGCGCGTCAATCTGGTCTGGCAGCCGGGTGATATCTACACGCTGCATGCGGGCTATTCCCGCTATTTCGTGCCGCCGCCCTTCGAGCTGGTCGGCAACACCAGCATCGCCAAGTTCGTCGGCACCAGCGCCTATCCGGCCGTTACCGCCAACGACGTACCCTATGCCGAGCGGCAGGATTATTTCGATATCGGATTCCAGGCCAAGCCCAGCCGCTACTTCACCTATGGCATCGACGCCTATTATCGCATCTCGAAGAACCTGATTGACGAGGGGCAGTTCGGCGCGCCGATCATCCTGACGCCGTTCAACTACAAGCAGGGCCGCATCGGCGGGATCGAGGCGAATATGAGCTATGCCCGCGGCGGCTTGCTCGCCTATGCCAATTTCGCCGCCGCCAAGGCCAAGGGGCGCAGCATCGTCTCCAGCCAGTTCAGCTTCGGCCAGGACGATCTCGACTATATTGCGCGGCATTACATCTATCTGGACCACGACCAGACGTTCACCGGGTCGGCGGGCCTGTCCTATGCCTTTGCGCAAGGAACCAAGCTGGGCGGCAGCATGATCTATGGTTCGGGCCTGCGCCGCGACGACGACGTCAATTCCATCCCCAACGGCGCCAAGCTGTCACCCTATGCGCAGTTCAACCTGACCGCGAGCCAGCATCTGGCGGGGCCGAACCTGGACATCCGGTTCGACGTCATCAACCTGCTCGACCACAAATATGAAATCCGCGACGGGACCGGCGTGGGTGTCGGCGCGCCGCAATATGGCCCGCGTCGCGGGTTCTTCGTCGGCGTGTCGAAGGCGTTCTGAGAACTCCTCCCCGGCACGGGGAGGGGGACCATCCGCAGGATGGTGGAGGGGGCGTGCGGCAAGGGGTGCCCTTTGTGGCACGCCCCCTCCGTCAGGCCTTCGGCCTGCTACCTCCCCGTACCGGGGAGGATCTTTAGCCGATCGCGTATTTCCGGATGCGCTCGGGCATGCGCTTGTCCAGCCCCATCGCCAGCGTCCGGTCGCGCGCGGCTTCGGTGGTCATGCCCAGATGCGTCTCGGCGATCGAGCGCCCGTACAGCGCCCAGGGTCGCTTCGGATCGATCGCCAGCGCGGCGTTGAAATCCGCAAGCGCGGCCCGGTCGTCCTTCTGGCGGAGATGGACGAAGGCCCGGCTGTCGAGAAAGCTCGGATCGCCGGGGATCGCGTGGACGGCGGCGTTGCAGTCGCCCAGCGCCTTGTCGAGATCCTTATCGGCCAGCATCCGCGACCAGCACCGGCCGTTCTGCGCACTGCTGCGATGCGAGTCGTCACGATGCGCGGCCATCCACAGATCATATTGCGCGATCGCCGCATCGAAGGCGTCCGCCCCCGAATAGAGCCGTGCCATCTGAAGCCGTACCGCGTCCTCGCGCGGCAACTGCCCGTTCAGCAGGTCGAGATCGGTGATCGTCCCCGCCGGATTGCCCGCGCGCAGCCGCAGCTCGGCGCGGATCAGCCGCGCCTGCGTATCGGCCGGGTCGAGCGTCAGCGTGGTATTGAGATCGTCGATCGCCAGCACCGGGCGATGCTGGTCCAGATAGGCGAGCGCGCGCTGACGGGGAAAGCGCGGGTCCTTGGGCGCCATCGCGATCGCCTGCGTAAAGGCGTCGATCGCATGGGGCAGGTCGTGCTGGGTGACGAACATCGCGCCGCGACGGCTGTAACCCTCGGCATCGGTCGGGGGCGCAGTCTCGCTCGCATTTTGCGCGACGACCGCCGCCGTACCCGGATCGGCATGCGCCACCGTGTCGAACAGCCGCCCGCCGCTATAGGTGAAATAGATGCGGTGCTGGAGATTGGAGACATAGAGCCGGTGCGACACGAAAAAGTCCGCGCCCAGCAGCATGTCGGTCTCCAGCGGTCCCAGATCGGCGATGTGGAGGCGCACATTGTGCAGTTCCTCATTGCCGATCTTCAGCAGCTTGAACCGCGCGGTCCAACCCTGGACGACACGGCGGCCCAGCCCGCGCTCCCATCCCGCCGCCTCGACGCCTGGATCGCCGGGATGGACGCCCGCCCGGGCGGCGGCCCGCAAGCTCAGGACGGTCTGCGCCGCGCCGGTGTCGAAGGTCGCATTCAGCTTCGCGCCGTCCAGCTCGACCGTGCCGACGGTGTGGCTGTGCGCCTGATCCTTGGTTTCGATCGGGATTTCGAAATAGGGCTTGCCGCCGGTCCAATAGGCCATAGAGGCGTGTGCGCAGCCACTGGGCCTGAACAGGCGGACCATGCCGCCGGGCAGGTCGTATTCGACGTCGCCCAGGCCCAGGACGTTCTGCCCGAGCAGCCCGGTCTGTCCGACATCGCTGCCGCTGACGATGAACTGGATGTTCGGGATGTCGGTCCCGGCCAGCGTGAAGTGCTTGACCGTGGCGACGGTGGCGTCCGAACTGCCGCCGATCCCGTTCACCCGGAAACCGAAGGGCAAGGGCTGTTCCGGCAGGCCCAGCTCGCGTGCGACGGGGGGCGAGATATTGCTGTAAAAGGCCCCGCTGTCGAGGATGAAGGGGGCGGGCTTGCCGTTGATCCGGGTCTCGACCACCGGGCGCAGGCCCTGCATCGTGACCGGGATCGCCGCCATCTGGCCGACCTTGCACGTCTCCGCCATGGCCGGGCGCGCTGCCGCCCCAACCAACAGCGCTGCGACCATGATCCGCCTGCGCCCTGTCCCCGTCACCATGCCACCATCCCCATGCCAGCTATAGGGGCCGAGCATATCAGCGCAGGGCGCGGGCCAGGATGACGCGCGCCTGACATTCTCGAAATGCGGACTGCAAGGGGCGGGATTGCTATAGCGGATGCCCGTCGCGACAGCGTTCCCATTCCACCGGGTCATGCGCGCAGGCCATGGTGACGCTGTCCCGCCGTTCGATCGACAATGCGCGCAAGCGGGCCTGGTTGGTGATGCGCGCGGTGGCGTCGACCTCCATCAGACGCTGGTACGCGCGCAGGCCGGGCGTGCAATGCCGCCGGGCGCTGCGCATCTCACCCCGGTAGAAATAGGCGTCGCCCGCATGAAGCAGCCAGCGCCCGCCCGGCTGGCGGATCGCGACCCCGGCATGGCCCCATGTATGGCCCGGCAACGGCACCATCAGAATCTCGGGCGGCAGCCCGGCCAGATCGCGCACCGCGTCGAAGCCGAACCACGACTCCCCGCTGGCCGTATAGCGGCGCCAGCGATCCACCCCGTCCCATTGCGGCGAGCGCCAGCGGTTGCGCGCGACGATGCCGCGATGGGGACCGGTCGCATCGTCATATTCGCGGGCCATGACGTGCACGGTCGCGTGCGGAAAATCCTCCAGCCCGCCCGCATGATCGAAGTCGAGATGGGTCAGAACGATATGCCGCACGTCGTGCGCGGTATAGCCCAGCGCCTCGATCTGGCGGATCGCCGTCTCCTGCTCGCGCAGCCGGATGTTGAGCATCGCACGCCACGCCAGCGGGATACGAGGTTCGGGACGGCGATGGGGATGCGCCACATCGCGCAGGCCAAAGCCGGTATCGACCAGCACCAGTCCGTTCGCCTCGGTCTCGATCAGCAGGCAATGGCAGACGAGCTGGCCGATCGGGCCCCGGCTGCGTCCGTCGAAAAGCGCCCCGCCCAATGGGCAGTCGGTGCCACAGTTGAGATGGTGAATCCGCATATCCCCTCAACCGGGCGACGCAGAGGACGGTTCCTTATTCCGTTCTCTTACAATCGGTTAAACCGACTCATCTGGATCAGGAGCGGGGAACAAGCCCCCCGCCGGAGGCGCTGGGACAGGCAACGCCAAAGGAGCACCCTCCATGTCGGTCAGACACTTTGCCGCGATCTTCGGTATCGTCTTCCTCCTCGCGGGCGCGGCGGGGTTCGTGCCCGGCCTGTCGCCCACGCACGCCCATCCGGGGGTCAGCGTCACCGCATCGTCCCGGCTGGCGCTGGGGCTGTTTCCGGTGAACATCCTGCACAATCTGGTCCACCTCGCCTTCGGCCTGTGGGGCGTGCTGGCGGCGCGCCATATCCCGGCCGCCTTCGGCTATGCCAAGGGGGTGGCGATCATCTATGCCGTGCTGACGGTGATGGGGCTGATCCCGCTGACCGCGACGACCTTCGGGCTGGTGCCGCTTTATGGCAACGACATCTGGCTGCACGCGCTGCTGGCGCTGGTCGCGGGCTATTTCGGTTTCGTCCACCGCGAGCATGTCGTGGACGGCACGCTGCGGTAACGGCGGTCAGGCCACCGCCTCCGGCGCGTTGGTGAATTGCGCCAGCATCTGCGCCAGTTCCTGTTTGCGGAACGGCTTGGTCAGGCGCGGCATGGAGGGCTCGACCCCCTCCGCCTCGGCATAGCCCGAGACGAGCAGGATCGCGACGCCCGGCCGCCGTGCCTGGACCAGTCGGGCGAGATCGGTGCCCGACATGCCGGGCATCAGATGGTCGGTGACGAGCAGGTCGAACGCCGTGTCCGCCTCGACCAGCCGGACCGCTTCCTCGGCCGAGCCCGCCTCGATCACCGCATAGCCCAGGTCGCCCAGCATGTCGGCGGTGCTGTGGCGCACCAGTTCCTCGTCATCGACCAGCAGCACCCGGCCGCTGCGCTTCGCGGGCCCCGCACAAGCCGGCCCCGTTGCGGCGACGGGCGACGCCGATCCGCTGACCGGCAGGAACAGCGCGACCCGCGTCCCCTGCCCCGGCACGCTCTGGATATCGAGCGCACCGCCGAGTTGCGAAGCCAGGCCATGGACCATCGACAGGCCTAGTCCCGTGCCCTTGCCCACGCCCTTGGTCGAGAAGAAAGGCTCGACCGCGCGCGCCAGCGTGGCGGCATCCATGCCGCTGCCCGTATCGGCGACCGACAGGCAGATATAGTCGCCCGGCGCGCCATCGGTGCCCGCGTCGCGCCGTGACGCCGTGATGCGCAGCGTGCCGCCGTCCGGCATCGCATCGCGCGCATTCACAGCCAGGTTGAGCAGTGCCATTTCCAGCTGGTTGGGATCGGCGTCGGCGGGCGGCAGGCCGGGGGCGATATCGACCTCGATCGCGATCTGCGGCCCCGTGGTGCTGGCGACCAGATCGCTCATGCCCGCCACCAGCTGGGCCATGTCGACCGGGATCAGCTGAAGCGGCTGGCGCCGCGCAAAGGCGAGCAGCCGCTGGACGAGCGTGCGGGCGCGCTCGGCGGACTGCGCCGCGCCCGCGATCAGCCGCTGTTCGCGCGCCCCGCCCAACTGCTTGTGCTGCAACAGGTCGAGCGTCCCGACGATCGGGGTCAGCAGATTGTTGAAGTCATGCGCGACGCCGCCGGTCAGCTGGCCCATCGCCTCCATCTTCTGCGCCTGACGCAGCGCCTCCTGCGCCTCGACCAGCTGCGCCTCGCGGCGCAGGCGCTCGGTCACGTCGGTGACGAACTGGTACAGGCCGACCTGCACGCCCGCCTCGTCGAACAGGGGGTGGAAGCTGATCTCGTAACAGGGCCGGTCACGATCGGGATCGCCGAACTCCTGAACGACGGTCAGGCGCCCGCCGTCCATGGCCCGCGTCCAGGCCGCGCGCACCTCCTCGCGGAGCACCGGTTGGTCGTCGAGCAGCGCCAGCATATTGTCGCCGGTGTGCGGGCGCACGCCGAACACCCGCTCGAACTCGGCGGCATTGGCGGCGTTCAGCGCCAGGATGTTGAAATCCAGGTCGATCGCCATGACCATGATGTCGGTATGTTCGACCAGCTTGGCCAGCATGTTGCGCTCGGCGGTCCGCTCGGCCACCCGCTGCTCCAGCGTGGCGTTCAGCTCGCGCAGCCGGTCCTCGGCCACCTTGCGGTCATGGATGTCGACCGACGATCCGAACCAGCGGACGATCTCGCCGGTGCGCGGGTCGCGATAGGGGTGAGCGAGGTCCAGGAACCAGCGATATTCCCCCGCGGCCGAGCGGATGCGGTGCTCGGACCGGTGCACGCCTTCGCTGTCGCGGGCCGCCTGGAACGCCGCGACGACATGCGGGCCGTCGCCGGGATGGATGAAGGCCCCCGCAATCTCGGCCGGGGACAGCGACTGGAAGGCGGCGCCGGTATAGTCGGAGAATTGCCGGTTCAGAAACTCCATCCGCCCTTCGGCATCGGCGATCCAGATGATCTGCGGCACGGTGTCGACCATCAGCCGGAACCGCGCCTCGCTCTCGACCAGCGCGGCGCGGGCGGTGACATGGCCGGTCGTCTCGGCCAGCACGCACAGCACGCCGCCGGGCCGCCCGTCCTCGTCTATGACCGGCGAGTAATCCAGGTTCATCCATACCTGTTCGGGCACGTCGTTGCGGTACAGGGTCAGTTCCTGATCCTGATAGCGCAGCGTGCCCCCCGCCAGCCCGACGCGCATGACGTTGTCGTTGAAGTCGGCGACCTCGGGCCAGCCCTCGCGCACCCGCGATCCCAGCAACTGGGGATGCCGCTTGCCCGCAAAGACCGCATAGGCGTCGTTATAGAGCATGACGCCACCCTCGCCCCACAGCATCACCATCGGCACGGGCGAGCGCAACAGGATCAGCGTGGCGGTGCGCAGCGGCGCGCTCCAGCCTTCGATCGGCCCCAGCGCCGTTTGCGACCAGTCACGCTCGGCGATCAGCGCGCCGCACATCCCGCCGCTGTACAGGCTGTCGCGAAAGCCGGGGGCGGTCGTCATGAGTGGGTGCAATCCTCCAGGGCCGCGACCGACGGAGCCGGGCGCTGGTCCCGACGCTAGACCAAATTCCCGCGCCATGCGACGGATTTCAGGGCGAAATCCGCCGTACCGCCCCGTGGCAACGGTCAGGCCAGGGTGATCCGTCGCCCCTCCCGCGCCGAGCGATAGATGGCCTCGATCACCCGCATATCGGCCAGCCCCTCTTCGCCGGGCACCAGCGGATCGGTGCCATTGGCGATGCACTCGGCGAAATGGTCGAGCTGTCCGGCATGCTGGCCCTTGCCTGCGGGCACCTGCTGCTCCTCGGTCCGGCCGTTGCGGCGGACCCACATCTTCTGCCCCTCATAAGAGGTGGCGGGCTCCAGTTCGATCCAGCCATCGGTGCCCGACACGCGGTACATATTATGGTTGGAGCTGTAGCTCGACACGCAGGTCGCCTCGATGCCCGAAGGGAAGCGCAGCAGGAAGCTGATCCGGTCCTCGACGGTGCGGAAACGCGGATCGCTGCGGTCGGTGGATTCGATCGCGCTGACCTCCACGGGCTCCTCGCCGGTCAGATAGCGGGTGGCGTTCAGGCTGTAGATGCCGATGTCCATCAGCGAGCCGCCGCCCGACAGCTTGCGGTCCAGCCGCCACTGGTTGGGCTGCGCGTTGAAGCCATGATCGGCGGTGATGATCCGCGTTGGCCCGACGAAACCTTTCCGTGCCATGTCGATCGCCAACCGGTTGTGCGGCTCGAACCGCGAGCGATATCCGATCATCAGCTTGCGCCCCGCCGCCCGGCACGCCGCGATCATCGTGCGGCATTCGGCGACTGAGATCGCCATCGGCTTTTCGCACATGACATGCTTGCCCGCCTTGGCCGCGCGCACCGTATATTCGGCGTGCATGGAATTGGGCAGGATCACATAGACGATGTCGACATCCGGATTGTCGCGGATGCGGTCGAAATCGGCATAGGAATAACGGTGGCTCTCGGGCACGCCATATTTCTCGCCGAAGCGCGCCAGCTTTTCCGGCGTGCCGCTGACCAGCGCGACCAGCCGCGACTGCTCGCATTCGGCGAATTTCGACATGATCAGCTCGGCATAGCGGCCCAGCCCGACAATGGCGTATCCCGCCTTGCGGCCGCGCGGCGCGGCACAGGCCCCGCCCCCCGCCGCCAGGGCCAGCCCGGCTCCCAGCCCCGCGATGATGGTCCGACGATCGGCGTCCCGCATGATGCTCTCCCGTGTTCGCCAGGCATGTTCGCCTGTTCGATCAGAGGGTTATCATGAACGACGAAGGCCTGTCATGGTAATCCTCTCCCACCGGGAGGGAGGATCGTCAGTTCGTGCTCCACCCTTGCGTCGTCCCGGCATAGCGCAGGGTGCGGCCATATTTGGCGAATTCGGCTTGCAGGGCAGGCGTCGCGCGGGCCTTGGCCAGGGTCTGGAGGATGGGCTGGTCGGCGGGAAGTTGCGCTTCCGGCGTTTCGAAGGTCAGGAACTGCTCCATCACACCGGCGCGCGCATCCTCGTCCCGCAGGCGGGCGATCAGCAGGTTCGCAACCGCCGACACGTCGCCACGGCAGGCCGCGATACGCGTGACCGCACCCCAATTCTCCGACGGCTTCGCGGTCAGCTTCGCCTCGTCCGCCTTGGACTCCTCGATCCGGCCCATGCGGTACAGCGCGCACCCCCGGTCTGCCCAGATCCACGCTTGGCCAAAGGGGCTGAGGCTGGCCGAATGGTCGGTCGCCAGCGTATTCAGCCGGTCGACCGCCGCCTGATTGCGCCCGGCGCTCATCAGCATTTCGGCATGGTTGATCGCCAGCGACCCCAGTTCCGGATATTGCCCGATCCCGAGCGTCAGGACGTTTTCCATCGCCGCGATCGCTTCGTCGTTGCGCCCGGCCATGTTCAGCGCGGCGGCATATTCGTTGACGAGCCAGAAGCCATCACTGCCGACCATTTCGATTTTCGCCCGGTCGGTCGCCATCGCCTTGCCCGCCGCGATCGCCTGATCGAAACGCCCCAGGCTGCGCAGCGCCTGCATATGGCGCATCACGACCTTGTAATCGCCAGGCGCGGCCTTGGCCGCCGCCGCGCTGCGCGCCAGTTCGGCCTGCAGCGCGCCGCGGAAATGATCGGCGGCCAGCCGGTCCAGTTCGGGCCAGAGCGCCTGATAGCGCCGGTCCATGCCCATCACCACCAGCGGGCCCGTCGGCGGCGATTGGGCAATCAGCGTGCGGGCCTCCGCCACCTGTCCGCGCCGTGCCTGCGCCATCAGCGCACAGCCCAGCATGGCTTCGCCCATCGGGGTACGCGGCGACTGCTGCCACCCACCCTCGACCAGCGTCAGGCAGATATCCTCGCGCACCGGCGTCCGCTGATCGACCGGCAGGCGCTGCACCTTCTGGAGGGCCAGGCGGATCCATTGCTCGTCGAGGCTCGCGAGCACTTCCGGCTGGACCGCGCGGGTGCGTCGCAGCGCCTTGACAGCCGACTCCGCCGTGCCCTGGTCCAGTTCATAACCGATCCAGGCGCGATAGACCTGCGGATTGCCGTCGAACTGCTCGGTGGCGGAGCGGAAGGCGGCCAGCGCCGCCTGCGGCCGTTGCAGCATCGACAGCACCGCGCCCTTCAACCCGTCGATCAAGCCGGCGGCGGGCGACGGATGGGGCAGCTTTTCGGACATGCGCGCAATCAGCGACAGCGCCTCGACCTTGGAGGCCTGGTCGGGCTTTTCGATCAGCGCCTGAACCTTTTCCATGTCGGGACGGATCGCCTCGATCAGGGTCGGATCGAGCCCGCCGGGGATTTCCGACGGACGCCCGGACTTTTCGAGGTAGAACTCGATCCCCGTTTCGTCGCCGACCTGATCCGACACGGTATAGACGGCATCCGCATCCGTGGCGGGCACCGAGGCTCTCGTGCCGGTATCCAGACGATAGGCAAGGCGCAGTCCGTCGGGCAGCCTGGTCGACACGCGCGAAAACCCGATAGGGCCGCTTTTGGCATCGATATCCGCCAGCGGCTGGAGGATCCGGTCCTTGACCCGCAGTTCGATCACCTGCTCGTTGACGATATGGTCGGGCAGCTCCAGCGGGTTGCGGCGCGGCCCGGTCTGCCGGTCGGGCAGGACATTCTGCAGCGCATAGGCGCGGGTGACGAACTTGGCGGACAGCTTGGCCTTGTCGAACGCGTCGTGCGACAGGGTATAGTCCTCGACCATGGTCAGCGCATTGGCGTCACGGTCGTCCTTAAGGACCAACGGCCTGGATTCTGTAATGCCGGGAAAGCGCTTGCGATAGAAATCCAGGTTGTTGTCCGCGATGCTGCGCGCCGAACCCGACGCCCATTGCGCCCGCACCTGATCGGCCCGCGCCTCGGTGAAACGTGTCTCGACATGCAGGGTCATGGCGACCGGGGCCTTTTCGTCGACCGCGAACTGTTCGACGACGCTCATGCGCCCGGCATGGTCGGCAAAGCCCTCCATCTTTTCCAGCGCGGCCTGCCCCGCCCGGATCGGCAGCGCATAGCCCAGGTCCGAGGCAACGATCGCCGCCCCGCGCCCGCCCCGGTGCGTGCCGGTCGGGTCGATCCACATCACCCGGCCGTCCACGACGGCCCGCACGATGACATGATCGAACTGGGTCGGCGCGGGCAACCGGTCGGGCAGGCGCTCGCCCGCACTGGTCGAGACGAGCGCCGGAACCGCATCGATGCCCAGCCGACGCAGCGCGAGGGCCAGCAACAGGCTCTTGTCCTTGCAGTCGCCATAGCCGCGCGCCAGCACGGTCGAGGGACGCCGGGGCACATAGGACCCCTCGCCCAGTTCCTCGCCGACATAGCGGATATTGTCCTGCACATAGCGCGAGGCGGCGGTCAGCCGGTCCGCTGCGGCGGGCGAGGCCTTGGCGATCGCATCCAGCCGCGCGGTGAAGTCGGCGGGCAGCGTCTCGTCACCCTGGTACAACCCGTTGGCCCAGGCCGCGACATCGGCCCAGCGTGCCATCGTCGACACGTCGACGCGCCCCCATTGAAAGGCGCCGTCGGGGACATTGGCTTCACCCTTGGCCGGTGCGGGATCCTCCGCCGACCATTCCCATTCGGTGCCGCCGTCGATCGCCCTGGTCTTGAACGCGATATCGCTGTTCAGCGCCTTGAAGGCCGGGGTCATGCCGCTCGGCCAGACCATGCGGATCGTGCGCAGCGCCAACGGATCGGAAAAACGCTGCGAGAAATGGTGGAAGGACTGGCCGGCCCAGAGCGTCGACCGGGTGTGGACGATGGTGGCATAATCGACCACGTCGCCGACCCGTACATCGCGCAGGTTCGCCATGACCTTCAGGCTGCCGTTGACGATCCCGTCCTTCAGGTCGCTTTCGCGCTCGACGATGCGGAACTGGGTCTCGCGGGTCAGGTCGATCACCTTGCCGTCGCGGATCACCCGGATGAAGGCGACGCCGACCGTCTCGAACGCCGGGTCATAGGTCAGCGTCAGTTGCCCCGCCGACTCCAGCCCGCTGCGGTCGATCACCTTGCTGGCGAAACGGAACCAGTCGTCATGGCCATCGGCGCGGGCGCGAAACTGCTGGTCGTTGAGCAGATAGACGGTGCCGTCCTGCGCGCGCTCGACCCGAGCGGGCGTCGCCGCCGGGACGCTGCGGTCGCGCACCCAGTCGGGCATCGCCTCGACGGCAACGGCTTGCGCCTTGGTCTCGTTGACCGCAGCGGCCGCCGTCGAAGCCCCACCCAGCGACGCCGCCGCCGCCCCCGCCATCAACACGAAGCCGATCCACCGGCGTCGCGGCACAAAACATGTCGTCACTGTAACCCTGGCCCCCCCAAGAGATGCGCGCGAGGCTATGGCCCGCCCGACGGGCTGGCAAGGGGGGCGGGTGCGATCAGTCGGCGACTTTCTGTGCCGTCACGATCCGGGCGTCGCTGCCCAGCGTATAGAGATAGGCCTTTCGTTGCTCCGAGCCGGGGCGGTAACGGCGCAACGTGCGCGTCTGTTCGCGGGTCAGGGCGAAGCGGACATAGCCCGACTGGACCAGACACCGGTCGACTTCGGATTGCAATTGCGACTGCAGGGCATCGACCTGCCGGTCCGGGGCATAGGCGCGCCGCAGCAGCATCTGGCGCGTGCTGATATCGAACGTGTCGTCGGTCGGGACGATCGGGGCGACGTTACTCTCGCGATCCAGGACGGCGGCGCCGCGCACATAGCGTTTCGTCGCCTCGTCTCCCGCCACGTCGCGCCGGGCCGCCTGCAACATGCAGGCACGGCTGCCGCCGTCGAAAGCCTCCCGCGAAGCACCGGGCCTGCCCCAGCTATAGGCCTGGGGAGTTGCGGCCAGGGCGGATGACGACACGCACAACAGGGCAAGCGCAAGACCGATCTTCGGCATGACCTCTCCTCGGTTTCCAGGTCGCGAAGCTACCCGAAAAGGTCGGGCACGTCATGTCTTTCGCATTCTCCACAGCAAAGATGCCGCAGCCAAGACGTCTGCTTACGCCGTCAGACCCGGCGCAACATACATTGGTGAAAACCGATTCACCCTTTCTTTTCCTATGCTGACTATGGACGGAAAATTCGTCGAATTTGGAACAGGATACTGCCATGGGGCGGTCCGGACCGGGCTATAAAAACCGCGAAGCGCGCCGACAGGTTCTGATCCCCTGTCGTATCAAGTCCGTCCGGGGCTGGGGCGATGCGTGTATTCACAACATCTCGTCGCGGGGCATGATGATCGCCTGTGACGATCCGCTCGCGCCGGGTGAATATCTGGATCTGCGGCGCGGTCGTCAGGTGGTGATCGGCCGGGTCGTCTGGCGGCGCGACCGATTCTCGGGCGTCCGTACGCAGGATGTGATCAGCGCCGATGCGCTGGTCAACGAGCCCCGCCTGGAAGCCCGCCCGGTCGGCACGCGTCGCAGCGAGGATCGCTCCACCCTGCGCCAGACCATGGCGGGGGAGATCGACGCCGCCCGGCGGATGGAGCGCAGCCGCTCGGTGTCGCAGGCGATGCAGTTCGGTGCGCTCGGGCTGTTCGGGCTGGTCGCCGCCGCGACCATCGCGATCCAGGTCGGCCATGTGCTGGCCGCGCCGGCCGCGCAGATCACCCGGGCCCTGTCGCGGTAACCCGAAGGGCCGGTCAGTCCGGATCGGCCTGCAACGCCGCCGCCAGCCAGTCGGGGCGGATCGCGTCGCCCAGCGCCTCGACGCGGCGATGCTCGACCATCAGGCCCAGTTCCGGATAGGTCGCGCGGGTCCGGTCGCCCGCCTCGCCCAGGGGAGCGACGACCAGCCGCCGATTGACCTTCGAGCGGTGGTGCATCCGCGCCGTATTCTCCTGCCCGACATAACAGCCCTTGGTGAAGCTGACGCCGTTCAGCTCGCGCGCATTGCATTCCAGCCAGAGCGTCTCGCCCGAGCCCAGCTCGCCGACACCCTCGGTCACGCCCAGCGACAGCCGGTGCGCGGTCCAGCCGCTCGCCGCCTCCCCTGCCGGGGCGAGCCAGCGATGGCCCAATTCGGGCAGGCGCGGATCATGGGGGCGTCTCTCGGCACTGCGGCTCCAATGGACGGCCAGTCCCTCGACCGGATCGATCGCGATCGCGCGGCGCAGGCGATACATGCCCAGCCGCCGTGCCAGCGCCTCGGCCTGCGACGCCTCCGCGTCGACCAGCACCGCCTCGCCCTCGGCCCATAGGAGGAAGTCGAACAGCGCCTTGCCCTGCGGCGTCAGCAGCGCGGCCCAGCGCGGGGCATCCGGCGTCAGGCCCACGACATCCTGCGTTACCAACCCTTGCAGGAAACCGCGCACATCCTCGCCCGCGATACGGATCAGGCGGCGATCGGAGAGGGTCGTCGCGGCGGTCCTCGCGGGAATGGCTGTTGGGGTGGCATCGGTCATGACCGCAAGGTAGGAGGGCGTGACCCTATGCGAAAGGCCCGTTTGCCATGACCTTCGACCTGCTTCTCTCCGGCGGCACCGTCCACACCCCCGGCGGCCCCGTCCGCGCCGATGTCGGCGTGCGCGACGGCCGGATCGTGGCGATCGGGGCAAAAGGCGATGCGGGCCGGGTGATCGACTGCACCGGCCTCGACATCCTGCCCGGCGTGATCGACAGCCAGGTGCATTTCCGCGAGCCCGGCCTGATGCACAAGGAAGACCTGGCCTCCGGCAGCCGCGCCGCGGTGATGGGCGGCGTCACCGCCGTCTTCGAGATGCCCAATACCAAGCCGAACACCGATTCGGCCGAGGCGATCACCGACAAGCTGACCCGCGCCAGGACGATGTTCTGCGACCACGCCTTTTACGTGGGCGCCACCAACCACAATGCCCGCGACCTCGCCGAGCTGGAGCGGATGCCGGGCACGGCGGGCGTGAAGATCTTCATGGGCGCCTCGACCGGCGACCTGCTGGTGTCGGAGGATGCGCGGCTGGCCGAAGTGCTCGCCTCGGGCCATCGCCGCGTCGCGATCCATGCCGAGGACGAGGACCGGATGAACGCCCGCGCCGACCAGCGGATCGAGGGCGATCCGTCGTCGCACCCGGTCTGGCGCGACGACGAGAGCGCGCTGCTCGCTACCCGTCGCATCCTGCGCCTGGCGCGCGAGGCGAATCGCCGCATCCACATCCTGCACGTCACCACGCCCGCCGAGCTGGAATATATCGCGCAGCACAAGGACATCGCGACCTGCGAAGTCACGCCGCAGCATCTGACGCTGGCGGGCGAGGAGGCCTATCCGCGTCTCGGCACGCTGGCGCAGATGAACCCGCCGATCCGCTCGGGCGCGCATCGCGACGGGCTGTGGCACTGGCTGAACCAGGGCGTGCCCGACGTGATCGGCTCGGACCATGCGCCGCACACGCTGGAGGAAAAGGCCAAGCCCTATCCGGGCAGCCCCAGCGGCATGCCGGGGGTGCAGACGCTGCTGCCGCTGCTGCTCGACCATGCCGCGAATGGCCGCCTGTCGCTTCAGCGCGTGATCGAGCTGACCAGTGCGGGCGCGCAGCGCATCTTCGGCATCGTCGGCAAGGGGCGGATCGCGGCGGGCTACGATGCCGACTTCACCATCGTCGACCTGAAGAAGCGCTGGACCATCGAGGATCAGTGGCTCCAGTCCAAGTGCGGCTGGTCGCCCTTCACCGGCATGGAACTGACCGGCAAGCCGATCGGCACCATCGTGCGCGGCCAGGTGGCGATGTGGGAAGACCAGCTCGCCGATGCGCCGACCGGCCAGCCGATCCGCTTCGAGGCGGTCGACTTCGGATGAGCGAGAGCCGGTGGGTGCGGGACATCCGGGTCTATTGCCCGGTCGCACCCGCCACGCTCGCGGCGCTGATGGCGGGCCATCCGGCGGCGGTGGAAGACGATCCCACCGCCGCCGCGCTGCTGGCGATCCTGCGCACAGCCCCGCTGGGCGATTTCGGGCGATATCGCGAAGTGGTCGAGCTGGCGCTCGGCTATGAGGGGTTCCGGCCGGGCGCGGGCGCGGTGCCGACCCTGGGCAAGGTCGGTGCGGCGAGCTGGTCGCCGACCGTCATCCTGACCGCCATCTATGATGCGGAGGCGGATGTGGAGGCGCTGGCGGACGCCCTGCTCGCCGCGCATCCCTGGGACGTGCCGGTGATGGCCGTCAGCGAGCCTTATCGCTTGCTGGTGCGGGGATAGGCCAAGGGAATCCCCCGGCCCTCAAGACCCGATCAGAACGGCAACCACCGCGCCTTGTGCGTGAAGTTCATATAGCCGACATTGACGCCCGCGCGCCAACCGACGCCCAGCCGCACCGGGATCAGCACGACATTGCCGCGCCGCAAATAGGTCGCCGCGAACCCGCCGACGAAATACAGCCGCCCCTCGGCCGCCGGGAAGCGGTGGAACAGCTCCTCGGTGTCGTAGAGGTTGTAGACCAGCACGAACACCTTGTTCGCATCGCCGCCGATATCGAAGCCCAGCGACGGCCCGGTCCAATAGACCGGCATCTGCCCCTCGACCTTGTGGGTCATCACCCCCGAGCCATAGCGCAGGCCGACGACGAACGCGCCCGATGCCTCGCGCCCGGCGATATAGGCGTTGGGCCGACCCTGTTCGCGCAGGATACGCTCGATGATGCCCGCCAGCCCCTCGGCGCCCTGTCCGAACACACCCTCGCCCGCCGCCAGCAGGTCGTCGCGCTCGAACGTATCGGCGGCCTGCGTCGTCTGGGCCGCGCGCGAATCGGGGGTGCCGGGCGTGGTCGTGACCGGCGGTTGCTGGGCGGGCGGGGTCGACTGGGCCGGCGGATCATAGTCCTGCGGCGGTGCGCTCTGCTGGGGCGCGGGGCGCGAAGGCTGGGTGCCGAGGTCGCTGTCGATACCCTGATTGGGGTCGATCGTGCGGACCTGCGCCGCAACCGGCGCGGTGGCGACCATGGCCAGGCCAGCCAGCAGGGACAGACGCCATGACAGGCCCAGACAGACGATACGCATGAATTCTCAACTCCCCCGGCGAACCGATAGGCCACGTTAACCAGCCCGCAGCTTGCGGCGCAATGAATGACGAAATGGGGATTAGTCGATTTTCCTGATAAAATCCCGCCCAGACCCGGTTGATTGCCTCCACCGGCCCCGCTATAGCCGCACCTCGCCGCAGCCGGAGACGTGGGTGAGTGGCTGAAACCAACGCTTTGCTAAAGCGTCGTACGGGAAACCGTACCGAGGGTTCGAATCCCTCCGTCTCCGCCATATTGCGCCGCCGCTTCCCGACATTCGATCGACCGCCCGGACGGGCCCCCGCCACAGGCGCGCCCCGGATGCTGCGCGTCCGGCATGCCTGAGGACATCCCATGAGCCAGACCACCATTCACGCCATGGGCGAACAGCATCTGGTCCATCGCACGGGCTGGCTTCGCGCCGCCGTGCTGGGGGCCAATGACGGCATCATCTCGGTCTCCAGCCTGATCGTCGGCGTCGCGGCCGCGCCGGGTGCGACGGCGGGCGCCGTGCTGGTGGCCGGGATCGCCGCTCTGGTCGGCGGCGCGCTGTCGATGGCGGCGGGGGAATATGTCTCGGTCAGTTCGCAGGCCGATACCGAGCAGGCCGATCTGGCACGCGAGGCGGCGGAGCTTGTCCGTGCGCCGCTGGCCGAAACGCACGAACTGGCTGCGATCTACGAACAGCGCGGGGTCGAGGCGGGGCTGGCGCGGCAGGTGGCCGAGCAGATGATGGCGCATGACGCGCTGGGCGCGCATCGCCGTGACGAACTGGGGCTGGCCGATGACGGCGGCTCCGACCCGCTCCAGGCGGCACTGTTTTCGGCGGGGGCGTTCAGCGCGGGCGCGATCCTGCCCGTACTGGCCGCCGCGCTGTCGCCCCGGGCCTGGGTCCTCTATCTGACGCCCGCGACGGCGCTGGTCCTGCTGGCGGTACTGGGCGCGCTCGGCGCGAAAGCGGGCGGCGCGCCGGTCGGGCGCGGCATGGCGCGCGTGGTCCTGCTGGGCGCGCTGGCGATGGGCGTGACCGCGCTGATCGGCACGCTGACCGGCACGGTGATCTGACGATAGTATAGAAGCTTTAGGCCCTCCCCTTCAGGGGCGGGGAGGTTCAGTAAGGCGGGGCGATCTTCGCCCGCTGTTCCCGCGCGGCCTGGGTCCACCAGGCGAGATCGTCGGCGAAGCGCGGAAAGCTGCGCGACAGCGCGGCCCCGCCATCGCCGGTCGGCTGGCCCTCGGCATCCAGCGTCTGGCCGATGCCACCGACGGTCAGCGTGCTGGACACCACGACCATCCCCATTTCGCCCAGCGTGCCGTGCCAGGCGACGCTGGCATGTGCGCCCGCCAGCCGCCCGGCCGAATAGCTGGCGATGGCGGCGGGGCGCCAATACCATTCCTCCAGGAAGTGATCGGTCAGGTTCTTCAACCCCGGCTGCTGCCCCCAATTATATTCGCCGGTCACGAAGACGAAGGCATCGGCGGCGCGGATCTTGGCGGCGAGCGTCTCCATCGCCTCGGGCGCTTCACCGGCGGGATATTCCTTGTACATCCGGTCCAGCATGGGCAGCCCGACCGCCTTGGCGTCGATCAGCTCGGGTTCGGCACCGCGTTCGCGGAAGGATCGGACCAGATAATCGGCCAGCCGGATGCCCTGCCGATCGGATCGGTAGGAGCCGTAGAAGATCAGGATATGGTCGGCCATCAGATGTCTCCCCAAGGTCTGCCCTGCACAACGCGAGGGGGCGTGGCGGCGATCCGGCCTCACCCCTTGGCGGCGGTGGCGGCCAGTTCCTCCAGGTCCAGGTCATGTTCCAGATCGTGCAGCGTCTCGTCGTCGATCTCGCCCGCGCGGTGCAGGCGGACCAGTTCGGCGCGACCCGCCGTGACGGCGGCGATGATGACGTCGAAATGGCTCGTGATCGCGGCGGTGAGTTCCTCGGCGCTGCCCTCGAAATTCTGCCCGGCCGTCGCGCGCGCCTGGTAACGGCGCAGCAGTTGCGGGTGGATCAGTCGCCCGGCATCGTCATGCGCCTCGCGCTCCACGGCGACCAACTGGGCGCGGAACATCGCCGCCTCCGCCGCATGAAGGTTGAGCGGGGGATGCGAGGTGGGGTCCTCGCGCGGTGCGGCCCGCCGGATCACCCAGCCCAGCGACGTGCCCTGTACCAGCACGGTGACGAGGATGACGACGAAGGCCGTCACCAGCATCAGGTCGCGCGCGGGCATCTGTTCGGGCAGCGACAGCGCCACCGCCAGCGTCACCACGCCGCGCATGCCCGCCCAGCTCATCACCAGCGCGGCGCGCCCGCCGAGCGGCCGGGCGATCAGCCAGCCGAGGCGGCGCAGGCCCGCCACGATCGCATCGACCCCGAAAATCCATATGAACCGCGCGACGATCACCGCCGCCACGATGACCAGCACCGGCAGGCCCATCGTGTCGATCACCACCGCCGGGTCGCCGACCCGCTCCGACAGGCCGCGCAGCGACAGGCCGATCAGGGTGAACACCGCCGCTTCGAGCAGGAAGACCAGCACCTGCCAGAACGCCACGGTCCGGATGCGGACGCTCGCGCTGAACACGACATGCTGGTACCAGCCGCAGGTCAGCCCCGCCGTGACCACCGCGATCACGCCCGAGACATGGAGCAGCTCGCCCGCGATATAGGCGCTCCAGCAGACCAGCAGCGTCAGCGCGATCATCAGCGTATCGTCGCCGAGCCGCCGGAGCAGCAGGACCCAGGCCGCGCCGATCGCCGCACCGACCGCGATCCCGCCCAGTACCAGCAGGAAGAAGCTGCCCACCGCCGCGCCCAGGCTGAACCCTCCGGTCAGGACGGCGGCGACGGCGAAGCGGAACAGCACCAGCCCGGCGGCATCGTTGAGCAGGCTCTCGCCCTCCAGCAGCGTCGACAGCCGTCGCGGCAGGCGCACGCGCTGCAACACCGCGCGTGCCGACACCGCATCGGGCGGCGACAGGATCGCGCCCAGCGCGACACAGGCAGCCCAGGGCAGCGCGGGCAGCAACAGCTTGGTCACGACCGCGACGATGGCGGTGGTGAAGAACACTGCGCCGACCGCCAGCGACAATATCCCGACCATGTGCCGTCGAAACGGCGCGATCGCGGTGAACCACGCGCCGTCCATCAACAGCGGCGGCAGGAAGAGGACCAGCACCAACTCGGGATCGATGGTGATCCCCGGCAGGCCGGGCATGAAGGCGATCGCCCCGCCCCCGACGATCAGCGCGGCGGCGGGCGGCAGCGACAGCCGATGCGCCAGATAATGCAGCCCGACCACCGCCAGGAACATGGCGATGATCAGTTCGAAACCCTCCGCCGGATGCACCGCCCTGCTCTCCCCCCGCTGCGACGATCAAGGGAAAGCGCAGAAAGGGCGCAAAATCAACAAGATTGGCCGTTTCCTTACCCTTGCAGGATACCCCCGACGAAACTCCCCCCACCATCCCGGCGAAGGCCGGGGTGGTGCATGCTCTGGAGCGACGGCCCGACATTCGCAGGGGTATCCTTGCAGGGCAGGATCGTTTCACACCCCCTTGGCAGTCGGCATGCACGGCGCGGGATCGGCGACCCAGTCATGGTCGTAGCTGGCGGGCACGGTCTCGCCCTGGCCGACGCCGGGCTTCGTCCCCTTCGGCGCATAGAAGATCCAGGCCATGCTGTTGTCGAAGGCGTCGATCCGGCCATTGTCGCGCGCCGCCATGGCGGCATCGATCTCGGGCTGTTCGACGCGCGAGCCCCGGACCATGCGGATGGTGCCGTCGCGCATCTGCCAGGCGCGGCGGTAATGGCGGCCGAACATCATCGTGTCGAAACTGGGCTTGGACGACCATTGCTTCGCGTCGGTGCCTGTGGGCAGGCGGACAGTGGTGACGTGGCAGCTATATTCGGGCTTGGAATAGAAGGGCACGCCCTGCGGCTGATCGGCACTGCGCACGCGGCGATCGGGCGGGCTGAAGCCGCCGCCGGGCAGTGCGAAGGAGCGGCCGCCGTCATCATCCTTGTCCCAGTCGACGGTGCCGGTGCCTGCGATCGTCAGGATGCTGGCCTGCGCCGTCTGGTCGTAACGCCACTGCACGCTGTCGATCGCCTGCCAGAAATCGCCGGTCAGTTGCTGGCGAAAGGCATCGAGCATCTGCCCCGGCGTCACCGCCGAGAACTGCATCTGCTGCTGAAGCCCCGCGACGCCGCGCGTGATCGTCGTGGAGGTGATCCTGGCGGGCTTGTCGAACCCGGCCCGCGTGTCGATGTCGTACAGCGTCGTCTCGTCCGGCACGTCGGCCAGCGGCCGGTTCAGCTTTTCCAGCGCCTCACCGCGCGTGGTCAGCGGCAAGACCCATTGCACCGGAAAGACCGGGCGCGCAGCGGGCGGCACGACGGCGGGCATCGTGCCGTCCAGCCAATAGGTTGCGCCATCGACATGCGCACGGACCAGCACATGGTCGAACAGCTGCGGCCCCGACAGACGCTGCTCGAACCCGTCATCGGCGGCATTGGAATTGACGAGCACCGCCTCCGCCTCGATCCCCAGTTCGCGGAGCAGGGCCAGCAGCAGCGCGGTCTTGCCCTTGCAGTCGCCATAGCGCCGCTGCCACGTCTCGTCGGCCGAGGCGGGTGTCAGGTTGCCGCCGTTCAGCCCGACATAGATGTAGCGGACATCCTGCTGGACGAGCTTCAGCGCGGCCGCCGCCCGGTCGAGCGGCCTGGGCGCAGCCGCGGCGATCCGCGCCGCTTCCTGGCGCAGCGGCGAATTGGGCGCGAGGATCGCCGCCTTGGTATAGAGCGGGGCGAAGTGGCGGGACACCGAGGGCCAGTCGGCGAAATCGCTATATTCGACGATGCGCTGCCACTGGTAACGCGGCGGCGCATCCTTGGGTGGGGTCAGCGTCGCGGGATTGTCGAAGTGGAAGTCGACGCCATTATCCCGCGTCTTCAGCGCGGCGGTCATGTCCGGGCTGATCTTCAGCTGCGGCTTGTGCCCGGCCTCCCAGTTCAGCCCCAGATGATAGCGACCGGGCGCCGGGCTGGCGGCCAGCACCAGCAGGCCCGATGCCTTGCCGCCCATGGTGGGGTCCTTGGCAAAGGTCGTCCATTCGACCTCCAGCTCATCGCCGACGCGCAGGTCGGGCACGCGCAGCACGGCGGTCAGCGTGCCGTCGAGCATCGCCTCTTCCAGCTTGCCCTCGCGGCGCAGCACCTCGAACGCGGCGGCCTTCATCGCATCGATCGTCTGGCCGTCGCGAATGACATGGATGCCGTGGACGATCGGCGGCCCTGCCGCCGGGTCCCAGGCGATGGCGATATTGCCGATCTGCAGGGCGTTGGATTGCAGGATCTTGATGCGATAGCCCATATATTGGGCCTGCCCCTGGTCGGTGATGTGCGCCACGACATCCTGTCGGCGCATGAAGACCGGGCCACCGACATCGGCGGGTACCGCCAGCGGTTCGGACCGCGTGACCCAGGCAGGGACCGGCCCTGCTTGCGGGCCGCGCTCGGCCGCTACGGGCCGCCCCGCCTGTTTCGCTGCCTGCTTTGCCGCATTCTGGGCCCCGGCGCCCACCGCCACCAATACCGACACCAGCGCCCACACCGGGGCGATCGCCATTACGCCACGCAACCTCATAGTCCCCCCATCCTCCCCGGATGGCGACCATAGTGGCCAAAACAGCGGCGGGCGCAAGCCGCGCCATGCTTGCCCCAGTCCGGGCGATGGTGCATCGCCCGGGTCCCACGGCTGAGTTTGGCCCATGATCTGGGGGAGCGTCCATGCCCGTCACCGACATCGCCACCCGCGTCTATAATCATGGCTGGCGGCTCGACCCGGTCGTGCGCAGCCTGCTGGATACCGATTTCTACAAGCTGCTGATGCTGCAGATGATCCGGCGGCTTCATCCGGAGGTGACGGCGACCTTTTCGCTCATCAACCGCAGCAAGCATGTCCGGCTGGCCGAAGTGATCGACGAAGCCGAACTGCGCGAACAGCTCGACCATGCGCGTTCGCTCCGGTTCGGCAAGAAGGAGCTGATTTGGCTGGCGGGCAACAGCTTCTACGGCAAGCAGCGCATGTTCTCGCCCGAGTTCCTCGACTGGCTCGCCCGCTTCCAGTTGCCCGATTACGAGCTGCGCACCGTGGACGGGCAGTTCGAGCTGCATTTCGACGGCCCCTGGGCCGAGACGACGATGTGGGAAATCCCGGCACTCGCCATCGTCAACGAACTGCGCTCGCGCGCCGCACTGAAGGGCAAGGGGCGGTTCGAGCTCGACATCCTCTATGCCCGCGCCAAGGCCAAGCTGTGGGACAAGGTCGAGCGGCTGCGCGATCTGCCCGATCTGGTTCTCTCCGATTTCGGTACGCGGCGGCGGCACGGTTTCCTGTGGCAGCGCTGGTGCGTCGAGGCGCTGAAGGAAGGGCTGGGGGACCGGTTTATTGGTTCGTCCAACGTGCTGCTGGCGATGGACAATGACCTGGAGGCGATCGGCACCAACGCGCATGAGCTGCCGATGGTGATGGCCGCGCTCGCCTCCGACGATGCGGGCGTAGCGGCGGCGCCGTACCGGGTGCTGGAGGAGTGGCAGGCGCTGTATGACGGCAACCTGCTGATCGCGCTGCCCGATGCGTTCGGGACCACCGCCTTCTTGCGCAATGCGCCCGACTGGCTGGCCGACTGGACGGGCTTTCGCCCCGACTCCATGCCGCCGATCGAGGGGGGCGAGCAAATCATCGCCTGGTGGCAGGCGCATGGCCGCGACCCGCGCCGCAAGCTGCTGATCTTTTCGGACGGCATGGATGTCGACAGTATCGAAGCGACCTATCGCCATTTCCATGGCCGGGTGCGGATGAGCTTCGGCTGGGGCACCAACCTGACCAACGACTTCCGCGACTGCGATCCGGCGGGCGCGGCGGGGCTGGAGCCGATCTCGCTGGTGGCCAAGGTCATCAGCGCGGATGGGCATCCGGCGGTCAAGCTGTCCGACAATCCTGCCAAGGCGACCGGCGATCCGGCCGAAATCGAACGTTACCTGCGCATCTTCGGCGAGGATGGACGCCACGCCAAGGCGGTCCGGGTGTGACGGGATAGCCGTTGCTGGCAGGGGCGGTTCGGACGCCGGAATGTCACGCCGGGATCGATCGACATTCGTAATGCCGCCTTTCCCCTCTCCCTTAAGAGGGGGATCGGTGGAGCCTGCTTGAGTAGCTGGCTAGCGCAGCCTGAGTAAGGGGTGGACCGAGCCTCCGGCGAGCAAGCTTGGCTACCCCCCTCCCCTCGCATTGCGGACAAGAAAAAAGGAGGCCGGCTTTCGCCGACCTCCCTCTTTTCGCAATCAACCTTGGTTGAGCGTGGCTTACTGGCCAGCGCCCGGACCGTAGGTGATCTCGACGCGACGGTTCTGGACCTCGCGGACGCCGTCGGCGGTCTGAACGCGCAGCTTGTCGCGCTGTTCGCCGAAGGCTTCCGTGGCGATCGAGCCATCGGGGATCGAATGCGAGGTCATGTACGCCTTCACCGCGTCGGCACGACGCTGCGACAGACCCATGTTGTACTTCGGCGTACCCGACGTGTCGGTGAAGCCTGCAACCATCACGCGGGCATTGCCGCAGCTCTGGTACTGGGTGATCGCGTTGTCGAGGATCGACGCTGCTTCCGGGGTGATGTCCGACTTGTTCCACTCGAAGAACACGATGAACGGACCCGGCGAGCACGGCACGGCCTCGGGAGCCGGCGGCGGGGGCGGCGGGGGAGGAGGCGGCGGGGGCGGCGGGGGCGGCGGCGGAGGCGGCGGAGCGGCCGGCTCACCGAAGTTGTACGCCACGCCACCCAGCAGCGAGTGCGACCGGAAACGGCCGTCATGCGTGTTGTTGGCGACGTCGACCAGCTTGACGTTCTCGGCGTTGAAGAAGCGATACTTCAGCGTCGCGTCGATGTGGTCGGTCAGCGGTGCACGGATGCCCGCCAGAGCCTGCCACGCGAACACGGTGTCCGAGTCGTTCAGGAAGTCGGCCTGATTGTTGAGCTTGTAGTTCGCCTTGACGCGAGCCACACCGACACCGCCGCCGACGAAGCCCTGGATGCCGTCGTCAGCACCGAAGTCGAGCAAGCCGTTCAGCATGAAGCTGAGCGCCGAGGTCGAACCACCGGCATAGCTGTAGCTGCCGGCCGGAACGGTGCCAGCACCGATGCCGGTGTTGGTCAGCGTGGTCGAGCTGTAGCCGTCAACCGTCGCGCGGCGATAGCCGACTTCGGTTTCCAGACGGAAACCACCGAAGTCGTAACCCATCACGCCGTCAACGTCGTAACCATAGTCATGGTCGACGGTCGCAACGCCGGTGCGCGTGCCGGTGACATCATAATCGATGTCTTCGACGATCATCCCGCCGCCTTCGATGCCGACGTACCACGACTTGTCGCGGGCGAGGGCAGGCGAAGCCAGAGCGGTGGAGGCGAGTGCCAGAACAATGGCAAGCTTCCGCATCATAGTCCCCTTTCTTGGTTGTCACTACGGACAGCGCAAACCCACTATCGGAGCGTTGGTTTCCACGCAAGCGAACAAAAGCCCCCGACTGTGGCATTAAAAGCACAGATTTCCGGTCAGCCAGAGGCCACCAGACCATGGTCGCGAAGCGCCACAATGATCGCGTTCAGGGCCAAACGCGCTTCGGAATCAATGACTTGTCCACCGGATGGCAGGGCGATGCCAGGTCGTTGCGCGCCAACAACTTTTTTTCCCTCGATCACCAGCAACCGGGCGGCGACACGGCCCAGCCGCCACTGATTTCCATCCCATTCGCAGCGGCAGTCATCGGCCCGGCTCCACACCGACAATCCTACCCGCGGAACCAGGAATCGCCAGCCGCCATCGGTCCAGCCTGCCATCATTCCGGCACGGCCCGTCCAGATATCGTCCGGCCGGTCGCCGACGATCCAGGCCTGGCCGGGCAGCGGAGCGGCGGGCGGCGCATTCACGCCGACCGCCTCGACGCAAGGCTGCACGACCAGGTCGAGCAGGCTCAGCGCCTCGTTGTGGGTCAGTTCCTTCTGCGCCTGTCCCGCCGCCAGCATCGGCAACATCCAGCGCGGTGTGTCGTTTGTCGTCATCATCCCTCCCCCACGATTCCGACCAGCGGCGCGGATGCACCCCAGGTCCCGATCTGCCGGATCGCCACTCGCGTTCCGTCCGCCACCGTGCCGCTCCACATGGGTGCGGTCAGTTCCCCGACCCGGTCGCCGATGGTGATGCGATAGCGCTCCGTCTCCTCGCCCAGCGGCGCATCCACCCGGTCCAGCCAGCGCCAGCCGATCCGGCTCCGCCGCGTCCAACCGATGGTGACGCGCCCGTCCGCACCGCGCCGACACCGCCAGCCGACCGGCAAAGGCGGCAGGACCGACAGACCCGTCACCGCGGCGGCGGTCTGGACGCCCTCGACCGGGTCGCCCCGGCCGTGCGCCAGGAAACGCACGCTGCGGCCCAGCATCTCGACCGGCACGTCCCATGTCCGCACCGAACCAGGCGCGATCAGGACGAAGGATGCGCCGGGCGCCGCCCGCCCGATCATCGCCTCGGTTCCACGAAGCCCGCGCCGCAAGCCGCTCAATCGCCAGCGCTTGTCACCCAGCGGTCGTGCCTGGGCGAACTGGATCAGTTCGCCGTCGATCCAGGCGAGGTTGGCGCCCGCATCCAGCGCGGCGTCATCGGCATCCGCCAGATCCTCGGCCAGTTGCACGTCGAACCTTCCCCGACGATCGACCAGGGCGCCGCCGCCGCCGGGCGTCACCGCGCTGACCACCCCGATGATGCCGGGCAGCGCCGTCGGGCCGAGCGCCGTCCAGCTGGCGCCGTCGTCGAGGCTATAGGCCAGTTCCGCCTGTCGCCAGCCGGGGCCGCCCGCCGCCACCACCGACAGGCGCGGCGCCGAGAGCAGCTCGTCGGTCAGCGGTGGTGCCTCGAACGCGATCAGCCGGGTCGTGCCGGTCACCCGATCCGCCGCCCGTGCGATCCGGCCGGGCGAGGCAGGCAGGATCGGCCCGCCCTGCCCCAGCGGCACGCAGGTCAGTCGGACCGCCATGGCCTCCCACGCCGCCTCGATCACGCGCCAGCGCCCCGCCTCACCCTCGATCCGCACGATGCCGCCCGGCATGACGGTCAGCGCCTCGGGACCCAGCGTCACGATACGCCGCACCCGCTCCACGTCGTGGCGCGCCAGCCGGTCCTGCGCCAGCGTACGCGCGGTCGGGGCGTCGAGCGCGGCGGCCAGTTCGACTCGCTCGTCCCGCACGCCACCGGGGCGGCGTGCGCGCTGCACCCCGATCTGATAATCGCGCGCCGGATCGTAATGGGCGACCGTGACGCTGGCGGGGACCACATTTTCGCCCGCCATCTCGCGCACGCCGCGACGGCCGGGTCCCTCCGCGCCCATGCCCTCGTCGCGGATGACCGTCCCGGCCCCGGCACCCGGCACGGTCAGCCGTACGCCCGCCCCCTCGGCGACCCATTGCCCGCCGCTCATGTCGGCCAGCATCTCCAGCACCGCGCGCACGCTGCCGCCGCTCGCCGCAAAGCCCGCCACGTTCATCCCCGCATCGCCGGGCCGCACCACGGGCGACAGCGCCCGCGCGATCCCGTCACAGGAAACGGAACCGGAATCGGCCTCCACCTCGAAGGTCAGTTGCGGGATACGGTTGCCGAACTCGGCCAGTGCCAACCCCTCGAACACCGAATAGGCGACACCGCGAAAGGCCGACGCGCGTGCGCCCTCGATCGAGGCGATCAGCGGGTCGACGGTCTGGTCCTCGGTGCCGGGATGGAGGCGAAAGCCGGTCGCGACCTTGAAGTCCCCCGCGCTCCCGCGCAGCAACCGGCCATCGGCCCAGATCCGCCCGACCCGCCGGATCGCCCGCCCCGACAAGGCGACCGCGAAGTTGGCGGAGTAGCTGTAGCTTTCCGTACCCGGCCGCCCCTTGCCGCCGCCGGTCACGCCCCGTGCCTCGACCAGATCGGTCGCCCAGATCACCGGCCCGGCGACGCGCATCGTGCCGAAGACGGCTGGCATCTGCGTGCCATAGGTCGATGTCTGCACCGACAGTTCGGCCAGACGCGGGCCTTGCCTGCGCGGCGGGCCCAGCACCGCATGATCGACCCGATTGCCGATCAGCGCGCCGATCGCGCCGCCCACCGGCCCCAGCAGCGCACGTCCCACCGTGCCCAAGACCAAGGTCGCCATTACCCCTCCCCCTTCCAACATCCCAGCACCGGCCAGGGCGGCACACCCGGCCGCCAGGCGACACGACGCAGCGCCGCATCGGCATGGACGATCCCGTCGCTCACCCGGATCGCCAGATGAAGCTGCCCCGGCCCGGCCTGCATCAGCAGCACCGCGCCCGGCTCATCCCCGCAGCGCTCGAACACGGCATCGAGCAGCGCCGCCACCCGCCCCTCGTCGCCGCTGCGCCAGCCATAACCGGTCGGCGCCTCCCGCCCCGTCGCCAGCGCGACCAGCCCCACGCAATCCAGCCCATGCGCCGGGTCGCGCCCGTGCAGCCGGAACCGCACGCCGACCAGCGCCCGCGCCGCCGCCTCCACGCCGTTCATGCGCCGGGATAGCGGGTGAGCAGGTCGATGCCGGGCAGGAACGGCTCGCCGCGAAAATTCACGACATTGCCGAAGCGCGACAGGCAGGTTTCGAGCCGCTTGTCACACCCCTCGACCAGTTCGATCAGCGCGCCCGGTTCGACCGCAAAGGCCGGTGCGGCGGACAGCCACAGCCGATTCCCCTCGGACCGCGCGACCATGGCCTCCAGTCCGGCATTGTCGCCGCCGAACCAGATCAGCCGCCCCTGGCCATAGGCGTTGGCGACCGGCTCGGCGGCGTCGAGGGTCAGCACGACTTCGCCGTCCCAGGCCGCAACCCGCACGAACCGCCGCCGCCCCGCCATCGCCACACGGCACCGCCGGTCGCCCAGCGAGGCGCGGCAATCGGGCGAGGTTTCCTCCGCCACCGGCCGGTCGAGCGATGCCGCCACCCCGCGCAATTCGGCGGTGAAGCCGCCTTCGCCAAGTTGGACCGCGCCGATCGTTCCCTGTCCCAGCGGCACGGGCGCTGCCTCGCCGGTCCAGTCGACCGCGATCGCCGCCACGCTCGCCCCGTCCCAGCGGCCGCTCAGCAGATCGCGCTCGCCGATCGCCGCGCTGGTCAGCGCCCCCGATGCCTCCATCAGATCGGGGGCGAGGCCATCGCCGCGCAGGATCGCACTGGGCGTCAGGCCGGGCGCAGCGCGATGGCGCAGCCCCTCGATCCACAGGTCATGGTCATGGCCCGTCAGCCCGATCGTCACCCCGTCGCGCCGGTCGATCCGCCAGCACAACACCCATGTCGTCAGCGTGTCGGCGCTCATGCCTCCCGCACCTCGACCAGCGGGACCGACGCCGCCGCGCCCGCGCGGAACCCGGCCAGCGTCGCGCTCAGCCGATCCTCGGCAAAGCGGACAGGCACGTCGAAGAGGAAACTGGCGGTGATCGCCGCGCCCTTGGCAGGCGCGGTGTCGAAGAGCAGCCAGCCGCCCGGCTCCAGCCCGAACCCGGTGACGGCGAGGCCCGCGACCTTCACGGCGACACTGCCCGCCACCGGCCGGGTGATGCGGCGCGACTGGTCGCCATAATGACGGACCAGCGCGAAGCGGCGGGTGGTGCCGTCGCCGATGCCGATCGCTTCGTCGGTGCCGCTGCTGTCGAAGGGATCGCGGAGGCGGAAGCCCCGCGCCGGTCCCATCCGCGCCCGGAAAAAGCCGAGCAGCGTGGCAATGTCCTCGGCCGAGCGAATGCCGGGTCCGACATCATAGGTCGTCCGCGCCTCCGCCCAGGCCGCATTGCGTGCCTCGCGCCCGCCCGCGCTGGTCAGGATCGCGGTGGAGAAGCCCGGCGTCACCTCCGCCTCGCGCCCCAGCGCCAGCGGGAACAGCACATCGTCGAAAGCCTGCACCTCGTCCTCCTCCCCTTCCCAGCACACAAATCCGTCGCGCATCACCTGCGGCATCGCCCACAGGTACGTCGCGGCGACGCCCCGCTCGCGCGCCACCTGCGCCGCGTCGGCGATGCGGCCCCATTGGTCCTGCTGATCCCCCCGCAGCACGAAGCCCGCCAGGTAATGCTGGCGCGCAGGCGGATAGCCGAGCCGTGCCTCGGCCAGCGCGACGCCCTTTCGGGTCGAGGCGGTGTCGCCCGCCGTCACCCAGTCATAATCCTCAAGCTGCAGCACATCGAAGGCGGGGCTCGCCCAGCCGATCGGCATGTTGGCGCGGCTAGCCTCGGGCGCGAGCAGATCGAGCACGGTCGGCAGATAGGTGAGCAGGTGCGTGACGCAGCCCGGCGCCGCCGCCTTCGCCGCCGCGCACAACGCCGCCGTCGAGGCCGCAAGACACGCCCCCGCGCGGTCCAGCGTGTCGCGCTGCGCCTGGCTCTTCGCACCCGCGATGCTTGCCATCGGCACCGGCGCGAAGGCCACCACCGCCGCCGCATCGTACAGGCATGGCGCACCGTCCGAGGGACGCACCCACCACCAGGGTTCACCGACCTGGAATTGCGGGGCGAGCCCAGCGGCTTGGCCGATCGCCAGGAACGCCCGCGCCACCGCCTGAAGATAGGCCATCGCGCCGGAATGTGCCGGGCTGAGCAGGGTCGAGGGCGGCGCCCAGCCGGTCAGCGCGGGCGCGCCATCGGCAGAGCGCTGTTTCCAGTCGCCCCAGCAATGCGCGTCGAACAGCTCATAGGACAGCGACCAGATCAGGTCGTATCCTAACGCCTTGGCCTCGCCCGCGAAACCCCGATGCCATGCCGCACAGGCCATGTTCAGCGCGCCGCCGATCAGACTGGCGTAAAGCCCGTCCCCGCTGCGTTCGAGCCGGAAATAATGGCTCATGCCGACATAATGGACGATGCCGCCGCGATAGCCGAGATGCAGCATGTTGCGCAGCAAACGCTGCGGCGTCAGGTGATAGCTGTCGTCATAACCGCTGGCGACGCGGAACCCCTGTTCGGGCATGACGCCTGCCCCGACCCCGATCACCGCGCCCGGTCCGTCACAGGCGATGCCGGTCAACTCCACCCAGCCCTCGCGCGGCTGCGCCAGCAGGGTCGCGCCCGCATCATAATCGGGTGCGACCAAAGAGACGAACATGCGGTCGACATCGCCCGCCCAGACGGGATCGCGATCCTCCGGAAACCGGAACCCGCCCGCGAGGTCCGCGAAGTCGATCACGATCTCCGCATCCTCCGGCGTGCCGGTCGCGTAATTCCACAGCCGGACATACCAGGCACGGGCCTTGCCGCTCTCGTCGCGCCCCTCGATGGTCAGCGTCGGCCCATGCCGCGCATCCAGCGGCTTGATCCCGCCCGAGCGCCAGCGGAACCGCAACCGGCAATCGCGATAATCGCGCACCGTGTCGTAGCGCAGCAGCGGATGGTCGTGCCGGTCGGCCGATTCCCAGATCAGCCCCGCCAGATCGTCGGCACGATAGAATATCGCGTCGATCCGCAGCGCGTCCGGTGCGGTCGCGACCACCGCTGCCATCATCGGGCGCGGAAAATCGACCGTCCAGTAACGCGGGTCGAAGCGCGACAGCGTGTCGCTCCGCTGGTCGCGGCGTTCGCTATGCAGGCACCATTGCATCGTTCATCCCCCAAATCCGGCCCCTCCACCACCGGGCAGACGCCCGGCGGTCCCCCTCCCCAAGCGCAGCTTGGGGAGGAATGGGTCTCTCAAATCCTCCCCATCTCCGATGGGGAGGGGGACCGCGCCCGAAGGGCGTGGTGGAGGGGCACGGCCCTCAATCCTCCGCCAGCGCCGCCCTGACCGCCCGCGCCACCTGTCGGCTGGAGCGTTGCAGCACGCCCGCCGCCTCGCCCGCCCCGGCGTTGATCGTGATCGCCACCCGCACATCGCGCGGGGAACCACCGGGGCGCAGCGTCTCGACCCGTCCGCTGCTCGTCGGCACGAACACCTCCGGCCCGCGCTCACCGACCAGATAGGGGCGGTCGGGCGAAACCGGCCCACCGGTCGCCCGCCCCGGCAGACCCGAGGCGAGGCCGCCCAGCAGGCTGAGCAACCCGCCATCGTTGAGTGTGCCCACGCCCTGTTTCAGCGCCAGGCGCGCGATCTGGTCGAGCACCGACAGCGCGGTCGCCTTCAGTTCCTCGAAGCCGAACTTGCCGGTCCGCGCGGCGCGCAGCAGCGCCCCCTCGACCGAGCGCGCGCCGATCTCCGCCGCGTCGGCCAGCCCGCGCGACAGTTCGGCCCGCATCGACCCCATGTCCGCCATGAAGCCCCGCATATCGATGCGGGGTGCGAAATCCTGCTCATCCATCCGGATACATCTCCCGCAAGCGGGCGAGGGTGGCGGGCGAGGGCGGATCACCGCCGTCCGCCCCGCCCGTCATCGCCGCCACGATTCCCTGAAGCTCGGCCGGGGTGGCGCGCCAGAAGCGGTCGGGCGACCAGCCCAGCACCGCGCCCGCCATCCCCGCCAGCCGCGCCGCCGCTTCGGCGAAGGTCATCGGCCGCCCAGTATCTGGCGCAGCAATTGCCGCAGCACGGGCGCCAGCGCCGCCAGCCCCAGATCGACCAGCGCCTCGCCCAGCTGTTCGCGGCTCAGCCCCTCGGGCACCTCGCGCAGGCAATGCCAGATCAGCGCCGCCGCCTCGCCCAGCGAGAGTTTACCCTCGCCCGCCCGCTCGACCAGTTCGAACAGCGGCCCCAGCTCGCCCTCCGCCGCGACCAGTGCCTGAAAGCTCGGCCGTACCACCAGCTCGCTGCCGCCGACCCGAACGCTCGCCTCGCCGCGCATCGGATTCGCGCTCATGCCGACACCACCGGGCCGGAGCTTTCCAGTGCCAGCGTGTAGGTCCGCTCGCCGCCGAAATCGCCCGAGTAATCCAACCGCGTGACTAGGAACCGTCCGGTCATCGACCCGCCGCTCTCGAAGCTCAGCCGATAGGTCTCGATCGTGCCTGCCAGCGCATGGCCGCGCATTCGCGCCTCCGCCGTCGATCCGGTGAAGACGCCCGCGCCCGCCACGCTGACATGCCGCACGCCCGCGCCCGACAGCAATTCGCGCCAACCGCCCGAATCCTTGCTGGTCACCACCACCGTCTCGCCATTGATCGACAGCTGGGTGGTGCGCAGCCCCGCCATCGTGGCGAAGGCGGGCGGTTCGGCCCCGTCGCCGATCTTGAGCAGAAAGGCGCTTCCCTTTTCGATTGCCATGTCCTGTCCCCCCTATTGTCCCGTGCGCCACAGCCGGGCGCGCCATTCGACGCTCGCGGTCCAGCGCGCGCCCGTCTTCGCCATGCGGTCGCGGTCACGCTCAACCCCGCCACCCGCCACCCGTCCGCCAGTTCCACCGGCAGACCGATCGCCTCCACCGCCTGGACGCAGGCGCGCAACCGCCGGGGCTGCTCGCCCTCATCGTTCAGGGTCAGCGCGATGCGCAGCTCGCGCCCCTCGATTCCCGCCGCGCCCCAATCGCTATCGCTCGGCTCGCCCAGCACGGCGTGCGGCACGCTCGCCCGCACCGGCACCGCATCGAACAGGGCCACCCCCAGCGGCACGAGCGCGGGACGGAGCGCGGTCATCAGCCCGGCGCGCAACGCCTCGCGCGCGGTCATGCCCGCCTCGGCCCGTCGAGCCGCATCCACCGATAGGGCCGCCAGAGTGCGGCGACGGCGGCGGGCGGCACGGCGGCGGCATCGCGATTGTCGAACAGATGCGCCCCCATGATCGCCACGCCATGTGCGATCTCGGGCGGCAGGCTGTCCCAAGCCTCGGCTAGGCCTGCACGATAGCGCACCGTTGCGGCCTCCCGCGTGCGAACCCAGCCGCGCCCGTCGCGGTCGATCGCGTTTTCTCCGCCGGACAGGATCGTCACGACCGGCGTCGCCGCCAGCGCCTGCCACGCCACCGATCCCGGCAGCGGCTCTTCGACTAACCGTCGAATCAGCATCTGCCCGCAAAAGGATTCGGCCAGCCCCAGCGCGACGCCCGCGACGCGCTCAACCAGCGCCGCTTCATTACCCTCTTCCAGCCGCAGCAACGCGCGCACCGCGCCCGCCGCCGCCGTCACGGTCGCAAGGGGCATGGCCTCCTTCGTCCCGCTCATCATGAATTCTCCTTCACCGATACAAGTTGCGACAGGCTCGACACACGGGCGTCACAGTTGGCGCGCAGAGAGTCCGACAGCCGCTGCCCGCCTCCCCCTTGGGCACCGGCCATGCCGACCCCGCGCCCCCCGGCCGGTTCGGCATCCTCCCTGAACTACGGGGCAGCCCTTTGTCGGCTGCCCCGATTTTTCGAGGGCTTAGGCCGTCGCGAACTTCATCAGCTTGATCGCCTCCGAGTCGCTGACGCAGCCGCCGACTCGGCGCGTGGCGTAGAAGGTGACGAACGGCTTGTTGCTGTACGGATCGCGCAGGATCGCGGTCTCGGCGCGCTCGGTGATCAGATACCCCGCCTGGAAATTGCCGAAGGCGATGGCACAGGCATCCTGTGCGACGTCGGGCATGTCCTCCGCCTCGATCACCGGATAGCCGAGCAACGTGGCGGGCTGGCCCGCCGCCAGCCCAGGTGCCCAGATAAATGCGCCATCGGTCGTCTTCAGCTTGCGGATGCTGGTCGCCGTCGCCGCATTCATCACGAAGCAAGCGCCCTGGCGATACGGCGCCCGGAGCAACTGGGCCAGATCGAGCAGCCGCTCCTCCGGCTTGGCCCCGAACGCGCCCGGCGCGCCGCTGGCCAGATATTGGAGCGTACCGAAGGGGCGCACGCCGTCCTTGGCGGTGGCGATGGGGTTGGTCAGGAAACCCCTGGGCCGGTTGACGCCCGAACCATTGACGAAGGCCTGCCCCTCCGCGCGGCCGAACTCGGTCGCGATCTCGCTGGCCAGCCAGCCTTCGACATCGAAGGCCGCATCGTCGAGCATCGCCTGGCTGGCCGAGGGATTGGCGTAGAGCTCGCCCATCGGCGGCGCGAGTTCGACGAAGCTGGGCGTCGCCGTTTCGGGCCGCGCCGCCGTCTCGCTCGCCCAGCCCGAAGGCGTGCCGCCGGTCGTCACCAGCTTGCGATAACCCGCCGAGCCGACCGTCACGACATTGGCGATACTGCGGATCGGCGAGACGTTGCGCAGCACCGATCCGATCGCCGCGTCGATCTCGCGCGGCACGGCGAAACCGCCGCTGTCGCCGGTGGTGCCGGTAAAGGCCTTCAGCTCGACGGTGGCGCCGCTGCGCACATAGCCGTCGAACGCGCCGTTCGTCTTGGTGCCTGCGCCGTCCAGCACGGGTCGTTCGATCACGTCCATATCAGTCCCCCTTGGTCAAAATGTGAGTCACGCGGGCGAGCGGCTGCATCGGCACCGTCACCAGGCTGATCTCGATGAGTTCGGCCGACAGGATGGCGCGGGCCGCGCCCTGGTGGACGACGCGCGGCCGGTATCCGACCGACAGCCCCGCCACCGCGCCCGAGCGGACCAGCGCGGCGAGTGCCGGGTCGTCGACCACGCCCTCGACCGCCAGGCCGCTATCGTCCTCGGCCAGCGCGGTGATACGCCCCATCGCCTCGCCCCGATGCTGCCAGAGCAGCGGTACGTCACCCGCGCCCGCAAAGGCCCCGCGCCGCATGACGTCGCCCGCCCGGTCCATCCGATCCCAGATCGCGGCATAGCCGGTAAAGGAGAGGCTCATTTCAGCCAGTCCTCCATCCCCAGGCGCATCGCGATCCCCGCCAGCAGCAGCGCCCCGAGCAGTCGGGTCAGCCAGCCGACCGCGCTCTTCCACACCGACGACTTGGCTTCGCGCCACGCGGTCAGCAGTTCGCGCAATTCGGCGACATCCCCCGCGGCGTCGGCATCGGCGAGGCCCAGCCGGGTGAGCGCCCGCGTTGCGCCCAGCTCCCCTGCTTCCTCCGCCACCGCGCGCAGCGTCACCAGGTCCGCACCGCTGTCCGCCGCCTGCGCCAACAGCCGCGCCAGAACGTCCCCGCTCATGACAGGCCGACCATCTGGCGCTTCTCCGCCGGATCGAGGAAATCGGCGCTTGCCGCCATGGCCCAAAGCATCTGGCGTTCCTCGGCCAGCGCGGTGACGCGGTTGATGTCGACCGACAGGCTCGCTCCTTCGAACCAGCCCGCCAGTCCCTGCGACAGGCCGCTCAGGATTCCGCCCGCCAGCGGCAGGATCGCCTGTCGCCACAAGGCACGGTTCGCCTCGCGATAATTGGCATAGGTGTTGTCGCCGGGCAGGCCGAGCAGCATCGGCGGCACGCCGAAGGCCAGCGCGATCTCGCGCGCCGCCGACGACTTGGCCGCGATGAAGTCCAGCTCGGCCGGAGTCAGGCTCATCGCCTGCCACTTCAGCCCGCCCTCCAGCAGCAACGGACGCCCCGCATTGCCGCTGCCCGCAAAGCCCTCCATCTCGGCGCGCAACCGCTCGAACTGGTCGGGCGTCAGCGTCGAACCGTCACCCGGATCATAGACCAAAGCCCCTGACGGCCGCGCCGCATTGTCGAGCAGCGCCCGATTCCACACGGCGGCCGCATTGTGGATCGCGATCGCCCCCGCCGCCGCGCCCAGACAGCCCAGCCCGTAATGATCGTCGAGCGGGTGGCAGCTTTTCAGATGCACCACCGACGGCTTCACCGGATCGACCGGCAAGGTCGTCACGCGACCGCCCGCGCGGTAGAGATAGGCGGCGGGCCAGCCGCTGGCGTCCAGCTCCATCGCGACCCGTTCGGGGCGCAGCGCGAACAGCTCGGCCACTTCGCCATCGGCGTCGCGCAGGATCTGCACATAGGCATTGCCGTGCAGCAGCATGTGCGTCGCCACCGTTTCCAGCAGCGCCTGCCCCTCGCTGCGCGCCGCGACCAAAGCGACCAGTTCGGGATGCGAAGCAGTCAGCGGCGCATCGGCCAGTCCGCCCGCGACCATCCGCACCGCACGCTGCGCCACCGGATTGCGTAAGTAACCCTCGCGCACCTGCGTTTCATAGGACGGCGCGGCACCGGTCAACGGCACCCCCGACCGCGCCAAACCCAGCCCGAGCAAAGGACGCGCGGCCCCCCGCCCGGTCTTGCGACCGAACATCCTCATGATCGAACTCCTCGAAAACCATTCCTCCCCTGCAAGGGGAGGGGGACCAGCGAAGCTGGTGGAGGGGTGTCACCGCCCGCGAGGACGGCCTTACCTCTCCGACCGGGACACCCCTCCGTCAGGCCTGCGGCCTGCCACCTCCCCTTGCACGGGAGGAAAGGATGCCCTCACAAATTCCGTATGCCCGGGGCCCCTCGCCCCGACAGCATCAGCTCGGTCAGCGCCCAGACCAGCGCATCCGCCCGGTCCGGCGAGCGGCCCGGCCCGTCATAGGCCCCCGCCACCCCCAGCCCGCACAGCTCGTCCTCCAGCGCGGGGAAGCCTCGCGAATGCCATACCCGCCCCTGCGCATAGAGAAACGACACCGGCTCCGCCCGCGCGGCCTTTCCGATCGAGGCGTACACCAGATGCACCGGCAGGATCGGATCGGCGAGCCGCAGCACGCTTTCCACCATGTCGCCGCCCTGGTTGCGCTCGGCCACCACCCGGTCCGCGCGGTTGCGCCGGGCACAGCCCGCCACCCGCGCGGCCCAGCCCTCCGGCGAGAGCCCGGCCTCGCTGGCGTCCTCCAGCACATAGCCATGCCCGTCGCGCCCCAGCCCGACCGCCACGATCCCGCAGGCATCGCCGCTGCTGGTCGCGGGCGGATCGACGCCGACCACGACCCGGTCGAGCACGGGCACCGTCTTGGCCCGCTGCCGGTCGAGCAGCGCACGGGTCCACAAGGCCCCCTCGCGGTCGTCGACCATCTCGCCGTCCAGTTCCTGCCGCCCCAGCCGCGTGTCGCCATATTGCGCCAGCATCGCGTCCTGAAAACTGTCGGGCAGATGCGCATTGTCGCTGGTCCGCCCGATCGTCTCGACGCAATCGGGCAGCGCCATGACCTTGCGCATCAAGGGCGTCGCGCGCGGCGTGGTCGTGACCAGCACGCGCGGCCGCTCGCCAAGCCGGAGCGTCATCATCAGATTGTCCCATCCGGCCTCCCCCTTCCACTTGCCCAGTTCGTCGCACCAAGCGGCATGATGCTGCGGCCCGCGCAGCGCCTCGGGCGCGGCGGCCGAATAGGCGAAGCCGATCGCGCCGGATGCGAAATGCACCTGGCCTAGGCTTCCGATCCATTTGGGCGTCTCGCCCTTGCGCGCCACCGCCAGCAGTCCGCTTTCGCCGCGCACCATCACCCGCTCGACATCGCGCAGGGTCGCGCCCATCAGCGCGATCCGCGCCCCCGGTTGCTCGCGGGCCAGCGCACTCACCCACTCCGCCCCCGCACGCGTCTTGCCGAAACCACGCCCGGCGCGGATCAGCCACGCCCGCCAGTCGCCCGGCGGCGCCACCTGTCCGTCATGCGCCCATAATTCCCATCGCTCGACCAGTTCGCGCTTCTGCGCAGGGCTCAGCGCGGCCAGCGCCTGTTCGCGCGCGCGCGGCTCCAGCATCGCCAGCGTGGCGAGCCGCGTTGCCGCATCCTGTCCCGCCATCACGCCATCCCCTTCAACCGCCGACGCGCCAGCCCATCGAGCGCGCGTTCCAGCGCCGCATCGGTTTCCGCCGCGTCGGCCCGTGCCGCTTCGCTCGCCCCGTCACCGGCCTTGGCCAGCGCATCGCGGCGGCTGAGCAGCTTCAGATAGAATTGTACCTCGGTGGCGCTGAGCGGTGGGGTGATGGAGAGGCCGGTGGTCCCCGCACCGGCCTCTCCGCCCTCCTCCCCGTCCTCGGCCGCCAACAGGGTCAGCATCCGGCGCAGCAGCCCTTCCTCGACCAGCGCGTGCGCCGCACCGATCGCTTCGTCCCAGGCCTCGCCAAAGGCCCGGTCGCGCGCCCGCAAGGTGCGTGCAGCCCGCAGCGTCTCTCCCACCGCGCGTGCCGCCGCCCCCGCATCGGCGCTGACCGCCAGCGCCGCCAGGAATTGCCGTCGCCGCGCCAGCGTCCACCGCGCGGCCTCCCCCGTTCCGGCCATCCCCGCTCCCCCCGAAACACCGAGCGCGAACCCGACCGCTTCCCCGGTCGCATCCGCCCCTCGATGTTCCTGTTATGTACCTATGGCGGCCGGGTTTGTATCCAACAAACGAACCAGATGGGTTTGACGCACAAAAGCGGCTTGCCAGACGCCAAGCGCATCGGCATTAGGCGGGGCTTCCCGAGAGGGGGCGATTAGCTCAGTTGGTAGAGCGTCTCGTTTACACCGAGAATGTCGGCGGTTCGAGCCCGTCATCGCCCACCATTCCCGACATTCATTCAAGCGCGCCTCCCCGGCGAAGGCCGGGGCCCAGATGCCATGCGTGCGGTGGAGCGCCGATGCGCCGAGAGATTTTGTTCGCGCGGAGGCGCGAAGAACGCGGAGGTGTCTCGCCTGGGGCCGCTCCCTACCCCTCTCCACCAATGATGAGGGAGTGGTGCCGCAGCCAATCGGACGCCCTCTCTGCGTCCTCCGCGCCTCCGCGCGAACAAAATCTCTTTACGCCTTTAGCCGCGACGGAGTGGCAACTGGACCCCGGCCTTCGCCGGGGTGGTCTTGGTCATTGGCTGGCCCGCGATCAGGCCAGCTTCCAGTACGTCGCGTAACGCTCGTGCGCGATGCGGTGGTACGGGACCAGTCGCACCTTCTGGCCGTCCGCCGCCGGGATGGTGAACTCCAGCGGTTTGCCGGTCGCGCTGATCGACTTCGCCAGGGCATCCGGCTCACCCGATAGCGTCGGGGCCTGGAAAGGCGTGTCGTTATACTTGCCGTACTTCCGCTCGCTGACGATGATGTCCGCCCCCGGAGTTAGCCCTTCGCGACCCAGTGCGCCCGCCAGCACCATCGGGCCATAGGTGAAGGCGACGATCTCGGGCGTGGCGGGGGCGCTCTCGACAGCGGGTTCCATGACCAGGCGCCATTCGACCGTGTCGCCGGTCTTCCACGTCCGGGTCAGTTCCGCATAGCTTCCCGGCTTGTCCGACCGCTGCACTTCCGCGCCGTTGACCAGCAGGGTCGCGGTGCGGCTCCATTTCGGGTGGCGCAGCTTCAGAGTCAGCTCGGTCGGCTGGCGCAGTTTCCAGCGGAACTGGGTGTTGGCCGCCTCGGGGAAGTTCGTCGCCTGGGTCAGCGACGCCCCCTTGTCGGCCCAGGTCACGGTCGAGGGAATGAACAGGTTCACGTACAGCGCACGGTCGTCATGGAAGTAGATCGAGTCGCGATACTTCACATGATTTTCCATGCCCGTACCGGTGCAGCACCAGAAGCTGTCCTCGGGGGTGTGATAGAGCTTCATGTACCCCGGCCGCGCACCCTGGAAATAGGTCGCCATGCCCGAGTCCGGGTCCTGCGAGGCGAGGATGCCGTTGTAGAGCGTCCGCTCGTAATAATCGGCATAGTCCGCCTGCGGGTCGCGCAGGAACAGCGCGCGGGTCAGCTTCAGCATATTGTGCTGGCAGCATGTCTCCGATCCCTTGGCCGAGAAGACGTGCTTGTCGAAGTCCGCCATGGCAAAGAAATGCTCGCCATCGCCATGCCCGCCGGTGGCGAAGGCGCGGGTATGCGCGACCGTCCGCCAGAAAAAGGCAGCGGCGTTGTGATAGGCGTCATCGCCATTCGCCTCATAGACGCGCTGGAAACCGATGATCTTCGGGATCTGGGTGTTGGCGTGCATCCCGTCGAGATAGTCGCGGCCCTGGCCCAGCGGCTTCATCACCGCCTTTTGCGAGAAGCGTTCGGCGAGGCGGCGATAGTCGTCCTTGCCGGTCATGAAATACAGATCGGCATACACCTCGTTCATGCCGCCATATTCGGTCTCCAGCATCGTCTCGAACTGCGCATCCGACAGCGGCTTGGTGGCGACGACGCCCCAATCGGCCAGCCGGATCAGCACCGGCCGCGCCGCCTCGCTCCCCGCCAGCTGCACCGCATCGCGCAGGCCCGCATAGACCTTGTGCAGCGTGTACCAGGGCACACCGGTGATCGGTTCGCCGCGCAGATGCGCCGCGACCAGTGCGGGCCCCTTCGGAAAGGCGCAGACCAGGCCGGTGCCCGCCGCCTGCTGACACGCGGCCAGTTCGTTCGCGATATAGTCGATGCGCTGCCGGTAGCGCTTGTCCTTGGTCGCGCGGTACGCCAGCGCACAGGCGGAGAGATAATGGCCCAGCGTATGGCCATGGCAGTTGATATCGGCCCACTGCGCCTCCGACTCCCAGCCGCCATAGACCGGCGCCTTGGGCTTCAATCCGGCATTGGTGCGGAAGTTCGCGAGCATCCGGTCGGGCTGCAGGCGCATCAGATACGCCTCGGTCATCTTCTGCGCATGGAGGAAGGGGCTGTCCGCCAGCGTGACGTCGGCCATGTCGAAGGGCTGCACCGCATTGGCAGGCATGGGGGCCGCCATAGATGCCATCGGCTTGGGGCCGTTCTGCGCCCAGGCCGAAGCGGGCATCACCGCCCCCCATCCGGTCGCCAACGCAGCAGTGCTGGCCGTGGCAAGGACTTGACGCCGCGACGGGGCGGGACAGCATGAAGGCACCGATCTTCTCCGACTAATCATATTTTTCGCCAGTGTGCGTTGCACGGCCCGAATCCGCAAATGTTTTCGGACCGGCTGGCAAAAGGGAATATCGGAGGCGGCCGGACCCGGTTTATTTGTCCGACAGGTGAGTTTCCGCTCAGCCGGTCCGGCGGAACAGCAATCGCTCGAAGCCCCAGTGCAAAAGCGCCCCGATTGCGACGCCCAGCATGACCTCCTGCGCCCGTGCCAGCGCGGCGGTCAGGATCGTGCCCCCCGGCGGCACGGTCAGCAGGACGATGACCGAGGTCCACATGCACACCCGCAATTCGGTGCGAATCCGCGCAATGGCGGCGGTGACGCCGACCGCCACCGCCAGCATCGCGACCGCCCCGGCATCGGGCATGGCAAAGGCGACGAGCAGCGCCACCGCCACCCCGATCAGCGTCGCGACGATCCGCCAGGTGAGCGAGCGATGCGTGTCGCCCAGCCGGTCCTGTGAGACGACGAGCGCGGAGACGCTCGCCCAGACCGGATGGTCGAGGTGCAGCCGGTCGGCGATGCTGAGCGCCAGCACCGCCGCGCCGGTACAGCGCGCGACAAAGGCGATGGTGCGCACCGTCTCCTCGCGCGAGACATGCGCCGTCACCCAGTCGCGCAGGAGCGGCGGCGGCGTCACCGGAACAGGTTGGCCCGCGCCAGTTCCAGCACCTCGTCGCCGCGCCCGCTCAGGACCGCGCGCGCCGCATAGAGGCTGAACCCCTTGATCTGCTCGGCCTGGATCTTGGGCGGCATGATGAGTTCCTGCGTCTCGGTCACGACATCGACCAGTGCTGGGCCGTCATGCGCGAACGCCTCGCGCAACGCGCCCTCCAGCGCATCCGAGCGGGTGACTCGCACCCCGAAATAACCCATTTCGCGCGCGATCGCGCCGAAGTCCGGGTTCTGGAGCGACACATTGTCGTCGACATAGCCCGCCGCCTTCTGCTCCAGCGCGACGAAACCCAAAGTCGAGTTGTTGAAGACGACGATCTTGACCGGCAGCTTCATCTGCACGGCGGTCAGCATGTCGCCCATCAACATGGTCAGTCCGCCGTCCCCCGACATCGACACGACCTGTCGCCCCGGATAGGCCCCCTGCACGCCCAGCGCCTGCGGCAGGGCGTTGGCCATCGAGCCATGGTTGAACGAGCCGATGATCCGACGCCGACCGTTCATCGTCAGATAGCGCGCCGCCCAGACGGCGGGCGTGCCGACATCGGCGGTAAAGACGGCATCCTCATCGGCGAGCCGGTCGATGGTGCGCGCGACGAATTGCGGATGCAACGGCTTGTCGCCGTCGCGCGGGGTGGCGAGATCGTCCAGTCCCTTGCGCGCGTCGCGGTAATGCGCGCGTGCCTTGTCCAGGAAACGCCCGTCGCGCTCGCCCGCGATCAGCGGGAGCAGGCCGCGCGCCACCTCGGCCACGTCGCCGACCACGCCCAGGTCCAGCGGCACCCGCCGCCCCAATGCGCCCGGGTCGCGATCGACCTGCACCACCTTCGCCTTTTCGGGATAGAAGTTGCGATAGGGGAAGTCGGTGCCCAGCATCAGCAGCGTGTCGCACTCCATCATCGCGTGATAGCCCGACGAAAAGCCGATCAGCCCGGTCATGCCGACATCATAGGGGTTGTCGTATTCGATCCATTCCTTGCCCCGGTATGCATGGACGATCGGGGCCTTAAGCGCTTCGGCCAGCGCCACGACCTCGGCATGGGCACCCGCCGTGCCCGCGCCGCACAGCAATGTCACCGCCTTCGACCCGTTGAGCAGGTCGGCAATCTTGCCCAGTTCCACCTGCGGCGGCACGAGGCGCGGCGTGGCCAGCGGCGGAAAGGCGACGCTGCGCGTCTCGGGCGCAGGCTTCAGCGCGACATCGCCGGGGATGACCAGCACCGCCACGCCGCGTTTGCCGATGGCGGTGCGGATCGCGCGGTGGAGCAGTTCGGGCATCTGGCGCGGGTCCTGCACCATCTCGCAGAAATGGCTGCACTCGCGGAACAGCTCGGTCGGATGCGTTTCCTGGAAATAGTTCAGGCCGATCTCGCTCGACGGGATATGCGCCGCGATCGCCAGCACCGGCACATGGTTGCGGTGGCAGTCGAACAGGCCGTTGATCAGATGGAGATTGCCCGGCCCGCAGCTGCCCGCACAGACCGCCAGCCTGTCGGTCGCCGCCGCTTCCGCCCCCGCCGCAAAGGCGCCCGCTTCCTCGTTGCGGACATGCATCCACTGGATCTTGCCCGACTTGCGGAGCGAATCGTTGAACGCGTTCAGGCTGTCGCCCGTCACGCCCCAGATCCGCTCCACGCCCGCCTCGACCAGCGTGCGGTTCAAAAGATCGGCGATCGTCTCGGCCATGGTTCGTCTTTCCCTTGCTGTGGACGGGGCCGGTGCCCGTCATGCTGCAAGAGCGAAACGATCCGGGGTGCGAATGGCTTCGCACCCCGGGGATGAACTTCTTTTAAGATGGCCGGACCGCCGTTCGATCGGGATCAGAACAAACCGTCGTCATCGTCGTCGAACGTGACCGCCGCCACCGTCGCGACCGGCTCCATGCCGGGCAACAGATAGGCCGCATGGATCAGACGCTCGGACGCCATCGTATAGAGGCTCGCCGCCCAGGGCAGCAGGTCCGCCAGCACGGCCTCGTCCGCCGCCGTCAGTTCGGCCCCGTCGGGGGTTTCGGGCGCGACCCGGTCGGCATAGCGGGTCAGTTCCTGGGCCACCGCGCACAGAGCCTCCACAAAATCGCGCTGCTCGCCCAGATCCCCGGCGCTCGCCTGGAGCGAAGCGACGATCCGTTCGGCATCGCCGCCGCCCTTGACCATGGCGCCCGCCGAGCTTTCGCAGGCGCGCCGCACGACCGACAGCGCTTCCTGAAGCGCGCCGCGCGTGTCGCCATTCTCGCTGTGCGTGTTGTCCTGCTGGACCAGATCGATCCCGCTGAGCACGCCGATCAGCGAACCGACCGCGACGCTCAGCTGGTCGAGGCGGCTGGCGCAGGGGGCGACTTCCTTGGCGATCACCGCCACCGCGCGACCCAGCGTGCCATGGCGACGGCACAGCAGTTGGGTGTTGGTCGAGATGTCCTGCACATTGACGGCGATGTGGCGGATGCGGCTCAGCCCGTCGGTCAGGTCGGCCAGCGTGCGGCTGACAAAGCCGGTCAGCTCGGCCAGATGGCCATCGGCATCGCACAGCTGGTCGGTGACATTGCCCAGGGTCGAGATGCCATGTTCCAGCCGGAACAGCAGCTGTCCGTCCGCGCCACCCTGCGACCCCAGCAGATCGCGCAGATGGTCCGCCAGCGGTGCCAGCCGTTCCAGCGAGGTGACGATCGAGGCGATCTCCCGCCCGAACTCGTCGGCCATCGCGTTCAGCTGAGCGGAGATCAGCCGGGCCATATGCGCCCTGGCCCCTTCCGGCATGCCGCCCTGCGCATCGTCCATCGCGACCCGGCGCAGCATGGCGATGGCATGTTCGGCGCGCTGGCGCACGCTGTCGCCGATCTGGATCGCGCCCAGGATGCGCGCGACCTCGCCCTGCACGGTGCGCACGATGCCGCCGACCTCGTCGGTCATGCGCATCACCGATTCGATATGATCCTGCAACGCATTGGCGTTGGCGGTCAGCTCGGCGGGCACGGCGGCCCCGGCGCGGTCGCATTCGGTGGCGAGCAGGCGGTCGGCCTGCTGCACATCGCCCACCACCCGGCCGAACTGGTCCAGCTGCCGCTCGATCTGGCGCAGTTCCTGGCGGCCGGTGGTCAGCTTCTCGTCCATGCCGACGACGAAGTTGAAGAACGCCGCCTCGCCCGACGAGGCGATCTTGATGTTCATCCCATAGATGCCGAGCAGCTTCAGGATGGTGCTGACCTCGTTCAGCAGGCCGCGAAGCTCGCGGGTGCGGCCGGTCAGCGTCTCGACCTCGATCGCGCGCCGCTTCTGGATGATCGGCAGGGTGATCAGGCGATAGGCGACGTCGCGCAACCGGGAGACCGCCACCCCGGCGGTGTCGTGCGACAGGGCCTGGCGAATGGTCGTCAGCCCGTCCGCCATGCCGTCGATCGTGCCGATCGCGGTGGCCAGCGTCTCGCCGGTTTCGCGAAAGGCATCCTCCAGGCCGCCCATCCGGTCCTGGACCTGCTCCGCCAGTGTCGCGAAGGAAATGGCGGGCGAGGTCGGCAGGTCGCCGGCCAGCGGAGCCGCATTATCGGTATCGATCCGTGCCACAAACATGTGTCGTTCCTTCTTAGCGTGCCGTGGCGTGGAGCAGTTCGCGTGCGACACTGCCCAGCGGGATGATCTTGTCATGGGCGCCGCGCGCGATCGCTTCCTTGGGCATGCCGAACACGACCGAGGTCGCCTCGTCCTGCGCAAAGGTGCGGGCGCCCGCCTGCTTCATCTCCAGCAGGCCGCGCGCGCCGTCGTCGCCCATGCCGGTCAGGATGATGCCGACCGCGTTGGAGCCCGCGTTGCGCGCCGCCGAACGGAACAGCACATCGACCGAGGGGCGATGGCGCGAAACCAGCGGCCCTTCGCGCACTGACACGACATAGCGCGCGCCCTGCCGCTCCAGCATGGTGTGGCGCAGCCCGCCCGGCGCGATCAGCACGCGGCCGCGCATCACCGTATCGCCGTCCTCGGCCTCCTTGACGTCGACCTGGCACAGCCCGTCGAGCCGCTTGGCGAAGGCGCGGGTGAAGCTCTCTGGCATATGCTGGACGATGACGATGCCCGGCGAATTGGCGGGCAGCGCCTCCAACACCTCGCGCAGCGCCTCCGTGCCGCCGGTCGAGGCGCCGATGCACACCACCATCTCGGTCGTGCGGCTCATCGCGCGGCCGGTCGGCGGCGGCAGGACGGCATCGGCGGTCAGCTTCTGCGCCGGGTTCAGCTTGACCTGGGAGCGCCGCGCGCCGAGCCGCGCCTTGGCCGCGCCCTTCACCGTCTCGCGGATCATCATATGCGCTTCGTTCAGGTGATCGGCGACGCCGACGCGCGGCTTCAGGATCACGTCGACCGCCCCGGCCTCCAGCGCCTGGAGCAGCGTTTCCGACCCTTCCTCGACCAGCGAGGAGCACATGACGACCGGCAGCGGGCGCTGCGCCATCAGCTTGCGCAGGAAGGTGATGCCGTCCATGCGCGGCATCTCGACGTCCAGCGTGATGACGTCGGGCACCTCCTCCTGGATGTAGCGCGCGGCGGCGAAGGGATCGGCGGCGGCGGCGATCACCTTGATATCGGGATCGGCGGACAGGATCGCGGTCATCGCCTGACGGACGCTGGCGCTGTCGTCGATCACCAGTACGCGGACTTTGCTCATGGCCGTCAGATCCTTTGGAACACGGTGTTGGACACCGTCTTCAGGGGAAGGTCGAAACCCGTGATCGATTCGGAATGGCCCAGGAACATCCAGCCGCCGGGGCGCAGGCATTCGGCCAGACGGCGCACGACCTTTTCCTGGGTCGGCTTGTCGAAATAGATCAGGACGTTGCGGCAGAAGATGATGTCCATCGGATCACCCACCGGATAGCGCTCGTCCATCAGGTTCATCTGGGCAAAGCCGATCGACGAACGCAGCGCGGGCACGATGCGCATCTCGTCGCGCTTGGGATCGCTGGCGCTCATGACATAGCGTTTGCGCAACGCCGTCGGCACCGGATCGAGCATCGCGGCCGGATAGATGCCCCGACGCGCGGTCCGCAGCACCTCGCTGTCCAGATCGGTCGCCAGGATGCCGTAATCGGGGCCGCCCTTGTCGGCGGCAAAGGCGTCGAGCAGCATGGCCAGCGTATAGGGCTCCGCGCCGGTCGAGCAGGCCGAACTCCACACGCGGACCCGACGCTGCCCCTCCTCGCGCAGGCGCGGCATGAGCGTGCCCATCAGATAGTCGAAATGCTTGGGTTCGCGGAAGAAGTCGGTCTTGTTGGTCGTGACCGCGTTCAGCAGATGCTCGCGCTCGCTCTCCAGATGATCGGCCTGGAACACCCAGGCGCAATAATCGCCCAGGCTGCTCAGCCCCGTCGCGCGCACGCGGCGGCGCAGGCGCCCCTCGATCATCGTCATCTTGGCGGGCGGCAGGCGAATCCCGCACTCCTTGTAGACATAGGCGGAGATGCGATCGAAATCGCGACGCTGCAGCGCGTCGGGCGATGCCGATGCCGCGCGGGCCAGACTGCTCAAAGGAACGGCTCCTGTCGGAAGCGAGAGGAAAGGATCGGCCGCCGCACCGGGCGGCCGGAAAGAGTTGGAATCACGCCGCCATGCCGAAATCGGCCAGCGCGGCCTCGGCGTCGTCCGCGCCGAACAGGCGCGCCGGGTCGAGCAGCGCGACGAAGCCCGCCCCCCGGCGCAGGATCGCCTCGATCTGCTCGGACCGCCAGCGGCCGCCCAGATCGGGCGCGCCCTCGACCGACTCGGCCGGGAAGGTCGCGACGTCGAGCACCCGGTCGACGACCATGCCCAGTGCCAGCGGCTTGCCCTCCGCGCCTGCCACGTCGACCACCAGAACGCGGGTGGTCAGCGTCGGCTCGACCGGGGGCATCCCCAGCCGGACGCGCAGGTCGACCATCGGCACGGAGTCGCCGCGCACATCGGTCAGGCCCAGGAACCAGTCGGGTGCGTGGGGCACCCGATAGGCGTTACGGTGGTCCAGGATTTCGCGGACCGTGGTGACGGGCAGCGCGAACTCTTCGTCGCCCAGCCCGAAGACCACGACCTGGATGTCGGATGCGCCGCTCATGCCGCACGTCCGAACGCGGCGTCTTCGCCGTCCGGGCCGCCATTGGTCAGGTCCAGCGCGAAACCGCGCACCCGCGCCTGCTGGTCGGCGACCGAGCCGCTGCGTGCCGGAGCCGCCTTGGGCTTGGCCTTGGTGGGGCGCGGCGCGGCGCGGCGCACCGAGCGGATCTGCCCACCCTGCCCGTCGACCCGGAAATAGGCGATGCTTTCCTGGAGCTCCTCGGCCTGGCTGGCGAGTTCTTCGGAGGTGGACGAAATCTGCTCGGACGCAGAGGCGTTCTGCTGCGTCACCTTGTCGAGCTGCTGGATCGCCTCGTTGATCTGGACCGCGCCGATATCCTGTTCGCGGCAGGCCGCGCTGATCTCGGCGACCAGTTCGGCGGTGCGGCGGATATCGGGAACCAGCTTGGTCAGCATCTCGCCCGCCTGGGTCGCGGCACCGACGGTGTCCGACGACATGCCGCTGATCTCGGCCGCCGCCGTCTGGCTGCGCTCGGCGAGCTTGCGGACTTCGGCCGCCACGACCGCGAAGCCGCGACCATGTTCACCCGCGCGCGCCGCCTCGACCGCCGCGTTCAGCGCCAGCAGATCGGTCTGGCGCGCGATTTCCTGCACAATGCCGATCTTCTCCGCGATGGTCCGCATCGCGATGACCGCCTTCTGCACGGCGGCACCGCTCTGTTCGGCGTCCTGCGACGACTGGCGCGCGATCTTCTCGGTCTGCGTCGCATTGTCGGCATTCTGTTTGATGTTGGCGGCCATCTGCTCCATCGACGCCGAGGCTTCTTCGGCGGCGGCGGCCTGTTCGGTCGCGCCCTGGCTCACCTGTTCCGACGAGGACGACAGCTGCTGGCTGCCCGCCGCGACATTGTGGGCCGCCTGGGTGGTCTGGCCGATCGTCTCGCGCAGGCGGACGGTCATCCGGTTGACGGTGTCGACCAGGTCCTTGATCTCGTCATTGCTGGCAACGTGCACCTCGTTGCTCAGATCGCCATCGGCGACGGCGGATACGGCTTCGTCGATCTTGCGCAGGCCCTTGGACACCAGCAACGCGACCCACAGCGCTCCCCCGACCGCAATGAGCAGCGCCACGATCGCCGTGACCATCAGTGTCATGCGCGCCGAGGCATAGAGGATCGCGGCATCGGCCTTGGCCTTGACCATCTGACCCTGCGTGATCTCGGCCAGCCTGCTCAGCGTGTCCGTCAGGCGCGCTGCCACGGGGCGGCCCTCGGCCATCGAAATGACCGACGCCTCGGCATTCTTGTTCTGCATGGCCAGCCCGCGCGCACGATCGCTGATCGCCTTATAGGCGCGCCATTCCTCCAGCGCCTTGGTCCAGACGGGGCGCCCCTGTTCGGTCGCGATCTTGAGGCCGCCGTTCAGGCTTTCCAGAATCTTGGCGTCATATTGGGCGAAGCTGCTGTCGAAGTTGCGCGTCTGCGTCAGGTCCTCCGTCAGCATCATGTTCTTTTCGGCACGGATGGCGCGCCCGATATCGCCGTCGGCGATCAACGACAGCTTGATACGCTGGGCCGGTCCGTCGATGATCTCGGCGATCATCACGTTCAACGCGTTGACCTTGGAAACCCCGACTCCCACGACAACCGCCAGAAGTAACAAGACAATCGCAAATGTACCTGCCAGTTTGGCCTTGATCGTAACTCGCATATGCCCACCCCGTTATGAAACCCGACACTTCGGATGCTATGAAATCACCCGCCGAAACTGGGAGAGATCATAGGCAGAAATTGATGAATTATTGGTTCAGGACGACGATATCGGTGCCATGACCGTGGCGCTTGCGAAGGCCCCCCGGCACTTCGCAAGCGCCACGCGCCGGTCATGCCGCGTGGCCGAACTCGGCATCTTCCCCGTCCGGCCCACCCTCGCTCAGGTCGAGGGCGAAGCCGCGCACCCGCGCCTGTTGGTGCCCGATCGAACCGGGCCGCACCGCAACCTTGCGCGTCTTGCCGACGGACTGGCGGGAGACAGGCTTGCGCACCGCCGGGCGTGCGTCTTCGGCGACCTGGAAGAAGGCGATGCTGTGTTGAAGTTCCTCGGCCTGGCTGGCCAATTGCCCCGAAGTCGAGGAAATCTGGTCGGAGGCCGAGGCGTTCTGCTGCGTCACCTTGTCGAGCTGCTGGATCGCCTCGTTGATCTGCGCCGCGCCGATATCCTGTTCGCGGCAGGCCGCGCTGATCTCGGCGACCAGCTCGGCGGTACGGCGGATATCGGGGACCAGCTTGGTCAGCATCTCGCCCGCCTGGGTCGCGGCCGACACGGTGTCGGACGACATGCCGCTGATCTCGGCCGCCGCCGACTGGCTGCGCTCGGCGAGCTTGCGGACTTCGGCCGCCACGACCGCGAAACCGCGGCCATGTTCGCCCGCGCGCGCCGCCTCGACCGCGGCGTTCAGCGCCAGCAGATCGGTCTGACGCGCGATTTCCTGCACGATGCCGATCTTTTCCGCGATGGTCCGCATCGCGACCACGGCCTTCTGTACGGCGGCACCGCTCTGTTCGGCATCCTGCGACGACTGGCGCGCGATCTTTTCGGTCTGCGTCGCATTGTCGGCATTCTGTTTGATGTTGGCGGCCATCTGCTCCATCGACGCAGAGGCTTCCTCGGCCGCGGCGGCCTGCTCGGTCGCGCCTTCCGATACCTGTTCGGACGAGGATGACAGCTGCTGGCTGCCGCTGGCGACCTGATCGGCCGCCCCCGCGACATTGCTCGCGAACTGGGTGAGGTTGTCGACCAGATTGTTGATCGCATCCTTCATGCGACGATGATCGCCCTCGCACTCGATCTCCACGCGTTCGAGCAGCGAGCCGGTGCTGACCAGGTTCAGCACGCGATTGCCCTCGCCGATCGGCAGCAGGATCGCGTCGAGCATCCCGTTGATCCCGCTCACCAGCCCGGCAAAGTCGCCGGGGAAGCGGGTCGCGTCACCACGCTCGCTCAACTTGCCCGCCGTCGAGGCCGCGATCAGGCGCTGGATCTCGCCGATGATCGCCTGGAAATTGGCGCGCAGCAATTCGATGGTGTCGTTGATGAACGCCTTCTTGCCGGGCAACTGCTGCATCGGCGCGTCGAAATTGCCTTCGCCGAACTGCTTGATGCAGGCCATCGCCATCTTCTTGGCGGCGATGTGATTGGCGACCATCTCGTTCAGGCGGCGGGCCATGACGCCGAAATCGCCCTGGAACTTCTCGACCGGCACGAAGACGTCGATGTCGCCGCGATCATGTTCGGCCGACATGGTGTTCATCTCGGCGATCAGGCCCTTCAGATTGCCGCGAAGCTGCTCGATCGTGTCGTTGATGAAGGCCTTCTTGCCCGGCAGTCGTGCCAGCGGCGCCTCGAAATCGCCCTGCGCCAGCGCGGCCACACAGGCCATCGCCTGTTTCTTGACCGCGATATGGCTGGCGACCAGATCGTTGACGGTGCGCGCCGCAACGGCCAGGTCGCCGAAAAATTCCTCGACTGGCAGCACCGCGTCGATGTCGCCGCGCTCATGCTCGGCCGCGACCTGTGCCAGCCGCCGATTGAACGCGGTGGCCGGCATGGCGGCGGTTTCGAGCAGTTCGTTGACCGCGACGAGCATCTCGCGCGCCTTGCCGGTCGCGCCCGACAGGTCGGCCCGCTCGCCGACCCGCCCCTGGGCGAAGGCCCGCTGGAGACGGCCGATCTCCGTCGTGGCGACGTCCACATGCGAGGTGTCTTTCAACGAAGCATGGAAACGCATGATGGTCCCTTCTCCTATTCTATGTTGAAGGCCTCAATTAGGCGGCAACCGCAGCCGCACGGGTGACGTCGAGGTCCGCTGCGCCGAACAGCCGCACCGGGTCGAGCAGCGCGACGAAGCCCGCACCCCGCCGCAGGATCGCCTCGATCTGCTCGGACCGCCAGCGACCGCCCAGATCGGGCGCGCCCTCGACCGATTCGGCCGCGAAGGTCGCGACGTCGAGCACCCGGTCGACGACCATGCCCAGCGCCAGCGGCTTGCCCTCCGCGCCCGCCACGTCGACCACCAGAACGCGGGTGGTCAGCGTCGGCGCGACGGGCGGCATCCCCAGCCGGACGCGCAGATCGACCATCGGCACGGAGTCGCCGCGCACATCGGTCAGGCCCAGGAACCAGTCGGGTGCGTGGGGCACCCGATAGGCGTTACGGTGGTCCAGGATTTCGCGGACCGTGGTGACGGGCAGCGCGAACTCTTCGTCGCCCAGCCCGAAGACCACGACCTGGATGTCGGATGCGCCGCTCATGCCGCACGTCCGAACGCGGCGTCTTCGCCGTCCGGGCCGCCATTGCTCAGGTCGAGCGCGAAGCCATGCGCGCGGGTCTGCTGGTCGGCGACTAGATAGGTATGTTCGTTGATTTCGGTCGTCGCCTTCACCTGCCCGGCATTGGACAGGATGGTACCGTCGACGCCCACCATGATCGCGATGATCGCACCGAGGCAGAGGGTGAGCTTTTTCGACATCGACAGGTGATTGAAGGAACCCAGCATGTTCTTGTCCTTGGGGGTTGACCAGCACGTCATGCGTTTCGCGTATCTGGCGCGCGCGACGCGGCGGGATGTTCTCGTATCTCCCGGCTGTCAGGGGGCGAGCACCGCCCGCCCCCGATCGTCTTGGCTCAGGCGGCCCGCCCGAATTCGGCGTCCTCGCCGTCCGGACCGCCATTGGTCAGGTCGAGCGCGAAGCCGCGCACCCGGGCCTGCTGATCGGCGACCGAGCCGGCGCGAGGCGCATTGCCCGACTTGCCGGACTTGGCCGCCGGACGGGCGACTGGCTTGCGGACCGGCGCCTTGGCACGACCGTGATGACCACCGCCATCGACCCGGAAATAGGCGATGCTTTCCTGAAGCTCCTCGGCCTGGCTGGCGAGTTCTTCGGAGGTGGACGAGATCTGCTCGGACGCCGAGGCGTTCTGCTGCGTCACCTTGTCGAGTTGCTGGATCGCCTCGTTGATCTGCACGGCGCCGATATCCTGTTCACGGCAAGCGGCGCTGATCTCGGCAACCAGCTCGGCGGTGCGGCGGATGTCGGGCACCAGCTTGATGAGCATCTCGCCCGCCTGGGTCGCGGCACCGACGGTATCCGACGACATGCCGCTGATCTCCGCCGCCGCCGACTGGCTACGCTCGGCGAGCTTGCGCACTTCGGCCGCCACGACCGCGAAGCCGCGACCATGTTCGCCTGCACGGGCGGCTTCGACCGCCGCATTCAGCGCCAGCAGGTCGGTCTGGCGCGCGATTTCCTGCACGATGCCGATCTTTTCCGCGATGGTCCGCATCGCGATGACCGCCTTCTGCACGGCCTGACCACTCACCTCGGCGTCCTGCGACGACTGGCGTGCGATCTTCTCGGTCTGGGTGGCGTTGTCGGCGTTCTGTTTGATGTTGGCGGCCATCTGCTCCATCGACGCCGAGGCTTCCTCGGCGGCGGCGGCCTGCTCGGTCGCGCCCTGGCTCACCTGTTCCGATGAGGACGACAGCTGCTGGCTGCCCGCCGCGACATTCTGCGCCGCCTGGGTCGCATCGCCCACGACACCGCGCAGACGCTCGACCATCGACACCAGGGCATGGCCCAGCACGTCCTTGTCCGACAGCGGCTGATGCTGGACGGTCAGGTCGCCGCCCGCGATCGTGTCGGCCAGCTGCGCACTTTCGCGCAGATTGGCGGTCATGCGGTTGACCGTGTCGACCAGGTCCTTGATCTCGTCATTCGAGGTCACGGCCACGTCCTGCGACAGATCGCCGATCGCCACCGCGTCGATCGCCGCCGAAACCTTGTTCAGCCCCTGCGACACGAGACGCGAAATCCACAGCGCACCGCCGACCGCGACCAGCAGCGCCAGTGCCGCCGTGGCGAACAGGACATTGCGGGCATTGGCATATTGGGCGCTGGTATCGGCATCGGCCTGCTTCATCGCATCCTTGGCAAGGCCGACGATCTGGTCGATCTGGCCGCTGATCTGGCCCGCGACTTCCCGCGACTTGGTGACCGAAATCTTTCCGGCTTCGGCATTGTCGTTGGCCAGGGCCAGGGTGCGGATCTGATCGTTGACCGGCACATACTGGTCGAACAGCGACTGGACCTGCATCCAACGCGGCTTGCCCTCCGTCGTGGAGATGGCCAGACCGGCAGCGATCAGTTCGCGCGTCTCGTTGCGCGACTTCAGAACCTCGGCATCGAACTTCCGGGTCAGCGCATCATCCTCGGTCAGCGCCATGTTCTTTTCGAACCGCAGCACCCGATTCATCCGCTCGTTGACGCTGAGCGCGATTTCGAGTCGCTTGGACGGACCGGAGATGACGTCGGTGATCGCGGTGTTCAGCGCGCTCATCTTCATCACGCCGACGCCGACGACCGCCAGCAAAAGACAGATGATCAGCGCGAATGTCGCGCCCAGCTTCATTTTTATCGTGGCTCGCATAATCAGGATCCCCCCGGAATGTGTGGATGATGGTGTGAAACGCCGACACGAAGTCCGACGCCCGGTGAATGGTCGTGCCAGCCGGACAGGGGCCCGGCGGTGGTATCGAGAATTTCGCCCATCACGCGGGCGTCGGCGGCGATCTCGCCATCCGGCATCGTGCCGGGGCGGTCCCGCGAAATGCGATACGGTCGCTCCCGGGGCGGGATTTTCCCCGCCGGGAGCGGCACCGGGACGGTCTTGATGGATAACCCGACCCGGTGCAGTGCGGTCCGATCCGCTTGCAGAGGCGTCGATACGAAATGGTATCGCATGCTCATGGCCTCAAAGGCGCCCGACGCACTCTGTGTCAGTGGTCAGTGGATGGTGGTCTCGGCGTCGGTGGTCAGGCGGGCGAACAGCGCCGTCAGGTCCGGCAACACCACGAGGTCGCCCTCGCGCCGCACCAGGCAGCGGACATGGTCGCGGGGCCAGCGCATGCCGATGACCGGCACCTCCTCGGCATCCCCCGCGTGCAGCACCGTGACCTCGTTCACCCGGTCGGCGGTCAGGCCGATCAGGAAGGGGTCGCCGTTCACGTCCAGCTCGATCACGATGATCCGGCTGTCGGCGGTGTTGGCATGCGCCTCCATCCCGAACGAGCCGCGCAGATCGGCCAGCGGCACGATGCGGCCCCGAAAGTTGATGACCGAGGCGGCGAGCGGATCGGCGCCCGGCACCTTCGTCACCGGCATCATGTCCAGGATTTCGCGGACGATGCCCGCCTCCAGCGCGAAGGTCTCGCCGCCCAGGCCGAAGGTCAGGACCTCCAGGCCGTTCTCGGGCGTCCAATTGGGTACTTTGTGATAGGGCATGGGCTTATCCAGCGGCCAGACGCCGCTCCTCCCTGGGCTGGCTCATCGCGATGAGCTGGGCGATGTCGAGGATCAGGGCGACCGAACCGTCGCCCAGGATGGTCGCGCCCGCAAAGGCCGCGACGTTGCGGTGCAGGGGCGACATGGCCTTGATGACCGTCTGGTGGTTGCCGACGATCTGGTCGACGACCAGCCCGACGCGTTCCGCCCCCGTGCCGACCACCACGATCTTCTGATAGGTGTCGGGCTTGGTCCCGGTCTCGAACAGGTCGCGCAACCGCAGGAAGGGCACCAGGCGTTCGCGCAGCGTGATGATGCTGCGCCCGCGCGAGCGCAGATCCTCCTCCAGCGACAGCTCCAGGCATTCCTCGACCGCCGCGAGCGGGATGACATAGCGTCCCTCGCCCACGCGGACGAGCAGCCCCTCGATGATCGCCAGCGTCAGCGGGATGCGCAGCGTGATGGTCGATCCCTTGCCCGACACGCTCTTCACGTCGATCGAGCCGCGCAGGCTTTCGATCGTGCGCTTGACCACGTCCATGCCGACGCCCCGGCCCGACAGGTTGGTAACCTGCGCCGCGGTCGAGAAGCCGGGGTGGAAGATCAGGCCCAGCAGTTCGTCCTCGCTGACCACCTGGCCCGGCTGGATCAGGCCGTTGGCCTCCGCCTTGGCGCGGACCCGCTCGACATTGATGCCGCGACCGTCATCGGTGATGGTGATCAGGACTTCGCCGCCCGCCTGATGCGCGCTCAGCCGGATGACGCCGTTGGCCGACTTGCCCGCCGCGATACGGTCCTCGGCCTTTTCCAGGCCATGATCGCAGCTGTTGCGGATGATATGGACCAGCGGGTCGAACAGACGCTCGATGACGGTCTTGTCGACCTCGGTCGTCTCGCCTTCGGTCACCAGCTCGATCGCCTTGCCGGTTTCGTTGGCCAGATCGTGGATCAGGCGGCGGAAACGACCGAACAGCGTCGACACCGGCACCATGCGCAGGATCATCATCGTGTCGCGCATCTCGCCCGCCAGACGCTCGATCTCTTCGGAGACCGACCGCAGGCTGAGGTCGTGGCCATGCCCGGCCAGCTGCGACAGGCGGCTCTGTGCGATCACGAGTTCGCCGACCCGGTCCATCAGCTCGTCGAGACGCTCGGCGGGCACGCGGACATGCTCGCCCTGCGCCCGGTTGGCCGAGGCGGCGCGCGGCGTGATGTCGTTGGCGGCCACCGGCGCATCGACGACGACCGGCGCCTGTTCGGGGGCCGCCGCCACGTCCGCGTCCCCGGTCTCTTCGACCGCCAGCGGGGTGATGGTGATGTCCATATCGTCCATGACGAACAGGAACACGTCCTCGATCGCCTCGCGCGAAATGTCGCCGATCAGCGTGCAGTCCCAGCCGACAAAGCAATGACCGGGGTTGAGATCGTCCAGCGCCGGCACCTTGTCGAAGGTCGCGACGATGGTCGCCTCGCCCAGCTCGCGCAGTTCGTCGAGCAGCGCCAGCGGGCTGGTGCCATTGGCCATCGCGTCGGGCGGCAGGCGGAAGGACAGGGTCCAGCCCTGCTTGCGCGGGGCAGGCGCGGCCACGGGGGCCGAGATACCGGCGGCCGCGTCGACCGCCGCCGCCAGCCGGTCCAGGATCGCCTGGCCATGGGCGGCGGGCGCGTCGCCATCGACCAGCGCGCGCATATGGTCCGCCGCCGACAGGATCACCGACACCAGGTCGGGCGTCGCACGGACATCGCCCTTGCGCACGCGATCGAACGCGCTTTCGCAATGATGGGTAAAGCCCGCCAGCGCATCGAAGCCGAACATCGCGCCCGAGCCCTTCAGCGTGTGAAGGCCACGGAACACGGCGTTGACGAGGTTCATGTCGTCCAGCCGGTGCCCCAGGTCGAGCAGGCCCTGTTCGACCTGCTCCAGAAGCTCGCCCGCCTCGATCCGAAAGGCGGCTGTCGGATCTTCGCCGCTTCCCGGGCCGCTCATCGCGCCAGGACCTTCTGCGCGACGCGGATCAGCTGTTCGGGCTGGAAGGGCTTCACCAGCCAGCCGGTCGCGCCCGCCGCCTTGGCCTGCGCCTTCATCGAGTCATCGGACTCGGTGGTCAGGAAGATGATCGGCACGCCCGCCTGGGCGGGTTGCTGACGCAACGCACGGATCATCTCCAGACCGTCCATATTGGGCATGTTCAGGTCGGTGACGATCAGGTCGAACCGGGTCCCGGTCGCCTTGGCCAGGCCCTCGGCACCATCGGCGGCTTCCGTCACCGTATAGCCCGCGCCGGTCAGGGCGATGCGGATCGCCATACGCAGGCTCGCGCTGTCGTCGACGGTCAGGATGGAAGCGGTCATTGGGCGGTATCTCCGTGAAGCCAGAATTGGGTGTCATCGACCGAGGCGGGCAGGAAGGCCGCGCGGGTCAGCAGGGCGTGCAGCGACGCGTCGGCGGGCGCCGACAGCGCGAAATCGCACCCCGCCGCCGCCGCACGGACACGCGCCGCCTGGACGAGCTGGATGACGCTGAGGTCCGGTGACGCGACACTGGACAGGTCCAGCCGGACGGTCGCGTCAGGGGCGATCGCGTTCTTCAAATCCTCGGCCAAAGCGCCGATGGTCGGCAGGCACACGTCCTCGCTTGCCATCACCATGGTGATCGACATGATCTTTCCTTCAGGTCAAAGGTTCGGACACGCAGGATCACCCTGCGGCCCCATCAATATTTTACGAAATACCCATCATAACTGACCAAGCCGTCAACGTCCCGGTCTCCGGGTGAAGGGGAGCGGCCCGGCCAAAACCCCTTGCCCCCCGCAGAACGTCCCGCACCCGATCATCTCTTATGTCCCCCGAATTCATTCAGGGGTGTATCGCGCAATGGTAAAATCAGACTTAAATATACAAGCCATATGACGAAAATGGTCAGCGGCCGCGCCTTGGCCTGTTTGCCTCGGGCGACGCCTGCATATGGCTGGAATCATGAGCGGAGTCGTCGCGGGGCGAGTGGTGCATCGACACCACCCGCCTGACGCCGACCAACATGGATCAAGAATCGACTTGACCATCCGATCCGGGCGCCGGATCACGACAATGGAAAAAACCGAATCGGCTATTCGCCGAACAGCGTGCCCGCGTCTTCGCTGCTCAGGTCGATACCGAACATCAGGCTCAACCGCATGCGGTAGACGCGGGGGTCGGTAATCGTCCCTGCGGTTTCGTCCTCGCCGACGCGGCGGCGATAATGCCGGTCGGTGAGTGCGGCGAAGCCACGCGGCAGGACGATGCTGACGATCGTCGCCTGACGGAAACGGCTCTCCGGTGCCGTTGACGTCCAGTGATTGGCCAGCGCCAGGTCGGCGTCCCAGACATGGTCGGTGGTGAAGCTGTACTGGGGCTGCCACCCCTCGCCCGTCGCGCGCCCGTCGGTCAGGCCGGGATGGCCGTTGCGCAGCAGCATCCAGCCATGCTGCGGATCGCGGTCCAGCCGGAACAGCGCGCCATCGGGCGCGGTCGCCGCGGCCCCTTCGACCAACGGCATGGGCGGCAGATAGCTGCCCCCGAAGCCCGCATCGGCGATCCAGTCCTGCCCGTCGATATGCACCAGGCTGAGCGTGTGGGTGGTCGGCGGCACGTCGGTCGCCGCCAGCCAGACCCGCGCGAGCAGCGGCCGCGCATGGAAGCCATGCGCCGCCAGCGCGTCGAGGAACAGGCGGTTCTGCTCGAAGCAATAGCCGCCGCGCTTGGCCGTCACCAGCTTGGCGAAGACCCCGGCGCTGTCGACGGCGATGGCGCGGCCCAACCGGACATCGATATTCTCGAACGGGATCGCCTGGCGATGCGCCCATTGCAGGCGCCCCAGCCCTTCGGCATCGACGGTCACGCGCGAGGGCAGAGCGATACGGGCGAGATAGGAATCGAGATCGAACATGCGTGTGTCCTTTAAGGGCCCCGGCCCCTTCTGTCACCGCGCGCCAGGGGATATAGGCGGGGGCGATCATGACCTTTCCCCTCGAAGACCCGACCCTGCCCTTCGGCCCCGATGCGATCCGCGCCGCCTCGGCGGTGATCCTGGATGGCGGCATCGTCGCCGTGCCGACCGAGACGGTATATGGCCTCGCCGCCGATGCGACGGCGGCCGAGGCGGTGGCGCGGATCTATGCGGCAAAGGGGCGGCCTTCGTTCAACCCATTGATCGTCCATGTCGCCGATCTGGCGGCGGCGCTGGCGCTGGCGGACTTCGACGACGACGCGCTGGCACTGGCCCGCGCCTTCTGGCCGGGACCGCTGACCCTGGTGCGGCCCGTGAAGGCCGGGGCGGGCATCGCCTCGCTGGTGACGGCGGGACTGGATACGGTCGCGATCCGCGTGCCGCGCCACCGCGCGATGCAGGCCCTGCTGGCCGAGACCGGCCGCCCGCTGGCCGCCCCCTCCGCCAATGCCAGCGGCGGGATCAGCCCGACCCGCGCCACCCATGTCCGTTCCAGCCTGGGGCCGGGGGTGCCGATCCTCGACGACGGCGCGACCGAGGCGGGGCTGGAATCGACCATCGTCGCAGGCCGCACCATCCTGCGCCCCGGCCCGGTGACGGCGGCAATGCTGGCGGCCGTGCTGGGCGATGTGGAGCAAGGCCCGGAGGCCCCCGCCATCGTCACCGCGCCGGGCCAGCTCGCCAGCCATTATGCGCCGCGCAAGCCCCTGCGCCTGAACGTGACCGAAGCGGCGGCGGACGAGTGGCTGATCGGTTTCGGGGCGGTGCGCGGGCAGGACAGCCTGTCGGAACGCGGCGATCCGGTCGAGGCGGCGGCGCGCCTGTTCGATGCGCTCCACCGCGCCGATGCCAGCGATCGTGCGAGGCTGGCGGTGGCACCGATCTCGGCGGAGGGTATCGGCGAGGCGATCAACGACCGACTGCGGCGGGCGGCGACGCGGTAGGGTCTGGGGCCTGCGCTCCGACTTTGCTCAGCGCGAACGGGTCGGAGACATCATCCCCCTTCCGTTCAGCCTGAGCGAAGTCGAAGCGCGCACCCCGGCCCCATCGGGATCCCTTACGCCGTCACCGCCTTCGACCGCGCGGCGAAGCTCTTGCGCAGCTTCTGCAGCTTGGGCGGGATCACCGCCATGCAATAGGGGTTCGACCGGCCCGACGTTTCCCAATAATCCTGATGGTAATCCTCCGCCGGATACCACTGCGCCATCGGCTCGATCGTGGTCACGACCGGCTTGTCCAGCCCGGCCTGGGCCCGCTCGACGGCAGCCTTCATCGCGGCGTCCTGCGCTTCGTCCGCCGGGAACATCGCCGAGCGATATTGCGTGCCGACGTCATTACCCTGGCGATTGAGCTGCGTCGGGTCGTGAGTCGCGAAATAAATGTCGAGCAGATCGCCGAGTGCCAGCTGTTCCGGATCGAAACCGATGCGGATCGCCTCGGCATGGCCGGTGTCGCCGCCGCACACCTGCTTGTAGGTCGGGTTGGGCACGGTGCCGCCGATATAGCCGCTTTCGACCGATTCGACCCCGATCACGTCCTTGAACACCGCCTCGGTGCACCAGAAACAGCCCCCGGCCAGCGTTACATATTCGGTCACTCGGAATCTCCTTGTCGTCTTGTATGCTTAGATAGGAAGCGGCTAGGCCACGGCAATCCAGCGACTTGGGGCAAAAGTGATGGCAACGATCGACGGCAAGGTGATGGTGACGGGCGGCGCCGGTTATATCGGCAGCCATGCGGTGCTGGCGCTGCTGGATGCGGGCTATGAGGTCGTCGTGCTCGACAATCTCGTCACCGGCTTCGACTGGGCGGTCGATCCGCGCGCATCGCTGGTCGTGGCGAACGTCGCCGACGACGACGCGGTGCGTGCCGCGATCCGCGAGCACCGGGTCCGCGCGATCATGCACTTTGCGGGCTCGATCATCGTGCCCGAGTCGGTCACCGACCCGCTCAAATATTATCGCAACAACACCGCCGCCAGCCGCTCGCTGATGGAAAGCGCGGTGGCCGAGGGCGTCGCCCACTTCATCTTCTCGTCGACCGCCGCTACCTATGGCACGCCCGAGCGGGTGCCGATCAAGGAAAGCGATCCCAAGGCGCCGATCAACCCGTACGGCATGTCCAAGCTGATGACCGAGATCATGCTGAAGGACGTCGCCGCCGCGCATCCAATCAATTACTGCGCGTTGCGGTACTTCAACGTCGCGGGCGCCGATCCCCAGGGCCGTTCGGGCCAGTCGACGGTCGGCGCGACGCACCTGATCAAGATCGCGGTCGAGGCGGCGATCGGCAAGCGCGACGCCGTCGGTGTCTATGGCACCGACTTCGCCACCCGCGACGGCACCGGCGTGCGCGACTATATCCACGTCTCCGACCTCGCCGCCGCACATGTCGCCGCGCTGGAACTCCTGGTCGAGCAGCCGGGCGAGAGCCATACGCTGAACTGCGGCTATGGCCGTGGCTTCTCGGTGCTGGAGGTGCTCGACGCGGTCGACCGCGTGACCAACCTGACGATCGAGCGCCGCATGGAAGGCCGCCGCGCGGGCGACCCGGCCGAGCTGGTCGCCGACAATGGCGCGATCCTGGCCACCCTGTCCTGGCGGCCCGAGCGGGACGATCTGGAAGGCATCGTCCGCGACGCGCTTGCCTGGGAGCGCAAGCTGGCCGAAATGGGCCGCTGATCCGGTGCGGTTGCGCTCGCTCCTCTTCGTGCCGGGCGACCGGCCCGAACGGATGGACAAGGCGCTGGGGATGGGCGCGGATGCGCTGATCCTGGACCTGGAGGATGCGGTCGCCCCCGATGCCAAGCGCCGCGCGCGCGACGCGGTGGCGCGGTTCCTGGACCAGCCACGTCAGCCCGGCGTGCAGCTGTTCGTCCGCATCAACCCGGTCGACGGCCCGCTGGCGACGGACGATCTGGCGGCGATCCTGCCCGTCCGGCCCGATGGCATCGTCCTGCCCAAGGCCGAGGGGCTGGTCAGCCTGCACGCGCTGGCGGCACGCGGGGTGGCGCATATCCCGATCCTGCCGATCGCGACCGAGACGCCGATGGCGCTGTTCCGGCTCCACGAATATGCCGGATCGCCGCTGCCGCTCGCCGGGCTGACCTGGGGCGCGGAGGACCTGCCCGCCGCGATCGGTGCCGTCACTTCGCGCGAGGCGGATGGCGGCTATACCGCCCCTTATCAGCTCGCCCGGTCGCTGACCCTGTTCGGGGCGCATGCGGCGGGCGTGGCGGCGATCGAGACGGTCTATCTCGATTTTGCCGATCTGGACGGGCTGGCCGCCTACGCCGCGCGGGGGCGGCGCGACGGCTTTACCGGCATGATGGCCATCCATCCCAGGCAGGTGCCGGTCATCAACGCCGCCTTCACCCCCTCTCCCGAAGAGCTGGCGCGTGCGCAGGCGATCGTCGATCTGTTTGCGGCGAATCCGGGGGCCGGTGTGCTCCAGCTGAACGGCAAGATGCTCGACGCACCGCACCTGAAGTCGGCGCAGGCGTTACTGGCGCTCGGCCACCCATGACCGGCGGGCGGCCGCCGTCGCCCACCACCAGCCCAGCGCCCAGATCGTGCCGAAGCTCCAGCCCGCCGCCACGTCGGACGGCCAGTGCACGCCCAGATAGACACGACTGACCCCGATCGCCCCGACCAGCAGCACCGCGATTCCCACAATGGCATGGCGCACCCGGCGATGATCGGTCAGCTGCGTCGCGAGGGCCGCCAGCGTCAGATAGACCATCGCGCTGCCCGCCGCATGGCCGCTGGGGAAACTGGCATTGTGGACATCCACCCAGTGCGGCACCAGGTCGGGCCGTGGGCGCGCGACCATCAGCTTCACCCAGGTCACGACCGCGCCGCCGCTGATCCCCGAAAGCGCCGTCATCAGCGCCAGCAGCCACCAGCCGCGCGCCAGCAGCAGGACCGCCGCCCCCGCCACCATCAGGACCAGCACCGGCACGCTGCCCAGCGCGGTGAAATCCACCGCCGCCGCGCGCAGCCCCGGCGACGCCGCATGGGTCCGCAATCCGGTCAGGATTGCCCGATCCCAGTCGAAGGGCCAGTGATCGACCGCCAGTCCGAAGAGCAGCAACAGCGCGAGCGCCACCGCCCCCGCCGCCACCCCGCGCAACGCCATCGGCATGGCCGACAGGCGCGGCGGGGCGGCAAGAGGCGAATCAGGCGATTCGTCGCGCGACGAATCGCCGCCCGAAAAACGGGTCTGATCGATCATGGGAATGGCCTCGTCATGCCCGGCCTTTGTGGCGAACGCTCTCGAAGGGCAAGCGAATCAGGCTTTCAGACCAGGGCCGGACGAGCTTTTTGTCACGGCCAAGCCATTGAATGACAGGCAGCTCTTTCAGAAGCGGCCTGATCGATCAGCGTCATTCGAAAAACGGGTTTGTCTGTTAACCAGTTCTGTTTCATAAATGAGGCACGCCGACGACCACGATTGGCGGGAGAGGACTGCACCACCATGGAAGAGCACATGATTTCGCCGATCGATCGCCTGATGATCCTGACCGTCGGTGCGGTATCGAGCTGGCTGGCCGTCGGCGGCGTCGCCCTCGGCGCGTCGAAGCTGATCGAGCACCTTTTCTAAGACGGGTCGGCGCAATCCCCGGCGCTTCCGGCGGCTGGGGATTGCCATAGGAAACGGCGCAGGGCTCGGGCTTGATCGGATCAGTCCCGGTCATGAGTGCGCCCTTTCCGATATAGGTGCCGCGCCATACCGATCGCGCGCCAACGCAGCAGATCGTCGACACCGGCATAGCCCAGCCCCAGATGCGGCGGCCGCGACGCCAGCACATCCCCCAGCGTGACCTGGCCGCCCCGCAGCGCCGCCCGCGCCACTTGCCGCCAGCGTCGCGCGGTTTCCCAGCGGATCAGCGTCAGACTCTGCGCATCGGGCGCGAACCGCTCGACGAACGCGCTCTGGAGTTGCGCAATGGCCTGCCCCAGGCGGCGCAGGGTCGCACCATCGGGGACCGGCACCCCCCCCATATTATGCTGGACCAGCAGCCGCGCGACATCGTCCGCATCGTCGCCAAGCAGCGGCGCATGCGCCTCGGCCAGCACCCGCGTCGCGCTGGCGCGCATCATCGTCGTGAACCGTTTCGACGCACCGCCTTCGTGCTGGCGATAGATCAGCAGCGGCTCGTCGAGTCGCGCGATGCGCCCGAATGCGCCGATACGGTGATACAGGTCGAAATCTTCGGCATAGAGGATTTCGGGCCGGGTGAAGGGATGGAGCCGCCGCGCGACATCGGCGCGGACCATCACCGTCGACCATGCCAGCGGATTTTCGATCCAGCTCAGCCAGGCGATCAGTTCGGGCGTGGTGTGCGGCGCATAGTCCATGGGCAGCACGCGCCGCCCGACCAGCTGCTCGGTCTGGGTGCCGACCAGCACGATATCGGAATGCGCCTCCAAAAAGGCGACCTGCCGCGCCAGCCGTTCCGGGCGGCACAGATCGTCCTGGTCCAACCCCGCCAGATAGCGCCCCCGCGCCTCGGCAAATCCCCGGTTGCGCGTTGTCACTGGACCGCCATTGACCGCATTCTCGATGAGGCGAACGCGGGGATCGGGCCAGTTCCGCACCAGTTCGCGGGTGTCGTCCGACGAACAGTCGTCGACGACCAACGCCTCCCAGGCGGTCAGCGTCTGCTCGCCCAGGCTCGCCAGCGTTTCGCCGATCAGCGCCGCGCCGTTATAGGCGGGGATGACGACGCTGACGACAGGATCGGCGACCGGATCGCTCATGCCGCCGCGCTGCTCCGTGCCGCCGCATCCTGCCTGAGCAGCTGGTCGATGATCATCTGGCCGACATCATTCTGCCAGAGCCACAAGCCATTGGCCTGCCCCCGGAAACTCTTCTCTCCGCCCAGCGCACCCCAAGGCACGAAACCGGCGGAAAGGCCGATGCCAAAAACGCCCGGCACCGGTCGATCCTGATCGTCGAGGACGCGGCAATGCCGGTCGACCATCGGTCGCCCCGCGCGGTGCGCCAGCGCGATCGGCTGTCCGTTGACGTCGAACAGCGGCAGCGCGCGCGGACGATAGCCGAGCGCCCCGACCACCAGATCGGCCTCGCCGATGATCCGACGCGCTTCGGCATCGTCCTGGCCCGCGATCCGGTGGAGGCGCAGGCGCGGGTCGGGCGTCCGTCCGCCCAAGCCCAGCATCCGCATCACCAGCTCGCGCGACTCCAGTCGAAGCCCGGCAAGGCGCAGCACGAACCCGCTGACCGGGCAGATATCGTCGGCGGTGAAGTCGGTGAAGCCTTCCGCCGCCGCCGCCTCGACCGATGGGAAGAAGGGCTTGGGCGGGGTGCGCACCATCAAAGTGATCGCGCCCGCCCCCCAGGGCAGGTCATGGCATTTGAGCAGCTGCACCGCGGAGGCCAGCGCGCTGGTCGAAGCCCCGACGATCACCACGCGCGGCGCGCGCCGGTCGGCCAGCCGTGCCGCCACCGCCTCCACCCCGCCCCGCCGCAACAGCAGGTCGGAGCGCATCAGCCGGTCACCCGCCAATTGACCCAGGCTGGCGCCCGCCACCCTCTTGTCCGCGACATGCGCGTCGGTCTGATAGCCGCCGGTCGCCACGACCAGATGGCGCGACGTCAGGACGCGCTGCCCTTCGCGACCGATAATGGTGGTCCGCCATAGCCCCTCCGCCGTGGCCTGGGCGCTCAGCGCCTCGGTATCGGTGCGGATTTCACCACCATGCGCCGTCACGATGCCGCGCAGCCGCTGCGCCGTCGCCGCCAGCAAGGGCGCGGTCTCGGCGAGCGGCGCGCCCAGCGCACCGCAATGCCGCGCCATCATCTGCCCGGCCGGATGCATCTCCAGCGCGGCGAGTTCGGGATAGGGATTGCCGCGCACCGCCGACAGGAAGGTTTCCGCCGTGGTGTCCGAACGGATCGCATAGCCGCCCAGCGCGCCAGGCCCGACATGGGGCGACCGCTCGACCAGCACGAGGCCGTCCCCGGCCAGCCGCTCCAGCAATCCCTTCTTGCTCGCGGCGGTCAGCACGGCGGTGCCCGCCGGTCCGCCGCCGATCATCACGCAGCCCAGCACGGCGTCGCCGCGTGCCTGCCCGGCGCCTGTTGACCCGGCATCGGCCGCGACGCGCGCGATCGCGCTCATCAGTCGCCCGGCCACGATCGTCGCATCGCCGGGCCGCATCGCATCGGTGATCGGCAGGCTCAGCATCCGCGCCGAAACGTCGTCCGCCACCGGCGTCGCCTCGACCAGCGCGGTGTCGCGGAACAGCGTCTGCTCACCCAGATGCGGGCTGAAATACTGCCCCGTCCCGACCCCGTCCGCCGCCAGGGCTTCGGCGATGGCGGCCCGGCGCGAGGCCAGTTCGGGGGGAAGCAACACCGGCATGAATTGAGTCGCATGCCGCCCGGCCGTCCCATGCTGGCAGGTCAGCTCGGTCAGCGCCGCGCGATATTCGCGGTCCAGCGCGGCGCGGGCGTCGCAGATCGTATCGAGTTCGGCCAGCTTGCTCCGCGCCATCAGGCCCAGTATCTCGGGCATCTTGGCGTTGATGCCCGGCAGGGTCGCGTTGCGCCCGCTCTCGAAACCGAAATTCACCATCGCGCGCAGCTGGTCGATCCGGTCGGCATCGCCGCTATAGACCAGCCCGCCCTCGCCGACCGAAAAGGTCTTGGTCGCGTGCATCGAATAGACCAGCGCGAAGGGCGCGCCCGTGCCGAAGCCCCGCCCCGCTTCGTCCAGCGTCCCCAGCGAGGCCGCCGCATCGATGACGACCCCGACCTCGTACCGCCGCGCCAGCCAGGCATAGCGGTCCAGGTCGATGACCGTGCCGAAGGTGGCATAGGGCACGACGACACCGATCCGGCCGCCATGCTGCGCCAGCATCCGCTCTTCCTCGGCCGCATCGGCGGTCCAGTCCTGCGGGTCGATATCGACGATCAGGGGGGTCAGTCCGGCCCAGATCGCCGCCTGCGCCGTCGCGGCAAAGGTCATGGCGGGCATCATGGCGAGCGTGCCGGGCCGGGGATGCAGCCCCGCCGCCTGCCGAATGGCGATCATCAGGCCCAGCGTCGCATTGCCGACCGCCAGCGCCGCACCGCGCCCGTCGAACAGCCGTGCGACCATCTCGGCCTCCAGCGCGCGGACCTCGGGGCCGTTATTGCTGAACTGGCCGGACGCCTCGATCCGCTTCAGGCCCTCCATCTGTTCGGACAGCCGGGGCGGTCGCGGCGCGATGAGCGGAAATTCCATCTGCCTTTCCCCCTGAAAACGCCCCGTCTTTTCCATATCCGTCCTAAAAAGCTCTTAGCACAAGATGATTGGGATCACACGATCGTCCCCGCCATCCCATTTCGGGAGAGACGTCCCGCCGCTTTATACTGGTCCCGGCCAGCGGCGGTCCTTCGGCGATGCTTATCCCGGGAACATTGGCGCCATTTGTTCGATCGTTGATCTTCCGAGAAGCGAGCCATGATGACCGAACCCCTGAACGCCGCTGCCCGCGTCATCCAATTGGCCCTGACGCCCATCTTCCTGCTGACCGCCGTGGGATCGCTGCTGAACGTCTTTGCGACTCGGCTGGGGCGGATCAGCGACCGTATCCAGGGGTTGAAGCGGGATGGCCGGACGAACGGTTATGAGATGCGCCGCCTGCGCCTGCGCTCGAAAATCCTCGACATCGCCGTCACCCTGACCGCGGCGGCGGGCGCGATGACTTGCTGCGCGGCGATCACCCTGTTCCTGGGGACGCTGCGCGACTCGCGTCATGCGGGGGTGCTGTTCTTCTTCTTCGGCGGCGGCCTGATCTGCGCGGTGGCAGGGCTGGCGTGTTTCGTCGGGGAAATCACGATCGCGGGGCGGGCGCTTCGCGACGATCATGGCGAAGGCTGATCGATGGTTCATCCCCATGATGGGTCCGTCGCCTACCATGACGAGCCATAAGATCGTCAGTTTTCCGTTGCTTTACGGGCTTCCGCAGCTGTCAGTGCCCCCGAAATATTCTCCTCGGTTTCAAAGAATTCACGCGTTTGCCGAACTGTAATGATGCCGCTGGTCGACTTACCCGACGACTGATAGCAATGATGCGTGCCTCACCTTCGAAGTGCCAGAATGCACCGCGACCGCCCATCCGATCCTGCACCGACGCCTCGGCCGGTCCCGTCTAAGGACCCAAAGTGGATGCGTGCCGCCATAGGAGTGGCGGTCCTGGCCGTCGGCGCGCTGACGATCGCAGCAATCACCAGCCCAACTTGGAAGGGTGCAAGTTGGTGGATCAATCACCCTTGAAGCCGATGTCGGTCACTGGCTTTCCACAAGACGGCATACCAAAATCTACCTAACGGCCGCCTCAGCCACAGCTGCCGCCGCTGCCCGTCCTCGCCGCCGTTCCATCATCTGCGCTGGCGATGCGCCTTGCCCAAAAGATGACCCCGCTGCGACCTGCGGCTTGAACCTTTTCTCCAAATATCCAGCAGCGATTGAGCAGCTCAACACTACACCGCCGATGGCGCCAACTCCTAGAAATCCGGTAACGGGTTTCATGACGTTTCTCCGATGCTGGCAACATGACGTCCCAAGCTCGAAAGCGTGAAACGGCGGTACTGCGGCGGAGGTCCACGGGTCACAGTTTGTTACATAGGATAATTATCGCGTCCCGAGGCAGGGAGGCCCGCCGAGCCTTTTGCGGCTACCCCATGTTCAAGAGCATTCGCCACCAGCGAGCCGCGATCTGCCCAAAGCGACCCTTTTTTGTCTCACGTTTGAGCCTGTTAACGATTGCTTTCACCATTATGGTCCATGCCGACCGCAGCCGCTTCGGTGCGGTCAACCATCAACCTTTTGAATGGCCAAGCGTGACGGAGGGGAGCCGGATCGCATGGGCCAAGGCACATACTGGGTGGGCGAATGTTGATTTACGTACTTTGCGGATGCGCGGTAATCGCGGCTACTGTTCTTCTCGTTTTTCAGGTCAAAGCCCGCCGCCTGCGCGATCGTTTGAAGGCGTATCGTTTACTGAAGCAGGCGGAGCATGCTGAACAATGGGAAGCCATGATCTTGGCGTCAAATTATTCAACTCGCCAAGCAGTCAGCGAACCGGACCGCCAGGCAGCATAAATATTGGGAGGGGGCATCGGCTGCCCCCTTCACGGACCAATAACTGGCGTTCTAATGCGCCGATACTCTTGATCTTGCACTTCGTTCCCGTGGGCAGGGACTTCGAATGTCACGCCCGCCGCCGAGTGCGCAACCCTCGCGCCGTCTCGCAGATCGCGCGCCTTGGCCAACCCGATTTTGGAGTATCGGCAGAAGACGAAGCGCCGCTCCTTGCTCCCGACGCGGTATTCATCCGCCAGCATTGTGCGTTCCTGGTCGTCACGAGCCGGCAGAACCTACCCGAATCGACGAGCTTGCAATCTTTGTCGGCCGGTTGCGCTTATCCGCACTGCGCATCGGTCAGCCGCACGATGCCCCCTCTTTGAATTTCAGTGCCTCCAGCTGTGCCCCACGGGGGGTAACATAAGGGGGCACGGGGTGAGACACGCTGCGACGCCCTGACGCTGCGGCGCTTTAACTTTGTCACAGGGGACTTCGTCTGAACCGCCAAGTACCTGCTACATTATACCGCAACGCTCCCCGTGCCAGTGCAAGCCGCGACGAGACACTGCCCCTTAATGCAACGCGCAAGGCACGCATACTGCCGGTCCGATGGGCCGCCACGTGTCGTTCCCTAATGCAGCGAAGGTTCCAAAATTGCCAGGATGCGCGGCCGCGACCTGTCGGAAAGGGTATGTCGACCACCCTTCCCGAGGCGATTTTGAGGCATGACCAACATGTCGCACGCCTGGCCTATTCGATGCGGATATCGGGATGTCCGGTATCCTGCCCCTAGACCAAGCGGAGCATGGGTGGGCCGCTCGGCATGACCCGGGTAGGTTTGTACCGGACCATGCGGTCGAATGATGGTACGCCGCTCACACCGAGCACCTGACTGGCGCCGGTTTCGTGCCAAGCGCGGTGAAGGATCAGGTCGATGCCCGTGGCGCCGCCGTCGCTGTGCGTTGCGGCCCGGTCGACGGCACCGAGATAGGCGGGCGCCGATCCCTAATCGTGGCGCAGTGCCCAGGCGGGGGCGGCGCGGCTGGCGCGCAGGGCCTGGCCCAGCACGGTCAGCACCGCGATGACGATGGCCAGCAGGCTGGCTCCCGCGAAGTAGAGCGGCGATAGCGCGATCTGGTCCTCGAACCCCGCCAGCCAGGTCCGCATAGTGACATAGGCCAGCGGCCAGGCGATGACATTGGCGATCAGGACCGGCCGCAGGAACTGCCCTACCAGCAGACGCACGATATCGGCGGAGGATGCGCCCAGCGTCTTGCGGATGCCGACCTCCTTCACCCGCCGTGCCGTGTTGAACGAGGCGAGGCCCCACAGGCCGACGCAGCCGATCAGCACCGCCAGCCCCGCGCCGATCCCGAACAGCCGCGTCGCGCGTTCATCGGCATCGTAATAGGTCTGGAGCAGTTGCATACTGGTGTCGCCTTTGAACGGTGCCTCGGGCGCGACCCGCTGCCATGCAGCGCGCACCGCTGTCAGGACCGTGCGCGGATCGCCGGTGAAGCGAACCGTGACCGAGGGCCAGTGCACGATCCCGCGCGTGTAGAAATACATGGTCGGCTGATCGGGCGCACGGGGCGAGAAGAAGCGGAGCGCGTCGATAACACCGACGATGGTCCACAAATGCTCCTGCCCGACGGTCTTGCCGATCGCCTGCTCGGGCGAGGCGAAGCCCAGCGCGGTCACCGCCTGGCGGTTGATGACGATATTACGCGGGTCGCCGCGCTTCTGGTCGGTCCCGTCATCGGTGCGGTGGTCGTCGTCGAAGAAGCGTCCTGCGAGCAGGCGGGGCCGATAGAGCCCGAAGAAATCGCTGCCGACATTGATCTGGCGCAGCGACGGCCCCGGTCCCGGCCGTCCCGGAATGGGGACATTTTCGGCATTGTTGTTCCCCAGCCGCCCCACGGCGGTGTCGGCGGTCGCGACCATATCGACACCGGGCACCGCCTTGAATGCGGCGATCAGCGCCGGGCGCTTGGCGGCATCGACATAGCTGACCCAGGGCAGAATCAGCATCCCGTCGCGGCGAAAGCCCAGATCGGCGGTGCGAAGGTGACGGGTCTGCGCGACCAGCACCCCGGTGCCGATCAGAAAGGCGATGACCAGGGTGAACTGGAACACGACCAATGCCTCGCGCCCCCGCGCCCCCGCGCGTCCGCCACCCGGCGCGCGCGCAGAGGCGAGCACCGAGGCGGCGGGAAAGCGCGACAGCAGCACCGCCGGATAGAAACCCGCCGCCGTGCCGACCACTAGCGAAACCACCAACAGCACCGGAAGGACGAGGGCATAGGGCATGGCCAGCGACAGCCCGCCTGCCGCATTGACCAGCGGCAGGCCGATCTCGGCCAGGATCAGGCCGAGCAGTCCGGCCACGCCGACCGCTAGGATCGCCTCGCCCAGAAACTGACGGATCAGCGTCGCCCGGTCGGCGCCCAGCACCTTGCGTATCGCCACTTCGCGCGCCCGCAGGCCCGCCCGGGCGCTCGCCAGGTTGATATAGTTCACCACCGCGATCAGCAGGGTGAGGACACCGACCACGCCCAGCGTTACCAGGGTCTGTTTGCGCCCGCCGCTCTCGCCGTTCGACGGCTCCAAGTGCAGGCGCGTAATGGGCAAGAGCGGCAGGCCCAGTTTCGCCGACGCGTCCCGCCCCAGATCGCGGGCCCCGCGTCGGTCGATAAAGCTCGGCATCCGGTTCGCCAACGCCTTGGCCGCCGCCGCGTCGGGAAAGCGCAGGAAGGTCTGCACCGATCCGCTGCCCCAACGGGTCCACCATTCTTCGGGGTGATAGGTCGACAGGCGGGTCAGGATGGCGAACTGAAAGTCGGTCGTCTTGGGCAGATCCTCGAACACGCCCGTCACCCGGCGCGTGGACTTGTCGTCCAGCATCAGGGTCAGGGTCTGGCCGATCGGATCTGCATCGCCGAACAATCGCCGCGCCGTCGACCGGCTGATCACCACGCTCATCGGATCGGCAAGTGCGGTCGCCTTGTCGCCTGCCACCATCGGCAAGTCGAACACCTGGAAGAAGGACGCATCGACCTGCGCGATATCCTCCAGCTGGGCGATGCCGCCGCGCATGACGCTGCCCCCCTCCTTGCCGCCCATGTACCGGGTGCCGCACAGGCCGGGGAAATCCTGCCGCATCTCGTCCAGCAGACCGCCCATCGTATCGGGGAACCGGCCGAAATAGGGGCCGTCGGCACGCTTCCAGTCGTTCTGGACCAGATAGATCTGGTCGTGATGCGGTAGCCAGCGCTCGAAGCTGGTCTCGAACCGCACATAGAGCGACAGCACGAAGAATACCGCGATCCCCACCGCCAGACCGCTGATATTGAGGGCGGCATAGAGCTTGTGACGGGCGATCGAGCGATAGAGCGAGGTCAGGGCAAAGCTGTTCATCGTGTCCGGCTTTCGAAAAATACGATCAATCCTGGCGCAGCGCCCAGGCGGGGGCGGCGCGGCTAGCGCGCAGGGCCTGGCCCAGGACGGTCAGCATCGAGATGACGATGGCCAGCAGGCTGGCCCCGGCGAAGTAGAGCGGCGATAGCGAGATCCGGTCCTCGAACCCCGCCAGCCAGGTGCGCATCGCGACATAGGCCAAGGGCCAGGCGATGACGTTGGCGATCAGCACGGGCCGCAGGAACTGCCCGACCAGCAGCTTGACGATATCGGCCGAGGACGCACCCAGCGTCTTGCGGATACCGATCTCCTTCACCCGCCGCGCCGTGTTGAACGAGGCGAGGCCCCACAGGCCGACGCAGCCGATCAGCACCGCCAGCCCCGCACCGATCCCGAACAGGCGCGCGGCCTGCTCATCCGCCTTATAGAAGTCCGCCAGCCGCTGGTCCGCCGTACCAACGACCAACGGCACCTGCGGCGACAGGCGTTGCCAGGTCGAACGGATGCGGGCGAGCATGGCGGCGGTGTCGCCGGTGTAGCGGATCGCGGCGACGGCGGATGGCGGGACGTCGCGGGCATATTGATACAGGGTCGCGGTTTCGGCGGTGCGCGGCGAGGCGAAGCGGAGCTGGTCTACCACGCCGATGATCGTGCGCGGGGCGCCCCGCCCCACGGTCTTGCCGATCGCCGCCTCGGGCGTGCGGAAGCCGAGCTGCTCGACCGCCTTGCGATTGACGACGACGTTGCGACCGTATTTCCACTTGGTCCAGTCACTGGAATCGTCGCCGCCATGCGCATCGTCGAACACCCGCCCGGCGAGCAGCCGGGGTGCGTAGGCGTGGAAGAAGTCGGGTCCGACGGTGATGTTGTTGACGGTGAGACTCAGTCCGCTGGGGCGCTCGATCACGTCGAGACTGGCATTGACCATGCCGGGTGCCGAGTTGCTCGAGCCGACCGACACCACGCCGGGCAGACGACGGAGCGCGTCCAGGATCGGCCGGGCCTGGGTCGGGAAGATGCGCTTGTCGGCCAGCGAGGCTATGAGCAACAGCCCGTCGCGCCGAAACCCCAGATCGGATCGCCGGACATGCGCGGTCTGCGCGACCAGCACGACCGTACCGATCATGAAGGCGATGGCCAGACCGAACTGGATGATGACCAGCATCTCGCGCGACCGCGCGCCGCTGCGCCCGCCCCCCGGCGCCCGTGCCGACGCCAGCACGGCGGCGGCCGGAAAGCGGGACAGGAGAACCGCCGGATAGAAACCCGCCGCCAGTGCGATGACCAGGACCAGCGCCACCAGCAAAGGCAGCGCCAGGGTATAAGGAAAGCGTAGCGACAGGCCCCCCGCCGCATTGACGATGGGCAGGCTGACCTCCGCCAAGATCATGCCGAGCAGGCTGGCGATCGCCGCCATCGCCGCCGCCTCGCCCAGAAACTGGCGGATCAGCATCCCCCGGTTCGCGCCCAGCACCTTGCGCATCGCCACTTCGCGGGCGCGCAGGCCGGACTGGGCAGTCGCCAGATTCACATAATTGATGATCGCGATCAGCAGGGTCAGCAAGCCCACCAGCCCCAGCGTCACGATGGTCAGCGTGCGGCCACTGCTCTCCGCCCCACCGGGCGGTTGCAGATGCAGGCGCGTGAGCGGCAGCAGCGAGAGCGCGATGATCTTGGCGGGATCGGGGCCCAGATCCTGCCCGGCATGACGCCGGACGAAGGCGGGCATCCTGGCCGCGAACGCATGCGCCGCCGCCGCATCGCGAAACCGCAGATAGGTCGCACCGTCGACCATGCCCCATTTGTACCAGGACCATCGCACCGCAGGCGGCGGCGTGCGTGGCATCGGGATCAGGATGTTCGCCTGAAAATCGGTGGTCTTGGGCAGATCCTCGAAGATACCGGCGACTCGGTAGACCTGCGGCATGTCGACCGCGATGGCGATGGTCCGGCCGATGGGATCGGCATTGCCGAACAGTCGCTCGGCTTCGGTTCGGCTGAGCAGCGCGCCGGACGGATCGGCCAGCGCCCTTCGTCCGTCGCCGCGCACCATGGGAATGTCGAACACGTCGAAAAAGGACGGATCGACCTGCGCCACGTCCGCGCCGATCGCGTCGTTTTCGCGGATGACGCTGCCCCCCTGCTTGCCGCCACGCATGCGCGTGCCGACCAGTCCAGGGAAATCCCGTCGCAATTCTTCCAGCAGGCCCGGCATCGTCACCGGATAGGCACCGTTGAAGGGGCTGCCGGGAATTCGAAGCTCGGTCTGCACGACATGGATTTCGTCATGATGCGGCAGCCAGCGCTCGAAACTGGTCTCGAACCGGACATAGAGGCCCAGCACCAGGAACACCGCGATCCCGACCGCCAGTCCGCCGATATTGAGCGCGGCATGGAGCTTGTGTCGGGTCAGCGAGCGGTAGAGCGCGGTCAGGGCGAAGCCGTTCATCGTCATATGCCCTTCGAGGATCAGATTGCGCGCATCGCGCTGGCGACGATACGCCCGTCGAGCATGTCGATGCGGCGCTTCGCCAGATCGGCATGGCTGGGCGAGTGGGTGACCATCACGATCGTCGCGCCTTCGGTATTGAGACCGGTCAGGATATCCATCACCTGTTCGCCATTGGCGGTGTCGAGATTGCCGGTCGGCTCGTCCGCCAAAATCAGCTTCGGGTCGCCGACGATGGCGCGGGCGATGGCGGCACGCTGCTGCTGACCGCCCGAAAGCTGATGGGGATAATGGCGGGCGCGGTGCGCGATGCCGACCTTGTCCATCGCGGCGGCCACCCGCCCCCGCCGGTCTCCGCCGTCATGCCGATAGGCGAGACCCAGCGCGACATTCTCCTCGATGGTCAGCTCGTCGATCAGGTTGAAGCTCTGGAACACGAAACCCAGCGTCTCGCCCCGGAACCGCGCCAGCGCCCGCTCGTCCAATGCGGCCAGGTCGCGACCGTCGAACCAGTAATGCCCGCCGGTCGGCCGGTCGACCGTGCCCAGCGTGTTGAGCAAGGTCGACTTGCCGCAGCCGGACGGTCCCATGATCGCCAGGAACTCGCCCCGCGCGACGTGCAGGTCGATGTCGTGCAGCGCCGTCGTCTCGACCTCGTCGGAGACATAGCGGCGCTGGATATTCTCCAGCCGGATCATCGCGGTGGCTTGGGCCTGGGCGGCACTTGCGCCAATTGGTTGTTCGGTCATCATGGACACAGTGTCATTGTCCAAGCCCGGAACTGCCAACCCGTTATGAACGAAGACTTATCTCCTCCGGCGCCATCGAACGGCCAGGCGGCGCGGAACACAATGTCCACGCACGGACACTTGCCGGACGTGTCAAGCGCCTGGAACATCCTGTTGATAGAGGACGATCCGGTCGTCGCGCGCACGACGGACATCCTGTTTCGTCTGGCCGGTCATCACCTCGATCTCGCCGCCGATCCGGGCGCGGCCTATTCGCTGCTCGCCCGGCGGCGCTATGACGCGATCCTGCTCGACATGAACTTCACCGCTGGTCGATCGAGCGGCGAGGAGGGGCTGGCGTGCATCGCGCGGATCGTGGCCGACCATCCGGGCGCGCGGGTGATCGTCATCACCGCGCATAGCGGCATCCGCATCGCCGTCGCCGCCATGCAGGCGGGCGCGCGCGATTTCCTGATGAAGCCGTGGCGCAAGGACGACCTGCTGGCGAAATGCGCCGCCGTCATCGGCCGGCGCGAAATGCCCGGTGCGTCCCCCGCCCCCCGCCCCGTCATGGGCACCACGGGTCCCCCCCTGCTCGGCGATTCGGCCGTGATGGCGGAGGTGCGCGCGATCGTCCGCCGGGTCGGGCCGACCGTCGCCAGTATCGCCGTCACCGGCCGGTCGGGCGTCGGCCGGACGTTGGTGGCGATGGCGGTGCACGGCGCCTCGGGCGATGCCGCCGCGCCGCCGATCCGGATCGACCTGCGCGATGCCGAACAATGGGGCGCACTGGATCGGGCCCAGGGCACGGCCCTGCTGCGCCATCCCGACCGGCTGGACGGCGTGGCGCAAGCCCGCCTGCTCGACCGCCTGCTGCCAGGGCTGCGCTGCATCAGCGTGGCTGACTCGTTAGACGGCCTGGCCCCGGCGCTCCGGCGGCGGCTGTGCACGCTGGAGATTGCGGTGCCGCCGCTGGCGGCGCGGCGGGACGACGCGGTGGTCCTTGCGCGCCACTTCGCCCAGATCGCAGGCGAAACCTATGGCCGTGCGACCGTAACCCTGACGCCTGCCGCCGAAGCGATCATCGCCGCAATCGACTGGCCCGACGAAGTGCGCGGGCTGGCGGCGGCTATCGAGCGGGCGGTGCTGTTGTCCGACGACGGCGTGATCGACGCGGCGGCGGTCCGCCCCGTCACGCCCGCGACACCGTCACCAGCCGCACCGGATCCCGCTCCCGCCTTCCGCCTGGAGGATGCCGAGCGGCTGATGATCGAGGCTGCGCTGAAGGAGCATCGCCACAATATCTCGCGCGCGGCCGATGCCCTGGGGATCAGCCGGGGCACGCTGTACCGTCGCATGGCCCAGCATGGTCTCTAGGTCCGAGCGGCATGCGATCGCCATCAGCCTGTCGCTCGCGCTGGCAGGCGCCACGGCGGCCGGCGCATGGTTTTACGGTCTGTGGCTGGCGCTGGCGGGGGCGCTGCTGGCGATCCTGTGGCTGATCCTGCTCAGCGTGGTGGCCACCCGACGCCCCGCCGCCACGCGCCCGGCGCCCACCGCGACCGAAGATCGCGAGACGGCGCTCCAGCGCATGGTGTTCGACGTTTCGCCCACCCCGTTGCTGCTCGTCGACGGAACGGTCGCCCGCGCGCTCAACCGCGCCGCGCGGCGCCTGTTCGAAACCGACGACCGGGTTCTGCCCGCCCCCCCTGCCCTGCTCGACCGCGATACCTCGCACCTGCGCCATGCCGGGCGACGCTGGCGCGCGGACCGGGTCGATATCGGCCGGCAGGCGGTCGTGGCGCTGATCGACGTGGACAGCGAGGAACAAACGGCCGAAGCCCGCGCCAGCGCCGAGATGATCCAGGTGCTGGGGCATGAGATGCTCAACGGCCTCGTGCCCATCGTCTCGCTGGCCGAATGCGGTATCGCCGCCGCCGACCCGCAAACGGGCGACCCTGCCCTGCTTCCCGAAATCCTGACCACCCTCGCCCGGCAGGCCGAGGGATTGCAGCGCTTTACCGAGGCTTACCGCTCGCTCGCGCGCCTGCCGCCGCCGCTGCGCCAGCCGGTTGCGCTGGCCAAACTGGTCGACGATCTGGAACGGCTGTTCTCCAGCCGCTGGCCGACCGCACGGCTTACCGTCGACATGCCGCACCCCCTGCATGCCGCGCTCGACCGGGATCAGCTCAATCAGGCGATCTGGGCGCTGTTGCAGAACGGGGTCGAGGCGGCGGGCCCGCACGGGCATCTCGGCCTGTCGCTCCGCGTGCAGGACGGCGCGATCCTGATCGACGTCAGCGACGATGGCCCGGGCATCGCGCCCGAACAGGCCCATGCGATCTTTCGCCCCTTCGCCACCACCAAGACGGCGGGCAGCGGCATCGGGCTCAGTCTGGCGCGCCAGATCGCACGCGGGCATGGTGGGACGTTAAACCTTTCGACCCTTTCGCCGACGAGCTTCCGGTTGCGGATCCCGGGCGGAACGGGATGACCGGACCGGGTGGCGCGACCGCGATCTCCCCTCTTACCGGGGAGACCGAGCCTGCGGTCGCGTCGGCTGTGGCTTACGACACCGAATAGCTAGGCCGTGGCCCCGCACCCGCAGGGCGACGCGCCTCGATTATTCCCACTCGATCGTGCCCGGCGGCTTGCTGGTGTAATCGTACACGACGCGGTTGATGCCCCTCACCTCGTTGATGATCCGGGTCGTCCCGCGCGGCAGGAAGTCGCCGGGGAAGGCGAACGCCTGCGCGGTCATGCCGTCGACCGAGGTCACGGCGCGCAGCGCCAGCACTGAGTCGTAGGTCCGGCCGTCGCCCATCACGCCGACCGAGCGCACCGGCAGCAGCACCGCGAACGCCTGCCAGATGGCGTCGTACAGCCCCGCCTTGCGAATTTCCCGGTATAATGTAGCAGTTGAACCAGCCGCAGGCTGGTGAACACTGGTACATTATACCGAGATTATGCAGGTCCTAGTCTGACGAGGCAAGCTCGCCGCTTCGTTCGCGCAGTTGATCCGCGGTCGGGTGACCCACAGGGCTGACAAGCCCCAGATCAGCCAACGCGCGACGGGACCAGCCACCATGCAGTCGAGCGACGCCGCCCCGCTTCAACTCGTAATAGAGGCTGACCGCATTGCGGTTGGCAAAGACGGCGGCCTCCCCGGTGAACGCAATGGTGCTGGCCAGCGCGTTGACCGCTTCGCGCGAGACTCCGTTCCCCTTGCCGTGGCGGGTAATCTCGATCGCGCGCGAGGCTATCGCCGCGGCGGTCTCTTCGAACCCAGCGCCGAGGATCTCGCCAGCGTCCCGCATGGACACGTGCGTGAAGCTCAGAAAGCTCTCGCCTCGCTCCCGCCGCGAAAGAGGGAGCGCCGGCAGTCTGGCCGGGTCCACATGCATGCTTCGTGCGGTCGCCGCCTGCGCGCCGTCGACATAATACGGAATGCGCCTCCCGAGCATCCAGGTCAGCACGCGACCCCAGGGTTTTTCACCCGGATACCTGATCATCGCGCTCCGCAGAGGAACGAAGCCTTCAGGTGGCCGCCGTCGGATGGCGGTCGCGTCTAAGTCGCGGGCGAGATCCTCGACGGACGCCGCGTCGAGCTTCTGACCCTGTAGCACCACAACCCCGGGGTGCTTCAAGGCTGTAAGCAGAGCAGTGTTCGGTTCGACGTCCCCTTGCCCGCGGTCGGCGCAGGCTTCGGAAATGCGATCTGGCCGATGGCGTAGACCGGCAGTTCGAAGCGCGCGGCGGCCGACTCCGGGGTGATGGACGAACGAAGGAGGGCCCGAAGCCTGTCGACGTCGTCCGCGTCATATCGCACGCGCTTGCGCTGTCCGCCGGGCAGCTCCTCGAAGCCGAGTGCCCTCGCGCTGCGAAGCTGTTTCAGTTGCTGCGACGACGTCCAGATATGGATGTTCGTCTCAGTCGCCGTGTAGTATCGCGTGTCCTTCGCGACGGTCTGGACCTTGCGTCCGTCGATGTCACGGAACGCCAGACTGACGAGCCGCCGTTCCTCACTGGCCGAGCGCTGAGCGATCTACCGGATGTCGCGGCGCATGGTCTCGTAGGCGATGACATCGCCGGCGATCGCCTCGAGTCGGGCGTCGGCGAACGCCTGCATCGAGGTGGGCCACCCGTGTAGCAGCGCCGCGCCCGTCGCAACCACCTTCGCCACCGTTTCGGGCCCCGCCTCGATCAGTTTCTCGACGGCCCATCGCCCGCGCCCGGATGTGGCGACGATCCCCGCCCGCAGCGCTACACCCACGAGCGCCGTCCGCGAGAAGGCCTGAATGTTCATGGGCAACTGCTCGACGGCCTTCGCGCCAGCGGCCGGATCCCGCGACATGAGGTCGGCCAGAAGCCGATAATCGTCGGCTGCATAGGGCGGCAGCGGCGCCGCCTCGGACGGCGCGATGTGCTTGCCACAGCCCTCGCACGCATCGAGTCCTCGGGTCCAGCGCCAACCGAGGGGTCCACAGCCTGGACAGGCGTCGACGAGCAGCTCGAGGGATTCCGGACAGTATGGCAGAAGCAGGCTGAGCCAGTCGCTTCGGTTATACGTGGCCTTTAGCAGAGATACCGGACCGATTCGGCGCCTCTCGAGGTCGAAGGCGGAACGCGGCGCGACGAAGTCGCCGAGAACAATCCGGTCGCGGCGATCCGACCGTGCGAACGCGATCGCGTCCAGGTTGGCCGGATCGGTCCGCATGATACGCGCAATGCGACCCAGCGTATCCGGCGGGGCGCATTGGATCGAACCGACTCTGCCGACGTAGACGCCGCCCCCTTCGAGCGCGGTCGCTATCCTTGGGAGCCGGTGCTCCCTGCAGGCGGCGGCGAGCGCCCCGATGACGCTCTCGCGACGATACGGGTCGTATGCGAACCGCAAGCGCTTGAACGGCGCGTCAGCCTTCACGAGCCGCCACGCTTCGAGAACGGGTCGTGGAGCACCCATTTCAACTTCATGGCGAAGCCGCGGACACCGACGCTCATGTCGTGCCGCTCGATCGCGGGGGCACCGCGCCGCAGCGCGTGCTGCGCCGCCTCGCATACGACGCGGCACACGCGACCGACGTGCCCGCCGCTGGCCGCAAGTGGCAGTCAGTGCGCGACGCCTTCTGGCGGGGCGAGCTGGGCTTCCCCGACACGCATGCCGTACGGGAGCAGCTCGAATTCCTGCTCCGGGTCCTTCTGTCCTTCGATATGGCGGATCGTGGTGAGAGCGAGCGGCGGTTCGATCTATTCCGCGGCAACCTCATCTTCTTGACCTTCTACATGTGCTGTCGCGGTCGCCTCGTCGACTCCGTGGAGCCGCATCCACCAGTCGATCACGTCGCCGTTGGCACCGCATGAAAAACAGTGAAAGCGGCCGTTGTGAACGTAGAGGCCACGGGTCGCATCCGGGTGGAAAGGGCATGCCCCTCGCAGCCCCGACTGTGTCGCCTGCAGCTCGACCGTTTCCGCCACCAATGGGATCAAGGTGCTTTGCGCTTGGGCCAATGCTCGGAGCTCAGCAAGGTTGGACATGGCGGCATCATCGTCGATCGCCGGTCTCGGTCAACCGGAGAGAATCTGAGTCGCGTGATCGAACAGCTGTGCGACACTCACCGATCTGCCACCGAAGACCGAAGCAGTGCGGGCGTCCCCTCACTGGGGACTAATCCCTGGCCTTCTATGTCATTAGAGCGCCGGGCTGTGACAAAGTAAGCGCGCCGCAGCGCCTGAAACAACCCCGTGGTGGGTCCGCCGGGACTCGAACCCGGGACCTCTCGATTAAAAGTCGCTTGCTCTACCAACTGAGCTACGGACCCTCCATCGGGGTGGAAGCGACCTAGGGGCGCGGACGCCTGCGGTCAACACCATGTCGCATATGGCGCACAAACCGCCCATCACGCGGGTCGCGCCAGTCCGCCGCGATCGCCGCCAGCGGATGCAGCACGAAGTCGCGCGCGGCATAGGCGAGGTGTGGCACGACCAGCCCCGGCGAGCGCCACTGCCCCCCCGACCACAAAATGATGTCCAGGTCGATCACCCGCGCACCCCAGCGCTGCCCCCGCCGCCGCCCGAAATCGCGCTCGACGGCTTTCAGCACACGAAGCATCGCGGGCGGGTCCAGCGGGCTTTCGACCAGCGCGGCGGCGTTGGCGAAGGCGCGGATCGACGGACCGATGGGCGCGGTGGTCAGGATCGGCGACACCGCATAGACGCCGGGCAAGGCCGCCAGCGCCGCACGGATTTCATCGCGCGGGCCGCCATGCCGCCCCGGACGGTTGGAACCCAGTGCAATGGCATAGCTTGTCGTCGTCATGCCCTGCGACTACCCGAGCGCGATGCCTGACGCATCCTTTCCTGTCATCCCGGCGCCCCTGGCCCCGATCCAGCCGCCGCGCGACTGCCCGCTCTGTCCCCGCCTGGTCGAGGTCCGCGAGACCGTCGCCGCCGAATATCCCAATTGGTGGAACGCCCCCGTGCCGCCGTTCGGCGATGGTGAGGCCTGGCTGGCGGTCGTCGGCCTTGCCCCCGGCAAGCATGGCGCGCACCGCACCGGCCGCCCCTTTACCGGCGATGGCGCGGGGCCGCTGCTCTATGGCACGCTGGCCAAATTCGGTCTGGCCGAGGGCGAGTTCGCCGCGAAGGTCGATGACGGCGTGACGCTGAAGGGCGCGGTGATCCTGAACGCGGTCAAATGCCTGCCGCCCGAGAACAAGCCGACGCCGGACGAGATCCGTACATGCCGGACCTTCCTCGAACAGGAACTGGCCGCGCTGCCCCGGCTGTCGGTGGTCATTGCACTCGGCGAGATCGCGCACCGTTCGGTCGTCAAGGCACTGGGCGGTAGGCTGCCCAAGGCGCGATTCGCGCATATGGCCGAACATCGCCTGCCCGGCGGCGGACCGGTGATTCTCGATAGCTATCACTGCTCGCGCTACAACCAGAATACCGGGAGACTGACGCCCGAGATGTTCGAGGCCGTGTTCGCGCGGGCAATGGAATTGCGGGGCTGAACCATTCCTCCCCTTGCAGGGGAGGTGGCAGGGCGAAGCCCTGACGGAGGGGTATCACCCTATCGATAGCGGGACACCCCTCCACCATGCTGCGCATGGTCCCCCTCCCCTTACAGGGGAGGAATGAAACATCAGATATCCTGGACCAGTCGCCCGTACAGCTCCGGCCGCCGGTCGCGGAAGAAACCGAAGGCGGCGCGGTGGCGCTTCACCCGGTCGATGTCGAGCGTGGCGACGATCACGCCCTCTTCTTCGCGGTCCAGCTCGGCCAGGATGTCGCCGCGCTCGTCGCAGATGAAGCTGGTGCCGTAGAAGGTCTGGCCATGTTCGCAACCGACGCGGTTGGCGGCGACGATCGGCACGACGTTGGACACGGCATGGCCGACCATCGCACGGCGCCACAGTCGCGCGGTGTCGAGGCTGTCGTCATGCGGCTCGCTGCCGATCGCGGTCGGATAGAACAGGATTTCCGCGCCCATCAGCATCATCGCGCGCGCCGTCTCGGGATACCATTGGTCCCAACAGATGCCGACGCCCAGCTTGGTCGCGGGGCCGTCCCACACCTTGAACCCGGTATTGCCGGGGCGGAAATAGAATTTCTCCTCATAGCCCGGACCGTCCGGGATATGGCTCTTGCGATAGACGCCCGCGACCTTGCCGTCCGGGTTGACCATCGCCAGCGAGTTATAATGATGCGGCCCGTCCGCCTCGAAGAAGCTGGTCGGGATATGGACCTTCAGCTCGGCGGCCAGTTCCTGCATCGCGCGCACCGCCTGATGCTCGGCGGTCGGCTTGGCGTTGGTGAACAGCCCCTCGTCCTCGACGCGGCAGAAATATTCGCCCTCGAACAGTTCGGGCGGCAGGATCACCTGCGCCCCCCGGGACGCCGCCTCACGGACGAGGCGCGAGACCTCTGCGATGTTGCGGTCGATATCGGCGGTGAAGGCCAGTTGCAGCGCGGCGACGGTGATCTGGGTCATGGCCCTGCCCTTTAATGGCTCCGCACGCGGGCGTCACCCCGCTTCCGCATCCAGCCTGGTCCGCAAGGCATCGAGAAACGGCCCCGGCTCGTCCAGCCGCAACGCCACTGCCCGCACCGGATCGCGCCGCCACCGCGAGCGCGGCGGCAAGGGCTCGGACAGGCAGATCAGCATATTGGGCCAGGCGAGCAGCGCGATGTTCCAGCTATCGGGTGCGCGCACCGTCTCGCCATCCGGATTTGCCGTCACCGCCGCGATCGCCGCATAGGGAATGGTTCGGTCGACCAATAGTCCGGCCCGTAACCGCACCCCCGCCGGGGTGAGCAAAACCGGCAACAGGCGCAGCGACTTGATCAGGCCGATCAGGTACAGCAGCGACACGTCGCTGATAACGAACATCACCATCGCCACGGCCCGGCTCCAATGCGCGACCAGCAGGTGGGTGACGGTGATCTCGATGCAGGAAATGACCAGCAGCGCGATCATCATCGGTTGCAGATGGCGGTGATAGGCAAAAGCCTGCGCCCCCGCCGGGATGTCGGGCGCCGCGCGCCAACGGAACAGCGCGAGGTGGAGCAGCCGGGCCTCCGCCAGCGCCAGTCGCGCCAGCGGCCGGGGCAGCATCTCCTCCAGCAGCGACGGCCAGCGATCCGGATCGGTCGGGTTCCATGCGCGTAGCCGCGCCGCCACCCGCCATAGCCCCCATCCGCCATGCAGCGCGATCGCGACGACCGGAACCATCGTCGCCCAGGGCATGGCGAACAGCGCCGCCCGGATCGGCGGCGGCGACAGGCTGAGCACCGCCATGCCCGCGGACGCCATCGCAGCGATTCCCGCGCGCCAACCCGGCCGCCGCGTCCGGCTCAACAACCCCAGCATCATCGCGTCCGAGGCGATCCACAGGAACAGCAGCGCCGCGGCGCGGGGATGGACCTGCGCAACCGGCAGGCGGAGCAAGGCGGCCGCGCCGACGATGACCAGGACAGGCGCAATCATGGGCAGGATCGGACGATCGAACCCGTTGGCGGATCGGACGGCGGTCATGGCGACTCCCCTGATCGGTGGCGGACCGATACTAGCTAGTGCCGTGCCGCGCGTCACGCCGACAGGGCGGGCGTGGTCAGGGGATCGAACAGGATGTAGCGCAGGACGACCGGATAGAAGCTTGTCATCTTCAGATCGCACAACGCCATCAACCGCTGGTTGAGCGCCCGCGTCACGCCGACATATTCGTTCCACCGTTCCTCGATGGCGCGCGCGGTCCAGGTGCCGATATGTTTGGAATAGGTCAGGCGCAGCTCGCGCGTCTCGACCACGATCGCCTCGCATCCGGGGATGCTGGCCATCAGCCGCCGTTCGCGCAGCGGGGTCAGCAGCAGTTCGTCCTCGGTCTTCAGATGCTTGGTGATGACCTGCGCGATCCGCGTGCGGGCCGGGCCCAGCATCGGCGCGGCCGCGGCATAGCGCATGTCGAACAGGCGCATGAGATCGCCGACGGCGTGCGCAATGTCCTCGTGTTGCGCCCGGAGCAGATTGATGGTGACTTGCAAGAGGTGGGGCTCCGATCCCGGACGGGTGATCGCAGCATCATATGCGCGCGCGGTTTATGGCCGGTAAAGGGGCCGCCCGGCTGCGGCGGCAAGGGCCCGCGCCCCTTGTCGAGGCGCGGGCCCGAAATTTGGATCAGCCGATCGTCGGAATCTGCTGCGAGATGCAGTGGAAGCTGCCGCCGCCGGTCAGGATCGCATCGGCGCGCAGGCCCACGACCTGGCGGTCGGGGAAGATCGCCTGGATCGCGGCGACCCCGGCATCGTCATTCTCGCTGCCGTAGAGCGGCACCACGACCGAGGCGTTGCCGATATAGAAGTTCATATAGCTGGCGGGCACGACCTCGTCGTCGCGCAGCACGCGGCCCGGCGACGGGATGCCGACGACCTCCAGACCGGCGGCCTGCGCATCGCGCTTGGCGGCGGCATAGACCTGCCAATTGGGGTCGTTCTCGGCGGCTTCGGGGATGGCGACGCGGTTGGGGCCGACGAAGCGCGCCAGATTGTCGACATGGCCATCGGTATGGTCGTTGAGCAGGCCGTTGCCCAGCCAGACGATCCGGGTCAGCCCCAGGTCGTTGGCGAGCCGGTCGGCGATCTCGCCCTCCCGCAGGTCGGGATTGCGGTTAGGGTTGAGCAGGCACTGGCGGGTCGTCACGACCAGCCCGGTGCCGTCCCCGTCGATCGCGCCGCCCTCCAGCACCCATTCGCAGCGGGTGGCGGAAAGCCCGCGATCCTCGGCCAGCCGCGCGCCGACCGTGTCGTCGCCCGGCAGGTCGTACTTGCCGCCCCAGCCGTTGAACTGGAACAGCCGGGCCGAGCCGTCGCCGGTGATGATCGGGCCGGTATCGCGCAGCCAGATGTCGCCAAAGGGCTGGACGACCACGTCCGCCATATCGCCCGCCATCGCACGCGCGGCATCGGCCGCCTCGCCATCGGCGGCGACCAGGATCACCCGCTCGCCCCGGCCATCGGCATGGACGGCGCGGGCAAAGGCCAGCACCTCCTCGCGCGCCGGGTCGAGATCCTCTTCCCACAGCTCCGGATGGCTGGGAAAGCCGATCCATACGGCGTCATGCGGGGCCCATTCGGGCGGCGGGGGCGTGGTCACGGTTGGCGTGGTCACTGGACGTTCTTCCTGCTTTGATCGCGAATGCCGCGAAATTCGGCGGTGGGATACCAGTTGGGCCACAGGCCCGGCCGGTCGGCGAGCGTCCTGCCCAATTGATAATAGACCGTCAAATCCTCGACCGCGCCCGACCAATCCCAGCGGGGATCATATTCGTCGGCGGGCTTGTGATAGCGGTTGGCGACATAGTCCTCCGACGCCGCCTTGCCCGCGGCGACGCCGCCCATCACCTTGTCCTGCCCGGAGCCGCCGTCGAGCATCGGCACGCCCAGCTTGGCGAACGAGAAATGGTCGGAGCGGTAATAGCTGCCACGCTCGGGATTGGCCTCCTCGCCGATATAGCGGCCTTGGGTGCCGACCAGCGACTTGGCGAGGTCCTCGATCTCGGACTTGCCCTTGCCGACCAGCACGAAGTCCTTCGACCGGCCGGTGACGTTCAGCCCGTCCATGTTCACCCCGCCCACGGTACGGGCGAGCGGGAAGACGGGATGCTGCGCATAATAGCCCGAGCCGAGCAGCCCGCTTTCCTCCGCCGTCACCGCCAGGAATGCGATGGAGCGCTTGGCCGGTCCCGCCTTGGCTTGCGCCTCGGCCAGAGCGACCAGCCCCGCCACGCCGGTCGCATTGTCGAGCGCGCCGTTGCAGATATCGTCACCGTCCACCGCGTCGCAGCGACCCAGATGGTCCCAATGCGCCGAATAGAGGACGTAATCGCCCGGCTCGGTGGTGCCCGGCAGGACGCCGATCACGTTCTTCGACGCCTGGCGCCGGATCGTGTTGGCGAAGCCGCCCGACAGGGTCAGGCCGAGCGGCACCGCCTTGAACCCCTTTTGCTGCGCCGCTTTGGTCAGCGTGGCGAGGTCCTTGCCCGCCGCCTTCAGGATGCGCTGCGCCACCGGTTGCTGCAGCCAGCCGATGACCTGGCTCTGGTCCTGATGGTCGCCCGCCTCGTCCAGCTCCAGCTGCGGCCCGGTCCAGGAGGATTGCACCACCGCCCAGGGATAGGCGGCGGGTTCGGTCTGGTGGACGATCAGCGCGGCGGCGGCGCCGTGCTTGGCGGCATTCTCGAACTTGTAGGGCCAGCGACCATACCAGGTCATGGCGCGGCCCTCGAACGGCCCCTCGCGGCCCATCGTCTGCCAGTCGGCATCGTTGATCAGGATGACCACCGTCTTGCCGCGCACATCGACCCCGGCATAATCGTCCCAGCCCTTTTCGGGCGCGGTGATGCCGTATCCGACGAAGACCAGCTCGCTGTCCTTCACGTCGATGCGCGGGGTCACGCGATAGGTGCCGACGACCATGTCGGTGCGATAGGCGAGCGGAATGGTCGCACCCTTGCCCGTGACGGTGAAGGGCTGGACGTCGGTGGCGGTAATCTCGACCATCGGCACGTCCTGGGTCCAGCTGCCCTTGTTGCCGGGCTTCAGACCCGCCTTCTGAAAGCGGTCGATGATGTACGCGACCGTCTTGTCCTCGGCCGGGGTGGTCGGCGCGCGGCCTTCATAGGCGTCGGAGGACAGGGTCTGGGTAACCGTCTTCAGCGTGTCGACCGAGATGGCGGGTTTGTCCTGCGCCATCGCGGTGCCGGAGAGGAGGAGGGACAAGAGAAGCAGACGGCGCATGATGATTTCCCCTTATGTTTGGGGATGTTGTGCCCGGCCCCTGATCGCGGGGCAAGAGTATGCGACGGGACGGCCTGCCCGCCCCTCGAACCAGGGTGTCACAAGCAGGTGGGGCATCGCCAAGGCCGCGATACCGGCAAACAGGGCTCGGACGCCGGTCCCCTCACGATAGACGAAAAATGCCCCCACTGCCGCCGCGATGAGAAGGGCCGCCAGGAGGATGGGAGCGACCGCCCGGAAATAGGCGCGATGGCTGACGCAACCGATCTCTTGCCGCCGCTGATCGGTCTGCGGAAGGGCGTGCAGAACCAGAAAGCCGATCGAAAAACCGACCAGCGGCGGCAGGACCAACAGGGCGCCGGTGCCGACCAGCAGGCGCCCGTTGCGGCGCCGTACAGCCATGATCAGAACCAGCGCCGTCGCACCGGCTCCGGCAGCGATCAGCAGGAAAAGCACGGTCGTCGAAATGCCATGGCCTGCCGCGAAGGCGAGAATGTCGCCATAGCTCTCGCGATGCAGGATCGCCGGCGTCGTCACCAGCGAGATGCCCCGCGCCGCCCGCTCCGGCAGACCGCCATGGGGCGCGTCCTCCACCCCGAAATGAATGGCCGAGGCTGCCAGAAACAGGGGCAACGCGATCTGCGGATACCCCGTCCACCACGCCAGGCAGATCAGGGACACAGAGACATATAGGAGCAGGAACAGGGGGCCGCGGCCCGGTGCGACGATCGCCAGATCGCTGGCCCCATGCGCCATGCCGAGGATACCGATGGCCAGGATCGCAAAGCCCAGCTGGATGGGCAAGGAACCGGCGGAGGCGGCCAGCGCCGCCCCCGCCAACATGGTCCAGCCGATCGCCGGGGCGCGGGTCATCAGGCGCGATGGTCGTGCAGCGCCGTCTTCAGATTGGCGGCCGCATAGAAGGCGTAGACGACCTTCGCCAGCACATCCATGATCAGGATCGCCCAGACCGACGTCGGATCGCTGATGATCTTCAGTCCTTCCGGCCCGACCAGGAAGACGATCGGGTACAGGAACCAGATCACGGTCAGGAACACGACGTTTTTCCGATAGACCGTGCCCAGGGCTTCGCCTCGTTCGGCCGCCATGGCGCGCAGCGGAACCCACAGCAGATACAGCACGCCGACAAAGGCTGCACACGACCAGAGATACCATACCCATTTCAGCACGGGCACGAGCGCCAGCGACGAGACCAGGCCGGTGACGATCATGAGAACGTCGAGGACGATGATCGCGGTCAGATAGCCGCCGACCTCCCCCGTCTTGCCCCGCTCGTGAAAGGCCAGCAGCACCAGGCTGGCGAGCAGGATCGGCGTCGTGACGGACCAGTCGGCGTAACGGGCCAGATAGGTCACCGATCCGTCGATGTTGATCAGCGTGCCGATGCCGAAGGCCATGGCAAGATAGGCCGTCGCCGCGATAAATGGCACGGCGGCATGGAGCAATGTGTGATGCAGCGACGGCGACGTCTTGCTGCCTTTTGCGTAAATGGCCAGCGAGGCCAGGGACATGATCGTGAAACCGATCAGGAACGCCATCCAATCCATCTGCAACCCTCCGGTCAAGGGACGACAGTGGGCCGACCCATCACCTGAACAGCGCATGGGGTTTGTCGATCCGGCATGACGCAAATGTTAGAATGGAAAACAAAAAGGGCGGCCCCGAAGGACCGCCCTTTCCGAAACTTCGGTAAGACCCGAAACTTAGCGCGAATAGAATTCGACGACCAGGTTTGGTTCCATCTTCACTGGATAAGGCACCTCGTCCAGGGTCGGGATGCGGGTCAGCGCCACCTTGGCGTTGCCGTCGGCGGTGACGTAGTCCGGCACTTCACGCTCGGCGAGCTGCTGTGCTTCCATGACCAGCGCCATTTCGGTCGCCTTCGAACCCAGCGAGATCTCGTCGCCGACGAAGCAGCGACGCGACGCGATGTTGCACTTCACGCCGTTGACGCGGATGTGGCCGTGGCTGACCAGCTGGCGCGCAGCGAAGATCGTCGGCGCGAACTTGGCGCGGTACACGATCATGTCCAGACGCTGCTCGAGCAGGCCGATCAGGTTCTGCGAGGTATCGCCCTTCATGCGGGCGGCTTCCTGGTAGCAGGCCTTGAACTGCTTCTCGGTCACGTCGCCATAATAGCCCTTCAGCTTCTGCTTGGCGCGCAGCTGCAGACCGAAGTCCGACATCTTGCCCTTGCGACGCTGACCGTGCTGGCCGGGGCCGTATTCACGCTTGTTGACGGGGCTCTTGGGGCGACCCCAGATGTTCTCGCCCATACGGCGATCGAGCTTGTACTTTGCGCTTTGACGCTTCGACATGTGTAATCCTTTGGCAATTACGAACGACGTTGGTCCCGGTATCGCACCATGCAAGCCTTTATGGGGACAAGCGCAGGCCCACCGCTTCACCGGGATGCGGGGGCAATTGCGAAGCGGCGCGCCTAGACGACGGGCAGCCGTGAGTCAAGCGAGGCGGGCGATCAGCGCCCGCTGGCGGTGTTCAGCCGCCCGGTGGCGTTTTCCACGTCGTTGCGCGCATTGGCCGCGATCTCGTCCCATTCCGCCTGGGTCTTGCAGATCCGCTTGGCCGACAGGCGCGAGCCGGTGGTTTCCTGAACCCGGCAGATCTTCTTTTCCTTCACCGGCGCGGGCGCGGGTTCGGCCTGTTGCCCGGTCAGGGCCAGCAGCAGCAACGTGGTCAGCATCGTCCTATCTCCCAATTGGAACGCGCCGCCATGCTATCCCGCGCGCGGTCCGATCGGCAAGCCGGACTGGACAGCGGGAACGCCACCCGGCAGAGCCATGGCCCATGACCCAGATTCTCGCCGGACCCGATTGCACCACCATGGCGGAGGTTCGCGCGGGCGTGGACCAGCTCGACCGCGAACTGGTCGCCCTGCTCGCACGCCGCTTCGCCTATATGGACGCCGCCGCCCGGATCAAACCGACCCGCGACCGCGTGCGCGACGAGGACCGCAAGACCCAGGTCATCGACCAGGCCCGCGATGAAGCCCGCCGCCTGGGCGTACCCGAAGCCGTCGTGGCCGAGATCTGGGAAGTGCTGGTCGAAGGCTCGATCGCCTATGAACTGGCGGCATTCGACCGGCGGCCCTGACGAGATCGGCGGTTACTGACCGGTCAGCGACGTCCCGTTACCTTCAGGCACACCCATATTCGCACTCACGATGGAGCGCGCCGCGCCCTGGTTCACCTCGGCGGTCCGCTGCCATTGCTGCCGGGTCAGACACGTCTTTCGCTTCTTCAAGAACGAGCCGGTTTCGTGAATGGTCTTACAGACGATTTTTTCCTTCGGCGCCGTCTCCGGGGGGACGGACGAAATCTGTAAAGCAGCAAGTAAAAGCAGCATCGGCGCCCCCCGTAACTAGCGAATCTTCGAACAAGTCGGGTGTGCAGCCTATCACGATCGCGCCGCCGGGCAAGATTAGCGCTGACGCGGCCGTGCCAGTGTCGACAACACGCCGCGCAGCGTCCGCACCTCCTGGCTCGACCAGCCGGGCTTGGTCAGCAGGGTGCGCAGCGTGCGCTTGCTCGCCGGGGTGCGGTCTGGCGGGAAGAAGAACCCCGCATTCTCCAGCATATCCTCCAACTGGCCGATCATCCCGTCCAGCTCGCCCTGCGGCGCGACCTCGGGCAGTTCCACCTCGGGCGGCTGGGCCAGTTCGATACCCTTGGACCATTCATAGGCGATCAGGATCACCGCCTGTGCCAGGTTCAGGCTGCCGAATTCCGGGTTGATCGGCACCGTCACGATCTTGCGCGCGATGGCGACGTCATCGGTCTCCAACCCCGATCGCTCGGGGCCGAACAGGAAGGCCGCGCGGCCCATGGTATCGGCATGGATTTCGCGCGCCGCCTCTTCCGGGGTGACGACCGGCTTGGTCACGCCGCGCTTGCGCACCGTCGTCGCATAGACCTGCGCACAATCGGCGACCGCGTCCGCCACGCTTTCATAGACCTTGGCCTGTTCCAGCACGATGTCCGCGCCCGACGCCGCCGGGCCCGCCTGCGGATTGGGCCAGCCGTCGCGCGGGGTGACGAGGCGCATCTCGACCAGCCCGAAATTCAGCATGGCACGCGCGGCCTTGCCGATATTCTCGCCGAGCTGCGGGCGGACCAGGACGATGACGGGGGGCTGGGATTGGGGCTTGGACAAAATTCAATCTTCCGTTCGCCCTGAGCGAAGTCGAAGGGCACGTTCCGCGCGCGGTATCGCGGCTTCTGTGAGCGCCGTCCAGTCCGATGCGATCAGCACGACCTTCTTGGTGCGAGACCAGCCCTTGATCTGGCGTTCGGCGGTCAGGGCTTCATGGCGGGTGGGGAAGTCCTGCGACCAAGCCAGTTCCACGGGGCGGCGGGCTTGGGTGTAGCAGGCGAGTTCGCCAGAGTGGTGCTGGGCGATGCGATGTTCAAGATTGTCGGTGTGGCCGGTGTAGAAGCTGCCGTCGGAGCAGCGGAGGATGTAGCAGTAGAATGCCATTCCCTCAGGCTATCGCTTTTGGGTTTTGGGGCAAGGGAGTCCCTTGGGCTTCGACTTCGCACAGCCTGAACGGCAGTTAGTATAGTGCCGAGTACCCCCACCTCCGTTCAGGCTGAGCGAAGTCGAAGCCCACGCCCTGAATGCCACCTCATTCCCCCCGCGGAGCAACCTCTTCCACGGTTCCGGCAAACGCCTCGAAGTCCTTTGCCTCGCCGAACTCGCGATAGACGCTGGCGAAGCGGATATACGCCACTGAATCCAGGCCCTTGAGCCCCTCCATCACCATCTCGCCGATCCGCTTGGACGACACCTCGCCCTCGCCGCTCGTCTCGAGCTGGCGCTGGATGCCGGACACCAGCTTCTCCACCCGTACCGGATCGATGGGTCGCTTGCGCGTCGCGATGGCGATGGATCGCACCAGCTTCTCGCGGTCGAAGGGTTCGCGCCGGTCCTCGCTCTTCAGCACGAACAGCTCGCGCAGCTGGATGCGTTCGAACGTCGTGAAGCGCGCGCCGCAGCCTTCGCATTGGCGGCGACGGCGGATGGCCGCCCCGTCTTCGGTGGGGCGGCTGTCCTTTACCTGACTGTCTTCATGGCCACAAAAGGGGCAGCGCATTCAGATCTTCTTCTTGGCCTTGAGATAGGCATAGCCCGCACCCGCCGCCGCGCCGAAGATCGGGCCGACGAACGGCACCGGGATCGCGACGACCGCGCCGAGCGCGCCCCATTTCGCCATGCTCTTGCCGAGGCCGGGGGTCGACTTGATGTCGTTCTGCACCTCGGAAAACTTCTGGTCGAACTTGGCCATGCGATTACGTCCTTATCCCTGGTAGATCGGAAAGCGTGCGCAAAGCTCACGCACACGGGCACGAACGTTTGCCTCGACCTCCGGGTCCCCATGTTCGCCCTTGGCCTTCAGACCGTCGAGCACATCGGCGACCATATGGCCGATCTGTTCGAACTCGGCCGGGCCGAAACCGCGCGTGGTTCCGGCGGGCGAGCCGACGCGGATGCCGCTGGTCTTCATCGGCGGCAGCGGATCGTTGGGAATGCCGTTCTTGTTGCAGGTGATGCCCGCCCGCTCCAGCGCCTCGTCGGCGTCGCGGCCGGTGATGCCCAGCGGGGTCAGGTCGACCAGCGCCAGATGCGTGTCGGTGCCGCCCGCGACCAGGTTCGCCCCGCGCGCCTTCAGCGTCGCCGCCAGCGTGCGGGCGTTTTCCACGACCGCCGCGATATAGGTCTTGAACTCAGGGTTCAGCGCCTCGCCGAATGCGACCGCCTTGGCGGCGATGACGTGCATCAGCGGGCCACCCTGAAGGCCGGGGAAGACCGCCGAATTGATCTTCTTCGCGATCGCCTCGTCGTTGGTCATGATCATGCCGCCGCGCGGACCGCGCAACGTCTTGTGCGTGGTGGTGGTCACGACATGCGCATGGCCGAACGGGGTCGGGTGCAGGCCGCCCGCGACGATGCCCGCGAAGTGCGCCATGTCGACCATGAAATAGGCGCCAACCTCGTCCGCGATGGCGCGGAACTTGGCGAAGTCGATGACGCGCGGATAGGCCGAGCCGCCCGCGATGATGATCTTGGGCTGGCACTCGCGCGCGATCCGGGCGACCTCGTCATAGTCGATCAGGTGCGTCTCGGGGTCGACGCCGTACTGGACGGCGTTGAACCACTTGCCCGACAGCGCGGCCTTGGCACCGTGCGTCAGATGGCCACCGGCGTCGAGCGACAGGCCCATGATCGTGTCGCCCGGCTTGGCCAGCGCCAGCATCACCGCGCCGTTCGCCTGTGCGCCCGAGTGCGGCTGGACGTTGACGAAGTTGCAGCCGAAAATCTGCTTGGCGCGGTCGATCGCCAGCTGCTCGACCTCATCCGACGGCGCGCAGCCCTGATAATAGCGCTTGCCCGGATAGCCCTCGGCATACTTGTTGGTGAAGACGGACCCTTGCGCTTCCATCACCGCCTTGGAGACGATGTTCTCGGAGGCGATCAGCTCGATCTGGGTCTGCTCGCGTTCCAGCTCGTGCGACACACCGGCGAAGACGGCGGGGTCGGCATCGGCCAGGGTGCGGGTGAAGAAACCGGCGGGCTGGACGTCGTTAAGCGTGCTCATGAGGGTATCCTTGGCGTTCAATTCTGGGCGGGCGCGGTGGACAGCATGTCGACACGGCGCTGATGACGTCCGCCCTCGAACGGGGTGGACAGAAAGGCTTCGAGGCAGGCCTTGGCCATTTCCTCGCCGATGACGCGCGCGCCCATGGCGATGGCGTTGGCGTCGTTATGCTGACGCGCGAGCGCGGCCGACAGCGGCTCGGACACCAAAGCGCAGCGGCAGGCGGGGTTGCGGTTGGCCGCGATCGAGATACCGATGCCCGATCCGCACAGCGCGACGCCACGCTCGGCGCGACCATCGGCCAGCGCTTCGCCGACCGCGCGGCCGAAATCGGGGTAATCGACGCTGGCATTGCCGTCGGTGCCCAGGTCCAGCACCTCATGCCCCTGTTCGCGCAACCAGTCCGCCAGCACGGCCTTCAACGAGACGGCGGCATGATCGGATGCGATCGCGATGCGCATGGGACGGGCGCTCCTGACAGGGTCGAATGGAATGCCCGCGCCTTTACGCGCGCACGGGCCCCATGGCTACCCCTTCGCGCAACGGAACGTGCGCCGCCGTTGGGGGGTTCTGCGCGCCATGAAGCGCACCCTGATCCTCACCGCCCTCTCTGCCCTGACCGCCTGCTCGCGCGAGACGCCGGAGGAGGTCAGGAACGCCGCGGCTCCCGCCGCCAACGCCACCAGTGCCGCCGCGACGGCGGGCCCGGCCGGAGACGGGTCGACCTTCACCGGCCTGCCGAAGAAAAAGGGGCCCGATTATGTCGGCCGCTATGTCGGGGTGGAGGGCATGTACCTCAACATCAAGCACGCCGCGACACCGGGCCGTTATCGCATGGAGATGCAGTGGGACCTCGACAACAAGGGCGAGTTCCGGGGCGAACAGGTCGGCGACACGATCGTGTTCGAGCGCGGCGGCGTCCGCGAGACGCTGCGCCCGACCAATGGCAATGCGACGGGGTTGAAGTATCTGGCGGGCAAGACCGAGTGCCTGACCGTCAAGACCGGCGAGGGCTATTGCAAGAGGTGAAGCGCCGCTAGGCTCCCGCCACCCGCCATGATAGGATTGCATCCGTGAACCAGCTGGCCCGCCTCTCCTCGGACACCCGCGCGCGCTTCACGGCGCCCGAATTCCTGCACATGGTCGAAAGCGGTGCCTTCGAGGGCATGAAGGTCGAGCTGATCGACGGGGAGCTGGAGCGGATGAACCCGCCAATGAATGGTCACTCCGCGGCTCAGGCCAATGTCGTATTCTATCTGGCCCAAAAACTGGGACTTGCCGTCGTGCGGGCAGAGACCGGTCTGGTCCTGAACGACTCGACCGTCGTCGCCTGCGATGCCGCGCTGCTGCGCCAGCCGTTGGTCGAGAACCGCTTCCTGACGCCGTATGATGTGCAGCTGGTCGTCGAGATCGCACAGACCACGCAAAGCCGCGATATGGGGCTCAAGCGGATGCTTTACGCCCAGGCGGGCATCCCGACCTATTGGGTAATCGACGGAGTGCGGCGCGTCGTCCATGTCTATGCCGATCCGGTCGAGGGCGACTATTGCAGCGTCCACTCGGTGCGGTTCGGCGAGGCATTGGCGGTGCCGGGCAGCGACGTCGCAATCACGCTCGATTAAGACTCGACCTTGGAAATGGTGACCACCCCGGCGAAGGCCGGGGTCCAGTTCCCATACGATAGATGGCGAAGGGCGGCCCCTTATGCCGCCATCTTCAATTCGAGTCGCTCCCAGATTTCGACCAGCGCCGACACGAGTTCCGCCATCATCGCCTCGTCATGCGCGGGGCCTGGGGTGAAGCGCAGCCGCTCGGTCCCGCGCGGCACGGTCGGGTAATTGATCGGCTGGACGTACACGCCATATTCGGCGAGCAGGATGTCGCTGATCTTCTTGGCCTTGACCGGATCGCCGACCATCACCGGCACGATATGCGTCTCGCCCAGCATGACGGGCAGGTTTGCCTCGGACATCATCGCCTTCAGCTTCGCGGCGGCGGCCTGCTGCCCCTCGCGCTCGACCGAGCTCTGCTTTAGGTGGCGCACGCTCGCCAGCACGCCCGCGACCAGCACCGGCGACAACGAAGTCGTGAAGATGAACCCCGGCGCATAGGAGCGGATCACGTCGACGATCATCCGGTCGGCCGCGATATAGCCGCCCATCACGCCGAACGCCTTGCCCAACGTCCCCTCGATCACGGTCAGCCGGTGGGCGACGCCGTCGCGCTCCGAGATGCCGCCGCCGCGCGCGCCGTACATGCCGACCGCGTGCACCTCGTCGAGATAGGTCAGCGCGTTATACTTGTCCGCCAGATCGCAGATCGCCGCGATCGGGGCGACATCGCCCTCCATCGAATAGACGCTCTCGAACGCGATCAGCTTGGGCACCGCCGGATCGGCCGCCGCCAGCAGTTCCTCCAGATGCGCCAGATCATTGTGGCGGAAGACCTGCTTTTCGCAACCCGAATTGCGGATGCCTGCGATCATCGAGGCGTGGTTCAGTTCGTCGGAAAAGATCACGCAGCCCGGCAGGATCTTGGCCAAGGTCGCCAGCGTCGCCTCGTTGGAGACGTATCCGCTGGTGAAGAGCAAAGCCGCTTCCTTGCCGTGCAGGTCGGCGAGTTCGCCCTCCAGATCGACATGATAATGGGTGTTGCCGCCGATGTTGCGCGTGCCGCCCGAGCCTGCGCCGACGTCGTGGAGCGCTTCCTCCATCGCGGCGATGACCTTCGGGTGCTGCCCCATCGCCAGATAGTCGTTGGAGCACCAGACCGTGATCGGCTTGGGTCCGTTATGCCCTGCAAAGCACCGCGCATTGGGAAACATGCCCTTGTTGCGCAGGATGTCGATGAAGACGCGGTAACGTCCCTCGGCGTGCAGGCGGTCGATCGCCTGGGTGAAGACGCGGGAATAATCCACGCGCACGTCCGTGCCTTCGATGCTCATGGAAAGGGAATGTAGGCCGAACCTGCCCGTGAATCGAGTGGATAACGATGGTCACTGTGATCGATCATGGTGGACATATTGTCCCAAGGACGGATCGGTTCCCAAGGCGGGCGGTTCTCAAGGCTTCAAAACCCCGCCCGATCGCCCCCCATTTTCGTGCAGTGCGAACGGCAGTCGGAGCTACAGCGCCTCGATCCGCGCAAACCCCCGCGCAGCGAGCCCCGGCCGCAACGCCGCTTCCCGCTCCCCGAGTCGCGTGAACACCGCCACCCCCTCGCCCGGGTCGGCAGGCCAGTCCTGGCCCTCGGTCAGGAATGCGATCCGCCGTGCGATCCCCGGCCCGCCATCGACGAAACGCACCGGCCGGGCCGCCGCCGTCGCCAATTCCGCCTCGACCAGCGGGAAATGGGTGCAGGCATTGACGATGACGTCGATAGCCTCGCCGCCTTCCTGCCCGAACAATCCGTCGAGCACGGCCGCAAATGCCGCGGAGGAGAGCGACTCGCCACGCAGCTTCGCCTCGGCCAGTTCCACCAGTTCGGCCGAGCCATGCCGGATCACCCGACAATCGCCGGCAAAGCGCGCCGCCAGATCGTCGACATAGGCCTGTCGCACCGTCGCGCGCGTGCCCAGCACGCCGATGGTGCGCGTCTCGCTCATCGCCGCCGCCGGTTTGATCGCGGGCACCGTACCGACCACCGGCAGGTCCAGCGCCGCGCGCACGGCGGGCAGTGCGATGGTCGAGGCCGTGTTGCACGCAATCACGATCAGGCGCGGCCGATACCGCTCCGCCAGCCGCCCGAGCAGCGCGGGCACCCGGCCCGCAATCTCTGCCTCGGTCTTCTCGCCATAAGGAAAGCCTGCGCTATCGGCGACATAGACGAAGGGCGCGGTCGGCAAGGCGGCGCGCGCAGGCCCCGCGATCGACAGCCCGCCCACACCGGAATCGAAGAACAGGATGGGACGCGCATCGCTCATCCCGGCCTCATAAGCGCCGTGCGCGTCCGAAACCAGAGCCGCGCCGGATTGGACAGGCCAGCACGCATGTTCTATGTCTGTCCCGGAGCACAGGGGAAGACTATTGCCGACCGAAATCATCTGGGGGCCGCCGACCTGGGCCTTGCTGATCGGCTATCTGCTGGGGTCGATCCCCTTCGGCATCATCCTGACCCGCGCCGCTGGGGCAGGTGATCTGCGCAGCATCGGGTCGGGCAATATCGGCGCGACCAATGTGCTGCGCACCGGCCGCAAGGGACTTGCCGCCGCGACGCTGATCCTCGACATGCTGAAGGGCGTCGCCGCGGTATTGCTCGTCCGACACTGGCTGCCCGGTGAGGAAGTGCTGGCGGCAGCCGCCGCGTTCGTCGGGCATTGCTACCCCATCTGGCTGAAGTTTCGCGGGGGCAAGGGTGTCGCGACGTTGATGGGGGTCGTCACCGCGCTCTACTGGCCGCTGGGTGTCGTCTATGCGATCGTCTGGCTGGGCCTGCTCGCCACCATCCGTATCTCGGCCGTGGCGGGGATGACGGCGGCGGTCAGCGCACCGCTGGCGGCGGCGGCGATGGGCCGGTTCGATCTGGTCCTGCTGCTGATCGCGCTGGCCCTGATCGTCGTCTGGAAGCACGGCTCGAATATCGAGCGGCTGCTGGCGGGCACCGAACCCCGTATCGGCAAGAAGCGTGACTGACGCCCGGTTCGCGCAGCTTCGGCTGTTGCGGACGCATGGCATCGGACCCGTCACCTGGCGACAATTGATGGCACGGTTCGGCGAGGCGCAGGCCGCGCTCGACGCGCTGCCCCATCTTGCCCGGCGCGGCGGCGGCGAAGCCCCCAGGGCCGCCGACCCGACGGTGATCGCGCGTGAGATCGAGACGGTCGCGCGGCTGGGCGCGCGCCATGTCCTGCTGGGTGAGCCCGATTACCCCGCATTGCTCGCCGAACTCGACACCGCCCCGCCCGCGCTGATCATACGCGGCGACATGGGATTGGCACAGCGCGGCGGCGTGGCGCTGGTCGGCGCGCGCAATGCCTCGGCCGCATCGTGCCGCTTTGCGCGCGGGCTGGCGCAGGACCTCGCGGCGCAGCGCGTACCCGTCACCTCCGGGCTGGCGCGCGGGATCGATACGGCGGCGCATATCGGCGCGCTGGAGGGCGGCACCATCGGCGTCATCGCCAGCGGCATCGACATCGCCTTCCCGCCCGAAAATGCCCGGTTGCAGGAGGAGGTCGCCACGCGCGGCCTGCTGATCGCCGAGCAGCCGCCGGGCACGCAGCCGCTCGCCCGCCACTTCCCCTCGCGCAACCGGATCATCGCAGGGCTGGCGCAAGGCACGGTGGTGGTCGAGGCCGCGCCGCGCTCCGGCTCGCTGATCACCGCGCGGCTGGCGGGCGAGGCGGGGCGCGAGGTGATGGCGGTCCCCGGTCACCCCGCCGATCCGCGCGCGCAAGGCTGCAACATGCTGATCCGCGAGGGCGCGACGCTGATCCAGTCGGCGGGGGATATCCTGGAACAGATTCGCCCCATCGACGCCCGCATGGTCCGCGCGCCCGAAAGTTCCTACACGCCCCCGCCGCCGCAAGAGGCGAGCGATGCCGATCGCGCGCGCATCACCGATCTGCTCGGCCCGGTGGCGGTGACGGTCGACGAACTCATCCGCCAAAGCGGGCGCCCGCCAGCGATCGTCCAGACGATCCTGCTGGAGCTGGAACTGGCCGGACGGCTGGAGCGCCATGCGGGCGGGCGGGTGGCACTGACGTGATTCAGACCGAACGCCTGATTCTGCGCCCCTATGAGGTTGCGGATTACGACGACTATGCCGCGATGGTTGCCGATCCGGTGGTGGTCCGCCATGCCGGGGCGCCGATGACCGGCGAGGAGGCGTGGATGCGATTGCTGCGCTTCATCGGCTATTGGTCGGTGTTCGGCCACGGGATGTTCGCCGTACTGGATCGGACGACCGGACAGTATCTCGGCGAGACCGGATTCATGGATTTCCGGCGAGAGGTCGCGCCCAGGCTGGATACCATGCCGGAGGCCGCCTGGGTCTTCACCAGCGCCGCCCATGGCAAGGGCTATGCCTATGAGGCCGCCGCCGCCGCGCATCGCTGGATGGACGAGGATCATGCGCCGCCCGCAACCCAGTGCATGATCTCACCCGCCAATCGCGAATCCATCCGGCTGGCGGAGAAACTGGGCTATCGCCCGCACGACGAACCCCAATATCGCGACCATCAGGTTCATCGCCTGATCCGCGGCCGCCCTGAGAACCGTCAGTCCGTACGGCAAAGCGCCCTGCTATCGCCGGTGGCGCACAGCGTCGCTGCGGCCACCAGCGCTTCGGCCCAGGCCATGGCCTGCGGCGTCACGGGCCCCCGAATGGCAGCCTGGACATTGTGGAGCTGTTCGCCGCCGGTCACATAGCGCCCGATCACCATTTCGGCCTGGCCGGTCTGCGGGTTGCGCGGACAGTCAAGGCGAAGGGTCACCGATTCACGCCCGGCCAGCGGCGTATCCCGCATCTCGCCCACCGTCGTACCGGGACAGGCCCGCTGCATCGACTGAGCCCAGAGCTCGGCATAGCGGCGCGGCCCCATGCCCGGCTTCCAGCCCAGTTGCAGGACCGTGACCATCCGGGTCCAGCGTTCGACCGTCTGCCCGCGTGGCACATATTCGCGGATCGGCGCCGGGCCTCGTCCGACAAAGCCCAGGACGAAATCGGATTGGACTGGCGGCGCGATATGTTCGGTCACGGGCTGGGCGTCCGCCACACCCATCAATAATGCCAGCATCATCATCACACCCCTCCTCGTTCCATCCCCGGGTCACGGCTAGGTATGGATCCTTACGCCGACAAGACGGCCTCGCCTATGCGGCTTGACCTCCCCCCGCCCCCTCCCCATCCTCGCGTACACACGTAAGGGACGTAGTTTTACCACTCATGCAGCTTGTCATCGTCGAATCGCCTGCCAAGGCGAAGACCATCGAGAAATATCTGGGTTCGGACTACCGCGTCCTGGCGAGCTATGGTCACGTCCGCGACCTGCCGCCCAAGGACGGCTCGGTCGACCCCGACCAGAATTTTTCGATGGAGTGGGAGAATTACGCGGACAAGGCGCGTCAGCTCAAAGCCATTGCCGACGAGGCCAAGAAGGCCGACCGCCTGATCCTGGCCACCGACCCCGATCGCGAGGGCGAGGCGATTTCGTGGCACGTGCAGGAGGTTCTGAAGAACCGCAAGGCGCTGCCCGACAAGGTCGAGCGGGTGACGTTCAACGCGATCACCAAGCCCGCCATCCTGCACGCGATGCAGAATCCGCGCGAGCTGGATACCGACCTGATCGACGCCTATCGCGCGCGCCGCGCACTCGACTATTTGGTCGGCTTCACCCTGTCGCCGGTGCTGTGGCGCAAGCTTCCCGGCGCGAAGTCGGCGGGCCGCGTCCAGTCGGTCGCGCTGCGCCTGATCGTCGGGCGCGAGCGCGAGATCGAGGCGTTCCGGCCGCAGGAATATTGGTCGGTGACGGCGGATATGGAACAGGACGGCACGCCCTTCGTCGCGCGCCTCGTCCAGTGGGAGGGCAAGAAGCTCGACCGCCTGTCGATCGGCAACGAGGGCGACGCGACGCGCGCCAAGGCCGATGTCGAGTCGGGCCGGTTCCAGGTCCAGTCGGTCGAGACCAAGCCCGCGACGCGCAACCCGCCGCCGCCCTTCACCACCTCCACGCTGCAACAGGAGGCCGCGCGCAAGCTGGGCTTCTCGGCCGATCACACGATGCGGATCGCGCAGCAGCTCTATGAGGACGGCGCGATCACGTACATGCGTACCGATGGCGTCCAGATGGACGGATCGGCCATTTCAGCGGCGCGCAAGGCGGTGGCCGAGCGCTATGACGGGTCTTACGTCCCCGACAAGCCGCGCATGTATCAGTCCAAGGCGAAGAACGCGCAGGAAGCGCATGAGGCGATCCGCCCGACCGATTTCAGCCGCGACCGCGCCGGTTCGGGCGATCATGGCCGCCTCTACGACCTGATCTGGAAGCGCGCGCTGGCGAGCCAGATGGCCTCGGCACGGATGGAGCGCACCACCATCGACATGGCCGACGGCACCGGCCGCCATGTCCTGCGCGCGACCGGCCAGGTCGTGCTCTTCCCCGGCTATCTGGCGCTGTACGAGGAAGGCCAGGACGACAGCCAGGACGAAGAGGCCCGCCGCCTCCCCCGCCTGCGCGAAGGCGATGCCCCCGCCAAAAAGGAAGTGAAGGCCGAACAGCACTTCACTCAGCCGCCGCCGCGCTTCTCCGAGGCGTCGCTGGTCAAACGGATGGAGGAACTGGGCATCGGGCGTCCGTCCACCTATGCCTCGATCATCAAGACGCTGAAGGACCGTTCTTACGTCCGCGTCGAGAAGAACCGCTTCTTCGCCGAGGAGAGCGGGCGGCTGGTGACGGCGTTCCTGGAGCGCTTCTTCGAGAAATATGTCGGCTACGACTATACCGCCGAGCTGGAGGAGGAGCTGGACGACGTGTCCGGCGGCCGTGCCCAGTGGCAGGCGGTGCTCGACGCCTTCTGGCGCGACTTCAAGCCGCGCACTTCGGAAGTGATGGAGCAGCAGCCCTCGGCGATTACCGCCGAACTGGACCAGTTCCTGGCACCCTATCTGTTCCCCGAAAAGGCGGACGGATCGGATCCGCGCCTCTGCCCCAATTGCGGCGAGGGCAAGCTCGCCCTTCGTGGTGGCCGATTCGGCGCGTTCATCGCCTGCTCCAACTATCCGGAATGCAAATATACCCGCCGATTCGCCCAGGGCGGCGAAGGGGCTGGCGAGGATACCGGGCCGGAAACGCTCGGTCAGGACCCCGAAACAGGCCTGCCCGTCGAGCGCAAGTCGGGGCGGTTCGGCCCCTATATCCAGCTGGGCGAGGGCAAGGACGCCAAGCGCGCTTCCATCCCCAAGGATGTCGATCTCGACCTGGAATGGGCGCTCAAGCTGCTCAGCCTGCCGCGCACCATCGGCAACCACCCGGAAACGGGCGAGCCGATCACCGCGTCGATCGGGCGCTATGGCCCCTATCTGGCGCATAGCGGCAAATATGCGCGCCTTACCTCGACCGCCGATGTGTTCGAGACGGGCATGAACGCCGCCGTGGTCAAGCTGGCCGAAGCAGCGGCGGGCGGCGGACGTGCCGCGCGGGGCACTGCGTCGCGCGAGCCGCTCAAGGTGCTCGGCAAGCATCCGCGCACCGAGGCGGAGATCAAGCTGATGGAGGGGCGCTACGGCCCTTACGTCACCGACGGCGAGACGAATGCGACCATCCCCAAGACGGTCGACAAGGATCAGCTGACGCTGGAAGAAGCCGCGCAATTGATCGACGCGCGGGCAGCAGCCGCTCCGGCGCGCAAAAAACCGGCGAAGAAGGCGGCAGCGAAAAAGGCGCCTGCCAAGGCCAAGGCGACGGCCGACAAGAAGACCGCCGAGAAGAAGGCACCCGCCAAAAAGGCACCTGCCAAGAAAGCCGCGGCAAAGAAGACGAGCGAAGCCTGAGTCGAATATGATCCCGTGAGCTGATTCCGGCCCGCCCCGTTCGGGCGGATCAGCGCGCGGTGGTCAGCCGGTTCAGGCCGCGCGCATCTGTGGCATGTTGCCGTAAAGGAAAGCGCGTGCCTGGCGCTGCGCCTCGGCGATCTCGCGCGCGGTCATGTCGCCCGCCACTTCGGCGCGGGCGATCTGCGCCGGCAGGAAGCCCGCGACCGCCGCCAGGTTGAACCATTTGTGCGCCTCGACCAGGTCCAGGCGCTTGCCCCCCGAGCCGGTCGAATAGGCGACCCCCAAGTCGTACATCGTCGCACCATCGTCGGTCGCCACCTGATCGGCGAACCGGCTTTCCATCAGGAATTGTGCGGATTTGCTGCTATTGGCCATATCCTGCCCCTCTGTTCGGACCCCTCTGCGTCCGACACTAGGTCTATGGCCATAACGGTCACAAATTGGTTAACTCATGACAGGTCGGTGACAGCGATATTATCGATCAGTCTGGTCGATCCCATACGTGCAGCAGCCACCAGACGGCGCGGGCGCTCTTCGGTGCAATCGAGTGAAAGTGTTACCGCGTCGACCAGCTCGACATAATCGACCTCGAACCCGGCGGCGGTCAGGGTCGCGCGGGCATCGGCCAAAACGGTCGCTGCCTCCTCGCCCCGCCCGATGGCCCGGGCCGCGACACCCAGCGCGCGCGGCAGCGCGACCGCCTTGGCGCGTTGTTCCTCGTCGAGATAGATGTTGCGCGACGAGAGCGCGAGGCCGTCATCGTCGCGCTGGGTCGGCACGCCGACCACCTCGATGGGGAAGTCGAGATCGGCGACCATGCGGCGGATCACCGCCAGCTGCTGGAAATCCTTCTCGCCGAAATAGGCCGCGTCGGGCCCGACCTGGTTGAACAGCTTGGCGACGACGGTGGCGACTCCGTCGAAATGGCCGGGACGCGATGCCCCCTCCAGCCCTTCGCTGACGCCGTCGACGCGGATCGAGGTCGCATGGCCCTCGGGATACATCACCTCGACGCCGGGCATCCACAACAGGTCGCAGCCCGCCTCGGTCAGCATACGGATGTCGGACTGTTCGCGCCGGGGATAGCGGCCCAGATCCTCGCCCGCGCCGAACTGCTTGGGGTTCACGAAGATCGACGCCACGACCTTGGTGCCCGGCCGCTTCGCCGCTTCGACGAGCGCGATATGCCCGGCATGGAGCGCGCCCATGGTCGGCACCAGCGCCACGCGCGCGCCCTCGGCACGCAACGCGGCGAGTGCCTCGACCAAGGCTTCGCGATCCCGAATGACTTGCACTGATTTTACCCCTCGTTCCCCACGCCGAGGGCTTCTATGTAGGGTGGCAACGGGGATCAATAAGGAAGCGACGAGTTGCCGGAACGGCTATCTTCAACGCACGTGATTGTCTTTGCCAATGAAAAAGGTGGCACCGGCAAATCGACGACGGCGGTTCATGTGGCGATCGCGCTGGCCGCCAAGGGCGCACGCGTGGCGTGCCTCGATCTGGATCATCGCCAGCGGACGGTCGGCCGCTATCTCGACAACCGGGCCGAGACGATCAAGCGCACCGGGCACAAGCTGCCCATGCCGGTCCATGCGACTCATACCAGCCAGACCGAGGAGGGGTTCGAGGAACTCTGGTTCGGTCTGTCGCAGGATGCCGATTTCCTGATCGTCGACACGCCGGGACGCGACGATCATTTCGCGCGGACGGCGGCGGCCCTGTCCAACACGCTGGTCACGCCGATGAACGACAGTTTCGTCGACTTCGACCTGATCGGCCAGGTGGACCCGGAGACGTTCCAGGTGACGCGTCCCAGCTTCTATTCGGAGCTGATCTGGGACGCGCGCAAGCAGCGGGCGCGCGCCGACGGCACCACCATCGACTGGGTCGTGCTGCGCAACAGATTGCAGCATATCGAGGCGCGCAACATGCGCCGCGTGTCGGATGCGCTGACCGACCTGTCGCGCCGCGTCGGCTTTCGCGTGATCCCCGGCCTGGGCGAGCGCGTCATCTATCGTGAGATGTTCCCCAACGGCCTGACCATGATCGACGCCAAGGAATTCGGCGCGATGGGGCTGGGCCATGTCGCCGCGCGGCAGGAACTGCGCGAGATGATGGCCGCGCTGCAACTGCCCGAAGGCGGAGCGGACGCAGGAGCCAAAGAGGCTGACGCCGCCGCATGATGGGGGCCGCATGAAATGGCTGATCGCGCTGGCGGTCATCTGGCTGGTGTGGCGTTACATGCCACGCCCGACCAAGCCGAAACTCGCGCCCCGGCTGCCGCGTGACGAGGCGGACGCGCTGGCGATCCTGGACCTGCCGCCGGGCGCGGATGTTGAGGCGATCCGCCAGGCGCATCGTCGCCTGATCGGGCAGGTCCATCCCGATCGCGGCGGCTCGGCCGACCTGACGCGGCGGGTGAACGCCGCGCGCGACCTGTTGCTGGCGCGCCGTGATGCCTGATCCTGGGGCCGAGCGGATCGCGGCGATCCACCCGAGCGCCTGCCGCGAATATGACGTGCGCGGCACCGTGCCCGAGACGCTGGACGAGGGCGCCGCCTATGCGGTTGGGCGCGGCTTCGCCACACGGGTGCGGCGGGCGGGCGGTACCCGCATCGTCGTCGGGCGCGACGGGCGGCTGAGTTCGCCGGTGCTGGAGGCCGCGCTGGTCGACGGGCTGACCGACAGCGGCGTCGATGTCGTACGCATCGGCCTGGGCCCCACGCCGATGGTCTATTTCGCCGAGGCGACGTTAGGGGTGGACGGCGCCGTACAGGTAACGGGCAGCCATAATCCCCGTGACGACAACGGCTTCAAGATGGTGCTGCGCCATCGCCCCTTTTTCGGCGAGGATGTGCAGGATCTGGCGCGCATGGCGGCGGTGCGCGACTGGACCAAGGGCGCGGGGAGCGTCGAGCAGGTCGACATTCTCGACGCCTATGTCGACCGGCTGCTGGCCGGTTATGCGGGCGGCAAATACCGCATCGGCTGGGACTGCGGCAGCGGCGCGGCGGGCCCCGTCATCGAAAAGCTGGTCCAGCGCCTGCCGGGTGAGCATCATACGCTGTTCACCGATGTGGATGGTCATTTCCCGCATCATCACCCCGATCCGACGGTCGAGGCCAATCTAGACGCGTTGAAGCGAACCGTGGCGGACAGACATCTCGATTTCGGATTCGCTTTCGACGGCGATGGCGACCGGATCGGTGCGATCGACGGACAGGGACGGGTGATCTGGGGCGACCAGATTTTGATGCTGCTGGCGGGCCCTGCCCTGACCGAGCATCCGGGCGCCCCGATCGTCGCGGACGTGAAGGCCAGCCAGGCGCTGTTCGACCATATCGAGGCCCTGGGCGGACGGCCGGTCATGTGGAAGACCGGCCACAGCCTGATGAAGACCAAGATGCTGGAGACCGCAGCTCCGCTGGGCGGCGAGATGTCGGGGCATATGTTCTTCGCGGGCGAATGGTATGGATTCGACGATGCCCATTATGCGGCGATCCGCCTGATCCGCAGCGTCCATTTGGCGGGTCGTTCGATGACCGAACTGCGCGGCGCGATGCCCCTGATGGTCGACATTCCCGAAACGCGGATCACGGTGGCCGAGGCGGACAAGTTCGCCATCGTGGACCGGGTGGCGGCCGCGCTGGCTCGGGATGGGGCCGAGGTCAACGATACCGATGGCGTCCGGGTGCGGACGGCGGATGGTTGGTGGTTGCTGCGGGCGTCCAATACGCAGGCGGCGCTGACCGTCCGCGCGGAGGCCGGGGATAGCGCCGGACTGGAGCGGGTTTTGGCGGAGCTGGACCGCTATCTGGCGGCGGAGGGGGTGCGGCGATAGCGCCGGGCGTGGCCTTCGACTTCGCTCAGCCTGAGGGGACGGGGAATGGGTTTCGCGCAGAGGCGCCGAGGACGCAGAGAGGCTCCACGCGCGGGAGCGCTTTTCCTGCCTTTTCAAGATGGCAGTGCCGCCGCTGCGACAGGTCCAAACACCTCTGCGTCCTCCGCGCCTCTGCGCGAACATCACCTTTTATAAGCTTCGGCGCGATGCGCCGAAGTCGAAGGCCGAGGGAAACCCTCTCCCCAGGGCTTCCCCAAAACCCGATCAAACCTCCCCGATCATCTCCGACAGCACTTCCAGGCACGATACGCCCAGCTTGGCCGAACGCTCTCCGGACCAGCCATGGACGCGGTCCGGGTTCGGGGCATGGTCCTTGAACGGCATTTCCAGCGTCACCGACACCGCACCGAATCGCTCGGCGAGCTGGTTGGTCGACATGGCGAGGTTGGCATTGCCCGCACTCGACTTCTCATAGCCCATCTGGGTCTGGAAATCGGGCGTATGCGCGGCCAGGCGGCGGCCGAATTCATAGAATTTGGCGCCATGTTCCTCGGTCCAGCTCGGGATACCCTCGAACCCGGCGATGAAGTTGGCCGGAATCGCCTCGTCGCCATGCGCGTCGATCGCGAAATCGACGCCGGTCTGGTCCATGCGGTTGCGCACGCACAGCACTTCGGGACTGCGCTCGGGCGTCGGGTCGTGCCATTCGCGGTTGAGGTTCACACCCGCCGCATTGGTCCGCAGATGCCCCCGCCGCGTGCCGTCGGGGTTCATATTGGGCACGACATGGACCGTCGCCGACGCCAGCAGCGACTCGGCCGCCGGGCCGGTCAGCCAGTCGAGCGCGCCCTCCATCCACCATTCGGCCATCGATTCGCCCGGATGCTGGCGGGCATAGAGCCACACCTGCTTGGGGCCGGAGCCGAAGCGGAAATAATCGATCGGCTGGCCGTCCAGCGTCTGGCCAATCTCTTCGTGATGAACGCCCTTCGCGGCGATTCGCGCGACCAGATCGTGGTGGCGTTCCATGGTATAGGGCTCGAAATAGGCGAACCAGGCAACGTCCGACTCGCCCGTCCACTGCCATTCCAGCACGCCGTCCGCATAGCGGGTCGGCGTCATCCGCCATTCCTGCCGATCGGTCGAGGCCCGGACCTGATAATTCGGCCAGCCATCGGGAAAGGCCGAGTCCGCCCCGTTCAGGATACGGAAGGTCAGCGTCCGCCCCTTCGCGCCGCCGACCCGGAAATAGAACCACTGGTAGAAGTCGGAATCCTTGTCCTCGACGATCTCCAAGTCGATCCGGTCGCCCTCGATCGCCACCACGCGGATGTTGCCGCCGTCGAAGGACGCATTGATGGTCAGCGTCATCGTCTTACTTCACCTCGACCGTGCGGCCCGATTCGCCGGGGAATTTGGTGAACAGCGCATCGGCCAGCTTGGCGGCCTGCGCCTGGGCATCCAGCCTGGCGAGCGTCTGAACCGGCGCGATGTTGCGCGCGCTGCCTTCCCAGATGGGCGACTGGTCCATGCGGCGCTTGATCTGGACCGACAATTCGGTGCCGATGATCTCCTGCGGCTGGCTCTTGCCGATCGGGAAGCTCAGCCCCCCGCCCAGCCCCACGCCGCCGCCACGACCGCCCGAGAAGCTGCCGCCGCCCAGACCGATCGAGAAGGGCGAGGGACGCGGCGGGCCCAGCCGGTTGGCGCGGGTGAAGTTCACCGTCGCGATGAAGTCGGGCTGCGCATCGCCCTGCGCCAGCGAATAGCCGTTGCGCAGCAGCGCGGTCTCGACCGCGGCGGCATAGGTCTTGAACTCGATGCTGGCCGGGCCGGTGGCCGACAGCGGCTCGACCCGGATGGTGCCGCGCGCGATCGGCTCGCCCAGGTGATAGCGGATCACCTCGGTCGGCGGCAGGCGCCCGCCCGTGGTGGAACAGGCGGCCAGCGTTCCGGCGGCGGCCGCGAGGATCAGGAGCGAGCGGGCTTTCATGCGTCGAAGACCTTGAGATGTTACGGATGGGCAACGCATGACATATGAGGGATGATCCGGCGGCGGAAGAGGGCGCGGCGATCATGACCCATCCGTCATGCCGGAACCTTGACTTAAGCGCCGGTTGCCACTAGGCGGCGACGCTTTCCAGATCACCCTCCAGTTCAAAAGAAGCGAATCGATCATGAAGATCCGCAATTCCCTGAAGTCGCTCAAGGATCGTCACCGGGACAACCGCGTGATCCGCCGTCGCGGCCGCACCTATGTCATCAACAAGACCAACCGTCGTTTCAAGGCGCGCCAGGGCTAATCAGCCCTGATGCCGATCGAATCGAACGTGACGGGCGAACAGTCCGTGACGCGCGCCGATCGGCCGACCGCCGTCATCTTCGACGTCGGTCGTGTGCTTTACGACTGGGATCCCCGGATCCTGTATCGGCGCCTGATCGCAGACGATCGGGCGCTCGATGCATTTGTGCGCGATGTGGTCACCACCGAGTGGCATTTCCAGCATGATGCGGGCCGCGACTTCGCCGACACCTCGGCGGAGCTGATCGCGCTGTACCCGCAGCATCGGGACCTGATCGCCGCCTGGGGCCCCCGCTTCAGCGACAGCATCGGCGATCCGATCGCCGGGATGCACGAACTCGTCGCCGAACTGGATGCGGCGGGCGTGCCCCTGTTCGCGATCACGAACTTCAGCCACGAATTCTGGCCGCCCTTCCGTGCGCGCGAATCGGCGCTGTTCGATCGATTCCGCGATATCGTGGTGTCGGGCGCCGAAAAGCTGGTGAAGCCCGATCCCGCCATCTACCGCCTTGCGCTCGCCCGATTCGGGCTGGAGCCGGGGCAGGCGGTGTTCATCGACGACAATCGCGCGAACATCGATGCGGCGGCGGCACTGGGCATTCATGCGCTGCACTTCACCGACGAGGCGACGCTTCGGCCGCAGCTTCGGGCATTGGGATTGGTGGCTTAAACCTTCGCATGGCCTTCGATTTCGCTCAGGCTGAACGGGGTCGGGGGATTAGGACCGACAGCCGTTCACGCCGAGCGTAGTCGAAGGCCACGGGAAAACCTCATCGCGACAGCGACGCCAGTTGCGCCTCGTTCGCCTGGCTGGCCTCCGTCTCTAACAGCGCCGGATCGAAATGATCCCCGACCATCTGATCGGTGACGATCACGGTCGTTCCCACCGAGGTGATCGAAAACAGCTTCTTGGCGAACGCCGCAGGCAGTCGGATGCAGCCATGCGAGTCAGGGAAACCCGGATTGTTGCCCGCATGAAGCGCCACACCATCCCAGGTCAGCCGCTGCATGAACGGCATGGGCGCCGCATTATACAGGTTGCTGCGGTGCATCTCGCGCTTTTGCAGGATAGGGAAGACGCCGATGGGCGTGTCCTTGCCGTCCTTACCGGTCGACACCGCCGCCGCCGCGACCATCGTGTCGCCGCGATAGACATAGGCGCGCTGCATCGGAATGCTGACCACCACCGTCACCGGCTGCGCGATGGGATCAACCGCCGCCATTTGCGGGTCAGCCCAGACGAATCGGTTGGGGGCAAGAGCGGCGGCGGCCTGTGCCACCGTGGCGGTGCCCGGCCCGTCCTCGGCCAGCGCCGGTGCGGCAAAACCCAGCGTCGTGGCACCCAGCAGGGCGGCAAAAGCGAGAGCCTTCATATCCCTTTTCCTTGGCGAGTTCACAAAATATTAAACCCGTCAAGCAACAATTGGTGCCAAGCGAAAATTTTTGCGCTGCGACGGAACTTTCGCTGAATCGATGGAACCAAGCGATCAACCGATGGGCCGATGGGCAGAAAAATGGCCTGACCTTTGCTACATAGGTCTTGCGGGAATTCTGGGGTTGAAGGACCAAAATGCACGATAATCTGGACGCGGCGCCGGGTCGGCGCGCGCTGTTGAAGAACGCGCTGGTGCTCGCCGGGGCATTGGCGGTTCCGGGGGCGGTGAGTGCCCGGGGACGGCTGACGGCGGGCGATCTTCGCCCGGTGCGCCAGCCTCCGATCCCGAGCCGTCCGACCGTTCCGGCAGTGCCGCAGGCGATCCTGGCCTCGTCGCGGGTCGTCCGTCCGGCGCTGCTGCGTCAGGCGATGGCCTCGCTGCAGAAACATGGTTCGCAGGTGCGGCAGCGCGACCGGATGGCGATCGTCGATTTCGCGGTCGGCTCGTCCGAACCGCGCCTCCACCTGGTCGACCTGATCAGCGGCAAGAGCACCTCGCTGCTCGTCTCGCACGGCAGCGGGTCGGATCCGTCGCACAGCGGCTATGTCCAGCGCTTCTCCAACGCGTTCAATTCGAACGCTAGCAGCGAGGGCGCCTTCCTGACCGACAATTATTATGTCGGCAAGCATGGCCGGTCGCAGCGTCTGGTCGGGCTGGACCCCACCAACGACAATGCGCTGGGCCGCGCGATCGTGATCCACTCGGCCTGGTACGCCAATCGCGACATGATCCGCAGCCACGGGATGCTGGGCCGCAGCCAGGGCTGCTTCGCGGTCGGCGAGAACGACCTGGACCGCGTGTTCGCCAATCTCGGCCCGGGCCGGATGATCTACGCCGCCAAGGTGTAACGATCTCAAATCCTCCCCGGCACGGGGAGGTGGCAGGCCGCAGGCCTGACGGAGGAGGGATCGCCACGTAGGACGTCCTATGCGGCACGCCCCCTCCACCATCCTGCGGACGGTCCCCCTCCCCGTACCGGGGAGGATAAGAATTGCGATCCCCGGTGGCGGGGGTTAAGCCCCCGATCCTCATGGCCCAACCGCTGATCATCGCCGTCCCCAAGGGACGCATCCTGGCCGAGGCGCTGCCGTTGCTCGCCGCCGCCGGCATCCGGCCCGAACCGGCCTTCACCGACAAGGACAGCCGCGCGCTGCGCTTCGCCACCGATGTCCCCGGCATCGAGCTGATCCGCGTCCGCGCCTTCGACGTCGCCACCTTCGTCGCGCATGGCGCGGCGCAGCTGGGCATCGTCGGATCGGACGTGCTGTCCGAATTCGGCTATTCCGAGCTTTACGCGCCGGTCGACCTGAAGATCGGCCATTGCCGCATCTCGGTCGCCGAGCCCGCCGCGATGGCGGAGAGCGACGATCCGCGCGGGTGGAGCCATGTCCGCGTCGCGACCAAATATCCGCATATCACCAGCCGCCACTTCGCCGCGCGCGGGGTGCAGGCGGAGTGCGTCAAGCTGAACGGCGCGATGGAACTGGCCCCGACTCTGGGCCTGGCGCCGCGCATCGTCGACCTGGTGTCCTCGGGCCGCACGCTGAAGGAAAACGGGCTGGTCGAGGTGGAGGTGATCGAGGAAGTCACCTCGCGCCTGGTCGTCAACCGCGCCGCGATGAAGACGCGCAGCGCCGTGGTGCCGCTGGTCGAGGCGTTCCGCCGCGCCGTGGCCGAAAGGCACGCCGCATGATCCGTCTCGATACGCAGGAACCGGGGTTCGCCGCCGCGTTCGACGAACTGGTCGATGCCCGGCGCGAAAGCGATGCCGATGTCGCGCGTGACGTGCAGGTGATCCTGCGCGCGGTCCGCGACGATGGCGAGGCGGCGGTGGCGGCCTTCACCAAGCAGTTCGACGGCCATGACCTGGCCGAGACCGGATGGCGGATCGAGCCCGCCGATTGCCGTGCGGCCTATGAGGCGCTGGAGCCCGAACTGCGCGCCGCACTCGACCTCGCCGCCGCGCGCATCCGCGCCTATCATGAAAAGCAGAAGCCGACCGACACCGACTATGTCGATGCACAGGGCGTGCGGCTGGGCGCGCGTTGGACGGCGGTGGATGCGGCCGGGATCTACGTCCCCGGCGGACGTGCGGCCTATCCCTCCTCGCTGCTGATGAACGCGATCCCCGCCAAGGTGGCCGGGGTCGAGCGGCTGGTGATGGTCACGCCGACGCCGAAAGGCGAGATCAATCATCTGGTCCTCGCCGCCGCGCATCTGGCGGGCGTGGACGAGGTCTGGCGGGTCGGGGGCGCACAGGCGGTGGGCGCGCTGGCCTATGGCGCCGGGCGCATCCAGCGGGTCGATGTCGTCACCGGCCCCGGCAATGCCTGGGTCGCGGAGGCCAAGCGCCAGGTCTATGGCATGGTCGGCATCGACATGGTGGCGGGCCCGTCCGAGATCGTCGTCGTCGCGGACGGCCGGAACGATCCCGACTGGATCGCCGCCGACCTGCTGAGCCAGGCCGAGCATGACACCGTTACCCAGTCGATCCTGTTCACCGACGATGCCGACTTCGCGACCCGTGTCGCCGAAGCCGTCGACCGGCAGATTCCCGAACTGGCGACCGCCAGCGTCGCACGGACCGCCTGGGACGCGAACGGCGCGATCATCGTCGTCGATTCGCTGGAGGCCGCCATGCCGCTGGTCGACCGGCTCGCGCCCGAGCATCTCGAACTCGCGGTGGACGATCCGCAAGCGCTGTTCGACCGGCTGCGTCACGCAGGCTCGGTCTTTCTGGGCCGCCATACGCCGGAAGCCATCGGGGATTATGTCGCCGGGCCGAATCACGTCCTGCCCACGGGCCGCCGCGCGCGTTTCGCCAGCGGGCTGTCGGTGCTCGACTTCATGAAGCGGACGAGCTTCCTGGGCCTGACCGAGACGGCGCTGAACGAACTCGGCCCCGCGACGGTGGCGCTGGCCCATGCCGAGGGGTTGCCTGCGCACGCCAAGTCGGTGGCGCTGCGGCTGCGGCTCAACCGATGATCGTCGCGCCCGCCGCGCCGGAGCATCGGGAAGGATGGCTGGCGTTGCGGGCGGCGCTCTGGGGAGAGGAAGCGGGTGATCCGGCGGACCTGCCAGAAGGCGACGGGAATTTCGTCGCGCTGGAGGATGGCCGGGTGATCGGTTTTGCCGAGGCGGCGGTCCGGCATGATTACGTCAATGGCTGCGACACCTCGCCGGTGCTGTTCCTGGAAGGGCTGTTCGTCGATCCCGACCATCGCCGACAGGGCGTCGCCGGGGCGCTGGTCGCGGCGGTGGCGGAATGGGGTCGGGCGCGAGGGTGTACGGAATTCGCCTCCGATGCCGAGATCGACAATGTCGACAGCCATGCGATGCACCGGGCACTGGGGTTCACGGAGACCGAGCGGGTGGTGTATTTTCGCCGGGAATTGTGACCTTTGTCATCGCGCGGCCTTCGACTTCGGCACATAGCGTCGAAGTCAAAGGCCACGTCCCACGCCCCCTCACCCAAAACACGTGACGGATTGACGACAGCCCGGTAAAGGCCCGCCAATGACTCGTCCTCCAGCCCGTACCCAGGCGCGTGCCGCCGCGCGCCTTGCCGCCGTTCAGGCGCTTTATCAGCATGACATGGAACAGACCCCGCTGGCGGCTTTGCTCCACGAATTCCACAATCACCGCATCGGCGCGACCATCGAGGATGTCGAATATGCCGATGCCGATATCGATTTCTTCGACGATGTCGTGAAGGGCGTGCAGGCGCGCCTGGGCGAGATCGATGTGATGATCGAGGGCAAGCTGGCCAAGGGTTGGACGCTCAACCGTCTCGACAAGCCGATGAAGGCGATCCTGCGCGCCGGGACCTATGAACTGATCGCACGCCATGACGTGCCGGTCGGCGCGGTCATCAGCGAATATGTCGATGTCGCCCACGCCTTCTACGAAAAGCGCGAATCGGGCTTCGTCAACGGCCTGCTCGACGCGATCGCCAAGGTCGCGCGGGCGTAACGCCCGACCGCCCCGATGAACGAGGCGGACTTCCTTGCCGCGTTGCGCCGGATGCCGCTGCATCCCGGTGCGCGCGGACTGATCGACGACAGCGCGGTGCTGACCGCCGCGCCGTTGGTCGTCACCACCGACACGCTGGTCGAAGGCGTGCATTTCCTGCCCCACGACCCGCCCGCCGATATCGCGTGGAAGCTGGTCGCCACCAACCTTTCCGACCTGGCCGCCAAGGGGGCGTTGGTCGAGGGAGTGTTGCTCAACTATCCGCTGGGTGATTCCGCCTGGGACCGCGCCTTTCTGGATGGTCTGGCGGCGGTCCTGAACCATTTCGACGCGCGGCTGATCGGCGGCGATACGGTGACGTTGCGGGGACCGCGCAGCCTGACGCTCACCGCCCTCGGTCGCGATGCCGCCGCCCCCGCCCGCGATGGTGCCAAGGCGGGGGACGCACTGTGGGTCACGGGCACGATCGGCGATGCCGGTCTCGGCCTGGCGATCGCACAGGCGGGCCATGGGCCGATCGCGCTGCGCGACGCCTATCGCCGCCCCTATCCCCGCCTGACCGAGGGCCGTGCGCTCGGCCCCGTCGTCCATGCCATGATGGACGTGTCGGACGGCCTGCTGATCGACGCGGGCCGAATGGCGCGGGCCAGCGGCCTGGCGGTGACGGTCGCGCTCGATACGGTCCCGCTGTCCGAAGAGGCGCGGGCGTTCGGCGGCACGGACCGGGCGGCACGACTGGCCGCCGCGACGGCCGGGGACGATTACGAACTGCTCTTCGCCCTGCCCACCGGGATCACGCCGCCGGTCGCCGCCACGCGCGTCGGCAGCTTCGCGCCCGGCCATGGCCTGACCCTGACCGACTCGGGGAAGCCGATCCCGCTGCCGCCCCGCTGGGGCTATGAGCACCGCGCCGAACGCTGAATCCCCTTTCCTCCCTTCGTTACGCTGTTAATCTGGATTGGTTCGGCCCCTGGGGAGTGGTGCCGACATGGGGGGATCGGGAATGCGTGGGGTAAGGAAGCTGGGCGCGTCGGTGACGGCGCTCGCATTGATGATGCTGACGGGCATGACGCAGAATGCGGCCCAAACAACGGCCGCCCCACCGGCCCCAACCCCGGCCAGCCCAACCGCCGCAACGGGCCCTCTGCCGGTCGAGGCCTTTGCCGCGCTGCCCGAGTTCGAGGGGCCTGCCCTGTCGCCCGACGGCACCCGCATCGCGGGCAAGCGGGCGCTGAACGGCAAGCAATATCTGATGGTCGCCCCGCTGATCAAAGGTCAGGGCAAACCCGCGCTGGCCGCGCTCAGCGACAAGGTCGACGTCAACTGGTGGCGCTGGGTCAATGACGAATGGCTGGTCGTCGGGCTGGGCAGCCAAGACACGATCCAGGGCGAGGAATATTATGTCACCCGTCTGATCGGCGTCCGCGCCGACATGACGAAGATGGTGAAGATCGACTGGGACAATTCGGGGTTCCGCGCCGACGAGGTGCTGTGGACCGCGCATGACGGCACCCCGCGCCTCCTGTTCGCCAAATCGACCGGCATCTATTCCATGTCCGAGGTCTATCCTTCCGTCTACGAAGCGGACGTCTCGACCGGGCGGGTCAAGCGGATCGCGAACGGGCAGACCGATGTGTGGGACTGGTATGCCGATGGCCAGGGCCAGTTGCGCATGGGCGTCCGCTATAGCGACGAGACCCGTCAGAAGAGCATTCTCTATCGCCAGTCCAATGCCGAGCCCTTCCGCACCATCGCCCGCGCCAATGGCCGCAAGGACGAATCGGTCCTGGTGCCCAGCGTCTTTCGTACCGACGGCACCGCGCTGGCGATCGATGACAGCGACGGATATGACGCGCTGTACGAAGTTTCGCTGCCCGACCTGAAGCTGGGTCGCAAGCTCAGCACCGTCACCGGCTATGACATCGACGGCATCATCAAGACCGCGGCGGGCGACGATATTTCGGCGATCCGCTACACCGACCAATATTATCACGACGCCTGGACCGACCCGCGGATCAAGGAATTGCAGGACGCGCTCGACAAGTCGGTGGCGCCGCGCCGGGCCGAGATCGTGTCCTGGAACACCGCGCGCACCCGCTTCCTGGTGACGGTCAGCAGCCCGTCCTCGGCGGGCTCGCTCTATTATTGGGATACCGATTACGGCAACATGCAGTTCCTGTCCTGGGCCAATCCCCAGTTGAAGGGCCAGCGGCTGTCGCCGGTCCGCACCCTGCGCTATCCGGCGCGTGACGGCACCTCGATCGAGGCGATCCTGACCATGCCGCGCGGACGCGGGACCAAGAATCTGCCGCTGATCGTGATGCCGCATGGCGGCCCCTTTGCCCGCGACGCCGAAAGCTGGGACTGGTGGAGCCAGTATCTGGCCGAACTGGGCTATGCGGTGATCCAGCCCAATTATCGCGGTTCCTCGGGCTATGGCACCGCCTTCGCCAAGAAGGGGCAGGGCGAATGGGGCCTGAAGATGCAGGACGATCTGGACGACGCGGTCGCCTGGCTGGCCAAGGAAGGCATCGCCGACCCCAAGCGCGCCTGCATGGTCGGGGCCTCCTATGGCGGCTATGCCGCGATGCGTGCGGCCCAGCGCAACAGTGCGCTCTATCGCTGCGCGGTGTCCTATGCCGGCGTGTCCGATCTTCAGGCGATGAAGCGGTACGACTCGCGTTTCCTGTTCGGCAAGACGCGCGCCGACTGGCTGCAGAAACAGGCGCCCGACTATCACGCCGTCTCGCCCCGCTTCGGCGCGGCCGAGATGGCGATTCCCCTGCTGATCGTCCACGGCAAGGAGGACAAGCGAGTCCCGGTCAACCAGTCGCGCATGATGGTGTCCGCGTTGAAGGCGGCGGGCAAGCCGGTGAACTATATCGAACAACCGCTGGCCGACCACCACTTCACCCGCGCCGAGGACCGGCTGGAATTCCTGAAGGCGATGGCCGCGTTCCTGGAAAAATATAACCCGGCGTGACGGTCCCAATTCCTCCCCTGCAAGGGGAGGTGGCAGGCCGAAGGCTTGACGGAGGGGTGTCCTGCTCGGCAAGGGAAGACTTCGCTCACCGCGGGCGACACCCCTCCACCAGCTTCGTGTTCGAGCGAGATTGTGCCCCCGGCACGATCTTGTTCTGCTGGGAGCAGACCAAAGCTCGAACACCCCTCCCCATTGCAGGGGAGGAATTGAAGGATGCAAACGCCTTGCCCCGCCCCCTCACCAACCCCATATCCGGGGCTGATTCGGCGTGCCTTTCCTTTTCGGCCCATTGCGGCTATGGCGGCGCCTCTTCGACATACCCTATAACACGACGAACCGAGGTATTTTTTGGCCAAGGAAGAACTGCTCGAGATGCGCGGCCGCGTGGTGGAACTCCTCCCCAACGCGATGTTCCGCGTCCAGCTCGAGAATGATCACGAGATCTTGGGGCACACGGCGGGCAAGATGCGCAAGAACCGCATCCGCGTGCTGGTCGGCGACGAAGTGCTCGTCGAGCTGACGCCGTACGACCTGACCAAGGGCCGGATCACCTACCGCTTCAAGTGAGCGACCGGCCAATCATGCCGCTCGTCCTTGCATCATCCTCCCCGCGCCGCCGCGATCTGCTGGCGCGGCTGGGAGTCGTGCCCGACCGAGTCGCCTCGCCCGATATCGACGAAGCCCCCCGCCCCGCCGAGTTGCCCCGCGTCTACGCGCTGCGGCTGGCGGTGGAAAAGGCGCATGCGGTTGACCGTGCGGACGGCGAGATCGTCGTCGCGGGCGATACCACCATCGCGCTGGGCCGTCGCATCCTGCCCCCCGCCGAGACCGAGGACGTCCAGCGCAAGCTGCTGCGCCTGATGTCCGGACGGCGACACCATGCGCTGTCCGCCGTGTGCGTCATCGACGCCACCGGCAAGGCGCGCACCCGGCTGGCCGACACCATCGTGGCGTTCAAGCCGCTCTCCGACGACGAGATCGACGCCTATGTTGCGTGCGGCGAAGGGCTGGGCAAGGCCGGGGGCTATGCCATCCAGGGCCGCGCCGAGGCGTTCGTGCGATTCCTGCAAGGGTCGCATTCCGGCGTCATCGGCCTGCCGCTGTTCGAAACCCGCGCCTTGTTGAAAGCCGCCGGGCTGCCGCTTGTCTGAATGGCTCTATGAGGCCGGGATCGGCGAGGCCCGTGCCGCGCTGGTCGAGGATGGCCGGATCGTCCAGGCCGCGATCGAGCTGACCGGCACGCTGACCGTCGGCACGGTGGCCGAGGGGCGGCTGGTCGAGTTGCTTCCCGGTCGACAGGGGCGGGTGACGCTCAATCAGGGCGGCGACGTGCTGCTGTCCCCGGTGCCGAAGGGCATGACGCAAGGGGCCGCACTGACCGTCATCGTGACGCGCGAGGCGATTCCCGAGCGCGGCCGTGCCAAGCTGCCCAAGGCGCAGCTCGCCCCCGAAGATGCGCGCCCCGCCCCCGGCCCCGATTTGCGCGCGCGGATCGCCGCGACGGGCTTTCCCGTGCGTGACATCCTGCCGCATCAGCCCGACGACCTCGAAGCGGCGGGCTGGTCCGAACTGCTCGACGAGGCGGCGACCGGCGAGATCGGATTCGGTGCGGGCGTGCTGCGCATGACGCCGACCCCGGCGATGACGCTGTTCGACGTCGACGGATCGCCGCCGCACGAACCGCTGTCGATCGCCGCTGCCCGCACGGTAGCGCAAAGCATCCTGCGCCACGGCATCGGCGGGTCGATCGGCATCGACTTCCCCACGCTGGAGGGCAAGGGGCCGCGCCAGGCCGTGGCCGAGGCGCTGGACGCCGCCCTCCCCCTCCCCTTCGAGCGGACGGCGGTCAACGGCTTCGGCTTCCTCCAGATCGTGCGCCCGCGCCCTCGCGCCTCGATCCCCGAGCGCCTGGGCATCGACCCCGTCGGCGCCCGTGCCCGCGCATTGCTGCGCCAGTGGGAGCGCGAGCCGCCCGGCCCCGCGCCGACCTATCGCGTATCCGGCGCCGTCCATGACCGCCTGATGGCCAATCCCGCCTGGCGCGAGGCGCTGGAGCGCCGCACCGGCCGCCCCCTGCAACTGGAACGCTCATGACCACCTGCCCGATCTGCGACAAACCGACCGCCCCGGACCACGCCCCCTTCTGCTCGCGCGGGTGCAAGGATCGCGACCTTCTGCAATGGCTGGGCGAAGGTTATTGCATCCCGGTCAAAGAAAATGACGAAGAGGGGCTGGACACCGGCGAAAGCCACCCGTAAAGGCACGCCTCCAATCGCAATCGCGGTGTGGGCCCAAGTAGCTCAGTTGGTAGAGCATGCGACTGAAAATCGCAGTGTCGGTGGTTCGATCCCGCCCTTGGGCACCATTTTTCTTACATTGATGGTGTTTTGGCGGTTCGTTTGTGGCGGACTGTTTTCGTGTGACTGGCGTTCGCCCATGGCCTTCGACTTCGGCGCTATGCGCCGAAGTTTATCCTGAGCGGCTGGCTTGCCAGCAAGCCGAAGGGCTCAAGCTGAACGGAGCGAGGGAGTAGGCCCGCACACCAACCTCCGTTCAGCCTGAGCGAAGTCGAAGGCAAAGCCCCACTTACTCCCCTCCCGCAAGCGGGAGGGGCTGGGGGAGGGCAAGGTGCCTCGCAGAGAGAATGGCTTATGGCCATCGCCCCTCCCCAACCCAGTTTCAGGTAAACGATGCCCCGCATCGTTTAGGCCATGCTGGGGGCATGGCCGGCCTGAAACTCCCTGCCGGGAGAGGGGCTTTGAAGCTCACGGATAGCTGACGGTCTTCGGAATCTCCGGAATCTCGATCCGCTCGGCATCGTCCCCCGGCACCGTCGGGAATTCCCGCGCCCGCCAAGCCCGCTTGGCTTCCTCGATCCGCTCGCGGCGCGAAGACACGAAATTCCACCACACATGGCGCGGCGTCGTGAACGCATCACCGCCGCACAGCATCACCCGGCCGCCCGATTCGGACCGCAAGGTCGCGGCGATCCCCGGCTTCAGGATGTATAGACGCTGCGGTTCCAGCGGCATCCCCTCCAGGCTCGCCTCGCCCAGCGCGCAGTAGACGGCGCGTTCCTCGGCCGAGGGGTCGATCGGAATGCTGCCGCCCGGTTCCAGCGCGATGTCGGCATAGATGGTGCCCGCATAGGTCGTCGTCGGTGCCCGTTGGCCCCACAGCTCGCCCATGATGACCCGCGCGGTGGCACCCTGCCCCTGGATTTCGGGCAGCGCCTCGGCGGGAACATGCTCGAAACAGGGATCGATCTCCTCCTGCGCTTCGGGCAGCGCCAGCCAGGTCTGGATGCCCGACAGCACCGGGCCCTGCGGCCGCATCTCGCCCGGCGAGCGTTCGGAATGGACGATGCCATGGCCCGCGGTCATCAGATTCACCGCACCCGGCTCGATCACCAGATCGCTGCCCAGCGAATCCCGGTGGCCGATCGCGCCGTCGAACAGATAGGTGACGGTCGCCAGGTTGATATGCGGATGCGGCCGCACGTCGATACCGGAGCCGGGTTGCAGCTGCGCCGGGCCCATCTGGTCGAAGAAAATGAAGGGGCCGACCATCGTCCGCTCCTTGTTGGGCAGCGTGCGGTGGACCTTGAACCCGCCCAGATCATGGCTGGAGGGTTGCAGCGTGCGCAGCAGGAAATCGTCAAACATGGCTTTGCTCCGTGGGGGCCGGCTCCGTGGCGTCGAGCAGCGCGATCAGGTCGGTCGGGAAATAGGGTTCGGTATGGGCGGCCAGCTCTTCACGGCTGAACCAGCGCCAGCTCTGCATGACCCGCTGCTCCAGCGCGGTGTGACCCGCCCCCGTCACCTCATGCGCGTCGATGTCGACGCGGAAATAGCGTTCGTCGGCCTCGACCTCGACACCCTCGATGGTCAGGAATTCGACCTGTCGCCGCGCGACCTGCGGCCCGCAATCGCGGTCGAGCCCGGTTTCCTCACACAGCTCGCGCCGCGCGGCATCCTCATAACTTTCCCCCGGATCGACCGCGCCGCCCGGCGTGCACCAGAAGGGCGGGCGATCATCGGGGGTGAAGCGGAACATCAGCGTCCGGCCCGCCCCATCCACCAACAGGATGCGCGCGGCGGGACGGGGTATGCGGGTCATTCGGCGTCAAGCTCCGGATAATGGCGGAAGATTCCATCCTCATTGAACGCCTGTCGCCGGCCGCTGTCCAGATAGGCGGCGATGCCGGGCAGGGTCTTCACTCGGTCGCAAAGGGCAATGAGCGCGGCATAGTCGCCTTCGACCGCCGCCATGCGCCTGGGGAACATATAGCGTAGCCCTGCGACCAGTTGGAACAGCGAGGTATCGACCGGCGACCAGCGCCCGCCCGCCATCCACTCGCCGTCACCCAACGCATCCTCGAAATAACCCAGGAATTTGGGGAGCCGTTCCTCGCGGAACTGCGCGGCGGCGCGGGCGGCTTCGGGCTTCTGTTCGTGATAATAGGCACCGGTCGCGACCGGATGATGCACATTGTGCACCTCGGCCACCATGTCGCTGATCGTCAGTTGCAGCTGGTTCAGCCACAGCCGCTCGCCCTCGGGCGCCAGATCGTGCCGCTCGGTCAGCCAGTGGAGGATGTTGGCGACCTGCGCGATCGCCTGTCCCCCGGTGCGCAAATATGGCGGGGCGAAGGGCAAGCGGCTCCCCTTGCGCATATCGGCGAGCAGCGCCTCGGCCCCCTCCTCCACGCCCCGGTCGCGATAGGGCACCCTCGCGGCCTCCAGCACCAGCCGGACGAACTCGCCGCGTCCCGGCAGGCCGGGCCAGTACCACAGGTCATAGGGCATGGGATTATTCTCCGGGCGCCTTCGCGCTGATCGCCAGCGCGTGGATACGCTCCGACAACAGATCGGCGAGCGCGTGGTTCACCATGCGCTGGCGGGCGACGCGCGACTGGCCTGCGAAAGCGGGCGCGACGACGATGACGCGGAAATGGCTCTCGCCGGTGCCGTCATCGCCCAGATGGCCACGATGCATCGCGCTTTCGTTGATGACTTCCAGATGGGCAGGAGCCAACGCCTGGGTCAGGCGGGCGGTGATCTGATCGGCGATAGGAGCGGTGGTGATATCGGTCATGGCCCCTATATAGACGGTTTTTCAGGACAAGCGGATAGCCGTGGCGCGTCGGTCGAGCAGCGATACCCCCAAGGACAAACCCAGCCCCCGTTTCCACGGCCGGGTCGAGAATAGCGACCGTGTGTGCGACCATGCGGGCTGCGCCGAAGCGGGCGAGTTCCGTGCTCCCCCGGCCGAGGGTACGCGCAGCGGCGACGGGCCGGGCCAGTTCCGCTGGTTCTGCCTGGAGCATGTCCGCGCCTTCAACAGCCGCTACAATTTCTTCGACGGCATGAGCGCGGACGAGATCCACCGCGCCCAGCGCCCCTATGCGGGCTGGGAGCGCGAGACCCGCGCCTTTGCGCAGAACGGCACCGATCCGGGTCCGCGCTGGGCCGATTTCTCCGATCCCTTGGACGCCATCGCCGCGCGCTATCGCCGCGAGACCGCGCCCGAACGCTCGGACGGCAAGCCGCTGTCGGGGCAGGATCGTGAAAGCCTGAAGGTGCTGGGGCTGGAGGCGAATGCCGATCGCGGTGCGCTGCGGCGGCGATATAGCGAGCTGGTGCGGCGCTATCATCCCGACCGCAATGGTGGCGATCGGAGCCAGGAAGCGCGGCTCCAAAAGGTGATCGCGGCCTATCAGCAACTGCGCCAGGCACCCGCATTCGCGTGACCCCTAATTCCTCCCCTGCAAGGGGAGGTGGCAGGGCGAAGCCCTGACGGAGGGGTGTCCCGCTATCGAGAGGGTGCCCCCCCCCTCCACCACCGCTTCGCGGCGGTCCCCCTCCCCTTGCAGGGGAGGAATATGGATTACTTCCGCGGCCCGACCAATCCGAAGCGCGCACCCTGCGGGTCGCGGGCGGACAGCGAATAGTCCCCGCCCGGAATCTCCATCGGTCCGAATTCGATCGTACCGCCCCGCTCGACCACCCGCGCCGCCGCCGCATCGATATCGTCCACCGCGACATAGAAATGCCAGCCCGGCTCACCCCCCGGCGGGCAGCCCATCAGCGCGCCCAGCACGACAGGCCCATCGGCCAGGAAGCGATACTCCCCCAGCTCGCCCATCGGCATCCCGCCCTGATGGCGCCAGCCGAAATGCCGTCCGAAAAAGGCCAGCGCCCGGTCCGGGTCGCTCGCGATCCGCTCGTTCCAGACGATATGGCCGGTCGCCGGGCCGGTGCCATGCTCGACGAAGGAACGCGACGGCTGCGCCGCTTCCGGCGCCATGATGTAGAAGGGTGCGCCCAGCGGATCGGTGACCAGCGCCATGCGCCCCACCCCGTCCATCGTCCAGGCGGGCATCAGCACCTGCCCGCCATCCTCGACGATGGCGGGCAGCGATTCGTCGACATCGACCACCGGCAGATATCCGAACCACACCGGCCCGCCCGGCGAACCTTCGGGCCGCTGCATCAACCCGCCGATCGCCTCGCCCTCGGGCGTCGCGAAGATGCGATAGTCGATTCCCTCCATGCCGCTGTCGCCGACCTGCCAGCCGACGACATGGGTATAGAAATCCTGCGCCGCCGCGATGTCGTCGGCCAGCAATTCGTACCAGATGAAATTCGCCATGATCGCCCCCGCCCTTTTGCCTGACAGATCAAATGCTTGCCCCGCGCCGCGACTCGTACGCCGGGGGCCTCAGGATGACCGCGAAGCCGTCGCCCCGCAATCGCCGGAAGACCCGTTTCGTGCGATCACCGCCATTGAGTAGGGAGCCGCGCTTGGCTTAAGGCGTTGAGCGACGAGACGAGGGCCTGATGACCAACATCCCGAATACGCTTCCCGACAGCCGCGATACGACGATTCTCGATGCACCCGACAAGATGGTGTCGGTGCGCGACCTGTTCGGCATCGACACCGACATGGAGGTTCCGGCCTTTTCGGTGTCGGACGAGCGCGTCCCCGATCTCGATCCCGCCTATGTGTTCGATCCCGACACCACGCTGGCGATCCTGGCGGGTTTTGCGCACAACCGCCGCGTGATGGTGCAGGGCTATCACGGCACCGGCAAGTCGAGCCATATCGAACAGGTCGCCGCCCGCCTCAACTGGCCGTGCATCCGCATCAACCTGGACGCGCATATCAGCCGTATCGACCTGATCGGCCGCGACGCCATCGTGCTCAAGGACGGACAGCAGGTGACCGAGTTCCGTGAGGGCCTGCTCCCCTGGGCGCTCCAGACGCCGACCGCGCTCGTCTTCGACGAATATGATGCGGGCCGCCCCGACGTGATGTTCGTGATCCAGCGCGTGCTGGAGACGGAAGGCAAGCTGACCCTGCTCGACCAGAACCGCGTGATCCGCCCGAACAAGTGGTTCCGCCTGTTCGCCACCGCCAACACGGTGGGTCTGGGCGATACCAGCGGGCTCTATCATGGCACGCAGCAGATCAACCAGGGCCAGATGGACCGCTGGAACATCGTGGTCACGCTCAACTATCTGCCCGCCGTCACCGAGGCGCAGATCGTGCTCGCCAAGTCGGGCGAATATGACAAGCCCGATGGCAAGCAGCTGGTCGAGAACATGGTCCGCGTCGCCGACATGACCCGCAAGGGCTTCGTCAACGGCGACATCTCGACCGTGATGAGCCCGCGCACGGTCATCACCTGGGCGCAGAACACGCTGATCTTCGGCGATCCGGGCTTTGCCTTCCGCCTGTCCTTCCTCAACAAGTGCGACGAGAATGAGCGCGCGCTGGTGGCGGAATATTATCAGCGCGTCTTCGGCAAGGACCTGCCCGAAAGCGTCGTCGGCCGGGCCTGATCCCCTTGGGCAACGAAACCCCTCTCGACCGGTTCAAGGCGGTCCTCGGCGGCACCGCGCGCACCATCGCGCAGGAGCCGGAAGTGGAGCTTGCCTTCACCGCCGACGCGCCCGCGCAATCCGGCAAGCATATCCGCGTGCCGATGCCCGGCCGCGCGCTGCCCGCCGAACAGGTGGCCGAGGCGCGCGGGTTCGCCGACGCCTTCGCGCTGCGGCTGAAGCTGCACGACACCGCGCTCCACGCCAAGGCCGCCCCGGTCGAGGCGGTGGCGCGCGCGGTCTATGACGCGGTCGAGACGGCGCGGATCGAGGCGCTGGGCGCGCGCGGTTATGCCGGGATCGGCGACAATCTCGCCCATGCGCTGGACGTACGGTTGCGCTCCGACCCGCTGACCCGTGCGCGCAACCGCGACGAGGTGCCCTTGTCGACCGCGCTGGGGCTCCTCTTGCGGGAACGGATGACCGGGCGGCCTTCGCCTGCCGAAACCGCGCCCGCCTTGGCGCTGGTCCGCGACTGGCTGGAGGGGGCGACCAACCTCGACGCGCTGGCGGGCGCGATGGACGACCAGAAGGCGTTCCAGTCGCTGACCGCCAAGATGCTCGCCGATCTCGAACTTGCCGAGCCGCCCGCCGAGCCCGATCAGGCCGATGAAGGCGGCGACGATCAGGAAGGCGAGGACGAACAGCAGCAGGACGAGAGCGAAGAGGATAACGACGAGCAGGGCCAGGGCGAAGGCGAGGTCGAGGCGCGCGCCGAGAAGCGCGACTCGGACAGCGAGGACGGCGAATCGCAGGAGCAGAGCCAGGACTCGCTCGACGATCTCGACGGCGAACCCGGCGAGGATGGCGACGAAGGCAGCCAGCCGACCCGCCCCAACCGCCCGCTCAACGATCTGGCGTCGCAATTCGACTACAAGCCCTGGACCACCCAATATGACGAGGTGATCGCGGCGGGCGAGCTGTGCGACGCCGACGAACTGGCGCGGCTCCGCGGCTATCTCGATCAGCAGCTGGCGCATCTGCAATCGGCCGTGTCGAAGCTCGCCAACCGCTTGCAACGCCGGTTGATGGCACAACAGTCGCGATCCTGGGACTTCGACCAGGAAGAGGGTATTCTCGACGCCGCGCGGCTCGCCCGCGTCGTGGTCAATCCTGGCCAGTCGCTGTCCTACAAGATCGAGCGCGACACCGATTTCCGCGATACCGTCGTCACCCTGCTGATCGACAATTCGGGGTCGATGCGCGGGCGGCCGATCGGCATCGCGGCCATCTCCGCCGACATCCTCGCACGCACGCTGGAGCGCTGCGGGGTGAAGACCGAGATTCTCGGCTTCACCACTCGCGCCTGGAAGGGCGGACAGAGCCGCGAGACGTGGCTGGCGGCCGGTCGCCCGCCGCAGCCCGGGCGGCTGAACGACATCCGCCACATCGTCTACAAACAGGCCGACGAGCCGTGGCGGCGGGCGCGCAACAATCTCGGCCTGATGATGCGCGAGGGGCTGCTCAAGGAGAATATCGACGGCGAGGCGCTGATGTGGGCGCATAGCCGCTTGATCGCGCGGCCCGAGGAGCGGCGCATCCTGATGGTCATCTCCGACGGCGCGCCGGTCGACGACTCGACGCTGTCGGTCAATTCGGGCAGCTATCTGGAACGCCATCTGCGCCAGGTGATCGGGTGGATCGAGAGCAAGAGCCCGGTCGAGCTGATCGCGATCGGCATCGGCCATGATGTGACCCGCTATTATGCGCGCGCGGTGACGATCATGGATGCCGAGCAGCTGGGCGGCACGATCATCGAGCAGCTGGCCAGCCTGTTCGATACCGAATGAGCCGGATCGCGGCCCCGGCGGAAGGATTCGTCGGTCCGGTCAAACGCTCGATCACCATCGCCGGGCACCAGACCTCGATCAGTCTGGAGCCGGTCTTCTGGACCGCGCTGGAAGAGGCGGCGGTGGCCCACGGCCTGCCGCTGTCGGCGCTGGTCGCGGAGATCGATGCGCTGCGGATCGTGGTGGAAGACCCGCCGAATTTGGCGAGTGCGATCCGGTCGTGGTTGTTCCTGCGACGGTGATTTCGTGCGTGCGGAAGCGCGGAGGTGGAAGCGAGCGACAGAGGCGTTCCTTGTCTCGAGCCTTTCTCCTCTGCGCCTCCGCGCAGACAAAAACGCTTCCCGTTTCCCCACCTGCGTTCAGCCTGAGCGGAGGGTGGGAGCCGAATTGGTTTCCCCCGATTGACGCCGCCCTTCGCCTCCGGCAGGGCGCGCCGTCTGTTTCGGGGTTTGTGTGGCCGGAATTACCCTTCGCGATACGGGATTGCGGGTCCATCGCTGGCTGGGGCTGGCGATCGGGCTGGTCGCGATCGTCCTGGCGATCTCCGGCGCGATCGTGGCAGCCTCGCCGATGCTGGAGCGGATCGCCAACCCCGCCCGCTTCCGGATCAGCGGCGAACAGCGGCAGGCCGCTTCCCTCTACAGCGACGCCGCGCATCGCCGCCTGCGCCCCGGCGAGCGCATCGCCGCGCTATCGCTGGAACAGGGTTCGTCGCCCGTCGTCGTGACTTTGGACCGAAGCAGCGACCGGGCGCAGCGGCTGCTGTTTCTCGATCCGCCGACCGGGCAGGTTCTGGCGAGCGGCTGGAAGGATGGCGGCGTCATCGGTGCCGCACGGCGGGTGCATGACGGGCTATTCCTGTCGGGCCTGGGCCGATGGATCGTCGGCTTGGGCGGTATCGGGCTGGTGCTCGCCAGCCTGACCGGGCTGTGGACGCAGGCGACCCGCGAGCGACCGAAGGCATCCGCCAAGCGCCCCCACCACGAATCGCGGTGGGCGATCATGCACCGTCGCGTCGGGCTGTGGTCGGCTATCCCGGTATTGGCGCTGACCGCGACCGGGCTGGCGGTCGTCCCGGCACCGGGCATGACCACCACCCCCGCCGCGCCGCCCGTTACCCGCGCCGCCCTATCCGTCGACCGGGTCGTCGCCAGCGCGCACGGATGGACGCACGGCACGCTGCGCACGATCGACTGGCCGACCGAGCGTTCGCCCGACTGGATCCTGCATTTCGAGGGTGGCGAACCGAGTGTCGTCAAGGTCGCCGACGACAGCGCCAAGGCCCTGGCCGCACCCGCTTATGCCGGGCCGGTCATGTTGTCCTGGGTCCGCCGATGGCATGGCGGACAGGGTATGCCATGGATCTGGTGGCCGCTCGCCGCGCTGGCGGGGTTGCTCGCGGCCTGGGTCGCGGCGACCGGGCTGATCGCCTGGGGTCGCCGCCCGAAGGTCAGACGCGCTCGGCGTTGAGCAGATCGGCGGGGTCGAGGCCCAGCAGTTCGATATGGTCGCGGATGCGCGGCCACTGCACCGACAGGAAGCTCTGCCGCTCCGCGCTGCGCAACCGGTCGGCCGCGCCCGGCATCACGAACATGCCGACCCCGCGCCGCACCTCGACATAGCCATCGTCCTGAAAGCTCTGATAGGCCTTGGCGACGGTCAGCGGGTTCGCACCCTGTTCGGCGGCCAGTGCCCGCACCGAGGGAAGCTGGTCCCCCGTGCGATAGGTGCCGTTGAGAATGCCCGCCGCGATCGTCCCGCGCAGGCGGATGTAAACCGGGCTGTCGTCACCGCTAAGAGCTGTCATGCCGAGTTAATACAGCATGCGCAACGCGATGTCGAGCCGCTATCGCGATAACGTTTGCAAGACCGCCGTGCGGGACGCTCGCTTCATCCCGCCCAGGTCGAGACGATCCGGCCCATGTCGGGGCGCGGCCGCTCGTCGAGCGGACGGCTGGGCGTGCCGATGAAGACGAAGCCGACGATCCGCTCGGGCGCGGCGCCGAACGCATCGCGCACCGCATCCGAAAAGGCGGGCCAGCCGGTCAGCCAGCCCCCGGCATAGCCCATGGCATGGACGGCATGAAGCAGGTTCATGCACGCCGCGCCCGCCGACAATTCCTGTTCCCACAGCGGGATATGGCTGTCGGTGCGGGGCGACGACAGGACGACGACCAGATCGGGGGCCTGGTGCGCGAACTGCTCCAGTGCGGCGATCTCGGTCGCGCCCGCCTGCGGCCGTTCGGCGCGATAGGCGGTGGTGATGACCTCGGCCAGCCTCGCGCGCGCTTGCCCAGGCACGATCACGAAGCGCCACGGGGCCAGCTTGCCATGATCGGGCGTGCGCGCCGCGATGCTCAGGATCTGCGCCAGTTCGTCCGGACGGGGGCCGGGGGCGATCAGGTCGCGCGGCTTACCCGAACGGCGGGTCGTCAGCAGCAAAAGCGGGGTCGAGCGGTCGTTGAATGCCATGTCGGTCATGGCTTCGATCCTTACGTCGTCGCGCATGATATTTACAGTCGCGGCTTTGGCGTTAGGTTACCGAACCATTACGCCCCCGCGTGCGCCCCTGGTCGCACCGGGGGCGATCCCGATGGAGTGAACGCCAGTATGGCGAGTGCGTATGAAGCCGCCGCGCGCGGCAAGACGGTTCTGGGGCATCCCCGAGGCTTGTTCCTGTTGTTCTTCACCGAGATGTGGGAGCGTTTTTCCTATTACGGAATGCGCGCCATCCTGGTCTTCTACCTGACCAAGCATTTCCTGTTCACCGACGAACCGGCGTTCGGCATCTACGCCGCCTATACCTCGCTGGTCTATGTGACGCCGGTGATCGGCGGCTATCTGGCCGACCGCTATCTGGGGGCCAGACGCGCGGTGCTGGCGGGCGGGCTGTTCATCGCCTTTGGCCATATATTGATCGCGGTCATGGAGGGGCCGCAAGGTGCGACGGGGGCCTATCTGGAGGGCTTCTACCTCGCCCTCGCCTCGATCGTGATCGGTACCGGTTTCCTTAAGGCCAATATCTCGGTGCTGGTGGGACAGCTCTATGCGCGCGACGACATGCGCCGCGACCCTGCCTTCTCGATCTTCTACATGGGCATCAATGCGGGCGGCGCACTGGGCCCGATCGTGTGCGGCGTGCTGGGCGAGACGGTAGGCTGGTCCTATGGCTTCGGCGCGGCGGGCGTGGGCATGCTGCTCGGCCTGATCGCCTTCATCACCCTGAAGCGCGAACTGCACGGCGCGGGCGAAGCGCCCTCACTGCCCGTATTGCGGGCGCCCGTCGTGGCGGGCCTGTCGCGCGAATGGCTGATCTATCTGGGTTCGATCGTCGCCACGCTGGCGGTATGGCAGCTGATCCAGCATCAGGATGCGGTTGGCACGCTGCTGGTCGTATTCGCGGCCGCCACGGTGCTCTTCATCCTGTGGCGCGCGGTGTTCCAGCTGCCCAAGGTCGATCGCGACCGCATCTTCGCCGCGCTGTTCCTGATCGCGCTGTGCCCGCTCTTCTGGGCGTTGTTCGAGCAGGCCGGGTCGTCGCTGAACCTCTATACCGATCGCTCGGTCGACCGGACGCTGCTGGGCTGGACCATTCCCGCCTCGGCCTTCCAGTCGGTCAACTCGATCTTCATCATCCTGCTGGCCCCCCTGTTCGCCGCGCTGTGGACGATCCTGGGCAAGCGCGGGTGGGAACCCAGCGCGCCGTTCAAGTTCGGTATCGGTCTGGTCGGTGTGGGCGCAGGCTTCATGGTGCTGGTGGCGGGTGCGGCGGCCTATGCGGGGGCCCCGACGCCGGTGATCTTCGTCATCCTGGTCTATCTGATCCATACGATGGCCGAGCTGTGCTTCTCGCCCGTCGGTCTGGCGGCGATGACGCGGCTGTCGCTGCCCAGCATGACGGGCCTCATGATGGGCACCTGGTTCCTGGCGACGGCGGCGGGCAACTTCATCGCAGGGCTCATCGCCCAGGCGACCGGCGGCGAGGGCGCGGGGCCGGAAAAGGTGCTCGACGTCTATACCCGGATCGGCTGGTTCTCGATCGGCATCGGCGTGGTCGTGCTGGTCGTATCGCCCTTCATCGCCAAGCTGATGCACCTCGACCTGCTGAAGGCCGAAGCCGCGCTGGCCGGGGACAATGAACTGGCCGAACCGGCGGCGGCAGGCATCGATACGCGGCTGGAGCAGAAGCCGCTCTAACGAAGGGCCGGTCCGTCGCTTCGAGCGGCAGACCGGCTTTTTGGTTCGCGCGGAGGCGCGGAGACACAGAGAGGTTCGGGCGCGCTTCAACGCTTCAGCGCATTTCGGCGTTCGGCTTTGCCGCACCGTCATAGTGTTAGGCCAGCCTAACGGCCGGATACGCCCCCTCCGCGTCTCCGCGCCTCCGCGCGAACCAAAATCAGAGCCGCGTCATCGCCATCGCCCGCTCGCCGTAGCGCGGTCCCGCCGTTCCACCGCGCGGCGAGGCTTCTTCCAGCTTCGCCAGGTCCTCCGCCGACAGCGTCAATTCCGCCGCCTTCATCGAGTCCTCCAGCGTTGCGCGTCGCTTGGAGCCGGGGATCGGCACGATATCGTCGCCCTGCGCCAGCAGCCACGCCAGCGCCACCTGCGCCGCACTGGCGTCATGCGCGGGGGCGATTCCCTTCACCACCTCGACGATCTGAAGATTGCGGTCGAAATTCTCTTCCGAATAGCGGGGATCGCCCAGGCGATAATCCCCTTCGGGCAGGTCCTCGCGCCGGGTGATCTGCCCGGTCAGGAACCCGCGCCCCAGCGGGCTGTACGGCACGAAGCCGATGCCCAGTTCGCGTACCACGGGCAGGATGTCCGCTTCGACATCGCGCTCCCACAGCGAATATTCCGACTGGACCGCCGCGATCGGGTGGACAGCAGCGGCGCGGCGGATCGTCTCGGCGCTCGCCTCCGACAGGCCCAGGCGCCGCACCTTGCCCTGCTCGACCAGGCGGCCCATGGCGCCGACCGTCTCCTCGATCGGGACATTGGGGTCGACGCGGTGCTGGTAGAACAGGTCGATCGTCTCGACGCCCAACCGCTTGAGCGACCCCTCGCACGCCCGCTGGACGTTTGCGGGGGTCGAGTCCACGCCGGTCATGCCGTTCTCGTCATAGCGAAAGCCGAATTTGGTCGCGATCACCACCGCATCGCGCTTGCCGCGAATGGCCCGGCCGACCAGTTCCTCATTGACCAGCGGGCCATAGATTTCGGCGGTGTCGAACAGGGTCACGCCCAGTTCGATCGCGCGGTGGATGGTGGCGATGCTCTCCGCCTCGTTCGCCTCGCCATACATGTTCCGGCCGACACCGGCCATCGGCATGCAGCCGAGGCCGAGCGCGGAAACCTCGAAATCGGGGCCGAGCGTGCGATACTTCATGAGACGTCCTCGTCGATGGTGCGGCTGCCCCGGGAAACGGTCGCGGTGGCGGCAAGGTCCATGCTGACATTGCCCAGCGTCCGGAAGATGTCGGGAATCGTCTCCACTGCGATCAACAGCCCCAAGGGCGCGGCAGGCACCCCCAGCGCGACGCAGACCGGCGCGATCGAGGCGAAGAAGGTGATCTGCGACGGCAGGCTGGCCGAGCCCAGCGAACACAGGATCGCGACCACCACGGCGGCGGCGACCGAGGCCATGCCGGGCACGATGCCGAACCAGTCGGCGATATAGAGCGCCACCGCGACGTTCATCGCGGGCTGGGTCCCCCGGAACATCGCCACCGCCATCGGCAGGACGAGGCCTGCGGTCGCCGGTGCGATGCGTAGCGTCTTCGTCCCCTCGATCATCGCGGGCAGGCTGGCGAGCGAGCTCTGGGTCGAGATGGCGACCGCCTGGGCCGGGGCCAGCGCGCGGGCGAATCGCGACAGCGGCACCCGCGCCGCCAGCATCGCCACGCCGTACGCCATCAGCATCACGATGACGCCGATACTGGCGATGATCGTGATGTAATGCGCCAGCGCCCCGAACGCCCCGCCCCCCGCCGTCGCGCCCACGACGAAAGCCAGCGCGAAGACGCCCAGAGGTGCCAGCCACAACACCCATCCGATCAGCACCAGCATCGCATCGCGGATCGCGGTGAAGAATTGCAGCAGCATCGCCCGCCCCTCACCCTCGATCCGGGTGATCGCAAAAGCGAAGGCCAGGGTGAACAGGATCAGCGACAACAGCGCATTGTTGGTGGCAGCGGCGAAGATGTTGGTCGGCACGATGCCGGTCACGAACTCGGCGATCGGCGGCGGCGGCGCGACCGGCTCGGCATGGCCCAGCGCCGCCTTCAGCGCGGCGGCCGCCTCGCGCGGGATGGGCAACAGGTGCAGCAGGGCGGGCGTGACCAGCGCCGCCATCGTCGCGGTCAATGTGACCAGCACCAGAAAGGTCATGATCGCCCGCCCCGCAATCCGCCCCGCCTGTGCCGCCTGCGCGGTCGAGGCGACGCCGGTGATCAACAGCGTGACGACCAGCGGGATGACCGTCATCTGCAACCCGTTCAGCCACAAGGTCCCGACCGGCCGCGCGACGAACACCGCGCCCGCCGCCATCGAGGGGGCGAGCGTCGCCGCCCCCACGCCGATCAGCAGACCGGTGGCAAGGCAAAGAAGGATCAGGGTCGCGCGCGACATGGATGGTTCTCGCCTATTTGGAGCTTTGGCCAAGGTCGCGCTAAAGGATACGCGCAACCTGATTGTTCCACATCCTCTTAATCCGGCAGGGACTTGGCCGCATGGCAAGAAAATATTTCGGCACTGATGGCATTCGCGGCGCGACCAACGGCGCGGTCATGACGGCCGAGATGGCGATGAAGGTCGGCATGGCCGCCGGTGCCTATTTCCAGCGCGGCGACCACCGCCACCGCGTCGTCATCGGCAAGGACACCCGCCTGTCGGGCTATATGCTCGAATCGGCGCTGGTCGCGGGCTTCACCAGCGTCGGCATGGATGTCGTCATGCTCGGGCCGCTGCCGACGCCCGCGGTCGCGATGCTGACCCATTCGATGCGCGCCGATATCGGCGTGATGATCTCGGCCAGCCATAATCCCTTTGCCGACAACGGCATCAAGCTGTTCGGCCCGGACGGCTACAAGCTGTCCGACGAAGCCGAGGAGTCGATCGAGGACCTGATCGAGCAGAATGTGCCGCTGGTCCCCTCGGGCAAGATCGGCCGTGCGCGCCGGGTCGACGACGCCGCCGGTCGCTATATCCACTTCGCCAAGTCCACCTTCCCGCAGGCGCTGCGCCTGGACGGCCTGCGTGTCGTGATCGACTGCGCCAATGGCGCCGCCTACAAGGTCGCGCCCGCCGCGCTGTGGGAACTGGGCGCGGACGTGGTTGCGATCGGCGTGACGCCCAACGGCACCAACATCAATGATGGCGTCGGCTCGACCGCGCCGCAGACGCTGGCCGAGACGGTGGTGGCCAGCGGTGCCGACATCGGCATCGCGCTGGACGGCGATGCCGACCGGCTGATCATCGTCGACGAGACCGGCGCGGTGGTCGATGGCGACCAGCTGATGGCGATGATCGCGACCAGCTATGCGCGCGAAGGACGCCTGGCGGGCGGCGGCCTGGTCGCGACGGTCATGTCGAATCTGGGTCTGGAGCGGCATCTGGCCGCACAGGGGCTGGGCCTGATCCGCACCAAGGTCGGCGACCGCCATGTGCTCGAGGCGATGCGCACGCGCGGCTATAATGTCGGCGGCGAGCAGTCGGGGCATATCATCCTGTCCGACTATGCCCGCACCGGCGACGGTCTGGTCGCCGCGCTCCAGGTGCTGGCCGAACTGAAGCGCGCGGGCGCGCCCGCCAGCGAGGTGCTGCACCGCTTCGATCCGCTGCCGCAGTTGCTCAAGAATGTCCGTTTCGCGGGCGGCAAGCCGCTGGAGCATGAGAAGGTTCAGGGCGTCATCGCCGCCGCCGAGGCTGAACTGGCCGGGCGCGGCCGCCTGGTCATCCGCCCGTCGGGCACCGAGCCCGTCATCCGCGTGATGGCCGAGGGCGAGGACAAGCGCCAGGTCGAAACCCTTGTCGACCGCATCTGCGACGTGGTGCGCGAGGTGGCCGCCTGATGCTGGAGATGCGTCCCGATTGCGAGCGTTGCGGCGCGGACCTGCCCCCATCGCAGGGCGGTGCATTCATCTGCTCGCTCGAATCCACCTATTGCGCGGAATGCGCCGACGAGCTGGACGAGACCTGCCCCGATTGCGGCGGCGAACTGCTCGACCGGCCGACCCGGATGGGCCGCGTGCTGAAGGCCAATCCCGCTTCGACGCAATCCCGCTTTCGCGGCTGACCCCGCCCGTTACAGCAAAACTCGACCCCGCGTGCCCGCCGCTTTATGCGGGCAGCATCACATATAAGGAGTTTCCATGCCCCAGCTCGTCCTGATCCGCCACGGCCAGTCCGCCTGGAACCTGGAGAACCGCTTCACCGGATGGTGGGACGTCGACGTGACGGCGCAGGGTGCCGCCGAAGCGCGCGCGGCGGGCGCGATGATGGCCGAGAAGGGCCTCGACTTCGACCTGACCTTCACCAGCCTTCAGACCCGCGCGATCAAGACGCTGAACCTGGCGCTGGAGACCATGGGTCGTCTCTGGCTGCCGACCGAGAAGCATTGGCGGCTGAACGAGCGTCACTATGGCGGGCTGACCGGCCTGGACAAGGCGGAGACGGCGGCCAAGCATGGCGACGAGCAGGTGAAGATCTGGCGCCGCAGCTTCGACGTGCCCCCGCCCCCGGCCGAGGCGGGCGGCGAGTTCGATGTGTCGAACGATATCCGCTACAAGGGCATCGACGTGCCGCAGACCGAAAGCCTGAAGGACACGATCGCCCGCGTCCTGCCCTATTGGGAAGAACGTATCGCGCCTGCGCTGCGCGACGGCAACCGGGTGCTGATCTCGGCGCACGGCAACTCGCTGCGCGCACTGGTCAAGCATCTGTCGAACATCCCGGACGACGAGATCACCGGCCTGGAAATCCCGACCGCCCAGCCGATCGTCTATGAACTGGCCGACGACCTGTCCCCGACCGACCGCTATTATCTGTCGGAGCGGTGAGAATGTTCGGCCTCCATTCCTCCCCTGGAAGGGGAGGTGGCAGGCCGAAGGACTGACGGAGGGGTGTCCCGCTATCGAGAGGGCGACACCCCTCCACCATGTTTCGCATGGTCCCCCTCCCCTTGCAGGGGAGGAATGGCGAAGTCGAAGCCCACGCCCCGAGTCCAGCCAAAAACGCCCGCAAATATACGGAAACGTATAGGGACGGTTGCCCCCCTCGCCGCGTGCCGCTAGTCAGCCCGCTTCCCCGGCGACGGGGCCAAAGGGGCTAGGGCGGAACAGCGGATATGATTTCGGTCGGGATCATCATGGGGTCCACGTCGGACTGGGAAACCATGCGGCACGCCGCCGAGACTCTGGAGGCGCTGGGCGTCGACCATGAGACGCGCGTCGTCTCCGCGCACCGCACGCCGCAGCGCCTGTACGATTACGCCACCGGCGCCGCCGATCGCGGGATCAAGGTCATCATCGCGGGCGCGGGCGGTGCCGCGCATCTGCCCGGCATGGCCGCGTCGATGACGCATCTGCCGGTGCTGGGCGTGCCGGTCGAGTCCAAGGCGCTGAAGGGCATGGATAGCCTGCTCTCGATCGTCCAGATGCCCGGCGGCATTCCCGTCGGCACGCTGGCTATCGGCAAGGCGGGCGCGATCAATGCGGGCCTGCTCGCCGCCTCGATCCTGTCGCTGTCCGACGAGGGCCTTGCCGAGCGCCTGAAGGCGTGGCGCCAGCGCCAGACCGACAGCGTCGCCAACGATCCGCAAGGGTAAGCCAATGTTGAAGCCGGGTTCGACGATCGGGATTCTGGGCGGCGGCCAGCTGGGCCGGATGCTGGCGGTGGCCGCGGCACAGCTCGGCTATCGCACCCATGTGCTGGCCCCCGATGAGGAAAGCGTCGCGGCGCAGACCGCGTCCTCGCTGACCCGCGCCGATTACCACAACAAGGTGGTGCTGGCCGATTTCGTCGCCGCCTGCGACGTCGTGACCTACGAATTCGAGAATGTCGACGTGACGCCGGTCGAATGGCTGGCAGAGCGGCTGCCCGTCCACCCCGCTCCGGCCGCGCTCCGCGTCGCGCAGGACCGGATTGCGGAAAAGAGCTTCGTCGAGAAGGTCGGCGGGCGCCCCGCCCCCTGGGCCGAGGTGAACTGCGCCGCCGACCTGACCGCTGCGCTGGAGCGGATCGGCTGCCCCGCGATCCTGAAGACCACGCGCTTCGGCTATGACGGCAAGGGTCAGGTGCTGATCCGCGACATCGCCGAGGCACCTGCCGCGTTCGAGGCGATCGGCGGCCCCGCCGTGTTGGAGGGGTTCATCCACTTCAGCCACGAATTCTCGATCCTGATCGCGCGGGGACCGGACGGCGGGACGGTCCGCTACGACCCGCCGCACAATGTCCACCGCGACGCGATCCTGCGCACCTCCACTCTGCCCGCCCCGGCCGAGATCGCGGCGCAGGCCGAGGAAGCGACCGCGCTCGCCATCCGCATCGCCGAGGAACTGGGCTATGTCGGCGTGCTGGCCTGCGAGTTCTTCGCGACCGAGAACGGCCCCGTCTTCAACGAGATGGCCCCGCGCGTCCACAATTCGGGCCACTGGACGATCGAGGGTGCCGAAACCTCGCAGTTCGAGAATCATATCCGCGCGATCTGCGGCCTGCCACTGGGTGATACGTCGCTGACCGGCGCGCAGGTGCAGATGGAAAACCTGATCGGCGACGATGCGTGGGAGTCCGCGCTGACCGAAAAGGGCACGCATCTGCACCTCTACGGCAAGGGCGAATCACGGCCCGGTCGCAAGATGGGGCATATCACGCGGGTGCTGCGTTAGATTGTGATCACATCGCATTGAACCGACACATGCCCCTCCCCTTCAGCGGAGGGGTGAATTCATCGCTTGCCATCTTGCTGTGAGCCCGGTCGCTAGGGTCGTTTTTTGACATCGAAGGTCACGGGCACCAGCACCTGGGCCTGATAGACCTCATCGCCCTTCATCACCGGGCGGATGCGGAATTTCCGGTAAAGTCCCAGCGCCGCCGGACCGAAACCGCTCCCTCTTGGCCGTTCGGCGGCGATCGAACAGCTTTTGGGTTGGCCGGGCGTCGGGACGAAGCAGAGCAGGACCGCCATGCCGCTGACCCCGCCGTTTCTCGCCCTTTCGGGAAAGGCCTCGTCGATCAGGTCCTGGGGCGGTTTTTCGATCCACTCGGCCAGCGCGAAGCGAAGCCTCCCCTCGCCCGGTCCATCGCCATCACCGCGTCCATTGCCGGTCCCCTGCCCCTCGCCGCCGGTGCCGCGTCCACTGGCGATACCGACGCCCCGGCCATCCGACGCCGCCGTCCCGGCGCGCAGCGGCAGGTCGGTGCTGAACTCCGCAGCGGGGGCGGGCCGATCGACCCGATCGAACCGCGCCGACGCGGCAGCGGCCGGTGCCGCCTGCTCGGCCATCGGTGCCCTTGTCGGACGCGGCGATCCGCCCCCGGCGGTGGGGCGAAGGACCGCGCTCTCCCGCTTGACCGGCTGGGCGGCGACCGGCGGCGGCGTGACGGGAACGGGCGGCGGGTCCGGCAGGTCGAACAGGATCAGCGCAGGGTGTTCGGTCGGACTCGTCGAGGGCCGTGGCGCCCCCCAGAGCAACAGCGCCAAGAACGCGGCATGAACCATTGCCGTGGCGATGACGGCCGTCCGCCGCCGCCCGCCATCCGGCCCGATCGAAGCCCTGACCTGCATCGCGATATTCTCCCGCTCAGGAAGATCACCGCGATGCTGATTGCGGTCAAGCCTTGGCCCATTCCTCCCCGACACGGCGCAACACGTCGAGCGGTACGCGGCCATGGCGCAGGACGGCGGTGTGGAACGCCTTCAGGTCGAAACGGTCGCCCTTTTGCGTCTTGGCGGAATCGCGAATGTCGACGAACACCGAATGGCCGAGCTTGTAGCTCGCCGCCTGGCCCGGATTGACGCAGTAACGCTCCACCTCGCGGGTGGCGAAGCCCTCCGCTTCGCCTTCCGCCTCGACGAAATGGCGGATCGCCTGTTCGCGGGTCCAGCGCAAATGGTGCAGGCCGGTATCGACGACGCAGCGATTGGCGCGGAACAGCAGGAACTTCAGATAGCCCAGCTGCCCCAGCGGATCGTCGTCATACATACCGATCTCGTCCGCCAGCTGCTCGGCATAGAGGGCCCAGCCCTCGCCATAGCCCGAAAAGCCGTTGATCTTGCGGATCAGCGGCAGGCGCGTGTTCGACAGCGCAAGGCCGCTCTCCATCTGATGGCCCGGCAGCCCTTCGTGATAGACGGTCGTCGCCAGGCAGAATTTGGGCCAGTCGGCGCTGTCCTTCAGGTTGAAATAGACGAGGCCGGGGCGCGAGCCGTCGATCGCGGGAGCCTGCGCAAAGGCCGCCGCCGCGCCCGCCTCGGTCTGCGGCGGCACGCGGCGCACCTCGAAACCATAGGGCGGGATGCGCTCGAACACCTGGGGCAGGCGGGTGCGGATCGCGTCCAGCCGCGCGTTGCAATAGGCGATGGCCGCGCGCTTGCCCTCATCGGTATTGGGATAGAGCTGGTCGGCATTCTTGTAGAGCGCGGCCATGCGCTGCCCCACACTGCCCTTGGTATAGCCCTGCTTCCGGAGCAGCGCGTCGAGCCGCGCCGACAGCATCGCCGCCTGCTCGCGGCCGAAGCGGTGCACCTCATCGGGCGAGAAGCTGGTCGTCGTATTGGCCTTCAGCGCCACGGGATAATAGGCCGCGCCGTCACGCAGTTTCCAGACGCCCGCGTCATGCGTCGCCTTGGCCCGAAGCGCTTTGGCATAGGCGATCTGGCGGTCGAGCGCGGGCAGCACCTCGGCGTCGTAGATCGTCCCGGCCTGTGCGGCGTAACGATCGCCCAGGCCCTTTTCGGCCGTGCGACGCGCGAGCGACTGGACGACCAGCGCCTGGTCGGCGGGCTGGCGCGTCTTGCCCATCTGTTCGAGCGCGAGGTCCAGGATGAAGTCGGGCGGCACCACGCCCTGCCCCGCGTCATGGCGCATCCGGTCGGTCTGCGCGTCGATCTGCCGGGCAAAGGCGCGCATCCGCATCAGATAGGCGTCAGCATCGCCCGCGCTGGCGATCTTGTGCTTGGTATCGAGGAAATCGGGGACCGACTGATATGCGCCCGACAGCTGCGACACGACATAGGGGCTGGGGCCGTAGGAGCTGCCGCCGAAATCGAACGCCTGCACGGCCTGGGCCGAACGGCGGGTATAGAGGATCGATTCCAGGTCGATCCGCTCCTCGGGCGACAGGGCGGCGGGATCGATCGCCTGCAACCGGGTCAGATCGGCCTGGGTCGCGGCCTTCGCCGCCGCGATTCCGGCGGGCGACTGATCGGAAAGTCGGCTGCGCAGATCGGCATTCGCGCCGGTGTCGAGACCGAGATTGGTCGCGGCTTCGGGGCTGCGGCGGAGCTGTTCCTGGACCAGCGTGTCGAACAGCGCGGTCAGCTGGGTGGACGGCGTATTCTGTGCAACGACGCCCTCGCTGCCCGCCGCCACGGCGAGTGCCGCCGATCCGCCCAGGAAATGTCGCCGGTCTATCATGCTGGTCCCCTTTTTGGTTTTCGGGGGCAGCGTAACGGGATTTGGCGGGAAATGAACCGGTTATGTCGTTGGCGTCATCGCGTGGGCTTCGACTGGGCTCAGCCCCAAAGAAAAAGGGCGGCCCGTCATCCGACGCACCGCCCTTCCCCATCTCAAGGCGCGAAGATCAGCCCGCGCGCGTGCCGGACAGCGGGAAGCTGCCGAACGCGCCCGCACCGACCGAGCCGGTCAGCGTGTCGCCATCGGCGGTCGCTTCGCAGTCCAGCGTCATCGGCATCGGCGAGGAGATCGACATCTTCCACGTGATCGTATTGCCCGACACGTCGCCCTCAATCTCCATCGCGCCCATCTGGCCGCCGCCGGAACCGGTGAAGCGGTCGCCCTCGGTCGTGACCGTCAGCGTCATTTCCTGGTCGCCCAGCGGCGACTTGACGATGCAGTCCCAGGTTCCGTCGATATCCGCCATTCTCACTCTCCCTTATTGTGCCGCCGGGGCGGTCGCGACGATCGCCGACGGTTCGACCACCTCGACGGGCAGGCCGAGCGTATCGAGCTGCGGCTTGACCGTCTTGGCATCGCCGACCACCACCCAGACGAAGCTCTTGGGGTTCAACGCCGTCTGGATCGACTTGTTCAGCTCCGGCAGGGTCATCGCCTGATAACGCTGGGTGATCGTCGCATAGTAATTGTCCGGGCGACGATACAGGTCGTTGGCCTGCATCGCCGACAGCACCGCATCCGAGGTTTCGAAATTGCCCGACAGCGAGCGGATCGCGCCGGTGATCGCGCGATCATATTCGACCTGGTCCATCGGCTTGGTGGTCAGGAACTCGGTGACATCGGTGCGCAGCGCGTCGATCGAGGGGCCGGTCTTGTCCGCCTGAACCGGCGCCGACATGATATAGGGCGCCGCGAATTCCGAGGTCTGGAACCCGCCCCGCACGCCATAGGACCAGTGCTTGGTCTCGCGGATATCGGTGTTGATGCGGCTGAGGAAGCTGCCGCCCAACGCGTCGTTCGCCGTGTTCTGGAGCAGCAGGTCGTCCACCCCCTTCAGCGCGGTCGGCGCGCCCGCCATGATCATCGACTGCGGGCTGTCGAGCCGGTTCACCAGCACGATCTTCGGCGCGGAGGGCTGGCCCGCGGTGAAGCTCTTCACGCCCGCCGTGCCGGTGCCCTTCCAGTCGCCGAACACCCGGTCGAGCGCGGCCTTCACCTCGGCCAGCGGACGGTCCGAGGTGACGAAGATCTTCGCCTTGTCGGGACGCAGCCACGCCTGCTGGAACGCGATCAGCTGCTCGCGGGTCATCGCCGCGACCGCCGCCGGATCGCCCGCCCCTTGCGCCTTGGCATAGGGGCTGGTCGGCCCATAGACGAGCGGCGGCAGGACGCGGCCCGCCAGCCCCTGCGGGCTGGTCAGTTCCTGCTTGATGCCCGCCAGCGTCTGCGCCTTCACCCGCGCCAGTTCGGGATCGGGGAAGGCCGGGTTGCGCAGGATATCGGCATAAAGGTCGAGCGCGGGGGCCAGGTTGATGCTCGGCACGTCCAGGCCGACGACGGTGCGGTCGTTCGTCGCACTCGACCCGATCGAGGCGCCCAGCCGCTCTTGCTCCTCGGCGATGGCGATGGTGTTGCGATGGGTCGTGCCCTCGTCGAGCATCGCCTGCACCATGCGCTGCGTGCCCAGCTTGCCGGGCACGTCGGCGGCGATACCGGCATCGAACGAGGTCGCGATCTGCGTGACCGGCACGGCGGTGCGCTGGGCGTAGATCAGCTCGATGCCATTGGCCAGGCGGCTGCGCTGGACGGCGGGGAAGCTCAGCGGCTTGACCTGTCCGACATCGGGCAGGGCCCCGCGCGTGCCCTTGGGCGCCTGTTCCGGGGCGGCGGGCACATCGGCGCGCGGCGGCACCTTGGCTTCCTCATAGGCGTCCCGCGCGCCCGGTACGACGGTCAGCGTATAGGCCGGGCGCGACAGCCACTTGTCGGCTGCCGCCTTGACGGTCGCGGGGGTCTGCGCGGCGATCCCTTCCAGCTGCTTCTTATATTTGCCGGGATCGTTCGAGTAGAGCGTGCCCTCGGCCAGCGCGACCGCCTTGCCGCCGAAGCCGCCGACCGACTCCAGCCCCTGGACGCGGCCCGACACGAAACGGGTCACGGCGCGCTGCACCTCATCGGCGGTCGGGCCGTTCTTCAGGAAGTCGGCGAGGATTTCACCCATCCGCTTGTTGACCAGCGCCGGATCGACACCGGGACGGACGATCGCCATCATGTTGAACATGCCGACCTGCGAGAAGGGACGGTCGCCCGCCGACACCTGCACCGCCAGCTTTTCCTGCTTCACCAGGATATTGTCGAGCCGCGACGAGGCGAGCCCGCCCAGGATCGAACCGGCCACGACCAGCGAGGCGGTTTCGGGATCGTTCAGCCCCGGCACCGCCCAGTTGCGGCTGATCATGACGGCGGCGACGCGGTCCTTCATCTCCTCGTTGACGTGCGCGGGCAGCGTCGGGATGGTGACGGTCGGCAACACGCTCTTCGGACCCGGCTGGATCGCGCCGAAATACTTCTCGACCAGCGGCTTGGCGGTGGCGACATCGATATCGCCCGCCAGCACCAGCACGGCATTGTTCGGGCCATAATGGCTGCGGAACCAGTCCTTCACCGTCTCCAGCGAGGCCTGGTCGAGATCGGCCATCGAACCGATGGTCGAGTGGGCGTAGGGATGCCCCTCGGGGAACAGGCCGCTCAGGACCTTGTACTGGGTCAGGCCATATGGCTGGTTGTCGCCCTGGCGCTTCTCGTTCTGGACGACACCGCGCTGCTCGTCGAGCACGCCTTGCGTCACCGCGCCGAGCAGATAGCCCATGCGGTCCGATTCCAGGAACAGCGCCCGGTCGAGCGCGGCGGTCGGCACCGTCTCGAAATAATTGGTCCGGTCGAAATAGGTGGTGCCGTTGTAATCGGTGGCGCCCACCGACTTGAGCGGCGCGAAGAAATCGCCCGGCGCATTTTCCGAGCCGTTGAACATCAGATGCTCGAACAGATGCGCAAAACCCGTCTTGCCCTTGGGCTCATGCTTCGACCCGACGTCATACCACACGCTGACCGCCACGACGGGCGCCTTGCGGTCGGTATGGACGACGACGCGCAGGCCGTTCTTCAGCGTGAAGGTCTGATAGGGGATGTCGACCGCCTTCACGAGCGCCGAGACGGGCGCAGGCTTGGCGGCGGCTGCGGCCTTCGGTGCGGCCTGGGCCAGAACGGCCTGCCCCGGAACGACGAACGCAAGGGCGGCGGCGCCGGTCAGCGCCACGGATTTGATACGCATCTTTTTGAGTCTCCCCACTCAGGTGTATGGCCCGAGCATAGCGCCCGCGCGGCGGACCGCAATCCGGTGTGACGCATGGATTTCAGCAGGAAAGTCTTTCGACCCTTTCGTTATCGAAACGGCCATCCCATGTTGCGGACAGGAAATTCCGCCCACCCCTTGTGTTGCCAAAATGCAACACCATCTGATCTGGAAAGCGACAGGAAGACCAGATGAACCTCGAAAAATTTACCGACCGCGCAAAAGGCTTTCTGCAAGCCGCGCAGACCGTGGCGATCCGCAACAGCCATCAGCGTATCGCCCCCGAACACCTCCTCAAGGCGCTGATCGAGGACGATCAGGGCATGGCGTCCGGCCTGATCCAGGCGGCCGGCGGCGATGCCAAGCGCGTCGAGCGCGAGACCGATGCGGCGCTCAGCCGTATTCCGGCCGTCTCCGGCTCGGGTGCACAAAGCTCGCCCGGCCTCGACAACGACCTGGTCCGCGTGCTCGACCAGGCCGAACAGGTTGCGCAGAAGGCAGGCGACAGCTTCGTCACCGTCGAGCGGTTGCTGCTGGCCCTGGCGCTCGCCTCCACCACGGCCGCAGGCAAGGCGCTGGCGGCGGGCGGGGTGAACCCGCAAGCCCTGAACGGCGCGATCGAACAGCTGCGCCAAGGCCGCACCGCCGACACGGCGGGGGCGGAGGACCGCTATGATGCGCTCAAGAAGTTCGCCCGCGACCTCACGCAAGTGGCGCGCGACGGCAAGCTCGATCCCGTCATCGGCCGCGACGAGGAAATCCGCCGCACCATCCAGATCCTGGCCCGCCGGACCAAGAACAACCCGGCGCTGATCGGCGAACCCGGCGTCGGCAAGACCGCCATCGCCGAAGGCCTGGCGCTGCGTATCGCCAATGGCGACGTGCCCGACACGCTGAAGGACCGCAAGCTGATGGCGCTCGACATGGGTGCCCTCATCGCCGGTGCCAAATATCGCGGCGAGTTCGAGGAGCGGCTGAAGGGCGTGCTCGACGAGGTGAAGGCCGCCGAGGGCGACATCATCCTGTTCATCGACGAGATGCACACGCTGATCGGCGCGGGCAAGGGCGACGGGGCGATGGACGCCTCCAACCTCTTGAAGCCCGCCCTGGCGCGCGGTGAGCTTCACTGCGTCGGCGCGACCACGCTCGACGAATATCGCAAATATGTCGAGAAAGACCCCGCGCTCCAACGGCGGTTCCAGCCGGTCTTCGTCGGCGAACCCACGGTCGAGGACACCATCTCGATCCTGCGCGGGCTGAAGGAAAAATACGAACTCCATCACGGCGTGCGCATCACCGACGGCGCGCTGGTGGCGGCGGCGACCTTGTCCAACCGCTACATCACCGACCGCTTCCTGCCCGACAAGGCGATCGACCTGATGGACGAGGCCGCCAGCCGCATCCGCATGGAGGTGGAGTCCAAGCCCGAGGAGATCGAGACGCTCGACCGCCGCATCCTGCGCCTGAAGATCGAGCGAGAGGGGCTGCGCCGCGAGAGCGACGCCGCCAGCATCGACCGGCTCGGTCATCTGGAGGAGGAACTCGCCAATCTGGAGGAGCAGTCGCACACACTGACCCAGCGCTGGCAGGCCGAGAAGGACAAGATCGCGGGCGAGGCCAAGCTGAAGGAACAGCTCGACCAGGCGCGCATCGAACTCGACCAGGCGCAGCGCAACGGTGACCTCGCGAAAGCGGGCGAGCTCTCCTATGGCCGCATCCCGCAGCTGGAGAAGCAACTAGCCGAGGCGCAGTCCGCGACCGAGGGCGCCATGCTGCGCGAGGAAGTCACCGCCGACGATATCGCGGGCGTGGTCAGCCGCTGGACCGGGGTGCCGGTCGACCGGATGATGCAGGGCGAGCGCGAGAAGCTGCTCCGCATGGAGGAGGTGATCGGCAAGCGCGTCATCGGACAGGAGGATGCGGTCCGCGCCGTCTCCACCGCCGTCCGCCGCGCGCGTGCCGGGCTACAGGATCCGAACCGGCCTTTGGGCTCGTTCCTGTTCCTCGGGCCGACGGGCGTCGGCAAGACCGAGCTGACCAAGGCGCTCGCCGAATTCCTGTTCGACGATCCCTCGGCCATGGTGCGCATCGACATGAGCGAGTTCATGGAAAAGCACAGCGTCGCCCGGCTGATCGGCGCTCCTCCCGGCTATGTCGGCTATGAGGAAGGCGGCGTCCTGACCGAGGAGGTGCGGCGCAGGCCCTATCAGGTCGTGCTGTTCGACGAGGTGGAGAAGGCGCATGGCGACGTGTTCAACGTGCTGCTCCAGGTGCTGGACGACGGCCGCCTGACCGATGGCCAGGGGCGGACGGTCGACTTCTCGAACACGCTGATCATCCTGACCTCGAACCTGGGCAGCCAGTATCTGGCGAGCGTTGAGGACGGACAAAGCGTCGAGAGCGTCGAGCCGCAGGTGATGGAGATCGTGCGCGGCCATTTCCGCCCCGAATTCCTCAACCGGCTGGACGAGATCATCCTGTTCCACCGACTGGGCCAGAGCCATATGGGCCCGATCGTCGACATCCAGGTCGGCCGCGTCGCCAAGCTGCTGGCGGATCGCAAGATCGGCCTGCACCTGACCGACGCTGCGCGCGAATGGCTGGGTCGGGTGGGTTACGACCCCGTCTATGGCGCACGCCCCCTGCGCCGCGCGGTCCAACGCCACCTCCAGGACCCGCTGGCCGAGGAAATCCTGCGCGGGCATGTCAAGGACGGCGCGACCGTGACGGTCGACGAGGGCGACGGGAAACTGGCGCTGTCGGTGGGGTGAACCCCACGAAAAAGGGGGCGGTTCCCGAAGGAACCGCCCCGAGTAGGGTTCGCCGAAGCGAACCTTGGGGTCAGAAGTTCACACCGAACTGAAGCCGGATGAAACGCGGCGATTGATACTGGGTGGGATAACCGTAATCGCCACGCGGCGCACCGTTGCCCTGCGTGCCGTACTCGTTGAAATCCACCCGCGCCTTTTCGCCAAACAAGTTGAAAATGTCGAAACGGAAAAAGGCGTCATACGTGTCTACCGGCACCTTGAACTGGAAGGTGACGTTCGTCTGGGTCAGCCAGTCCGAGGTAAACATCGTGCCGCGACGGACAGGCTGCAACGTGCTTTGCGCAGGCGTCCCGGTACCGGCCGTCGGGTTGGTCACGATTTGGCCGTTGACGACGTTACAGAAGAAGCCTGCCGCACCATAGCGGCCTGCATACTGATCGACCCGATCCGGCACACGTCCGAGACAGGCGTAATGACGCGGCGACGACGCACTGAAATTCGCGCCGAAGGTAAACCAGTCGGAGAATTTGTACGATCCATACGCCTTGAAGTTGTGACGAATATCCGTGGGCAGATAGCCATAGGATGCCACGGTCAGACCTGGCTGATCGAATGCGGTCGTCAGACCAGAGTCCGATTGACCGTTATCCGAACGAATGCCGCCTTCGATATTACCGATATTCTTGCCGTAGGTATAATTAGCAGCGAAGCTCCAGATACCGTCAAACTCACGCTCGACCAGCAAAGTTACCGCCTTGTAGACACGTTGTGCCCGCGGGTAACCAAGTTCCGCAGCAGTAAAATTGACTGTGCGGGCCGTCGCTTCGCCGTTCACTGGATCCGCAAGCGTGATAGTCGAAGCCGAGCCAGGATTGGCAAGAACATATTGGTGGAATGCATCCCAGATCGGCACCCTGTTATTTGGGTTGGCGGTCGTCGGAGCAGGACGTGTGCAGTCCAGGTTATTGCGAGCGCAATAGTTGTTCACGGCCGCGTCGATGGCGATATCTTCCAGCGACTCGTTGAGCTTACGATAGGTGCCGAACGCGCCGATCTTCCAACGCTGCCCCAGACGCTGTTCATAGCCGACGATGTATTCGTCCATCGACTGCGACTTGAGGTTGCGCGCCACGGTGGATTCGGTCGACGCTGGCGTGCCATCTTGATTGACTTCGCAGTTATTCGAACTGCCGGTCGCTCCAGGCGTCGGTCCGGGGCAAGGTACGCCCCCGCTGAAATTCGCGGGTGAACCCAGGATCGGGACATTGTTGGCACCCACACCCGTCGCACGATAATAAGCGGTGTAGTCGAGTTCGGCACCCGCCAGACGGATATTGGTATTGGTCGGCACGGGGAGATAGTAGCGGCCGAAGAAGCCGTACAGCTTGGTCCGCTGATCGCCGATCGGATCGATCGCGACGCTGATGCGCGGCGCCCACTGATCACCCGACTTGTAGTAGGTTTCGCCAGCTACATTGTCGTTCGTGAAGCGATCATTGCGCACGCCGGCATTGACCGTCAGGCGGTTGTCGAAAGCCGACCAGGCATCCTGCACATAAAAGGCTTCGTTGCGCGACTTGAACGTTCCACCGGTGACGTACGTACGACCGCCGACATACAGAACGTTCGGAGTGGCGACGCGTACGTCCCCGGACGGACCGGAATTATAGTAGGTCCAGAAGACATTGCCCGTGTAATTGGTCTGCGCCACCGATGTCAGGATTTCGCGGTCATAACCGCCGCGAATGTGATGCTCGCCAGCCAAGTTGAAATACAGGTCGACGTCCCCGCGATAGAACTCGCGCTCGTCATTGTTGGTCGCGATGGTGACCGAAGGATTGCCGATCAGGACAGGCGTGAACTGACCGCTCTGGTCACTGATACCAGGATTGACCGTATCGAAAGGTAGGCTGATGCCACGGCTCTTGGTCTTGCCATAGGCGCCCGAGAGGGTCAGCCACTTGGTGAACTGACCGGTATAACGCCCGACATAGCTTTCACCGCCGCCGAGGTTCGACGACTGACCAGCAAAGGAACCCGTGCGTGGCCCGGCAGGATCGACGCGGCTGTCATAGGCACCGCCTTGCGCGTCCACGACGTTATACTGAGTCGTGGTGCTCCGGTTCTTCGTGTTGAAGTAGGTGAATTCCAACCGCTGACCATCGACGATCACCGCATCGATTTTTCCGCCGAAGGAAGGCGAATTGATGCGATAGACATCGCGGAACGTACCGGTGCTGAACGGCGGAATAGCTTGACGGCCCGTCTGCACGCCTTGGTCGTTACGAATGATGATTGAGGAATTGGCGTTCGCCGCCAGGCCGGTATCCTCAGATTTATAGTTGTTCGACTGATAGAATCCGTAGAAGAACAGGTGATCCTTGATGATCGGCCCCGACAGGCTGAAAATCGCCTGCTTGTTCTCGCGAACGTCATCCCGGTTCCACGCATAGAGCGTGTTCGGAGCGTTTTCACGCAGCGCGTCGAGTTCCATGTTGACCAGCACGCCGCCGTGGAACTCGTTGCCGCCCGACTTGGTGGTGGCGTTGATAAACGCACCCGTAAAGCGACCATATTCCGCCGAGATCGAGCCGATCTTGGTTTCAACGGTGTTGTAGAATTCGAACGGCACCCCCGCCGAACCAAGGCCGGTCCGCTGGTTCGTAATATTCAGGCCATTGATAAAGAATGCATTTTCTGAAACCGACGAGCCTGCGACGGCGGGCAGGTTGCCGAAGGCCGAGTCACCGGCGGCCGTGCCCGGCGCCAGCAGAACGACCGAGGTCAGATCGCGGCTGACGGGAACGCGCGCCGCCAGATCCGCGACCTGCACCACGGCGCCGACCGTGTTGCGGTCGAAGTCGGCGATCTGAATACGCCCTGCCGTGACGACGATGTCGCCGCCCGCCGACGCACCGACCGGAAGCAACGTAAACTGGTTCGCCGCCGATGACTGGTTCAAGTTGACCGAACCGTCCGTGAAGCTGTCATAGCCCGGCGCCGCGACGGTGAACGTATAAACCCCGATCGGCAGTGCCGAGACGCGGTAGTTACCCTCGTTATCGGTCTGAACCGTGCGCGAGAAGCCTTGCGCGTTCGACGTTACCGTAACCGATGCCCCCGCGATCGCCTTACCGTCCGTGCCCTGCACCTTACCGGTCGCGTTGACCTGCGTGAAATCCTGCGCGACCGCTGGAGCGGAGATCGCGATAGCCCCTGCGCTGGCTCCCAGCATGGCCAAAGCCTGCAATGCGGCACTGCGGCGCAGCATGGCCTTAGGAAAAAACCCCTGTTCCGTCATCGTCATTCCCCCTCTGCAGGCCATTTTGGCCCTGCCACGATGCCCCCTCCTCGGATGGGACACGTGCTAACTTATGTCAGGGACGTGACAAACTGTTCAAAGATTAATTGATATATTATCCGATTTTTATAGCAACGATTGCATTAAAGTCACACTTCGCCGTTCTCGCAGCATTGATTGTTTTAAACTTGAGCATCCAGAATAGACCACTGCCTACATCCTCAACAGTTGTGTATTACTTTATTATGTCAGCACATCACCAGCTGCAGGAATGTTGAGTCTCGCCATCACAAGCGGCCGCGATAACGATGACGCGGCGCATTTGACTTTGGGAAAGCCTGTTTCCCCCAAAAAAGCAGGGGGCGGCTCCCGTAGGAACCGCCCCCGAAGTAAGGCTCGCCGAAGCGAACCCTGGGGTTAGAAGTTGAACTTGGCGCCGGCGCGGAACTGGCGGCCGAAGATGCCGTCGCCGCCCTGCACCGCGTTGTACAGATACGCGCCGTAGGTGACCGGATCGACCGGGGGCAGGCGGTTGAAGACGTTCAGCACGTTCACATAGAATGTGAACTTGTCGTTGACCTTGAACGACGCGTTCGCGTCCGCGGTGATGTAGCTCTTCACGCGGCAGCCGAAATAGGCCGGGGCCTGGCCGCAATCCTTGTACGCGTCGCCCTGGTCCATGGCCGACAGGTCATAGCCCGAGGTGTAGTTGACCGTCCCCGTCAGCGCGAAGTCGCCGAAGTCGAAGGTGTTGACCCAATTGCCCTTCCACTCGAACGTGCCCGAACCGGCCGTCAGGTTGAAGTTGCCCAGCGTGTCGACATAGGTCTGGCGCTTGCCGTCCACCGTCGTGCTCAGTTCCAGGATCAGGCTAGCGTTCAGATTGGTGTTCCAGCGGAACGAGCCGAAGTCGTAAAAGCCGTTCATGCCGAAATCGATGCCTTCGGACTTGATCGTCTGGGCATTGATCAGCTGCGAACGGACGAAGGCGATCTTCGGCGTGGCGTTCGGGTTGTTCACGTCGACCGCATCGGGGATGACCGTGAAGCCGCCGGGGATCGCGGTGCCCGCATAATAGGCGGCGATCGCAGGCGACAGGTCGGGCGTGGTGATCGCCCCGGTCTTGCGGATGTTATAGTAATCCACGGTCAGCGACAGGCCGCGCACCGGATCGATCTTGATACCGGCGGTAAAGCTGCGCGACTTTTCGGGCGCCAGATCCTGCGATGCCAGCGTCGTCTGGCCGATCGAGTAGTTCGAGATATAGCCCGAGCAGTTGGTCGGCGTCTTCTGCGAACAGATCTGACCCGCGCCCGGATTGATGCTGTACTGGCTCAGGAAGGCGTCGGGGATGCTGCTCAGCGACTGGGTCACGTACCCCGTGGTGGGCAGCGCGTTCGCTTCGCCGAAGGACGGGATGCGGAAGCCGCGCGAATAGGTGCCGCGCAGCGTCACCTGGCGGATCGGCTTGAAGATCGCACCGAACTTCGGCGAGAAGGCGCTCTGACCGCTCGAATAATGGTCGTAGCGACCCGAGGCGTTCAGCGTCAGCTGATCGACGACCGGCGCGTTGACCTCGTAGAAAGCCGACGAGACGGTACGGTTGCCCTTGGTGCCGAACGCATTCAGGCGGAAATAGCGCTGGGTCGGGCCGTTTTCGTCCGAATTGGCGCTGGGTGCGTCGATCGCTTCGTAGAAGATCGAGCCGCCGACCGCGACGCGCAGGTCGCCGCCCGGCAGGGTCATGATCGCCTTGCCCAGCGTGAACTGCGCCTGGAGCAGGTCCGAGCTGTCGTTGGTGATGTTGGTCGGCGTCAGATAGTTCAGCGTCGCCTGGCTGTTCTGGCCCGGGTTGATGAAGTTGTAGCTGCCGTCCTTGATCACATCGAGCAGGTGCTGGATGTAGACATAGCCGTTCTGCTCGAGGCGCAGATCGGTGTGCATCGCGGTCGCATCGAAGCGATAGTCGACGTCGTTCAGGATCGTGCCGTTGATCCCGAAGGCGGCGCGGTAGACGCGGCTGCGGGTGTTGGTCGATTCGAAGCTGTTCGGCAGCTGGCCGACCAGACGCGCGACCTGCCCTGCGGCGGCGAACGGATTGTTCGGGTTCAGCGTCCCGTTGGTCACGTTGCACGCGCCGACCGTCGTGCGCGGACACACATAGACCGGCAGCGCCAGGATCGCCGAGTTGGGATCGATCGCCGAGGTCGGGTTCTGCGACGTCGAATATTGCGGGAAGAGGATACCGGCGGGGGCATTGGCGCGGATCACCGTCGGGGTGCCGGTATAGCTGGTCGTCGCCTGCTGGAAATTGACCTGCAGATAGGCTTCCGACGTATCACCGATCTTCGCGGTGAAGCGTGCCGAACCGCCGACACGCTCGATGTCCGGGGTGATGTTGCCGTATAGGCGCTGGGTGTCGACCTGACAGACCGTGCCCGGTGCGGTGGCGTTGGCGGGAAGCGCCAGTTCGGCCGCGGTCGGGTTGTACGGATTGCCGGTGAGGCAGCCCGCCGACGGGTTCAGCAGCTGATAGCGGCCGAGCGCGGTGGTGTTGGTCGCATCCGCCGGGCGGACATAGAAGTTCGGCGTGTTGATCGCGAAGCCGTTGGTGAACTGGTTGTTCGCGTCCAGGCCGTTGGCGATGTTGTTCGGACCGCAGACCAGCGAGCCGGTGCGGTTGGAGCAGATGCCACGCTCGTCGCTGGTGTTGTAGGGAGCGGGCAGCTGGCTCGCGCGGACGCCTTCCGAACGATAATAGAAGCCGCTGACATAGGCGTTATAGCCCTGCTCATCCAGGTCGCCGGTGCCTGCGGTCAGCGAGACGCGCTGGTTGGCGTTGTAGCCGCGCTGCGAGATACCCGCTTCGGCGCGGCCCATCACGCCCTTGACCGAACGCTTGGTGATGATGTTGACCACACCCGCGATCGCGTCCGCGCCGTAGCTCGACGAGGCGCCGTCACGCAGCACTTCGACGCGGTCGACGATGTCGTCCGGTATGGTGTTCAGATCGACGAAGTTGCGCGTGCCGTCATCCGACAGCGGGTAATAGGCGGCGCGCAGGCCGTCGAACAGCACCAGCGTCGAGTTGGTCGACAGGCCGCGCAGCGACACCGACGAGGCACCGCTCGCAAAGGCGCCATTGGCGGTGAACGAGTTGGTCAGCGCCGGGCCGTTGTTCGAAGCCAGCGCCTGGATGCCCGCCTGCACCGTGTTGATGCCGCGCACGTCGAGATTCTCGGCGGTGATCGTCGAGACCGGCGACACGCCGGTATCGGCACCGCGAATGATCGAGCCGGTGACGACGATATCGCCGCCGGTGCCCGCATCCGCCTGTTCGGCGCCCTGCGCCACCTGGGCATTGGCTTCGGCATTCTGATTGGCGGCCGGCACGCTCTGCGCCAGCGCGGGCGCGCCCAACAGCATCGACAGCGGCGCAACGGTGGCCAACAGGCCCAGCTTGCGCGGCCCCATCCACGAATAGGTCATGGTCTATACCCCTTTTCCCGTCCGACGTCCGATTTCGGCTCGCCGGTTTACCTGACTTCATGAAACGGAATTTCCGTTCCGTAACCGAATGTTGCTTGATTGGTACGGAGCAGTGCCATTGTAAAGATGGGAAAAATGCAACGGCCGACCGGGCGTTACGCTATGACGGATGGGACATACACTCTTACGCAAGGTCATGATATCGATTGTGGGGAGTCGTTGGCGTGGTATCCCTGACACATTTTGCGACAATATTTTTGACGTAATGCGGGATCAAAACGTGTCCCGCCCATCCAAGTCGGGACCAAAATAGTGATGCGACACCCGATCCGCGGATGCTTCGGGTGACCCGTATGGATCACGCCTGCCGAACACGCACAAAAAAAGGGCGGTGGCCGAAGCCACCGCCCTGATGAGGCAGTCCTGTTATCGGATCAGAGCGTAACGCGTGCCGTGACCGAGAACAGACGACCCAGCGGGTCATAGGTCGACGGGTAGGTGTTGCCGCTGTTGTACGAGGTCGAACCGATCGACGAGCCGACAAATGGCGGCTTGCGATCGAACACGTTGCGAATAGCGAACAGCAGCGAGAACCGATCGGTCGCCTGGAACTGCGCCGCAAGGTCGAAATAGTGATAAGCCTTGATCCGCTGATACGCATCGACCGGGCCACCACCCGAAGCAATGTCGTCGGCAAGCGCCAACGGCTCATACTTGGTCGGCGACAGGAAGCGCCACAGCACCGACAGGTCGACCTTTTCGATGCTCAACGTGGTGCGCTGATTGAACGAGAATTCGGGCTGGATCGAAGCGCAGTTCACCGAATAATAGCCGGTGCACTCACGATAGACCGAGGTCGGGGTTGCCTTGAACTTCGAACGGCTGGTCCAGTTACCGTTAAAGCTTAGGGCCAATTTGCCGAAGCCCAGGTTGTGACGGTAATTGGCCGACAGATCGATACCGTCGGTCAGCAGCTGGCCGATGTTGGCCAGCGGCACCGGCAGACCCAGCGTAGTTGCCGCGCTGCCATCGAGACCACCGGTCAGCGGGTTGCGACGGATGCCGGTGCAAGCCGCGCTGGTCGCGCTGGCGGCGGTCAGGTTGGCGAAGCAACCGTTGACGACGTCGCCCACGGTCGGCGAACTGATCGCGTTGTTCACCTTAATGTTGTAATAGTCGACCGTCATCGAGAAGCCCGACAGGAAGGTCGGCTGGATCACCGCACCCACCGTAACCGTCGAGGCCGTTTCGACGCCCAAATTCGGGTTGCCGCCGCCGGTCGTGTTGATCTGACCCGACGAAGGCTGGTTGATGTTGCCGATCGTGGCCGCTGGAGCACCCTGAGCGATGCAAACAGCACGAAGGTTCGCATTCGCGGTCGGCGCCGCGCCCGCGCAAGGATCGACCGCTAGGTTGTCGAGGCCAGTCACAGCTGGCGAGAACAGCTCGCCGATGTTGGGCGCGCGCACCGCACGGGTATACAGGCCACGCAGCTTGAACGCCGCCACCGGCTCCCAGCTACCGCCCGCCTTCCAGGTCCAGTTGCCGCCCGAACGCGAATAGTCCGAATAGCGAGCACCGGCCTCCAAGGTCAGGCTGCGGAAGAAGGGCTTGTCCTCGACGAGAGGCACGACCAGTTCGGCAAAGCCTTCCTTGACGTCATAGGCACCGCTGGCATTCGGCGTCGCACCACCATTGCCCAGCACTTCGGCCGGGGTCTGGGTGGCGGTGTCCGAGGTCGTACGGGCGGTATACTTGCGATACTCACCACCGAACGCGATGCTCACCGGGGTGTCTGCAAACGGGCTCGACACGCCGAAGTCACCCGACACGACGCCGCGCAGAGTGCCGAGCGAGGTCATGACGCCGCTGCTGGTCGTCACACCGAGGATGTAGCCCAGCTGGTCTGCGGTAATGCTGCCGGCCGGACCGAACAGGTTGATCGGAACGCAGCCGTTGGTCGCAGTGAGGCAGGTCGTGGTGTTGGTCGCCAGCGTTGCTTGCTGCAGACGCGACAGCAGGCCGTTGCCCGACTGGCGCTGCGTGTTCTCGCTCTCGCCATACGTGCCGAACACGTCGTAGCTGAAGCTCTCGGTGATCTTGCCACGAACGCCCGCGCGGATGTTGAACAGCTGCGTGGTGTATTCCGAAATGCGCGGCCCGGCCTCGACGAAGCGGCGCGATGCGGCCGTCGTGAAGGTACGGTAGTTCGCATCGGACGGGTTGGTCGCCGTATAATAGGCATTACACTGCGCCTGGGTCGGCGCCTGACGGCCCGCCGTGTTTGGATCGGCATCGACCGCGTTCAAGCAGAAGCTGTCACGTACCGCGCCCGCGAGATACGGGTTGCTGATCGGCACGGTCAGCGGATTGCCGAAGGTTCCCGACGGCGCGATGATCGTCGACACGGTGTTCTTCGAGAACATCGCCTGGCTGTAGAATTCCAGGTGATCCGAAACCTCGTAACGGGTCGAACCGAAGATGTTGAACCGCTTGAACGGCGTCTGATAGATGTTGTACGGGTTGAAGTTGAACAGCGAATAGGTCGGCACAAGTGCCGTGCCGGTCTGATTGATCTGGCGCGTGCCGGTCGTTCCGACCGAGAAGCGACCGGGAATGGTCGTACCCGAACCGCCGGCCGCACCGCTGTACGAATCGATCGACTGGACGCCATAGTCACGGTCGCCCTGATAGACCGGGCTCTGGTCTTGGAAACCGATGCTCAGCACCGCGTTGCCGCGGCCGTCATCCATATTGGCACCAACGGTCAGTTCGGCGCGGTAGCTGTGGCCGTCGCCCTTGCCGGTAATCTGATCGGTCACCGCGACGTCGACGCCCGAGAAATCGCTGCGGGTGATGAAGTTCACGACGCCCGCGACCGCATCGGCGCCATATGTCGTCGACGAACCGCCGGTCAGGACGTCCATGCGCTCGATCAGGGCCAGCGGGATGTTGTTGAGGTCGGTCGCGCCGCCCAGATTGGCGGGAGCGATGCGCGCGCCGTCGAGCAGGACGAGGTTGCGGTTGGTGCCCAGGCCGCGCAGATTGACGAACGAAGCGCCGCCATTGCCGTTATTGACCTGTGAACCGATCGAGGGAACCGCACCGGGCAGTTCGCGCAGGATCTGTTCGGCCACGTTCACCTGGCGCAGACGGATTTCTTCCTGGCTGACGACGGTCACCGGGCTGGTCGCGATGATGTTCGGATTGCGGATCAGCGTACCGGTGACGACGACGTCGCCGCCCTGCGTGGTGGAGCTGGTGGACTCGTTGGTCTGGACACCGGGCTCCTGCGCGGCGGTCGGCGCGGCGACCGGCGCATTGCCGGCCTGATCCGTCGTCTGCGCGAAAGCGGGAACGGCGCCGAAAATGGCGCTTCCGGCCAGCAAGCTGGACGCCAGCAACTGGCCTCGCATGAACTGCTTCATATCTTACCCCTTTTGTCGCCCGTTTGACCGGGCCGATCATTAGCGCAGGTTAACCCTGCTGCTGGGGGCAGCCTAAACGGCTGGTAAAACCTTATACAATCGTCATTTGAAAGATTATGACCTTTTTGCTGCGTTGTAGCATAAGTGCAACAGGACCGCATTCCGTAGCCGCGGGCGGGACGCGCGACCGTGGTCAGGTAATAAAAGAAGCATATTGCCTATGCCGCGTTCCGGACGGATATCGTCGTCCGGGGGCGTACGAACGGCCTCCGGAATGGGAGATGCATGATGACGCTTGGTCTGCTTCTGGCCTTGGCAGCGCAAAGTTCGACCGCAGCCACGCCCGCAAAGCCCCCGGCCGACCCGGTGACAGCCGAAAAGCCGATCTGTCGCCGTATCGTCGAGACGGGATCCTTCGTGAAAGCCAAGAAGCTGTGCATGACACGCGAGGAATGGGCGCGTCAGCGCGAGGCGAGCCGCGATCTTGCACAACGGGCCGTCTCGGATGGCTCCGGTCGAGCAGGCGGGAACTGACCATGATGCGAAACGGGTTGATGGCGCTCGTCGGAACGGTGTCGATCCTGGCCGCCATTCCCGCCGGTGCGCAGGATGGCGCCGCCGTACGCCAGGTCGATGAATTGTCCCGGTGCAAGGCCATCGCCCAGGATAGCGCGCGCCTGGCATGCTATGACCGCACCACTGCCACCATCCTGGCATCCCGCGCGTCCGGCGAGCTGATGGTGATGGACCGCAAGACCGTCATCGCCCGCAAGCAGTCCCGGTTCGGCCTCGCCACCCCGACGAGCGACATGTTCGGCGGCGGAAAGAACGACGACAATACCGAGGTTCGCCAGATCGATACCAAGATCGCGTCGGTGAAGGCAGCCAACAGCTATGGCCGGTGGAATCTGGAATTGGCCAATGGCTCCGTCTGGCAGACGATCGATGCCCTGACCTTTCCCCCCGACCCCGGCGACAAGATCGTCCTGAAGGAAGCGCCGCTCAGCGGCTATCGCGCATCGATCGCGGGCGGGCGCTCGGTGCTGGTCAAGCGCATCCGCTGACCTGGTCGGGTCACGGCATCGGCCCCGTCACCAGCAACGGGTCGAGCTTGCGACCGCGCCATTGCAGGCTCCAGTGGAGATGCGGGCCGGTCGCGCGGCCCGTGGCGCCGCCCGCGCCGATCGGCTGGCCCTGGCGGACATGATCGCCGACGCGGACATCGATCCGCGACAGGTGCAGGAAGGCGCTGTTCAGCCCCTGGCCGTGGTCGAGCATCAGCAGATGCCCCTCCAGCGTGAAGGGCTGCTGTGCGGCGAGGATCACGACGCCGTCGGCGGGCGCGCGGACGATGGTGCCGGTGGGAACCGCGACGTCGGTGCCGGAGTGATAGCTGCCCGGCTCGCCGCGATAGACGCGCTGCGCCCCGAACAGGCCCGAGATGCGGCCCGTCACCGGCCATTGCAACGCCTGGCGCCAGCCCTCCGCATCGGTCACCAGCGCGCGGGCGGCCCGGATCCGGGCAAGTTCGGGGGGACGCAGCCGCTGGAACTCGGGATCGGGGACGGGATATTTGGGCAGCGTGTTCAACCGCTCGATCCGCCAATTGCGCGGTGCGATGGTCAGCGGCTGCCGCACCTGTCGTCCGTCGGCCAGGGTCGCGAGCAGCTCGGCAGACGGCCCGGCGTCGCGGTCGAACCCGGCCAGGAAGGCACCGTCCGGGGCCAGCGGCACGGTCTGTCCGTCCAGCGCCACCGATACCGCGCCGGTCGGCGCCTGCCCCCGGATCAGGCCGCCCTGGCTCAGCTGTCCGGTCCAGCGGAACGGGGTCACGGGCGGGGCAACGGTGGGCGGCGCGGGGCGCGGCGTCGATGCGGTGGGCGGCGCCATCATCGGCTCACCCGGCGCGACGCATCCGGTCAGCGCCAACACCAGCGTCCCGACGCCCCTCACCTTCATTGCGGCGCGAGGACCTTGGCGGTCGCTTCCGCATCGGCATAGGCTTCCTGCCGCGCCGCGCTCCAATATTTCAGGTCTTCGAGCGGAATGCGCCGCCCCGTCACCGCGCAGACGACATGATCGCCCGGCGACAGGACACGAAAGCCATTGGCCATATAGTGAAGCCGCGCGGGGCGATCGGTGTTCGACATCAGCATGTTGGTCTCTTTCGCGGTCAAAGGAGCGTCGGCTGATCCGGCTTGTCCTGTTTGGGCTGCTGCTCCCGCCTGGGCTTGTCATAGGTTTTGGCGGCGGGCCGCTCAAGCCCGACCGCCTCCACCGCCACGTCCACCGTGCCGTCGCGGAACCGGAGGGTCAGCGTGTCCGCCGCCCGCGCCGCCTCCGCCGAGGACAGGGTCTCGCCGCCCGGTCGCGCGGTGATGCGGGCATAGCCACGTTCCAAGATACGGTCGGGGTTGAGCGACTGGACCAGCCGCCAGGTCGAGGCCAGCCGGTCGCGCCCGCGCTCGACCTGTCGCTCCAGGATCGCCGGGCGCAGCGCCGCGCCCGCCCGGTCCAGCCCGCCGCGCGCCAGCGTCACCCGCCGCTCCAGCCCGCGATCCAGCCGCGCCCCCGCCTCGTCCGCCCGCTGGCGCTGCGGCCCCAGCAACTGGTCCCGCTTGGGCAGCAGCCGTGCCATCGCGTCCAGCCGCTCGCGGCCGCGCTCGACATAGCGGCGCACGCAGCGCTCGGTGCGCTGGCGATGGCTGGCGACCGTCAGGCGCAGGTCGGCGAGCACCGGCACTGCGATCTCCGCCGCCGCCGTCGGGGTCGGCGCACGCAAATCGGCGGCATAGTCGCACAGGGTCGTGTCGGTCTCATGCCCCACCGCCGAGATGATCGGGATCGAGCATTCCGCCACCGCACGCACCACGACTTCCTCGTTGAACGACCAGAGATCCTCGATCGACCCGCCACCGCGCGCGACGATCACCAGATCGGGGCGCGGCACCGGACCGCCGGGCGCGATCGCGTCGAAGCCCCGGATGGCGGCGGCGACCTCCTTGGCCGAGCCTTCGCCCTGCACCTTGACCGGCCAGACGATGACATGGGTCGGACAGCGATCCTCCAGCCGGTGGAGAATGTCGCGGATCACCGCGCCGGTCGGTGAGGTGACGACGCCGATCACCGGCGGCATGAAGGGAAGCGCGCTTTTCCGCTCGCGCGCGAACAGCCCCTCGCCCGCCAGTTTCGCCTTCAGCTTTTCGAACAACGCCATCAGCGCGCCCGCACCGGCCAACTCCATCCGCTCGACGACGATCTGGTATTTGGACCGACCGGGGAAGGTGGTCAGGCGGCCGGTGGCGATCACCTCGATCCCGTCCTGCGGCTGGAAGGGCAATGTGTTCGCCGCGCCCTTCCACATCACCGCGTCGATGACCGCATTCTCGTCCTTCAGGCTCATATAGACATGGCCCGAGGTGGCGCGCTTATAGCCCGAAATCTCGCCGCGCAGGCGGACATGGCCGAATTCGCCCTCCACCATCCGCTTCAGCTTCAGGCTGAGTTCGCCGACCGATAGCGCGAGCGCGTTGTCGCCGGCGATCTCCTCGGCTACCAGCCTCGAACTTTCGTCATAGGGATAAGGATCGGGCATGAACGTCCTGCTGCTGGGATCGGGTGGCCGCGAACACGCGCTGGCGTGGAAGCTGGCACAGTCGAACGGGTTAGATACGCTCTACGCCGCGCCCGGCAACCCCGGTATCGCCGCGCACGCGACCTGCGTCGCGCTGAACGCGACCGATCACGCCGCCGTGGTCGCTTTCGTCAAGGAGCATGGCGTGGGCCTGGTCGTGGTCGGCCCCGAGGCACCGCTGGTCGATGGCCTGGCCGATTCGCTGCGCGCCGAGGGTATCCCGGTGTTCGGGCCGAGCAAGGCCGCCGCGCAGCTGGAGGGCTCCAAGGGCTTCACCAAGGACCTGTGCCGCCGCGCCGACATCCCGACCGCCGGTTATGTCCGCGTGAACACGCTGGCGGAGGCGCAAACCGCGCTTGCCGGCACCTTCGGCCTGCCGGTCGTCATTAAGGCCGATGGCCTGGCGGCGGGCAAGGGCGTGACCGTCGCCTTCACCAAGGCCGAGGCCGAGGGCGCGATCACCGACCTGTTCTCCGTCCCCGGCGCCGAGGTGGTGATCGAGGAATTCCTGGAAGGCGAGGAGGCGAGCCTGTTCGTCCTGACCGATGGCGAGGCGCTCCTGCCCTTCGGATCGGCACAGGATCACAAGCGCGTCGGCGACGGCGATACCGGCCCCAATACCGGCGGCATGGGCGCTTACAGCCCCGCGCGCGTCCTGACGCCCGAGCTGGAGCGGCAGGCGATCGACCGGATCGTCCGCCCCACCGTCGACACGCTTCGCGCCGAGGGGACGCCGTTTTCCGGCGTGCTCTATGCCGGGCTGATGCTGACCGAGCAGGGCCCGAAGCTGATCGAATATAATGCCCGCTTCGGCGATCCCGAATGCCAGGTACTGATGCTGCGTTTCCAGGGCGATCTGCTGGCGGTGATGCTGGCGGTGGCCGAGGGGCGGCTGGCCGACCTGCCCGCGCCTGCTTTCTCGGAGGACCCGGCGCTGACCGTCGTCATGGCGGCGGCGGGCTATCCCGGCACGCCCAAGGCGGGTGGCAGCATCGACGCGATCGACGCCGCCGAGGCGACCGGCGCGGTGGTGTTCCAGGCGGGCACCCGGATGGACGGCGAACAGCTGGTCGCCGGCGGTGGCCGCGTGCTGGCCGTGACCGCCAGCGCCGCGACGGTGGGCGAGGCGCAGGCCGCCGCATACCGCGCGGTCGATGCGATCCGCTTCCCCGATGGCTTCTGCCGCCGCGACATCGGCTGGCGCGAGGTTGCGCGCGAAGCGGGAACCGAGGCTTGATCCCAGTGATTGGGGTTCGCGACGCGGGCCCCGGGGCCAATGGGTGGACAATAGGGTAACGCCATGAACGACACGACCGCAGCACCGGCGACAAGCCTCATCCCCGATGGCGTGGCGGCCATCACGACCATCCATTTCGTCCTGCTCGCCATCGTCGCGCTGGCGGCGATCGCGATGATCGTGGTCGGGATGCGCCTGAAGCACCGCCGCAAACAGGCCGCGCGCCGGGTGGAGGAAAATGCGCAGGAAGCCGGGCTCTCGGTGCGCCAGCCCGACCGCAAGCCGATCAGCGAAGCCTCGCTGACCGAGCCCAAGGCGAGCCCGACGCCCGCTCCGGCTCCGGCTCCAGCTCCGGTTTCGGCGCCGACGCCCGCTCCTGCTCCGGCCGCACCGCCGCCGCCCCCGGCCCCGACGCCAGCGCCCGTCCCCACGCCGGTCATGCCGACGCCCAGCGCGCCCGAAGAGCCGGTGATCGCGGACGAGCCGCTGAACGACGAGCCGGTCGCCGCCGCTGCGCCGATGACCGCCAGCCCGGCCGCCGAAGCCGCGCCCGCTCCTGCGGAATCCGCGGCCGAACCGGCACGCCCCGAAGATCAGCCGATCACGCTGCTCAAGGGCCTGGGCCCCAAGCTGACCCAGAAGCTGGCCGAACACGGCATCACCACGGTCGGCGACATGGCCGCGCTCAGCGAGGCACAGGCACAGGCGCTCGATGCGCAGCTGGGGGCCTTTTCGGGCCGCATGGCGCGCGACCGCTGGCTGGAACAGGCGCGACTGCTGGCGGCGGGCGACCGTGCGGGGTTCGAGGCGGTGTTCGGGCGCCTCTGACGGAACGCCCCGCCGCCCGGCCGGTTGAGGCGGTATGACCACGCTCGATCCCGGCAGCACCGCCCTCATCCTCATCGATCTGCAACAGGGCATCGTACCGCATGCGGGCGGTCCGCGATCCGGCGACGAGGTGGTCGCGACCGCCAAGACGCTCGCCGCCCGCTTTCGCGAGGCGGGCGCGCCGGTCGTGCTGGTCCATGTCGGCTTCACGCCCGAGACGCTGCCCAGCCTCAACGCCGACCGCCCCAGCCTGCCGCCAGAGGGCACGCCGCCCGCCTTCAGCGAACTCGTCCCCGACCTGCGCCAGCCCGGCGACATCGTGGTGCTGAAGCATCATTGGGGGGCCTTCACCGGCACCGACCTGGACCTGCAATTGCGGCGGCGCGGGGTACGGACGGTGGTGATCGCGGGCATCTCGACGAACATGGGCGTCGAATCGACCGCCCGCTCGGCCTGGGAACTGTCCTATGATGTGGTCATCGCCGAGGACGCCTGCGCCTCGCGCTCGGCCGAACTCCATGCCTTTGCCATCGAGCACATCTTCCCGCTGTTTTCGCGGGTCGTGGCGTCGGGGAATATTGAATTGGCCGCTTGAGTCCTGCCGCCGCCACGCCTTAGCCTCATCTGAATCGCGAGGGGACTGGGGCGGCATGGAATTTCTATTCGAAGTCCTGATTCAATATGGCGGCGAACTTCTGCTTCAACTGCTGTTTGAGACGGCGGCCGAAGCAGGCCTGCACAGTTTGGGCGAAACGTTCCGGCAGCCGAGAAACCCGCTGATCGCGACGATAGGCTTCGCCCTATGGGGTCTGATCACGGGCGGTATCAGCCTACTGCTATTCCCCCACTCCCCCATCACCGACCCGCACTGGCGTCGGATCAACCTGATCGTCACGCCGATCCTCGCAGGTGGGGTCATGGCCGTTATCGGCAGTCTGCGCCGCCGCAAAGGGCTGCGCCTCGTCCGGCTGGACCGGTTCGGTTACGCCTATCTCTTCGCGCTGGTCATGGCGCTGGTCCGGTATCGCTGGGCGGGATAGCGTCCTCGCCCAGACCTCAAGCCTCGCTGACCAGCAGCTTGTCAATCCGCCGCCCGTCCAGGTCGACCACCTCGAAGCGCCAGCCCTGTTCGACGAAGCTCTCGCCCTCGCCCGGCAGGTGGCGGAACACGGCCAGCGCCAGCCCGGCGACGGTCGCGTAATCGCGGTCGTCGGGCAGATCGATGCCCAGCCGGTCGGCCAGCGCGTCCGCCGCCATGGTGCCCGCGACCAGCAGCGAACCGTCGTCGCGCTCGACCACCGAGGGCGCCTCGCCCGGATCCGCGTCGGACGCAAATTCGCCCGCGATCGCGGCCAGCAGGTCGGACGGGGTCACGATCCCCTCGAAATGGCCGTACTCGTCATGGATCAGCGCCATCGGCACTTCGGCCTGGCGCAGCGCCAGCAGCACGTCCATCGCGTCGATCCGGTCGATCACGACGGGCGCCTTGCGCATCAGGTGCTTCAGGTCGAGCGGCTCACCCCGGAACAGCGCCATGGCGATGTCGCGCGCCTGTACCACGCCGACCACCGCGTCGATCGAGCCCTCCCCCACCGGCAGGCGGGTGCGCGGGCTTTCCAGCAGCTTGGCGCGGATCGCCGCGTCGTCCAGCGTACAGTCCAGCCAGTCGATCTCGGTGCGCGGCGTCATCACCTCGCGCACCGGCCGGTCCGCGAGCCGCACCACGCCCGAGATGATCGAGCGCTCATGCTCCTCGATCACGCCGGACTTGGACGCCTCGGCCACGATCAGGTGAAGCTCCTCGGCCGTCACCTGATCCTCATTGTCGCGGTTCAGGCCCAGCAGCTTGAAGATCACCCCGCTGGTCGAATCGAGCACCCAGACGATCGGCGCGGTGCCCACCGCCAGCCAGCGCATCGGCACCGCGACGAAGGCGGCGATCGGCTCGGGCTTGCGCAGGGCGAATTGCTTCGGCACCAGTTCGCCCAGGATCAGCGAGGCATAGGTGGTCAGGCCGATGACCAGCGCGAAGCCCAGGGTCGCGGCGGTCGAAGGCGACACGCCGAGTGCCTCCAGCCGCGCCGCCGTCGGCGTGCCCAGGCTGGCGCCCGAATAGGCGCCCGCGATGATGCCGGTCAGGGTGATGCCGATCTGGACGGTCGACAGGAACTTGCCCGGATCGGCGGCGAGCGTCAGCGCGGCCTGCGCCCCTTTACGTCCGCTGCGCGCCATCGCCTCCAGACGGGCACGGCGAGACGATACGATCGCCAGCTCGCTCATCGCGAATGCGCCATTCAACGCGACGAGCGCGAGAATGATGAGGACGTCGATCCACGGAAAGGGGGGCAGCGTTGCCATCGTTATGGGGTGCTCATAGCGGGCCGGACAGGGCTTCGACAACTCCTGTCGTCATGTTCCGTTCAGTTCACCTGCGGAACAAGGCGGTCCGAAGCGGCGTTCCGGGGGTCGAGACGCCGTCCGAAACTAACAAGGATCATGTTTATGCGACTGCCCGCCAAATTCCTGACCGCCGCCGCGCTGTCCGCCCTCATCGCCACCTCGGCCTGCACCACCGACCCGGAAACCGGGCAGCAGCGCCTGTCCAAGGCCGCGATCGGCGGCATCGGCGGCGCGGTCGGCGGCTATCTGCTGGGCGATCTGGTCGGCGGGCGGCGCGACCGTACCGAGAAGATCCTGGGTGCCGGCATCGGCGGCCTCGCGGGGGCTGGCATCGGCGCCTATATGGACAAGCAGGAGCGCGACCTGCGCGCGCGCACCGCGGGCACCGACGTGCAGGTGGTCCGCCAGGGCGACGATCTGCTGCTGAACCTGCCATCGGGCATCACCTTCGCCTATAATTCGGCGCAGGTGCAGCCGCAGTTCCGCCAGACGCTGGACCAGGTCGCCGACATCCTCTCCCAGTATAAGCAGACCTATATCGACGTGTACGGCCACACCGATTCGACCGGCAGCGATGCGTACAACCAGCGCCTGTCGGAGCAGCGTGCGACGTCGGTCGCCGACTATCTGGCGTCGCGCGGCGTCCAGCCCGCCCGCATCGGCACGCGCGGCTTCGGCAAGTCGCAGCCGATCGCGTCGAACGACACCGAGGAAGGCCGCGCCGCCAACCGCCGTGTCGAGATCAAGATCGTGCCGATCCGCGAGGGCGATCTGCGCTGATCGTTTCGCAATTCGCGGATATGAGAAAGGGGCCCGGGCGAGAAATCGCCCGGGCCTTTCCACTTCATCGGGCCGTCATGCTTCCGTCATGGTGGACACACTCTACTGGCGCGTGTTGAATCACTCTTTCCGTAAAAGGGCAGACGAGCCGCATGCCGCAAGGACCGGACAAGAATTCTTCTGCCGTCACGCGGACTGGCGCGCTGCTGACCGGGATACTGGTCTTTGCCGCGCTCCTGATCTTGGATGCATGGGATATCGCGCCCCACTCCGCATTCCGTGCGGGCATCGTCGGCGGAGTGAGCGCCATTGTTGCGATGCTGCTGATTCGCCTCTTCCATAATCGCAAGCGCCCCTGAGGCTGCCCTATCGTCGCACCGCGAAGAAGTTGCGGAGCAGGTCAGCGGCCTCCCCCTCACCGATCCCGGCGTACACCTCTGGCCGGTGGTGGCAGGTCGGTTGGCCGAAGAAGCGTGGGCCATGTTCCACCGCGCCGCCCTTGGGGTCGCTTGCGGCGTAATAGAGCCGGGCGATTCGGGCATGGGCGATTGCGCCCGCACACATGGCGCAGGGCTCCAGCGTGACCCACAGGTCGCAATCCTCCAGCCGGTCCCGCCCCAGCGCCAGCGCCGCCGCGCGAATCGCCTGGATCTCGGCATGGGCGGTGGGATCATGCAGGCGGCGGGGCGCATTGGCGCCGGTCGCGATGATCGTACCGCCCCGCACCACCACCGCACCGACCGGCACCTCGCCCGCCAGCCCCGCCTGGATAGCGGCATCGAGCGCGGCGCGCATCGGGGCGGGGAGTGGAAACATCGCCCCTCCCTGCCCCGCCTCCGTCATCCGGGCAAGGGCGCTTCGGTGTGCTTACTGGGCGTTGGTCTGAGCCGTATCGGCGGGCTTCTCGACGCTCACCGTCGGCACCTCGACCGTCCTCTGGGTCGTACCGACCGAAACCTTGGGCCCTTCGGCACGGAAGCTCGGCGCCTGGACGACGGCCGGGCGGGTCTGGTCGATGCTGATCCAGCCCATCGCCATGGCACCGGCGGCCAGCAGGAGGACGATGCCCAACAGGACGAGAAAAGCGCGCATGATCCTGGCTCCCAAAGGTTCGTTGCCGTAACAACGCAGCCGACGAAGCGCAGTTGCACCGGTGATCGGCATGGCGGATCGTCGCGAATTGCAGGGGCGATTGCGGGGAATCGGTTGACGCCACCCCCCGGACGGGGTATCGGCGCGGCCTTTCCGGGCACTGCCTGAAACCAGGATAACGATCATGTCGCGCATTTGCGAGCTGACCGGCAAGGGCCGGCAGGTGGGTAACAACGTTTCCCACGCCAACAACAAGACCAAGCGTACGTTCCTGCCGAACCTGCAGAACGTCACGCTGATTTCGGACTCGCTCGAGAAGAGCGTCCGTCTTCGCGTTTCGACCCACGGCCTGCGCTCGGTCGAGCACAATGGCGGCCTGGACAACTGGCTGGTCAAGACCTCGGACGATCAGCTTTCGCTGCGCGTGCGTCGCCTGAAGCGCGACGTCGTCAAGAAGCTGGCCGCCGCCAAGACCGAAGCCGCCGCCGCTTAATCAGCGACGCGTCGGTTGACGGGTTGAAGCCCGCCGCTCCCCGGAGCGGCGGGTTTTCGTCGTTGTGGATTTGAGGTTACCCCTTGGCCTTCGACTTCGTTCAGGCTGAACGGCGCTAGGGGAATAGGCAATCATGCGACTCCTTGTTCCCTCTCCCCTGGATAGGGGAGAGGGTTAGCGGAGCTTGCCAGTTTACTGGCTAGCGAAGCTTGGGTGAGGGGTTGAGCGAGCCCGAGGGCTCGCGCGCTCTTCGAGCGCTTCACCCCTCACCCAGCTCCGACGAGGCTTTTGCTCTTGCAAAGACCAAGTCTGCGCAACCCTCTCCCCTCTATGAGGGGCGAGGGAAGGATAGGCTCGGCAGAATGACGACCGTCTCTAACATCCGTTCAGCCTGAGCGAAGTCGAAGGCCACGCTGAAGCGCTAGCGAATCGCCCCGCGCTCCAGTCGGAACTTCAACAGATAGTTGCGCTGCAGGAACAGCTGGTTGTCGTCCGACACCAGCCACAGGATCGTCGCCCCCGCCTCCTGCGTCACCGCCACCCCTTCGAAATTGTCGTGGATCAGCGGCGAATCGAGTTCCGCAAGCAGTTGACCCTGCGCCACCCGCCCCGGCGCGATCTGCGCGGCGGGGACCAGCATGATGCGATTCGAGAAGCGGAAGGGCAGCCGGAAGCGCCGCTCGACGACCACCAGCGATCCGTCGGGCAGCGCGGCCGCATCGGCGACGTCATGGTGTGGCGACACGCGGTAGGCGAAGCGCCGGGCATGGCCCTTTAGCGGATCGCCCGGGGAGATCAGCGCCTGACGGCTGTTGCGCCGCGATTCGCTGCTGCCGCGCCAGGCTTTTCGGCGGACCCGGCCCTCTTCGGAAATAGTGACGAATCGGCCATCGGGCATCCGTGCCAGCGATTCGGCACCGCCATTGGGCGGCCAGTCCTTCATGTCGTGTGGCGCGACACGGCCCTCCGCGCGGGCGAAATCCGGCGCATAACGCCAGATCTGGTTATAGCCCTCGAACCCCACCCAGAATTGGCCCGTCTTCGGATCGACCGCCAGCGACTCGCTGTCGCGATCTTCCTTCTGCCATCCCGTGCCGGGCCCGGCGGGCAGGTTGGAAAAGCGCAGATCGTGCGGCTGCCAGTCCGCCCCCATGCGAAAGCGGATGACGTTGCCGCCGTCGCTCAGCAGCAGGAACCGATCCCCCGTCACGGTCAGCGAGGAATAACCGCCGAAAGCAGGCAGGCGGCTCGTCAGCGCGATACCGCCCAGATAGGTCAGCGCCCCGACCCGCCGCCGCGACGGATCGCGAGGGTCCAGGTCGACCCGGTGCACATCCATCTGCGGCTTGCCCGCGAACAGCGCCAGCCGCTGTTCGCCCGTCCATCCCGGCACCAGGGCCAATATCAACAGGCAGGAGAGCAGAATGCGCATGGTGCCTCATACGCATTGCGGCGCAGCACGACACCCCTTTCGCTTCCCCTCTGCTGCCCTGGCCGGACGCGCCGCTGCCTGAACGGCGGATAACGGGGACATTCAGGAAGCGCTCAACGCGAATCGGCCAGAAGCAGTGCAACGACGACGGACGGGACCGTCGATCGACACGAGTTTCGGGAGTGAGACCATGATGAAGACCCTGACCCTGGCGGCGACCGCAATGGCGATGATCGGTGGCGCCGTGCTGCCCGCGACCGCCGCGGATGCGCACCGCTATCGCCGGGCCCATCATTCGGATCGCTATTATCGCGGCTATAACGACGGCGCGCGCGCCGAGTATCAGGCGAGCAAGTGCCGCCGCTCGGGCACGACCGGCACCATCGTCGGCGCGGTGGCGGGCGGCCTGCTGGGCCGGACCATCGACACCGATGGCGACCGCACGCTGGGCACGCTGATCGGCGGCGGTGCCGGTGCGCTGGCGGGCCGCGCGATCGAGCGGTCGGGCCGTCCGGGTTATTGCCGCTAAACGGTTAGGGCGGGCGGAGCCTGTATCTGCCCCACCCGCCCCAGTTTTCTCGCGTAGCGTATCGAGGCGGAACGCCGATCTCCCAAAGCGGGAGGTCGGCGTTTCTGCCTTTAGAAGCACTCCTCCCCTGCAAGGGAGGAATGCAGGTGCCCCGCCTCAATACATATGCTGACCGCCGTTGATCGACAGGGTTGAGCCGGTGACGAAGCCCGCCTCGTCCGAGCAGAGGAAGGCGACGCCGCGCGCAATCTCATGCGCCTGGCCCAGACGACCGACCGGGATCTTGGCGACGATCTTCTCCAGCACGTCGGCAGGGACGGCGGCGACCATGTCGGTGTCGATATAGCCCGGCGCGATCGCGTTCACGGTCACGCCGACGCGTGCACCTTCCTGCGCCAGCGCCTTGGTGAAGCCATGGATGCCCGACTTGGCGGCGGCATAGTTGACCTGGCCATATTGACCCGCCTGGCCGTTGATCGAGCCGATGTTGACGATCCGGCCCCATTTGCGCTCGCGCATGCCGGGGAACACCGCCTTGGCCATGTTGAAGCAACCGCCCAGATTGGTGTCCATGACCTCTTTCCACATCTGGTAGGTCATCTTCAGCAGCGTGCCGTCACGGGTGATGCCCGCATTGTTGACGACGATATCGACCGGCCCCAGTTCCTCGGCGACCTGGGCGACGCCCGCCTGCACGGCGTCGTAATCGGCGACGTCCCACTTATACGCCTTGATCCCGGTCCGCTCCGAGAACTCGCGCGCGCGCTCGTCATTGCCCGCATAATTGGCGGCGACGGTCACGCCCGCCTCCTTCAAGGCTAGGCTGATCGCCTCGCCAATACCGCGCGTACCACCCGTCACAATCGCGACCCGTGCCATTCAACCTCTCCCAAATTTCGATTGTGGCTTAAAAGGGGCATGCGCCCTCTGCAATGGCGAACACCGGGTGAAACGTAATATAACGCTACGGCAACCAGCCCTGAAGCTCGCGTTCGATCAATCCGCGCAGCATCGCGACACCGACATCACTGTCGTTAAGGCATGGGAGATAGGCAAAATGGGTGCCGCCCGCGCCTTCGAAACTTTCGCGACCGCGAATCGCCAGTTCTTCCAGCGTCTCGATACAGTCGGCCGAAAAGCCCGGCGCCAGGATCGCGACCTTGCGGATGCCGCGCCCCGGCAGCGCTTCAAGCACCGTATCGGTCGCGGGCTCCAGCCATTTGGCGCGGCCGAATCGCGACTGGAACGCGACCAGCAATTCGCGGCCGTTCAGCGTGTCCTTCATCGCCTCGGCCAGCAGCCGCGCGGTCTTGCGGCAATGGCAGTGATAGGGATCGCCCAGCTCCAGCGTCCGTTGCGGCATTCCGTGGAAGCTGGCGACCACCGCCTCCGGCTCGAAATCCAGCGACGCAAGCTGCGCCTCCAATCGGGTCTTCAGCGCATCGATATAGAGCGCGTCGTCATAATAGGGCGGCAGGGTGCGGATCGCGGGCTGCCAGCGCAGCGTCGCCAGATGCGCGAAGGCGCGGTCATTGGCGGTGGCGGTCGTCGCCGCGCAATATTGCGGATAGAGCGGCGCGAGCAGGATGCGTTCGCACCCCGCCGCCTTCATCGCCTTCACCTGGTCGGCGATGGCGGGACGGCCATAGCGCATCGCCCAGTCGACCATGACGCCCGGCCCGAACGCGTCCTTCAGCGCCACCGCCTGCGCGCGCGTGATCGCGGCCAGCGGCGAGCCGTCGTCCCGCCACACCAGCGAATAGGCATGGGCGGACTTTTTCGGCCGGGTATTCAGGATGATGCCGCGCAGGATCGGCTGCCACAGCAACGCCGGAATCTCGATGACCCGGCGATCCGACAGGAACTCGCGCAGATAGCGCTTCACCGATTTCGGATCGGGCGCATCGGGGGTCCCCAGATTCATCAACAGCACGCCGATCTTCGGGCGCGGCACGGGGGGATGGTCGGGCGGCAGCATCAGGCGGACAACTCCATCGGCAGGCTTCGTATCCGTGGGAAGCCGGGCAGGGTGGCGAGCGCATTGACGATGGCGGGCGCGACCGGCGGCACGGCCAGCTCACCCACCCCGCCGGGCGCTTCGTCGGAGGAAAGCAGTTCGACCGTGATGTCGGGCGTGTCGGCGAGGCGCGGCAGCTTCAGCGCGCCCAGCCGCGACGGCATGGCCCATCCCCGCTCGAACCCGACCGCGCCGCCGCGCAAGGCAGCCAGACCGAAGATCAGCCCGCCCTCGACCTGCTGGCGTACGATATCGGGGTTCACCACCCGGCCGCAGTCGATGGCGGCGACCAGCCGGTCGACCACCGGGCGGCCATTCCCGTCCCGGTGCGTCTCGGCCATCACCGCGACATAGCTGCCACGAAAGCCGTGCGCGGCGACGCCCTGCCCGCTGCCCGGCCCGCCACCCTCCCAGCCGCCGAGCGAGGCGGCGGTCGACAGACAGCGCGCCAGCCGAGGGGCCTCCCCCAGCATCGCGATACGCCAGGCCAGTGGATCGGCCCCCGCCGCTCGCGCGCATTCGTCGATGAAGGACTCGGTGATGAAGCAGTTGGCGACATGCGCGCCGCCGCGCACATGACCGGTGGGGATGGGCAGCGATGCGTCGTGATGATGCACCGCCAGCGCCGGGATCGCATAGGGCGGCACTGCACCACCCATCGCATAGGCATCGCCCCGCCCCGGCCCGCGCATCCCCCAGCGGACCAGCCCGGCGGGCATCACCCGCTCCGCCAGCCCCCGCCCGGTCGAGGGCGTCGCGATCCGGCCGCGCCAGCCGACCAGCCTGCCCCGCTCCAGCCGCGCGGTCATCCGGGCGATGGCGGGTGCGCGCCAGGCGTCGCGGCGCAGATCCTCGGTGCGCGACCATTGGACGTTAACCGGCCGCTTCAGCCTGGCCGCGATCCTCGCCGCCTGCGCCACCGCATCCTGCTCCAGCCCCTGGCCGAAGCCGCCGCCGATCGGCATGGCATGGACGACCACCCGATCCTCGGGAATGGCCGCCGCCCGCGCCGCGACCTTGCGTGCAGCCTCGGGGGCCTGGGTCGGCACCCATAGTTCCAGCCCGCCATCCTGCCACGCCGCCACTGCCGCGCGCGGCTCGATCGCGGCATGGACACCGGTGCCGATGCGATAGCGCGCCTCGATCAGCCCCGGCCCCTCCAGCGCCGCCGCGACATCGCCGCGCGCCAGGACGCTATGGCCTTCTTCCTTGAGCGCGGCCTCCAATTTTTCCGCGATGGCCTGCGACGTCGGCCCCGCCCCGTCGCTGACCGCGCGCGGCGCCGCCGCATCGAGGCCCTTTTGCGCGATCCACCAGCTGCTGGCGGCGACCGCGACCCAATCCTCACCCTCGATCACCTCGACGACGCCGGGCAACTTCATCGCCGCCGTGCGGTCGATACGGATCGCACGCGTCCGGCCCAGCGGCGCATGGCGAAGCGCGACATGGACCATGTCGGGCAGGCGGATGTCGGCGATAAAATTGGCCGAGCCATCGAGTTTGGCGGGCGAATCGAGCCGGGGCACGTCCTTGCCCGCCAGCCTGCCCGCCCCGCCGCTGCCCAGCGGCAGGGGATGCGGCACCGTCTCGCCCGCCGCCGCCTCGGCCAGTTCGGCGAAGCGCAACCGTTGGTCGCCATGGAGGATGAAACCGTCCCTGGCCTCGCACTCACTCCAGTCGATGCCCCAGCGGCGGGCGGCGGCCTGCGCCATCAGCGCACGCGCGGTCGCGGCGGCGGCGCGCGCGGGCCCCTCGAACATGCGCAGCGAGCTGGACCCGGCGGTCAGCATCACCCGGTCGCGCCGCAACCACTCGTCGCGCATCCCCTCCGGCAGGCGGCCGAGCGCACCCTCGAACAGCGAATCGACGCCGACCGGATTGGCGTAGAGCGGGCCGGGCGGCGCCGGCTCGACCGCGACGGTACGCCAGTCCGCGCCCAGCTCGTCGGCGACCACCTGCGCCAGCGTGGTCGCGATCCCCTGGCCATGCTCGGCCTGCGACACCGCAACCGTGACGATCCCGTCGCGTCCGATCTTCAACCACGCCCCGAACGCCTGCTCGCCCGGTTCGGTCGTCAGGCTCGGCGGATAGGCGCGCGGCCACAAGCCCCAGGCGACGACCAAACCGGCGCCAAGCCCCCCGCCGATCAAGATGTTGCGCCTGTTGTACTCCATCCCGGCGGAGCCTTAGCGGACAAGGGCGGCCAGGCAAGCAGGGGGTTTGACTGTCTCAAAACGAGGGGATCGATTGTTCGCGCGAAGCCGCGATGACGCGAAGTTTTTTGCGCGCAGAGGCGCAGAGGACGCAGAGGGGGAAACGGCGCAACCGGTACCCCGCCGTCTCGATCGGCAGACCGTGTCGCTCATGGAGGATGGACTGGCCTTGCGGCCGGACCAGACACCTCTGCGTCCTCTGCGCCTCAGCGCGAACCGTTCTTTTTCGCGTCTTCGCGGCTTCGCGTGATTCGAAGTCAGGCCACGCCCCACCCCGCCCCCATACAGGACGGCACCGAACCCATGTCTTGGTGTTGTCCCATGACCGCTCTATGAAGCGGACCAGAAAGGGAAACGCATTTGATCCTCTCCATGCTTGCCGCCACTGGGCTCGCGGCCGCCAGCGGCCATATCCGGTTCGAGGATCTGGGGTTGCACCCGGATGTGTTCTCGATCGGCTTCTTCACGCTGCGCTGGTACAGCCTGGCCTATATCACCGGCATCCTGTTCGGCTGGTGGTATCTGGGCAAGATGCTCGACCGGCCCGGCGCGCCGATGTCGCGGGCGCATGCCGATGATCTGGTCTTCTACGCGACGCTGGGCATCATCCTGGGCGGGCGGATCGGTTATGTGATCTTCTACGCGCCCGAGATGTTCCTCCACCCGCTGCATATCGTGCGGCTGTGGGACGGCGGCATGAGCTTCCATGGCGGCGCGGCGGGCACCGGGATCGGCGTCATCCTGTTCGCGCGCAAGCACAAGCTCAGCTGGCTGCGCATCCTGGACTATCTGGTCTGCACCGCACCGGTCGGACTGTTCCTGGGCCGCCTCGCCAATTTCGTGAACGGCGAATTGTGGGGCAAGCCGTCGGATGCGCCCTGGGCGATCATCTTTCCGCGCACCGTGCCCTTCGGCCTGCCAGACCCTGCCCGCCATCCCAGCCAGCTGTACGAGGCCGGGCTGGAGGGCCTGGTCCTGTTCGCCGTGATGAGCTTTGCCTTCTGGCGCACCAAGGCACGTTACGATCCGGGCAAGCTGTCGGGCCTGTTCCTGCTCGGCTATGGCATTGCGCGCTTCATCGTCGAATTCTTCCGCGAACCCGACCAGCAGCTTCGCGCCTTTGCAGAAATGACCGGGCTGCACATGGGCCAGTGGCTGTGCGTACCGATGATCCTGGGCGGCCTGTACCTGATGAACACCGCCAAGGCGCGCCGCGTCCGGGTCGAGCCGATCGCGGGACCCGACAGCGTTTCCTGATTCCCTTGCGGCGAAGGGATGGGATCGGCAGAGCGGGTTCATGACGAACCCGCTGATCCCCCCCGCCGATCACAAGCCGGAGCCCGAGGACGCGCTGCCAGAACGGCTGGCGCGCGCCATCGCGCTGGCCGGGCCGATCCCGGTGGCGCAGTTCATGGCCGCCGCCAATGCGCATTATTACGGCACGCGCGATCCGCTGGGCGCGGGCGGCGACTTCACCACCAGCCCCGAGATCAGCCAGATGTTCGGCGAACTGGTCGGCCTGTGGTGCGCCGACCTGTGGGACCGGTCGGGGCGGCCGGAGGCGTATTGGGTCGAGCTGGGGCCGGGGCGCGGAACCCTCGCGGCGGACGCCCGGCGCGCCATGGCCAAGGCGGGCTTCCACCCCAGCATCCATTTCGTCGAGACCAGCGCCACGCTGCGCACCGCGCAGGGTGAGCGCGTGGCCGATGCGCAGTGGCACGACTCGGTCGAGACGCTGCCGACCGACCGACCGCTGATCGTCGTCGCCAACGAGTTCTTCGACGCCCTCCCCATCCGCCAGCTCGTCCGTCGCGGCGAGGGCTGGCACGAACGGCTGGTCGCGGCGCAGGACCTGCTCTTCCTGCCGATCGCGGGTCCCCCGGTGCCGGGCGAGATCATCCCCGAGCCGCTGCGCAAGGCCGAGGCCGGATCGGTGATCGAGGTTTCCCCCGCCAGCGTCGCGATAATGCGCGCGCTATCGGCGCGGATCGCCGCGCAGGGCGGCGCCGCCCTGATCGTCGACTATGGTTATGAAGGCCCCGCCATCGCCGACACGCTGCAGGCGGTGCGCGGCCATGCCTATGCCAACCCCTTCGACCGGCCGGGCGAGCAGGATCTGAGCGCGCATGTCGACTTCACGACACTCGCCGCCGCGGCACAAGGGAACGGTTTGGCCGCCTTCGGCCCGGTGACGCAGCGCGACCTGCTGGGCGCGCTCGGCATCGACCAGCGGACCGCCAGCCTCGCCCGCGTGCATCCCGACCGCGCCGAGGCGCTGCTCGCCGATCGCAACCGGTTGATGCAGGACATGGGCACGCTGTTCCGCGCACTGGCGGTCACCCGGCCCGACTGGCCGGTGCCTGCGGGTTATGGCGAATGATCGCCTATCGGGACGCCGTGCCCGGCGACGGCGAGGCGCTCGCCGCGATGGCGTGCGCCGCCTTCACCGACACCTTCGGCCATCTCTATCCGCCCGCCGACCTGAACGCCTTTCTGGACGAAGCCTTCGGCCCCGAAGGCCTGCCTGCCCAAATCGGCCATGCCGACTTCACCATCCGGCTGGCCATTGAGGATGATGCGATCATCGGTTTCGCCAAGATCGGACCCGTGGGTTTTCCCGGCGACTGGCCAGACGATGCGGTCGAACTCTATCAGCTCTATGTCGCCTCCAGCCATCTGGGCGCGGGTGTCGGGCCTACGCTGATGGACTGGGCCATCACCACCGCACGCGATCGCCGCGCGCGCGAGTTGATCCTGTCGGTCTATGTCGACAATCACCGGGCCAAGGCCTTTTACGCCCGCTACGGCTTTGTCGATATCGGGCGCTACGACTTCCCCGTCGGCGGGACGATCGACGAGGACCGGATCATGAGGCTGTCGCTATGACCATCGAAACCCTTCGCACACCCCTGTTGGAGCCTATCGCGCACGGCTTTCTCGGGCGGCGCGGCGGCGTGTCGGCAGGCATCCATGGCGGCCTGAATGTCGGGCTGGGTTCGGAGGACGATGCCGATTCGGTCGCCGAAAATCGCCGCCGCGCGCGCGACGCGGTGCTGCCCGGTTCGCGCCTCATCACCTGCTACCAGATTCACTCGGCCGAGGCGGTGACGGTGCTGTCTCCGCCCGAGGACGATGTCCGCCCGCATGGCGATGCGCTGGTGACGGACCGGCCGGGCCTGCTGCTCGGCATCCTGACCGCCGATTGCGCGCCGGTGCTGTTCGCCGATCCGCAAGCGGGCGTCGTCGGCGCGGCCCATGCCGGGTGGAAGGGCGCGCTGGGCGGGATCACCGACGCGACCTTGCTCGCCATGGAGGCGCTGGGCGCCCGGCGTGAGCAGATCGCCGCCGCCATCGGCCCGTGCATCGCCCGCGCCAGCTATGAGGTCGACGCCGCCTTTCTGCGCCGCTTCGCCGAGGCCGAACCCGAGAACGAACGCTTCTTCGCCGATGGCACCCGCGCGGATCATTACCAGTTCGACCTGGAAGCCTATGTCGCCCACCGCCTGGCCGCCGCAGGTGTCGCACGCGTCGCGGCGCTGGGCGAGGACACCTATGCGCAGGAGGACCGCTTCTTCAGCTTCCGCCGCGCGACGCACCGCAACGAACCCTCTTACGGCCGCCAGATTTCGCTGATCGGCCTCGCCTGAGCCTCGCCAAAGCCATTCGCCGCGTTATCCTGGGGACATGGCCGCCGACAGAGCGGCATCCGTTCCCGAGGAGACCGACATGCCGACCGAATCCGATCTGACCGGCGTCCCGCCGCAAGACCCGAACACGGCCGCCAAGAGCGATGTGACCAGCATCGGCGACCGCAAGCTGAAGCCCTCCACGCTGATGATGGGTCATGGCTTCGACCCGGTGCTGTCCGAAGGCTCGCTGAAGCCGCCGATCTTCCTGACCTCGACCTTCGTCTTCCCCAATGCGGCGGCGGGCAAGCGACATTTCGAGGGCGTCACCGGCAAGCGTCCCGGCGGTGCGGACGGCCTGGTCTATTCGCGCTTCAACGGGCCGAACCAGGAAATCCTGGAGGACCGCCTGGCCATCTGGGACGAGGCCGAGGATGCGCTGACCTTCTCCAGCGGCATGGCGGCGATCGCCACCCTGTTCCTGTCGATGGTCCAGCCGGGCGACGTGATCGTCCATTCCGGCCCCCTCTATGCCGCGACCGAGACGCTGATCGGGCGCATCCTGGGCCGGTTCGGCGTCCAGTGGCTCGACTTCCCCGCAGGGGCGACGCGCGAGGAGATCGACGCGGTGCTGACTAAGGCGGCGGGCATGGGCCGCGTGCCGATGATCTATCTCGAAAGCCCCGCCAACCCGACCAACGCGCTGGTCGATATCGAGGCGGTAGCGGCCGCACGCGATGCGGTCTTTGCCGACGCGGCCGAAAAGCCGCCGATCGCGATCGACAACACCTTTCTCGGTCCGCTCTGGCAGCGTCCGCTCAAGCACGGCGCCGATCTGCTCGTCTATTCGCTCACCAAATATGCGGGCGGCCATTCGGATCTGGTCGCAGGCGGCGTGCTGGGGTCGAAGGCGCACATCGCGACCATCCGCTCGATGCGCAACACCATCGGCACCATCTGCGACCCCAATACCGCCTGGATGCTGCTGCGTTCGCTGGAGACGCTGGAATTGCGCATGAGTCGCGCGGGCGAGAATGCGGCCAAGGTCTGCGCCTATCTACGCGATCATCCCAAGGTGGAGCGGGTCGGCTATCTCGGCTTTCTGGAAAGCACGCCGGGGATGGAGCGGCAGGCGGACATTTACCGCCGCCACTGCACCGGCGGCGGATCGACCTTCTCGCTGTACCTGAAGGGCGGCGAGGCGGAATCCTTCCGCTTCCTCGACGCGCTTCGCATCGCCAAGCTGGCGGTCAGCCTGGGCGGCACCGAGACGCTGGCCAGCCACCCCGCCGCCATGACGCACCTCTCGGTGCCCGATGAACGCAAGGTGGCGCTGGGTATCACCGACAATCTGGTGCGCATCTCGATCGGGGTCGAGGATGCCGATGACCTGATTGCCGATTGCGAACAGGCGCTCGCGGCGATCTGATCGTTCAGGCGGCGGCGAGCGCGGTGTAGAGCCGCGCCGTCAGCCGCCCCAGCGTCGCGCGGAACAGCGAAGTATCGTTCAGCGCGCGGGCCAGCACGACCGCGCCCTGAATACCGCTGACCACATCCTGCGCCAGCGTGGCGGCATGATCCTCCGCCACGCCGCCGCGCACCAAGAGCGTCTGGAGCGCGGCGATCCAGCGCCGGAAATAACCCGCGATCGACTCGGCAAAGGGATCACGCGTCGCGCCCAGTCCCCAGGCCCCGATCAGGCAGGCCCGCTGCCCCGAGCGGAAATAACGGTCGACCTCGACCATCATCGCATCGATCCCGGCGCGCGGATCGTCGGCCTGCTCCAGTGGTGTGAAGATCGCGGCATCGAACCAGCCAGCGACATCGGCGAGCACGGCGGCGGCCATCTCCTGCTTTCCGCCGGGAAAGAAGTGGTAGAGGCTCCCCCGCCCCAGCCCGGTCGCGGTGCCGATCAGCGACAGGCTGGCGCCCGCATAGCCATATTCGCGAAACACCTCGGCCAGCCCCGGCAATGCGTCGCCGCGCTCGGCGATCATCCGCGCCATGGTTAGAGGCCCAATTCGCTCAAGCCGGGATGATCCGCCGGGCGGGTGCCGAGCGGCCAGCGGAACAACCGTGCCTCCTCGCCGATCGCCAGATCGTTGATCGACGCGATCCGCCGCCGCATCCGGCCATCCTCGGCAAAGTCCCAATTCTCATTGCCATAGGAGCGGAACCACTGACCATCCGCGTCATGCCATTCATAGGCGAAGCGCACCGCGATCCGGCTGTCCTGATGCGCCCAGAGTTCCTTGATGAGCCGATAATCCTGTTCGCGCTCCCATTTGTCCCGGAGGAAGGCCACGATCGCGTCGTGCCCCGCCAGGAACCGGTCGCGGTTCCGCCAGGGGCAGTCGGGCGTATAGGCCAGCGCGACGCGCTCGGGATCGCGGCTGTTCCACGTATCCTCGGCCGCGCGGACCTTCTGCGCGGCGGTTTCGGTGGTGAACGGTGGCAGGGGCGGGCGCATATTCACTTCCCTTTTCGACCGAAAGGACGATTCTTTACCGAATGGTACAAGTCGAAAACAGCCGACGCAAGCGACATGCCATGGGACCGCAGACAAATAATAACCGGCAAGTGGCAGGTTTTCATCGGCGATCGGCGTATCATCACCCTGATATCGCGATGGAAAAGCCATCATCGCCCAAGTCTGACACCGTGGTTGTTACACATGGATCTTAAGGGTTCGTTGTCACTCCGGCGCATAGCGCCAAATGATGCTCACGGCCCGTCAGATCGACCTTGTTCAGGACAGCTTCGCTGCGGTCCTTCCCCTTACGGACCAGGCGGCTGCCGAATTCTATCGCCGACTTTTCGTGCTGGCGCCCGACACCCGCCCCCTCTTCGGGAACGACATGGAAGCGCAGGGACGCAAGCTGTTCCTGACATTGGCGACGGTGGTGGATGCGCTCGACCGGCTCGATACGGTCGTTCCGGTAGCCCGCGAATTGGCGATTCGGCATGTCGGCTATGGGGCCAAGCCCCATCATTATGAGGCGGTCGGATCGGCGCTGATCGAAACGCTGCGTGTCGGGCTGGGCAGCGGTTTCGACCGCGATACCGAGGCTGCGTGGGGCGCGGCCTATGCCATTCTGTCCGAGACCATGTTGGCGGCTGCGCGCCAGACACCGCACTGATGACGCAACAGGCGTCGCCCGTCGCGCCGAGCCTGGATGCGCACCTGAGTGATATCGCCGGCCGCCTGATCGATATTGCGGGCTGCGTCGCGTCGGAAGCGGAAGCTGCGACCGCCAGCGTCCGTGGCATGGGCGATCAGGCCGAACGCGTGGCGTCACTCGCCGCAAGTCTGGAGGCCGCGGCGGGTGTCATGGCCGGAGCCGTCAAGCAACAAGCCGAAGCCCTGGCATTGGCGCGCGAGTCGCTCACCGCCAACAAGCCGATCGTGGATACGCTGGATCAGTCGATCGGCCGTGTCGCCTCGATCAGTGCCGCCATCGCCACCATCGCGCAGGAAAGCCGAATCTTGAGCCTGAATGCCCGGATCGAAGCCGCTCGGGCCGATTCGGGAGGAAGCGCCTTTACCGTCGTCGCGACGGAAATGTCGGTACTTGCGACCCGGACCAAGACGGCGACCGACGATATCGGGGCCAGCGCGCTGGCCATCGCGCATGATATCGGCGCGGCCGGAGACATGGTGGCGGCCTATGAAATGCTCGTCAGCGAGCAGGACGAACTGCTGACCCGTTCGCTCGATCACGCCGCCAGTCAAAGCGATGCGGCACAGGAATTGGCGACCATCACCGCCGAGGCGGTCGGGACCATCGATCAGGCGGCCTCTGCGATCGGACGGGTCGGTGCCCATGCCGTGGCCGTCAAGGTCCTGGCCCGTCAGCTTTCTCGCCTGAGCCGTCGCGACGATCACAAGACCGATGGATAACCCCTCATCCATTTGAACGACGAGCAGCCGCCCCCGTTACAGCGCGGTTCTTCCTTGCCTCCAGATAACGAAAAGGCCCGGCGTCGCATCGCTGCAACGCCGGGCCTCAACGCCCGAAAAGGGAGGCTTATTCAGCCGAGGGGGATCAGCCCTCGTTCTGCAGGTTGACCGCTGCGTACTTGCCGCGACGATCGACCTCGATCTCGAACTGCAGGCGATCGCCTTCGTTCAGCGAGCCCATGCCGGCGCGCTCGACGGCCGAGATGTGCACGAACGCGTCGGGCTGTCCGTCGTCGCGCTGAATGAAGCCGAAGCCCTTCATCGCGTTGAAGAACTTGACCGTACCGGTCGCCTTCTCACCGGTCAGCTGACGCTGCGGAGCGCCGCCGAAACCACCGGCCGCACCACCGCGGGGACCGCGATCACGGTCGCCGCCGAAACCGCCTTCGCGCGGCTCGCGGGGGGCACGATCCTGGACCGGCATCGGCTCGCCTTCGATCTTCAGTTCGGTGGCCGAGATGCGGCCGCCGCGATCGACGAGGGTGAAGCCGAGCGGCTGGCCTTCGGCCAGGCCGGTCAGGCCCGCCTGCTCGACGGCCGAGATGTGAACGAACACGTCTTCGCCGCCGTCGTCGCGCACGACGAAGCCGAAGCCCTTCTGCGCGTTGAAGAACTTGACTACGCCGGTGCCTTCGCCAACGACCTGGGGGGGCATACCGCCGCCGCCACGACCGCCGCCGAAGCCGCCACCGCCGCCGCCACGGAAACCGCCGCCGCCGCCGCCGAAGCCGCCGCGATCACCGCCGCCGAAGCCGCCACGGTCGCCACCGCCGCCGAAGCGGTCGCCGCCACCGAAACCGCCGCCGAAGCCGCCGCCACCGAAGCGATCACCGCCACCGAAGCCGCCGCCGCCAAAGCCGCCTTCATCGCCGCCGCCGAAATTGTCCCGCTTGTCGCGGCCACGCGAGCCGCGATTGCCCCGGCTACCTCTATCGAAACTCATAAGCCCTGTTCGTCTTCCCGGTTCGCCCGCAAATCCTGTCCTCAAGAACCGTGCGCCGGACGAAGAGCGCGGATCTTTTGGCGCCAAACCTTTTGCGCCTAGTGGGGATGCATAACGCAGAAGGACAGCCATCGCGAACGAAATCGTGCGAACCGGTCTCGCTTTGGCGCGAACGAGGCAGATTACGTCGGAATTGTGGCCGAAACTCCACAACATCTTCTTGCGAATCGGCGAATCGTCCGCCGGGCTCCGCGACTCTTTATCGCGGCCGCCTTTTCTGTCCGATCGCGGTTGAGGCTTGGCCCCGCCGCCGCTAGGGCAGGCAGCATGACCGTTCATCTGCACGAAGAAGACATTCCCGCCGATCTGTTCGCCCCCGGCGCGTCGATCGCCGTCGATACCGAGACGATGGGCCTCATCACGCCGCGCGACCGGCTGTGCGTCGTCCAGCTGTCGGACGGCGGCCCCGACGAGCATCTCGTCCGCTTCGCGCCCGACAGCGACTATGCCGCGCCGAACCTCCGCGCGCTGCTCGCCGATCCGGCGCGGCTGAAGCTCTATCATTTCGGGCGGTTCGATATCGCCGCGATCCGCCATTATCTGGGCGTCGTCGCCGCGCCCGTCTATTGCACCAAGATCGCCTCGCGGCTGATCCGCACCTATACCGACCGCCACGGCCTGAAGGAGCTGGTCCGCGAACTGCTCGGGGTCGAGCTGTCCAAGGCGCAGCAATCGTCGGACTGGGGCGCACCCGAGCTGTCCGACGCCCAGCGCGAATATGCCGCGTCGGACGTGCGGTACCTGCACCGCATGAAGGTCGAGCTCGACAAAAGGCTGGAGCGCGAAGGCCGGATGGAACTGGCCCAGGCCTGTTTCGATTTCCTTCCCGCCCGCGCCGAACTGGATCTGGCGGGCTGGCCCGAGGTCGATATCTTCGCCCACGCCTGAACCATTGACGCCTGATCCGGGCACGATAGGGAGCCGTCATGTCCGAGATCGCCGACCGCGTCCGTACCCAGCGCCAGCATTGGGCCGCACCGGGCAGCCGTCACGACCGTTTCGTGACGCTGGCGCGCTGGATGCTGCCCAGCGCGATCGGCGTGCTGACGGCGTTCCTGGTGATGGCGCCGATCTATTCGTCCAGCGAAGTGTCCTTCGTCCTCGACAAGAAGAAGGTCGAGGTCGCGCGCGAGCGGATGAAGATCCAGGCGGCGGAGTATCGCGGCGTCGACGACAAGGGGCAGCCCTTCTCGCTCGATGCGGGCTCCGCGATCCAGCGCAGCTCGGCCGAGCCGGTGGTGCAGCTCAACAAGCTGTCCGCCGCCATCCGCCTGTCGGACGGGCCCGCCACGGTCAGCGCCAATTCGGGCCGCTATGACATGCGCACCGAGCAGGTGCAGCTGGACGGGCCGCTCGATTTCAAATCGGCGGGCGGATATGATCTGCGCACGCATGACGCGACCATCGACCTGCAACAACGGACCCTGGTGTCGGGCGGTGCCGTGACCGGACAGGTCCCACAGGGCAATTTCAGCGCGAACAAGATGCGGGCGGACCTGGAAAATCGTTCCGTCCGGCTGGAAGGCAACGCCCGCTTGCGCATCGTCCCGTAAAGCCCGAAATAGCCGCTCATGTACAAGCTCTTCGCCGCTGCGGCTCCGGCCCTTCTCGTCCTGGCAGTGTCCGCGGCCGCGCAGGTCAAGCACAACAGCCGCGCGCCCGTCGATTTCGGTGCCGACGTCATCGAGTTGCAGGACAAGCAGAACCGCGCCGTCCTGTCGGGCAACGTCTCGCTGCGCCAGGCCGAGATGACGCTGACGGCGGCGCGGATGACGGTGTTCTACACCGGCCAGGTGCTGGGCGGAAAGCCGCAGGTGTCGCGCTTCGACGCTTCGGGCGGGGTGGTCGTCAAACGGCCCGACCAGACGGCGCGCAGCAACTATGCGATCTATGACCTCAACCGCCGGGTCATTACCATGCTGGGCAATGTCACCCTGACCCAGGGCGGCAATACGGTGAATGGCGGGCGGCTGACGCTGAACCTCGACACCGGCCGCGCGGTGATCGACGGGTCGTCGGTATCGGGCGGCGCGTCGTCGGGCAATGGCGGCACCGTCAGCCGCGCGCCGTCGGGCCGGGTCACGGGCACCTTCTCGGTCCCCGATCGCAACTGAGGCGTGACGCGGGTGCCATGCCCGCGCTAACGTTCGATCAGCTAAGGAAAGAAACGGGCCGATGGACATGGAAACCCCGACTCGCGAGGCAAGTCATCGCAACGCCCCCGTGTCGGAGCCACCGGTCGCCAACGGCCTGCAGGTCGTGTCGATCGCCAAGAGTTATGACAAGCGCGTCGTCCTGACCGACGTGTCGGTGTCGGTCGGGCGTGGCGAGGTGATCGGCCTGCTCGGCCCCAACGGCGCGGGCAAGACGACCTGCTTCTATTCGGTGATGGGCCTGGTGAAGCCCGATTCGGGCCGCATCATGCTGGACGGCGAGGATATCACCGGCCTGCCCATGTATCGCCGCGCCATCTTGGGCTTGGGCTATCTGCCGCAGGAAACCTCGATCTTTCGCGGGCTGTCGATCGAGAAGAATATCCTGACCGTGCTCGAACTGGCCGAGCCCGACCCGGCCGAGCGCGCGCGCAAGCTGGACAAGCTGCTCGAGGAATTCGGCCTCACCCGCCTGCGCGCCGCGCCCGCCATGGCGCTGTCGGGTGGCGAGCGCCGCCGTGCCGAGATCGCCCGCGCGCTGGCCGCCGATCCGTCGATCATGCTGCTCGACGAACCGTTCGCAGGGATCGACCCCATCTCGATCGCCGACATCCGCGATCTGGTGAAGGACCTGAAACGGCGCGACATCGGGGTGCTGATCACCGACCATAATGTCCGCGAGACGCTGGACATCGTCGACCGCGCCTACATCATCTATGACGGGCGCGTGCTGTTCAGCGGTTCGCCGGAGGAACTGGTCGCCGACGCCAATGTCCGCCGCCTGTATCTGGGCGAGGGCTTTTCGCTCTGATCGCATGAGGACCGGCATTCCCTCTATTCCTCCCCTTGCAGGGGAGGTGGCAGGGCGAAGCCCTGACGGAGGGGTGTCCCGCCATCGAGAGGGCGACACATCCTCCGGATGGTCCCCGGCGGCAGGAATGGCCATATGAGCCTCGCCCCGCGTCTCGACATCCGCCAGTCGCAATCGCTGGTGATGACGCCGCAGCTTCAGCAGGCGATCAAGCTGCTGACGCTGTCGAATCTGGAGGTCGAGGCGTTCATCGCCGAGGAGGTGGAGAAAAACCCCCTGCTCGACGCCGGCGCGGTGCGCGAAGTGGCGACACCCGAACGCCCCGAGCGCGAGGCGCCCGCCGGGGCCGACGAACTGGTCGCGGGGACGGCGCCCTCAGAAGACCGGGGCCTCGACCTGGATTACGCGACCGAGAGCCATCAGCAGGACAGCGTCGCCGATGGCGGCACCGGGCCGGACGGCGGCCTGTCGCTCAACGGCACGAGCGGCAGCGGCGGCCCGGGCGGCGAGGACGGGCCGGACTGGGACTCGCTGCCCGACGATGCGCCCAATCTGGCCGAGCATCTGGAGGCGCAGATTGCGCTGATCCTGTCCGGCGCCGACCTGACCATCGCTGCGCATATCATCGACCAGCTGGACGAGGCAGGTTATCTGACCGTGCCGCTGGACGAGATCGCCGGGCGGCTGGGCATCCCCCTCCCCCGCGTCGAATCGGTATTGAAGGTGGTTCAGGGGCTGGACCCGACCGGCGTCGGGGCGCGCGATCTGGCCGAATGCCTGGCGCTCCAGGCGCGCGAGGTTGACCGCTACGACCCGTGCATGGCCAAGCTGATCGCCAATCTCGACCTGCTGGCGCGCGGTGAACTGGTTCGGCTGAAGCGGATCTGCGGCGTCGATGACGAGGACATGGCGGACATGATCCGCGAGCTGCGCGGCTATGATCCGAAGCCGGGCTGCCGTTACGGCGGCGAGCCGTGTCAGGCGGTGGTGCCCGACCTGTTCGTCACCCGGACCAAGAATGGCTGGGGCATCGAGCTGAACACCGCCACCCTGCCCCGCGTGCTGGTCAACCGGCGCTATTATCAGGAACTGCGCCACGGCCCGCAGGACAAGGGGTCCAAGGCGTGGCTCGCCGATTGCCTGGCCAGCGCCAACTGGCTGATGAAGGCACTCGACCAGCGGCAGCGGACGATCATCCGCGTCGCGACCGAGATCGTGAAGCAGCAGGAAGCCTTCTTCCTCCACGGCGTCGCCCATCTGAAGCCGCTGACGCTCGCCCGCGTCGCCGAGGCGATCGGGATGCATGAATCGACCGTCAGCCGCGTGACCAGCAACAAGTATCTCAGCTGCGCGCGCGGGTTGTTCGAGCTGAAATTCTTCTTCACCAGCGGTATCGCGGCGGCGGATGGCGGCGACGCCGTATCGGCGGAGGCGGTGAAGAGCGCGATCAAGACGCTGATCGCGAACGAGGGTGCTAAGATCCTGTCGGACGACACGCTGGTCGAGCTGCTCCAGGCCAAGGGTTTCGACATCGCCCGGCGCACGGTTGCCAAATATCGCGAGTCGCTGGGCATCGGCAGTTCGGTCCAGCGTCGCCGCGCCCGTGCTTTGGCGGGGTGACATCGCCCGCCGCTTGAACACCGCGCCAAGTGTATTACATCGAACATACACAAGATTGCGAGGCCAGGCCGATGGGCAAGAAGAAGCACAAGAAGAAGCAGAAAAAGGCCAAGCTGGACGAACAGCCGGGCACGTCCGGCCCCTCGCCCCTGCACCGGATCGGTCAGGCGCTGCTCGATCAGGCGCGGAGCCCGGCCGGGCGGCAATTGCTCGCCACCGGGCTGATCGTCGCGGCCTCGGCACTTGCGCGCGAGACGACGAAGCGGCCGAGCGACGGCGCGACATCCTCGCCCGAGCCGACCCAGCCCGAAGCACCCGAGCCGCCGCAGGAAGGCGGAACCACGAAGTCGGGCCTATCCGAGGTCGTCGCCTTTGCCGGCATGGCGCTGTCGGCGCTGGACCAGTTCATCCACCGCCCACCGCCCCACGACAAAGGCTGAACCGGCTCCGCAGGCGGGATGAGTTCCGGGACTCTCCCGTCTCCCTGGCCTTCGACTTTGTTCAGGCGGAACGGGGTCGTGTATCCAGAACCATTCTTCGCTCCGTTCGGCCGGAGCGAGGTCGAAGGCCACGCCCATCCCCGGATGCAGATCGAAAATGCCACCCGATAGGGAAGGTAAATCGGGGGGAGCGACCCAGTCGCTCAACCCCCGGCACCGACGCGCGATGCCGGTTTTCCCGGCGGCTTCCACTCCTGCTTATAACTATCGTTGAAGCGCGGCGATGGGACAGCCTAGGCCGATGTACGGCGGAAGCAAGACAAAAAAAGGGCCGGTCGTGAGACCAGCCCGTGAAAGTTTTTTAGGAGAGGATGCCTGAAAGGCCCGCTCTCTATGCCGAGGCCGGACGATTTACACAAATGCAACCTCATCAATTTTGGTTGCAGATTTTGCATCCATCAGTCGAGATGTTCGATATGGCGATTTGCAGGCGCCCAATGCGCAATACGCTTTGATCGAAATCAACATAATCCCGCTCTTTATATCCTGATCTCAGGGCTTCTTTCGCTCGATCTTCGGACGATCTCGGCCACTGATAGCCGTCATTCGTGAACACCGCTCAAATATAAAATCGGTCATAAACCATCTAAATTCGGTCCGATGCTGCACAGAACGGTTGACCTTCCGCGATTGACGGTTAGGTCACATGAAAACAACAGGAGCGTATCATGGCCGACGACCCTATCGATGTGAATGCCGTAGAACTGGCAACTGAGCTGACCATTGCATGGTTGGGCAATCCCAATACCCGCACCTCCTCGGAAGAGGTTCCGGCGTTCCTGCACAAGATGCACGAGACCGTGTCTTCGCTCCTGGGCAGCGCTCCGCAGGCAACCGATGTCGAAGCGCCGACCGAATATGTTCCGGCCGTGTCGGTTCGCAAGTCGCTGGCGTCGAAGGATCACATCGTCTCGATGATCGACGGCAAGCCCTACAAGACGCTGCGCCGTCATCTGGCCACCCATGGCCTGACGCCGGAAGAATATCGTGAGCGTTACGGCCTGAAGCTGGATTATCCGATGGTCGCCGAGAGCTATTCGGAAAGCCGTCGCGCGATGGCCAAGAAGATCGGCCTGGGCCGCAAGCCCGGTCCGCGCAACGCGGCGGCCACCCCCGCCCCGCGCAAGTCGCGCAAGAGCGAGGCCGCCGACGCCGAGTAATCGCGTCGCGATCGACGGATCATTGGCCCGCCCGGCCGCCATGCTTTTCTCCCGAAGCATGGATGGCCGGGCGGGTTTTCCTTTGGGGCACGGCCCTCGTCCTTGCGTGCAGGCATTGCAGTTGATGCGGCACCGCCCATCCGCGATGACGGGACATGACCGATCTTCCGCTTGGCCCTGTCGTTACTGGGGGAGCCTGCCCACCGCCCGGGGCCGACCGTCATGTCGGCGCGGCCGTCACGCTCGAACCGCTGTCCACCCGACATGTCGCCGATCTGTGGGACGCGGCGCTGGGCGCGGACCGGTCATGGGCCTATCTGAAATACGGGCCATTCCCGACCGAGCATGACCTGGCGGCGCATGTCGCGCGCATCAGCGGCCTGGAACAGCAACCCTTCTTCGCCGTCATCCCCACCGCCAGCGGCAGGGCCGAAGGCTGGACCTCGTTTTGCGATATCGCTCCGAGCGATGCCGCGCTGGAGATCGGAAGCATCTGGTTTTCGCCCCGTCTGCAACGCACCCGCGCCGCGACCGAGGCGATCTTCCTGATGATGCGACATGTCTTTGCGATCGGCTATCACCGGGTCGTCTGGCGTTGCAATGCGCTGAACGACGCATCCCGGCGCGCCGCCAGCCGGTTCGGGTTCACCTATGAGGGGATGTGGCGGGGTGACGGCATCGTCAAGGGACGCCGCCGTGACACCGCCTGGTTCTCGATCCTGGACCATGAGTGGCCAACCCAACAGGCCCGGTTCGAAGCGTGGCTCGACGACCGCAATTTCGACGCCGATGGCCGGGCCATCAGACCCTTATGGCCGCGTGATTGAGCGCGGGAGTTCCGCCCCCGCCCCCTATTGCCCGAACACACCCTTGCGATAGAGCAGCGTGATCGCCACGCGGCGGTTGCGCGGGTCGGATGGATTGCCCGCGATCATCGGTTCGCGGTCGGCCACGCCCTCGATCCGCTCGAACCGCGATTCGGGCAGGCCCCCGGCGGCCAGGCGACGGCGGGTCGACTCGGCGCGGCTGGACGAGAGCAGCCAGTTGTTCATCGCGCGCGGATCGCCATAAGGCACGCTGTCGGTGTGGCCGCGGATCATGATCGTGTTGGGCACGTCGGCGACCGTCTTGGCGATGGTGCCGATCAGGTCGGACGCCGCCGGGGTCAGGTTCGTCGTGCCGGTCGCGAACATCGAATAATCGGCATTGTCGACCAGATCGATGCGCAGGCCGTCGTCGGTCGGGATGAAGCGCACCTGCTGCGCCAGCTTCTTGAGCTGGGGCGTGACCTCCATCTTCTTCAGGAGCTCACGCTTGATCGCGTCGAAGGTCTTCTGGTCCTGCGCCTTGGCGTTGGGATTGCGCAGCGAACCCTTGTCGCCGGTCCCGGCCTTGTCGCCGCCGCCCTCCGACGCCTTGGGCACGATCAGCTGGATACGCCCGGTGATCCCGCTCTGCTGGCGTCCCGCGCCCGGCCCACCGTTCAGCACCCCGCCGCCGATGCCCGTCGACTTGGTGTCGATCAGCGTCGGCGCGAAATAGTCGGCGATGCCCTTGCGCTGCTTCTCGGTGGTCGCGCCCAGCAGCCAGAGCAGCAGGAAGAACGCCATCATCGCCGTCACGAAGTCGGCATAGGCCACCTTCCACGCGCCGCCATGATGCCCGCCATGACCATCGGCGATGATCTTCTTGACGATGACGATCTTGGGCGGCTCGTTCTTGCCATGCGGTGCGCGGGCCATGGCTTACTTGCCCCGCAGGCCGTCGAAGACCTCGGCGAAGCCGGGCTGGTCCTTGTGCTTGATGCCCGAGCGTGCCGCCTCGATGACCAGCGGCTGGGGATGGCCGTGGAGCGAGGCAATGATGATCTGCTTGACCACGTGATAGATGGCGGCGTCGGCGTCGATCACCTGCTTCAGGCGTCCCGCGAACGGGTTGACGATGCCATAGGCCAGCAACACGCCCATGAAGGTGCCGACCAGCGCCGAGCCGATCATCCCGCCCAGCACGCTCGGCGGCTTGTCGATCGAGCCCATGGTCTTCACGATGCCGAGCACGGCCGCGACGATGCCCAGCGCGGGCAGCGAGTCGGCCAGGCTCTGAAGCGTGCCCTGCGGTCCCTCGACCTCGTGGTGATGGGTCTTGATCGCGTTGTCCATGACCTCTTCGACCGCATGCACGTCGAGCGTGCCCGACGACACCACGACCAGGCGCAGCGTGTCGGCGATCAGGTTCACCAAAGTATGGTCGGCGACCAGCCGGGGATATTCGGCGAAGACCGAGGAGGACTTGGGGTCCTCGACATGCGGCTCCAGCGCGATCGGGCCCTCGGTGCGGAGCATCTTCATCAGCTTCGAGACGAGGAAGATGACGTCGAGATAGTCCTGCTTCTTGTATTTCGGGCCCTTGAAGATCTTGCCCATCGCGCCGCCCAGCGCCTTCAGCTCGGCACCGCTGTTGCCGATGACGAGCGCACCGACGGCCGCGCCGCCGATGATGAGCATTTCGTGCGGGATCGCCTCGAAAACGGGGCCGAGCTTGCCGCCGGTGATGGCGAAGCCGCCGAACACCATGCCGAGCAGGATGACCAGGCCGATGGCAGGAAACATGGTGAACCGATTCTCCCGAAGACCGGCCGCAGTGCCCGTCAGATCACCGGCCTAGCCTGGTAAGGTCAAAATACAGTTACCGGGCCGATGCCCGGCCGCGATCATTTCAGATAATCGAACAGCGACAGGCTGGTCAGCTTGGTGAAGCTGGCCTGAGTCGCCTGAAGCACGGTCATCGTCTGTTGCAACTGCGTAATGGTCGAAACCGGATCGGCGTCTTCGATGCTGGAGCGCAGCTGCGCCCGGTCGGTGCTGGCGGCCTGTTGCAGCCCCTGCTGCAGCTCGACCCGCGCCTCGCGCGCGCCGACCGAGGCCTGGACGGTCGCGACATTGTCGTTGGCCGCCTTCAGCTTGTCCATCGCGTCCTTGATCGTCGCGGTGGCATCGCCGCCCGACTTCAGCGCGGTGACGAGCGTATTGAGGACGTTCAGCGTATCGTCGGTCGTGCCCGCCTTGAACACGCGGTCGGCGCCGACCGAGACGTCGACGCTCTGGCCGTCGGCGATCGGGATGTCGGACACATTGGCCTGCGAATAGGCATAGCGACCATTGACCATCGTCACCGCATCGGTGCCCGCCGCCGCGCCGAACAGCGGCAGGCCGCGCGAGTCCTTGGCATTGGCGAGACCCAGCAGCGCGTCGCGGATCGAGGCGATCTGGTCGCCCACGCTCGAACGGTTGGCGGCGGTCAGGGTGCCGTTCGCCGCCTGGGTGGTCAGCTCCAGCGCCTTCTGCACCTGGTTGCCGATCTGGCCCAGCGTCGTGTCGGCCTGTTGCAGCAACGAGCCCGCCAGCGTCAGATTGGTCTTGTACACCGCATCGTCGGCGTCGCGGCGGTTGAACTCGGCGACCTGGGCGGCGGCGGCGGCGTCGTCCGACGGGTTGGTCAGCTTCTTGCCGGTCGAAACCTGGACCTGCAACGCATTCGCCTTGCCGGTCAGCTCGGTCATCCGCCGCGAGGCGGTGTCGTAGAAGACGCTGGTGGAAATCTGCATGACCGTTACCGCAGCTCGAGAATGGATTGGAAGGTTTCGCGCGCCGCCTGGATCACCCGGCTGGTCGCGGAATAGGCCTGTTGAAAGCGCATCAGCGTCACGGCTTCCGCATCGAGCGTGACGCCCGAGGCGGCCGACAGCGTGGCCTTGGCCCCGTCGCTGATCGCGGACTGCGCATCGGCGACGGTCTGGCGCTGCTTCAGCGTGGTCGCGTTGTCGGTGATGATCTGGGTCAGCTTGCCTTCGAACCCGACCGAGCCGCGCGCGGTTTCCAGCGCGGCCAGATTGTCGGCGTTGCGCGAACCCTGATTGCCCTTGGCCGCCGCGATCTGCGACCCGTCGGTGAACAACAGGGTCATTTCCGCAGTGCCCGCCTTCAGGCCGAACATGGCCGTGCCGGTATTGCCGTTCAGGTCCTGGCCACCGGCCTGGAGATTGTTGACCGTCTCGACGAAGCTCTTGGCGACCTGATTGAAGGCGCCGCGCGTCGCGTTGATCCGCTCGGCCCCGTCCAGCATCCCCGCCATCGCGCCGCCGCCGGGTACGAAGTCGCTGATCTGGCCCTGTAGGGCGACGTGGAAGGACACGCCGCCATCGGCGCCGCGCTGATAGGTGACGGACCCGGTGGAGTCGGTCGCCGCCAGGATCGGCCCGGCCCGGTCGCCGAGTCGCACCGTCGCACGGCCGAGCTCGTCGGTCGTGCTGGTGATGTCGGACAGCGCGCTCATCTGGGTCAGGATCTGGTCGCGCTGGTCGGTCAGCTGCGCCGCGGCCGCGGTGCCGGGCTGGGTCCGGCCCAGACCTTCGTTGACGCGGACCAGCGAGGTGGCGAGCGAGGACAGGTCGTGCGCGGCCTGCCGCGCCTGACCGTCGAAATCCGCATTGATCTGATCGAAGGCCGAGTCGGTCGCGGTGAACGCCGTCGCGGTCGAACGCGCGGTCTCCAGCATGGTGGCGCGCAGCGCGGTCGAGGTCGGCTCGGCCGCCAGCGTGCGCGCGGCGGTGAAGAAGGCGGTCAGGCGCGTCTGGACCTGGTCGCCGGTCATCGCGCCTTCGATCCGGTTCAGCCAGGTCACGCCCGTCGTGGTGCGCGACAGGTCGGCGGTGGCCGAACGAACCGCGGCGCTGGCATAGACGTCGGTGGCGCGCGCAATGCCCAGCACCATGACGCCCGAGCCCGCGGAAATCTTATTCGCCGCCAGGCCAGCGGCGGGCGAGATCTCCTGCATCGTGACCGACCGACGCGAATAGCCGTCCGTTCCGACATTGGCGATATTCTCACCAACGGCGGTCAGCGCGGTCTGATATGCGCGGACGCCCGAAGCGCCGATAGAGAGCAGGTCGCTCATGGTTACTGCGGTACGTTATGTCTGGTTAACGACAGGTTGAGATTTCGCCAGAAAGGCGGTGACGGCCTTGCCGATCCCCAGCGGGGCCTGGGTGGCCATCGTCTGGGCAACCTGTTGATCCTGCATGTCCCGGAACGTGTCCAGCGCCTTGGAGTCGAACATGGTTTCGCTCAGCTTGGTCTGGCGCATCGCCTTCAGCATCATGCCGGTGAAGATCGCCTCGAACTGGGTGCCCGCCTTGTCCAGATTGGCGCCGTTAGACAGGCGGCGGGTGTCGGTGGACACCGTGCCCGCGATCGCGGAGGCCGCCGTCGCTGGCGAAGTGGGTGAAATGCTCTGGGTCACAGGACGATCAACTCCGCCTTGAGCGCGCCGGCTTCCTTCAGCGCTTCGAGAATGGCGACCAGGTCGGACGGGGCCGCGCCGATCGCGTTCACCGCCTTGACGACATCGGCCAGCTTGGGACCGGGCGCCAGGACGAACATAGGGCGACGCTCTTCCTCGACCGAGACGCCCGACTTCTGCGTCACCGCCGTCTGACCCCCGCTGAGCGGGCCGGGCTGGCTGACGCGCTGATTCTCGTCGATCTTTACGGTCAGCTTGCCGTGCGTGACCGCCGCCGGGCCGACACGGACCGCCGAGTTGATGACGACGGTGCCGGTGCGGGCGTTGACGATGACCTTGGCGGGCGGCTCGGCCGAGGTGACGTTCAGATTCTCGATCTCGGACATCAGCGTGGCGCGGACATCAGCGCCCATCGGCGCGCGGACCGCGACCGACACGGCGTCCATCGCCTGCGCGGTGCCCATGCCCAGACGCGCATTGATCGCCTGCGCGACATTCTGCGCGGTGGTGAAGTCGGCACGCGCCAGGTTGAAGGTCAGGCTGGGCGCAGTGTCGAAGCCGGTGGCGACCGCACGCTCGACCGTCGCTCCTTCGGGGATACGGCCGACCGAGGGGATGTTGACGACGATCTTCGACCCGTCCGCGCCTTCCGCGCCCAGACCGCCGACCGCAAGGTTCCCCTGCGCCATCGCATAGATCTGGCCGTCCGCACCCTGAAGCGGGGTGAGGATCAGGCTGCCGCCGCGCAACGACTTGGCCTTGCCCATCGAGGCGACGGTGATGTCCAGCTTCTGGCCCGGCTTGGCGAAGGGCGGCAGTTCGGCCGTGACCATCACCACCGCGGCATTCTTCATGCCCGGATTGGCGGTCGGCGGCAGTTGCAGCCCGAAGCGCGAGACCACCGCCTTCAGCGACTGGACGGTATATTCCAGATTGTCGTCGCCCGTACCCGGCAGACCGACGACGATGCCGTATCCGGTCAGCTGGTTGGTGCGGATGCCCTGGAACCCGCCCAGGTCCTTGATCCGGTCGGCCGAGGCCGAGCCTGCGATCGCGAAGGTGGCGAAGAGCGCGAGAAAGAAGCGGAGGATCATGTGCTATGGCCTCAGAACGGGCTGACGGCTTGGAAGAAGCGGCTCAGCCAGCCTTGGCGGCTGGCGCGGGCGACGTCGCCCTTGCCGGTATAGGCGATCTGCGCATCGGCGACGCGGGTCGACTCGACGCGGTTGTCGATGCCGACATCGGCCATGCGGACCAGCCCCTTGATCTGGATGAACTCGTCCCCGCGGTTCAGCGTCACGCGCTTCTGCCCCTGGACCAGCATCGTGCCGTTGGGGAACACCTGCGCCACGGTGACGGTGATCTCGCCCGACAGCGAGTTGGACTGGTCGGCCGCGCCCGATCCGTTGAAATTGCGGCTGCCGCTCATGCCGATATCGGTCGACTTGAGCAGCTTGCCCAGCGGGCCGGTGGTCGGCGGGGCCAGACCCAGATCGCCCTTGGAGCCGAGCTTGGAGTTGGCCGACTTGGTCGCCGCCGTCCGCTCGACCAGTACGATGGTCAGCGGATCGCCGACCTTGCGCGCGCGCCACCCTTCGTACAGCGCGGCATAGCCGTCCGACACCTGGAAGATGCCGCCATTGGGCTGGACGGGCTGCGCGACCGGCTGCATCGGCATCGGGGCCGGGCGCACCGTCGAGAAATCCTCGGCCGGCTTCTTGCGGCCGAACAGGCTGGCATGGGCGGGCGCAGGGATCAGCGCGACGGCGACCATGGTGCCCGCCGCCGCCGACAGCGCCAGCTCGGTCCAATAGTCGAAACGCAGGGTGGGAAAGCGCAGGGTCATGGTCACAGATTCTGGTTCGCGTACTGAAGCATCTCGTCGGTCGACTTGATCATCTTCGAGTTGACCTCATAGGCGCGCTGGGTCTCGATCATGTCGACCAGCTCCTCGACGACGTTGACGTTCGAACCTTCGAGCATGCCCTGACGGATCTGGCCGCGCCCTTCGAGCCCGGCGACACCCATGTTCGCCGCGCCCGAGGCGGCGGTCTCGGTCAGGTAGTTGTCGCCCTTGGACTGAAGCCCGGCCGAGTTGGGGAAGCTGGCGATCTGGATCTGGCCGATCTCGGCCGCCGCGGCCTGGCCCGGCAGGGTCGCCGAGACGGTGCCGTCGGTGCCGATCGTGATCTGGGTCGTGCCCTCGGGGACGGTGATGCCCGGCATCACCTGATAGCCCTCGGCCGTCACCAGCTGCCCTTCGGCCGAGCGCGAGAAATTGCCCGCCCGGGTATAGCCGAGCGTGCCGCCCGGCATCTGCACCTGGAAGAAGCCGTCACCGTCCAGCGCCAGGTCGAGGCTGTTGTTGGTGGTCTGCATCGACCCTTGCGTGTTGATGCGCGCGGTCCCCTGGATCCGCACGCCGGTGCCCAGGTTCAGGCCGGTCGCATATTTGCTCTCGGTCGAGCTGGCCGCGCCCGGCGCGGTGATCGTCTGATAGGCCAGCGTCTCGAACGCGGCGCGATCGCGCTTGAACCCGGTCGTGTTGACGTTGGCCAGGTTGTTCGAGATGACCCGCATACGCATATCCTGGGCATCGAGCCCGGTGCGCGCGACGTGCAAAGCGGCGGAAGACATGTCCCTTTAATCCTCAGCTCGGCAGACGCATCAGCGATGCGCTGTTCTCATCCAACGACTTGGCCTCTTTCATGAGGTTGGCCTGCACCTCGTAGCTGCGCTGGTTCTCGATCATGTCGACCAGCGTCTGGGTCATGTTGACGTTCGACCCTTCCAGCGCGCCCGACTGGACGGTGGCGTCCATGTCCTGCGGCATCGCCCCGCCGCCCTTGACGCGCAGCAGATTGTCGAGCCCCTTCACCGTCTGCGTGCCGCGCGTATCGGCCAGCTTGATGCGGTCGATCACCTGGGGCTGGGTATCCGGCCCGGCGCCCAGCGGCACGATCGACAGCGTACCGTCGGGGGCGACGGTCATCGAATTGTACGGCGGCACCGTGATCGGGCCGTTCTGGCCGATCACCGGATAACCGTCGCCGGTCTGCAGCACGCCGGAGGCCGTGACCTCCAGGTCGCCGCGACGGGTATAGGCTTCGGTCCCGTCCGGGGCCTGCACCGCCAGCCACGCGCTGGACGTCGCGATCGCCACGTCCAGCGCGTTGCCGGTATGCTGGATCGTGCCCGGCTGACGGTCGGCGTCGGTCACTTCCTCGGCGGTGGGCATCCGCGCCTCGAACGCCGCACCGCCGCCCTTCAGGTCGATGCGGTCGAACACGACGCGGTCGGCGCGGAACCCGATCGTCGAGGCATTGGCCATGTTGTTGGCGATCGCGGTCTGCGCCGCCATATGCGCCCGCATGCCCGTCGATGCCGTATAGACCAGCTTGTCCATCGCGGTTCCCCGTTAGCCCCCGGCGTTCGCTTAGCTGCGGATGTTGAAGATGGTCTGCGAGATCTGGCTCGACGTATCGAGCGCCTTCGCATTCGCCTGGAAATCGCGCTGCGCGGCGATCAGGTTGACCAGCTCCTCGGTGATGTCGACGTTCGAGCCCTCGATGGTGCTCGACCGGATCGCGCCGTAGGCCCCTTCATTGGCGGTGCCGAACTTGGCCTCGCCCGACTTGCCGGTGGCTTCCCAATAGCTGTTTCCTTCCTGGCGAAGGCCCGGCATGTTGACGAAGGTCGCCACCGCCACCTTGCCCAGATTGGCGGTCTCGCCATTGGTGAAGGACGCCGTGACCAGGCCGTTCTCGCCGACCGACACACCCGACAACAGGCCGACCGCCTTGCCGTCCTGGGTACGCGAGGCGACCGAGAAGATCGAACCCGACTGCGACGAGCCGGTATAGTCAATCGTCAGCGGCTGCGCGGTGATCGAGGTGCGCGGGGTGTAGTTGTCGAACTTGGTCGGGCCGACCGGCGTCTTCAGGTTGCCGCCCGCGTCGAAGGTCATCTCGACCGGCGCGGCCGAGCCGTTCCGCGTCATCTCCTGATCGTTGACATAGCTGTAGACCAGCCAGGTGCTGCTGCCGTCGGCGGGCTGGATCGGCTTGTTGTTGGCATCCAGCGGCAGCGGCTTGCGGACATAATAATTGGTCAGCGTCATGGCGTTGCCCGACGTGTCGTAGATCTTGGTCTGGGTGGTGTTGTTGTACGTGCCCATGTTGGTCCGGTCGAACGCCGCCGTCGGCGCGACCGCCGTGCTCGACAGGTTGATGTCCAGCGTGACGTTCTTGGTCGACACCGGCGTGCCGCTGGTCGGCGGCAGCTGCAGGCTGGTCAGGCCGTCATTGCCGAACGAGGTGACGTTGCCGTCCTTGTCGACCGGGAACACCTGCATCCGGTTCCCCTGCGTGTCGGTGACATAGTTGTTGGTGTCGACCTGGAACGAGCCGTTGCGGGTATATTGCAGCGTGCCGGTCGTGCCGCCCGACTGCACCGTGAAGAAGCCGTCGCCCGAGATGGCAAGGTCCAGCGCGTTCGACGTGCTGGTGTAGTTGCCTTCCTTGAACTCCTGGCGGTTGGCCTTGACCACCGTGCCCGAGCCGACCTGCTTGAACGGGTCGGTCGAGAAATTGGCCGCCATCACGTCGGCGAATTCGGCGCGGCTCTTCTTGAAGCCGTTGGTGCCGACGTTCGCGAGGTTGTGCGAGATGACCGACATGTCGGTCTGCGAAGCCTGAAGGCCGCTGAGCGAGGTGTAGAAGGACATGGGCTATCTTCCTGGTGCGTAAAGGGGGATCAGCCGACCGAGCGGACGGCGGAAAGCTGGACCTGGCCGAGACCGGCGACGGTCAGGACGGGGGAACCGGTGCTGGGCATCGACACCGACTGGACCGGTGCCCAGACGAGCGAGCGGCTGCCGACGGCGGTGTTGCCGTTCGATGCCGAGACCGAGAGGGTGAAGGGCCCCGAACCGGCTTCCTTGCCGTCCTCGGTCTTGCCGTCCCAGTCATAGCCGACGGTGCCGCCCTGCTGGGTGCCGAGCGACAGCGACTTGAGGACCGCACCCTGCGCGTCGGAGATCGTGACCGACACGTCCGTCGCGGCGCCGTCCAGTTCGACCTGGCCCGCCAGCCCGCCGCTGCTGCGGCCATAGGCGGTCGTGCCCTGGGTCAGCACGGTCTTGCCGACATAGTTCATCGCGTCCGACGGGGTCGTCGCGTTCAGCTTGGTCGCGATCGCGCCGAGCGTGGTGTTCATCTCGGAGATGCCCGCCACGCTCGAGAACTGCGCCATCTGGGCGACCATCTGGGTGTTGTCCATCGGCGCGAACGGATCCTGGTTCTTCAGCTGCGCGGTCAGCAGCTGCAGGAAATCGCCCTGGTCCAGCGTCGTGGCCGACTTCTTGGCCGTGGTCGTGGTCGTCGCGGCGGTGGTTGCCCCGGCACGCTTGATGCCCAGGCTGTCCAGCGTCGACGTCATCGCGGTGGAGGTCATGATCAGCGGCCCAGCTTGAGGGTGTCGAGGATCAGCGACTTGGCCGTCTGCATCACTTCGACATTGTTCTGATAGGTGCGCGAGGTCTCCATCATGTCGACCAGCTCGCGGGTTTCGTCGACCGCCGCCTCGAAGACGTTGCCGTCCTTGTCGGCCAGCGGGTTGTTGGGGTCGTGGCGCTTGGTGGGGTCTTCGCCCGCCGTCACGATCTTCTCGACATCGACGGTGGACAGGCCGGTCGCGGCGTCGAAGCTGGTGCGGAACACCGGCTTCATCGTCTTGTACGCGGTGTCGACCGACCCGGCGATGCCACCGGCATTGGCCAGGTTCGACGCGGTGGTGTTCATCCGCACCAGCTGCGCCGACATGGCGCGACCGGCGACCTGGAAGATGGAAAGCGGTCCGTTCGGCATCGCTTATTCGCCCTTCAGCGCGCGGGTGATGGTGGAAATGCGACCGTTCAGGAACGACAGCGTCGTCTGATACTGGACCGCATTCTCGGCGAAGGCGGTCTGTTCCTGGTTGAGTTCGACGGTGTTGCCGTCGAGCGAGGTCTGGATCGGCACGCGGTACTTCATCGCGTCCGCAATGCCCCGGCCCTGATCCTGACCGCCCTCGACCGAGGCGAGCGCCGCCTTGAAATCGATGTCGCGTGCCTTGAAGCCCGGGGTCGAGGCGTTGGCGATGTTCGACGCCAGCACACCCATGCGCTGCGCCCGCACCTCCAGTGCGGCACCGTGCACTCCGAAAAGCGTTTCTGCGGCCATCGTTCAACCTCCTTTCCCACGCGGGACTTCGCGATGGCCAAGCCCTCGCAATGACCGTGCCAACTGCTTGGCCAGAAGGGATTGGGGCAGGCGGCAGGGCGGCGGCAGGCCCGGCCCGGCAAGCGGTTGCCGGTTTTTGCCGGTCGGCGGCAACCGGGCGGCAGCGCTCCCGGCAGCGGCCTTGCGCGCCCTTCCCGTGCACGAATTGGCCCGGTCTTTGCGTGGGTGCGCGCATGACTGCATTTCCTCCGCTTCATCAGTTCTTCGACGCCGCGGCGCTGGCCATCGTGCTGGGCGGAACGCTGATCGCGACGCTGTTGCGCACGCCCTGGCGCGATGCCGGGCGGGCGATGCGCGCACTCGCGGTGCTGCCGAGACGCCCCTTTTCCGCCGATCCGCTGGTCGAGCAGATCGCGCACCTGTCGCGCATGGCGAAGCGCCAGGGTGTCCTGGCGCTCGACCGCTCGGTCATCACCGATCCCGACATGGCCGAGGCGGTCGCCGCGATCGTCGATGGCGAAGGGGCCGAGGCCGTGGCCGCTCGGCTGAACCTCGCGCGCGCCGCGCGGGTCGAGCGGCATGTGGCGACCGCCGATGTCTGGACCGGCGCCGCCGAGACCGCGCCCGCCATGGGCATGGTCGGCACGCTGATCGGCCTGGCGGCCATGTTCGCGACGATGAACGATCCGCAGCGGATCGGCGGCGCCATGGCGATCGCGCTGCTCGCCACGCTCTATGGCGCGCTGTTCGCCAATCTGGTCGCGCAGCCGATCGCGATGCGCCTGCGTCGCGCGGCGCGGATCGAGGCGTTCGAGCGGACCCGGATCGTCACGCCGCTGGCCGCCCTGGCCGCGCGCGAGGCCCCGCGCCCGTCACGCGGGGGCACGGACTCCAAGTCGGGTCCGAAGTCCGGCCCCAATCTGGTCAGTGTCGCATGACCGAGCCGTTCTTTCCCGAAACGCCGCCCGCGCGGCCGATCTGGCTGATCACGCTGGCCGACCTTGCGCTGTTGCTGGTCGGCTTCCTCGTTCTGGTCCAGGCTACGGGGGCGGAGCGGCGCCCTGCCCTGCTCAACGGCCTGCGCGCGCATTTCGGCAGCAGCGACCCCGTCGATCAGGCGCTGCGGGCACCCCCTGCCCTGCCGCCCGCCATGCCGGTCGCCACCGCCGCGCTGAACTTCGCCGCCGGGTCCGCCGTGCCGGTCGAGCCCGACGCGCTGTTCGTCCCCTGGGCGCGCGAGGCGCTGGCCGATCCGCGCGTCCGCCTGTCCATCGTCGGTTCGACCGACGGCAGCGCCGCCGATGTCGATCCCGTCACCCATAGCGCGGTCGTGCTGGCCGCCGATCGCGCCCGCACCGCGGCCGCGCTGATCGGGCCCGCCGCCGCCGACCGCCTGATCCTGTCCACCGCCGGAAAGCCGGGCCCTCGCGTCGCGATGGTCACCCTGGTCTTTGCCGGCGAACCTTCACGGAGACCCTCACGATGATCCTGTCCCTGCTTCTGGCCGGTGCCGCCGGTTTCCAGGATATCACCGCACTCGACGCCGCCGTCACCGCCTTTACCGGCCGACCGGTCGGGGTGGAGGGCGGCCCCCGCTCGACGATCGACAACCGGCTGAAGCTGGCCCAGTGCCCGACGGTCGCGCTGTCCTGGCGCACGGAGGCGCATGACGCGGTGGTCGTCACCTGCTCCAGCCCGCAATGGCGCATCTTTGTACCGGTGCTCTCCGCCCCCAGGCCCGCGCCCGAGCCGCGTGTGATCCCGGCGGTGGCGGTGAAGGCCGAACCCGTCATCAAGCGCGGCGACCCGGTCGTGATCGAAGCGGGATCGGACGGCTTTTCCATTACGCGGGAAGGGGTTGCCATGGCCGACGCGGCGCCCGGCGGGCATTTCCCGGTCCGCATCGAATCCGCTCGCCAGCCGATCCAGGCGGTGGCGCTGGCCAGCGGTCGTGCCACCCTGCCCGGCTGGTCCGAATGAGGGGCGCGGGCGCGGCGGAAAACGGGGAAAAAGCGTAAATTCGCGCTAAAGAATCCCCGGCCCCGGCCGTTATACCCCATGTCAGCGGAACCAGAGGGTGCGGGCATGGTGGAAGTAACAAGGCTGAGTGCCGGGGAAGCGAGGGTCGGGCGGGTCGCCGCCGTGACGCGTCCCAACGCGCTCGCTAAAGCCGCCAGCCCCGCCCAGCCCCCGGTCAAGGCGAACGACATGAGCGGCGTCAGCAACATGGCCCGCACCCTGGCCGCGCAGCCGCCGGTCGACATGGACCGGGTCGCCCAGATCAAGAAGGCCATCGCCAATGGCGATTTTCCGATCCTGCCGGCGACCATCGCCGACCAGATGATTGCGCTGAAGCTGGACTGGAATGGTAAATGACACGCCGTGACGCCCTGATCCGGGTCATCGAGGCCCTCCACCGCGAAATCGCGGCGCTGAAGGTCAACGACGTGGCCGCGCTGGAACGCGCGACGACCGAGAAGCTGGCCGCGATCGAAGAGGTCGCCGCGCTCGGCACCGGTCCCGCAGGCCCCGAGCTGCGCGAGCTGGCCGACGAGGCCAACCGCCTGAACGAGACCTGCCGCATCTATGTGAACCTGATGGCGGCCAATGTGCGCCGCCGCCTGCAGACGCTGACCGGCGATGCGGGCATGGGCTATCGCCCCGCCATGCGCGCCTATGCCTGATTGCCGCTTGCCGGGCGGCAACGGGTTGCCGCTTTGCCGGATCGGCGGCGGCATCCCCGGCAGGACAATCGGCAGCCCGAACTAGCCTGAGCGAACAAGAGCCCGGTTTTCCGGGCTTTTTTATTGCCCTCGGCCGATTCCTGTCGCGACCCTGACGGCACCGTCAGGAATTGGCACGCCCCTTGCTGTGTATGGCCCGAACAAGGGCTTTTTACCGCAGCATGACCGTCCAACCCGTCTCCCACGCCAGAATCCAATCGGCCATCGCGCTGGCATCCAGCCGCACGGGCGTCGATTTCGGCTATCTGCTCGGCCAGGCGAAGCTGGAGTCCGGCCTGAACGCCAATGCCCGCGCGGGCACCTCCTCCGCCTCGGGGCTCTATCAGTTCGTCGAGCAGAGCTGGCTGGCGGTCGTGAAAAAGCACGGCGCTGAGCATGGCCTGGGCTGGGCCGCCGATGCGATCGGCCAGTCGGGCGGACGCTATTATGTCTCCGGCGGCGCGCGCTCGGCGGTGATGGGGCTGCGCAACGATCCGACCGCCGCCTCGCTGATGGCCGCCGAACATGCCTCGGACAACAAGTCCGCGCTGGAATCGACGCTGGGCCGCGATGCCAACGGCACCGACCTGTACATGGCCCATTTCCTGGGGCTGGGCGGCGCGACCAAGTTCCTGGGCACCATGGCCAGCAACCCGCAGGCCAGCGGCGCGTCGCTGTTCCCCGCCGCCGCGCGCGCCAACCGTTCGGTCTTCTACGCCTCGAACGGCCAGCCGCGCTCGCTCTCGGACATTTACGACCGCTTCTCCGCCAAACTGGCCGGCACCAAGGCTGACAGCGACGAGACGCGCGCCGCCAATCTGCAATTCGCGGCCCAGGCGCTCGCGCTCCAGGGCATGAACGGCGACGCGACCGTCGTCACCGGCAACAACGAAAGCGCCGCCGATGCGATCGCCTGGGCCAACAGCACCATGAACCAGCTGGGGATGCGCGGCGCGACCGCGACCGGCGACAGCGTGCTGCGGCCCAAGCCCGATCATGCGCGCCTCGCCTACATGATGCTCGCACGGATGGGTGGCTAAGCGATGGGCAAGCTCTTCTCCAGCGGCCGTACCATGGCCCTGCCCGCCGCGATCCTGCTGCTGGTGCTGGTCATGGTCGTGCCGATCCCGCCGGCGCTGCTCGACATCTTCTTCGTCGCCAACATCGCGATCAGCCTGGCCGTGCTGATGGTGGCGCTGAACGCCGAAAAGCCGCTCGACTTCTCGGCCTTCCCGACCGTCCTCCTGTTCGCGACCCTGTTCCGCCTGGGCCTCAACGTCGCCTCGACCCGCATCGTGCTGGTCCATGGCCATGAGGGCGAGAGCGCGGCGGGTCACGTCATCGAGGCGTTCGGCACCTTCCTGATCGGCGGCGACTATGTCGTGGGTCTTTTCGTCTTCGCGATCCTGATGATCATCAACCTGATCGTCGTGACCAAGGGCGCGGGCCGCGTGTCGGAAGTGTCCGCGCGCTTCACCCTGGACGCCCTGCCCGGCAAGCAGATGGCGATCGACGCCGACCTGAACGCCGGTCTCATCACGCCGGACCAGGCCAAGGCGCGCCGCGTCGAGGTGTCGACCGAGGCCGATTTCTACGGCTCGATGGACGGTTCGTCCAAGTTCGTGAAGGGCGACGCGGTCGCCGCCATGCTGATCCTGGCGGCCAACGTCATCGGCGGCCTGATCCTGGGTCCGGTCAGCCATGGCATGGGCATCGCCGACGCCGCCAAGACCTATATCCTGCTCGCCATCGGCGACGCGCTGGTCGCGCAGCTCCCCTCGCTGATGCTGTCGATCGCCGCCGCCGCCATCGTGACGCGCGTGTCGTCGGACAGGGATCTGGCGGGCCAGATCGGATCGCAGTTCGGCGCGTCCAAGACGTGGATCCCGGTCGCCGCGATCCTGGGTCTGCTGGGCGTCCTGCCGGGCATGCCGCATCTGGTGCTGCTGCCCGCCGCCGGGATCGCCGGGTTCACCGCCTGGAAGCTGCGCCAGATCGAGAAGCGCCCGGTCATCGCCCCCGCCGCCCCCGCGCCCGAGCCGGTCGACCCCTCGCGCATCGGCTGGGACGAAGTGATCGACGGCATGCAGGTGCATATCGACATCGGTTACGGCCTGGTGCCGCTGGTCGACGAGCGTCGTGGTGCGCCGCTGATGGCCCGCATCACCGGCGTCCGTCGCCAGCTGTCCAAGGACCTGGGCTTCGTCGTGCCGCAGGCGCGCGTCCGCGACGACATCAACCTGGCGCCCTATAGCTATCGCATCATCATCAACGGCGTCGTCGCCGCCGAGGACCAGGTCTCGCCCGACGAGATGCTGGCGCTCGACACCGGCCAGGCCTTCGGCGAACTCAGCGGCAAGCCGGTCAAGGACCCGACCTTCGGCCTGCCCGCCACCTGGATCCTGAAGGGCGACGCCGATGCCGCCACCGGCATGGGCTATCTGGTGGTCGATCCGGGCACCGTCATGGCGACGCACCTGAACCACATCCTGTCCTCGAACGCCGCCGAGCTGCTCGGCCCCGACGAGGTCCAGTCACTGCTCGACGGCCTGAAGGAGCGCGCCGCGCAACTCGCCGCCTCGCTCAGCCCGAATCCGCTGCCGCTCACCACCCTGACCCAGGTTCTCAAGGGCCTTCTTTCGGAGAACATCACCTTGAAGGAGTTCCGCCGCATCGCCAGCGCGATCGCCGTGGCGGCCCAGAAGACGCTCGACGCCGAAGAGATCGTCGAGCTGATCCGGCCGCAGCTGGGCGCGCTCATCATCCAGAAGCTGTGCGGGATGCGCGAGCCGCTGCGCGTCATGACGCTGGACGGCCAGCTCGAAGGGCTGCTGGGTCAGGCCATGCGCGCCGATACCGGGCGCCGCCATGTGATCGAACCCGATCTGGGCCGCCGCATCACCGAGGCGCTGACCCAGGCCGCCCAGCCGCTGATCGCCGAGGCCAAGCCCTTTGCGCTGGTCGTGCAGCCGGGCGTGCGCATCGCGATGCGCAAGCTGGTCCGCACCTGCCTGCCCGACACGCCCGTCCTCTCCTTCTTCGAAGTGCCCGAGGACAAGGCGGTCGAAGTCGTCGCCGTCATCGGCTCTCCCCATCATCACCAGCAACAGGCGTTGGCCGCATGAGCGCACATCCCCTGAGCGGCGCGTTCATGGACGCGCAGAGCTTCAACCCGGCGAATTTCGATCCCGCGCTGGCCAATCCCACGGTCGCCGATCAGCCGCTGACCTATCGTCCCGCGCCGCGTCGCGCCGGGATGCCCGGCGGCGATGCGAATGCGGTCATCCGCCAGCATTTGCCGCTGGTCCGGCGCATCGCGTGGCATGTGCATGGGTCCATGTCGAGCATGATCGAGGTCGAGGATCTGGTGCAGGTCGGCCTGGTCGCGCTGGTCGAGGCCGCCGCCTCGTTCGAGGAGCGCGGCGTCGAGTTCGGCCATTATCTGAAGTCGCGGCTGCGCGGCGCGATGATCGACGAGCTTCGGCGTCAGGCGACTACGACGCGCGGCGCGATGCGTCGCCGCCGCCAGTATCACGAGGCGGTCAACACGCTGTCGCAGACCGAGGGCCAGGCCCCGTCCGACGAGGCAGTCGCCGAAAAGCTGGGTATCACGGTCGAACGGCTGCGCGCCGACTACAAGACCGCCGAGGCCGTTCGCATGGAGGCGATCGACGATGTCTATGCCGACGACCTGCCCTGGTTCGCCGACGACACGCCCGACGCCTTCGAGCAGCTGGCCGAAAGCGATCTGCGCGACGCGCTGATCGCCGCCATCTCCGCGCTCCCCGAGCGCGAGGCGATGGTGATCCAGCTTTATTATGTCGAGGAACTCAACCTGGAGGAAATCGGCCAGGTGCTGGGCGTCGGCGCCGCCCGCGTCTGCCAGATCAAGAGCGCGGCGCATGCCCGCCTGAAAAAGGCCCTCGCCAGCCAGCGTTAAATTCATTCCTCCCCTGCAAGGGGAGGTGGCAGGCCGCAGGCCTGACGGAGGGGTGTCACCCTCTCGATAGCGGGACACCCCTCCGACGCGCTACGCGCGCCACCTCCCCTTGCAGGGGAGGAATGGGTCGCCATTCCCGATCGCCCCATCTTGCTCTAAGCGCGTCCCCGATGACCGGGGACGCCGATGCTCGCACGCCATGAACGCCATCTGATCGCCCGCTATCTGTGGCCGGGTGCGGGTGGGCGGCTGGTCCTGCTGGTCGCAGGCATCGGCTGCACCGGCGTCATGATCGGTGTCGCCGCGCTGGTGCTGGTCATCGCGGTCATGAACGGCGCGCAGACCAGGCTGGCCGACAGCGTCGCGCCGGTCGACGGACATCTCAGCGTCATCGTGCCCGCCGGCGCCCGGCTGACCGAGGCGCAGGTCGCCGCCACCATCGCCCGCATCCCGAGCGTCATCCGCACCGAGCCGATCCGCGAGATCACCGCCGGTCTGTCGATCGACGGCCGGATCACGCCCATCACATTGCAGGGCCGCGATCCACGCACGCTCTATAGACTCGTGCCGACGATGCGCTCGGCGCTGGCGCATAGTCCCGATCCTGCGAATGCGGTGGCGATCGGCCAGACTGCCGCGCTGCAACTGGGCCTGTTCCCCGGCGACCGGATCGCGATCGGCCGGGTCGTGCTCGGCCCCGACAGCACCCTGTCGCTCGACCTGGCCCCGGCGCGGGTCGCGGCCTTCTATCCCGACGACGACAAGGGCGGCGATCGGGTGACGGTCTATGCCCCGCTCGATTCGCTGCCCGTCCTTCAGGACGACCCGGCCGTCACCCGCCGCGTCGCGGTGGTGCTGGCCGACGCCGCGCAGGAAGCGGTCGTGACGGAGGCGATTCGGCGGCGGCTGGGTCCGGCCTATCCGATCACCAGCTGGCAACAGGCGAATCGCGCGCTGCTTGCCGCCCTCGTCACTGAAAAGATCGGCATGACGATCGCGGTCGGGCTGGTCACCCTGGTCGCGCTGTTCAACATCTTGTCGTCGATGACCCTGCTGGCACGGGCCAAGCGGCGCGAGATCGCAATCCTGCGCACCATGGGCGTGACGGCGCGCAGCATCATGCGGATCTTCGCCACCGTGGGCAGCATCATCGCCTTGATCGGGGCGGGCATCGGCCTGTCGCTGGCCGCCGCCCTGTTGACCCAGCGCGGCGCGATCGTCGCGGCCGTCCGCCATCTGTCGCCCGTGCGGCAGGCCGAATGGGACGTGTTCCTGTCGCTGCCGATCGGAATTTCGGCGCGCGAGCTGGCGGTGATCGCGTCGAGCGTGCTGGCGGGTGCGGTGCTGGCCAGCCTCTATCCCGCCTGGCGCGCGGGGCGGACCTCCCCCGCCCTGGTGCTGCGCGCGGATTGAATCGATACGAGTAAACCCCGGCGGCATCGCTGCCGCCGGGGTTTGTCCTGCAAACCGGTCCGTGAGGATCTCTCGGCCGGTCGGCCCCGCCACCCGAGTGGGGGCGCGGTGCCGGGGCGCTCAGGATCCGGGAATTACTGTCCGAGCAGCTTGAGCACGCCCTGCTGCGACTGGTTGGCCTGGCTCAGCATCGCGGTCGAGGCCTGGCTCAGGATCTGAGCCTTGGCGAGCGCGGTGGTTTCGGCCGAGAAATCGGTGTCCTCGATGCGGCTGCGTGCGTCCGTCAGGTTGGTGACGTTCGAGGTCAGGTTGTTGACCGCCGACTGGAGCCGGTTCTGCGTGGCGCCGAGACCTGCGCGGATATTGGCGACCTTGCCGATGGCCTTGTCAAAGCTCTCCAACGTCGCGGCCGTAGCAATGGTGCTGGGACCGGTGGCTGGATCGACCACGGCGATGGCGCTGTTGATATCGGTGTCGGTGGTCAGATTGCTGAAGGTCATGGTGATGGCGTCGCTGGTGTTCGCGCCCGCCTGAATCTTCACCGCCCCGGCCGTACCCGCCGAACCGTCGAGCAGCTTCTGGCCGTTGAACTGGGTGTTGAACAGGATGTTCGACACCTGCGACGCCAGCGCGTTCTGCTCGGAGGTGATGTTCGCCTTGTCGTTGGTGGAATAGATGCCGTTGGCCTTCTGCACCGCCAGTTCGCGCATCCGCTGGAGCATGTTGCTCACCTCGTCCAGCGCGCCTTCGGCGGTCTGCGCCATCGAGATGCCGTCGTTCGAGTTGCGGATCGCCTGGTTCATGCCGCGCACCTGCGAGGTCATCGAGGCGGCGATGGCGAGGCCGGCGGCGTCGTCCTTCGCGGAATTGATTCGCTTGCCGGTCGACAGGCGCTGCATCGACACGTTCAGCGCTTCGGTGGCGGCGCCGTTGGCGCTCGAGGCGCGTAACGCCGAAATATTACTGGCGATAACCGTCATGGTCGTTCTCCAAAGCCGGAGCTCTCCGCCGCCCCCAAGGCGAAGGTCGAGCTGCCAAGACGGGTAACGACCGCGTGAGGCAGGGCTTTAGAGAAAAGAGTCGAATGGGCGCATTTTTTCGGGCGGAGCCCCCCGACACCTTATTATAAGGCATCGGGGGGTCCACCTTCCGCGACCGAGGGGATAACCGCGGTCGGCATTCGCCCAGGGCGATTAGCCGAGGAGCTTCAGCACGCCCTGCTGCGACTGGTTGGCCTGGCTCAGCATCGCGGTCGACGCCTGGCTCAGGATCTGCGCCTTGGCGAGCGCCGTGGTTTCTTCCGAGAAGTCCGTGTCCGAGATGCGGCTCTTCGCTTCGGCCAAGTTCGTCATGTTCGAGGTCGCGCTGTTGACAGCGGACTGGAGCCGGTTCTGCGTCGCACCCAGGCCTGCACGGACCTGCGATACCTGCGCAATGGCGGCGTCATAGTCCTCCAGGGCAGGCTCCACCGGAGTAGTCGCGTTCTGGCCCTTCAGTGAACTTTGCGTGCCTGTAGCGGAGAAGTCCACAACGTTCGACAGGGCCGAACCCGAAGCCGGTGTGCTGCCGCTGGCGGCAGTGTAGGCGGCCGTCATGTCAGTCAGGTTGATTTTGACCGTATCGGCCGAACTCGCACCCGTCTGAATCGAGACTGCGCTCGCTCCGGCGGCGGAGTCAAATAGGGTCTTATTGTTGAACTTGGTGTTCTTCACAACCGACGTGATCTGAGCGGCGAGCGTCGCCTGTTCGTTGGTGATGTTGACCTTGTCAGCAGTCGAATAGGTGCCGTTCGACGACTGCACCTTCAGCTCGCGCATACGCTGGAGCATGTTGCCGACTTCGTTCAGCGCGCCTTCCGCCGTCTGCGCCAGCGAAATGCCGTCATTCGCGTTGCGGATGCCCTGCGCCATGCCCTTGATCTGGGCGGTCATCGAGTCGCTGATCGCCAGACCGGCGGCGTCGTCCTTTGCCGAGTTGATGCGGTTGCCGGTCGACAGGCGCTGCATCGAAGTGCTCAGCGCGAGCGAGGCCGAAGTCGAAGCAGCGGTTGCCCGCATAGCACTGATATTGCTGGCAATAACGGTCATGTGATGTCTCCAAATCTGCTCGGCGATCCGTCTGTGTCCCCTCTGGACCACCGAGCCGCCGAGTGGAGTAACGGCCGCTTTCCGGCACGCTTTAGCCGGTTCCATGCAAATTTTTGCCGGGGCGCTTGCCGGTTTTGCCGGAACGGTCGCGCGCGCGGCCGGGCGTCGCCCGCACATGTACGGGCGCGCGTCGCGCCCGGAAAAAACTTGCCGTTCGCGTTGCCGCATTAACCACGGTTTTACCAAACAGGGGCCATTGCGGAGTCACGAAAGGACTCCACGCCAGATGTCGTCGATTCACCCCTCCGCTGCGCTCGTTAAGCAGAAATATGCCCTGATTTCCGGGCTGCGGGCCCAGGGCATGGCCATTGCCGAGCAGGGCGCGGCCGCCCAGGCCGGGGACCTGTTCCTCGTCACCGAGGGCGATGTGGTCGAGCATCCGGCGCGCACCATCGTGGTGTCCGACGGCCTGGTCCCCGCCATCATCCCGGCAATGGGCGGCCAACCGGCCAGCGTGACCTATTCCGCCGCCGAGTCGGGTGTCGGCAACAGCTTCGTCCGCGCTCTGCTGGCCGGGTCCACCATGCCGACCGCCGCCGATCCGGAGAGCCTGGCGCTCTTCACCCTGGCCGAACGCGTCGCCCAGGCGGACATCACCGTCCTGATCAACGGCCCGACCGGCACCGGCAAGGAAGTCGTGGCCCGTGCCATCCATGCGCAGTCGGCCCGCGCCAACAAGCCGTTCGTCGCGATCAACTGCGCCGCGCTGCCTGAGTCGATGCTCGAGGCGCTGCTCTTCGGCCACCAGAAGGGCGCGTTCACCGGCGCGGCGCAGGCGGGCGAAGGCTTCTTCCGCGCGGCGGACGGCGGCACGCTGCTGCTCGACGAGATTGCCGAGATGCCGCTCCAGCTTCAGGCCAAGCTGCTCCGCGTGCTCCAGGAGCGCGAGGTGATCCCGCTCGGCGCGTCGATGCCGCAGTCGGTCGACGTCCGCGTCATCGCCTGCGCCAACCGCGACCTGCAGGCCGAAGTGGCCGCCGGCCGGTTCCGCGCCGACTTGTACTACCGCCTGTCGGTCTTCCCGCTGACCACCAAGGCGCTGGCCGAGCGTCGCATGGACATCCCCGCGCTCGCCGCGACGATGATCCTGCGCCACGCTGCGGGCCGCACCGCCATTCCGTGGCCGAGCGCGGCGGCGATCGACAAGCTGGCCATGCACAACTGGCCCGGCAATGTCCGCGAGCTGGAAAACGTCATCCAGCGCGCGCTGCTGTTCGCCGGTGGCGCGACGATCGAGCCCGAGCATATCGTGTTCGACCGTCCGATGGTCGCCAACGACCTGGACGACGAGCCGCTGACCGTGACGACCGCGGAAGCGACGCTCGGCAAGGTCGTGCAGATGAGCGAATTCGCCGCGATCCGCGAAATGCTGGCCGCGTGCGGCGGCAACCGGGTCGAGACCGCCAAGCGCCTGGGCATTTCGGAGCGCACCCTGCGCTACCGTCTCGCCAAGGCACGCGAACAGGGCGAGGAGATCATCCGACCCTCTAGCCGGGCCGTGATGGCATGAGCGTCGGTGGTGTCGGCGGTGCGATGAGCGTCGACCGGGTGATGGCGCTTCGTGCGCAGATCCTGGAACGCAATCAGGCACTTAAGGCGGCAAGCCAGGCCGGTGCCAACCAGGCGGCACAGGCCGCCCAGACCCAGCCGGTCGCTTCCCCGACCAGCTTTGCCGATACGCTCGAGTCCGCGCTGAAGGGCGTGAACGAAGGGCAGCAGCAGGCCGCCCGCCTGTCCGAATCCTACGAACGCGGCGAAACGGTCGACATCGCCAAGGTGATGATGGCCCGCCAGCAGGCGTCGGTCGGCTTCGAGGCGACCCTGCAAGTCCGCAACAAACTCCTGTCCGCCTATAAGGACATCATGAGCATGCCGGTGTAAGATGAGCACTGCCCTCACCCCCGCATCCGCCAATCCCGCACCGGCCCTGCCGCCCTTGCCGGAAAAGTTCGCCAACCCGCTTCGCCAGATCAAGTCGGTGATGGCGCAGCCCGCCGTGCGCCGTTCCGCGCCGATGGCGATGCTGATCGGACTGATCGCCGCCGCCGCGCTCGCCTGGATGGCGCTGTCCAGCCCGCCGCAGAAGACGCTGTTCGACAATCTGTCGGACGCGGATAAGCAGGCGGTGACGACCGCGCTGTCGGCCGCGAACATCAAGAGCAAGATCAACGACGGCACCGGCGCGCTGACCGTGAACGAGGAGGATTACTCCAAGGCACGGATGCTGCTGGCGGGCCAGGGCCTGCCCAAGCAGGCACCCGGCGGCTATGCGATCCTCGACCAGTTGCCGATGGGCGTCAGCCGCGCGGTCGAGGGCGAACGCCTTCGCCAGGCGCGCGAGAGCGAATTGGCGCGGTCGATCGAGGAGATCGACGCGGTGGCCGAGGCGCGCGTGCACCTCGCCACGCCCGATGCCTCGCCCTTCATCCGCGACAAGTCCTCGCCATCGGCCTCGGTGGTGCTCAAGCTCAACGCCGGGCGCTCGCTGTCGGAATCGCAGGTCCAGTCGATCGTCAATCTCGTCGCCTCGTCGGTGCCGGGGATGAAGCCCGAGGACGTGACCGTGGTCGACCAGATGGGTGGCCTGCTGTCCAAGAAGGGCGCGGACGGCGCGACCGGCGACGATCGCCGCATCGATTTCCAGCGCCGCCTGGAGGAAAAGTACCGCACCCAGCTGATCCAGCTGCTGACCCCGCTGGTCGGTGCGGGCAACTTCACCGCCGAGGTGCAGACCGAGGTCAATCTGGACGAGACCAGCGCGACCCGCGAACGCTATGACAAGGACGGCGCGCTGCGTGCCGAAACCGGCAACTGGACCGGCAATCAGAAGGACCCGACCACCCCCGGCGGCATTCCCGGCGCGCTGTCCAACACGCCGCCGCCCGCCAGCACCCTGCAACAGCCGCAGCCCGCGAACGGCGCGAGCGGCAACCCGCCCGCCGATGGCAAGCCGGTCGCCGGTGGCCCGGGCGTGAACCCGGAAAAACAGTCGGACGCCTTCCAGCGTGCCTATGACCTGAACAAGGAGGTCTCGGTGACCCGCGCCGCGCCGGGTTCGATCAAGCGGCTGACCGTTGCCGTCCTGCTGCGCGACCCCGCCACCGGCAAGCGCAGCCAGATGGAGATCAACCAGATTTCCGACCTGGTGAAGTCGGCGGTCGGCTTCGACCAGCAGCGCAACGACAATGTGACGGTCATCAGCCGCAAGTTCGCCGACGCCACTGTCGACGACAAGCGCGCCTGGTACGACAACAGCTGGCTGCCCATCGTGGCGCGCAATGCGACCGCGCTGTTGATCGCACTCCTGGTCCTGCTGCTCGGCGTGCGGCCGATGGTGAAGGCCATGTCGAAGAAGAAGGACGCGGCCGACGCGGCCAAGGCGCTGCCCATGGGTGCGGCCGATGGCGCGGGCGGCGGCAATGTCCTGCTCGGTGCCGATGGTCAGCCGGTGATGGGCCCCGACGGCCAGCCCGTGCGGATCGGTGCCGATGGCCAGCCCATGTGGGTCGGCGCGGACGGCCAGCCCATGGCGGGCATGATCGGTCAGCAGCCGCCCGCCGTGACGCTGGACGAGATCGAAGAGACCAACAATTTCAACGAGCGGATCACCAAGGTGCGTGGCTTCACCCGCGACAACCCGGCCCGCGCCGCGCTCGCCGTCCGTGACATGATCCGTTCGGAGGCGCAGCAGTAATGGCGCCGGTCGAAGAGGGGCGCGTCTATTCGGGGGTCGAGCGCGCTGCGGTCCTGATGATGCTGGTCGGCGAGGAAGAAGCCGCCGCCATCCTCCAGAAGCTGGAACCCGATGAAGTACGCGAACTGGGCAAGGCGATGTATTCGATCGCCGATGTCAGCGAGCAGGATGTCGGCTTCGTGCTCGACGATTTCGTCGGCTGTGCCCGCGCCCGCGCCTCGATCGCCTTTCAGCCCAAGCCGATCGTCGAGAAGGTGATGAACCGGGCGCTCGGCCCCGAGCGCGCCAGCAGCGTGCTGTCGCGCATCGTGCCCGCCGAGGCGCAGTGCGAGATCGAGATGCTCGGCTGGCTCGATCCGGTCGACATCGCCAAGATCGTCGAGAAGGAACATCCGCAGATCGGCGCGGTGCTGATCGCCAATTGCGACCCCACCGTGGCGGGCAAGGTGCTGGAGCTGCTGCCCGAGGTGATGCAGCCCGACATCCTGCACCGCGTCGCCCGGCTGGGTCCGGTGACGCCGCAAGCGATCGACACGCTGAACGGCGTGCTCAAGCGCTGGAGCGAGGGCGGCAGCGGCGGCCAGGGTCTGGCCATGGGCGGATCCCGCGAAGCGGCCAAGATCCTGTCGAGCGCACGCAAGGCGACCGAACAGCGGGTCATGCCCAAGCTGTTCAAGATCGACCGCGACGTCGCCAAGCAGATCGAGGAAGCGCTGTTCATCTTCGACAACCTGCTCGACATGGACGACAAGAATCTCGGCACGCTCATCCGCAACGTCGATGGCGAAGTCCTCACCCGTGCGCTCAAGGGCGCGGACGAGGCGGCACGCGAACGCTTCCTGGGCTGCATGTCGGCACGTGCGGCGGCCGGTATCCGCGACGAGATCGAATCGCGCGGGCCGATGAAGCTGTCCGAAGTGCTCGAAGCGCAGAAGTCGATGATCACCACCGCCCGCAACCTGGCCAAGGAAGGCACGATCATGATGGGCGGAGGCGAGGACGATTATGTCTGATTTCGTCGCTGGTTTCTCCGCGCGCCAGAATGCGGCGGCGGCCGCGCTGCAACAGGCGTTCGCACCGCCCGGCGGCTTTGCGCCCTCGGGCATGCCGGGCATCAATATCGATCTGGGCTCGGGCCCGATCTCGTTCCGGCCGCAGGCGCCGACCGGCGGCCTGGGCGCGACGTCGGCCGACAATGTCGCGCCCGGCCAGCCGCGCCATTTCCACCCCGCCAGCCGCGATCACGATCCGACCCAGGGCTGGGACCCCTTTGCCGCGTGCGAGGATGTCGCCGAACCGGCGATCGATCCGCTCGCCGCCGCCCACGCGTCGGGCTATGCCGAGGGTTATGCCGAGGGGCTCGCCGCCGCCCAGCGCCAGTTCCAGACGCAGGCCGAGGCCGAGGCGCGCGACGGCCATATGGTCGCTTCCATCGCCGAGGCGCTGTCGGCGCGCGTCGATCGCCAGGCGATGGCCGAACAGCTGCGCCAGACCGTGCTGATGCTGGTCGGCAAGCTGGTCGGCGAGATCGGCGTCGATGCCGACCGGCTGACCGGCCGGATCGAGGCGGCGATGGACCTGCTGTCCGATGCCAAGGAAGCCGCGATGCTGCGCGTCCATCCCGACGACGTGGCGCTGCTGGCGGAGCGTCTGCCGCAGACCGTGTTCCCCGTCGGCGATCCGAATGTGGAACGCGGCGGCTTCGTTCTCGAAAGCGCCTCGACCATCGTCGAGGACGGCCCCTCGCTGTGGCTCGACCAGCTTGCCGCCGCGATCGACAAGGTGCCCGTTCCCCAATGTTGAACCGTTTCACGACCGATTATCTGGAAACGCTGTCCCAAGCGGATTTCGCGCCGCGCCCAGTCGTGGCGGGTCGGCTGGCCTCCTATGACGGGCTGCTGATGGAAGCGGTCGGGCTGTCGCTGCCGGTCGGCACGGTCTGTGCCATCGGCGAGAAGGACGGGCACCGCGTCGAGGCCGAGGTGATCGGCTTCCGCAACGGCCGCACGCTGATGATGAATCTGGGCGGCCCCGCCCCCCTGCTCCCGCGCGCGCCGGTGCGCCCGCTCGGCCCTCCGGGCGAGGCGGAAGTCGGTGCCGCGATGCTGGGCCGCGTGGTCGATGGGTCGGGCAAGCCGATCGACGGCCTGGGGCCCATTCGCGGTGCGAGCCACTGGCCGCTGGCGGGCAAGATGCAGTCGCCACTCGACCGGGGCCGGGTGCTGGAGCCGATGGACGTGGGCGTGCGTGCGATCAACGGGCTGCTGACCATCGGTCAGGGCCAGCGTGTCGGCATCATGGCGGGGTCGGGCGTCGGCAAATCGGTGCTGCTGGGCATGATGGTCCGCGCGGCACGCGCCGACGTCATCGTCATCGGCCTGATCGGCGAGCGCAGCCGCGAAGTCGCCGACTTCCTGGAAACCAAGGTCGCAGGGGCGGCCCGCGCCCGCTCGGTCGTTGTCGCGGTGCCCGCCAATCATTCGCCGGTGCTGCGTATCCGGGGCGCCCTGCGCGCCACCGCCATTGCCGAGGCGTTCCGGGCCGAGGGCAAGAAGGTCCTGCTGATCATGGACTCGCTGACCCGCGTCGCCCATGCCGGGCGTGAGATCGGGCTGGCCCTGGGCGAACCCGCCTCTGCGCGTGGCTATCCGCCCTCGGCCATCGCGATGCTGCCCAACCTGATCGAGCGGGCGGGTGCCGATGCGCATGGCACCGGATCGATCACCGCCATCTACACCGTGCTGGCGGACGGCGACGACGGCAACGATCCGGTCGTCGATTCGGCGCGGTCGATCCTGGACGGGCATATCGTGCTCAACCGCCATCTGGCCGAGCGCGGCGTCTATCCCGCCATCGATATCGGCCCCTCGGTCAGCCGCGTGATGACCGATATCGTCGGCCGCCCGCATGCGCAGGCGGCGCGGACGCTGCGCCGTCATCTGGCGACCTATGAGGAAAATCGCGATCTCGTCCTGATGGGCGCGTACCGCGCGGGTGCGGACCCGGCGATCGATGCCGCCATCGCCTGCCACCCGGCGGTGATGGAATATATCCGGCAGGACGCCGACGAGGTCGTGCCGCTCGACCATGCGGTCGAGGAACTGGTGGGCATTTTCGGCCAGCCGCTCGGCTGATCCGCATTCAAGGGGGGACATGAATGGCATCCCGGCAACAGACGATGCTGGCCCGGCTTCACCGGGTCCGCACGCTGCAACTCAATCTGACCATGGCCGATGAGGCGCGCGCGCAGGAGCGGGTCGCCTCCGAGCATCAGCTGTCGCAGCGTATCGGCCAGCTGATCGATGCGGTGACGCCGACCCCGGCGGTGACCGCCTCCGCCGCCTCGCTGATGGCGAATGCGCATTTCCGTAACCGCCTGCTTGAATCCGCCGATGCTGCGACGGCGCGCATCCAGGTGGCCGAACATCGCGCCGCGCAGGCGGGCGAACAGACCAAGGCCGCCAAGCGCGACCAGACCGCCGTCGAAAAGCTGATGGACCGCGCGCGCCTGGCCGCGATCCGTGCCGAGATGCGCGCGCTGGAGGATATGCCCGCCAGCGGCGGTGCGCGTCGCAATCGGCACGATCCTTGCTGACAGACTTGTCATGATGTCCTCCATCTCCTCGCTCACGCCCTCCGGCACCGCGTCCGCCCGCTCGGCAGCAGGGGGTGTTACCGGCGATCCGATGGCCTCCGCCTTCGCGATGCTCTTCGCGCTGATGCCCGGCATGGGCGATGCGCCGGGCTCGGACAGCGCCGAGGGCTCGACCAAGTCGGACGGCGATACGGCCAAGGACGGCAGCGCGACCGAAAAGGGCGGCAAGGACGTGCCGAGCGATGCCGCCGCCTTGCCGGTGATGCCGTTCGCGATCCCGACCGTCACGCTGGCCCCGCCCGAACCCATCGCGTCGCCGGTCACCGCGTCGGGCGCTTCGCCCGCGCCGATCACCACGCTTCTGGCCGCCATGCCGACCCTGCCGGACGCCGGGCCCGCCCCGACGACCGCAGCGGTGGCGACCGCTACTGCGACCGATGCGATCAAGACGCCGGTTGCGGCAGGCCAGCCGATCACTTTCGATCCGCTGAAGGCTGCCATGCCGGTACCCTCCGCTATGACGACGCCCGTCAAGGATGACGGGGTGCCCAAACAGTTGGTCACAACCAAACCCGCTGCATCGCCGACCATGACCATGCCGGATGTTCCGATGGCGACGCCATCCTATGCGACGCCCGCCAATGCCAGCTCGGTCGCTCCGTCCACGACGCGGCTCGATCCCGTCGCCATGATGCCTGACGACACGGCGCCAGGCACGGAGGCCATGACCGTGCAAACCACGCCTGTCCCTGCGATTCCCCGCGACGCTGTACCCAATATTCCGGTATCGACGCCCCTGGTGGCAACCCAGGCGCAGGCCTTCGCACCCCCGGTTGCGCGTGACACGGCACCGCCGGTCCCGACGTCGCGAGCGCCTGAAGCGACCGCACCCTTGACCGAGCAGGTCGTCCGTACCGCCGCGCCTGGGATCCCGCTGGCGATTCGCAGCGACGCTTTACCGACCCCGCTTCCGATCGAGAACACGCCCATCGCCCCCGCGAGCGATACCCCGCGTCCCGTATTCGCCCGGCCGGACACGCCCCTCCGCTTTGCGGTGGCGAACGGGTCCACGCCCGTGGTCGCGCCCCTGCCGATCCAGGCCCCTGCCCCGATCATCCAGGCGGGCCAGAGTGCATCCGCCATCCAGCTTTTCGGGACCGCGATGCGCGGCGAGCAGAGCTTCGACCCGCGCGCCGATCGCCGCAAGGACGACGCCACGCTGTCGGTCGACCCCGCGACGCTGACCCGCGCCGATTCGCTGACCGCCGCGCCGGTCGTCGCGACGACGGGGGCCGATCAGGCCCCGCTCGACATGACGCAGCATCACTGGCCGCAGGGGATGATCGACCGCATCGACCGGATGCGCGAGGACGCCGCCACCGCCGATACCCGTATCCAGCTGTCGCCCGACGCGCTGGGCGGCATCGCGGTGAACCTGCGCCATGAGGACGGCGCGACGCATATCCACTTCACCGCCGATCAGGCGCAGACCGCGTCCCTGCTCGCCGACGCCCAGCCGACACTGGCGCGACTCGCCGAGGAGAAGGGGATGCGCCTGGGCCAGACGGCGGTCGACATGGACCAATCGGGCATGGGCGGCGAGCGACAGGCGCCGCCGCGTCGCCCCGATCCCGTGATGCCGACCCGCCCCGCCTTTGCGGGCACCACCGCTTCCAGCGACGCCGGGGACCCGGCCGCCGCCTCCACCCGAATCGCCTGAGGAATGAACCATGAGTGACGCGAAGGAAACCGACGAAAAGGCGCCCAAGAAGAAGGGCAAGCTGGGCAAGATCATCGTGATGGTGGTCGGCGTGCTCATCCTGCTGGGCGGGGGCGTGGGCGCTGGCCTGTATGCCGCCAATTCCGGCCTGATCGGCGGCGGCGGCCATGCCAAGGAAGACAATGGCGAGGCCGAGGCCGAGGCCAAGCATCCCGGCCCCAAGCTGGTGCCCAAGTCCGAGCAGAAGCGCGCCGGCGCCGAGGGTGCGGAAGGCGGCGAAGGCGGTCATGGCGGCGGTGAAGGCGGTGGCGAGGGCGGCCATGGCGAAGGCGGCGGCGAGGCCCATGAAAACAAGGGCATGCCGACCCCGGTGGGCGATGGCGGCGAACGCTATGCGTCCAACTATTACGAGCTGCCCAAGGACTTCACCTCGAACATGCGCGACTCGGTGCATATCATCCAGGTGGGGCTGGCCATTTCGACGCCCTATGACGACACGGTCATCAACAACCTGAAGACCAACGACCTGGCGGTCCGTTCGGCCATCCTGATGACGCTGGGCGACGCCAATGAGGAAATGGTGTTTTCCAGCGAGGGCAAGCGCCAGCTGCAACGCAAGCTGGTCGACTCGATCAACGAGATTCTGCGGCAGAAGGAGGGATTCGGAGGCGTCGCTAACGTCTACTTTACCAATTTTGTTGTTCAGTGAGGCATGGTTAACGCCGCCCCTCAGGTTGAACGCCGCGAACGCGGTCGTGAACAGACCGCCGATCACGGCGTGCTGGGCACGGCCAAGCTCAATCCGTTCGGCGACCTTCATACGATGCAGCATCTGTCCGCGCGTCTCGCGCGGTCGCTGCGGGGGCTGTTCGAATCCCTTTTGCGTGAGGAACTGCGCTGCTGGGCGGAGCCGCTGGTCGTCCAGCGCTTCGCCGATTACCGGGCCGAGCGTGGCGACGGCCTGAGCGCGTGGCTGCCCATGGCGATGACCTCGCCCAGCGGCATCACCTCCGACGCCGAGGCGCTGATCGTCATCGATGGCGCATTCAGCCTGGCGATGATCGACCTGCTGTTCGGCGGCACGGGGGCCGTGCCCGACGTCCTGCCGCCCGAATTCTCGCCCGCCGCCGAGGCGATGGTGAGCCAGCTGGGCGACATGATGGCCGCGCCGCTTCGCGGTGCCTGGGAATCGCTGGCCCGGATCGACTTTCGCGCCGGTCATCCCGAAGCATCGCCCGCCATGCTGTCGGGCATCGAGGGCGACGACGCGATGATCGTCACCCGCTTCGGCATCGACGGCCGCAACCGCCGTCCGACCATGATCGACATCCTCTACCCCGTCAGCGCGTTGAAGCCGCATGGCTCCGCTTTGACCGGCAAGGTCGTCGACAAGCAGGCCGATGTCGATCCCACCTGGCGCGGCGACCTGACCCGCGCGGTGATGACGGTGCGCTTCCCGGTCCGCTCGGTGCTCGCCGAACCCGTCGTGTCGCTCAGCCGCCTGATGGAGCTGAAGATCGGCGACGTGATCCCGATCAGTTTCGGCCCGGAAGTGCCGGTGATGGTCGGCGGCGACCTGCTCGGCATGGGCACGGTCGGCACCGCCAATGGCCGCGCCGCCGTCCAGCTTACCTCGCTCAACCGGTCCATCGAAGGACTGGCCCGCGCTCACGAAGGATTCGAAGAATGAACGATATGGCCGGGGGCTTCCCCGTCGATACGTCGGTCGCGGCCAATTTCCGGCTGCTGCAGGATGTCGACGTCAAGCTGACCGTGGAGATCGGCTCGACCCAGCTGTCGCTGCGCGAGCTGCTGGCGCTGTCCGAATCGAGCGTGATCGAACTGGACCGTCAGGCCAACGAGCTGCTCGACGTGCTGGTCAACGGCACGCTGATCGGGCGCGGCGAAGTGGTGACGGTCGGCGACCGGTTCGGCGTGCGCCTGACCGAGCTGGTCAACCCCGACAAGCGCGGCTGATCCCTCCATGCTCTGGTCCTATATCCTGAAGCTGGTCATCCTGCTGCCGCTGATCTGCGGCCTGATGATCGGTTGCCTCTATCTCTGGCGCCGTCTGGAAAGCCGGATGCCGGGTCGCCCCGCCACGCGGCTGATCCATGTCCGCGAGACGATGATGATCTCGCCCGGCCTGCGCCTGGCGGTCATCGAGTTCGAGGGGCGCAACCTGCTCGTCTCGGTCGGGCGCGGCGGCGTCCAGCTGGTCGACAAGGTCGAGGGCAATGGGACCACGCCTGCTGCGCCGAACCCCGCGCCGCTGACGCCGACCACCCCGCGCCGCACCGATTTCGTCTCGCGCTTCGCACCCAAGAAGTTCGACCAATGAGCATTTCCGTGACTCGCCTGGGCACCGGCCCCGCGCTGATCCGCGCGCAGGACCGCGCGCGGGACCGCGCCTTGGGCCGTGACGTGCCGAAGCGCAGCCTGAAGCCGTTATGGATCCTGCTCGCCCTGCTGCTGGCGCTGGTCATCGCGATGCCCGCCTTTGCCCAGGCCGCGCCGGCCGCGGCTCCGGCGGCGGCTCCCGCACCAGGCGTCGGCGATGCGGTCGACCGCGCGCTGGGCCAGTTGGGCGGCGGCGCCAATGGCGGCTCGGGCTCGCTGAGCCTGTCGCTCCAGGTCCTGATCATCATGGGCCTGCTGACGATCCTGCCGGGCATCATCCTGATGATGACCAGCTTTACCCGGATCGTCATCGTGCTTGCCATCCTGCGCCAGGCGCTGGGCCTGCAACAGACGCCGCCGAACCAGGTGCTGATCGGCCTGTCGGTCTTCCTGTCGCTGTTCATCATGGCCCCGACGATCAGCCAGATGAACACCAACGCGATCGAACCCTATGCGCAAGGGCGCCTGCCCGGCACCGAGATGATCAAGGCCGCTGGCGCGCCGCTCCACGCCTTCATGGCCAAGCAGACGCGGGTGAAGGACGTGACGATGTTCGCCGAAATGGCGAAGTCCGGCCCCTATGCCAGCCCCAACGACATTCCCTATGCCGTGCTGCTGCCCGCCTTCGTCACCTCCGAGCTGAAGACCGCGTTCCAGATCGGCTTCCTGATCTTCCTGCCCTTCATCGTCATCGACCTGGTCGTCGCCACCGTGCTGATGGCGCTGGGCATGATGATGCTGTCGCCGTCGATCATATCGCTGCCCTTCAAGCTGCTGCTGTTCGTGCTGGTCGATGGATGGGCGCTGACCATGGGCAGCCTGGCGAACAGTTTCGCGACGTAGGTACTTTTTCCCCTCTCCCCTGGACAGGGGAGAGGGTTAGCGGAGCTTGCCAGCGTGCTGGCTAGCGCAGCTTGGGTGAGGGGTTGAGCGAGCCTCCGGCTCGCGCGCGCGTTACGCGCGCCCACCCCTCACCCAGCTCCGACTAAGCCTTTGCTTTTGCAAAGGCCAAGTCTGCGCAACCCTCTCCCCTCTATGAGGGGCGAGGGAGGAATAGGAGTAGGACTTCACCCTGCGAAACAGCCGACCAGGCAGGCCTTCGTTAACCATTTTCGCCGATAATTCGCATCAGCCTGAGCGACACCGAAGGCGACGGAAAACACCCCATTCGGGACCAAGACCGCATCATGGACACCCAATATTTCCTGACGCTGGCCAACCAGAGCATGTGGGTGCTGGCGCTCGCCGCCGCGCCGATCCTGGTGCCGGTGCTCGTCTCGGGTCTGGTGATCGGCATGATCCAGGCCGCGACCTCGATCAACGAACAGACCCTGTCGTTCGTCCCCAAGCTGATCGTCGTCGCCGTCTCGATCCTGATCTTCGGCAGCCTGATCGTCGGACTGCTCAGCGACTTCATGGTCAGCATGTTCGAGCGCATTCCCGATCTCGTGAAGTAACCATGCTCGGCTTCGGCCTCTCGATCGAGCCGCAGGCTTGGGCGATCCTGTTCCTGATGATCCGCATCGGGGCCGCCTTCATCACCGCGCCCGTGTTCGGCGCGGTGTCGATCCCCCTGCCCGTGCGGGTCAGCCTGGCCGGTGCGATCGCCTTTCTGGTGAACTCGGTCCATCCGGTCGTGCCGCCGCCTATCATCTTCTCGGTCCCCACGATCATGTCGGTCGCGGCCGAGGCGATCGTCGGCCTGGCGCTGGGCCTGATCCTTCAGATCGCCTTTACCGCCCCCCTGGTCGCCAGCGAGCTGATCGGCGGGTCGATGGGGCTCAATTTCGCCACGACGGTCGATCCGCTCAACGGCCGGTCGAGCCAGGCGCTGGGCCAGTTCTTCACCGTCATGCTGACGCTGTTGTTCCTGTCGGTCGACGGCCACCTCGTCCTCGTCGAGACGATCGTGAAAAGCTATGAGGCGCTGCCGCCCGGACAGGCCTGGATGGCCCCGGCGCAGTTCAAGGCGATCGCGCTGTTCGGCGGCTATGCCTTTCTGGCCGGGCTGCTCCTGGCGCTGCCGGTCGGTTTCCTGCTGCTCTGCCTGAACCTCGTCATGGGCATGATGAGCCGCGCCGCGCCCTCGCTCAATCTCTTCTCGGTGGGCATGCCCGCCGCGCTGACCATCGGCGTCATCACCATCGCCGTCGCCTTCCCGGCGATGGGCGACTATATGCTCGTCATCATCCGCGAGGCGCTGGCCGCCACCGAGACATTGGTGATCGGCTGATGTCGGAGGGCGGCGAAAAGACAGAAGCCCCAACCCAAAAGCGCCGCGACAAAGCGCGCGAGGACGGGCAGATCCTGCGCAGCCGCGACCTGGCGGCGGCCCTGGTTATGATGGCGGGTATCGCCTGGCTGATGTTCGCGGGCCCCACCTTGCTGGGCGCGTGCAAGGCGGTGATGGCGACCAGCTTCCAGTTCACCCATGCCGATGTCGAGGATTTCGAGCCGTTCCGCCCCCTGCTGGAGGCGGGGGGCAAGCTGTGGCCGTCGCTCGCCTCGCTGTTCGCGGTCACGATCGTTGCGACCATCGCGTCGCAGGCGGGCCTCGGCTCGCTCCAGTTCAATCCCAAGGCGATGGCGCCCAAGCCGTCCAAGCTGAACCCCGCCTCGGGCCTGAAACGCATCTTCGGCGCGCATGGCTGGATCGAACTCGGCAAGTCGCTGCTCAAGGTCGTGCTGCTCGGCGCGCTGGGCGCGTATATGCTCTGGAAATCGTCGCGTACGACCTTGGGGCTGGCACAGTCGGACCTGAACGGCGCGATCGGATCGCTGGGCGGCACCTTCATCACCATCCTGCTGGTCATGGGCTTCGGCCTGATCCTGATCGCCGGGTTCGACGTGCCTATCCAGATCATCCAGCTCTTCTCCAAGCTCAAGATGACCAAGCAGGAGGTCAAGGACGAGCATAAGGAAAGCGAAGGCAACCCGGAGGCCAAGGCGCATATTCGCGGCAAGCAGCGCGAGATGTCGCGCCGGGCGGTGCGCGCGGCGGTGCAGGAGGCGCATGTCATCCTGACCAACCCGACCCATTTCGCCGTCGCCCTGCGTTACGACCGGGGGCAGGACGAGGTGCCGGTGGTGGTCGCCAAGGGACGCGGCGCGACCGCGCTGGCCATCCGCGAACTGGCGGCCGAGCTGGATACGCCGGTGCTGGAATATCCGCAGCTCGCCCGCGCCGTCTATTACACCAGCCGCGAAGGCCAGGAGGTGCGCGCCGACCTGTATCAGGCGATCGCCGTCGTGCTCGCCTTCGTCTTCGGCCTCAATGCGGGCGCGGGCGGCACGTCGCAGCCGCCGGTGGAAGTCCCGGTGGGCGCCCGCTTCGACGAGAACGGCGTCGAGCAGCCATGATGCGTCTCGCTCCCCGCCATTCGTCGCATCCCCCTAAAGCCCGGCGGCCCGCGGTCGTTAAGCATGGCAAGCGCGCGCCGGAGTATCGTCGATGACCACCGTTTCCTCGAGTACATCGTCCAATACCACGACGAACTCCTCCAGCTCGACGAGCTCGAGCAATACGGCGCAGAATGCGACGAAGACCGCCGCCCAGCAGCTATTCAACTCGTTGCAGGCGGGTTCGGGCATCGACCTGTCGACGGTCGTCCCCTCGCTGATCGAGGCGCAGTTCGCCGCCAAGACCGCGGCGCTCAAGGCGCAGTCGGACACGCTGACCGCGCAGGTTTCGAGTGTGTCGTCGATCAAGAGCGCGATCACCGATTTCGCCTCCGCGCTGGCCTCGCTGGCGAGCGGGGGAACGCTGGCGACTCAGGCGACCAGCTCCGACCCCTCGACCATGAGCGTGACGACGGCGGCGGGCGCCAAGCTGGCGGGCATGTCCAAGTCGATCACCGTCAATGCGCTGGCCAGCGCGCAGGTGTCCTCGACCAAGGCGTCCTTTTCCAAGACGGCCTCGCTGGGCACCGGCAGCCTGTCGATCAAGGTCGGATCGAAGGACGCCGTGTCGGTATCGTTCGGCACCGACGACTCGACGCCCGACCTGCTGGCGGCCAAGATCAATGCCGCCAATACCGGCATCACCGCATCGGTCGTCACCGATGCCAGCGGCAATGCCTTCCTGTCCTTCACCGGGGCCACCGGCAAGGACAACAGCTTCACCATCACCGCGACGGAAGGCGATACGGCGGGGCTCGCCCGGCTGAACGTCGGCAACGGCGCGACCGGCACCGCCACATCGTCGACCGCCGCCAATGCCAGCATCACGATGGACGGCGTCACCGTCGAGCGGGCCAGCAATACCGTCAACGACCTGGTGCCCGGCGTGAACATGACCCTGTCTGCGGCGTCGACCAAGCCGCTGACGCTGACCGGCACCAGCCCCAGCGCGGCGCTCAGCACCGTCGTGTCCAACTTCGTCTCGACCTATAATGACAATATGAGCGCGCTGAACAAGGCGATCGACCCGATCACGGGCGATCTGCGCGCCGATCCCGCCGCGCGTTCGCTGGCCCAGACGATGCGCACGCTGACCACCACCAAGCTGGTGCCTGGCAACGATACCGATCTCGGCCCCAAGACGCTGGCCGATCTGGGCGTCAGGACCGAGAAGGACGGCACGCTGACCATCGACCAGACGCAGCTGTCCAAGGCGCTGTCGACCTATCCCGGTTCCGTCGAGAAGATGTTCCAGGCCAGCGGCGACAATCTGATCGGCCTGTCGGCGCGGATGAACAGCATCCAGCTGTCGGCGACCAGCAGCGTCTATGGCCTGACCGCGTCGTACAGCAACCTGACACAGGCGCAGAAGGATCTGGCGGATCAGCAGAGCCGCCTGTCCGACAATCGCGAACGGGCCAGCGACGCGCTGACCGCGCGTTTCGCGGCGATGAACAGCCGCGTGTCGGCCTATAAATCGGCACAGGGTCTCATGGATCAGCAGGTCAAGATGTGGACGAAGAGCAACTGATATGACCTATGCCTCCGCCCTTCTGACCGATCCCGCCGCCGTCTATCGCCAGATCGACGTGGTCGGTCGCACCGCCATGGCCGACGGCCCCGCGCTGGTGCAGCTCCTCTATGAGGAACTGATCTCCGCGCTCCGCTCCGCCGCCTGGGCGACCGAGCACGGCCAGCTCGCGCGCAAGAGCGAGCGGGTGACGCGCGCCACCGCCATCCTGTTCGCGCTGGAGGCGGGCTTGGATTTCGAGAATGGCGGCGAGATGTCGATCACCTTCGCCCGCCTCTATGGCGGCGCGCGCAAGCAGATCGTGGACGCCTCGCTGGGCCAGGACGCGCAGATCTTCCGCAACGTCGCGGCCAGCATCGCCGACATCGCGGAGGCATGGGAAACCGTGCGCAAGATGAACGCGCCGAAAAAGGGCAACTGAGTCCGGCCATTCCCTCCGTCCGTTCGGCCTGAGCGAAGTCGAAAGCCACGCGATGACGGGGGTGATTGGCGAAGCGCCGGGCGTACGCATCGACCTCGCTCAGCGCGAACGGCCGTAGGGCAAGGTGGAATCTACCGCCGGAACCAGTGTTTCCGGACGAAGTAGATCACGATCCCCGCCGCGATCAGCGCGCAGGCTCCCAGGATCGCATCGAAGGCCCAGGGTTCCTCGGCATAGGGCAGGTTCTTGACGTTCATCCCGTAAAGCCCGGTGATGAAGGTCAGCGGCAGGAACACCATCGCCACGATCGAGATGACGAGCCCGCGATTGTCGATCTGCTCGGCCCGCATGTCGGTCAGCGTTTCGTGGACCAGCGCGGCGCGTTCGCGGATCGACTCCAGCTCCTCGGCCATGCGCGCCGCGCGGTCGGCGGCGGCGGACAGGTGCAGCCGGTCGTCATCGGCCAGCCAGTCGCCGGGCAGCGCCGCCAGCTTCTCCAGCGCCGCGCGCTGCGGATTGAGGAAACGGCGGTAACCGATCGCGGCGACGCGCACCCGGCTGACCGTGCGGCGCAGCTGGAAGACGCGGTGTTCGTCCAGCTGCTCCTCACAACTGTCCAGCTCGTCGCCCAGACCCGCCACATCGGGATCGAGATCGTTGGTGATGGCGGTGGCGAAGGCGGTGATCAGGTCGCCCGGATCGGCGATGGTGCCGCCCTCCACCTCCTTGCGGACCGTATCGACCGCCAGCAACGGGCGGCGGGTGACCGAGTAGACGCGGCCCTTCATCGCCCAGATCCGCACCGAGGCGAGCATGTCCGATCCGTCGAGCGGCGCGCTGCTGCGCCCGCGCAGGTTCAGGAACGCCCCCTCGCCCACCGCCTCGCAGCGCGGGCGGGTCTCGGCGGCGGTCAGCGCGTCGATGACGTAATCGGCCAGATGCGCCGAATCGCGCAGCCAGCGCTGCGCCACCGCGTCATTGGTCTCCAGATGCACCCAGACCAGCCGTGCCTTGGCCTCCACCGCCGCGCGGATCGGGATCGCCTCGGCCTGGCCGCCATCGATGCCATAGGCGAAGCCGGTCATGCGCCGCCGCCCATGGCCAGGTCGACGATCTGTCCCTCGCCCGGCTCGACAGGGAGCGCGTCGCTCTCGATCCGGACTGCATCGGCGCGGGCCCGGTCGAGGATCGCGGGCGGCACATCGGCGCGGTGATAGACCCGGTCGGCCGCCGCCAGCGCGCGCGCTTGCCGCAGGGTCAGGTCGTCGGGGTCGGTCGAGGTCAGGACGAACGCCTCGACCCCGGCGGCGGGGCGGGCCGCACCGGCCAGCCAGCCCGCGACATCCGTATGGCCCGCCAGCGGGTCGAGCGCACCACCGGGCGACAGCGCCGCACCGATGGCCCGCCGCCGCTGCGCGCCATCGGGAAAGCGCGCACGCAGGCCCGCACGCGCCGCATACAGACCTTCGGCAAGCGTCCCCAGTCCGGCGGGCAGGATCGTCTCCAGCCGCTGGCGCAGCGCCGCCGCGAGTCCCGCCGACACGCCGCCGGTGCCGATCGCAACGATGACCGGCCCGCGTTCGACGATGGCGGGCAGCGTAAAGTCGCACGCCGCAGGCCGATCGACCGCGTTGACCAACACGCCGCGCGCCTTCAGCCGCGCGATGGCGGCTTGCGCCTCGTCCTCATCCTCGATGGCGACGATGGCGAGCGCGGCCTGCGCCTCCTCGCCGACGACCAGCGCCCCGGCGCGGTCGAGCAGGCGGCGCTTGGCCTCGGCCGGTTCGCCCTCGCCGAGCAGGATGACCGGGCGCCCGCCCAGCCGGACGAACAAAGGCAGGCTGGCAAGGCTCACCCATTCCTCCCCAAGCTATGCCTGGGGAGGGGGACCGCCGCGAAGCGGTGGTGGAGGGGTAGATGTCCCCGGCCCCTCCACCACGCCCTGCGGGCGCGGTCCCCCTCCCCATCGAAGACGGGGAGGAATGGGGCGGCAGGCATCACTTCTTCAACCACTCCGGCACGCGCTCGGCGGCGATGATCGTCTCGGCAGCGATACGGTCGGCGACGACGGCGAAGCGGTCGCCCTCGACCATGACTTCGGGCACCAGCGGACGGCTGTTATAGGTCGACGCCATGGTCGCGCCATACGCACCCGCCGTGCGGAACACGGCGAGGTCGCCCGACTTCACCGCGTCGATCTCGCGGTTCATGCCGAAGGTATCGCCCGTCTCGCACACCGGCCCCGCGATATTCGCCATCATCGTCTCGCCGGTCGGCTTTACCGCGACGAAGTCATGATGCGCGTCGTAGAGCGCAGGGCGCATCAGGTCGTTCATCGCCGCATCGACGATGACATACGGATTGGCGACGCCGGGCTTCACCCAGACGACTTCGGTCGCCAGCACCCCGGCATTGCCCGCGATCACCCGGCCCGGCTCGAACATCAGCTCGACATCCCAGTCCTTCGTCACGCGCGCCACCATCTCGCCATAAGCGGCGGGTGCAGGCATCACGTCGCCCGGCTTGTACGGCACGCCCAGGCCACCGCCCAGGTCGACGCGGCTGATCCGGTGCCCCGCCCCGCGAAGCTCGGCGACCAGCTCGCCGACGCGCTTATAGGCGGCCTCCAGCGGCGCGAGATCGCCCAGCTGGCTGCCGATGTGGCAGGCAACGCCCTTCAGGTCGATGCCGGGCAGACTCGCCAGACGGTCGAACATGCCGAGCGCCTGGTCGATCGGCACGCCGAACTTGTTCTCCTTGCGCCCCGTGGAGATCTTGGCATGGGTGCCCGCATCCACGTCCGGGTTCACCCGCAGCGTGGCGGGCGCGACGAGGCCGCGTGCGTGGGCCAGCTCGGCGAGGACCGCGCCCTCTTCTTCCAGCTCCAAATTGAACTGGCCGATCCCGGCCTCCAGCGCCGCAACCAGCTCGGCGCGGGTCTTGCCGACACCCGAGAACACGATGTCCTCGGCCTTCATCCCCGCCGCCAGCGCCCGGCGCATCTCGCCGACCGAGACGACGTCTGCGCCATAGCCTTCATCGGCCAGCACGCGCAGCACGGCGATGTTCGGGTTCGCCTTGATCGCATAGGCCAGATGCACGCGCGGCAGGGCGCTCAGCCCCTCGCGGAACACCTGCGCATGACGGCGGAAGGTCGAGGCGGAGTAGATATAGACCGGCGTGCCGACTTCGGCGGCGATCCGGGATACGGGCACGTCCTCCACATGGAGTTCGCCGTTCGAAAAGTGAAAATGGTCCATCAGCGGGGGGGCAAATCAAATTCGTCCGAACGCCGATCCTGCGACTGGGTCATCAGTTCGTCGGAGCGTTGCGGGCGTTGTTGGGGGGTGGCCGTCAGCAATTGCTGCGGCGTCGGGGTCGCGGTGGCGCCGCGCGGCGCGACCGGCAGGCTCTCGCCCTTGGCCGGTTGCAGCCGGTTGGCCGCACCACAGCCGGTCAGCGCCAGCGCGACCAGCAGGGGGATGGCGGGCTTCATGCCCGCAATCCCCGCGCGGTCGCGATCGCGGCACGGACATTGGCGGGCGCGGTGCCGCCGAAGCTGACCCGGCTGGCGACCGAGGCATCGACCGACAGCACGTCATAGATGCTCTCGTTGATCCGCGCATCGATGCCGGTCAGGTCGTCGATCGACAGCTGGTGCAGCATCACGCCCTTCTCCTCGGCGAGCTTCACCGCGCGGCCGGTGATGTGATGCGCCTCGCGGAAGGGGATCCCGCCGACACGGACCAGCCAGTCGGCCAGGTCGGTCGCGGTCGAGAAGCCCGCCTCCGCCACCGCGCGCATCCGCTCCGTCCGGAACGTCGCGCTCTGGACCATGCCGGTCATCGCCGCGATCGACAGCGCCAGCAGGTCGTGTGCCTCGAACACCGGCGGCTTGTCGTCCTGCATGTCCTTGGAATAGGCGAGCGGCAGGCCCTTCATCGTGACCATCAGGCTGGTCATGCAGCCCATGATCCGCCCCGCATGGCCGCGCACCAGCTCGGCCGCGTCGGGGTTGCGCTTCTGCGGCATGATCGAGCTGCCGGTCGACCATTGGTCGGACAGCGCAACGAAGCCGAAGGGCTGCGACGCCCAGAGCACGAACTCCTCGGCCAGCCGCGACAGGTGCAGCGAGCAGTTGGTCGCCGCCTGGAGATAGTCGATCGCGAAGTCGCGGTCGCTGACCGCATCGAGCGAATTGCGCGTCGGCTCGTCGAAGCCCAGCGCTTGCGCCGTCATGTGGCGGTCGACCGGAAAGCCCGTCCCCGCCAGCGCTGCCGAGCCCAGCGGACACTGGTTCATTCGGGCCCGCGCCGCGACGAAGCGGCTGGCATCGCGCACGATCATCTCGTGATAGGCCATCAGGTGATGACCCAACGTCACCGGCTGCGCCGACTGGAGGTGCGTGAAGCCCGGCATCACGCTGTCGGCATGGTCCTCGGCCCGCGTCAGCAACGCGTTCCGCAACGCGCCGAGCGCCGCCAGCGTCTCGTCGATCGCATCGCGCACCCACAGGCGGAAATCGGTCGCCACCTGGTCGTTGCGCGACCGCGCGGTGTGCAGACGCCCCGCGACCGGGCCGATCAGCTGGGCCAGCTTCGCCTCGGTCTGCATATGGATGTCTTCGAGGGTCAGGTCCTCCGACACGCCGTTGGCGGCATAATCCTCGGCCACCTGGTCCAGCCCGGCGGAAATCGTCGCGGCGTCCTCGGCCGAGACGATGCCCTGTTTGCCCAGCATCGCGACATGCGCTTTCGACCCGGCGATGTCCTGTTTCCACAATCGCTTGTCGAAGGGGATGGACGCGTTTATCTCGCGCATCACCGCGGCGGGACCTTCTGCGAAGCGCCCGCCCCACATTGCGTTGGAGCCGCCCATGTCGTCGCGTACCGTGATCGCCTGTCTCCTAGGGCTGATGGTCGCCGGGTGCGATAAGCAAAGCCCCGCCCCGGAGCAAGCCGCCAACACCTCCAGCGGAGAAGTTTCGAGCGGCGAAGTCACCAGCGGCGAGGCGTCCGGCACGTCCGCCATGGAGGCGCCCAAGCCCACGGGCGCGGTCGACCGCAGCCACAAGGGCGAGGCCGCGCCGCTGCTGCCCTTCACCGCCATGGACGGCAAATCGACCAGCCTCGCCGATTTCCGGGGGCGGCCGGTGCTGGTCAACCTCTGGGCGACCTGGTGCGGGCCGTGCGTCGCGGAAATGCCGACCCTCGCCGCCACCGCCCAGCGGCTGAAGGGCAAGATCGCGGTGATCGCGGTTGCCCAGGACGACATGGCCAAGGTCAAGCCGTTCCTGGCGGGCAGGAAGCTGGACGCGCTGCCCATCTATCTCGACCCGAAGCTGACCCTGAGCGTCCATTACAAGGCCAATCTGCCGACCACGATCCTCTATGGCGCGGACGGTAAGGAGGTCTGGCGCGTGACCGGCGGCTTCGACTGGGCCGGGGCGGAAGCGACCAAGCTGCTCGACGAAGCGAAGTAAGCAGGCCCCCCCATAAAAAAGTCCCGCCCGGGGTGAACCGGACGGGACAGGCTGGGGTAAAATGGTTTGAACCGGGGGCGGCACTCGACCGCCCCCTTTTCGCATCAGAACTCCGCCGTCAGGCCGATGAACACGGTGCGCCCCACCGCGTCGTACATGCCAGGATAGGTGTTGCCGTTGCCGAACGCGGCCAGCAGGCCCTGCGCGATGATCGGCGGATCCCGGTCGAACAGGTTGTTCACGCCGGCGCGGAAGATGATGCCGTCCTGCACCTTGGCCGTGCCCGCCAGATCGAAGTAATTGTACGTCTTGATCCGGCTGTTGAAGATCGACGGCGTGCCCGCCAGGTTCGGGTCGGTCGAATTGTTGGTCAGCTTGGTCGGGCCGATATAGCGCCAGTTGAGCGAGATCGATCCGACCTTCGCCGCATCGGTCCAGGTGAAGCGCGACTGGTGCCGCCATTCCGGCATGGGCTGGCCACAGGTCGGGCCGAAATAGCCGACGCAGTCGAAGGAGCCGAGGCCGGGCACCGGCTCGTTCACCATCTTGCGGTTCCAGGTGCCCTGGAAATCGACGGCGAGCGAACCCGCGCCGCCCAGCGGCTGGGAATAGCTGAGGCCGAAATCGACGCCCGAGGTGCGCAGCGAGCCGGTATTTTGCGTCGTCGAGACGATATAGCCCTGGTCGCCGAAGATGATGCCGCCGCGCGGATCACGCTTGAACAGGTTGCAGAAGAACGGATTGCCGGTCGCGATGCACTGGCTGATCGTCTGCGGCACCGAAATCGAGCTGATATAGTCCCGCACCCGGATGTCGAAATAATCGACCGTCAGCGACAGGCGGCGCAGGAAGGTCGGGGTGAACACGATGCCCGCCGTATAGGTGTCGGCGGTTTCGGGGCGAAGCGCGGGATTGCCGCCGAACTGCGCGGTGCAGGTTTCCGCCGGACAGTCGGTGATGCGGCCATATTGCGCCTGGGTCACGCCGGTGCGGGCGCACTGGGCGAAGGTCGCGGTCGGCGTCGCGGTGGCGCAGGGGTCCTGTGCGCTGACGTTGCCGTTGAACTGCGGCCCGAACAGCTCGGACACATTGGCGGCGCGGATCGCGCGGTTATAGCTGCCGCGCAGGCGGATATCGCTGCTCGGCGCCCAGGACAGCTCGGCCTTGTAGGTCGAGACGATCTTGGACAGGTTGGAATAGTCCGATCCGCGATAGCCCGCGTTCAGCGCCAGCTCCTTGACGAAGGGCTTGTTCTGGATCAACGGCACTTCGATTTCCGCGAACACCTCGTTCACGTCGAAACGGCCCTGGGTTTCCTTGGTGCCCTTTTGCAGCGCCAGCGCGTCGGCCTTGAACTCCAGGCTCTCGTACCGATGCTCGACGCCCAGCACCACGCCGATGCCGTCGTCCGACCAAGGCGACTTGACGCCGTACGTGCCCAGGTCCGCGCTGATGTTGCCGCTGAGCACCGTTTCGCGGTCGACGCCGCGGGTCGAGGTCGGCGCATAGATATAGCCGAACGCCGCGTCCGAAATGCCGTTATAGCGGAAGATGTCGAGCGGCACGCACTGCGGGTCGCTGCCGTCGATCACCGACTTGCAGGTCGGGGTACCGTTGACGTTGACGACCTGGATGCCGCGATTGGCGCGCGACGGGTCGATGTCGTTCTCATAGGTCTCGTTGTAGAGAACCGTCGAGAACAGCGCGTTGGCGTCATAGCGGATACCCGGCGCGATCTCACCGCGCACGCCGCCGGTGACGCGGAAATCGGTATGGCGCAGGTCGTCGCGACGCGGACGGGCGTTCCCGGCCACCGGGCGATAGCCGATATAGGCCTGTTGGGTCGCATTGGTGCCATAGGCGTTGCCGCACAGGATCTGGCCCTGCTGCGCGCTCAGGAACGGATTGTCGCAGTTGATCGAGTAGGTATAGCCCTGGAACAGCGCGGACGGGGCGACCTGTGAATTGGTATGGTCGTCCATGAACATGAAGCTGCCATAGGCTTCGATGGCAGGCGAAATTTCATATTTGGCAAAGGCGCCCGCCGTGTAGCGTGTGTCGTTGCGCTGGAAATAGTTCAGCGGCGCATAATTGTAGCGGAAGCTGGAGTCATAGGGCACCCAGGTCCGGTTGCCGTCGCGGGTGTTGTTGAACCGGCCCGCATCGGCGTTCGGCCCGGTGATCGGGTCGAACAGGCCGTACTGGTTGTTGCTGGATCCGCCGCAGGTCAGCGTCGAATTGCCCGTCCCCGCCGGATCGAAGGCGCAGGACGACACGTCGCGGTCGCCCTGCAGCACCGGCTTGGTGTCGCGATAGCCGAAATAGGCGGTCACGTTACCGCGACCGTCGGGGAAGTTGGTGCCGAACGCGACGTTCACGTCCAGCTTCTGCCCGTCCAGGATCATCGGCTGGGCCAGGCGATAATTGGCCTGGCTCTGCACACCCCGCGCGAACGCGTTGTCGTTCTGGTGCTGGGCAAAGCCGTACTGGATATCCGTGCGCACGCCGTCCAGGTCGTCGCGCAGGATGAAGTTGACGACACCCGAAATCGCGTCCGAGCCATAGACCGCCGACGCGCCGCCGGTGACGACGTCGACCCGCTTGATGAGCGCGGCGGGGATGAAGTTCAGGTCGTTGGCCTGCACCGGCAGCATGCGCTGGCCGTTGACGAGCACGAGGTTCCGGTTGCTGCCCAGGTTGCGCAGGTTGACGCGCGCGGTACCGTCCGACCCGTTGGAGCCATTCTCGTTCGCGTCCGGCGTCACCTGCGGCAGGCGGTTCAGCACGTTTTCGACCTGGATCGCACCCTGAAGGCGGATTTCGGTCGCATCGACGACCGTCAGCGGGCTGTTGCTGGTGAAATTGGGACGCTGGAGGCGAGTGCCGGTGACGACGATACCCTCGCCCTCGACGGCAGGATTGCCATCCGAAACCTGTGCCGCATCGGGCGGGCAGGGCTGGTCCGGCAGGCAGCGTGTGTCCTCGCTCTGGCCAGCAGCCTTCTTCACCTGCGCCTGGACCGGCGAAACCGAAAGCAATGCGATCGCAATCGCGCCAGCCGAACAGGCCAGTCGCGTGTAATTTCCATTCATTGATGGACCCCTCTTGATCTTATTCTTGCTACATGACCAAAAAACTACCTTTCGTCAAATATAATATACTTTCTTCAGATTAGCGGTGGAACCGCTTGTGATCGTGCCCCGGCAACCGATCGCCGCATGCTGCGTTGCACAATCAGCCGGATTTCGCGCAGCCGTGATGCGCGCTCCGCTCCGAGCGTTACGGGAGATGCTGAAGCCGATGATGCAGGCCAACCGTCGAGAACTGGTCGCGGCGCTTGCCGTTCTGGGTCTGACCCCGACCGCCGCCGCCCGTGTCGCCGCGCAGGGAAGCGGCGGAGGCGCGTCGCCGGGCGCGCCCAAGCCCTTTTCCTGGGCCGCGCTGCAAGCCCAGGCCGAGGCGCTGGCGCGGCAGCCCTACCGGGCCCCGGCCAAGGTCGCGGCGGCCGAAGCCATCGGCTATGACGCGGTCGGCACCATCCGCTACCGTGACGACCGGACGCTGGCCGGGGGCATCCGGCTGTTCCCGCTGGGGCGTTATGCGCCCATCCCGATCGGCATCCACATCGTCGAGAATGGCCAGGCCCGCGCCGTGCCCTTCTCCCCCTCGCTGTTCACTGCCGAGGCGGGCCATGCGCCGCCGCTGGGCATTGCCGGGTTCCGCGCGATGACGGCGGACGGGAAGAGCGACTGGCTCGCCTTTCAGGGTGCGTCTTATTTCCGCACCGCGGGCGTGCAGGACCAATATGGCCTGTCGGCGCGAGGCATCGCGATCGACACCGGCATCGACGGGCGCGAGGAATTTCCCGCCTTCACCGATTTCTGGATCGAGCGGACGGGGGCGCAGGGCTATACCGTTTATGCGCTGCTCGACGGACCGAGCGTCAGCGGCGCGTACCGGATCGAATCGACCAAGGGTACAAGCGGCGTCGAGCAGCGCGTATCCGCCGTCCTGTTCTTCCGCAAAGACGTGGAACGGCTGGGCATCGCGCCCGCGACCAGCATGTTCTGGTATGGCGAGGGCAATCGCGCCGCCGCGCGCGACTGGCGGCCCGAGATCCATGATTCGGACGGACTGGCGCTGCTGACCGGTGCTGGCGAGCGGCTGTGGCGGCCTCTGGTCAATCCACCCCGCCCGACCCTCGACAGCTTCGCCGACACCAATCCGCGCGGCTTCGGCCTGCTCCAGCGCGACCGGAACTTCGACCATTATCAGGATGACGGCGCCTTTTACGACCGTCGCGCGAACCTGTGGGTGCAGCCGCAGGGCGATTGGGGGCGTGGGCAGGTGATGCTCTATGCCTTCCCCACCGCGAGCGAGACGGTCGACAATATCGTCGCCTTCTGGAACCCCGCCGACGCGCCCAGAGCGGGGCAGAAGCGGCAGTTCGACTATCGCCTGAGCTGGGGCTCCACCGACCCGACGGTGGTGCCCGGCATCGCCCATGCGGTCGACAGTTGGACGGGCGATGCCGGTCGACCGGGTGCCGAGCCGACACCGGGCGCGCGCAAGCTGGTCGTCGATTTCACCGGCCCCGCCCTGGCCGGGCTCGACCGGCAGAGCGGCGTCACCGCCGACATTTCCGTCACACGCGGCAGATTGCTGGCCCAGGCCGCCTATCCGGTCGTCGGCCAGTCGAACCGCTGGCGCGTGACCGCCGATATCGCGCCCGAAGGACCGCCCAATGGAGGGGGACCCGCCGATGTCCGCCTCTATCTGAAGCAGCAGGCCAGGGCGCTGAGCGAGACGGTATTGATGCCCGTCTTCCTGCCATGACCGACAGCCCCGCGATGATGCCGCCGCCCGCGCCGCTGATCATGGCGGTCCAGCGATTCGACGGCCTGCCGCCGCCGCACACGGCGCCCGAGCCGCGCGAGGGCGTCAACCTGTCACCCGACGATATCCTGACGCGTCGCCTGCTCTTGGTACTCCTCACCGGATTGCTGGCGACGGCCGCCTCCGCCTCGGTCAAGGAGGCGTTGCTGAGCGACGGGTTCGAACTGCTCGACGGACTGTTGCTGCTGCTGTTCTTTCCGCTGTTCGCCTGGATCTCGTTCGGGTTCGTGACGGCGGCGATCGGCTTCGTGCTGCTGATCTCGCGTGCGCATCCCGGCATCACGCCTGCGCCCAAGGGGGCCGCGCCACCGACCGCGCGGACGGCGGTGCTGGTCCCGGTGCATAATGAGGATGTCGACGCCGTGTTCGACCGGATCGCCCGCATGGCCGTGATGATCGACCGCGCTGGCGCCGCCGACCGCTTCGCCTTTTTCGTGCTGTCCGATTCGGGCGAAGCGGCGGAGGCGGAGGAACGCGCCGCGTGGGAACGCCTCGCCCCCCGGCTAGGCGTGCCGCTCCATTATCGCCGCCGGACCGAGAATAAGGGCCGCAAGCCGGGCAATGTCGCCGAGTGGGTCCGCAATTACGGCGGCGGATACGACTTCATGCTGATGCTCGACGCCGACAGCCTGATGGGCGGCGACACGATCGTCGGCATGGCGCAGATCATGGAGCAGCGCCCCTCGATCGCGCTGTTGCAGACGGTGCCGATGATCATCGGCGCGACGACCTTCTTCCAGCGCTGGATGCAGTTCGCCAGCCGCTTCTACGGGCCGATCTCGACCGCCGGGCTGGTCTGGTGGTCGGGGTCGGAATCGACCTTCTGGGGCCATAACGCGCTGATCCGGATCAAGGCCTTTGCCGAGAGTTGCGGCCTGCCCGACCTGCCCGGACGCCCGCCCTTCGGCGGCACGATCATGAGCCACGACATGGTCGAGGCGGCGCTGCTCCGGCGGCGCGGCTGGCGGCTGCACATGCTGATGGTCGAGGACAGTTTCGAGGAGTTTCCGCCAACCCTGATCGACCAGGCGGTGCGCGACCGGCGCTGGGCGCAGGGCAATATCCAGCATCTGAAACTGCTGGGTGCGAGCGGTTTCCACTGGATCAGCCGGTTGCAGCTGCTGATCGGCGCCACCGCCTATCTGATGTCGCCCGCCTGGCTGATCCTGATCGCCACCTCGATCGCGCAGAGCCTGTCCGACGATGCCGCAACGGTCCATGCCGTCACCTCGGCGCGGGTGCTGGCGGTGACGCTGGTCCTGCTGTTCGGGCCCAAGATCCTCAGCATGATCTGGGCGATGGCGGACCGCGACCGCCGGGCGAGCTATGGCGGGGTGCGCGGCATCCTGTCCTCGGTCGCGCTCGACGTGCCGCTGTCGATCCTGACCGCGCCTGTGATCGCGCTGACCCAGACGATCGACCTGATCAACATCGTGCGCGGCAAGCCTTCGGGCTGGAACCCGCAGAGCCGGGTGCGCGACGGGCTGGCGGCGGCGGACGCGATGCCGCGCTATCGCTGGCATCTGGGGGTCGGCGCGGTGTTGGTGATCGTGTCGTTCCTGAACCCGATGCTGGGGGCATGGCTGTCGCCGGTGACTCTGGGGCTGTTGCTGTCGCCCTGGCTGGCGATGGAGACGGCGAAGGTCCGGCCGGGCGAGCGACTGGCGAAGAAGGGCGTGTTCGCGGTGCCGGGGTCGGAGGTGGCCGAGCCGGTTCGGCCTTTGGCTCTGGCGTAGGCCCAGCGCTAAAGCCGCTCAATCATCCTCATCCTCGAACCCCACCAGCGCCAGGGCCCGCGCCTTCATCTGCCGCGTCTCGCACCAATGCACCAAAGCCTCCTCCCGGCCATGCGTCACCCAGACCTCGCGCGGGGCGATCTCGGTCAGCGTCTGGGTCAGCTCGTCCCAATCGGCATGGTCGGACAGGATCAGCGGCAGCTCGACATTCTTCTGCCGCGCGCGCTGACGCACCCGCATCCAGCCGCTGGCCATCGCCGTGATCGGATCGGGCAGCCGCCGCGACCAGCGATCGTTGAGCGCGCCGGGCGGACACATCACGACATGCCCGGCCATCTCCGCCTTGGGCGTGTCCGCCACCATGCGCAACTCGCCCAGATCGACGCCCAGTTCCTGATAGAGCGCGCATAGCCGCGCCAAAGCGCCGTGCAGATAGATGGGCGCGTCATGCCCGCGCACGCGAAGTTCGGCGATCACCCGCTGCGCCTTCCCCAGGGCATAGGCACCGACCAGCACGCAGCGTGTCGGATTGGCGTGGAGGCGGGCGATCAGCTTGTCGATCTCGTCACCGGTCTCGGGATGGCGGAAGACGGGCAGTGCGAAGGTCGCCTCGGTAACGAAGACGTCGCACTTTACCGGCTCGAACGGCGTGCAGGTCGGGTCGGCGCGGCGCTTATAGTCGCCCGACACCACCACCCGCTCGCCACGATAGTCGAGCACGATCTGCGCCGATCCCAGCACATGGCCCGCGGGCACGAAGCTGACGTCCACCTCGCCCAGCCGGATCGTCTCGCCATAGCCCACGCCGACGCCGTTCTGCGGGCCGTAGCGCGCTGCCATGATCGCCAGCGTATCGGGTGTCGCCCAGACCGTGCCGTGCCCGCCGCGCGCATGGTCGGCATGGCCATGGGTCACCAGCGCCTTGGCCTCGGGTTCGGAGGGATCGACCCACACATCGGCGGGGGCCACGTAAATCCCATGTTTATGGGGCTGTATCCAGTCGCCGAGCTTGACCATGATACCTATATCCTTCGGGATGCCCCCCGGTTCCCTTCCCTCCGCCCTGACCGACTGGTTCGCCGCCAAGGGCTGGTCGCCACGCACCCATCAGCTGGCGATGCTGGAGGAAGCCCGCGCAGGCCGCCACGCGCTGCTGGTCGCGACGACGGGCGCGGGCAAGACGCTGGCGGGATTCCTGCCGACGCTGACCGAACTGATCGAGCAGCCGAGCGAGGGGCTGCACACCTTGTATGTCTCGCCTTTGAAGGCGCTGGCGGTCGACATCCGCCGCAACCTCGTCACGCCGATCGAGGAGATGGGCCTCGACATCCGCGTCGAGACACGCACTGGCGACACCTCGTCGGACAAGAAGGCGCGGCAGCGGGTGAAGCCGCCGCAGATTCTGCTGACCACACCCGAATCGCTGTCGCTGCTGCTCAGCTACCCGGATGCCGTGACGATGTTCGCCGGGCTGAAGACCATCGTCGTCGACGAGGTCCACGCCTTCGCCACCGGCAAGCGCGGCGACCTGCTGTCCCTGTGCATGGCGCGGTTGCAGCGGCTTTCCCCCGATCTGCGCCGCGTCGCGCTGTCGGCGACGGTGACGGACCCCGACGGCTATCGTGCCTGGCTGGCGCCCGATGGCGATATCGATGCGGTCGGCCTCGTCACCGGCGAGCCGGGCGCGCCGCCGGATATCTCGATCCTGCTGCCTGAGGATCGCGTGCCCTGGGCGGGCCATTCGGGCCGCTATGCCGCAGCCCAGGTCATGCGGGTGATCGAGGCGAACCGGACCACCATCCTCTTCTGCAACACGCGCAGTCTGGCCGAGCTGATCTTCCAGGATTTGTGGAAGGCCAATGACAAGAGCCTGCCGATCGGCGTCCATCACGGCTCGCTCTCGCTGGAAGCCCGCCAGAAGGTGGAAGCCGCGATGGCGGACGGCAAACTCCGCGCGCTGGTCGCGACCGCCAGCCTCGACCTCGGCGTCGACTGGGGCGATGTCGACTGCGTGATCCAGATGGGCGCGCCCAAGGGCTCGTCGCGGCTGCTCCAGCGGATCGGTCGCGCCAACCACCGGCTGGACGAATCGAGCCGTGCGATCCTGGTCCCCGGCAACCGCTTCGAATATCTGGAGGCGCGCGCCGCGCTCGATGCGGTGGAGGCCGGCGAGCTGGACCCCGACATCTTCCGCCAGGGCGCGCTCGACGTGCTGGCGCAGCATGTCATGGCCTGCGCCTGTGCCGCGCCGTTCGAGCAAGACGCGCTGCTGGACGAAATCCGCTCGGCCATGCCCTATTCGGCGCTGGACGACGAGACGTTCGACCGGGTGCTGCGCTTCATCGCGGACGGCGGCTATGCCTTGCGCGCCTATGACAAGTTCAAGCGGCTGGTCCAGCAGCCGGACGGGACGTGGCGCGTCACCCATCCGCAATTCGTCGCGCAGCATCGCCTGAACGCCGGGATCATCGTCGAGGCGACGATGCTGAAGGTGCGCTTCCGCAACGGTCGCCAATTGGGCCGGGTGGAGGAGGGTTTCGCCGCGACGCTGGCGCCGGGCGACACCTTCTTCTTTGCTGGTTTGAGCCTGGAGGTGGAATCGATCGACGGCGAGGATTTGATCGTCCGCGCCACTTCGCGCCCCGCCCGCATCCCGACCTATGGCGGCAGCCGGATGCCGCTGTCGACCAGCCTCGCCGACCGGGTACGGGAGTTTCTGGCCGACCGGCGTGCCTGGGACCGCTTTCCCCCGGACGTGCATGACTGGCTGGAGATGCAGGACCGTCGCTCGGTCCTGCCCCGCCCCGGCCAGTTACTGGTCGAGACCTTCCCTCGCGAGGGGCGGCATTACATGGTCGCCTATAGCTTCGAGGGGTGGAATGCGCACCAGTCGCTGGGGATGCTCATCACCCGGCGGATGGAGGCGCAGGGGCTGAAACCGCTGGGCTTCGTCGCCAGCGACTATGCTCTGGCCTGTTACGGGCTGGAGAAGGTGACCGACCCGGCTAGCCTGTTCTCGCCCGACATCCTCGAAAACGAGTTCGTCGACTGGGTGCAGCAATCGCACCTTCTGAAACGGGCATTCCGCGAAGTCGCGGTGATCGGCGGGCTGGTCGACCGCCAGCATCCCGGCAAGCGCAAGACCGGGCGGCAGGTGACCTTTTCGACCGACCTGATCTACGACGTGCTGCGCAAATACGAGCCCGGCCATCTGCTGCTCCAGGCGGCGTGGGACGATGCGCGGGCGCGGATGACCGATGTCGGGCGGCTGGCGAACCTGCTCGACCGGGCGGGGGGCACGATGCTGCATGTCGATCTGGAGCGGGTGAGTCCGCTGGCGGTGCCGGTGCTGGTGCTGATCGGCCGCGAAAAGGTGTCGACCGGGAGCGCGGACGACGATCTGTTGATCGAGGCGGAGGCGCTGGCGGCGGAGGCGATGGGGGAGTGAGGTGAAGCCTTGCCCTCACCTCTTGCCGCTCCCCTCCCGCAGGCGGGAGGGGATGGGGGAGGGAAAGCCGCAGGCGACAGGCTCTGCGAGACACCCTGCCCTCCCCAAACCCCTCCCGCCTGCGGGAGGGGCTTAAGACGGAAAGGCCGCAATTCGATCACCCTGATCGCATCAAAAATGTTGCATTGCCCATCCCTACCACGCAAATCTGATATCGTGCTCCGCCAGTATGAACTCGTCGACCGCGTGCTCGACTATGACCCCCAGGCCGATGAGGCGCTGTTGAACCGCGCCTATGTCTTCTCGATGAAGGCGCATGGCAGCCAGAAGCGTGCCTCGGGCGATCCCTATTTCAGCCATCCGATCGAGGTGGCCGGCATCCTGACCGACCTGCATCTGGATGACGAGACGATCGCCACCGCCATCCTGCACGACACGATCGAGGATACCGTCGCCACCTACGACGAGATCGAGCGGCTGTTCGGTCCCAATGTCGCGCGGTTGGTCGACGGCGTCACCAAGCTGTCCAAGATCGAGGCACAGACCGAAAGCGAGCGCGCGGCCGAAAACCTGCGCAAGTTCCTGCTCGCCATGTCGGACGATATCCGCGTGCTGCTGGTGAAGCTGGCCGACCGCCTCCACAATATGCGCACGCTCCATCACATCGCGAAGCCGGAAAAGCGCCGCCGCATCGCGAAGGAGACGATGGACATCTATGCCCCGCTCGCCGAGCGGATCGGCATGTATGAGTTCATGAAGGAGATGCAGATGCTCTCCTTCCAGCAGCTCGAACCCGAAGCCTATGAATCGATCACGCTGCGTCTCGCGCAGATGAAGGAAGGCGGCGGCGACCGGATTTCCAAGATCGCCTCGGGCCTGAAGCTGCTGATGTCGCGCGGCGGCGTGGATGCCGACGTGACGGGGCGCGAAAAGTCCGCCTTCTCGATCTTCCGCAAGATGAACGAGCGGCATATCAGCTTCGAGCAGCTGTCGGACGTCATGGCCTTCCGCGCGATCGTGCCGACCGAGGAGGATTGCTACCGCGCGCTGGGGCTGATCCATCGCCGCTGGCCGATGGTGCCGGGGCGGTTCAAGGACTATATCTCGACGCCCAAGCGCAACGGCTATCGCTCGCTCCACACCAGCGTCATCCACGCCGACAATGCGCGCATCGAGATTCAGATTCGGACCCCCGAAATGCATGCCGAGGCCGATTTCGGCCTGGCCGCGCACTGGACCTACAAGCAGGCGACGCGCCACGACGCGCAAGTCAGCTGGATTCGCGACCTGGTCGAAATCCTCGATACCTCGGACAGCCCCGAAGAGCTGATCGAGCATACGAAGATGGCGATGTATCAGGATCGCATCTTCGCCTTCACCCCCAAGGGCGAACTGATCCAGCTTCCCAAGGGCGCGACGCCGATCGACTTCGCCTATGCCGTGCACACCGATCTGGGCGACCAGGCGGTGGGCGCCAAGCTGAACGGGCGGGTGGTGCCGCTGTCGACCGTCATCTCGAACGGCGACCAGGTGCAGATATTGCGCTCGGCCGGACAGACGCCACAGGCCAACTGGCTGAACCTGGCGATCACCGGCAAGGCGCTGGCCGCGATCCGCCGCCACCTGCGCCATGCCGAACGCACCGAGCAGGTCAGCCTGGGCAGCAAGCTGTACGAGGATATCGTCCGCCGCCTGCCCGCCCAGATCGGGCCGGACGCGCTGACCCATGCGCTGCAACGGTTGAAGATGCCCGACGAGGCGCATCTGATGATTGCGATCGCGCGCCGTACGGTGTCGGATGCGGCGGTCATGGAGGCGCTGATGCCGGGCTCGGCCGGGGCGGACGTCGCCGCCCTCGCGCCGCAGTCGAGCGCCATCTCGATCAAGGGGCTGACGCCGGGCGTCGCCTATGACCTGGCGCAATGCTGTCACCCGGTGCCGGGCGACCGCATCGTCGGCCTGCGCCGCCCCGATGCGGGGATCGAGGTCCATGCGATCCAATGCCCGGTGCTCGCCGAACTGGCCGACCGCACCGACGAGGAAACCGACTGGGTCGACGTGTCCTGGGGCGATGAGAGCGAGGGCGCGACGGCGCGTATCTCGGTCATGGTCAAGAACGAGCCGGGCGCGCTGGGCATCCTCGCGACGATCATCGGCCAGCATAAGGCCAACATCATCAACGTCCGGCTGGATACGCGCGACACGCGTTTCCACACCAACCTGATCGATGTCGAGGTACACGACCTGCAACATCTGATGCGCCTGATCGCGGCGTTGCGCGCGGCGGATGTGGTGAGTCTGGTGGAGCGGGTCTGAGTTCGCGGAAATCCGGGGGAATGTAAGCGGCACCGACTGCACCTGACCCGCCTACTCCAATTCCTCCCCTTCCAGGGGAGGAAGATAGGCCCGGAACGCCGTGTAGAGCAGGCCGGCATCTGCGGCAGGGCCAGACACCTCCGCGTCTCCGCGCCTCCGCGCGAACCAATTTCTTCTGTTCCCCGGCGAAGGCCGGGGCCCAGTTGCGGTGAATGATCGAAGAAGCAGAGCAAGTGCCTCTCCCGCACCGCTTCGCGCGCGATCGGCAACGAAGAAACTGGACCCCGGCCTTCCCCGGGGCACGGCACGGCGCCGACGGAATCCTGACAGCAAAATGACGCCTCCGTAACAAAAGGCTGGAACTGACGCCCGTCACGCGCTTTGAAAAGCGCGAACAGGGAGTCCGTCACCGATGCGTTTCGCCACCGCCGCCGCCATACTCGCGCTCGTCGCCGCCCCCGTCGCGGCCCAGACCACGCGCTCCATCTCCGCGTCCGACAAGGCGCAGGGGGCGCAGGCCAATCCGCAGCTCGTGGCGCAATATGGCGGCCGCTATACCGGCCCGCAGGCCGCTTTCGTCGAGCGGGTCGGCAAGCGCGTCGCGGTCCAGTCGGGCCTGTCGAATGCGCAAGGGGACTTCACCGTCACCACGCTCAACTCACCGGTCGAGAACGCCTTCGCCATCCCCGGCGGCTATATCTATGTCACCCGCCAGTTGCTCGCGCTGATGAACTCGGAGGCCGAGCTGGCCTCGGTCTTGGGCCATGAGGTTGGCCATGTCGCCGCGCGCCATTCGCAGAGCCGCAACACCCGCTCGACCATCGGCTCTATCCTGGCGGCGGGCGCGGGCCTGCTGACCGGCAGCAACATCGCCAGTCAGGTCGTCGGCACCGGCGCGCAGCTCTACACGCTGAAATACGGCCGCGATCAGGAATATCAGGCCGATGGCCTCGGCATCCGTTACATGACGGCGGCCGGATACGACCCTTACGCCTCGGCCGACATGCTCGCCTCGCTGGCGGCGTCGAGCAACCTGGCCGCTCGGACCTCGGGCAGGAACGCCAATGCCGTCCCGACCTGGGCCTCGACCCATCCTAACAGCGCCGACCGCGTGCGCCGCGCCGCCGCGCTCGCCAAGCAGACCGGCCGCCCCGAAACCACCCCGCCGCAGGACACCGCCTATCTGCGGATGCTCGACGGCATGCCTTATGGCGACGATCCCAAGGAAGGCATTGTCGACGGCCAGACCTTCCGCCATCCCGGCCTCAAGCTGAAATTCACCGCTCCCAATGGCTATGCGATCGCCAATGGCAGCGACGCGGTGACGGTGGTCGGCCAGGGCGGGCAGGCCGAGATGCGCCTCGCACAAGGCAGCGACCTGGGCCAGGCGATCACCCAACGCTTCGGCCAGCTTGGCACCGGCACTCCCTCGGGCCAGCTTCAGAACGGCACGGCGAACGGCATTCCCTATGCCTATGTCACCACCCGCGCCGCCGCCAACAACCGCGCGGTCGATGCCACGGTGGTCGCCTACCGCTTCCCCTCGGCCACCTATACCTTCACGTTGGTCACACCTGCGGGATCGGGCATCGGGCCGTTCCAGCCGCTGCTCGCCTCGGTCGCGCCGCTCTCCACTGCCGAGGCGAACGGCATTCGCGGCAAGAAGATCAGCATCGTGACGGTCCGTCAGGGCGACACGATCGACAGCCTGGCGGCGCGCATGGCCTTTCCCGATTACAAGCGCGAGCGGTTCGTGACGCTGAACGGGCTGGATGCCGGACAGGCGCTGGTACCGGGTCGTCTGGTCAAACTGGTTGTGAATGGGTGACGGACGGCTTCAACGCCGCGAGGGTCCGGCCCCATAAGCGGCAACGGTCGTGATTGCCCTGTCATGTTCGTCCGGCAAGAAGCGCGGTGCAGCAGGTAGCGGCGCTACCTGCAGGACGTGCGACGCAGGCGGCGGGCGCGACAGGGCAACCGCTGTGCGGCGGGCCGATTTTGCCCCAGTGCGGCGTCGCGAGCCAAAGTGGCTTGAGGTCACGATGCGCAAGCATCGCTCCACTCCTCGCTTCTTGCCCTGAACCAAAATCGGCTCCGTCACGACCATTGCCGTTTATGGGGCCGGACCTTAAACCGGCGGCGTCATGAAGCGCCCTGCCCTGTCCGTCGTCGTCCCCTGCTATAACGAAGCCGCTTGCCTGGACGTGCTCCACGCGCGCATCTCGGGTGCGGCGCGCGCGGCGGTGGGCGAGGATTATGAGATCGTCCTGATCAACGACGGCTCGAAGGACGACAGCTGGCCGGTGATGCAGCGGCTGGCCGCCGCCGATCCGCATCTGGTGGCGATCAACCTGTCGCGCAACCACGGCCACCAGCTGGCGCTGACCGCAGGGCTCGACCTGTGCGCGGGCGAGCAGATCCTGATCATCGACGCCGATCTCCAGGACCCGCCCGAACTCCTGACCGACATGCGCGCGACCATGACGGCGCAGGGCGCGGACGTGGTCTATGCGGTCCGCCGCAAGCGTGCCGGCGAAACGCTGTTCAAAAAGGCGACCGCGGCGCTCTTCTACCGGATGCTCGACCGGCTGACCGATACGCCGATCCCGCTCGACACCGGCGATTTCCGCCTGATGAGCCGTCGCGCGCTCGACGCGCTGCAATCGCTGCCCGAACAGGCGCGCTTCATTCGCGGCATGGTCGCCTGGGTCGGCTTCCGCCAGGTCCCCTTCCCCTATGACCGCGCCGAGCGTCATGCGGGCGAGACCCATTATCCGCTGGGCAAGATGATCGCGCTCGCCTTCGACGCGGTGACGGGGTTCTCCACCGCGCCGCTTCGCTGGGCCAGCCATATCGGCCTCGCGCTGACCGCGGCGTCGTTGTTGCTGATCGTCTATATCGCGATCGGCTGGCTGACCGGCTCGGCGGTGCAGGGCTGGACCTCGACCATGCTCGTCACCGTCATCCTGGGCGCGGTGCAGATGTTCGTGCTGGGCATGATCGGCGAGTATCTGGGGCGGCTCTATATCGAGTCGAAGCGGCGGCCGCTCTATCTCGTCGCCGATGTGGCGGGGCCGGTGCAGGGCCATGCGCGGCTGGGCTACAGCGCGCATGAGGGGGCGAAGGACCCGGCCTGACCGCTATCGACCGGGCCAGGTCCAGCGCGGACGCACGACATCCTCGACCAGCGTCTCGCCCAGTTCCTTGTACAGGCGGATGCCGCGTGCCTCAGGGCTGCGCTCGAGCGCGTCGACCAGTTGGGCGGCGTGCGACACGGTGATGATCTGGCACCGCGCCGAGGCCTTCACGATCAGCCGGGCGAGCGGGGCGAGCAGATCGGGATGCAGGCTCGCCTCGGGTTCGTTCAGGATCATCAGTTCCGGGGGACGCGAGGACAGGAGCGCGGCGGCGAGCAGGATGTAGCGCAGCGTCCCGTCGGACAGCTCGGCCACCGAAAGCGGGCGCAGCAGGCCATATTGCCGCATCATCACCTCGAACCGCTCGCCGACCTGCAACGTCGCACCGTCAAAGGCATCGGCGATGGTGTCGGCCAGCGCATCGCCCTCGCCGATCTCGAAGATGGTCTGAATCGCCGCGCCGACATCGCCGCCGTCACCCGCCAGGACCGGGGTGAAGGTCCCCACCTGTGGCCGTCGCGCGGGCGCGTCGCGGTCGGTGCGCAGATCGTCATAGAAGCGCCAGCCGCGCATCCGCTCGCGCAAGGCCAGCAGCTCCAGTCCGTCGCCGCCATCGGCCCAGTGGGTGACCATCGAGTCGAACGACTCCATCGCCCGCCCGTCCGCGCGCCAGGTGCCATCCGCGGCCCGGCGCACCCGCGCATGATCGCCGCGTCGCTCCGCGATCAGGTTGGCCCGCCCGATGGCGGGACCCATCCAGAGCGCCTCCACCTTGATCTCGGGGTCATGCATGAACCGCGTCGAGCCCGGGATGGGCAGGCCCAGGTCGATGGCATAGCCATAATCGGCGGATGAAAATCCCAATTTCAAGCTGACCGGCCCGTCGCGCCGCGTCCCCTGCACCGGTACATCGCCGCTCTTCATCCCCCGGCTGAACTTTTCAGGGCCCGCCCACAAGGTCGAGTTCAGTCCGCCCTCCGCCGCCAGCGAGGCGATCACCCGGCCTTGCGCGACGTCGGACAGCAGCCGCAGTGCGCGGTAGAGGCTCGACTTCCCGCTTCCGTTCGCGCCGGTGACGATGGTCAGCGGGGCGAGCGGGATTACCACGTCGCGTAGCGAGCGATATCCGGAGATGGCCAGGGTTTCGATCACGGGGTCAGGTTATGATGGGAGCTTGCGGCTGTCGATGGCGCTTGGAGGGGGATCCCCTGCCCCTCCACCACCGCTTCGCGGCGGTCCCCCTGCCCCAGCACGGCTTGGGGAGGAATGGGTGCGCAAATCCTCCCCAATTCCGATGGGAGGGCGACCGCCTGGTGCAGCCGGTGGCGTAGGGGCAAGGCCCAACGAAAAAGGGCCCGGGGTTTCCCCCGAGCCCTTGTCCGTCATCCGAAGATAAGGATCAGTCGCGATCGCCGGTCAGGAAGGCCGGAGCGGCGAATTCGGGCGAACCGCCCTGCTCGCCACCTTCGCGACGGGGACGGTCGCCACGGTCGCGACGCGGGCCGCTGCGGCCTTCGCCGCCACGATCACCACCACGCTCGCCGCCACGGTCACCACCATCGCGGCGCGGACCGCGACCGCCTTCACGGGGACCACGATCGCCGCGCGGTTCACGCGGTTCGCGGGCCGGACGATTGTCTTCCAGCTCGGCACCGGTTTCCTGGTCGACGACGCGCATCGACAGGCGGACCTTGCCGCGCGGATCGATCTCGAGGACCTTGACCTTGACTTCCTGGCCTTCGGTCAGGACGTCCGAGACCTTCTCGACGCGCTCGTTCTTGATCTCCGAGACGTGGACCAGACCGTCCTTGCCGCCCATGAAGTTCACGAACGCACCGAAATCGACCAGGTTGACGACCTTGCCGTTGTAGATCTTGCCGACCTCGGCCTCTTCGACGATGCCCTTGATCCAGTTCATCGCGGCTTCGATCTGCGAACCGTCCGACGAGCTGATCTTGATCACGCCCTCGTCGTCGATGTCGACCTTGGCGCCGGTGGTGGCGACGATCTCGCGGATCACCTTGCCGCCGGTGCCGATCACGTCGCGGATCTTCGACTTGTCGATCGTCATCGTCTCGATGCGCGGGGCATGGGCCGACAGCTCGGTGCGGGTTTCACCCAGCGCCTTGTTCATCTCGCCCAGGATGTGCGCACGGCCTTCCTTGGCCTGCGCCAGCGCGACCTTCATGATCTCCTCGGTGATACCGGCGATCTTGATGTCCATCTGGAGCGAGGTGATACCCTCGGAGGTGCCGGCGACCTTGAAGTCCATGTCGCCCAGGTGATCTTCGTCACCCAGGATGTCCGACAGGACGGCGAAGTCCTTGCCTTCCAGGATCAGGCCCATGGCGATGCCCGAGACCGGACGCTTCAGCGGAACGCCCGCATCCATCAGCGACAGCGAGCCGCCGCAGACGGTGGCCATCGACGACGAGCCGTTCGACTCGGTGATGTCGCTGGTCACGCGGATGGTGTAGGGGAATTCCTCCTTCGACGGCAGCACCGGGTGCAGCGCACGCCAGGCCAGCTTGCCATGGCCGATCTCGCGACGACCCGGCGCGCCGAAGCGGCCCACTTCGCCGACCGAATAGGGCGGGAAGTTATAGTGCAGCATGAAGTGCTGGTAGGACAGGCCGTTCAGGCCGTCGATCATCTGCTCCGCGTCGCGGGTGCCCAGCGTCGTGGTCGCGATCGTCTGGGTCTCGCCGCGCGTGAACAGCGCCGAGCCGTGCGAACGCGGCAGGAAGTGAACCTCGGCCTCGATCGGACGAATCTGGGTGGTCGAGCGACCGTCGATGCGGCGGCCGTCCTTCAGGATCGCGGTGCGGACGATCTCGGCTTCCAGCTTCTTGACCAGCTTGGCGGCGACCAGCTGCTCCTGTGGGCTACGGTCGGCCATGGCGGCCTTCGCCTTGGCGCGCGCCTCGCCCAGCGCGGTCTGGCGCTGCTGCTTGTCGGTCAGCTTGTAGGCCGCCGTGATGTCCTTGCCGACCAGCTTCTTCAGCTCGGCCTTGACCGCCTTCTGGTCGTCGCCGACCTTCAGTTCCCACGGATCCTTCGCGGCCTGCTCGGCCAGGTCGATGATCGCGTCGATGATCTGCTGCGATGCCTTGTGCGCGAACATGACGGCGCCCAGCATCACTTCCTCGGACAGCTCCTTGGCTTCCGACTCGACCATCATCACCGCGTCGTGGGTGGCGGCGACGACCAGGTCCAGGTCACCGGCCAGCGCCTCGGCGTCGGTCGGGTTCAGCTGATACTCGCCATCGACATAACCGACGCGCGCTGCGCCGATCGGGCCCATGAACGGCACGCCCGAGATGGTGAGCGCGGCCGACGCGGCGACCAGCGCCAGGATGTCGGGCTCGTTCTCGCCGTCATAGGACAGCACCTGGCAGATGCAGTTGATCTCGTTGTAGAAACCCTCGGGGAACAGCGGGCGGATCGGACGATCGATCAGGCGGCTGATCAGCGTCTCACGCTCGGTCGCGCCGCGCTCGCGCTTGAAGAAACCGCCGGGGATACGGCCCGCCGACGAGAACTTCTCCTGATAGTGAACGGTGAGCGGGAAGAAGTCCTGCCCTTCCTTCACATTCTTCGCGGCCGTCACGGCGCACAGCACCACCGTCTCGCCCAGCGTCGCGATCACCGCGCCGTCGGCCTGACGGGCCACCTTGCCGGTTTCGAGGGTCAGCGTCTTGCCGCCCCACTCGATGGCCACTTTCTTGGTATTGAACATGGAATATCCTTCACTCCGACGGGCCTATCCCGCCGGGGCCTATGGGTTGAGCCAAGATTGGCTCTGGAGGTCGACCGAATTGCCGATCCTCCGATCCTACCCGCGCAGTTCGACGGGTTTCATGACATAAAGGCTTTGGGGAGGCGCACCCTTGCGCGCATCCGGTCGGCCGGGTGCTCTATACACCAGACAATAAAAAAAGGGCACCCCGGGAGGGATGCCCTTTTTCATGGCTTTCGCCCAACGCTTACTTGCGCAGGCCGAGCTTGGCGATCAGCGCCAGATAGCGGTCGCCATCCTTGTGACGCAGATAGTCGAGCAGCGAGCGGCGCTTGTTGACCAGCATCAGCAGGCCGCGACGCGAGTGGTTGTCCTTCGCGTGGGTCTTGAAGTGCTCGGTCAGGTTCTGAATACGCTGGGTCAGGATCGCGACCTGGACTTCGGGCGAACCCGTGTCACCCTCGGCGCGGGCATGATCCTTGATGATTTCCTGGCGGCGTTCAGCAGTGATCGACATCGTGATCCTTTCTTAATCGAGGTTGAAACCACGAACGACCCGGACTTGTGCGTCCAGCGCCTCCACCAGCGCCACCGGGATATCCCCCAGCATCGCGAAATATTGGCCATCGTCCACGGCAATCCCGGCCAGCACACGCCCCTGACGGAGCGCCCCTGCCTGGTCGGGGTCGAGAGCAAGAGCCGGGATGTCGTCCAGCCCCGCCCTCAGCGGCAGGAGTATCTGTTCAAGGGTGCGCGCCTGCCCCATTTCGTTCAATTTGTCCAGCGATATCGCCGGGGCCAGGGTGAACGGCCCTGCCTTGGTCCGGCGGAGCATGGTGACATGGCCGACCGTGCCCAGGGCCAGCGCGATGTCGCGCGCGAGGGAGCGGATATACGTGCCCTTGGAAACATGCGCGGTAAGGGTGACTTCTTCCAATTCCTCCCCAAGCTCCGCTTGGGGAGGGGGACCATCCGAAGGATGGTGGAGGGGCGGCGCGTCAGCGCCGGGAACGCTGGCGAGCGTCCCCGCCCCTCCACCACGCTCTTCGAGCGCGGTCCCCCTCCCCATCGGAGATGGGGAGGATAGGAGCGAATGAATCGTCACCGCGCGACTCGCCAGCACCACCTCTTCCCCGGCGCGCGCGAGGTCGTACGCCCGCTCGCCATCGATCTTCAGCGCGGAATAGGCGGGCGGCACCTGGTCGATCGGACCGCTGAAGCGCGGCAGCACCGCCTCCAGCGCGGCGCGGGTGGGCCGCACGTCGCTGGTTGCCACCACCTCGCCCTCGGCGTCCAGCGTCGACGTCTGCTCGCCGAAACGGATGGTGAAGTCATACACCTTGTCGCTGTCGAGCATCCGCCCGGCCAGCTTGGTCGCCTCGCCCACCGCGATCGGCAGCACGCCCGTCGCCAGCGGGTCGAGCGTGCCGCCATGGCCGACCTTGATGCCCTTGCCATAGCCGCCTTGGCGCAAGCACCGCTTGACCGCGCTCACCCCTTGCGTCGATCCCAGCCCCAGCGGCTTGTCGAGAATGATCCATCCATGCATCGCCAAGGCGTTAGTCGGGCTTGGCCCCTATCTCAAGGACGGCGCCTCAAGCACCGCCCCGCCCGCCAGCGCCTCGCCGAAATGGCGGCGGCAGAGCGCGATATAGCGGTCATTGCCGCCGATCTCGGTCTGCGCGCCCTCGGCGATCGCCTTGCCCTGCCCGTCGACGCGCAGGTTCATCGTCGCCTTCGCACCGCACACGCAGACCGATTTGATCTCGCTGAGCGCATCGGCCAGCGCCAGCAGCCGCGCCGAACCAGGGAAAAGCTGTCCCTTGAAGTCGGTGCGCAGGCCATAGCAGAGCACCGGAATACGATGCCGGTCGGCGAGTCGCGCGAGTTGGTCGACCTGTTCGGGCGTCAGGAACTGCGCCTCGTCGACCAGAACGCACGCCAGCGGCGTCTGCCCGTGCCGCTCCAGCGCGCAGACCTCCAGATCGGTACCCATGTGAAACGGCGTCGCGGGCTGCGACAGGCCGATGCGCGAGGCGATGGTGCCATAGGCGAAACGGTCGTCGATCGCGGCGGTGAACAGCATCGTGTTCATCCCCCGCTCGCGATAGTTGAAATCGGCCTGCAGCAGCATGGTCGATTTCCCCGCATTCATGCTGGCATAATAGAAATAGAGCTTGGCCATGGCGGCCCCTTATCGGATGGGGGCCGGCTTTTCGAGCATGAGGTGGATGGGGTGAGAATCGGTAATCTCGCGACGGTCGCGGTCGCGACGCTGGCGAGCATGGCCACGGCCGGCAGCACCGGCGCGATTGGCTATACCATCGCCCCCGCTTATGCCCGCGTCGAGGCCAAGGTCGGCTTTTTCGGACTGGGCAGCAAGACCGCGCATTTCCCCCACACGGAGGGCCATGTCGCGCTGTCCGATCGCGATGCCAAGGCGGTAACGCTGGACGTGCGGATCGATACCCGGACACTGGAGGCGGGCGATGCGCTCACCCGCTCGCGGTTGCGGGGCGCGGACTTTTTCGATGTCGAGCATTATCCGCACGTCACCTTCCACGCGACCGGCATGAGCCGCACCGGGCCGCATAGCGCGACGGTGTCGGGCACGATCTCGGCACGGGGCGTCACGCGCCCGGCGATGCTCGCGGTCGACTTCTCGCAGCCCTTCGCCGCGATGACGGGGCGCGAGCCGGTGCATATCGCGGCGACGACGCGGATCGACCGGCGGGATTTCGGGATGACGGCCTATCCGCTGATCGTCGGGCGGCAGGTGACGATCGCGATCGACGCGGATCTGGTGCCGGTGGCGGGGTAAGGCCCCTTCCCTTCGGTCCGTTCAGACCGAGCGAAGTCGAAGGCGGGATTGGGTGGGAATGAGGTTCGCGCAGAGGCGCGGAGGACGCAGAGGGGGGTCATGAAGTGCCCCCTACCGCACCACCCCGGCGAAGGCCGGGTCCTGTTGGGGCACCCGCGGCAGCGCAAGGCATTTGCCTCCCCCGCCTTGGCACAACGCCCCATCGACGCTCAAGATACTGGGCCCCGGCCTTCGCCGGGGTGGAGCGCGCTATTGAATGCGGGGCCTTCTTCTCCGCGTTCTCTGCGCCTCTGCGCGAACTAAAAGCCTTCGCGACTTCGCGGCTTCGCGTGCGCCCTATTTTTGACGGTCGCAGCGTGGCCTTCGACTTCGCTCAGGCTGAACGGTGAGTGGGTATCAGTCCTCTGACGCTTCGCCCTCCGCCAGATCTTGCGACACCTTGGGCGAGCGCAGCAGCGAATCGATATGGCTGCCTTCGTCGAAGCTCTCGTCCGCCAGGAACTTCAGCTTGGCGGCGTATTTCATCTTCACACGGTGCGCGACCTCGCGCTGCAGATAGGCGGTATTGGTGCGTAGCGCCTTGATCACCACCTCCTCGTCCTTGCCCAGCAACGGCTTCACGAAGACGGTCGCGTGGCGCAGGTCGGGGGACATGCGGACTTCGGTCACGCTGACCATATGCTTGGCCAGCGTCTCGTCATGCACGTCGCCGCGCGCGAGGATTTCGGACAGGATGTGGCGGACCTGCTCGCCGACGCGCAGCAGGCGGACCGAAGGTTCGGCGGGGTTTTTGGACTGGACCATGTCAGTTTCTTCTCAAACGAAAATCGCGGCCGCCATACGGGCGACCGCGATCCATTCCGGCGTGATGCACGGGCGGCAGGATCGCTCCCACCGCCCCGCGATCATCAGAGCGAACGCTCGCGCAGTTCGACCTCGAAGGTTTCGAGATAGTCGCCCGCCTTGATGTCGGTGAAGTTCTGCGTGAACGTCACACCACATTCCAGACCGGCGCGAACTTCGGCGACATCGTCCTTGAACCGGCGGAGCGAGTTGATCTCGCCCTGGTAGATGATGACGTCGTTGCGCGTGATGCGCGCCTTGAGCGCCTTGCGGATGACACCCTCGGTGACCAGCAGACCGGCGGCCTTGCCGATCTTGCCTGCCGAGAAGACCTCGCGGATTTCGGCGCGGCCGACGACCGTTTCGAACGCCTCGGGGCCCAGCTCACCGGCCATGCCCGCGCGGATCTCGTCGATCAGGTCATAGATGACGTCGTAATATTTCAACGCCACCTTGTTCCGCTCGGCGATCTCGCGCGCCTTGGCGTTGGCACGGACGTTGAAGCCGATGATCGGCGCGCCGGAGGCGGCCGCCAGCGTCACGTCCGACTCGGTGATGCCACCGACGCCCGAGTGCAGGATGCGCGCCTTGATCAGGTCCGATTGGATCTTGTTGATCGACGCCACGATCGCCTCGACGGTGCCCTGCGTATCCGCCTTCACGACCAGCGGATATTCCTTGGCCTGGTTCGCCTTCAGCGCCGAGAACATCGACTCCAGGCTGGCCGGGGCCGAGGTCGTGCGCTTCTGCAGCACCACGCTCTGGCGATATTCGGCGACTTCACGGGCCCGCGCCTCGTTCTCGACGACCTGCAACAGGTCGCCCGCCTGGGGCACGCCCGACAGACCGAGGACCTCGACCGGCATCGCAGGACCGGCCTGCTTCACCTGACGGCCCTTGTCGTCGACCAGCGCACGGACCTTGCCGCTTTCCGCGCCGACGACGAACACGTCGCCGACCTTCAGCGTGCCGCGCGTGACGAGCACGGTCGCGACCGGACCACGGCCCTTGTCCAGCTTGGCCTCGACCACGCTGCCTTCGGCGGCGCGATCGGGGTTGGCGGTCAGTTCGAGCAGTTCGGCCTGAAGCTGGATCTTCTCGATCAGCGTATCCAGACCGATCTTCTTGAGCGCCGACACTTCGACGTCCTGGGTTTCACCGCCCATGTCCTCGACCTGCACGTCATGCTCGAGCAGACGCTCGCGGACGCGCTGGGCATTGGCGTCGTGCTTGTCGATCTTGTTGATCGCCACGATCATCGGCTTGCCCGCCGCCTTGGTGTGGTTGATCGCCTCGATCGTCTGCGGCATCAGCCCGTCATCGGCCGCCACCACCAGCACCACGATATCCGTGACGTCGGCGCCGCGGGCACGCATCTGGGTAAAGGCCTCGTGGCCCGGCGTGTCGAGGAAGGTGACCTTCGACTTGTCCTTCAGCGTGACCTGATAGGCGCCGATATGCTGGGTGATGCCACCGGCTTCACCGCGCACCACATCGGTGCCGCGCAGCGCGTCGAGCAGCGAGGTCTTGCCGTGGTCGACATGGCCCATGATCGTCACGACCGGCGGACGCGGCTGAAGGCTCTCGGCCGCATCCTCGGTGGTGTCGAGCGCCAGATCGATGTCGCTGTCGGAGACGCGGACGATGTTGTGGCCGAATTCGGTCACCAACAGCTCGGCCGTGTCCTGGTCGATGGTCTGCGTCATCGTGACGGGCATGCCCATCTTGAACAGCGCCTTGACCAGATCCGCGCCCTTTTCGGCCATACGGTTGGCCAGTTCCTGGACGGTGATCGCCTCGGGCACCTGCACGTCGCGGACCTGCTTGACCTGCGGCTCGCGCGGGCCGCCAAAGCCACGCTTTTCCTTCTCGCGGGCACGCTTCAGCGCGGCGAGCGAACGGGCGCGCGCGCCGTCCTCGTTCAGGGCGCGCGTCACGGTCAGCTTGCCGCCGCGACGCTCGTCACCCTTGCGGTCGCGCTGCTGCGGACGGCCCGGAGGCGCGTTGCGCGGCGTCGGCTGGCCCGAAGGCATCGAACGCGGGGCGCCGCCCGACGGAGCGGAGGCGGTGGTGTTGCTCGGCGCGCTGGCGGCAGGCGCCGCCGCTGCGGCGGGCGCAGGCGCGGGCTTGGGCGCAGGCTTCGGGATTTCCGGACGCTGCACCGGCGAGAAGCGGCGCGGCGCGGGCATCGAGGGATCGCGACCCAGAACCGGCGGCGTCGGCACCACCGGCGCAGGCGCCGGGGTCGGAGCGGGCGCAGGCGCAGGCTTGGCCGCGACCGGAGCGGGTGCGGGGGACGGCGCAGGAGCCGCGGTCGGCGCGGGTGCCTCGACCTTCGGCGCTTCCACCTTGGGTTCGGGCGCCGGGATCACCGGACGCTCGACGGGGCGGAACATGCGCGGCTGGACCGAGATGGTCGGTGCGGCAGGCGCCTCGGCCTGTACGGGGGCCTGCACGGGCGCTTCGGCGACCGGCTCAGCCGTAGGCTGAGGCTCGGGCGCCGCTTCGGCAGCCGGTTCCGGCGCGGGCGGCGGCGCAGCGGCAGCCTCGGCGGCGGCACGCGCACGTTCCTCGGCGCGGACACGCTCGTCCTCGGCGCGCTGCTGACGCTCGGCGTCCTCGCGGCGACGAATCTCTTCCTGCATGGCGAGGCGCTGTTCCTCTGCCTCACGCAGCAGACGGGCCTGACGCTCCTGCGCCGTCTCGTTCGACGGAACGGGGCGCGGCGGGGCGACCGGCGCCGCCGCCACGGGGGCGGCCGGAGCCGGGGCCGGAGTCGGTGCAGGGGCGGCCGCCTCGGGCGCTCCACCCTGCGGGCCCAGGACGCGACGGCGCTTCGTCTCGACGATCACGGTGTTGGACCGGCCGTGGCTGAAGCTCTGCTTCACCTTGCCGGTCTCGACCGTGCGCTTCAGCCCCAGGGGCTGGCGCATTCCGAGTTTCGGCTTGTCGTTGTCGGTCTCGCTCACTCAAAATCCTCGTGTACGGTCACGGCCGTTCGGTCACCGGTAATGTCGGACGCCGATGCGCCTTGCGAGGCCGTTTCGCAAGGCGTTGCCACAGGGTCGGGTCCGATAAAATGCAGCCAGCGGTCGAGCGCTTCGCTCACCCGCTTTGCCGCGTTACGATCTGTCAGGCCGATGTGTACCACATTTTCGCGGCCCAACGCCATTGACAATATGGGGCGTGTGGCGGGCAGTGCCAACCCCTTGAGATCAGAACCTTCGCGATCCGACCCCACGCGCCACGCCTGCGCCAGCTTGCGACAGCCGTCGTCGCCCGCATCGGACGCATGATAGAGCGCGTGCAGCTGGCCCGAACGGGCCGCCGTCGCGATCTTGTCCGATCCGGTCAGCAACATGCCCGAACGCGACTCGAGTCCCAGCCGGTCGAGCGCGTTCCGCTCCAAAGCGGATGCGATCAGGTGGGGCAGGTCGTCGGGAATACTGAACTCGCCCGTCTTGAACGCGCGCGCCAGTGCCCCCTTCAACTTGCCCTTGGCGATGGCCGTTTCCAGTTCGCCGCGAGTCACGCCGATCCAGCCGCCCCGGCCCGGCGCCTTGGCGCGGACATCGGGCAGCACCCGTCCGTCGGGCGCGAGCGCCAGACGGATCAGGTGCGGGCGCGCGTCATGCTCGCCCGACAGGATGCAGCGGCGGACCGGCCCGTCGATCGAGTCGCGGGCCGCCTTCGCGGTCTCCCTGGGACTCCGGCCCTTCCTGGCCGGAGCGCTGTTTACGCCAGCGTGCTCATTGTCCCGGTTCCGCATGCGCGTCTCCCCGGGCGTTGGAGGCAGGAGCATCACGGTCGGCGATCAGCTGACCGCCCGCCCCGTAATTTTCGGTCGAAACCTCCTCGATCACGATCTGGACGGCGGCCGGGTTCTTGCCCAGCCGCTCCACCAGCGAACGAGTCACGTCGGCGACGATCTCGGCCTTTTGCTGCTTGGAGGCGGTGCCCGCCAGACGGATCGAGACGAACGGCATCAGGCTTCGTCGCCCTCCGCCTGCTCTTCACCAGCGTCCGCGGCAGGCTCTTCCTCATCGTCAAACCAGTGCGCACGCGCGGCCATGATGATCTCGTTGCCCTGCTCATCGCTCAGACCGTATTCGGCCAGGATGCCGCCCTTGGGGGCGGGACGCGGGGCATCGTCACCACGACGACGCGGCTCGGCGCGCTTCTTCTCGACCAATTCGTCGGTCGCCAGATCGGCGAGATCGTCGAGCGTCTTGATGCCCGCCTTGCCCAGCGTGACCAGCATCGCCTCGGTCAGATACGGCATCTCGGCCAGTGCGTCGTCGACGCCCAGACCACGACGCTCGTCACGCGCAGCCTGTTCGCGGCGGTCCAGCGCTTCCTGCGCGCGGCTCTGCAACTCCTGCGCCAGGTCCTCGTCGAAGCCCTCGATCGCGGCCAGCTCGTCGAGCTCGACATAGGCGACCTCTTCCAGCGCGCCGAAGCCTTCGGCGACCAGCAGCTGGGCCAGCGTCTCGTCCACGTCCAGCTCGTTCTGGAACATCTCGGAGTTCGCGACGAACTCCTTCTGACGCTTCTCGGAGGCATCGGCCTCGGTCAGGATGTCGATCGCCTTGGCGGTCAGCTGGCTGGCCAGGCGGACATTCTGGCCGCGACGGCCGATGGCGAGGCTGAGCTGATCGTCGGGGACGACGACCTCGATACGGTCCTCTTCCTCGTCGATCACGACGCGGCTGACATTCGCGGGCTGAAGCGCGTTCACCACGAAGGTCGCGGTATCGGGCGACCAGGGGATGATGTCGATCTTTTCGCCCTGCATTTCCTGCACGACGGCCTGGACGCGGCTGCCCTTCATGCCGACGCAGGCGCCGACCGGGTCGATCGACGAGTCGTGGCTGATCACGCCGATCTTGGCGCGGCTGCCCGGATCGCGCGCGGCGGCCTTGATCTCGATGATGCCGTCATAGATTTCGGGCACTTCCTGCGCGAACAGCTTCTTCATGAAGTCCGGGTGCGCGCGGGACAGGAAGATCTGCGGGCCACGGTTCTCGCGGCGGACGTTCAGGATCAGCGAGCGGATGCGGTCGTTCACGCGGACGACTTCGCGTGGAATCTGCTGGTCGCGACGGATCACGCCCTCGGCGCGGCCCAGATCGACGACGATGTGACCGAACTCGACGCGCTTGACGACGCCGGTGATGATCTCACCCTGGCGGTCCTTGAACTCGTCATACTGACGGTCGCGCTCGGCGTCGCGGACCTTCTGGAAGATGACCTGCTTGGCGGCCTGCGCCGCGATGCGGCCGAACTCGATCGGGGGCAGCGGGTCGACGATGAAGTCGCCGATCGCGGCACCCTTTTGCAGCTTCTCGGCGCCCTTCAGGTCGATCTGCTTGTAATAGTCGTCGACCTGCTCGACCACCTCGACGACGCGCCACAGACGCAGGTCGCCCGAGTTGGGGTCGAGCTTCGCACGGATGTCGTTCTCGGCACCGTAGCGGGCACGGGCGGCGCGCTGGATCGCGTCCTCCATCGCCTCGATCACGATACCCTTGTCGATCATCTTCTCCGAGGCGACCGCATTCGCGATCGCGATCAGTTCCGCCTTGTTGGCGGAAATGGCGGTAGCCATCAGTGCCGTCCTTCCGTGGTGGCGCCGTCCTGTTCGGGCGCATCCTGATAATAAACCTCTTCCGCGCCATCGAGGGACAGCGGCACCGTCGCGGCGATCAGCCGATCGGTCATGACGAGCTTGGCGTCCTCGATCGCGGTGAAGGGCAGTTTGTGGCGAACCTCTTCCCCGTCGACGATGACGACAGTCTCGCCCTCGACCCCGGCCAGGTCGCCCTTGAACTGCTTGCGACCGTTCAGCTTCTCGGCCAGCGTGATCCGCGCCTCATGCCCCGCCCAGTCGGCGAAGTCCTTCAACCGGGTCAGCGGGCGGTCGATACCGGGCGAGGACACCTCCAGCCGATAGGCATGGTCGATCGGGTCGCGGCCTTCGGCCTCCAGCGCGTCCATCACGTCGGAGATGCGGCGTGACAGGTCGGCGCAATCGTCGATGTTCAGCTGGCGCGTGTCGGGGCGCTCGGCCATCACCTGCAGCGTGGGGTCCGACGTGCCGCCATACATCTTCACGCGCACGAGCTCGAAACCGAGCGCCTTGGCCTCGGGTTCGATGAGTTGCGTCAGAAGGGCGATGTCCGCCATGAAAGCTCCAGATGTGCCGGATCGGTGCCGCGGAACCCGTCCCGCAGCCTCTTTCACCCGACGATGTAAGAGAATGCGGCAGTCTATACGCGCAACGCTCTTGCGAAACAAGCATCGATATCGAAACATTAGCCGGTGCAATGAGGGCCGCGCTCGGCCCGAGACGGGAGAGACGATGATGAAACTGCCGCTGTTCGCTGCCTTGCCGGTGGCGCTGATCGCCTGCTCGGGCAATGGCCCCGGTCCGAGCGAAACGGGCAATACGTCGCCGGTCACGGTGACGCCCGGCGGCACGCCCTCCCCCTCCCCGTCCGCCACGGCCAGTCCGCCCGCGACGGTGGTGAACGGACAGCCCTTCGGCCGGACGGTCATCGCCGATTTCGACGCGCCCTGGGCGATGACCTTCCTGCCCGACCGGCGGATGCTGGTGACCGAGAAGGACGGCCGGATGCTGCTCGTCGGCGCGGATGGCCAGGCGCGCCAGACGGTCGCGCGGATCGCGGTCGATTCGGCGGGCCAGGGCGGCCTGATGGACGTGGTCCTCGCCCCCGACTTCGCGCAGAGCGGCCGTGTCTATTTCAGCTATTCGGCCGCAGCGGACGGCGGCAAGCGAGTCGTGCTGGCGCGGGGGCGTTTGCAGGAAGCGAACGGCGCCGCGCAGCTGACGGGTATCGAGACCTTGTGGGCCGCCACCCCCGCCGTCACCGGCGATGGCCATTATTCGGGTCGCATCGCCTTTTCGCCCGACGGCCAATATCTGTTCTTCACCGCGGGCGACCGCCAGAAGTTCACGCCGGCGCAGGACCCCAAGGCCACGCTCGGCAAGGTGCTGCGCCTGACCCCGGACGGCCAGCCCGCGCCGGGCAATCCGCTGGCGGCGCAGGGCTTCGATCCGGCCGTCTGGTCCTATGGCCATCGCAACCTGCTGGGCATCGCCTTCGATGGAGCGGGCAATCTGTGGCAGCAGGAAATGGGCCCCAAGGGCGGCGACGAGTTGAACCTGATCCTGCCGGGCCGCAACTATGGCTGGCCCAACGCCTCCAACGGGTCGCATTATGACGGGCGCAACATTCCCGATCACCGCGCGGGCGACGGGTACGAAGCCCCCAAGGTCTGGTGGACCCCGGTGATCTCGCCGGGCGGGCTGATGATCTATTCGGGCTCGCTGTTCCCGCAATGGCGCGGCGACGCCTTTATCGGCGGATTGTCGAGCAAGGCGCTGATCCGCGTCGACCTGAGCGGTACCGGCGCCACCAAGGGCGACCAGTGGGATATGGGCGCCCGTATCCGCGAGGTCGAGCAGGGGCCGGACGGCGCCATCTATGTGCTGGAGGATGGCGGCGATTCGCAAGGCAGGCTCATCAAGCTGACGCCGGCCTGACATCCCCTCGCCGCCCCGGCATAAGCCTCGGAAAATAGGACCAATATGTCGGGGCGGTATGGTCAGGTCTGACAATAGGTCTTGACCTGACCCGGCCTGCGCGCCGATCCTGTGGCAAAGACGGGCGATCCGGGTTCGCTTCACCACAGGAGACGAAAACGAGATGATGCGATCGACGCAGCCCATGCCGCCCGAGCGGGGGCCTGCCGTCGAAGCGCATTCGCGCGATTCGCGTCTGTCGCGCGGGCTGTCGGGCACCAATCTGGAGCGGGCGGGCGATTATAATCTGCGCACCGTCTTGCAGGTCATCCGCCTGCACCGCGAGACGACGCGGATCGCGATCGCCAATCAGACCGGGCTGACCCCGCCGACCATCGCCAACATCACCGGGCGGCTGATCGAGATGGGGCTGATCCGCACCGCCGGACGGCTGCATCGCGGGCGCGGGCAGCCCGCGCTCAAGATCGAGCTGTGCCCCGACGGTGCTTTCGGCATCGGCCTGACCATCGACCGCGACCATCTGGCGATTGCGATCCTCGATCTGTGCGGCACGGTGCGCGCGCGGGCGACCCGCGAGATCGCCTTTGCCACGCCGGACGACGTGCTGGCCTTTATCGGCGACACGCTGGAACCCGCGCTCGCCGAGGGACAGGTCGACCGTTCGCGCGTGCTGGGCGTCGGCGTGGCGATGCCGGACGGCGTCGACCGCTCGCTGCCCAACCAGACACGCGGCTATGACGCCTGGAACGGGGTCGACACGGCAGCGTTGCTCGCGCCGCTGCTGCCCTGGCCGATGTACCGCGACAACGATGCCGCCGCCGCCGCTTTGGGCGAGGCGCAGCACGACCATGACTTCGCCTGCCCCAGTTTCTTCTACCTGCTGATCACCGCCGGGCTTGGCGGCGGGCTGGTCATCGACCGGACCTATCATCGCGGCGCGCATCGCCGCTCGGGCGAGATCGGGCTGATCCCCGACCCCACGGCGGGACGGCCCGGTGCGATCGTGCAGGATACGGTGTCGCTGGCGGGGCTGGAGGTGCGGCTGAAGGCGGCGGGCTACCGCCTCGATTCGCCCGAGACTCTGGGTGACGGCGACGACCCGATGCTGTGCGCGGTCATCGACCAGTGGATCGAGGATTCGATCGCCGCGCTGCTCCAACCCATCGTGGCGGTGACGACTTTGTTCGACCCCCATGCGATCCTGATCGGCGGGCGCCTGCCCGACTGGCTGCTCCAGCGGCTGACCCAGGGGCTGAGCGAAGCGCTGGCGGGGATCGAGCTGCCCGCCCGCCCCGCCATCCGTCCCGCCCGCCGCGCGCAGGACGCCCCCGCCGTCGGTGCGGCGATGCTGCCCTTCATGGACCGGCTGTTACCGTCCGATTCGATCCTGATCCAGGCGGGGCGTTAGGCTTCCCCTCTCCTACGCCCGTTCGGCCTGAACGGAGGTGAGGTGTATGGCGTTGATGCTGAAGAAAAAGGCCCGCCTCCCAGGGGGAAGCGGGCCTGTCGGGCTTTCGGGGGATCGGGGCGATCAGCCCGCCATGTCTTCCAGTTCGCGACCACGCGTCTCGTTGACCATGGCGCGGACGAAGAAGAACGATACCGCCGCGAAGAAGGCGTAACCGAAATAGGTCACGCTCAGGCCCGGCGATACGGCGAGCGCGGGGAAGCTGACCGAGATGGCGGCATTGGCGATCCACTGGGCAAAGCCCGAGACGGCCAGGCCGGACCCGCGAATCTGGTTCGGGAACATCTCGCCCAGCATGACCCACATGACCGGGCCCCAGCTGGCGTTGAAGAAGATGACGTACAGGTTCGCCGCGACCAGCGCGATCACGCCGTTGTTGCCGGGCAGCGACACCGCGCCGTCGGCACCGGTGACGGCGGTCGAGAAGGCATAGGCGACGATCGCCAGCGTCACCGCCATGCCCGCCGAGCCGATCAGCAGCAGCGGCTTGCGGCCGATCTTGTCGACGGTCGCGATGGTGAACAGGCAGGCCGCGATCGACAGCACGCCCGACAGGATGTTGGTCTGGAGCGCGTAATCCTCGGAGAAGCCGACCGCTTCCCACAAAGTCGCGCCATAATAGAAGACGACGTTGATGCCGACGAGCTGCTGGAACACGGCCAGGCCGATACCGGCCCACAGGATCGGGCGGATCTTGCCGGTGGTCTTGTCGACCAGGTCGGACAGCTTGGGCTTGTGCTTGTCGCTGGCCAGCGAACCCCGGATCTCGGCCACCTTGCGGGTCGCCTCGGCCTCGCCGAACAGCTTGGTCAGGACCGTATGCGCCTCGGCATCGCGGCCCTTGGCGACCAGGAAGCGCGGGCTTTCCGGGATGATCGAGAGGGCGGCGAAATAGACCGCCGCCGGGATCGCCTGAAGCCAGAACATCCAGCGCCAGGCGGGGAAGCCCAGCCAGAATTCGGCGGTCGAGCCACCGGCATAGCGGGCCAGCGCAAAGTTGGCGACGAACGCGCCGGTCAGGCCGGTGATAATCATCACCTGCTGCACGCTCGACAATCGGCCGCGAATCGAGGCCGGGGTCACTTCGGAGATATAGACGGGCGAGATGACGCTGGCCGCGCCGACGCCCAGGCCGCCGATGATGCGCGCCAGGATGAAGATCGCCGAGCTGCCGGCGGCGCCCGCCAGGATCGCGCTGACCAGGAAGAGCGCGGCGGCCAGCATCATGACGTTGCGGCGGCCGATCGCATCGGCCAGCCGCCCTGCGCCGAACGCACCGATCGCCGAGCCGACCAGGATCGCGCCGACATTGACGCCGACGCCCAGACGACCGAGGTCGAACGCGGCCTCCAGCCCCTTCTGGGTGCCGTTGATGACGCCCGAGTCATAGCCGAACATGAAACCGCCGATGGTCGCGACAACGACGATCGCGGCGATGAAACCATGATTGACGCGTGCGGCGTCCAATCCCCTTGTGTCGGTCACTTCCGGCCCTCTCCTGATCCGTGCGTGGCGTCTTGGCCTATCCGCACGGCAATGTCCTGTCACCGGCGCGATTCACGGCCAGCCATAATGGTAACGCTATCTTAAAACATCGCGCCGTCAAGCGGGTGCGTACACGGTTCGTCCCGCTTCGCGACCCGCCATCAGAATCCGCGTGGCCTGCGCCGGGGTGCGGCGTCCGACTGACGACGGATCAGGCTGTAATCCAACATGCGATGCGCGGGCGGCTCGGCATTTTTCTGGCGGATGACGGTGGCCATCATTTCCACCGCCGCCCGCGCCATGTCGGCGATCGGCTGGTGAATGGTGGTCAACTCGGGCCAGATCGTCGTCGAGAGCGTGGTATCGTCGAAGCCGCAGACGGTCAGGTCGCTCGGCACGTCCAGGCCCCGGCGATGCGCCACGGCCACCGTCGCCGCCGCCATGTCGTCGTTAGACGCCAGGATCGCGGTCGGCGGTTCGGCCAGGTCGAGCAGCCGCTCGGCCGCATCCAGACCCGAGCGATAGGTATAAAGGCCCGGCGCGACCAGTTCCTCGTCGAACGGCACGCCGACCGCCTCCAGCGCGGCGCGGAACCCCTCGTAACGGCGGGCGCTGGCGGTCAGGTTGGGATTGCCGCAGATGAAGCCGATCCGGCGGTGGCCCAGGGTCATGACATGACGCGTCATCTCCTCGGCGGCCGCGCGGTCGTCGATCTGCACCGCCATCGCCGATTCGGGCATCTCCTGCGGCGCGACGCCGGTCGCCACGACCACGGCGGGCACCCGCGCCTCGCGCAGCAGGGCCAGCACGGCCTCCGCCTCGCACAGCGGCGGCGGCAGGATCACGCCGTCGATCCCGCCCGCGATCAGATGGCGCGCGACCTCGACCTCATGATCGCCGATCTCGCATTTCTCCACGACCATCTGCACGTCCAGCCGCGACGCCTGGTCCAGCGTGCCGAGCAGGAATTCGCTGAGGAACCCCTGGCTGGGATTGCTGTAGAGCATGCCGATGCGGATCTGCGCCGCGCCCGCCAGGCTGCGCGCCGCCGGATTGGGCGCATAGTTGAGCTGCGCGATCGCCGCCTCCACCTTTTCGCGGGTGGCGGGGCGGACATTGGCCTCGTTGTTGATGACGCGCGAGACGGTCATCAGCGACACACCGGCGGCGCGCGCGACATCGCTGATCGTGGGAGCGCTGCTACCGCGGCGCGAGGTCCTGATGCTCATAACGTTTACGCTTCCACTTTTCGGACGCGATACGCAATGCTTCAAGGGTCGAAAGATGGCGGACGCAGCGACCGGCGCTCTTGCGGACGGGGCCGCCCGCCGCTAAAGGCCGCGCTAGCATCAAGAGTCGGGCCTTCGCCCGGCACCAACCTGCCTCCCGGCAAGGTGGTGCCTTTCCGGATGGAGAGGGATGTGGCCGAACCGGCAACAACGGGACGAACCGCCACTTTCCTCATCCGACTCGTCATAGGCACGAAGGATTTGTGATGAGCGCGGTCATTCCTCAACAGTTCGCCAGCGACAATTATGCGGGCATCTGTCCCGAAGCGTGGGCCGCGATGGCCGAGGCGAACCAGGGCTATGTCCCGGCCTATGGCGAAGATCCCTATACCGACCGCGCCGCCGACGCGTTCCGCACCCTGTTCCAGACCAAGTGCGAGGTCTTCTTCGCCTTCAACGGCACCGCGGCCAACTCGCTGGCGCTGGCGGCGCTCTGCCAGAGCTATCACAGCGTCATCTGCTCGGCCTCCGCGCATGTCGAGACCGACGAGTGCGGCGCGCCCGAATTCTTCTCCAACGGATCGAAGCTGCTGGTCGCGCAGACCGAGGACGGCAAGCTGACTCCCGAGGCGGTGCGGGCGCTCGCCACCGGCCGGTCGGACATCCACTTCCCCAAGCCGCGCGCGGTGACGATCACCCAGCCGACCGAGACGGGGCAGGTCTATACGCTGGCCGAAATCCATGCGCTGTCGGCGGTGTGCCGCGAGCTGGGCCTGCGGCTGCACATGGACGGCGCGCGCTTCGCCAATGCCTGTGCGGCGCTGGGCTGCTCGCCCGCCGACATGACGTGGCGCGCAGGCGTCGATGTCCTCTGCTTCGGCGGCACCAAGAACGGCATGGCGGTCGGCGAGGCGATCCTGTTCTTCGACCCCGTGCTGGCCGAGGATTTCGACTATCGCTGCAAACAGGCGGGGCAACTGGCGTCCAAGATGCGCTACCTTGCCGCGCCGTGGATCGGGATGCTCGACACCGGCGCATGGCTGACCAATGCCGCCCATGCCAATGCCTGTGCGCAAGCGTTGGCGGCGCGGGTCGCGGGGCTGCCCGGCATCGCCCCGATGTTCCCGGTCGAGGCGAACGCCGTCTTCCTCAGCGCCCCGCCTGCCGTGCTCGACGGCCTGCGTGCGCGGGGGTGGCGTTTCTACACCTTCATCGGCGGCGGCGCGCGGTTCATGTTCGCCTGGGACGCCGATCCCGCGCGGGTCGACCAGCTGGGCGACGACATCGCGGCCGTCGCCGTCGAGGCATTGCAGGCGGCGTAGCGCGTACGCTCTTCCTCCCCGTAAGGGGAGGGTGTGCGGGCTTTGACGTGCCCGCGGCACGTCAAGATGGTGCCGGGGGCACCATCTCGCTCGCACACATGCGCAGCATGGTGGAGGGGTGTCACCGCCAGCGTGGACACCCCTCCGTCAGGGCTTCGCCCTGCCACCTCCCCTTACAGGGGAGGAATGAGTTATCGGTCCTCCGCCGTCAGACGATCGAGCCACGCCTGCGCCTGTTTGGGCTCCCCCACCGCCTCGGGCCCGACCGGCCCGCGCGAGGCGAGAAATTCGGCATGGAGCGCGAAGGGCGGCAGGCCGAGTTGCTCCCGGGCTTCATCGATCTCCTCGCCCATCTCGGTCAGCTGCGCCACCACCGGCGCCGCCGCCGCGCGCGCCACCCGGTCCTTGCGATGGTCGAACAATCCCCATTTGCCCGCCGCCGTGGTCCGCAGCGCGGCGATCAGCGCCGCGCGATAATCCGTTTCCATCTCTTCGCGCTGCGCGTCGAGCCGCGCCAGTCGATCACCCTTGGCCATGGCATGGCCTTACGATCCGACCGCCGGGTCGGCAATCGCCGGCGCTGCTTCGATCAGCCGCCGCGGTCGAGTTCGATCTCGACCCGGCGGTTGCGTGCGCGGCCGTCGCTGTCGTCGCTGCCATCGGGTTTGGCGTTGGGCGCGACGGGGCGGGTTTCACCGAGCGCGATCACCCGCATCCGGTTCCGGTCCAGACCCTTGCGCGCCAGATAGTCGCGCACCGCCTCGGCCCGCTTGCGCGACATGATGCGATTGGCCTCGTCATCGCCCTCGCTGTCCGAATGGCCGCGCAGGATCAGGCTGCCGCCGCGCACCGCCGGATCGGCGGCCAGCCGGTCGAGCATCGCCTTGGCCTCGTTATTCAGGCCCCCGCCGCCCTGTGGGAAGCCGATCGTGGTCGGGCTGGCACCGGTATCGGCCGCAACGGTATCCGGCTGGGCGACGGTTTTGCCCGGAGACGGCGCCGGGACGGGCAGTTCGATCGAGGCGCCGCTGGCCCCGGCCTGACGCGCGACATCGCCGCCGCCGCTGCACCCGGCCATGGCACAGGCGAGCCCGGCCGTCATGTTCCAGGCCCCCAATCGCAGTCGCATCACGCTACCCCATCATCCGGCCGATCCCCCCGGCCGGTCCGCCCTTTGTCGCGGACCATAGGCAGCGCGATGTTGCAGCGCAAATCGCCTTTCTGGTCGGGGTCGGTCCGATATGAACCAGCGCCCTTAGGCCGCCTCGCCCTCGGGCGGTACGACGCCGCGCTCCTCGCTGAGGATGCGCCAGCCCGCCAGGAACAGCGCGGCGACGACCGGGCCGACGACAATGCCGCTCAGCCCCAGCAGGTCGATGCCGCCCAGCGTCGTCAGCAGCACGATCCAGTCGGGCAGCCCGGTATCGCGCCCGACCAGGATGGGCCGCAGGATATTGTCGGCGAGGCCGATGACCAGCACGCCCGAGGCGACGACCACCGCCCCCTGCCAGATCGCGCCGGTCGCGAGCAGATAGATGGCCACCGGCCCCCAGATGATCGCCGGACCGATGGCGGGCAGCAGCGCCGCGATCGCCATCAGCACACCCCATAGCAGAGCGGCGGGCACGCCGACGATCCAGAAGGTGATCGCCCCCAGCGCGCCCTGCACCAGCCCGACGATGACCGAGCCCTTGATGGTGGCGCGGACCACCGCGACGAAGGTATCGACCAGCCGCGCCGCGACACCCCGGTCCAGCGGCAGTGCACGGACGAATGCCGGTCCCAGTCGCTCGCCGTCGCGGATCAGGAAGAAGGCGACATACAGGCCGACGCCGAACGCCAGCGCAAAGGCAAAGGCGTTGCGTCCGATCGACAGCGCCTGGGACGCGATCTGGCTGACGCTGCTGCTCAGCGTGCGCGAGATGCGGGATTGCAGCCCCTCGACGCTGTCGATGCCCCAATTGTCCATCGCCTGGCGCAGGCGGGTGGGCAGCGCATCGCGGACCTGCTGGAAATATTGCGCAAAATCGATCTGGCCGCTGCGCACCTTCAGATAGACGCCCGACGCCTGATCGACGACCATGCTGCCGATCAACAGGGTCGGCACCACCACCGCAAAGGTGATGATCAGCATGGTCAGCCCGGCGGCCAAGTTGCGCCGCCCGCCGGTCTTGGTCAGCAGCCACTGGAACAGCGACCGGAACAGGATCGCCGCCAGCCCCGCCCACAGCAGGGCCGCGAGAAAGCCCGACACCACCGCCAGCATCCCGATGGTGATCAGCGCGAGGAACAGGATGAATCCCCCGCGTTCGATCTTCTGGCGATCGATGGTCATGCTGCTGTCCCCTTTTTCATCGCGGCGTAACCGTCACGGCGACGCAACGGTTCCGTGATCTGGGTTAACGGGCGACAGGGGTGTCATGGATTTGAGCGTGCGAGCCGCATGCCCCCGCTCAGGCGAAACGGAGGGTATCGCTATTCCTCCCCTGCAAGGGGAGGTGGCAGGCCGAAGGCCTGACGGAGGGGTGTCACCCTATCGAGAGCGGGACACCCCTCCACCATACTGCGCATGTGTGCGGGCGAGATGGTGCCCCCGGCACCATCTTGACGTGCCGGGGGCACGTCAAAGCCCGCACACCCTCCCCTTGCAGGGGAGGAGGCTATAGTCGGTTACTCCGCCGCGACAGCCTCGACGCTGTCGTCGAGCGGATGCGCCAGGCGGGTCAGCATTTCCTTCGGGCAGACCTGCCAGAAATGCCCGGCCACCCGGTCCCAGTCCTCCAGCAGGCCCTTCGACCATTTGCTGTCGGTCCGCGCGGCATGTTCCTCGACCAGGCCACGCAGCACGCCTTCCCAATGCGCGGAGGCGAGACGCTGCCACACGATGTTCTCGGGGTTGGCGCGGCGAGGGAAACGTTCCTCGGGGTCGTAGATGAAGGCCATGCCGCCGGTCATGCCTGCGCCGAAGTTCGCGCCGACCTCACCCAGCACGACGGCGGTGCCGCCGGTCATGTACTCGCAGCCATTGGCGCCGCAGCCCTCGACCACCACGACCGCGCCCGAGTTGCGGACCGCGAAACGCTCGCCCGCCTGGCCCGCCGCGAACAGACGGCCCGAGGTCGCGCCATAGAGCACGGTGTTGCCGATGATCGTGTTCTTCTGGCTGGCCAGCGGCGAGCTGACCGCCGGGCGCACGATGATGGTGCCGCCCGACAGGCCCTTGCCGACATAGTCGTTGGCGTCGCCGAACACCTCCAGCGTGATGCCCTTGCACAGGAACGCGCCCAGCGACTGGCCCGCCGATCCGCGCAAGCGCACGGTGACGTGCCCGTCGGCCAGCTTGCTCATGCCGAACTTGCGCGTGATCTCCGACGACAGGCGGGTGCCGACCGCGCGGTGCGTGTTGCGCACCGAATAGGTCAGCTGCATCTTCTCGCCGCGCGAGAACACGGCGCTCGCGTCCTTGATGATCTGCGCATCCAGGCTGTCGGGCACTTCGTTGCGGAAGGTCGACAGGCTGAACCGCCGCTCGGCATCGGTCGCATCGACCTTGGCCAGCACCGGGTTGAGGTCGAGATCGTCGAGATGCTCGGCACCACGGCTGACCTGGCGCAGCAGCTCGGTCCGTCCGATCACCTCGTCCAGCGAACGCACGCCCAGACGCGCCAGGATGTCGCGGACTTCCTCGGCGATGAAGGTCATCAGGTTGATGACCTTTTCCGGCGTGCCGGTGAATTTCGCGCGCAAGCGTTCGTCTTGAACACAGACACCCACCGGGCAGGTGTTCGAGTGGCACTGGCGCACCATGATGCAGCCCATCGCGACGAGACTCAGCGTGCCGATGCCGAACTCCTCGGCACCCAGGATCGCCGCGATCACGATGTCGCGCCCGGTCTTCAGGCCGCCGTCCGCACGCAGACGGATGCGCCCGCGCAGGCCGTTGAGGGTCAGCGTCTGGTTGACCTCCGACAGGCCCATTTCCCACGGCGTACCGGCATATTTGATCGAGGTCTGGGGCGACGCGCCCGTACCGCCGACATGGCCCGACACCAGGATGACGTCGGCATGCGCCTTGGCCACGCCCGCCGCGACCGTGCCGATGCCTGCGGACGACACCAGCTTCACGCAGACGCGCGCACGCGGGTTGATCTGCTTGCAGTCATAGATGAGCTGCGCGAGATCCTCGATCGAGTAGATGTCGTGGTGCGGCGGCGGCGAGATCAGCGTCACGCCCGGCGTCGCATGACGCAGCTTGGCGATGAACTCGGTCACCTTGAAACCGGGCAGCTGCCCGCCCTCGCCGGGCTTGGCGCCCTGCGCGACCTTGATCTCGATCTCGTCGCAGGCGTTCAGATATTCCGCCGTCACGCCGAAACGGCCGGACGCGATCTGCTTGATCGTCGAGTTGGCGTTGTCGCCATTGTCATAGGGCTGATAGCGCAGCTTGTCCTCGCCGCCCTCACCCGACACCGCCTTTGCGCCGATCCGGTTCATCGCGATCGCCAGCGTCTCGTGCGCTTCGGGCGAGAGCGCGCCCAGCGACATGCCCGGCGTCACGAAGCGCTTGCGGATTTCGGTGATCGCCTCGACCTGATCGACCGGCACGCCCTCGTTCGGGAAGTTGAACTGAAGCAGGTCGCGCAGATAGACCGGCGGCAGGTCGCCGACGCCGCGCGCGAATTGCAGGTAGGTCGAATAGCTGTCGGTCGCCACCGCCGTCTGCAACAGGTGCATCAGCTGCGCCGAATAGGCATGGGTCTCGCCGCCGTCGCGCTGGCGGTAGAAGCCGCCGATCGGCAGCGTCGCGACATGCTGGTCCCAGGCCGCTTCGTGGCGGACCATCGCCGAGTAATGGAGCGAGTTGTAACCCTCGCCCGAAATCTTGGCGGGCATGCCCGGAAACAGGTCGTTGACCAGCGCGCGCGACAGGCCGACCGCCTCGAAGTTGTAGCCGCCGCGATAGCTGGAGATCACCGCGATCCCCATCTTCGCCATGATCTTGAGCAGGCCATCCTCGATCGCGGTGCGATGGTTGGTCAGGCACTGTTCGATGCTCATGTCACCGAACAGGCCACGGCCATGGCGGTCGACGATCGCGGCTTCGGCCAGATAGGCGTTCACCGTGGTCGCACCGACGCCGATCAGCACCGCATAATAATGGGTGTCGAGGCACTCGGCCGAGCGCACGTTGATCGACGCATAGCTGCGCAGGCCCCGGCGGACGAGATGCGTGTGCACCGCCGCCGCCGCCAGCACGCCCGCGATCGCGACACGGCCCTCGGATACATGCTCGTCGGTCAGGAACAGCTCGGACCGGCCCTCGCGCACCGCCTGTTCGGCCTGGTTGCGGATGCGCTGGATCGCGGCGCGCAGGCGGTCGGGACCGCCATCCGCCTCGAAGGTGCAGTCGATCTCCGCCGCCGAACGGCCGAAATGCGTCTTCAGCCGGTGCCAGTCGGCGCCGGTCAGCACCGGGGACGGCAGGACGAGCACGCGCTCGCGCCGATCCTCGGTGTCGAGGATGTTGGCGAGATTGCCGAACCGCGTCTTGAGCGACATCACATAGCGTTCGCGCAGAGAATCGATCGGCGGGTTCGTGACTTGGCTGAAATTCTGGCGGAAGAACTGGCTGATCAGGCGCGGCTTGTCGGAGATGACCGCCAGCGGCGTATCGTCGCCCATCGAGCCGATGGCTTCCTTGCCCCCCTCGGCCATGGGCGACAGGATCAGCTCCATATCCTCCATGGTCTGGCCTGCCGCGACCTGACGGCGCAGCATTTCGGCGCGCGGCATCCGCACCAGCGCTTCCTCTTCGGACGGCGCGGGCAGCTGGTCCATGGTCAGGAACTCGCCGATCATCGCGGCATAGTCCTGCTCGCCCGAGATCTGGTCCTTGATCGCGCGGTCGTCGTACAGCTTGCCCTCGGCCAGATCGACGGCGATCATCTGCCCCGGCCCCAACCGGCCCTTGGCGGTGACGGTGGCCTCGGGCACGACGACCATCCCGCTTTCCGAACCGACGATCAGCAGGCCATCGGCAGTCAGCGTGTAGCGAAGCGGGCGCAGCGCGTTGCGGTCCATGCCCGCCACCGCCCAGCGGCCATCGGTCATCGCCAGCGCGGCGGGACCGTCCCACGGCTCCATCACGGAGGCGAGATACTGGTACATGTCGGCATGCGCCTTGGGCGCGTCGAGGTCCTTCTGCCACGCCTCGGGCACCAGCATCAGCTTGGCGGTCGGCGCGTCGCGGCCGGAGCGGCAGATCGCCTCGAACACCGCGTCGAGCGCGGCGGTGTCGGACGCGCCCGCCGGGATCACCGGCTTGATATCCTCCGAATTGTCGCCGAACGCGATCGAGGCCATCCGGATCTCGTGGCTGAGCATCCAGTTCTTGTTGCCACGGATCGTGTTGATCTCGCCGTTATGCGCCAGGCAGCGGAAGGGCTGCGCCAGCCACCATTGCGGGAAGGTGTTGGTCGAATAACGCTGGTGAAAGATCGCCACGCGGCTCTCGAACCGGTGATCCTGCAGGTCGGGATAGAAGACCGACAGGCTCTCGGCGAGGAACAGGCCCTTGTAGATGATCGAGCGGCAGGACAGCGAACAGATATAGAAGCCGCTGATCTGCGCGGCGATCACCCGCTTTTCGATGCGACGGCGGATCAGATAGAGGTTCTTCTCGAACTCGGCGGCATCGACCTCGTCGGGCATCGGCCCGGCGATCATGATCTGCTCGATCTCGGGGCGCGTCGCCTGCGCCTTCATGCCGATGACCGAGACGTCGACCGGCACCTGGCGCCAGCCATAGATGGTATAGCCCGCCTCGATGATGACGCTCTCGACGATGGTGCGGCAGGTTTCCTGCGCGCCCAGATCGGTGCGCGGCATGAAGACCATGCCGACCGCGAGGCGATTGGGCAGCACCTTGTGCCCCGACGCGGCAATGGCGTCGTCGAAGAAGCGGTGCGGCAGGTCGACGTGGAGCCCTGCGCCGTCGCCGGTCTTGCCGTCCGCATCCACCGCGCCGCGATGCCACACGGCCTTCAGCGCGTCGATCGCCGACTGGACGACGCGGCGCGAGGGCTGGCCATCGGTGGCCGCGACCATGCCGACGCCGCACGCATCACCCTCGAACTCGGGGCGGTACATGCCATGCTCGGCGAGATATTGGTGCTGGTCGGTCATCATGTCTTGTCCTGCTGGAACGTCCTGCATCGGGGTGGCATCGCGCTTCATGCCGCCACCTTCTCGCGCGTGGCCACCTTAGCCCGCGCCTTCAGCCACTGGTGCATCGCCTTGGCGACGTCGCGACCGTCGCGGATCGCCCAGACGACCAGCGACGCGCCGCGCACGATGTCGCCCGCCGCGAACACGCCGTCCAGGCTGGTCATCAGCGTGCGGCCGTCGACCAGCACCGTGCCCCAGCGGCTGACGCCCAGCTCGGCGGTGCCGAACAGGCTGGGCAGGTCTTCCGCATCGAAGCCCAGCGCCTTGATGACCATGTCCGCCTCGAGCAGATGATCGGCACCCGGCTCGGCCTCCGGCGCGCGGCGGCCCGATGCGTCAGGGGCACCCAGGCGCATCTTGGCGGCGCGCACGCCCGTCACCGTCTCGCCGCCCTCGAAGCCCAGAGGCGCGGAGAGCCAGACGAACTCGGCGCCCTCTTCCTCGGCATTGGCGACTTCGCGCTGCGAACCCGGCATGTTGGCCCGGTCGCGGCGATAGAGGCACTTCACCGACTTGGCGCCCTGGCGGATCGCGGTGCGGACGCAGTCCATCGCGGTGTCGCCGCCGCCGATCACGACGACATTCTTGCCCTCGGCATTGAGCGAGCCGTTCTCGAACGCCTCGACCGTATCGCCGAAGCTCTTGCGGTTGGAGGCGGTCAGATAGTCGAGCGCGGCGATCACGCCGTTCGCGCCCGCGCCGTCCACATCGACATTGCGCGCCTTGTACACGCCGGTCGCGATCAGCACCGCGTCATGGCGGCGGCGCAGCTCCTCGAGCGTCGCGTCCTCGCCGACCGCAAAGCCTTCGTGGAAGACGATGCCACCGGCCTTCAGCCGCTCGACCCGGCGCATGACGACGGGCTTTTCCAGCTTGAAACCGGGGATGCCATAGGTCAGCAGCCCGCCCGCCCGGTCGTGCCGGTCATAGACATGGACCTCGTAACCCGAGACGCGGAGATATTCGGCCGCCGTCAGGCCCGCAGGCCCCGCGCCGATCACCGCGACCGACTGGCCCCGCGCGGGTCCGGGGACCAGCGGCTCGACCCAACCCTCTTCCCAGGCGGTGTCGGTGATGAACTTTTCGACCGAGCCGATCGTGACCGCGCCGTGGCCCGAAAACTCGATGACGCAATTGCCCTCGCACAGCCGGTCCTGCGGGCAGATGCGGCCGCAGATCTCGGGCATGGTCGAGGTGGCGTTGGACAGCTCATAGGCTTCGCGCAACCGCCCCTCGGCGGTCAGCCGCAGCCAGTCGGGGATATGATTGTGCAGCGGGCAGTGCACCGAACAATAGGGCACGCCGCATTGCGAGCAACGCCCGGCCTGGTCCTCTGCCGCCGGGGGCGCATAACGCTCGGCGATCTCGCGGAAATCCTCCGCACGGCTCTCCGCGGCCCGCTTGGCCGGATAGGCCTGATCGCGGCCTACAAACTTCAGCATAGAATCGTTCGCCATATGCGCCTCCGAAGATGCGGATATTGCGCGGATGACCCTATGTCACCTCGAAATCGGCAAGTAAGTCAGCATGACTGACTAATTAAAATGGCTTTTGCGCCATCAAACCCTTTTATTGCGAGCGACCCGCAATAAACAAGGTCCGATTCGGTATCAATGCTGTGTTTAGTGCATGGTCAGCAGCACCAGCGCGATGCTGCCCGCCACGATTCGGTACCATGCAAAGGGGCCGAAACCATGCCGCCCGACGATTCCGACGAACCAGCGCACGACCAGCAGCGCGACGATGAAGGCGACGACGAAGCCGACCGCGATCTCGATCGGGCCGACGCTGTTTCCGGCGCGCATGGCATCCATATGCCCGGCCGTCTCGACGACGCTGGCACCCAGCATGGTGGGGATGGCAAGGAAGAAGCTGAACTCCGCCGCCGTGCGCCGCTCGACGCCCAGGGTCAGCGCACCCAGGATCGTCGCACCCGAACGGCTGACGCCGGGGATCATCGCCAGGCACTGGAGGAAACCGACGCCGAGCGCCGTCCTCGCCGGGACCGCCGCGATGCCACGCGTCGTGCCGGGCTTCACCACCCGTTCGATGACCAGGATCGCGATGCCGCCGACGATCAGCGCGACCGCCACGACCTTCGGCTGGAGCAGCAGCGCCTCGATATGTTTCTTCGCCAGCACGCCGATGACGGCGGCGGGGATGAAGGCGATCAGCAGGTTGCGCACGAAGCGGACCGAACCGGGATCGCGCTTGGCCAGCCCGACCATGACCGTCCAGAAGGTCCGCCAATAAAGGACGACCACCGCCAGGATCGCGCCCAGCTGGATGACGATGTTGAACATCTGCCACCGCGCATCGTCATAGCCGAGCAGCGCGCCCGCCAGGATCAGATGGCCGGTGGAGGACACCGGCAGGAATTCGGTGACACCCTCGACAATCCCCAGGATGATGGCGGCAATCAGATCGTTCACGCGAGTCCCCACAAGCAAAGGCAGCCCCGCCGCCATAAGGCGACGGGGCTGACAGCGAAACGATAAAGACTGTTATGTTGGGACGATTCAGGCCGCCAGCGTCTCCGCGCGACGCCCGAACCGGCCCGCCTTGCGGAAGCGGATCAGATATTCGGGCGCGACGGTCGCCAGCGGGGCGGCCTCGATGCCCAGCGCGGCCAGACCCGGCGCACCGGCGGCGGCGACATTGTCCTGCTGCAGCATCAACCACTGGTCCCAGCTGATCGGCGAGCCCGGGAGGCGGGCGAGCAGCGCGCCTGCGAAATCGGGGATTTCCACGAAGTTGGGCTTGCGGCCCAGCGCCTGCGCGATCCAGCGGAGCAGCTCGCCCATCGACAGCACGTCCGGGCCGCCCAGCTCATAGGTCCGGCCGCCGTGCGCTTCGGGATCGCGCAGCGCGTTGGCGACCGCTTCGCCGACATCGCCCGCAAAGACCGGCTGGAACTTCACACCCGAACGCAGGACCGGGACGATCGGCGCGCCCATCATGCCCGCGAAGCGATTCACGAACTGATCCTCGCGCCCGAACACGATCGAGGGGCGCAGGATGGTGGCGTTCGGGAAAGCCGCGCGCACCGCCTCTTCGCCCTGCCCCTTGGACCGGGCATAGGCCGCCGCACCATTCGTGTCCGCGCCGATCGCCGACACATGGACCAGCGCCCCGGCACCGGCGTTGCGCGCGGCTTCCGCCACGGCACGCGCGCCGTCGACATGGATGCGCTGCATATTGCCGCCCATCACGCCGACCAGATTGACGACCGCATCGGCGCCCTCGACCGCGCGGGCGACCGTCTCCGGCCGGGCGATATCGGCGGCCACGAACTGCGTCTGGCCCAGGCCGCCCTGGGTGCGCAGGAAATAGGCCTGGCGCGGATCGCGCTGCGCCACCCGGACGCGCGTACCGTCCCGCATCAGTTCGCGTGCGACATAGCGGCCCAGAAAGCCCCCGCCGCCGATCAGCGTCACCAGCTTGTTCGTCATGACCGTCCCTATTCGCCAGATTTTTTGTGCACCGCCCCTTTGCCTCGCAAAAAAGCCGTTGACAAGGATTCGAACCCTACCCTAAAGGCGCAGGCCTACCCCGTGCCCAGATGGCGGAATTGGTAGACGCACCAGCTTCAGGTGCTGGCGATCGCAAGGTCGTGGAGGTTCGAGTCCTCTTCTGGGCACCATTCCTTCCCCAGGCTTCCAAGCCTCGGGACTGGCGGAAATCCAAGACTTTCTACCAACGTCACCGTGCGACAGCACGATGACGAAGTCTTGGCCTCTCCCGCCGCCATGGGGCGCCGAGGCGCGCCCGCTTTTCCCCTTAAAAAGCCGACGCGCCCAACTTTTCTGTCAGGCTGCGATCATCCCGTCGTGCACCGGGCTCGATTGTGCATGTGCGAAAGACGGATCGGCTTCGACCGCTTCGCCGACGATCAGCATGGCGGGATCATGGGCGCTGATCGCCTCCACCAGAAAGGCCAGCGAGGATAGCCGCCCCCGGATGATTCGTTCGTTGGGCAGCGAGGCATTGACCACGACCAGCACCGGTGTGTCCGGGCTGCGCCCGGCGGCGACCAGTTGCTGGGCCACGGTCGCCGCCGCCGCGCGGCCCATATAGATGGCGAGCGTCGAATCGGCCGCGGCCAGCGCTGGCCAGTCGAGGTCGAGCGTCGCGCCCGCCTGGGCATGGGCCGTCACCAATGTCAGGCGGCGTGCCACGCCGCGAAGCGTCAGGCTGGTCCCCGCCGAGGCGACGGCCGCGCTGGCGGCGGTGATGCCGGGGCAGATTCGGACCGTCACGCCCGCCGCGCGGCAGGCGGTCACTTCCTCCGCCGTACGCCCGAAGATCGCCGGGTCGCCGCCCTTCAGCCGGACGACGCGCTTGCCCTCCAGCGCCGCCGCGACGATCAGCGCGTCGATCGTCCGCTGGTCCTTGGAGTGACGGCCCGAGCGTTTGCCGACGCTGATCAGCTCGGCGCGGGGGCCGATCAGGTCGAGGATGCCGGGGCCGACCAGCGCGTCGTAGAACACGATATCGGCCGCCGCGATCAGCCGCTCGGCCTTGCGGGTCAGCAGATCGGGATCGCCCGGCCCTGCCCCGACCAGCCAGACCGAACCGGCGGGAAATTCGTCATGCGGCATGGATATTCTCCTCGGCGAGCAGGCGGGCGAGCGCGGGGCGGCAGGATCCGCAATTGGTGCCCGCGCCCAGAGCGACCCCGATCGCGGCGACATCGGCCAGCCGCTGGTCGCGGATCGCCGCGACGATGGTGCGCATCCCGATATCGAAACAGGCGCAGACGATCGCGCCGCGATCCGCCTGCACCCCCGGCGCACGTCCGGCGAGCAGGGTCGGTGCGGCCTCCGCCTCGGCCAACTGGCCGATCAGCCAGTCGCGGCTGGGCAATTCGCCGCTTTCGGTCACGAACAGCGTGGCGACCAGCCGACCGCCCGACAGGATCGCGATTCGCCTGGTGCCACGCGCCGCATCGATCGCCTCGACCCGCTCGCCGCCGGGCAGGCTCGCCTCCAGCTTCACCGGATCGCCATCGCCCGCCAATTCCCACAGGCTGCCCGCCGGAACCGCGACGCGCGTCGCCCAAAGACAGGAGGGACGCCGCACCGGCTCGCCCGCGAGGATCAGGAAACCACGCCAGCGCGTTGCCACCGCCGCCAGCCGCGCCGGGGTTTGCTTGAAGCCCGGCTGGCCCGACACCGGATCGACCAGCGGACGCGGCAGCAGGCCGGTGCGTCCGCCGCTGGAGGTGCGGTCGGTCCAGTGGATGGGCGTGAAGATCTCCCCCCGTCGCTGCGCAGGCGTCACCCGCACGCGGTACAGGCTGTCGCCCTGCGGCGTCGCCACCCGCGCCAGTCCGCCATCGATGACGCCCAGCCCAGCGGCATCGTCGGGATGCACCTCGACCAAAGGCTCTTCGCGGTGGCGGGCCAGCTTGGGCGCCAGGCCGGTGCGGGTCATGCTGTGCCACTGGTCGCGATACCGACCGGTGTTGAGCGTCAGCGGCCAGGCGGCGAGCGGTCCGGAAATTGCCTTTTGCACGACCGTCACCAGCCGCGCCCGGCCATCGGGGGTGGAGAAGCGGCCATCGGCAAAGGGGGTGCCGCCCCAGCGGAACGGCGTCATCGCGTCATACTCCGCATTGCCCGCACTCGACAGGCCGGGCAGCGCGAACAGGCGCGCGCCGTCATTCTCATAGGCCGACAGACGGCAATGCTCGCGCCAGATCTCGGCGGGGCGATCATAGGCGAAGGCGGTCTTCCACCCCATGCGGCGGCCGACCTCCTTGACGATCCACCAGTCGGGCTTCGCCTCACCGGGCAGCGGGAACAGCGCGCGCTGGCGGCTGATCGTGCGGTCCGAATTGGTCACGGTCCCGTCCTTCTCGCCCCAGGCGGCGGCGGGCAGGCGGACATGGGCATAGGCCGAGGTGTCGGTGTCGGCGATCACGTCGCTGACCACGACGAAGGGACAGGCGGCCAACGCCTCGCGCACGCGGCCCGCATCGGGCATCGACACGGCGGGATTGGTCGCCATCACCCACAGCGCCTTGATCCGCCCCTCACCCAGGGCGCGGAACAGGTCAACGGCCTTCAGGCCGGGCTGTTCGGCGATGGTCGGCGCGGCCCAGAAACGCTGGACACGGGCGCGGTTGTCGGGCGCGAAGTCCATATGCGCGGCCAGCGTGGAGGCCAGCCCACCCACCTCGCGCCCGCCCATGGCGTTCGGCTGACCCGTGATCGAAAAGGGCTGCGCGCCGGGCTTGCCGATGCGCCCGGTCGCGAGATGGACGTTCAGGATCGCATTGACCTGATCGGTGCCGCTCAGCGACTGGTTCACCCCCTGGCTGAACAGGGTGACGGTGCGCGGGGTGGCGGCGAACAGTTCGTAGAAGCGGCGCAGGTCGGCCGGGGGCAGGTCGCAGGTCTTCGCGACCGACCAGAGATCGCTCCCCTCGCCCACCCGCTCCCAGAAATCGGCCGGAACCGACAGATGATCGGCAAGGAACCCCGCGTCGAGCGCCCCGGCCTCGCGGCACCAGGCGAGCAGGCCGTTCATCAGCGCCACGTCGCTGCCGGGGCGCAGCGGCAGATGCAGGTCGGCTTCCTCCGCCGTCTCGGTGCGGCGCGGATCGATGACGACCAGCTTGGCACCCGCATCGCACCGGGCGCGGATACGTTGATAGACGATGGGATGGCACCAGGCGGTGTTGCTGCCGACCAGCACGATCAGGTCGGCGGCGTCGATGTCTTCGTAAGACGCGGGCACCACGTCCTCGCCGAACGCGCGGGTATGGCCCGCCACCGCGCTCGACATGCAGAGCCGCGAATTGGTGTCGATATTGGCCGAGCCGATAAACCCCTTCATCAGCTTGTTGGCGACATAATAGTCCTCGGTCAGCAACTGGCCGGAGACGTAGAAGGCGACGCTGTCGGGACCATGCTGCGCGATGGTGTCGCGGAAGCGCTTGGCGACGAGGTCGAGCGCCTTGTCCCATGAGGCGCGGCGCTTGCCGATCATCGGGTGGAGCAGGCGGCCTTCGAGGCCGACCGTCTCGCCCAGATGCGTGCCCTTGGAACAGAGCCTGCCGCGATTGGCAGGGTGGTCGGGATCGCCCTCGATCTTGACGGCACGGTCGCCGGTGACGGTCGCGCGGATGCCGCAGCCGACACCGCAATAGGCGCAGGTGGTGCGGATCGCGTTCATGCGTTGCCCCTCCCCTTCAGGGGAGGGGTTGGGGTGGGGCAGTTCGGCCAGCGCAGCGCTTGTGGCGAGGCCCCACCCCCGACCCCTCCCCTGAAGGGGAGGGGGGAAAGCAGCATCATGCTCACGCCGCCGCCTTCAGGGTGCTGGCGCGGCAGATCAGGACGCGGCCGCCGCTGATCTTCACCGGCACGGTCGGCGTGCAGCCCTTGTCCTCGCCCAGTGCCTCGCCGGTGCTGAGCGAGATGCGCCAATTGTGCAGCGGACACGCCACCGCGCCACCATGGACGATGCCCTGGCTCAGCCGCCCATGCTTGTGCGGGCAGCGGTCGAGCAGCGCGAAGACCTTGTTCTCGCCGGTGCGGAAGACGGCGATGTCGTGGCCGCCCTCGACCTGCACCGTGCGGCTGCCGCGCACCGGGATCTCGTTGACCCAGCCGATATCGAGCCATTCGCCGATCATGCCATCTCTCCAACAGGTTGGAAGCGCGCCATCGGCGCATGGATTTCGCGTTCCTCACCCGCGACGCGCGCGGCCCAGGGATCATCCTGCGAGAAGCTCTGCGAATAGAAGAAGCGGCGGGCGAGTTCGGCGCGCGCTTCTTCGTCGGGCAACAGCCGCGACTGGATATAGGCGAGGCCGACCCGCTCGATCCACGGCGCAGTCCGCTCTAGATAGCGCGCCTCCTCGCGATAGAGCTGGACGAAGGCGGCGCACATCTCCATCGCCTCCGCCTCGGTCGCGACCTTGCAGAGGAGGTCGGTGGCGCGGACCTTGATCCCGCCATTGCCGCCGACATGGAGTTCGTACCCCGAGTCGACGCAGACCACGCCGAAGTCCTTGATCGTCGCCTCGGCACAGTTGCGCGGGCAGCCCGACACCGCGATCTTGAACTTGTGCGGCATCCACGACCCCCAGGTCGCACGCTCCAGCTTGACGCCCAGCCCCGTCGAATCCTGCGTGCCGAAGCGGCACCATTCGGAGCCGACACAGGTCTTCACGGTGCGTAAGGACTTGCCATAGGCATGGCCGCTGACCATCCCGGCAGCGTTCAGATCGGCCCAGACGGCGGGCAAGTCCTCCTTCTTGATGCCGAAGATGTCGAGCCGCTGGCCGCCCGTCACCTTGACCATCGGCGCGTTGAACTTCTCGACCACATCGGCGATCGCGCGCAGCTCCCTGGGGCTGGTGATGCCGCCCCACATGCGCGGCACGACCGAGTAGGTGCCGTCCTTCTGGATGTTGGCGTGCATCCGCTCATTGACGAAGCGGCTCTGCTGGTCGTCGACATATTCGCCGGGCAGCGCGCACAGCAGATAGTAATTGAGCGCGGGGCGGCAGGACGAACAGCCGTCCGGGGTCGACCAGTGCAGCTTCTGCATGACCTCGGGGATCGAGCGCATGTCCTGCGCGACGATCTCGCGGCGGACATCGTCATGACCGAAGCTGGTGCATTTGCACATCGTCTTCGGCCCCGCCTCGACCTCGTCGCCCAGCGTCAGCGCGAGCAGCGTCTCGACCAGCCCGGTGCACGAGCCGCAGCTGGCCGATGCCTTGCAGGTGGCACGCACCGCATCCAGGCTGTGCGCGCCCTTGGCGATGCACGACACGACCTGCCCCTTGGTGACGCCGTTGCAGCCGCAAATCTCCGCCGTGTCGGAGAGCGCCGCAACGGCCGCCTTAGGGTCCGCCTGCCCCCCTCCCGAGGCGAAGGCCTGGCCGAAGATCAGCGCGTCGCGAATGTCGCCGACGTTCTCGCCCTTCTTCAGCAGGTCGAAATACCAGTTGCCGTCGGCGGTATCGCCGTACAGCACCGCGCCGACGATCTTGTCGTCCTTGACCACGACACGCTTGTAGATGCCACGGCTGGCATCGCGCAGCACGATGTCCTCCGCGCCGTCGCCGCCGCCGAAATCGCCCGCCGAAAAGACGTCGAGCCCGGCGACCTTCAGCTTGGTCGCGGTGGCGGTGGGGCGATAGCCGCTGGGGCTGCCTGCCAGCGCATCGGCGAGGCTGCGGCACATGTCCCAGAGCGGCGCGACCAGGCCGTATACCTGTCCGTCATGCTCGACGCACTCGCCGACCGCCAGGATGCGCGGGTCGGAGGTGACCATATGGTCGTCCACCTTGATCCCGCGCCCGACGTCCAGCCCGGCGGCACGGGCCAGCGCGACGCAGGGACGGATACCGACCGCCATGACGACCAGATCGGCGGGGATCTCGCGGCCGTCCTTCAGGCGGATCGCCTCGACCTTGCCGTCGCCCAGGATCGCGGCGGTGTCGGCACCGCACAACACGGTTTGGCCGCGCGCCTCCAGCGCCTGCTTGAGCAGCCAACCCGCCGCTTCGTCCAGCTGCCGCTCCATCAGCGTCGGCATCAGGTGGAGGACGGTGACGGTCATGCCCCGGAGCGACAGGCCATGCGCCGCCTCCAGCCCGAGCAGCCCGCCGCCGATCACCACCGCGCTGCCACCCCGCTCGGCGGCGGCGAGCATGTGTTCGACATCCTTCATGTCGCGAAAGCTGATGACGCCGGGCAGGTCGTGGCCGGGCACCGGGATGATGAAGGGATCGGACCCAGTCGCGATCAGCAGCCGGTCATAGTCGAGCACCATGCCGCTCTGGGCGGTGACCGTCCGTGCCTCGCGGTCGATGGCGGTGACCGGATCGCCGCTGACCAGGGTGATGCCGTTATCCGCGTACCAGTCGAGGCCGTTGATGACGATCTCGTCGAACGTCTTCTCGCCCGCCAGCACCGGCGACAGCATGATCCGGTTGTAGTTCACCAGCGGTTCGGCACCGAAGATGGTGATGCGGTAACGGGCGGGATCGCGGGCCAGCAATTCCTCGACCGCGCGGCAACCGGCCATGCCGTTGCCGACGACGATCAGGTGTTCGCGGGTATCGACCTTGGCGGCGCTCAGGACTTCGTGTTTCATCGGTTCGATCCGTCGAAGAGGAAAAGCATCAGATCCGCACGCCCTCGGCCGCGCCCCAGCTGCGGCGCCAGCGGCTCTTGACCAGCATCAGGCCCGCCAGCGCGATCAGGGCCAGCGCGGCGAAGATCAGGAACCCGCCCGAAAAACTGCCCGTCCACTGCTTGGCGAACCCCAGCGACGAGGCGAGGTAGAAGCCGCCGATCCCGCCCGCCATGCCGACGAGGCCGGTCATCACGCCGATCTCGGCGGCGAAGCGCTGCGGCACCAGCTGGAAGACCGAGCCGTTGCCGACGCCCAGCGCCAGCATGGACAGGACGAACAGCGCCAGCGAGGCGGCGAACCCGTCGACCATCGCCACGCCGACCAGCGTCACGGCGGCGGCGGCGAATACGCCGAGCAGCGCCTTCACCCCGCCGATCGCATCGGCCAGCGCCCCGCCCATCGGCCGCACCAGCGAGCCCGCAAAGACGCAAGCCGCCGTGGCGTAACCCGCCTGCACCGGGGTCAGCCCGAAACGGTCGGTGAAATAGATGGGCAGGCTGGCGGCGAGGCCGACGAACCCGCCGAAGGTGACGGCATAGAAGCCCATCAGCCACCAGGCATCGGCCTGTTTCAGCGGCGCGAGATACTCGACCAGACGGCGTGGGCTAGGCGCGCCCGGCGCGTCCTTGGCCATCACCATATAGGCGAAGAAGACGAGGGTCAGCGGCAGGCAGGCCAGGCCGAGGACTGCGTTCCAGCCGAACAGCTTGGCCAGCGCGGGCGCGAACAGCGCGGCCAGCACCGTGCCCGAATTGCCCATGCCCGCCAGACCCATGGCCTTGCCCTGATGCTCGGGCGGATACCAGCGGCTGGCGAGCGGCAGCGCGATGGCGAAGCTCGCCCCCGCAAAGCCCAGGATGACGCCCAGCGCCAGTGTCCCGCCGAAGCTGTTCACCCCCAGCACCCAGGCGGAAAAGAGCCCGCCGATGACGATCAATTGGCTGATCGCGCCCGCGCGCTTCGGCCCGATCCGGTCGACCAGCAGGCCGTTGACGACACGCAGTACCGCACCCGCCAGCGTCGGCACCGCGACCATCACGCCCTTTTGCGCAGGCGTCAGGCCCAGGCTAGCGGAAATCTGCGGCGCCAGCGGGCCGAGCAGGACCCAGACCATGAAGGCCAGATCGAAATACAGGAACGCCGCGATCAGCGTCGGCGTATGGCCGCTCGACCAGAAACCGCCGTCATCGCCCGCTTTCGCCGCTTTGCTGTCATCCCAGAATGCCGTCGCCATCGTGCCGCCTCCGTAGGGCTCAGAGCCCAAAACGAAAAAAGCCGCCAGGACGCGGCGCCCTTGCGGGTCGCATCCTGGCGGCTTCGTTGCCTCCAAGCGGAATATGGGAACAACCCCGCTTCCGCCAGCGCGCCACCCCGTCGTTGGAGCAGACCGCGCCGTTATCTCGTGCCCGACGCCATTGCCGGGCGAATCGAAAATTGCCTGATTCGCCGACCGTGCGCAAGAGGCTTTCGCAAATGCAGCAAAATCATCCTCCCCGGTACGGGGAGGGGGACCAGCGAAGCTGGTGGAGGGGGATCACCCCATGGAATGACCTTGGTGGAAGCCCCCCTCCACCACCGCTTCGCGGCGGTCCCCCTCCCCATGCTGGGGAGGATCGTTACGGCAACTCCCTCAGATACTCCGGAATATCGTCGGGATCGAAGGCCCGCCCGTCGAAGAACCGGTCGCTTCCCAGCACCAGCCGTCCTTGCGTCGATCCCGCCCCGATCGGCTCGACCAGCGCGCCTTCCAGCTTGGAACTTGCCCCCGGCAGCGGCGCGCCCGATCCGGCCAGCGCGGCGCGGTAGAGGTCGGGGCGGAACACCCCCTGCGCCGTCGCGGCGTCGACACTCGAGAAGGGCAGCCCCTCCCACCGCACCATCTGCGCATAGAGCCAGCCCGCCTGGCTGCGCCACGGGAAGTTGGCCGCCTCGCGATACTGGAACATGAAGTCGGGATAATGGACCGGCTCGCCGCCCGGCACCACGCGGATGCGGTCGGTGATCGCGCGCAGGATCGCGCCCATCGGCGCGTCGAGATAATGGGAGCGCGACAGGATTTCGGCGCTTTGCTCGACCGTCTCGGGATCGATGAAATGCGCCGCCGCCGCGTGCAGCGCGCGGATCAGCCGCAGCACCGCGTCGCGCCGTTCCTCGGCCTGATCGGCGCGCATCGCCAGCACCTTTTCGACGCCGCGCCGCCAGATCTGCGCGGTGGCCAGCGCAATCCGCCCGACGCCGCGATCGACCGCGATCGAGTTCCACGGCTCGCCGACGCAGATACCGTCCACCTCTCCGGCCGCCAGTGCATCGGCGGCGAAGGGCGGGCTGGTCACGACGATATCGACATCCGTATCCGGCCGGATGCCGACCCCCGCCAGCCAGTAGCGCAGCATGTAATTGTGGCTGGAATGACGATGCACCACCCCGAAGCGCAACCGCTGCCGCGCCGCCACATCGCGCAGCGCTGCCCCGACCGCCATCGGATCGCCCAGCCCCTCGCCCAGCCCGCACGCCTCGCCCAGCGCGGTCGAAAAGGTGATCGCATTGCCGTTCAGCCCCAGGACGAAGGGGACCGCCACCGGCACCGCCGGACGATCGCGGCCGAGCGCGGTTGCGATGGCGAGCGGGGCGACCATGTGCGCGGCGTCGGTATGTCCGTACAGCAGCCGGTCGCGCACCGCCGCCCAGGTGACATCGCGCACCATATCGATGGCGACGCCCTGTTCCTCGGCAAAGCCCAGTTCATGCGCCAATATGGGCAGCGCGGCGTCGACCAGCGGCACGAAGCCGATACGGAACCGGTCGGGACTCACGACATATCTCCCATCAGCGCCTCGCTGGTCACGATCGCCTCGGCCACCTCGACGATGCGCCGGTTGGACTGCATCGCATGGCCGCGCAGCAGCGCATAGGCGGCGGGCTCGTCGATCCCGCGCCGCCGCATCAGGATCGCCTTGGCCCGGTCGATGGTCTGGCGGTCGGCCAGCGCGGTCTTCGCCTCGGCCAGTTCGGCCTGGAGCCGCGAAAAGGCCTGGAAGCGGCGGATCGCGACGTCGAGCACCGGCTTGATCCGCTGCTTCGCCAGCCCGTCGACGACATAGGCGGATACCCCCGCATCGACCGCCGCCAGCGCGCTTTCGGCATCCGACTGATCGACGAACATCGCGATCGGCCGGTCGAGCGCGCGCGACATGGCGAAGAAATCCTCCAGCAGGTCGCGGCCGGGATTTTCCAGATTGATCAGCACCACCTCGGGCGCGCACGCCTCGATCTGGCGGACGATCGGCCCGGCGGGATCGATCAGCACCTGATCGTCCAATCCGGCCTCGCGCAGGCCCTCGGCGATGATCGCCGCGCGCGTCGTGCTGGTGTCGATGATCGCGATCCTCACGGGCGGATGGACTAGCCGCAAAGTCGCGTGCCATCCAGTCCGGACGATGAAGGGCGGCATGACGTTTTTTTCAGGATCGCCGGGCCGAAGTGTTGCCTTGCAGCATCGCCGCCCTATGAGACGTTGCAACATACCACATTACCGGATCACCCATGGCCGTCACCGACCACTCGTTTCGCCGTTCCCGCCTGGCCGCGCTGGCCCTTGCCATGACCACCTGCGCCATGCCGCTATGCGCCAATGCACAGGAAAGCGAAGGGCAGGAGAAGGCCGAGGATCGTTCGGACATCGTGGTCCTGGGCACCCGTCACTCGGTCGACCGCACCCTGTCCTCCGACCCGGCGACCGAGCGCATGTCGCAGTCCAGCCGCTCGCTGGAACAGGATGTGTTGCAGGCGGCGGGCACGTACCGGCTGAACGACGCGCTGGAGCTGGTCAGCGGGTTCAGCCAGCAGAACAACCGCGGCGGCGTGCTCGACAATTTCGCTATTCGCGGCTTTCTGGGGACGCCGGACGGCGGCGCGGAATTCTATGTCGACGGCTTCATCGCCAATCGCGGCATGGTCCCGCCGCGCGACCCCGCCACGGTCGAGCGAATCGAGGTGCTGAAGGGCCCGGCGGGCGCGATCTTCGGCGAGGTCGATCCGGGCGGCCGGGTCAACATCGTCTCGAAGATGCCGCGCTTCACCCCCTATGGCCGGCTGACCGCGACCTATGGCTCGTTCGACACGCGCCGGGTCGAGGCGGATGCCACGGGGCCGCTCTCCGATACGCTGGCCGCGCGGATCGTCGTCGCGGCCGAGGACAGCGACGGCTGGCGCGACACGGTGTCGCTGAAGCGGCGGGTGGTGTCGCCCTCGCTCACCTGGGCGCCGAGCGATTCGCTGCGGCTGACCTATCTGGCCGAGTTCATGCAGTTCGACACGCCCTTCGATCGCGGCATCCCGGCGGTCGGCGACGATGCCAATGCCCTGCCCCGCTCCAACTATTATGGCGAGCCGTCCAACGGCCTCACCCGCTTCCGCAACGAGCGGCACCAGCTGACCGGCCTGGCGCAGCTGGGCGACGGATGGACGCTGAACGGCGGCATCGTCTGGCGGACCGGCTCGCTCAAGGGTTTTTCGGCGGACCAGTCGCGCATCGTCGGCACCCAGGTCTGGCGTCAGCGCCGCTCGCGCGATTTCGTGATCGACGATCTGGCCGCGCGGATGGAGCTGGCAGGCCATGTCGGGCGGCACCAGCTGAGCGTCGGCATCAAGGGTTATCGGATGACCTATGGCGAGCGCTGGATGCGGCGCAATCCGTCGGCGGCGGCGCCCTATGCGGTCGATCTCTACGATCCGGCCTCGACCTATGGCGGGACCGCCGCGTCGCTTCTGCCCTTCACCAACAATGACGAGAATCGCTGGGCGGGCACATTCTATGTCCAGGACATGTGGGCGGTGACCGACCGGCTGACCCTGGTCGGTGGCGCGCGGGTCGATCCCTATCGGCAGAAGATCGTCAACAACCGCACCGGCGGCGTCGGGCAGATCGTCGACGAGCCGGTCAAGTTCCGTGCAGGGGCCCGCTATGCGGTGGACGACCATGTCTCGGTCCATGCCAATTGGGGCGAGTCCTTCGTGCTCAATTCCGGCACCGGCCGCACCGGCGACGGATTCCAGCCCGAGGAGGCGCGCGGTTACGAAGTCGGCGTCGCGGGCCGCTGGACCGGGCTGGACCTGGGCATGACCTGGTTCGACATCGCCAAGAGCAACATCCTGACCACCGATCCGGTCGATCCCGGCTTCAACGCGCCGGTCGGCCGGATGAACAGCCGGGGGATCGAGGCCGACGCCTCGCTGCGTCTTGCCCGCCGGTGGCAGGTGATCGCCAACTACGCCTGGGTCCATGCCCGCAACGACGACAAGAGCTTCGCCACCACGGCGGTGCTGGGCGTGCCGACGCATTCGGGGACGGTGCTGGTCGTCCATCATCTGCCGCTGGCCGGGCGCGACTGGCAGTTGAGCGGCGGCGTCGCCTATGTCGGCGACCGCGCCGGTTCGCTCGATGCGCAGCCGCTGGTCCTGCCGTCCTATGTGAAGGCCAAGGCGGCGGTCGAAATGCCCGTCACCGACCAGCTGCGCTTCCGGCTGGAGGCCGACAACCTGTTCGACGCGCGCTATGCCGCGAGTTCGTACAGCCGGTTGTGGATCTATCCCGGCGCACCGCGAACGGTGCGGGCCTCGCTGCGGCTGGAAATCTGACATCTTATTCCTCTCCTGCAAGGGGAGGTGGCAGGCCGAAGGCCTGACGGAGGGGTGTCACGCTATCGAGCGCGGGGACACCCCTCCACCGTGCTGCGCACGGTCCCCCTCCCCTTGCAGGGGAGGATCGGGTCTATTCCGAATGAACCAACACGCGGCCCCTGCGTAGCCACCCCGCAACGCCATGTTTCGGGAATGCCGCGATGAACCACACTCATCTGCCACGACCACCGCTTGTCCTGGGCGCGGCGGGTGTGTTGCCGCCTCTGGCCTGTGTCGGGCTGGCGCTGGTCGATCCCGCGCTGACCCTGCCCGCGACGATCGGCGGCGGGCTTTACGCCGCGCTCATCCTGTCCTTCCTGGGCGGTATGTGGTGGATGGACGCGCTGCTCCGCCGCGACGATCGGGGCTGGCCCTATCTGGTCGCGGTGCTGCCCAGCCTGATCGGATGGGCATTGTTCTTGCCGCCGCTGCTGGCGGGCGGCTCGATCCGGATCGCGCTGATCCTGCTGGGTTTGGTCATTATGGTCACGCCGCTGGCCGACCTTCGGGTCGGCGATGCGATGCGGGCCATTACGGGCTGGGCCAGGCTGCGCTGGGCCTTGTCGCTAGGTCTGGGGGGCCTGACCCTGGTCCTGGGGCTGATCGCCCCCCACTGAGCGTTCAGGCGGACTCGTCGCGCGGGGCGGGATCGGGCGCACGCCCTTCGTCCTGTTCCCGCGCCTGGGCCTTTCGCCGCTTCAGATTTTCCCGAAGCGCCGCCGCCAGCCGCTCCGCCCGTTCGTCTTTTGCCATGGCTTTTCGCATAATCCGCACAAAGGTCGCTTGACAATGCCCGCCCAATCGTCTCTAGGCGCGCTTCCCGCGGTGAAACGCGAGTGCTGCCGTAGCTCAGTGGTAGAGCGCATCCTTGGTAAGGCTGAGGTCGTGAGTTCAATCCTCACCGGCAGCACCATTCTCCCCTCACCGCCTTAAGAGGCCGTAACGGGGAGCTTTCTTACCCCCACGCAAAACTTGATTGGGATCGTTTCGCCGGCTTGCTAGCTATGGTCGGATGAGATTCCGTTTTTCTTTCGGCGCACAGGTGTTCGTCGGCATGGCCGTGGGCCTGCTGCTCGGTCTGCTCGCCCGGTCGCAGGGCCTGGCCGGATTGGCCGAGGGCCTGCGCATCATCGGCGAGAGCTTCGTCCAGTTGCTCAAGGTGCTGGTCGTTCCGCTGGTGTTCACCGCCATCGTGGCGTCGATCGCGGCACTGCGCGACTTGAACAATGCCGCGCGGCTGGTCGCCGCCACCTTCATCTGGTTCGCTGTCACCGCGCTGATCGCCGTCACCATCGGCCTGACGCTGGGCACCGTGCTGCAACCCGGCCTGCATGCGGGCGTCGCGCCGGGCAGCGCGGTGCGGCCGGATACGGCGGGGTCCTGGCTCGACTTCCTGCGCGGGCTGATCCCGTCCAACATCCTGGGCCTGTCCGCCTCGACGAGCGCGGGCGACAATGGCGCGCTGAAGACCGGGCTGTCGTTCAACATCCTGCAGATCATCGTCATGGCGGTCGCGATCGGCGTCGCGGCGGTGCGGGTCGGCGACAAAGGCGAGAGTTTCCTTTCGTTTAACGCCTCCGCGCTCGCCATCTTCCGGCGCATCCTGTCCTGGGTGATCCGGCTGACCCCGCTCGGCTCGGGCGCGCTGCTTGGCAATGCGATCGTGCGCTATGGGTGGCAGTCGCTGTCCGCGCTCGGCAGCTTTGCGCTGGCCGTCTATATCGGCCTCGGCCTCGTGCTGTTCGTCGTCTATCCGCTCCTGCTGCTCGCCAATGGCATGTCGCCCAAGCGCTTCTATGCCGCCGCCTGGCCCGCCATCCAGTTGGGCTTCGTCTCGCGTTCCTCGATCGCCACCCTGCCGGTGACCGAAGACGCGGTGGAGCGGCGACTGGGTGTGCCGCGTGCCTATTCGGCCTTTGCGGTGCCCTTTGCCGCGACCACCAAGATGGACGGGTGCGCCGCCATCTATCCCGCGATTTCGGCGCTGTTCGTGGCGCAATATTACGGCCTGCCGCTGCATGTCGGCGATTATGTGCTGATCGTGCTGGTGTCGGTGCTTGGTTCGGCAGCGACGGCGGGGCTGACCGGGGCGGTCGTCATGCTGACGCTGACCCTGTCGACGCTGGGCCTGCCGCTGGAGGGGGCCGGGCTGTTGCTGGCGATCGACCCGATCCTCGACATGGGCCGCACCGCGATCAATGTGGCGGGCCAGGCGCTGGTCCCGACCATCGTCGCGCACCGGGCGGGCCTCATCACCGACACACCCCCGGCGGAGCGCTTGCCGGAGGTGCCGCAAACAGGGTAAACGCGTGCATGAGCTTGCGCGCGGTGTTCTGGTGGAGTAATACACGCGAGTGGCCGACCACCGGAACCCTGTGATGCGCCCCGACCCGTTCAATCCCGATCGTACCCCCCTGGACCGTCCTTACGAGCCGGTGGGACCCCATTATCCGCTCTATGATGCGGAGACGCAGAGCTGGACCTTCGGCCCCGATGAAGACGATGCGTCGCCCGAGCGGCCGCGTCGGAACATCCGCTGGGGCCGCTGGATCGCGCGCGCCATGGGGGCGGGCATCATCCTGCTGGTCATCGCCATCGCCTGGCTGGCCGTCACCGCGCCGCTGTCGCGCTCGCTCCAGCCGCCGACGCCGCCCTCGATCACGCTGACCGCCGATGACGGCACGCCCATTGCCCGGCGCGGGGCGATCATCGGCGCGCCGGTCGATGCCGCCAAGCTGCCCGCCCATGTGCGCGAGGCGTTCATGGCGATCGAGGACCGGCGTTTCTATTCGCACTGGGGCGTCGATCCGCGCGGCATCCTGCGCGCGGCCTGGCACAATGTCGGATCGGGCGGCGTGCGCGAGGGCGGATCGACCATCACCCAGCAGCTGGCGAAGAATGCGTTCCTCGATTCCGACCGGACGGCGGGTCGTAAGATCCGCGAGGCGATGATCGCCTTCTGGCTGGAGGCGTGGCTGACCAAGGACGAAATCCTGTCGCGCTATCTGTCCAACGTCTATTTCGGCGACAATGTGTACGGCATCACCGCCGCGTCGAAGCATTATTTCGGCCGCACGCCGGACAAGCTGAACATCGGTCAGGCGGCGATGCTGGCCGGGCTGGTCAAGGCGCCGTCGCGCCTCGCCCCCACCACCAACCTCAAGGGCGCGCGTGCACGGCAGGCCGTCGTCGTCGCGGCGATGGAGGATGCGGGCTTCCTGACCAAGGCGGAGGCCGATGCCGTCCAGCCGCAGCGCGTGCTCGCCTCGCGGCCCGAAACCTTGCCCAGCGGCACCTATTTCGCCGACTGGGTACTACCCGAGGCACGCGACCAGGCAGGCGAGATCAAGACCGAGGCGACCGTCCAGACGACGCTCAATCCCCGGCTCCAGCGGATCGCCGAGCGTACCGTGCGCAGCGCCGGTCTCAACCAGGCGCAGGTCGCGCTGGTCGCGATGCGCCCCGACGGCCGCGTCGTCGCGATGGTCGGCGGCAAGGATTATTCCAAGAGCCCGTTCAACCGCGCCACCCAGGCGCGCCGCCAGCCGGGCTCCGCGTTCAAGCTGTTCGTCTATCTGGCGGCCTTGCGCTCCGGCATGACCCCGGACTCGACCATCGAGGACGAGCCGGTCGATATCGCCGGGTGGAAGCCGCGCAACAGCGACGGGCGCTATCTGGGCAAGATCACCCTGCGCCAGGCCTTTGCGCGCTCGTCCAACGTGGCCGCCGCCCGGCTGACCCAGGCGGTCGGTGTGAAGTCGGTCATCAAGGCGGCGCGCGATCTGGGCATCACCACCCCGATCCCGAACGAGGCGACGATCGGCCTCGGCACCTCGACCGTCAGCCTGCTGGAGTTGACCGCTGCCTATGCCGCGGTCGCCAATGAAAGCTATCCGGTCGCCGCACGCGGCCTGAACGACGTCAAGGACAAGGGCTGGTATCAGTCGCTGACCGACCGCAAGACGGGCTTCGCCTCGTCGGTGCATGACGGGATGCTCGACCTTCTGTCCTCCTCGATCAAGACGGGGACGGGGCGGCAGGCGCTGCTGACCGTCGATGCCTATGGCAAGACCGGTACGACGCAGGACTCGCGCGATGCACTGTTCGTCGGCTTCGCGCGCGATCTGGTGGTCGGCGTGTGGGTCGGCAATGACGACAACACGCCCAATCCCGGCCTGTCGGGCGGCGGCGTGCCTGCCCGCATCTGGCGCGCCTTCATGCAGTCGGCGCTCGACATCCCGCCGGTCGCCGCCCCCGTCGTGCAGGAAGAGGTCGATCCCGACGCCATCTCCAATGGCATGGACGAGGAGATGATCCCGACCGAGAGCGATCCGGTCGGCGAGATCATCCAGGGCCTGGGCATCGACCTGCGCACCGGCGACGACGGCTCGATCACCGTCGGCCCCGGCCGCCGCCGCCCCGACCGCGCCGGTCCCCCGCCGGAAGATCGCCGCCCGCCCGACGAGCGCGACGAAGAGGAATAACACACGCTTTCGGGCGGGGGACGTCGTCGCGTGGCCCATTTCATGTTCACGCAAGACGCGATGGCGCGAAGAAGTTTGATTCGCGCAGAGGCGCGGAGGACGCAGAGAGACAATCGACATTTCCTCCATTCCTCCCCTGCAAGGGGAGGTGGCAGGCCGCAGGCCTGACGGAGGGGTGTACCCACTCGTTAGGTGAGACCACGCTCACGCCTGGTGACACCCCTCCACCATCCTACGGATGGTCCCCCTCCCCTTGCAGGGGAGGAATTGAGAACAGATCACTATCATGCTCTCTGCGTCCTCCGCGCCTCTGCGCGAACCAAAGCATGAGACGGAAGGGCTTGCCCTGTCCGCCCCTTCGCCGTTAAACGCGCGGTCATTCGCAAGGACCCGGTGAAATTCCGGGTGGCTATTCCGGCCGCCGATCCGCCGGACAACAGAATGCATGGCCCTATCCCCGCTCCTGCCGTCAGGACGCGCGCCGCCATGCGCGACATTCTGGTATTTCATGACTGTTCAAACCTATCGAACCCAATGGTTCTCCGACCTGGGAGACGCACGCCGTGACGTGCTCGCCGGGCTGGTCGTCGCCCTCGCGCTGATCCCCGAGGCGATCGGCTTTTCGATCATCTCGGGCGTCGATCCGCGCGTCGGACTCTATGCCTCGGTCGCGATCGCGATCGTCATTTCCTTTACCGGCGGGCGGCCCGCGATGATCTCCGCCGCGACCGCCGCCGTCGCGGTCGTCGTCACGCCGCTGGTCCGCGAGCACGGCGTCGATTACCTGTTTGCCGCGACCATCCTGATGGGCCTGATCCAGATCGCCGCGGGGCTGCTGCGCCTCGACCTCGTGATGCAGTTCGTCTCGCGCTCGGTCATCACCGGCTTCGTCAACGCGCTCGCCATCCTGATCTTCATGGCGCAGCTGCCGCAGCTGACCGGGGTGACGTGGCACAGCTATGCGATGGTCGCCGCCGGACTTGCCATCATCTACCTGCTGCCGCGCGTGACCAGGGCGGTGCCCTCGCCGCTGGTCGCGATCCTGGTGCTGGCGGGGATCAGCATCGCCATGGGCCTGCCGGTGCGCACGGTCGGCGATATGGGCCGCCTGCCCGAGGGACTGCCCAGCCTGACGCTGCCCAATGTGCCGCTGACCTGGGAGACGCTCCGCATCATCCTGCCCTATTCGCTGACCATGGCTGCGGTCGGCCTGCTCGAATCGCTGCTGACCGCGCAGATCGTCGACGACATGACCGACACCGACAGCGACAAGCGTCGCGAGTGCATGGGACAGGGCGGCGCCAACATCGCCGCCGCGCTGGTCGGCGGCATGGGCGGTTGCGCGATGATCGGCCAGTCGGTGATCAACGTGACCTCGGGCGGGCGCAAGCGGCTGTCGACGCTGACCGCCGGAGTCGTCCTGCTGATCCTGCTCGCCGGGTTTGGTCCCTTTGTCGGGCGTATCCCGATGCCCGCGCTGGTCGCCGTCATGGTGATGGTGTCGATCGGCACGTTCAGCTGGAACTCCATCCCGAATCTACGCCGCCATCCGCCGACATCCTCGGTGGTCATGCTGGTCACGGTCGTGGTGGTCGTCCTGACCCATGACCTGGCCAAGGGTGTGGCGGCGGGCGTGCTGCTGTCGGGTATCTTCTTTGCCGGAAAGGTCCGTCGCCTGTTCGCGGTCGAGCGGATCGAGACGGGTGAGGCGGTGCGCTACCGCGTGACCGGCCAGATCTTCTTCGCCTCGGTCGACCGCTTCACCCGCGCCTTCCAGGCGGAGCCGGGCCGCGATGTCGTGATCGACGTGTCGGCGGCGCATTTCTGGGATATTTCGGGCGTGGGCGCGCTCGACAAGATCGTCGCCCGGCTGCGCCGCGACGGGGCCGGTGTCGAGGTGATCGGCTATAACCAGGCGAGCGCCGATCTGGTCGACCGCTTCGCGCTGCACGACAAGACGGGCGTCGAGCTGGGCCTCGCGCCGCATTGAGGCACCATATGGGGGAGCGGTGTTGACCTGTTCCGCCGCCTCCCCCAAACGCCGGAGCCATGCGCTTCTTCTCGGACAATGCCGCCCGTATCCATCCCAAGGTGATGGAGGCCATCGTCGCCGCCGACCAGATGGACAGTGCCTATGACGGCGACCGCTGGTCCAAGGCGCTGGACGGACGGCTGTCGGAGCTGTTCGGCACCGAGGTAGAGGTGTTGTGGGTGCCCACCGGCACCGCCGCCAACTGCCTGGCGCTGGCCGCGCTCTGCCCGCCCCATGGCGGCGTGGTCTGCCACCGCGATTCGCATATCCAGAATGACGAAGGCGGCGCGCCCGAATTCTACACGCACGGCGCCAAGCTGATGCTCGCCGATGGCGAGGGCGCCAAGCTGACCCCCGACACGATCCGGTCGGTGATCGACGCCATCGCCAATGACGTGCACCGGGTCCAGCCGCATGCCGTCTCGATCACCAACGCCACCGAATATGGCCGGGTCTACAACCCCGACGAGGTCGCCGCGATCGGCACGCTGGCGAAGGAACGGGGGCTGAGCTTCCACATGGACGGTGCGCGCTTCGCCAATGCGGTGGCGCGGCTGGGCTGCACGCCCGCCGCGCTGACCTGGCAGTCGGGCGTGGACGCGCTGTCCTTCGGCTTCGTCAAGAACGGCGCGATGAGTGCCGAGGCCTTGGTCTTCTTCAAGCCCGGCTTGGCCGACACCACCCGCCGCCGCCGCAAGCGCGCAGGCCTGCTGATGTCCAAGGGCCGCTATCTCGCCGCGCAGGTGCTGGCGATGGTCGAGAACGACCTGTGGATCGCCAACGGCGCGCTCGCCAATGCCTGTGCCGAGCGGCTGGCGGGCGCGGCCGGGGAACGACTGGTCTATCCGGTCGAGGCGAACGAGGTCTTCCTGCGCGCCACGCCCGAGGAAGCCGCCCGCTTGCGTGCGCAGGGCTTCGACTTTTACGACTGGGCGGAGGGAGAAATCCGCCTCGTCACCGCCTGGGACACGGACGGCCAGCATGTCGCGCGTCTTGCCGACGCGATCGCCGCCCTGGATACGAGCACGACATGAGCGAGTTCGACACCGCCCCCCGCTCGACCCGCGCCGCCGTCCTGATCCCCTTTGCGATCGTCACGCTGATCTGGGGATCGACCTGGCTGGTCATCCGCGACCAGATTTCGGTCGTCCCCGCCACCTGGTCGGTCAGCTATCGATTCCTGGTCGGCGGGCTCGCCATGGGGGCCTTCGCGCTGGCCCGGCGGGAAAGTTTCCGCCTCGGCACCACCGGCCTGCTGTTCGCCGCCGGGATAGGGCTGTTCCAGTTCGTCCTGAACTTCAACTTCGTCTATCATGCCGAAGGCTACATCACCTCCGGGCTGGTCGCGGTGATCTTCGCGATGCTGCTGATCCCCAATGCGGGGTTCGCGCGCCTTTTCCTGGGACAGCGCATGGGGCGGCAATTGCTGCTCGGCTCCGCCATCGCGATGGCGGGGGCGGCGCTGCTGTTCGTGCACGAGGCGCGGGTCGATCCGGCGGGACCGGCGCGCGCGCTGACCGGTATCGCGCTGACCATCGTCGCCATCCTGTCCGCCTCCACGGCGAACGTCATGCAGGCGACCAAGACCGCCAAGCGTTTTCCGATGCACGCGACCTTGAGCGTCGCGATGCTGATCGGATCGGCGCTGGATGCGATCATCGCCTATAGCCTGAACGGCCCGCCGGTATTCGAGATGCGCACCGGTTATGTGCTGGGCATCCTCTATCTCGGGCTGTTCGCCTCGGCGTTGGCCTTTCCGCTCTATTACCGGGTGCTGCGTGCGATCGGCCCGGCCAAGGCGGCCTATTCCAGCGTGATCGTGCCGGTCATCGCGATGAGTCTGTCGACGGTGTTCGAGGGTTATCGCTGGTCGCTGCTGGCGGGCGCGGGCGCGGCGGTGACGGCGGTCGGGCTGGTTATCGCGCTCAAGGCGCGCAGGCCCAACCGGTAATCGGGATAAAGCGGGCGCCAGTTCAGCACCCGCTTGGCCTTGCCGTTCGCCACCCGCCGGTTCTCGGCATAGAAACCGCGCGCCGCCGCCGACAGGCTCTCCAGCGGCACGAGCGGCGGCGGCGCCACCCCCGCCAGTTCGGCGGCATAGGCGACGACCGCATCCTGGTCGCACGGGAAATCGTCGGACAGGTTATAGGCCCCCGCAGGCCCGTCGAACCCGGCGATCACGCCCGATAGGATGTCGGCGATATGCACCCGGCTGAACACCTGCCCGGGCAGGCCCACGCGGTGCGCGCGACCGGCACGGACCCGGTCGATCGGCGAGCGGCCGGGGCCATAGATGCCGGGCAGCCGGAACACCCGTGCACCCAAGCCCTGCCAGTCCGCATCCGCCGCCGCCCGTGCCGCGCGCCGCCCCGAGCCGATGGGGGCGGTCTCGTCCACCCAGGCGCCGCCGGTATCGCCATACACGCCGGTCGAGGAGAGATAGCCGATCCAGGCGCCCGATTTCGCAAGGGCCGCGCCATATGTGACCAGCACCGGATCGACCTCCCCCTCGGGCGGGACCGAGGACAGGATATGCGTGGCGGCGGCGACCTGCGCCTCCACGCCGTCACGGTCGTCGAAACGGATCGTACCGCCGCGCCCGTCGCGGGTCGTCCCCATGACGGACCAGCCGCGCCCCTCCAGCAAGGCGGCCAGGTGACCGGCGGCATAGCCCATGCCGAAGACGAAGAGACGACCGACCAAACTCAAACCTCCGTTCGTGCTGAGCGAAGTCGAAGCACACGGACCGGCAGTTCCGCATTGCCTTCGACATCGCTCAGGCGGAACGGATGGAGGGCGGCTTGGCTGCAAGACGCCTCACCGCTGCTCACTTCGCTGCCATCGGCCCCTTGTAGAGCGTGCCGAAATAATCGCCCTTGTTCCACACCGGCCGCTCGGGCGCGTCGGCGATCTCGCGGGCGATGGCGTAGTTGACGCTGACGAAGCGCGGCCCCTGGCTCCAGTCGATGCCCTGGTCGATCTCGTCGCCGACACGGTGATAGCGGTGGCTCATGAAATCCTCGACCGCGGCCTTGCCCGGCCCCTTCTGACCCGGCCACAGGAAGACCGAGGGGATGCCCTTCTGCACGAAGCGGAAATGGTCGGAGCGGACGAAGATGCCCTCCTCCGGCATCGGATCGGGCGAGACGGGCAGGTCCATCGCCCCCACCGCCTTGCGCACGATCGGCCCCAGCGTCGAGCGGTCCGCGCCGAACACCACCATATCCTCGAACTTGTAGGTCAGGATCGGCATGTCGAGATTGACGTCGGCGACGATCGACTTGAGCGGCACGGTCGGGTGGTTGGCGAAATAGTCGGAGCCGACCAGCCCCTTTTCCTCCGCCGTCACCGCCAGGAACATGACGGTCCGCTTGGGCGCGGCGGCAGCCTTGAAGCGCTTGGCCTCCTCGATCAGGCTGGCGATGCCGATGGCGTTGTCGAGCGCGCCGTTGTTGATCCGGTCACCCTCGCCGCCCTCATTGGTGCCGATATGGTCGAGATGCGCGGACAGGACGACGACCTCGTCCTTCAGCTTCGGGTCGCTGCCGGGGATCAGACCGATGACGTTGCTGCTGTCCATCGGCTTGAAGCTGGTCTTGGACGCGACCGTCAACTGGCCCTTGGCGGTCAGCGGCTTATAGCCGGGCTTCGGCGCGGCGGCGGCCTTGACCACCGCGTCCCAACCCTTGCCGAACAGCTTGGCGGCGCCCGTCTGCGACAGGGTGCCCAGCACCGGGGTCGTCGGCGTCATCGCATGGGCGGTGCCGTCCGGGTTCGCCCAGGTCACGCGCGGCGCGTTGTAATAGCGGGCCAGCATGGCGAAGGGCCGCTGCCGCCCCCCGGCGCGCGGCATGTCGATCTGGATCGCACCGACCGCGCCGCGCGCCGCCGCCAGCGAGGCCTTGTTCCCCGCCGATCCGAAAAAGGCGCGCTCCTCGCCGCCCAGCCCCTCGGGCGTGCCGGGGACGAAGGCGACGATCTTGCCGCGGACGTCGACGCCCTTGTAATCGGTCAGGCCATATTGCGCGGCATCAATGCCGTAACCGACAAAGACGACCGGCGCCGACAGGCTGGTTTCCTTCGCATTGGGCACGGGCGAGGGCACGAAGTCCTCGCCGAAGACCAGTTCCTGCGCCTGGCCGCCCGCCGGGGTCCACATGGCGCTGCCCTTGTCGGCGACATTATACGCGACCAGCGGCACCTTCTGCAGATAGCCGCCCTGGTCGCCGCCCGGCCGCAGCCCCGCCGCATAGAATTGCGCGGCGACATATTGCGCGGCGATGTCATAGTCGCGGGTCCCCGCCTCGCGTCCGGCCATCGCGTCCGACGCCAGGAACATCACATGCGCCTTCATCGCGGCCTGATCCTCGGGCAGGGCGGCGGTGATGACGGCATTGCGTTCGGCCGGGCTGCGCTGCGCCTTCGCCTCGACCGGCGCGGTGCTAGCGGCTTGATAATGCAGGTGATCGTGATCATGCGCGATCGCGGCGGTGGACAGGAGAAACAGCGGCAGCAGAGCCGTCGATCGCGACATGCAGGACCTTTCGGGGAAATGGTGTGGCACAGGCGTATCACGCCATCCGGGCCGATCAACCCCGCCCATGACGCACCGTTCCGGTTTTTCATGGCCAGCCCGGTGGTCGCAGCGGGTGCGCGCGGCTATATTTCCGTCATGGACATTCAGCGCAGCGCCGCCCAGCCCAGCATCACCCCCGCCGCCATCCGGCGCGAGGATTACAGCGCTCCCGCCTGGGAGGTGCCGCAGATCGCGCTGGACTTCGCGTTGGACCCCGCTGACACCCGCGTCCACGCCGCGCTGACCGTCACGCGCAGCGGCCCGCATGACGAACCCCTGCGGCTCGACGGTGCCGGGCAGACGCCGCTGTCGGTCAAGGTCGATGGCGTGGCCGTCAACGACTGGCGGATCGAGGGCGAGCAGCTGGTCGTGCCGCTCACCGGCGATTCCCATGTCGTCGAGACCGAGGTGTCGATCGCGCCCGAAAGCAACACCCAGTTGATGGGTCTCTATGCTTCGGGCGGCAATCTCTGCACCCAGTGCGAGGCGGAAGGGTTTCGCCGCATCACCTGGTTCCCCGATCGGCCCGATGTGCTGAGCGTCTATCGGGTGCGGATGACGGCGGACCGGCTGCGTTACCCGGTGCTGCTGGCCAATGGCGATCCGATTGCCCAGGGCGAGAATGGCGACGGCACGCATTGGGCCGAGTGGCACGACCCCTTCCCCAAGCCCTCCTATCTGTTCGCGCTGGTGGCGGGCGACCTGGCGGTCAATGCCTCGACCTTCACCACGATGAGCGGGCGCGAGGTGCAACTGGGCATCTGGGTCCGCGCCGCCGACATCGCCAAGACCGACCATGCGCTCCACGCGCTGAAGCTGTCGATGGCGTGGGACGAGCGCGTCTATGGCCGCGAGTACGATCTCGACGTGTTCAACATCGTCGCGGTCGACGATTTCAATTTCGGCGCGATGGAGAATAAGGGGCTGAACATCTTCAACAGCCGCTACATCCTGGCCGACCCCGACACCGCGACCGATTACGATTACGACGCGATCGCCGCCGTCGTCGCGCATGAATATTTCCACAATTGGTCGGGCAACCGGATCACCTGCCGCGACTGGTTCCAGCTTTCCCTGAAGGAAGGCTTCACCGTCTATCGCGACCAGTGTTTCTCCGCCGACCAGGGATCGGCGGCGGTCAAGCGGATCGAGGATGTGCGCGGCCTGCGCGCCAGCCAGTTCCCCGAGGATTCCGGTCCGCTCGCGCATCCGGTACGCCCCGAAAGCTATATCGAGATCAGCAATTTCTATACGGCGACCATCTATAACAAGGGCGCCGAGCTGATCCGCATGATGGCGACCATGTTGGGGCCGGTGAAGTTCCGCGCCGCCACCGACCTGTATTTCCATCGCTTCGACGGCACGGCCGCCACCTGCGAGGATTTCGTCGCCTGCATGGAGGAAGCGGGCGGTGTCGACCTGTCGCAATTCCGCCTCTGGTATTCCCAGGCGGGCACGCCGCGTGTCTCGGCGGGCCTGTCCCACGAACCCGGCGGGGGCCGCGCCGAGCTGCGCCTGGCTCAGCACGTCCCCGCCACGCCGGGGCAGACCATGAAGCAGCCGATGCTGCTGCCGCTCAAGGTCCGTTTGTTCGGCGCGGAGACCGGCCGCCCGCTGACCGACGAGACGCTGGTCCTGCTCGACCAGGTGGCCGAGACGATCGTGTTCGAGACCATCACCGAACGTCCCGTCCTGTCGATCAATCGCGGCTTTTCCGCCCCCATCGTGGTCGAGAGCGACCGCACGGCCGAAGACCTGGCCTTCCTGTCGGCGCATGACGACGACCCCTTCGCCCGGTACGAAGCGATGCAGCAGCTGATGCTCGACACGCTGGTCGCGGGCACGATCCATGGCGAGATGAAGGGCGAGGCGGTGATCGACGCCGTCACCCGCACGCTCGAGGCCGAGGGGCTGGAAACCGCCTTCCTCGCCGAGGCGGTGCTGTTGCCGTCGGAGAATTTCATCGGCGACCAGCTCGCCACGGTCGACCCGGACGCGATCCATGCCGCGCGCGAGGCGCTGCGCACGCAACTGGGCCAGGCGCTGCTGCCGACCTGGCGGCGGCTTTATGCCGAGCTGGCGCAGGGTTCTTACGTCTATTCGCCCGAGGCCAAGGGGCGGCGGCGCCTGCGCAACGTCGCGCTCGGCTATATCGCGGCCAGCGGTGCGGAAGACGCCGCCGCGCTGGCCTTCGCGCAGTTCGAGGCGGCCGACAACATGACCGACCGGCAGGCGGCGCTGACCACGCTGGTCAATTCCGACGCGCCCGAGCGGGAAGAGGCGCTGGCGCGTTTCCATGCGCGCTATGCCGGTAACGGGCTGGTGCTCGACAAATGGTTCCAGACCCAGGCGCTGTCGTCGCGCAGCGACACCGGCGCGGTGGTCGAGCGGCTGGTCCGGCATCCCGACTTTACGCTCGCCAACCCCAATCGCGCGCGGGCGGTGCTGGGGGCGTTCGGGGTGAACCAGCGCGCGTTCAACGCCGCCGACGGTTCGGGCTATCGCTTCCTGTCCGAGCAGTTGATCGCGCTCGACCGGCTCAACCCGCAGACCGCCGCCAAGCTGCTGCCGCCGCTCGGCCGCTGGCGCCGGTTCGACGCCAAGCGCTCGGCCCTGATGCGTGCCGAGCTGGTGCGGATCGTCGAGACGCCGGGCCTGTCGAAGGATCTGTTCGAGCAGGCGTCGAAGAGCCTGGACTAACCTTATTCCTCCCCTTGCAGGGGAGGTGGCAGGCACAGCCTGACGGAGGGGTGTCCCGCTCTCGATATGGCGACACCCCTCCACCGTCCTTCGGATGGTCCCCTCCCCTTACAGGGGAGGAATGTTACTGGGCCTTGGCGGTCAAAAACCCTTCCATCACGATCCAGCGATAAAAGGCGTCGAACCAGCCGGTGCTGGTCGTCTTCTTCGGATACATGCCGAAGCCGTGGCCGCCCTGGCCGTAGAGATGGAACTCGACCGGCTTCTTCGCGGCCATCCACTGGTCGATCAGCCCGAAGCCTTTGCCCGCGAACAGCGGATCGTCGGCGGCGATCGCGGCGAACATCGGCGGCGCGTTGGCGGGCACCGTCATCGGCTGAAGCGGGCCATAGATGTCGCCGATAAAGGCGGGCTTGGCCTGTCCGTCGAGGACGGTCGCGACGGTCAGCATCGCACCCGCCGAAAAGCCGACCATGCCGACGCGGGTCGGATCGACCTTCCACTCGCCCGCCCGCTGGCGGACCAGCGCGAAGGCGGCGCGGGAATCAGCGATCTGGGGCGCGAGGCCCTTCAACGCCTCATCCGGGTTTGGCCGCGCGGCGGGGCGCGCCACGCTGGAGAACATCGCCGCCATCGATTTTTCGAACTCGCCCATATCGGCGGGCGTCTGGTTCAGCCGGTATTTCAGGACGAAGGCGGCAATGCCGCGATCGGCCAGCGCCTTGGCCACGTCCCAGCCTTCGTTCTGCATCGACAGGGTACGGAAACCGCCGCCGGGCGCGACGATGACGGCGGCACCGGTCGCCTTGGCGGGATCGGGCAGGAAGGGGGTGAGCGTCGCCTCGGTCACGTTGCGGGCGAACACGCTATTATACTGGCTGTGCCAGCTTTCCTTGTTCTTCGCACCCGGCAACGGCCCGGTGTTCAGCGGAATGGCGGTCGGCTGTGCGGGTATGGCGATCGGTGCCATCTTGTCGGCCTGCGCCATGGCAGGTGCCGCCACCGAGAGCGTTAGCAAAGCGGCCAGCGCATGGCCGGCCCAGCGTTTGGACTTCATATCCCCTCCTGTCCTCCGTGGGTTATGTCCCTACGGTCGGACGGGGATGGTACGCTTCGCGGCGTAGGGCGCAAGGGGTAATGTTAAGGCTAACAATTTGGGTTAGTGGGGGGCGTGGGTTTCGACTGCGCTCACCCTGAGCGAGGTCGAAGGCCAAGGGAAACCCTCAGAACAACCGCCCCCCATTGGGTACAGGCAAATCCGGCGCGATCAGCACCACCTGCCCCTCCGCATCGGGAAAGCCCAGGGTCAGCACCTCGGACATCATCGGCCCGATCTGGCGCGGCGGAAAATTGACCACCGCCGCCACCTGCCGACCGACCAGGGTCTCCGGCGTATAATGCCGCGTGATCTGCGCCGAGGAGCGCTTCACGCCGATCACATCGCCGAAATCGATCGTCAGCTTGATCGCGGGCTTGCGCGCTTCGGGGAAAGGTTCGGCGGCGATGACGGTGCCGACACGGATGTCGACCGCCAGGAAATCCTCGATCCCGATACGGGTGGCGGGGGCGTCAGAAGTCGACATTGTCGTAATGCGACGGCGGGGTGACCATCTCCATCCGCTCGGACAGCAACGGGCGGAAGGAGGGGCGGCTTTTCAGCCCGCGATACCAGCGCGCGGTCTGTTCATGCCCCTTCCAGTCGATGCCGCCCAGATAGTCGGCGACCGAAATCTGCGCCGCCGCCGCCAGATCGGCGAGACTCATCGTCGCCCCGCCCAGCCAGTTGCGATGGTCGAGCAGATAATCGGTGTAATCGAGATGCCCGACCGCCGCCTTCATCGCCTCGCGTAGGCCCTTGGCATCGGGGCTGCCGGTGCGCGCGACGCGCTTGACCATGCGTTCGTGAAGCAGCGGGCCGGTCACGTCCTGATAGAAATGCGTGTCGAACCACGTCACCAGCCGCCGGATTTCGGCGCGACCGACGGCGGTGCCGTTGATCATCGCCGACTTTTCGACCGTTTCCTCGAAAAACTCGCTGATCGCCATCGAGTCGACCAGCAGCACGCCACGCTCCTCATCGACCATCACCGGGGTTTGCCCGGCAGGGTTCATGTCGAGAAACTCGTCGCGCCGCTGCCATGGCGACTCGCGCACCAACTCGTATCCGACGCCCTTCTCGCCCAGCAACAGCCGGACCTTGCGCGAAAAGGGACAGAGCGGGAATTGGTAGAGTTGCCACATGCCGCCCACTTAAGCGGGCGGAACGCGCGACGCCAACCCCGATGGCGTGCTTTTCACCCTTTCCCGCGCGCAGGGCGACGCTTTCATCTTTTTCCGCGCGCGGGGCGACGCAGGCGCCGCTGCCCAAGCACGACACCGCTGATCGACAGCACCAAACCGGCCAGCGACCAGAGCCACATCCAGCCGGTCCAGACCCCATGATGCGCGGTCAGCCACGGCCAGTCCCAGGTGTGGAGCAGCGTATAGACCCAGCGATAGGCGCGCCGTACTTGGTCCTGCCGCTCGACAAGCGCTCCGCTGTCGGGATCGACATAAAGCCAGGTCGCCGCCGCATCGTCGAACCGCAACCGCCAGAGCGGCAACCGCGTCGCGTCGGTCCAATAGAAGTCGGGTCGCGCCAGCCACTCGCGCGCCACCCGCCGTCCGCCCGGCACCAGCATCGCCGCGCGTAACGGATCGGCGGCCTGGGCGGGGGCTAGCGTCGCCTGCTCCAGCCAGTGCGGATGCGGCGCGGCACGATCGATCGCGATCCGCGCGAACCCCGCGTCCCCGCTCCACTCGACCGTGCGGGCATCCGGTGCGATCCGGGCCAACCGGTTCAGGTCGTGCGGTTGCCCCGCCTGCCCGGCATAGGCCCGCATCATCGCGGCAGGCGACTCGCCCCCGGCAAAGGCGTGCCCCGGATCGACCGACAGCCAGCCGCTGACGATCCAGCTGGTCAGCATCGCAGCCCCCGCCAGCCCGCTGACATGGTGCCAGAGCATCCAGCCGCGATAGGGCGTCACCCGCCCGCCCCGATAGCGCCGCCGCCCGGCGCGCAGCCGCAATATGCCGACCCACAGGCCGGTCAGCGCCACCGCGATGCACGGGCCCGCCACCCACATCACCGCCTGCCGCCAAGTCTCGCGGTCGCGGCGCAATAGGGTCGGGTATATCCAGTGCGGCACCGAGCCCAGCCAGTTCCAGAACCGCTGGCCCCGTGTCGTCCGCTGCACCGGCTGGCCGGTCAGGCTGGAGATATAAAGTTCGGTCCCCGCCGCATCGGCCAGCGCGATCTTCCACAAGGGGCGATGCCGGTCGAAACCGTTCGCCACCGTCCATTGGTCGTCTGCGATCCGCTCGGCATGGCGGACCGGCCCTGCAAACCGCGTGGCGACGCGTGCGGCGAGGGCGGCATCGACGGGAGCGACCGCTCCGCCGTCCGCCGACAGGATGCGGGTGTCGCCATCACGGCTCTCGATCCGCCAGACCGGTGCGGCGTCGCGCATCTCCAGCGTGATCCGCCGGGCGTCGGGTGCCACGGGCGGTCGGCCGACCCGCGCCCAGTCGATCGGTTGCGCGTGCTTCCAGTTCTCCGCCGGGCGCAGCGACGGATAGGGCACGTAAAGCATCACCAGTCCGCTGGCGAACCATATGGCGAAGAACAGGCAGGTGACGATCCCGACCCAGCGATGGGTGAGGAAGGCGAGCCGCAATGCCGCCTTCCCCCAGGGCCGGTCAGAACCCCGCACGGACGCCGATGTCCAGCGCGCGCGGGCGACCCAATATCCATTGCTGGTCGCCATAGGCCGTCACCGCATAGGGTTTGTCGAACAGGTTATAGGCGCGGACATCGACCGCCAGATGCGGCGTCAGCGCATAGGACAAGGTCGTGTCCACCGTCGCATAGCCGGGGATGCGGAACGCCTCGCCATTGTCCGAAAAGCGACGCCCGACATAACGCAGCCCGGCGCGCGCCTGTAGCTTGGCCGTGGCATCCCAGCGCAGCCAGAGATTGGCCAGCGCCTCGGGCACGTTCGGCGGGGTGCGGCCGCTATAATCCACGCCGCCGGAGCGGAAATCGTCGAACCGCGCATCGAGCAGCGTGCCGTTTGCATCGATCCCGAAGCCCTGCGGCAGATCGAGCGTCACCGCCGCCTCGACGCCCTGCGACGATCGTTGCCCGACCTGCTCGACGGGGCTCGCCAGCGTGCGCTGGGCGAGCAACCCGGTCTTGACGATGCGATAGGCCGTCAGCGTGGCGGTGCCATGTCCGCTCGCGAACAGCCATTTGGCCCCCGCCTCGACCTGGTTCCCGCGCGCGTTGCTATACTGCACCTGCCCGGTCGACACGGTGGTCAGCGTGCCCAGCGGATCGACGCCCGTGGCATATTGCGCATAGAGCGACAGGGTCGGCACCGGTTGATAGACCAGCCCCGCGCGCCACGTCGCGTTGCGGAACGTCTTTTCCAGCACGAAGCGATCCGGCGTGGCGACGGTCCAGCGACGGACATTGTCCACCTCGTAACGGACGCCGCCGACCACCGACCATTTCGGGCCGAGCGTTACCCGATCCTCGGCAAACACCGCCAGTGCGGTGGTGCGGGTGCGATAGCGTGGGGCGATTCCCTGCGTATCGAGGAAATGACCGGGATCGAAGGCGAAGGGATCGACCGCATCGATCTGCTCGACCGAGCCGAAGTCGTTCTCATGGGTGAAGCGGACCAGATTGGCGTCCACCCCGACGACCAGCGCGTTGGCGATGCCCGGCGCGAGTCCCGTGCGCCACGTCACGCTGGCCTGATCGCCCCATTGGGTCAGGTCGTGACGGATGCCGTAATTGCTGCTCCGCCGGATCGTGGCCGGAATACCCGTCGATCCGTCCGCGCACGCGCCGCTCGCACCGACCCAGCAATAATTCTCCAGATTGCGCCAGAAACGGTCGCTGGTCAGGACATAGGCGATGTTGGACAGGCTGACCGCGCTGCTGGGACTCCAGTCGACCCGGATCGAGGCGCGGTCGTCGCGGTACCGCATCCGCCCGTCGCCGACATTATAGTTGCGATCCCGCCCCCGAAGGTCGAGCCGCCCGTCGATCAGCGGGGTGCCGAAATAGGGCATGGGCCGCTGGTCGCCATGATCGCCGCGCACCGTCACCGCCAGTGTCGCGGACGGCGACCAGCGCAACGTCCCCGACAGCGCGACGCTGTCCGACTGCCCCCGATCGACATAGCCGTCGGACCGGCGATAGCTGGCATCCACGCGGTAACCCAGTGTCGGTGTCAGCGGCCCGCCCAGCCCGGCGGCGGCGCGGAAACTGTCCTGCCCGCCAAAACCGATCTCGGCCTGGCCATGGGTCTGCGCGGTGGGCGCGCGCATTACGACATTGACCGCGCCGCCCAGCGCGCCCTGCCCGTAGAGGACCGAGGCAGGGCCGCCCAGCACATCGATCCGCTCGACCATCCAGGGATCGGTCGGGAAGGTGATCGTCCCCGCCGCCGGGAACAGCCGCACGCCGTCGACCAGTTGCAGCACCGATCCCTGCCCCGAAAAGCCGCGCGCGGCCAAGGCCGTGCCGCCATTGCCCGGATTGGCGACGCTCGACAGGCCGGGCGCGCGCGTCTCCGCCTCGACGATCGACACATCGCCGCGGGCGCGGATCGTCCCGCCGTCGAGCGATGCGATGCTGGCGGGCGTCTCCATCGGCGTCAGGCCCAGGCGACTGCCGGTGGCATTGGGTGTGTCGAGCGCCTGTTTCTCCCGCGTGCCGATCACCAGCACGGTGGCGTCGCCCCCCTGTTCCTCCGCCTTTTGCGCGCTTGCCTGCGTCGCCCCCAGCAGAAGCGCCGCGCCACCCCACAGGACCATAGGAACCTGTCCGAATCTGTTACGATATATCATTTCAAAGCCCATAGCGTCTTGTCGCGAACAAGCCGAGGCCTTGCCGCCCGATTTCGGGCAGCCGGGTGACCTGCGTGCGGCACGCCGTTTTCCGCATTCCACAGGGCCACCCATGCGCCTCCGCCACTTATGGCGTCGCTCGTCGGAACAGACCTAGCCTCGACCATCCCCTGGACCGGGCATGAGCGACCTGACGCCGGCAGGTCTCCTGGCTCACGGGTCGTCGCGGACGGATGCGCCTTCCCAGGTTGCCCCAGTGGCTGGATCGCCCATGGCCGATCCGTGCATCGCCGCTCACCGCTTACAGTTGCAGGGACAGCCGCGGATTTGGGGAGCCAAGCCCCCTCACCGTGTTCCCTTTTAATCTCCCTTGTCGGGAGAACCGGCGCGATCATATCGCCGGATCATTCCGGCCTCGTATCGCTACGCGGCGGCGACGGAGGGCGTCAAGCGGGATGAGGTCGCGGCGTCGTTGCGCTATGGCGGCGGCATGGCACGCAGGAACCGTTATCTGATCGCGACGATGCCCGATGGCTATGTGAAGACGATAGGCCCGACATCGCAGCCCTTCACCCATTATTGGCGGATCGTCGCCGATCTGGGCGGGGGCAGGACCGAAGTGTTCTGGGGCCATGCCAAGTCGCGCAAGGCGGCGGTGGCGAACGATGCCGCCATGGCGGAAGCGGTGCGGCAGCGCGGCTGGGTCGGGTATCGGTTCGAGGTCGTCGAACTGGTCGAGGCGGATGTGCCGCCTGAAACCATGAAGAAATCCTCCCCTGGCAGGGGAGGTGGCAGGGCGAAGCCCTGACGGAGGGGTGTCGCCCTCTCGATAGCGGGACACCCCTCCGACGCGCTGTGCGCGCCACCGCCCCTTTCAGGGGAGGAATATAATAAGGGCAGGGACGCATCGCCCCTGCCCTTCCCGTTACTTCTTCGGCTTGTCCTGGCCCGAGGCGTCGGACACGGCCGCACCGGCCGAACGCAGGTCGCGGCCTGCGCCGTTCACGGTGTTGCAGGCCGACAGGGTCAGGACGGCGAACAGGGTAGCACCCAGAGCGATCTTCTTGGTCATGACGATCTCCTCGAAAAAAGGGGGGTGCGGCGGGCCCGATACGCTGGCCCGCCGCGGGTACTCAGCGCAGACGACGGCGGCTGGCCGCCGTTGCGCCAAAGGCGGAGGCACCGGCGCCGACCAGCAGCGCGAGCACCAGGAGGAACGAGGTCTTGGCACCGGCGCCGGCGGCGGCATCGGCGGCCTGCTTGGCCTTGGCGACGGCTTCGTTCTTGGTCTGGACGAATTCGGCCTTGGCCTGATTCACCTGGGCCTGGGCCTGGTCGCGGCCGATCTTGCGCTGGGCGGCGACGATGTCGACCACGCGCGCTTCGGCCCGGGCGCCGTCCGCACCGCCGCGCGCCATGGCGGGCAGCTGCTTGGCGACTTCCTTCTGCGCCTGTTCCGGGGTCATCTGCGCCGGATCGGCGGGCGTTTCGGTCAGATATTTGGCGGCTTCGGCCTGCACGTCATTCTGATCGACGCCCGCGACCTGCGCGACCTTCGGAGCAGCCGCGCCCACGGTCGAACCGGCGGCACCCGCCACCGCGCCGACGGTACGGAACGCGCCACCGATGATCCCGCCGACCGCCGAGGTCAGCAGATACATGGTCAGGAGCAGGGTGACGCCCCACACGACCAGACCGTGGACCAGCGCATCGAACTTCTCGGTCACGCCCGACACGCGCGCCGCGGCATAGCCACCGGCGCCCAGCGCCACGACGGTGGTGATCAGCCAGTACAGGCCCGCCCCGATGCCGAAGCCCGCCGCGCCCGGCGTCGAACCCTGAACCGGGTCGACCATCGACAGGCCGATGCCGGTGCCGAGGATGCCCATCACCAGCTGGACCGCAACCGCGATCACCACACCGGCAAAGATCGCGCCCCACGAAATGCGACGGGTCGCGCGGACGATCGCGCCCTCTTCCACCGGCGCATAGCCGGGCGTTACATGCGTAGCCATATTCACTCCTGTTCTTTCGGTTCTTGGGCGGGACCGGCCTTTTTGGTGCGGGCCGCCGCCTCTTGTTCCTTGCGCCCCTGGCTGATGGCGGCGTCGTCGCCGATCAGCTTCCCGATCGTCTCGCGTGCCGCCCCTTTGGCATGACGCACGCGATCGGTCGGATTCCTGAAATTCTTGTCGCTCATGCGGGCACCTCCCGTCGGCCAAGCGCACCCTCGCCGTCGAAGCCGCGCGCATGCGCCCAGGCGGTGGCGGCGGTGCGGCGGTTGACGCCGATCTTGGCGTAGATGCGCGCGACATGGTTGCGCACCGTGTTGCCCGACACGCCCAGCGCCCGCGCGATGCTCTTGTCGTCCAGCCCGCGACAGATCAGGCCGAGCACCTCACGCTCGCGCGCGGTCAGGTCGTCCAGGCTCGCGCCGCCCAGTTCGTCCTGCGGCGCGCGCAGCCGGGCCAGCTTGTCCATGATCGACCGACTGAACCAGCTGGTGTCCTTCATCACCGCGTCGATCGCCTCGACCAGCTCCAGCTCGGTCGCCTTGCGCTGGGTGATGTCCTGGAACGCCCAGAGGACGCAGGTGTCGCCGCCCAGCGTGATCAGCTCGGTCGACACCAGGCAGTCGCTGCACCCGCCGTCCTTAGCGACGATCCGCGCCTCGACCCCGCGCAGGTCGCGACCGTCGTCGATCGCGGCCTCGATCTCGGCCTGTGCCGCGTCGTTCGCCCACAGCCCGACATCGGCCAGCGAGCGCCCGATGATCTCGGTCGTGCCATATCCGGTCAGCTCGGCGAAACTGGCATTGACCTCGCACAGCACATGGCCGTCGCGCGCACCGATCGCCATCGGCACCGGCGCCATCTGGAAGGTGCGGGTGAACCGCTCCTCGCTGTGGCGCAGCGCCGACTCGGCCTTTCGGCGCGGCTCCAGATCGGCGAAGGTGAACAACATGCAGGGCTGGTCCCCCATGTCGATCGGCTGGCCCGCAACGATGACCAGCTTGGTCCCGCCGCCCGGCAGCGCCAGTTCCGCCTCCATCTGCGGAATGGTCCGCCCCTCGGCCAGCCGCTCCTTCGCCAGCTCCAGCCGCTCGGCCCCGCGCAGCACGTCGATGTCGTAGACGGTCCGGCACAGCACCTGGTCGCGCGGAAATCCGGTCATCTCGACAAAGCCCTGGTTCACCTTGACGAACCGCAGATCGGCCAGACGACAGATGATCGCGGGCGCCGGGTTGGCGTTGAACGACTGTTCGAACCGATCCTCCGCCTCATAACGGGCGGTGACGTCCTGGATGATCAGGACGACGCAGGTCGGCTCGCCGTCATCGCGGTCGTTCAGCACCAGGCTGCGCACCTGATGGACCCAGCGCGGGTCCTTTTCGCCCTCGACCGCGACTTCGACCACCACCTCGGAGAAGGACTCGCCCGCCGCGACCCGCTCGACCGGATAGTCGTCGGCCTCCAGCCGGTGATTGTTCCGGTAGCGCAGGCGGAAGCGGCGGCGATACTCATCCACCGTCCGGCCCAGCTGTTCCAGGCGTTCGACCCCGTGCATCGCCAGCGCGGCGTCGTTCGCCCAGAGCAGGCTCTGGTCGGGATCGACCAGGATCACCCCCTCGTCCAGCCCCGCGACGATCTGTCGCAGGTGCCGGAGGTCGACGGTATCCCGCATGGTGGCAAGCGAGGGCGCCAAGCTGTCCGGCCCTTAGTCCCGGCGTCCGTGGATCAGCGCGGCGAGCGCATAGCCGCCCAGCGCCGCGACGACGGCCCAGACCACGCCGTTATTGCTGTTATTGGCGCGCACCGCGTCCACGGCCTTTTCCGAGCCGCGACGCGCGGCCGCGACCGACCGATCGGTGGCCTCGCCGATCCGCTCGCGCGCTTCCTCGATCAGGCTGGGGGTGGCATCCGCCACATCGCCCGCAACCGACTGGGCACGACCGAACAGATGCTCGGCGCTGCCCGCCACCTGATCGGTGACGCCCGCCACCTTCCAGTCGCGGCTGTCGACCGCATCGCCGATCGTCTTTTCCACCTTGCCACCGAAATGGCGCGCATTGCCGTGCAGTTCATGCTTGTTCATCGTTCGTCTCCGAAAATGAAATGAAAGGATGTCAGGGAGCCACGCCGCAGGTGGCGGCGGCCTTGCCGACTTCCAATGCGATCTTCGGGTCCTTGATCTCGCCTGCGACCCGGATCAGATCGCCTGCGGTCAGCTGGCCGGGATTTGGATCGTCACGGCGATAAGCCGCGGCGGCATTGCCCAGCTGTTGCAGCTGCCCCAGCGACAGGTTGCGCTCCAGCCGCTGGCCGACACAGGTCGAACGTTGGCTGTCCAGGCCATAGCGCTCCAGCCCGGTGGCGATCCGCGTCGATGGCGGGGTGCACGCCACCGCGACGAGCGCGATGCCGATGCTTGCGAGGATTTTGGCCACCCGGTTGCTCCCATGCGACCGGCGGCGAAATGCGACCGATCTGGCCGGGTACAACTTATGATAAGTTAAGCCGTTCCTGGTATTTTTGCGGGAATGGTTGGTAGTCTTCTACCAGTTTAAAGGCGCCGGCGGGCATATACGCCGGCGCGCGGCGCGATCACCCATTCGACGAACGTGGCGGCGCCGCAAAGGATTTCACAGGCAAGCCATTGTCTCCGCTTTGTTTTTTGCCAAACCGCCTTGTGTGATCGGGCCATAAACGGCACCATCCCCCCCTCCGACATGGTCGAAATGAACCAACGGATGACGAGGGAGGATGATCGATGAAGATCCTGTTGGCGGCCGCCTTAACGGTGACGATGGCCGCATCCATGGCCCCTGCTCAGACCACGCCCCAGACCGCCCCACCGGCGGTGATCGAGGATTTCCGCCCCTCTTCGCTCAACCAGCCTGGCCAGTCCTATCCGCAGGTCAATTCGCAGGGATATGCCCGTTTCCGCATCACCGCCCCCGATGCCAAGGCGGTGAAGGTCAGCCTGGGGCTGGGCGGACGCGGCGGCACCGTCCTGACCAAAGGCTCCGACGGCAGTTGGACGGGAACGTCGGAAGGCCCGCTTGACGAGGGATTTCATTATTATCATCTGACGGTCGATGGCGGCACCTTCAACGATCCGGGGACGCTGAACTTCTATGGCTCGACCCGTTGGGAAAGCGGCATCGAGATTCCGGCGCATGACGCGGATTTCTATGCGCTGAAGGATGTGCCGCATGGCCGGGTCGAACAGATCCTGTTCCCGTCGCCCAGCACCGGCGCGCCGCGACGCGCTTTCGTCTACACCCCGCCCGGCTATGACCGGAACACGCGCGATCGCTATCCGGTGCTGTATCTCCAGCATGGCTGGGGCGAGGATGAGACCGCCTGGTCCAATCAGGGCCATGCCAACCTCATCATGGATAATCTGATCGCGGCCGGGAAGACGCGACCGTTCCTGATCGTCATGACCTATGGCATGACCAACACCATCCGCCCCGGCGCGCCCGGCGGTCTGGCGAGTTTCGACATCCGCCCCTTTCAAACCGTGCTGCTGGACGAGTTGATCCCCTATGTCGACGGGCATTACCGCACCCTGTCCGACCAGCGCCACCGCGCCATGGCCGGGCTGTCGATGGGCGGCTTCGAGACGAAGTTGATCGCGCCCAGGCACCTCGACCGTTTTGCCTATATCGGCCTGCTCAGCGGCGGCACCATGTCGCCGGAGGATGTAAAGGCGACGCCGGGTTATCGGGACAAGGTGAAACTCACCTTTGTCAGCTTCGGAAGTCGCGAACTGGAGGGAGGGCGCAGCGGTCCGCCCGGTGGCCCACGCAGCGATCCCCGCGCCAATGCCGTCGCGCTGACGGCCGCCGGGATCAGGAATGTCTTCTACGTCTCGGAGGGCACGGGCCACGAATTCCAGACGTGGCGGCGCAGTCTTCAGGCGATGGCACCGCTGCTGTTCCGGGACTGAGGAGGAGGGACGGCGGTCGTGCGGACCGCCGCCCCTTTCGGATCGTCAGTTCCGCAGGCTGTCGGGCACGATCCCGCCATTTTCGGCGAGCTTGGCCATCACCGCCTTGTGAAGCGCGATATTCTGCTCGGCCGAGCCGTCCTCGGCGGCATGCACGCCCAGTTCATTGGCCAGTTCCTTGCGTGCCGACAGACTCGAATCCAGGTCGAGCAGCTTCAGCAGATCGACGATAGAGCTCTGATAATTGCCCCCGCCGCCCTTCATCGACGCCATTTCCGACAGGACCGCACCGACATCCACATTCTGCGGTGCCGGGGTCGGGGCCGCGACGGGGGCCGGAGCCGGTGCGGGGGCAACGGCGGGTGCGGGTTGTGCCTGGGCCGGTGCGGGTGACGGTGCAGGGGCGGCTTCGGCCTTGCTGCCATGGTGGAATATCTTGTTCAGGATATTGCCGAAAATGCTCATCGGGTGGTTCCTTCGCTGATCGGATGAGACGATGCCCGCTCTAACGACGCAAGCGCCCTGCGGGTCCGCTCCCTCGACGAGATGGCCCCTGCGGGAACGTCATGGCGCGACAGACGCTTAGACAGCATCTGTCGTCTTTTCAGGGGTTTGCCATGACCATCCGTTCGACCTTCATTGCGACCACCGCCCTGCTTGCGCTGGCGGCCTGTGGCCAGAAGCAGGACAATTCGTCGACCTACACGACGAACAGTGCCGATACGTACAACCAGGCGGATGCGTCCGCCCCCGCCCCGGCACAAACCCCTGCCACAAGCGCGGCGCAGAGCTTCGTGAACACGGCCGCGGCCAGCGACGCCTTCGAGATCGAGACGTCCAGGCTCGCGCTCACCAACGGCGCTTCGGCCTCGGTGAAGTCCTATGCCCAGAAGATGATCGACGCCCATACCGGCTCGACCGCCAAGTTGAAGACGCTGACCGCCGGGATGAGCCCGGCGCTGACCCCCGATGCGACGCTGAACGCGCAGCAGCAGGCGACGCTGGACCAGTTGAAGTCGCTGAACGGCAAGGCCTTTGACGCGGCGTATATCGCCGCGCAGACGTCGGGGCATCAGCAGACGCTGGATGCGCTGAAGGGATATGCGACGACGGGCGACGCCCCTGCGCTGAAGAGCTTTGCGAGCGATCTGGTGCCGACGGTGACGGCGCATCTGAACATGGCGAAGGGTCTGAAGGCGTAAGGCAGGGTTGCGACGTTTATCGATCTGCGGATCGGCTGGAGGGGCGGGCATGGCGAAGGCCATGTCTGCCCCTTTTCGCATGGGGCAAGGTGGGCCGCGTGATGCGTGGTGCCATGTTCGGCCGGGGTTGAGGGCGTCGTATGCCTCAAACGACAACGCCGCCCGTGGGGGCGGCGAGTGGTGTGTGGTGATGGTTGCGGGGGCAGGATTTGAACCTGCGGCCTTCAGGTTATGAGCCTGACGAGCTACCGGGCTGCTCCACCCCGCGACGTCAGCTGAGCCGCACGGCGGCACGCGTGCATAGCGTGGTGTCGTGGGGCTTAGCGCCCCGGGCCGATATGCCCGAGGAAACATGTGAATGGGTTTTTAGTATTCGCGGACTGTAATGCCTGGCGACGCCCTACTCTTCCACTGCTTGAGCAGTAGTACCATTGGCGCAGTCGGGTTTCACGGCCGAGTTCGGGATGGGATCGGGTGGGACACCGACGCTATGGCCACCAGGCAATAGAGTCCGCGAATAACAATCCCCATCAAGTGGTACTTGATGGGGTCCCCGAGGAGAGGAGGCCTCGCTTCGGGGGGTGTGGGTATAAAATCGATGCGTGCACTGGCTTGGTAATGACCGCACCCTGCCATCGTAGCCCAGGGCTGATGGTGGGGGTGTGGAGCTCTCAAGCGCGAATAGGACAATTAGTATCGGTTAGCTCCATGCGTTACCGCACTTCCACATCCGATCTATCAAGGTCGTGGTCTTCGACCGTCCTGAGAAATCTTATCTTGAGGGAGGCTTCCCGCTTAGATGCTTTCAGCGGTTATCCCGTCCGTACATAGCTACCCTGCTGCGCCGTTGGCACGACGACAGGTACACCAGAGGTACGTTCAACCCGGTCCTCTCGTACTAGGGTCAACTCCTCTCAAATTTCGACGCCCACGGCAGATAGGGACCAAACTGTCTCGCGACGTTCTGAACCCAGCTCACGTACCACTTTAATTGGCGAACAGCCAAACCCTTGGGACCTGCTCCAGCCCCAGGATGTGATGAGCCGACATCGAGGTGCCAAACAACCCCGTCGATATGAGCTCTTGGGGGTTATCAGCCTGTTATCCCCGGCGTACCTTTTATCCGTTGAGCGATGGCCCTTCCACGAGGGACCACCGGATCACTATGACCGACTTTCGTCTCTGCTCGACTTGTCAGTCTCGCAGTCAGGCTGGCTTATGCCATTGCACTCTAACAGCCGGTTTCCAACCGGCCTGAGCCAACCTTCGCGCGCCTCCGTTACTCTTTAGGAGGCGACCGCCCCAGTCAAACTACCCGCCACAGAGGGTCCCTGTACCGGTTTCACGGTACGAGGTTAGACATTAAACAACAACAGGGTGGTATTTCACCTATGGCTCCACATCGGCTGGCGCCAATGCTTCAAAGCCTCCCACCTATGCTACACAGTTCTTGTCCAATGCCACTCTGAAGCTGCAGTAAAGGTGCACGGGGTCTTTCCGTCTAACCGCGGGTACTCCGCATCTTCACGGAGAATTCAATTTCGCTGAGCATGTCCTGGAGACAGTGGGGAAGTCGTTACGCCATTCGTGCAGGTCGGAACTTACCCGACAAGGAATTTCGCTACCTTAGGACCGTTATAGTTACGGCCGCCGTTTACCTGGGCTTCATTTCAGAGCTTGCACTCCTCCACTTAACCTTCAGGCACCGGGCAGGCGTCAGGCCCTATACGTCGTCTTGAAGCCGACTTAGCAGAGCCCTGTGTTTTTGCTAAACAGTCGCTACCCCCTGGCCTGTGCCCCCCATGAGAGCTTGCGCTTACATGGGGCCTCCTTCTTCCGAAGGTACGGAGGCAATTTGCCGAGTTCCTTCAGGACACTTCTCTCAAGCGCCTTGGTATACTCTACCTGACCACCTGTGTCGGTTTCGGGTACGGTCTATACGGTGGGGCTATTTCCCGGGACAGTTTCGAAGCCTGACCAATCCGATAAGGTCAGACAACACACACCATCCGTCACACACCACCAGGCCCACGAATATTAACGTGGT
>NZ_CP191175.1:0-145000 GCF_050408055.1 Sphingomonas sp. Xoc002 | reverse complement strand
CGATGTCCGAGCCGAAGTGGTGCGCGGGCTCTTATACGCGCCCGAAGCGATGGCGGGAGAAGGGTTGACCTGGATCGCCGCGCATCTCGACGATGTGCGTCGGACGGGTGGTGAACCCGTACCCGGGCTTTGGCGAGCCGTGGCGCGATTGGCGCGTCACCATCAGCGGCTGGGCGCGATCCGGCTCGCCGGGCTGCTGACCCGGCATCGGATCCGGCGATGAGCGGATCTTCGGTTCGCGGCGCGGCGCTCTGGTCGATCGGCGCGCAATATATCGCCTTTGCGATTCAGTTCGTCGTCAGCGTGGTCATATCGCGCTTCTTCCTCAGCCCGTCCGAGATGGGGCTTTATTCGATCGCGCTGTCCGCCGCGATGCTGGTGTCCGCGTTGCAGGATTTCGGCATCCGCCGGTTCGTGGCGGGTGAGCGCGACCTGACCGAGGAGCAGCTGCGCACCTGTTTTTCGGTGTCGCTGATCTTTGCGCTGGGTATCGGCCTGATCATCTTTGCGCTCGCCTGGCCGGTGGCGCGATTCTACGACAATGTCCGGCTGACCCCGCTGCTCGTCATCATCGCCGGGTCCTATCTGATCGTGCCCTTCGGCATCGTGCCGGGCGCGATGCTCCAGCGGCGGATGGACTATTATTCCATCTTCCTGACCAGCGTCGGGGCGGCGGTGGTCAATGCGGTGTTTTCGCTGGCGCTGGCCTGGGCGGGCTATTCCGCCTTTGCGCTGGCCTGGGCCTCGGTCGCGCAACAGGCGGCACGCGCGATCATCGGCCAGTGGCGATCCGGCATCCGTCCGCCCTTCCCGCCCAGCCTGAAGGGGATCGGTCCGATCCTGCGCTTCGGGTCGAACAGCTCGCTTCTCTATATCAGCGACGCGATCAGTTCGCGCAGCCCGGAGCTGGTCATCGGCCGTATCCTGACCCTGACCGCAGTCGGCCTGTACAGCCGCGCCTCCAGCCTGGGCGCGCAGTTGCAGATGCTGGTCAGCGGTGCGGTCGACGGCGTCTTCTATCCGGCCTTTGCCCGCCTGCGCGATGCGGGGGCCGATCTGGCCGCGCCCTATCAGCGGGTGGTCGCGGCCTATAGCGGCGTGACCTGGCCCGCCATGACCTTCCTCGCCACCGCCGCGACGCCGATCGTGCTGATGCTCTATGGCCCGCGCTGGGCAGGCGTGGCGCCGCTGCTGAGCTGGATCGCGCTGGGGCAGTTATTCTTCGCCGCCGTGCCGCTGCATTTCGAGCTGCCCATCCTGCTGGGGCATATCCGGCGGCTGATCGTCGCCAATGCGCTGGATACGATCGCGTCGATCGGACTGCTGATCCTGGGGGCGACGGTCAGCCTGGAATGGGCGGCGATCTCGCGCATCGGCTATGGGATCGTGTGGTTCGTGCTCTACGCCACGCTGATGAAGCCGCTGACCGGCTTTGCCTGGCGGGGGATGGTCAAAGTCTATGCGCAGAGCCTGATCGCCACGCTGGCGACGGTCGCGCCGCTGCTGGCCGTCTATCGCTGGGTCGCATCGCCGCAGGCGGTTGGCTTCACGCTGTTGAGCGTGAGCGCGGCGGCGGGCGTGCTGGCCTGGCTGGCGGTCGTCTATGCGGTGCGCCACCCGGTCCGGCGCGAGATCGATGCGATCGCCGGGGGCATCTGGGCCAAGCTGCCGGTCGGGCGGTTGCGCCGGGCGGGGTAAGGCCTGCCCGGCTTGTCGAGCGGCCCCCCGTTGCCCATAGTCGGCCCATGTCCCCGCCCCCACCCGGACTCGACGATCCCGAACAGGCGGCCTTCGCCTGGGCGCGGTTCCGCATGTTGATGGCGTGGATGACGGTCGCTGCCGCCGTCGCGGTGGCCTTCGCGATGATCGCGCTGGCCCAGGTCTATGGCCCGCTCAACGGGGTGACGATGCTGGGGGTGATCGGCGGGATCGGCGGCATGGTGATGCTGACCGGGGCGCTGATGGGACTGGTCTTCCTCAGCTCGGGCACCGGGCATGACGAGGATGTCGACCGGCGGCCATAAAAAACCGGCCCCCGCGAGCATCGCGAAGGCCGGTCCTTTATCCATCGAAAGCGTGGGGGGCGATCAGCCCGCCGCCGCCTCCGGCTCCACCGGTGCCGCTGCGCGGACGCGACGACGGCGGGGCTTTTCCTCGGGAGCCGCTTCCGCCTCGGGCGCGGTGCTCAGGGCCGGGGGCAGGCGATCGGCGTCGAAACCGGTCTGCTCGCCCGTGTCCTGCACCTCGGCGGGACGCTCGCGACGCGGACGACCGCGACGACGGGGGGCTTCCTCCTCGGCCTGCGGGACCGAAGCGACCTCGGGAGTGATGACGGGCGCGGTCACGACCGGCTGCGCGTCCTCGGCCATGGCGGGCTGTTCGGCGCGCATCGGGCGGCGATCCTCGCGCGGCTCACGGCGCGGGCGATCGTCGCGGTCGCGCCGGGGACGCTCTTCGCGCTGCTGACTGTCGCGAGCATAGGTTTCGCGCGGCTGATTCTCGCGCGGCTGGTTCTCTCTGGGCTGACGCTCACGACGCGGCTGTTCGACCTCGCCCTGCTGCTCGCCGGGACGAATGGGATCGCCCTCGTCGCCATAATCCTCGGCGTCGTTGTCGAAGCCGTCGTCATACTGGTCGTCGCGCGATTCCTCGCGCTGGCGGCGCTGATTCTGCTCCTCGAAGCGCGAGCGGGTTTCGCTCAGCACCCGGAAATAGTGATCGGCGAACTGCCAGTAATATTCGGTGTTGACCCGGTCGCCCTGACGCTGCGCCTCGGTCGCCAGATTCTTGTACTTCTCGTACAGCTGGCTGGCGTTGCCGCGCGCGCGGTTGTCGATGCGATTGCCATTGTCGGAACGGCCGGGATTGCCGCCCGGACGCTGCCCACCATTGTTGTTGCCGCCACGACCGCGACGGCGGCCGGCCTGCCGATTATTGATCAAGCTGTTCGTCCTTAGTCGTCAAACCAACAAGGTCCACTTTTTCCGACCCACTCTTCCCGACATCGCGCGCGGTTCGCACGATGCGAAGCTGTCGCACCCGATTTCGGGCGCTGCCACGGCCGCCGGACAGCAGCGACTACATGACGAAGGGTATGGGCATCGGCCCGACATCCTGCGACCCCGAAAAACCGGTGAGAGTGCCAGATGTTCGCGTGCCCCTGTTCCCGCTCTAGCGGGTCGGACCTAGGTCCTTCAAGTGAAATATAGGGCATCACGCGCGATTGTTCAATGCGCCAGCAAGGCACGCGGTCGCCCGCCCAGATCGCGGTGCAGCGTTACCGCAAAGCCTTGATCCGCCAGCAAAGCCGTCACCGGCCCGGCCTGTTCGTGCCCGATCTCGACCACCGCCGCCCCGCCGGGGGCGAGCAGGCGGCGCAGTTCGGGGGCGAGCAGCCGGTAATCGTCCAGCCCGTCCGGCCCGGCGAACAGCGCGGTGCCGGGCTCGTAATCCCGCACCTCGGGCGAGAGCGGCTCGGCCGTTCCGATATAGGGCGGGTTGGTGACGATGCAGTCGAACGGCCCCGCCAGCCCGGTCGCCCAGTCGCCGCACACGAACCGCGCCCGGTCGGCCAGGCCACAGGCCGCGGCGTTGGCGACGGCGTATCGCAACGCTTGCGGGGAACGGTCGACGCCCAGCCCCTTCGTCTCGCGCCACTCGTCGAGAAGGGCGAGCAGCAGCGTGCCCGGCCCGGTGCCCAGGTCGAGCAGGGTGGCGGGGGCACGTCCCCTGAAGTGCCGGAGTGCGGCGTCGACCAGTGTCTCGCTATCGACGCGGGGGACCAGCGCGCCGGGGCCGACCATCAGGTCCAGCGTCCAGAAACCCCGCGTGCCGGTGATATAGGCGACCGGCTCCTGGCGCGCGCGGCGCTCGACCAGCGGCCAGAAGCTGTCGGGGACCGGGCGGGTCAGGTCGAGCAGCAGGGCATTACGATCGATCCCCAGGGCGTGGGCGAGCAGCAGTTCCGCGTCGAGCCGCGCCGTGGGGGAGAAGGTGAAACGCTCGGCAGCTTCCGCGAGCGCGGTACGGGCGTCGGTCACGCCGCCGTCTCACCCCGGCGCATGCCGGAAATCAGAGAAAATTGGTTCGCGCGGAGGCGCGGAGGCGCGGAGATGTCCGGCTTGGGGCAGCGCTTGGGTGCCATCGACCGGCGAAGATGGAGAGCCTGCGGCGCAGCGGATTGTACCGCTCCGCGTCTCCGCGTCTCCGCGCGAATATCAGCCATCCAGCGCGGCGAGCCGTTCGGCTTCATCCTCCGCCAGCAGCGCGCCGATCAGTTCGTCCAGTTCGCCCTCCAGGATTTCGGGCAGGCGGTGCAGCGTCAGGTTGATGCGGTGATCGGTCACGCGGCCCTGCGGAAAATTGTACGTCCGAATCCGCTCCGACCGGTCGCCCGAGCCGACCATCGACCGCCGAGTGCCCGCGCGTTCCGCCGCCAGCCGCTCGCGCTCCGCTTCGTAGAGACGCGTCCGCAGCACCTTCATCGCCTTGGCGCGGTTCTTGTGCTGCGAGCGTTCGTCCTGCTGGATCACGACCAGCCCGGTCGGGATATGGGTGATGCGGATCGCCGAGTCGGTGGTGTTGACGTGCTGCCCGCCCGCGCCCGACGAGCGATAGATGTCGATGCGCAGATCCTTGTCGTCGATCTGGAGATCGACCTCCTCCGCTTCGGGGAGCACCGCAACGGTCGCCGCCGAGGTGTGAATGCGCCCGCCCGATTCGGTGACGGGCACGCGCTGGACGCGGTGGACGCCGGATTCGAACTTCAGCTTGGCGAACACGCCCGCCCCCGCGACCGAGGCGACGACTTCCTTGTAACCGCCGGTATCGGGCACCGAGGCGGAGATGACCTCGACCCGCCAGCCCTGCCGCTCGGCATAACGCTGGTACATGCGGAACAGGTCGCCCGCGAACAGCGCCGCCTCGTCGCCACCGGTCCCGGCACGGATTTCGAGCATCGCGGCGCGTTCGTCGGCGGCGTCGCGCGGCAGCAGCGCCAGCGCCAAATGGCGATCCGCCGCCGCCAGCGCGTTGCGGTTGGCGTGAAGTTCCTCCGCCGCCAGCTCGCGCAGTTCGTCGTCGCCGTCCTGCGTCATGAACGCCAGGCTGTCGGCCTCCTGCCGCAACCGACGCACCTCGGCGGCGGCGTTGGCGACCGGCTCCAGCTCGGCATATTCCTTCGACACCGCGACGAAGCGGTCCGAGGGCAGATCGCCGGTGGCCATCATCGCCTGAAGTTCGTCGCGTCGCGCCTCGATCTGCGCGATACGCTCCGCCGAGATGGTCTTCATGCCGTGGTCAAACGCTGCGCCAAGGGAGGAAGCTGTTCGCCATGATCCTCGGCGATCTCGTCCTCGAACAACAGGTCGAAGATGCCTTGCGGCACCCAGCTGAGCGGCATGGCGGCCTGATCGCCGGTCTTCAACGCTTTCACCTGCACCTTGTCATTAGCAAGTTCGTCGTCGCCCAGGATCAGCGCATAGCGCGCGCCCTGGTCGTTCGCCTTGGCCATGCGGCGCTTCATATTGCCGCGAAACGCCATGTCGGTGGCGACACCTGCGCGGCGCAGTTCGGCGACCAGGCCGGTCGCACGCAACTCCGCCGCCGCGCCCATCGGCACGACGACCGCGTCGATCCCCGGCTTTGCGGGCTCGTCGAGCAGCATCGCCAGCCGCTCGACTCCCGCCGCCCAGCCCACGCCCGCCGTGGGCGCTCCGCCCAACGACTCGATCAGTCCGTCATAGCGCCCCCCCGCCAGCACGGTGCCCTGCGAGCCCAGCCGGTCGGTGACAAACTCGAACGCGGTGTGGCGGTAATAATCGAGCCCGCGCACCAGCCGCGCATTGCGCGTCCAGGCGACGCCCGCCGCGTCCAACCCCGCCGTCACCGCCTCGAAAAAGGCGCGCGCTTCCGGGGTCAGATAGGCGTCGATATCCGGCGCGGCATCGGCGATCGGCCGGTCGCGCGGGTCCTTGGAATCGAGGATGCGCAGCGGATTTTTCTCCAGCCGCACCAGGCTGTCTTCGGAAAGCTGGTCCCGATGCGCCTCGAAATGCGCGACCAGCGCGTCGCGCCAGGCGTCACGCGTTTCCGCATCGCCCAACGTGTTGAGCTGCAGCGTCACGCCCTCGGATATGCCCAGTTCGCGCAGCAGCTGGTCGGCCATCACCAGCAACTCGACATCCGCCGCCGGTTCGGGCGCGCCCAAAATCTCGGCGTCGATCTGGTGGAACTGACGATAGCGGCCCTTTTGCGGGCGCTCATAGCGGAACACCGCGCCCGACGTGACGAGCTTGAGCGGCGCATATTGCTGCCACCCCTCGGTCAGGTACGCGCGCGCGATCCCGGCGGTGAATTCGGGCCGCAGCGTCAGCAGGTCGCCGCCGCGATCGGGGAAGGTGTACATTTCCTTCGACACGACATCGGTCGTCTCGCCGATCGAGCGGGCAAAGACCTGCGTATCCTCGAACACCGGCAGGTCGAGCCGCTGGAAGGCGTAGAGGCCATGGACATGCTCGAAGGTGCTGAGCACCTGCGCAAAGCGGCGCTGTTCGTCGCCGAAGATGTCCTGCGTGCCGCGCACGCGCTTGGGGGTTTCGATCCGTGCCATAGAGGTGGCGCTATCTAAGGTAGCGAGCGCCGCTGCGCTAGAGTGCGATCACCCGTCCCGGGACAACCAATCCGCCAGTGCCAGTTCGGTCGTGAGACGCGTCTCCGCGCACATGCTGTGCCGCATGATCTCCAGCGCCCAGCGGCGATGAGCGTCGCTCTCGCTGGCCACCGTGTCGCTCGGCACCCACAGGTCGTACTCGCGCATATGCGCATCGGCGGCGGTGAACAGCACGCAGATATCCGCCGCCACCCCGGTCAGGATCACGCGGCTGACGCCCAGTTGCGGCAGCAGCACCGGCAGGTTGGTGGCGTAGAAGCCTGAAAATTGCGGCTTCACGATGAAATAGTCGCTGTCGCGCGGCCGCAGCGCGGCGATCAACGCGCGGCCGGGGCTGTCCTCGCGGTTGCAATGCGCGACGATCGAGGATCGTTCGGAATGCCAATGGCCGAAATTGTCGTTGACGTAGATGACCGGCACGCCCGCTTCGTCCGCCGCCGCCCGCAACGCCACGATCCGCCGCGCCGCCGCCTCGGCCGGTGCACGCAGATCCTCCCCGCCCTCGAAGTCCAGGTCGTTGATCATGTCGATGATAATCAGGGCGGCGGCGTGGGGGGCTTGGTTCATGGTCGAACACTGCCACATCCTGTCCCCCAAGGCTCTGACATATCATAATATTACCAAGCGCCCTACCCCCGCTTCCTTTGCGCATGAGAGCGCGTAGGATACTTGGAGGAGATGTGTGAGGGACAAGGCGATGAAGGCGATGCTGACGGCAATATTGGCCCTTCTGCTGACCGTGCCTGCCCTGGCCCGGTCGCCGTCCTGTCGCGACGATCCCACACTGTCGCATTGCGCGACGGAAGCGCAGCGGGCGCTTTATGACGCCCCGCCAGCGGAGGATTATGCTCGGCAGAAGGCGCAGATGGCGCGAGCCTTTTTCGTCGACGGCTATGGCCTTGACGTCGGCCTCGTCACGTTGTGGTACGCGCCCGCCGCAGAGCCCCGTGTCGCTTGGCGCATGCCCAGCCCACGCAAGGGTGAAGACGCCTTGCCACCGATCGATGCGACGCTGGCGCTGTCCGCTTGGCGCGAGGTAACGGGCGCCGGCACCTATTTCGACCGGCCCCTGGTCCAGACACCGCAGGCGGGAGGCTCGATCTGCCTGCACGGGTGGACGGTCCGCGTCGAGATGGTAGAGGCGGACGGCAAGGTTCGCCGGGCGATCCAGTCGGGATGCGGCGACGATGCGCTGGTCTGGCCTTTTGCTCGGCGGATGACCGCCGCCGCCATCGCGGCAATGCCCGCCTGCGCATCGCTCGATGCCGAGAAGACGCGCAACGACATCACCCGACTGAACAAATGCAACCGTCTGGGGGGCGACCGGGCCGCAGCGGCCGAGGCCACCAATGTCTACGACTCCCCGTGGTTCGCGAACCCGCGCGGCGAAGACTTCACCCGCGCGCTGACCTATCTCTTTGCCGAGCAGCTCGACTTTGCATGGCCCGGCGAACCGGTCGCCACGGATGGCGAGGCGGCCGCGCGAATCTGGAGCGGCCATGTAGGGGATACACCGTTTTCCCCCCGCCGCACCTTCGGCGAAACCGCCGACAGGGTGCGGATGGAGGGCATGCTATGGCCGCGGGGCGCCACGGCCGATACTACGCGCAAGCCGCTGCCCGCCACGCTCGTCTGGGAACGCTGCAACGGCTTTGGTTTCCGGGTCACGCGCTTCTGGACGGGAACGACGCCCCCGCGCCCCGGAGCCGAGACTTCCTGTAGCCGCCGACCTTGAAACCGGCGGCTCGGACCGTCGGCGGTGCAGCCCCCTATAGCCAATCGTGCGCCTCGCGCGTTACGTCGTCGCATGACCACCCCCCGCTGGCAGCGTCTGCAAATTCGTATCGGCGACCGGATCGCGCCGCCGCGCTTCCTGTTGTTCGCGCTGATCCTGATCGGAGCCACGCTGGCGCTGGTCATAGCGCTGGGGACGACACGCGGCATCCTGGCCGGGTTCGATGCCGCCGCGCTGCTGTTCATCGGGTCGCTCGTGCCGCTGCTACGGCAGGGTCAGGCCGCGAAGATGCGCGCCCGTGCCGCGCGCAACGACGCCAATCGTGCGGTGCTGCTCGTCTTTTGCGGCATCGTGCTGTTCGTCGTGCTGGTCGCGGTCGGCGGCGAGTTGCGTGGGCGGAGCAGCACCGTCACCGTCGCGCTGGTCGTCGGCACGCTGATCCTCGCCTGGCTGTTCTCCAACATCGTCTATGCGCTGCATTATGCGCACCTCTATTACAGCGCGGATGGCGACGGCGATGCGGGCGGTCTGCAATTCCCCGACACGGCCGAGCCCGATTATTGGGATTTCCTGTATTTCTCGGTGACGCTGGGCATGACCTTCCAGACCAGCGATGTGTCGATCGCCTCGCGCCGGATGCGACGGGTGGTGACGGGCCAGTGCCTGGCGGCCTTCATCTTCAACCTCGGCGTCATCGCCTTTACCGTCAACGTGTTGGGCGGCGGCGGCGGATAGGGGACCGCCAAAAGGGTCTGGACGACTGGCCTATCGGGTGCCTAACCTGCCGCCATCTCCCCGTCGCCGCAAAAGGCCTTTCATGATCCGCCACCCGCTTCGTTCCGTGTTCGTCGCCTCGCTGCTCGTCTCCTCCGCCACCGCCCCGCTCTTCGTGGCGAACGCCCAAGTCCCGCCGGGCAACTCCGCGCCCGCCGCCGCGGCTCCCTTCGTCAACACCATCCCCGATGCGGTCGACACGCCCTATCCGGGCACGATCAAGCTGGTCGTCGATGCCACGGATACCCAGCGCGGCATCTTCCGCGTGAAGGAAACCATCCCCGTCGCCAAGGCGGGTCCGATGGCGCTGCTGTTCCCCAAATGGCTGCCAGGCGCGCACAATCCGCGCGGCGAGATCGAGAAGCTGGCGGGCCTGGTCATCAAGGCGAATGGCCGCGTCCTGCCCTGGACGCGCGATACGGTCGATGTCTTCGCCTTCCATGTCGACGTGCCGTCGGGCACGAAGGCGCTGGATGTCGAGTTCCAGTTCCTGTCGGCGACCAAGCCGGACCAGGGCCGCATCGCCGTCACCCCGACGATGATCTCGCTCCAGCCCAATTCGGTCAGCCTGTATCCGGCCGGTTACTATACCCGCCAGATTCCGATCCAGATGACCGCGATCTTCCCCACGGGCTGGACGGCGGCGGGTGCGGTCCCGGCCAAGGCGTCGGGTTCGACCTACACCTATGACACGACCAATTACGAGATCCTGGTCGATTCACCGGTGCTGGCAGGCAAGTACGGCAAGGTCTTCCCGCTCAGCCCGCAGGTGAACCTCAACGTCTTTGCCGACAACGCCGCCGAACTGAACGCCAAGCCCGAACAGATCGCCGCGCACCAGCGGCTGGTCGATCAGGCGGTGAAGACCTTCGGCGCGCAGCATTACGACAAATACGAGTTCCTGCTGTCGATCAGCGACCAGCTGGGCGGGATCGGTCTGGAGCATCACCGCTCGTCCGAAAACGGCGTGACGCCGGGCTATTTCACCGAATGGGATGCCGGGCCGGGCCGTCGCAACCTGTTGCCGCACGAGTTCACGCACAGCTGGGACGGCAAGTTCCGGCGCGGCGCGGACCTGTGGACTCCCGATTTCCGCACGCCGATGCGCAACTCCCTGCTCTGGGTCTATGAGGGGCAGACGCAGTTCTGGGGTTATGTGCTCCAGGCGCGGTCGGGCATGGTGTCGAAGCAGGATACGCTGGACCAGTACGCCTCGATCCTCGCCATCTACGACACCGCGCCCGCGCGGCAGTGGCGCGATCTGCTCGACACCACCAACGACCCCATCATCTCGTCGCGCAAGCCCAAGGGCTGGACCAGCTGGCAGCGGTCGGAGGATTATTACAACGAAGGCCTGATGGTCTGGATGGAGGTCGATGCGATGCTCCGCCAGAAGTCGAACGGCACCAAGTCGATCGACGATTTCGCCAAGGCGTTCTTCGGCATCCGCAACGGCGACTGGGGCGAAGTGACCTATACCTTCGAGGATGTCGCCAGCACGCTGAACGGCATCGTGCCCTATGACTGGGCCGGTTTCCTGCACCAGCGCATCACCGAGACGGGCAAGCCCGCGCCGATCAACGGCTTTGCCATGAACGGCTACAAGCTGGTCTACACCCCCGAGCCGACCCCGACCTTCAAGCAGGGCGAGAAGGGCAGCACCAACGTCACCTATTCGATCGGCCTGACGGTGGCGAACAGCGGCGAGGTGAGCAGTTCAATTTGGGACAGTCCGGCGTTCAAGGCGGGCATCGATGTCGGCACGCAAATCCAGGCGGTGAACGGCGAAAGCTATACCGGCGATCGGCTGAAGGCCGCGATCCTGGCCGCCAAGGACCCGAAAAAGCCGGTCAAGTTGGTGATAAAGAACCAGGATGTCTTCCGCGAGGTGACGATCGATTATACCGGCGGCCCGCGCTATCCGCGTCTGCAAAAGGTCGGCACCGGCGAGACCGGGCTGGATCGCTTGCTGACCGCACGCTGACGCCCGTCTGACGAAGGCTTCATCCTCGTCTATCGACACGACATGGCGGGTTGCGCTATCGCGCCCGCCATTGTTTTTCCACCGGAACTCTTCCGGTATTGGCAAGAAAGACCGATTCGATGCGCATCGACCTCATTCCCGTCGGCAAGAGCCCGCCCGATGACCTCAATGTCGTGATCGAGGTGCCGACCGGCGGCGAGCCCGTGAAGTACGAGTTCGACAAGGCGTCCGGCGCGCTGTTCGTCGACCGCATCCTGCACACGCCGATGCGCTATCCGGCGAATTACGGCTTCGTGCCGCACACCCTGTCGCCCGATGGCGACCCGCTTGACGCGCTGGTCGTGTCGCGCTCGCCCTTCATCCCGGGCTGCGTCGTGCGTGCCCGCCCGATCGCCGTGTTGAACCTGGAAGACGAAGCCGGCGGCGACGAGAAGCTGGTCTGCGTGCCGGTCGACTCGACCTTCCCCTATTATTCGAACGTCGGCGGCCGCGACGACCTTCCCGAGATCGTGTTCCAGCAGATCGAGCACTTCTTCACCCACTATAAGGACCTGGAGAAGAAGAAGTGGGTGCGTATCGGCACCTGGGGCGACCGCGACGAGGCTCGCCGCATCGTCACCGAGGCGATCGAACGCTATGAGGACGCCAAGGCCAAGGGCGAAGAGCCCCACGACCACGACGTCCCCGGCCGCGCCTGATCTTTCCGGTTCCGGTTTGACGAAGACGCCTCGGTGCCCAGCGCACCGGGGCGTTTTTGTTTCTACCTTTCTTCTACTCCCCTCCCGCAGGCGGGAGGAGTTGGGGGAGGGCCATCCCGGAGCCTGAGAAAGGGTCCATCCCGTGGTCTTCGACTGCGCCCAGGCTGAACGGAGCGGGGGATGTGCGGCGGTTAAGAAGATTGGTTCGCGCGGAGGCGCGGAGAACGCGGAGGTGACTCGCCTGCCGCTGACAGCATCCCTCCATTATCAGCCAAAGATAAGGATGTGAGGCACGCCTCAGGCCTCAACACCTCTGCGCCCTCCGCGCCTCTGCACGAACCCTATTTCAGCCTACCGCCCCGCGAGCGTCTCCAGCGCCTCGCCCGACACCCGCTGCACCGTCCACTCGTCCATGGCCTGCGCCCCCATCGCGCGATAGAATTCGACCGCGGGCGTGTTCCAGTCGAGCACCGACCATTCGAACCGCGCCCAGCCGCGATCCCGGGCGATCCCTGCCAGATGGATCAGCAACGCCTTGCCGACCCCGGCCCCACGTGCGGAGGGCGTGACGTACAGGTCTTCGAGATACAGCCCCCGCCGTCCGGTCCAGGTCGAGAAATTCGCGAAGAACAATGCAAAGCCGACCGCCTGCCCGTCTCGCTCGGCGATGACCGCCTCCGCCGCCGGACGATCGCCGAACAGCGCCTCGGCCAGCATCGGCTCGGTGGCGACGACCGCGTCGGGCTCGCGCTCGAACGCCGCCAGTTCGCGGACGAAGCCCAATATCGTGGCGGTATCGGCCGGTTCGGCCGGGCGAAGGGTGATGCTCATAATCCGGCCTCGCTCTGTGGTCCGGGCGCGACCGGTCGCCGCACAGCCACCACGCACCCCGCAATGATCAGCACCGCCCCCGCCAGCGTGAACAGCGAGACATGCTCGCCGAACACCGCATAGCCCAGCCCGGCCGCCCAGACGAAGGCGGTATATTCGACCGGCGCCAGCACCTGCGCCTCGGCGCGCGCATAGGCCCAGGCGAGCAGCAGCGCCGACAGGCTGCCCAGCAGCGCGGCGATCACGATGCTGGGCCATTGCTGCGCGGCGGGCCAGCCCGAGACGAAGGGCGCGGCCGGCGTCATCAGCACCGCGATGACCAGCATGGTGAACAGCGCGACCTCGGCCGGGCCCGCGACCTGCGCCTGCCGCCGCAACAGCACCAGACTGACCGCGTAGAGGATCGAGGCGACCAGAATGGCGAGCGAGCCCAGCACCACTTGCGTGGAGGCCTGCGCCTGCACTTCGCCGCCCGCGATCACCAGCACGCCCGCGCCCGCGATCAGCGACCCCAGGATCGCGGCGCGCCGGACCGTCTCGCCCAGCATGAAGGCGGCGAGGAACAGCGCGATCAGGGGCGAGAGAAAGGTCAGCGCGATGCTCTGCGCCATCGGCACCCGCGCCAGCCCCCAGAAGAACAGCAGGACCGAGGCGCCGCCCGTCGCCCCGCGCGCGAGATGAAGGGCCAGCACCTCGCGCGCGGGCCAGCGTCCCCGCTTGGCCAGGAACAAGGCGCCGGTGATCGCCACCCCGACCCAGGACCGCCACAGCACCGCGCTATAGGCCCCGCTGTCGATCGACAGCCGCTTCATCAGCGTGTCCATCACCGAATAGATCGCGATACCCAGCGCGGCGGCGCCAAAGGCGATGACGGGAGAGGTGCGCGCGCTCATGCCGTGGCGATACCGGGGCGGCGGGGGAAAGGCGAGCACTCCGTCGCCTCTCATAACCACCCTCACCCTTCCCACCCGCTTTCGCGGGCGGGCCCCTTCCCTCTCCCCATGGGAGAGGGAGGGAGGCGCGAAGCGCCGGAAGGGTGAGGGTGTGCACTGGCCGATTGACCGATACCGGGATTAAACCCGCCCCCGCATCCGTTGCCCCTTCGAACCGAACATCAAGGGACAAAGGGAATGAAGACGCTGATCGCCGCAACGGGTCTGACGATGCTGCTGGCCGCCCCTGCGGGCGCGCAGGTCACCGCCTCGGTCGGCGCGGACTATGCGTCGGGCAAATACGGCACCAGCCAAGAGGTGCGCAGCGCCAGTTCCACCGCCACGCTGCGCGCCAAGCGCAAGCGGGTGACGGTGTTCGCCGCACTGCCCTATGTGCAGGTCGATGCGCCGGGCAATGTCGTCGCGCCCGGCGGGCCGCTGGGCCTGCCGATCCTGGTCGATCCCACCAAGCCCGCCACCCGCGTGAAGCGCAGCGGGCTGGGCGATGCGGTGGTCGGCGCCTCGGTCCAACTGGTGCCGCCGCGTCGCCATCACCTGGCGCTGGCCCTGACCGGCAGCGCCAAGCTGCCCACCGCCTCGGCCTCGCGCGGGCTGGGCACGGGCAAGGCGGATTACTCGGTGGTGGCGGAGGCGGCGGTGCCGGGCAAGGTCACGCCCTTCGCGGCGGTCGGCCACACCTTCGTCGGCCAGCCCGATGGCTATAGCTTGCGCGACGTGACCAGCGCGCGGGGCGGCGTGGCGGTCGGGATCGGCAAGGCGAGCGAGGTCAGCGTCTCGTACAATTACGCCTCGCGGGTCAGCGATCAGGTCGCCGACCGGCAGGAGATCGGCGCGGGGCTCGACACCGCATTGTCGCAGCGCCTGTCGCTGGGCGTGCAGGGCAGCGCCGGGGTCAGCAAGGGCGCGCCCGATGTGGGTGCAGGCGTGCGGCTGGGGTTGCGGCTGTAACGCTCCTCCCCGGTACGGGGAGGGGGACCGCCGCGAAGCGGTGGTGGAGGGGGAGTGCCGCTAGGCGAGTCCTTTGTGGAAGTCCCCCTCCGTCAGGGCTGCGCCCTGCCACCTCCCCGTGCCGGGGAGGATTAGGGATACACCAGCATCCGGCGATACCAAGGCAGGATATGCTCGCGGAGGAGCGGCGCCAGCGTCATCATGTCCACCGTGGCGCTATCGACCCAGATCGCTTCTTCGATCTCCGCCGCCGGAACCGGTTCATGCGTGCTGCGCAGGTGGAAGACCGTCGCGTCGATCTGGTGCCCCGGCTCATTCGCCGCCGCCGCCGCGAACCGGCCGACCGGCCGCAGCGCGTCCAAACCCACGCGCAGCCCGATTTCCTCGTCCAGTTCGCGGATCAGCGCGGCGGCGGGGTCCTCGCCCGGTTCGATCTTGCCGCCCGCCTGCATGAAGCAGGACGTGCCCGCCTTGCGCACCAGCAGCAATCGCCCTGCCCCGTCGTCGATCAGGGCGGCGGCGATACGGATGACGGCGGGCATTACTCCGCCGCGATCGCCGCCTTGGCGACGTCGGCCGCTTCCAGTTCGGCGGCCTTGGCCTCGACCAGCTTGACGATATGCTCGACCATGTCGGCGTCCTCGACCGTGTGGTCGGTCAGGCCCGACAGATAGACCATGTGCTTGCCGTTGCCACCGCCGGTCACGCCGATATCGGTCTCGCGCGCCTCGCCCGGACCGTTGACGACGCAGCCCAGCACCGACAGCGACATGGGCGTGCGGATATGCTGGAGCCGTTCCTCCAGCACCTGCACGGTGCGGATCACGTCGAAGCCCTGCCGCGCGCAGGACGGGCAGGATACCACGCGCACGCCGCGATTGCGGATGCCCAGCGCCTTCAGTATCTCGAAGCCGACGCGCACCTCTTCCTCGGGCTCGGCCGAGAGCGAGACGCGGATCGTGTCGCCGATGCCGAACCACAGGAGCGAGCCGATGCCGATCGAGGACTTGACCGTCCCGCCGATCAGCCCGCCCGCCTCGGTAATGCCCAGATGCAGCGGGCAGTCGGTCGCCTCGGCCAGCCCCTGATAGGCCGCGACCGCCAGGAAGACGTCGGACGCCTTCACTGCGACCTTATATTCGTGGAAGTCATGGTCCTGGAGCAGCTTGATATGATCGAGCGCCGATTCGACCAGTGCCTCGGGGCACGGCTCGCCGTACTTTTCCAGCAGGTCCTTCTCCAGCGATCCGGCGTTCACGCCGATGCGGATGGCGCAGCCATTGGCCTTGGCGGCGCGGACGACTTCGGCGACGCGCTCGGACGAGCCGATATTGCCCGGATTGATGCGCAGGCACGCGGCCCCCGCATCGGCGGCTTCCAGCGCGCGCTTATAATGGAAATGGATGTCCGCGACGATGGGAACGCGCGCCGCCTTGGTGATCTTGGCAAGCGCGGCGGTCGAATCGGTGTCGGGGCAGGAGACGCGGATGATGTCCGCCCCCGCCTCTTCGCAGCGCCGGATCTGGTTGATCGTGGCGACCGGATCGCTGGTCGGCGTGTTGGTCATGGTCTGCACGGTGACGGGGGCGTCGCCGCCCACGGGCACGTTGCCCACCATGATCTGACGGCTTTGGCGGCGGGCGATATCACGCCAGGGACGAATGGACATGGACCCCTATATACGCGCAGCGAGTTGCGGTTCAAAGTCAGTGCTGTACCAGACCCCCTAAATGACCGCCGCCGCCCCCATCCCCCGCCATTACGGCCTAGACTGGTTGCGGATCGGCGCCTTCGCCATTCTGATCCTCTATCATATCGGCATGGTCTTCGTGCCCTGGGGCTTCCACGTTCAGCTGGCGCGGCTGCCCTGGGTGGCGATCCCGATGCTGGCGAGCAATCCGTGGCGGCTGATGCTGCTGTTCGTCGTGTCCGGCTATGCCACGCGCGCGCTGGCGGTGCGGCATCCCAGCGTTTTCAGCTTCGCGCGGGGGCGCAGCATCCGGCTGCTGGTGCCGCTGCTCTTCGGCGTCTGCGTGCTGGTGCCGCCGCAGATCTGGGCCGAGCTGGCGAGCAAATATGGCTATGCCGGATCCTACTGGACCTTCTGGATGCGGGACTGGCTGGGCTTTCGGGCGATCGGGGGCGTGGTGCCGACGCCCGCCTGGAATCACCTTTGGTTCGTCGGCTATCTCTGGGCCTATACCATGGCGATCGCGGTCATGCTGGCGGTCGGCCATGGCCTAGCTGGGGCAGCGCAGCGGCTGTTCGACCGGGTGTTCGGCGGCTGGGGCGGCGCGGTGCTGCCGGTGGTCTGGCTGTTGCTGGTCGATATCCGGCTGTTCCCCGGCCAGTCGGAGACCCATGGTCTGTTCGACGACTGGCTGGCGCATGCCATCTATCTCCCCGCCCTGCTCTTCGGCTTCGGCATGGCAGGGTCGGAGCGGGTGCTGGACAGCTTCCGCCGGGGCTGGATCGTCGCCGCGCTGATCGCGCTGGCCAGCTATGCGGTCGCCGCCGGACTGGAGTGGCGCTGGCCGGGCATGGCGGGCGCGCCGCCGGGGCTGGGCATCGTCTTTGCGGGTGCGCGCGCGGTACAGGGCTGGATGGCGGTCGTCGCGCTGATCGGGGTGGCCGAACGATTCTGGAACCGCGACCATCCCTGGCGGCGGACGCTGACCGAAGCGGTCTTCCCCTTCTATCTGATCCACCAGACGATCATCATCCTGGTCGCCTTTGCCTTGCGCGGGCTGGGGTGGCCGCTCTGGCTCGATACCGTGATCCTGATCGCGGCGACGGTGGCGGGATGCTGGGCCTTTTATCTGATCGGACGCAATGTCAGATGGCTACGGCCCCTCATAGGCTTGAGGCCGGGGGATGGCAGCAAGCCTGCGATCTGATAGGGGCGCGGGCGATTGCCCTGACGGTTTCGGAGTTTCGCCCATGTCCCCATCCTGGTCGCTGGTCATCCATGGCGGCGCGGGCCGGATCACCCGTGATGTCCTGACGCCCGAACAGGATGCAGGTGCCCGCGCCGGGCTGGACGCCGCGCTCAAGGCCGGGTCGGCGGTGCTGGCCGACGGCGGCGGCGCGCTGGATGCGGTCGAGGCGGCGGTGCGCGTGCTGGAGGACGATCCGCATTTCAACGCCGGACGCGGCGCCTGCTTCACGCGCGAGGGGACCAACGAACTCGACGCCGCGATCATGGACGGACGCGACCGGCGTGCCGGATCGGTGGCGGGCGTCACGCGCACCCGCAACCCGGTGTCGCTTGCCCGCCAGGTGATGGAGGCGAGCCCGCATGTCCTTCTCGCCGGATCGGGCGCGGATCGCTTCTCGGCGGAACAGGGACTCGAGCAGGTCGACCCCAGCTGGTTCCACACCGACGAGCGCCGCCGCCAGCTCGACGAGCTCCTCTCCCGCAATTCCGACGCGTTCGACAGCGACATGAAATACGGCACGGTCGGCGCGGTCGCCTGCGACACCCACGGTCATGTCGCCGCCGCCACCTCGACCGGGGGCGTGACCGGCAAGCGCTGGGGGCGGATCGGCGACTCGCCCTTGGTCGGTGCGGGCACCTATGCCGACGACCGGGCCTGCGCGGTGTCGTGCACCGGATCGGGCGAGGTCTTCATCCGGGTCGGCGTCGGGCATGAGATCGCCGCGCGCCGCCGCTTCACCGGCGAGGATATTCAGGCCGCCGCCGACACCGTGCTGGCCGAGGTCAAGGCATTGGGCGGCACTGGCGGCACGATCGTCGCGGCACCCGACGGCGCCATCGCGTGGAGCCTGACGACGGCGGGCATGTATCGCGGCCGCGCGACTTCGGCGGGCGAACATCGGGTGGCGATCTACGCCGACGAGGGATAAAAGACGCGCTATGAAGCACTTGCGTATCCTCCTAGGGATGCTGGCGGGCCTGTTCGCCAGCCTGTCCCTCGCCTCCCCCGCCGCCGCCTATTGGGAATATGGCCACGAGACCGTCGCGGCCATCGCCTGGGCCAATATCACCCCGCATGCCCGCGCCGAGATCCGCCAGATCCTGCGCGCCCAAGCCCAGCTCGACACGCCGACCTGTCCGGTCCGGACGATCGAGGAGGCCAGCGTCTGGCCCGATTGCGTCAAGCCGCTGAAGGACGAAAACGGCAAGTCGCGCTTCGGCTATGCCTATGTCTGGCATTATCAGAATATCGACATCTGCCAGCCCTTCCGCCTGCCCCCGGCCTGCGACACGGGCGACTGCGTGTCGGCCCAGATTCCGCGCCAGCTCGCCATCCTGAAGAACAGGCATGCGGGCGCGAAGGAGCGGGTGATGGCGCTGGCCTTCCTGGTCCATTTCGTCGGCGACCTGCACCAGCCGCTGCATACAGGCGACAAGAGCGACAAGGGCGGCAACGACACCCGTGTCGACTATGGCACCTATGCGACGCCCCGCCTGAACCTGCATTCGATCTGGGACGGTCTGCTCGCCGAGCGGGCGATCTCGACCCCGCCCAAGCTGGTCCGCGCCTATCCGGCGGCCGAGCGGCGGCGCGAGTCGGCGGGCGACGTGACGGCGTGGAGCCGCGAGAACTGGGCCATCGCCAAGCGCGCCTATGCCGCCGCGATGGGGGGCGATCCGTGCCGGCCGACACCGGCGCATATGACGATGGATGAAGCCGCGATCCGCGAAATGGCGCCGGTCGAGCGCGAGCAGGTGAAGCGTGGCGGGCTGCGGCTGGCCAGGCTGCTGAACAGCGCGTTCAAGTCCTGATCCAATCCTCCCCAAGCTCTGCTTGGGGAGGGGGACCACCGCGAAGCGGTGGTGGAGGGGCAGGGACGGACCGGCCTGCCCTCTCTCATCGCCCTGACGGGCGACGCCCCTCCACCATGTCCTTCGGACATAGTCCCCCTCTCCATCAAAGATGGGGAGGAGTATTCAGCTCAGCACCACCGTCACGGCGCGACGATTCTCGGCATAGCTGGCTTCGTCCGAACCCAGCGCAACCGGGCGTTCCTTGCCATAGCTGATGACGTTCATCCGCTCCGGCGAAACACCGCGCGCCGCCAGATAGTTCTTCGCGGCGTTGGCGCGACGATCACCCAGGGCGAGATTATATTCGCGGGTGCCGCGCTCGTCGCAATGCCCCTCGATGGTGATGCGGACATTGGGATAGCGCGCCAGCCACTGCGCCTGGCTGTCCAGGATGGCGCGCGACTGGGGATCGATGTCATATTGGTCGAGCCCGAAATGGATCGTGTTCGACGTCACCGAGCGCTTGAAGTCGGCGTCCGAGCCGGGAACGATCGCGCCGTCCGGGTTGGTGTTCGCACCCGCATTGGGATCGACGCCATTGCCCTGGCTGACCGGCGCGGGCGGCAGCACTTCGGGGCGCTTCTTGGCGCAGCCCGCCATGGCGATCGCCATGGTGGCGACGACGAGCGTGGTCTTGATCTTGGTCATCGGACTCTCAACTCCCTACAGATTGGTGGAACCCCCGAAACAATTTACTGGCGCAGCGGCCCCCAGGCGGGGTCCGACCCGTCGAGCGGCGTCGGAATACGACGTTCGTTCACGCCGGTCAGGTCGACCATCCACACATCCGCCTTGCCCGACGCCCCTTGCGTCGAGCGCTGGAAGGTGATGACCCGGCCATTGGGCGACCAGCTCGGCCCCTCGTCCTGCCAGCTGTTGGTCAGCAGCTTTTCGCCGCCGCCCGACGGGTTCATGATGCCGATCCGGAACGCCCCGCCCAGCTTGGTGAAGGCGATCAGGTCGCCGCGCGGGCTCCAGACCGGGGTCGCATAGCGCCCGCCGCCAAAGCTGATCCGCTGCTGGTTCGAACCATCGGCATTCATGACATAGATCTGCTGCCCGCCGGACCGGTCGCTCTCGAACACGATCTTCGAACCATCGGGGGAATAGCTGCCGCCGGTATCGATCCCCGGCGCATTGGTCAGGCGTTGGGGTGCCCCACCTTGCGACGACACGCGGTAGATATCGGTATTGCCGCCCTGCGCCATCGAGAACAGGATCCAGCGGCCATCGGGCGAGAAGCGCGGCGCGAAGGTCGTCGCGGCATTCTGCACCACCAGACGCTGGCGCCCGGTGCCGATGTCATAGACATAGATGGCAGGCCGCTTGTCGATATAGGACATATAGACGATCGACTGCTGGTTCGGCGCGAAGCGCGGGGTCAGCACGATCGACTGGCCGTTGGTCAGGAAACGATGGTTCGCGCCGTCCTGGTCCATGATCGCCAGCCGCTTGATGCGACGCGCCTTGGGCCCGGTTTCCGAGACATAGGTGATGCGGCTGTCGAAATAGGGGCCTTCGCCGGTCAGCTTGGTATAGATGGTGTCGGCGCATTTGTGCGCCGCACGCCGCCAGTCGCCCGGCGACACGACAAAGCCCTGCCGCGCCAGCTCGCTCTTGGCCAGCACGTCATAGAGATAGCAGCCGACCGTCAGCGTCCCGTCGCCATTGGCGCGGACATAACCCTGGACCAGCGCCTGCGCGCCGGTGCCGTTCCAATAGTCGAAGGCGGGTGCGGTCACTTCCGGGAAGGACACGGTGCGCAGCTGCGCGGGCGGGATCGGCGTGAACAGCCCCGAATTGCGCAGGTCGTTGACGATGATCTCGGACAGCTTCTGCCCCACCACGTCGGTGGTGCCCGCCGGGGTCTGTACCACCGCGCTGGTCGGCATCGCCGGAACAGCGATCGGCATCGGCGCGGAGATACCGCCCTCGACATCGACGACCAGGCCTTCCTGACCATTGGCAGGCTGGGCGGCGGGCTGCTGCCCGGCGGCGGGAGCCGCCTGATCCTGGGTTGCGGGCGCGGGCACATCCTGTGCCCCCACGGCGCTGGCGGCCAGCGCCAGGGTGAGCGGAAGAGTCAGCAGGGAACGGGGCATAAGCATCATCCTCAACCCGGAAGTTTGTAGCGCAGCGTGATGTTCCGCCAGCCATTGGGAATGTCGTACAGTTCCTGCGGAAGCCCCCGCAGCGGCGAGCAGCCCTTGAACGTCGCGATCGCCAGCGCGTCGACGCGGTCGACATAGCGGTCATTCTCGCCGTCGACGCCGGTATGGCCGACGACGCGCGGTTCGGAGGCCAGGCTGCCGTCGCGGTTGATGTGCAGGTTGATCGCGACGCGGATCTTCTCCGCGCCCGGTCCCGGCGTCACCTGCCGATTGGCGCAGGGCTGGACCTGCCGCTGGATCGCGGAAGCGATATTGGCCAGCTGCTGCGCGCCCATCTTCGCCGCCGGGGCCGCTTCCGACTTGGAGGGCGACGGATCGGGCGACAGGCCCTTCAGGAAATTGTCGCCCAGACGCGATCCGCGCGGCTTGGCCGTGGTCGCCGTCTGGCTCTGGCCGCTGCCCCGCGCCGGGGTGGCGGGCTTGGCCGTGGAGGGCCTGGCCGCCGGACTGGGCTTGGCCGGAGCGGCGGGCGCGGGCTTGGCCTCGCGTACCGGCTTGGCCGGGGCGGGCTTGGCGGGCGCGGGCTTTGGTTTCGGCTGGGGCTGGGGCTTGGGCTGCGGCCGGGGCTTTTCCGCCGGTTTGGGCTGGGGCTTCGGCTGCGGCTTGGGTTCCGGGCGCGGCTGGGGCTTGGCCGGTTCGGGTTCGGGTTTGGGTTGCGGCTGAGGTTTCGGCTGCGGCGCCGGGGGCGGCGGGGCGGGTTGGGGCTCGGGTTCGGCCTCCACCGGCTCGGGCGGCGCGGCGCCCTCGGGCAGCCCTTCCTCGGGCGCGATCGACTGGGCGGCCTGCTCGTTGGGGTTGGGCGACGCGGCTTCCAGCGCGACATCCTTGACCAGCGAGATGTCGATCGGCGTGACCTTCAGCTTTTCCGGGTTCGGCGTCGACAGAAAGCCGACCGACAACAGGCCGAACAGGACGATATGCCCTGCGACCGCAATCGCCAGTCCGGTCCGTTCCCCACGCTCCATCAGCGGGTGCCCGCTCCCTGTGACGGTCCGCCCTCCACGGTGACCAGCGACACGCGGTTCAGCCCGGCGCGGTTCAGCTCGCCCATCACCCGCATCACCCGGCCATAATCCAGCGCCCGGTCGGCGCGCAGATAGACCTGCGGCACCTGTCCGTCCGGCCCCTTGCGTGCCGCGATGGCGTCCAGCCTGGCGGGCAGGTCGCCTTCGGTGATCTCGTCATCGTTCAGGAACATGCGGCCCTGTTCGTCGATCGCGATCTGTTCGGGCTTCTGCTCCTGGTCCAGCGCCTTGGCGCGGCTGTCGGGCAGGTTGACCGGCACGCCGCTGGTCAACAGCGGCGCGGTCACCATGAAGATGATCAGCAGCACCAGCATCACGTCGACCAGCGGCGTCACGTTGATGTCCGCCATCGGCGCACGGCGGCCCCGGCCGGAGCGGGAGGGAAGGTTCATGGCCATCGCCGCTACCCTTTCAACGCGCCTGGTCGAGCTGGCGGCTGAGCGTGGTGTGGAAGCCGTCGGCGAAGCGGTTCAGCGACGCCTCCACCCGGTTCACGCCGTGGCTGAAGCGGTTGTACGCGATCACCGCCGGGATGGCGGCGAACAGGCCGATCGCGGTGGCGAACAGCGCCTCCGAAATGCCCGGCGCCACGACCGCCAGCGAGGTGTTCTGCGCCTGTGCGATGCCGGTGAAGCTGCGCATGATGCCCCAGACGGTGCCGAACAGCCCCACGAACGGCGCGACCGAGCCGACCGTCGCCAGCACGTTCAACCGATCCGACAGCTTGTCGATCTCGCCCGCCACGGCCGATCCCATCGCGGTGGCCAGGCGCTCGCGCGTGCCGTCGCGGTCGATATGCCCGCCCGCGGTCGAGCGCCGCCATTCCTGCACGCCCGCTGAAAACACCCGCGCGGAGGGCAGTTCATTGTCCTGCTCCATCCGGTGAAAGGCGTCGATGTCCTCGGCCTTCCAGAAATCGCGCTCGAACCGGGTCATGCCCTTCTTCGTGCGCGCCAGCTTGCGCGAGAAGGCGACGATGATCGCCCAGGTCCAGATGCTGGCGAGCAGCAGGCCGATCATCACGAACTTCACCACCCAGTCGGCGTGGATGAACAGCGCGACGGGCGACAAACTGGCGGCATCCATGTTGAAGACGGGATTCATGGGTGTTGGGTGTCCCCTTGCCAGACAAGGCGTTGGTAGATGGCGATCCAGTCGGCGGGCTGCCGACGCGGGCGACCGTTCGGGCCGACCCACGCGACGGTCACGCGCGCATCAGTCAGCTTGACCGCCCCGCACCTGACTGTCTGATGAATGACGACGCGCACCGCACTGACCTCGATCAGTCGGGATGTGACGACCAGGTCGTCGTCGAGCCGCGCGGAGGCGGCATAGCGGATGGCGATGTCGGTGACGGCATAGGCGCCCTGCCCCGCCTCATGCGCGGCGCGCTGGTCGATCCCGGCGACCCGCAGCATGTCGGAGCGCGCACGCTCCATATAGCGCAGATAGTTGGCGTGATAGACCACGCCCGACAGGTCGGTATCCTCGAAATAGACGCGCACCGCAAAGCGATGCTCATGCCCCTCGAAGCGGCCGCCCTTCGGCTGGTCTTCTCCCGTCACCGTCATGGTGACTGCCCGTTAACCCATCCGTCCGGGCGAAGGAAGGCACTTGCGCGCGTGTTACCTACAGGTTACATGATACCTATAGGTTACAGGAGGCATGTCATGGGTCTTGTCGAGAAAGCCGAACGCACCAGCCTGTTTCGGGTGATCCTCTTCTATCTGTTGGCCTTGAGCCTGCTGGCCTCGACCATCCTGTCGATTGCCAATGGTCATGACCAATCCAACCGCCTCCTAGCCTGGTTCGCATTGATGGGGCTGACTGCGCTCAATCTCACCAGCGTCCCCTTTCTGTGGGGCCAACGTCGGCTCTCGGCGCTGATGAACGACGAAACGACCCGCGATCATCGCCGGTCGAGCCTGGCCACCGGTTTCTGGGCGATGCTTCTGGCGACGGCGGCGACCATCACGGTCTCGTTCTTTATCCCCCTAAGTGCCATCACCCTGGGAAGGATCGTCGTCACCGCCGGGCTGACGGCCGCGCTCATCGCCTTTTCGACGCTGGAGCTTCGCGCCAGCCGATGAACGAGACACTGGGCAACGATCTGAAGGCCGCCCGCGAGGCGGCGGGGCTGACCCAGGGCGCGCTCGCCGAGGCGATCGGGGTCAGCCGCAAGACGATCAACACGGTGGAGAACGGCGTCTTCCAGCCCTCGACCCTGCTCGCGCTCAAGCTGGCGCGAGCCCTAGGCCGACCGGTCGAATCGCTGTTCTGGATCGCGGACTGATCCGTGCTTACTGAATCGCGGCGGGATCGACCTTCAGCGACGGCGGATTGATGACCGGCGGGGTATAGGGCTTGGCGGCGGGCACCGGCTGGCTCGACAGGACCGGGCCGGTGGGCGCGGTGGCCGGGGCGACGGCGGGGGCCGCGCTGCTCGCGACGGTCAGCGGGGCGACGCCCTGCTGCACCGGCACCATCGTGCCCGCGCGCCAGGCGTCATAGGCGCGGAAGAAGGCGATGAAGGGCGCGTTGAGCTTTTCCAGCCGCTCGGCCGCCTTCATGTCGAACGCCGTGGTCGGGGCGGCGCTGATATCGGCCAGCACTTCGTCGGCGGCGGCGCAGAAGGTCTTGCGGACCGGCGTGATCGAGAAGAAATTGTAGAGCCGGGTCATCGCGTCGTCATAGCTGTCGCGCCAGTCGCCGCCCTGCGCCTGATACTCCGCCGAATAGCGCTTTTCCGCGGCCGCCAGTTCGATCCGCTGGACGGTCAGCATCGTGTTGTAGCGGGTGACGATCTGCCCCTCATCCGGCCCGCGACAGGCCAGCGCGGCGACGTTCAGCCCCGAGCGCAGGTGCCAGACGGTGGCGGCGCTGGTCAGCGAGCGGTTGGGCGTGGCGTAATTGCCGTCGGGCAGCAGGGCCGGGATTCGCATCCCCGGCGTGGCGCCGGCGGGCATCGGCGCACGGACATATTGCGGCGGGGCCGGGACCATGACCGGCGGCGGCGCGACCTTGGCGGTTTCGCGCGCGGCGCATCCCGCCAGCGACAGGCCGATCGCCACACCCGATACAATACGCAAACTCGCCATGACCCTGATCCTCGGAAAACCCCGCCCCCGGTTATGGGCGACGTCATGCCGAAACAAGGTTAACACGTCGTAACCTGTGCGATGAAACGAGGCGTATGTCAGGGGGTCGGAAGTCGTATCATTCCTCCCCTGCAAGGGGAGGAACAGGTTTACGCCGCGCGGGCGACCAGTGCGGCGGCGGCTTCGGTCATCAACTGCGCCAGGATGTCGGCGATCGGCTCTTCCTTCGTGACCATGCCGACCGACTGGCCCGCCATCACCGAGCCATGCTCGACATCGCCGTCGATCACCGCGCGGCGCAGCGCGCCCGCCCAGTAATGTTCGATCTGGAGCTGCGCCTCCATCATCGCGACCTTGCCCTCATCAAGTGCTTGGGCGACTTCGCGCTGCTTGGCGGTGAACAGCTCGCCGCCCGCATTCTTCAGCGCGCGGACCGGGATGACCGGCAGACGCGGGTCGATCTGCACGCTGGCCACCGCATCGCGGGCCGAGGCGCGGATGAACGCCTTCTTGAAATTGGGGTGCGCTATCGATTCGGTCGCACAGACGAAACGCGTGCCGAGCTGAACGCCCGCCGCGCCCATGTCGAGATAACCCGCGATCGCCTCGCCCCGGCCGATGCCACCCGCTACGAAGACCGGCACCTGATCCGCGATCTCCGGCAGCATCTCCTGCGCGAGTACGCTGGTCGACACCGGGCCGATATGGCCGCCCGCCTCCATACCCTCGATCACCAGCGCATCGACGCCCGAGCGGATCAGCTTCTTGGCCAGCGACAAGGCGGGCGCGAAGCAGATGACCTTGGCGCCCGTCTCCTTGATCGCCTCCAGCGCGCCCTTGGGCGGCAGGCCGCCGGCCAGCACGACATGGCCGACCTGGTGACGGCCGCACACGGCGATCAGGTCGAACAGCTGCGGGTGCATGGTGATCAGGTTCACGCCGAACGGGCGGCTGGTCATCGCCTTGGTCGCTGCGATCTCGGTATCGAGCAGCTCGGGAGTCATCGCGCCGCACGCGATCACGCCGAAGCCGCCCGCATTCGACATGGCGGAAACCAGGTTCCGCTCCGAGACCCAGGACATGGCCCCCGCCATGATCGCCATGTCGGCGCCCAGAAATTCCGCGCCGCGCGCCATGCGGGTGGCGAGACGCTGTTCGCCGGTGGTGGTGGTGAGGGTGTCGGTCATCGACGCTCCATGCCGTGGAGCGGGGCGAACGGCAAGATTTGGTTCACGCTATGCCGCGATGCCGCGAAGAAGATGGTTCGCGCAGAGGCGCAGAGGACGCAGAGATGTTTCGCGCGCGGCAGCGCGATCCTAACTGCTACGGCCCGTTATTGGATGACCTGAATAGCGGCTGGATACGCCACCTCCGCGCCCTCCGCGCCTCCGCGCGAACCAATCTTCTTGAAGAGGCTTCGCGTCTTCGCGGCTTCGCGTGCACGAAAGCCCCCTCCCCGAGCCGAACCCAGAGAGGGGGGAAGGCTTTAGGCCGCTTCGGCGTCCAGGCCATAGGCGGTGTGCAGCACGCGCACCGCCAGTTCGGTATAGTCTTCTTCGATCAGCACGCTGACCTTGATCTCCGAAGTCGTGATCGCAAGGATGTTGATCCCGCGCGCGCCCAGCGTCTGGAACATGGTCGAGGCCACGCCCGCATGGCTGCGCATGCCGACGCCCACAACCGAAATCTTGGCGACCCGCGTGTCGTGAACGAGGTTGCCGTACCCGATCTCGCCGCTCGCCTTTTCCAGCACGTCCAGGCTGCGTGCCAGGTCGGCCGAGGGCACGGTGAAGGTCACGTCGGTCGAGCCGGTCGAATGCGCGATATTCTGGACGATCATGTCCACATTGATCCCCGCATCGGCCAGCGGCGCGAAGATCGCGCCGACCGCGCCGGGGCGGTCGGGCACGGCGGTCAGGGTGATCTTGGCTTCGTTCTTGTCATGCGCGATGCCGGTGATGAGCTGGCGTTCCATATCGTCGATTTCCTCTTCGCCCACGATCAACGTGCCGCGATGTCCGTCTTCGTCCCGTGCGTCGTCGAACGAGCTGAGCACCCGCACGCGCACCTGTTCCTTCATCGCCAGGCCCACCGAGCGGGTCTGGAGCACCTTGGCGCCGACGCTGGCGAGTTCCAGCATCTCCTCATAGGTGACCTTCGACAGCTTGCGCGCGCGCGGCACGATGCGCGGGTCGGTCGTGTAGACGCCGTCGACATCGGTATAGATGTCGCACCGCTCCGCCTTCATCGCCGCCGCGACGGCGACCGCGCTGGTGTCCGATCCGCCGCGCCCCAGCGTCGTGACCCGGTTGCCCTCGGCCACGCCCTGGAAGCCGGGGATCACCGCGACGACGCCGCTGGCCAGGCTCTGGTCGAGCGCGGTGGTGTCGATCTCGCCGATTCGCGCTTTTGCGAACGCGGTGTCGGTATGGATCGGCAACTGCCAACCCAGCCACGAGCGGGCGGGGACGCCCATCGCCTGGAGCGTGATCGCCAGCAGGCCGCTGGTGATCTGTTCGCCCGCCGAGACGACGACGTCATATTCCTGGGGATCGTAAAGCGACGAGGCCTCGCGGCAGAAACCGACCAGCCGGTCGGTCTCCCCCGCCATTGCAGAGACGACGACCGCGACCTCATGGCCCGCCTCCACCTCGCGTTTGACCCGCGCCGCCACGTTGCGGATGCGCTCGATTCCGGCCATCGAGGTGCCGCCGAACTTCATCACGATACGGGCCATGCGGTTTTTGCCAATCTCCTTGGGGTAAAACGGCGGTCCTGATAGGTAGCCCCCATGACGAACGCAAGCCATTTGAACGATTCTACCATTATTGGGGCCGAAGCCGCACATTTCGGAAAGATGGCAGCGGATTGGTGGGACCCCAAGGGGTCGAGCGCGATGCTGCACCGACTCAACCCGCCTCGGCTGCGCTATATTCGCGAGCAGATCGATCTGCATTGGGATGCCGACGGACAGGGCTTCACGCCGCTTTCGGGCAAGCGGGCGCTGGATGTCGGGTGCGGCGCGGGGTTGTTGTGCGAGCCGCTGGCGCGACTCGGGGCCGAGGTGACGGGGCTCGACGCCGCCACCGAAAATGTCGCGGTCGCCGCCGCCCATGCCGCGCAATCGGGGTTGGACATCCACTATCGCGCGGGCAGCGTCGAGGGGCTGGCGGGCGAGACGTTCGACCTCGTCACCTCGCTGGAGGTGATCGAGCATGTCGCCGATCCGGCGCGATTCGTACGCGGGCTGGCCGATGCGCTGGCGCCGGGTGGCCTCATGATCCTGTCGACGCCGAACCGCACGCCGCTGTCGAAGCTGGCGCTGATCACGCTGGCCGAAGGGACGGGCGCGATCCCCAAGGGCACGCATGACTGGTCGAAGTTCCTGACGCCCGACGAGCTGACCGCGCTGCTGATCGACGCAGGACTGACGGTGCGCGACGTGCGGGGCCTGAGCTATTCGCCGACCAAGGGGTTCATGGTCAGCGACTCGACCGCGCTCGACTATTTCGTGACCGCGACGCGCTGAGGCCGCCATTCTCCCCTCCCCTTCAGGGGAGGGGTCGGGGGTGGGGCGCTTCCGCAAACGCACGGCCAGTGGCGACGCCCCACCCCAACCCCTCCCCTGAAGGGGAGGGGCTTGTTCGGATACCCCCATGCCATCTCTTGATCGCCCCACCCCCTCGGGGCACGACCGCCTCCTGATCCTGCTCGCCGTCGCGATCGTCGCTCGCGCGCTGACCTTCGGCAATCCGGTCGTCCATGTGGATGAGGAGTTCTACTTCTTCACCGGCCATTCGATGTGGCAGGGCGCATGGCCGTTCGTCGATGTGTGGGACCGCAAGCCGATCGGGCTGTTCCTGCTCTACGCCATACCCGCCGCCTTCGGCTTTCCGGCGGGTATCTGGGCCTATCAGGCGATGGCAATGGCCAGCGTCGTCGCGACCGGCTGGCTGATCGCGCGCATGGCCGAGCGGCTCGGCTGGGGCGCTGGCGCGACGGCGGCGGGGATCGCCTATATCCTCTGGCTGGACCTGCTCGGCGGACAGGGGGGCCAGGCGCCGGTCTTCTACAATCTGCTGATGATGGCAGCCGCTCGGGCGATCCTCGAATCGGATCGGCGAGGGCTGCGCAGCCTGGGCCTCGCCGCGATGGCGCTGGTCGGCCTTGTCCTGCAGATCAAATATTCGGCAGTGGTCGAGGGGATGGCCTTCGGCCTGTGGCTGCTGGTTGCCGAGCGGCGGCGGAGCCGATCGCCTGTTGCCCTGATCCTTTATGGCCTCGCACTGGTGGTCGTATCACTGTTGCCCACCGCGCTGGCGGCTGGCGTCTATGCCGCGATCGGGCAGTGGGACGCGTTCCTCTATGCCAATTTCCTGTCGATCTTTCACCGCAACCCCGATCCGCTGGCAGAACTGGCGGGCAATCTGGGGCAGATGGTCCTGATCCTGTCGCCCATCGTCACGCTGGCGGTGCTTGGATTGAAGCGAGCGGAGCACGATCGGGAACGGACTTTCCTCGCCGTCTGGCTGGGCGCCGCGATCATCGGGGTGCTGATATTCCGGCCTTGGTTCGATCATTACGGCCTGCCGATCCTACTCCCCGCCTGTACGGCGGCGGCCGCGATGCTGGGGCGGGAAGCTTGGCGGCGGCGCCATACCCCTGCCCTGCTGCTGACCGTCGCGCTGGCGGGGCAGATCGTGCTGCTGTCGTTGCGCCACGAACGCGGCGGCGCGACCGAGTTCGCCGCCCTGTCCCAGGCGGTCGGCAAGGGGCCGGGTTGCCTCTACGTCTATTCGGGCAGCACCATGCTCTATGTCGCGACTCAGCGCTGCGCCCTCTCGCGCTGGATCGTCCCCGCGCATCTCAGCCGCGCGCGCGAGGCCGGGGCGACCGGCGTCGACCAGGATAGCGAGATCGCCCACATCCTCTCGCAACACCCCGCCGTCGTCGTGATGCGCCCGCCCTATAATGGCGAACGGCCCGAGGCGCATGCCCGCGTCCTGGCGGCGATGGCCGATGGCTACCGACTGGCGGCGAAACTGCCGATGGGCAATGAGACGATCAGCGTCTATAAATCCACGCGATGAAACGCCTTCTCGCCTCGATCCATGACGTGTCCCCCCGGTTCGAGGGGGCGGTCGATGCGCTGTACGACCGGCTGTTGGGGCATCTGGGCGGCCCGCACCTCGCCATGCTGGTCATTCCCGACCATTGGAACAGCGCGCCGATCGCACCCGGCACGCCCTTTGCCACGCGGCTGCGCAACTGGGCGGACATGGGGATCGAGATGTTCGTCCATGGCTGGTCGCACAAGGACGACATGATCCACACCGACCAGAAGACCGCGCTGAAGGCCAAGCACATGACCGCGGGCGAAGGTGAGTTCGTCGGCTTGGACCGCGCCGAGGCGCTGCGCCGGATGCAACGCGGCACCGCGCTGATCGAGGATATCATCGGCCGCCGCGCGACCGGCTTCATCGCCCCCGCCTGGCTCTATTCGGACGAGGCGCGCCTGGCCCTGGGGGATGCGGGTTTCGGGCTGGCGGAGGATCATTTCCGCGTCTGGACGCCGACCGACGGCAAGATCGTCGCGCGCGGCCCCGTCGTCACCTGGGCCAGCCGTTCGCGCGGGCGGCAGTTGAGCTCGCTCGCCGCCGCCGCGGTGCTGCGTTACGGCCTGCGCCCGACCCCGGTCGCGCGCGTCGCGGTGCATCCGGGCGACAATGGCGTGCCTGCGCTGCTCGACAGCATCGACAAGACCTATGCGCGCCTCGCCCGTACCCATCGGCCGTCGCGCTACGCGGACCTGCTCGCCGCCTGAATCAGCGCGTGGCCAGCGTATGGAGGTAGCGATGCCGCGCCTCCGACCCCCGCGGGTATTGCGCGAGCGCCTTCTGCTCGTTCGTGGTCAGCGTGAACTTGCGATAGCCCTTGCCCGTCAGGCACTGTTCGACGTCGCCGACCTGAATCGCCTGGAGCAGGCGCTTCTGCCGATCCGGCTGCGTGCGACGAACGGACAGCATCCAGTCGTCACCGCCATCGGCGGGGCTGGGGAAATTCATCAGGCGATCCACCGTCTCGAACCCCCGAATGAACCGCTTCGCCGGTTCATCCTGCGATACGTCACGGAAATAGCCGATCTTGGCACATTCGATCGAATCGGTGCGATACTGGTCGAAGGTGACGCCGGGTTTTCCCCAGCTTTCGATCGGGGGACGGTCGGCCGCCTGTGCGGCGCCCGAGGACGCCAGCATGATGCCCATCACGACTGCGAAGCCACGACTCATCGACCGTCTCCCATGACATTTTTGTCATGATGACAGACGCACGGGCAGTGCGAAAGCTCCGTTCCGGCTTAGGCGACGGCCTGCAACTGCTCGCCCTGGTCGAGCAATAGCTGATAGCGCGCGATCAGCGCCTCGGCATGATCGCGGTCGCTGAACACCTTGCCCGCCGCCACGCGCGCGGCGTTGCGCAGCACGCGCTGGTCGCGCGCCAGCAGCCGCTCGATCGCCTCGGCACAGGCCGCCCCGTCGCGCGCGCGGAAGGTCTCGGCGAACAGCGGGTTCGCCACCTCGGCACAGCCGCCATAATCGGGCACGACCAGCGGAAGGCCGGAGGCCAGCGCTTCGGACGCCACCAGCCCGAACGTTTCGGTCTCGCAGCCATGGACCAGCGCGTCGCAGCTCGCCATGATCCGGGCCAGGCGCGGGCGGTCATAGACCGGGCGGAACAGGCGGATATGGGGGCTGCCCGCGATCCGCTTCTCCAGCGTCCGGCTGGCGACGCCGCCGCCGATCAGGATCAGGCCGACCGGCCGGGTCGAGGCCACGCGCTCCACCGCGTCGATGACCATCGGCCAGCGCTTTTCGGGATGATGCCGCCCCAGCCCCAGCAGCAGATGCGCGTCCTCGGGCAGCGCGCACTGCGCCAGCAGCGCGGCGCGCAGCCGTTCGTCGCGGTGGTCGGGCGAGAAGAAATGCCGCTCGATGCCCAGCGGGATGCCCTCGTCCACCCGCACGCCGCGCTTGCCCAGCCGCTTCACCAGCGCCGGGCCGTTGGACAGCACCAGGTCGTAATGGTCGAGGAAACGGTTCATGTAGCGGCTGTACCAGCTGAACCAGTCCTCCACCCGCTCCTGCGCGACCAGACCGTCCAGCCAGCGGACCGGATAGGTGCCGACATTGTCATTGTGCATGAAGAAGACCTTCTTCGCGCGCCCCTGCCAGCTGGCGACGAACCAGGCGGGCTTGGCGGGCGAAGAGACCTCCACGATGTCGGGGTCCAGCTCGTCGAGCAGCTGGCAGACCGGCGCAGAGTCCCAGAACATCCCGTAATTGGTGTCCAGGATCAGGCGCGGCGCCTTCACATAGATGATCTTGCCGCCGCCGGGGCGCTCCTCGACCCGGTCCTCGGTGCCCGGCGCGAGCACGATCAGCTCATGGCCCATCTCGGCCAGGATCGACATCTTGCGGTCGATATAGGTCCGCACGCCCCCGCCGGTGGGGGAGTAGAATTCGTTGACGTCGACGATGCGCATCGTCTGTTCCTTACTCCACCGGACCGAAGCCGCCCAGCCCACGCAGATATTGGGCACGGATGGTCGTCGTCGCCACCCCGTTGGGCACGTCGATCAGCGCGGAGGCGAGCGGCGGCTTGCGGCGGCCGAGCTTCGTATTGGCCGGGAAGCCGGCGCCGTCGCTCCAGAAATTGAACTTGTTCTTGCCGTCGCGGTCATGGGTGAACAGCAGGGCATAGCGGCCGGGATGCGGCACGCGGATGCACAGCGCGATCGCGCCGCTTGCCGGGGTCGGCACCTGGACGCGGCGGAAGGTCTTGCCCGCGCGGACCAGCACGCCGTCGTCCTGGAGGAAATCCTCCTCGTTCGCGGGATAGAGTTCCAGCTTCAGATTGCCCTTGCGGTCCTTCAGCCCCTCGATCCGCGCCAGGATGGCCGGACCGCCGCCGCTCGTGCAGGCCGCCGCATCGCTGCCCAGCACCTGCGCGCCCGCCGCCTGCGGCATCATCGCCAGGCCGATCGTCGCCGCCATCATCATCTTCATCACGCGAATCATGCGCGTACCTTCCGAACCAGTGCCGCCACACCGAACCCCGCGATCAACACGACATGGACCAGCAGGGTCAGCGCCGCGGTGAAGGCGATCAGTTCGCTCAGTTCCTGATCCTGCCCGATCAACAGGATCGCGAAATTGGCGAAAAGAAGGTCCTTGTTGGGCACCAGCGGCAGGCGCGAGACGAGGAGCCGCGCCGCCGACAGGAACAGCCACATGCCCAGCGACACGCTCGGCATGCCGTAATGCCACGCCAGTGCGACCAGCAGCGAATTGGCGATCAGGCGGGTGCAGTGGACCATGAAGACCCACCAGAGCGTCTTGCGATCCAGCGAGAAGACCCGCCGCGAAAAGATCAGGAAGGGCAGCGAGGTCGCCATGACGATCGCGATCGATCCCCAGACCAGCCGCAGCTGCTCCGGCGTCAGCAGCTCGCGCCCGACCGGCAGGGCCAGGCCGATCATGAGGAGGGTGATCGCATTGCCCGCAATGGCGGACAGAATGCCGACATCCTTGACCGCGCCGAAGGGGGCGGCGACCATCTTCGCATTCGCGCGCGCCCAGGCATAGAAATAGGCCTCGCCCGAATAGCTGAACGCCACCTCGTTCGCGATCCGCTTGCGGATCAGCGCGGCCATGCCGCTGATCGGGATGCCCCACAGCCGCCGGAAGATGATATAATCGCCGATCGGCAGCGCCATGTAGAGGCCGACAAAGACGATGTAGAAGAGCGGGTTGGTCGGCACCGAATGGCTGAGGCCGACCAGACCGCGCCCCAGCAGTTCCTGCCCCAGCCCGACGATCATGGCGAGCGTCAGCACGCCGCCGATAATGGCGGGCCAACGGCTCTTGACCGTCTTCAACGGCTCCAGCGCGGCCATGTCGCGCGCTACCGGACCGCTCGCACCACCGGCGCCCTGGACCGCTCCGGGTGCCGAGCCGCCAGGCAGGGCCTGTTGCGGGGTCATGGGATCATCTCGTTCATTCTGCACGTTATGGAGATTCCTCGGCGGCGTTCGCCGGTGGCGCCCGCTAACCTCAACACTGCTTTCTCGCACCTGAATAAGAATTCATCCTCTGTCGCGCGATTGTGTCCACCTTAGGGCTGAAACTGACATAATTCAGCGACAAGCGGCGATTAGCGCTCCCATTATCGACCCGCCCCATCTCCCCGGAGCCTATGCCCGCCGATCATATCCTGACCTATGCCCTGGCCATGCGCGGCGGTGTCGAAGCCGCGCTGGGACGGATGCTGCCGGGCTGGCTGAACCGGGGACGGCGCGTCACGCTGATCCTGGGCGACCAGGACGGCCAGTTCCAGGGCGGCGTGCCGAGGGGCGTCGAGACGGTGACGCTGGGGCACCAACGCTATGGCGGGTTGTGCCGCGCGCTGCCTGCGCTGATCGAGGGGGCGCGGCCCGATATCGTCTTCTGTCCGGGCAATCACTATACCGCCATGGCCGCGTGGACGCGGGCGCGGCTGGCCGGGTCCTGCCCGCCGATCGTCGCCAAGATGTCCAATGCGGTCGATCGCGGCGACCAGCCCGCGCTGATCGCCTGGGGCCAGCGGCAATGGCTGGCAGGGCACCGGCTGTTCCTGGACGCCCTGGTCGCGATGACCCCGGCTACCGCGCGCGAGGCGCAAGCCGCCACCGGGCTGTCGGTCGCGGTCATTCCCAATCCACCGACATTGCTCGATCCCCTGGCGGTTCCGCGCGCCACGACGCCGGACCGCCACATCCTGGGCGTCGGGCGACTGGAGCCGCAGAAGCGCTGGGACCGGCTGATCACCGCGATGACCCATCTGCCCGACGATATCGGCCTGACCATATTGGGCGAGGGCAGCCTGCGCCCCGCCCTGACCGCGCAGATCGAGATACTGGGCCTGTCGCACCGGGTCTCGCTGCCCGGCCACAGCGTCAACGCGCCTGCCGCGATGGCGGCGGCGCAGGTCGTCGCCCTGCCCTCCGACTATGAAGGCGTGCCCGGCGTGCTGCGCGAGGCGCTGGCGGTCGGCACCCCCGTGGTCAGCACCGACTCGAGTTCGGCGGTGCATGAGATCGTGTCCGATCGCTCGCTGGGCACCATCGTCCCGCGCGAGGATCTGGGCGCTTTGGTCGCGGCGCTGCGCCACTGGCTCGATCCCGTGGCACCGCGTCCCGAACCCGTGCCGCAACCCGGGCAGGATTCGGCCGAGCGTTATCTGGCGCTGTTCGACTCGATCGTCGCGGCCCGTGCCCGCCAGACTTTGGGCGAAACGGGGCCGCTGGAACCCGCGCTGGTCTGACAAAGCGGCCGGGGGTCTACCAGGCTGATCGGCATTCATCCCATTCCTTCCCTGCAAGGGGAGGTGGCAGGCCAAAGGCCTGACGGAGGGGTGTCCCGTTGGAAGAGGCCGGTCAATGATCGCCACCGGTGACACCCCTCCACCATCCTACGGATGGTCCCCCTCCCCTTGCAGGGGAGGAATGTCGATCGGTCTCAGATATCGGCCTCGGCGCGCGCCGTGTCCTTGTCCTGTTCCGCCTCGCGCTCCGAGCGGCGCTGGAGCGCGGACTTGGCCATGGCGGTCATCGGATCGGCCAGCGCCAGCCCGAGAATACCGAACAGCGCGCTCGCCATGATCTGGGTCGACAGGGTCAGCGCGGGCGGCAGGTCGACGGTGCGCTTGGCGACCATCGGCACCACGACATAGCCGTCGAAGGTCTGCACGATCAGATAGGTGCCGATCGCCCAGAAGCCCGCATCGCTACCGGCCGAAAAGCCGACCGCGATCATCAGCGTGCCGGTGATGATCGCCCCGATATTGGGGATGAAGGCCAGGATGCCCGCGATGATCCCCAGCAGCAGCGCCATCGGCACGCCGCCGATCATCAACGCGATGCCGGTCAGCACCCCCTCCACCGCCATGCCCAGCAGGCGCCCGGCGAGCAGGCGGCGCAGCGTGAACATGACGCGGCCTTGCGTGATCGCGAATTCGGCGCGGGCGGCACGGGGCACGAACCATTGCAGGCCGCGCGCATAACCTTCGGGGTCCATCGCCAGGAACAGGCCGATGATCAGGATCATGAACATCGTCGTGACCGCACCCACGGCGGTGCCGACCCAGGAGGTCAGCTTGCCGATCGACCCCACCGATTGTTTCAGCAGGCCGTTGATATCCGACGTGCCGGGCATCAGCCCCTGCGAGGCCAGCCAGCCGGTCACCTTGCCCGCCTGCGTCTCCAGCGTGGAGCGAAGCTGGGTTACCTGCTGCGTCATCTCGACGCCGGTCAGATAGAAGGTGCCGAGCAGGAAGACGACCACCGCCAGCACGACGATCAGCAACCGCCAGCCGCGCCCGATCGGCAACACCCGGCCGAGCAGCCGCACGCCGCCGTCGAGCAGCGTGGCAAAGACCAGCCCGGCGAAGATCACCAGCAACGGCTGGACCAGCAGCACCGTCACCGCCATCGCGGCGATCAGCCCCAGCCAGATCGCCGCGCGGGTCAGCTCCCGCCGGACAAAGCCTTCCCGGAACTCGATCGGCGCCGGGCGGTCGGTCAGCGGGGCCTGGTCGCTCATGGCGTGGCGCCGTCGCCGGTCTTGACGGTGGTCGGGTGCAGCGACAGGCCCGCCCGGCCCGACCGCAGCGAGGTCCACCAGGTGACGGGGTTCAGCGTCGTGTCGCCGTCCAGGCTGAAGGTCACGAACTCGGCCCGGCCGCCGATATTCTCATAGGGCACCGCCCCGCCCAGCCCCAGCTCGGCCAGCGAGAAGCGGCTGTCGGCCGAACGGTCGCGATTGTCGCCCATCAGGAAGACATGATCGGCCGGGATGGTGATGGCGGGATAATTGTCGCCCGGGCTCCACCCCATTTCGACCGTGTCGTAACGGCGGCCATTGGGCAGCGTCTCGGTCACGATCGGCAGGTGGCAGACCCATTGGCCGTTCGCGGTGCGGACGCGCGCCTGATCGCCATAATCGGTGCACGGGCTGTTCGTATCGATGGGGATGTCGATATAATGGATCGGCCCGCGCTGCACCGGCTTGCCGTTCAGGATCACCGTGCCGTCGCGCACCGCCAGCGTATCGCCCGGCAGGCCGATCACCCGCTTGATATAGTCGTTATGCGTGCCCGGCGGGGTCACGATCACGACGTCGCCGCGCTTGGGCAGCGAGCCGAAGACCCGGCCATGGATGAAGGGCAGCTGATAGCTCCAGCTCGCCTCGGGCTGGCGCAGCACCACCGACTTGAAGATCGCGACCGGGTTGGGAATGGTCGGCGAGATATAGGACCAGCCATAGGCGAACTTGCTGACGACCAGCCGGTCGCCGACGCGCAGGCCCGGCAGCATCGATTCGGAGGGGATGTAGAAGGGCTTGGCGATGAAGCTGTGGAAGCCCAGCACGATCAGCAGCAGCCAGAACAGCCCCTTGACCTCGGCCCACCAGTCGGTGCCCTTCTTCTTGGCGGGCGGCGTCTGCGCAGGTGGCGGCGGCGCGCTCACCGTCGGGTCGGCGGGTGAGCCTGGGTTCGTGTCCAACACCGCGTCCTTCATGCGGAAACTTCCGGTCGTGCCTCGATCACGACAAAGGCCTGCGCCCAAGGGTGATCGTCGGTCATGGTCAAGTGGATATGGGCGACGTGGCCCTCCGGCGTCATCGCGTCAAGCCGTTCGCGCGCGCCGCCGGTCAAAGAGAGGGTCGGCGCGCCGCCGGGCAGGTTGACGACGCCGATGTCGCGCATGAACACACCCTGCGAGAAACCCGTGCCGACCGCCTTGGAAAAGGCCTCCTTGGCGGCGAAGCGCTTGGCGTAGGTGCCCGCGCGGGTGAAGGGGCGTTTGGCCGCCTTGGCCTGCTCGATATCGGTGAAACAGCGCGCCTCGAACCGGCCGCCATGCCGATCCAGCGCGGCCTGAATCCGCTCGATGTTACAGAGGTCGGAGCCGAGACCGATGATCATAAAATCCTCCCCGGTACGGGGAGGGGGACCAGCCGCAGGCTGGTGGAGGGGGATCGCCCCAAAGGACTCGCGAGGTGGAGAACCCCCTCCACCACCGCTGCGCGGCGGTCCCCCTCCCCGTGCCGGGGAGGATTCACCGGGCCAGGTCCATCGCGGCGCGCATCTTGCGCACGACTTCGGGCAGGCCGACGAACACCGCATCCGCAATCAGGAAATGCCCGATGTTCAATTCCCGCACCTGCGGAATCGCCGCGATGGGCGCGACATTGTCATAGGTCAGGCCGTGCCCGGCATGAACCTCGATCCCGTTCTTTGCCGCCAGCGCCGCCGCGTCCGACAGGCGGCGCAGCTCCACGCTGCGCGCCTCGCGGTCCAGCTCGGCATAACGGCCGGTATGCAGCTCGACCACCGGCACACGCAGATGCAGCGCCGCCTCGATCTGGCGTGGGTCGGGTTCGATGAATAGCGAGACCCGGATTCCCGCCTCGCCCAGCTTCGCCACCATGGGCGCCAGCCATTCGCGCTGCCCGGCGGCGTCGAGGCCGCCTTCGGTCGTCCGCTCCTCGCGCTTTTCCGGCACGATGCAGGCGGCGTGCGGGCGATGCTTTAGCGCGATGGCCAGCATTTCCTCGGTCGCCGCCATCTCCAGGTTGAGCGGCACGGTGAGTTCCGCCGACAGCCGCGCGATGTCGTCGTCGGTGATGTGCCGCCGGTCCTCGCGCAGATGCGCGGTGATGCCGTCCGCGCCCGCCTGCGCCGCGATCAGCGCCGCCTTGACCGGATCGGGATAGCCCGCGCCGCGCGCGTTCCGCACGGTCGCGACATGGTCGATATTGACGCCCAGGCGTAAGTGCTCGGTCATGCCGCCGCGCGGCTCCCCGGCTTGATCGCGGGGATCGCGGCCAGTTCGGGCGGCAGATCGTCGGGGCTGTAGCTCGGCACGTCCAGCCGGATCAGCGGGAAGAAAGGCACGCCCAGATCGGCGGCGCCGTTCGAGCGGTCGACCAGCGAGGCGGCGGCAATCGTCTCGCCCCCCTCGCGCGCGATGGCGGCGATCGCCTCGCGGCTGGACAGGCCGGTCGTGACCACGTCTTCCATCATCAGCACCTTCTGCCCCGGCTCCAGGCGGAAGCCGCGGCGCAGGTGGAAGGTTCCCTCGGGCCGCTCCAGGAACATGCCCGGCACGCCCAGCGCACGCGCCATTTCATGGCCGACGATGACGCCGCCCATGGCGGGGGCGACCACCGCGCTGATCTGCGCCTTGATGTCGGCCGGGATCTTGGCGGCCACCGCCTCGCACAGACGGGCGGCGCGGGCCGGGTCCATCAGGACGCGCGCGCATTGCAGATAGCGCGGGCTGCGCAGCCCCGAGGAGAGGATGAAATGCCCTTCGAGCAGCGCCTCGGCGGCACGGAACTCGGCAAGGACGTCTTCATCGGTCATGGGGGCAACTCCGGCATCGGTCAGATGACCCGGCCTCATAGGATCGCCCTGCCCCCCGCGCAATCTGGCATGTGCGCTCAAGGGTTGAGGGGGCGAAGTCCCGTGCTATAGTCACTCTAACAAGAACGACATGAGGCCCCGCCCCAGGACCGTCGGACGACCGATGGACGGGTGAGGGAGATGGGAGACGAGAGCGGGATGAGCGAGGTCAAGCGCATGTCCGGACCCCGGAGGATGAGGATGCCCAAACGCATGAAGGCGCTCGCGATCGCCGCCGGGATGGGATGCGCCGCGCTGTCGGGTGTCGCCTTCGCGACTCCGGCCGCGCCCCCTGCGACCCAGACCGCCGCCCCCGCGCCGCAGGCCGCCGCCGAGGGGGCGGGCGTCTCCAACACCGCGCCGACCAGCGCCGCGGCCCCCGCCACCGCCGCGCCGACCAGCCCGTTGCTGGCGCAGGACGGTGCGCCCGCGATGACGATCGATCCCAATGTCGGCCTGCCGATCGACGGCCGTTTCGGCCTCCAGCCGCAGGTGACAAAGAACGGCGAGTTCGCGCACTGGATGCACAACGACGTGCTGGTGCCGGTCATCACCGCGATCTGCGTGCTCGTCCTGCTGCTGCTCGCCTGGGTCGTGTTCCGCTATCGCCGCGCCGCCAATCCGGTGCCGTCCAAGACCAGCCACAACACGCTGGTCGAGGTGTTGTGGACGCTGGGGCCGGTCGTGGTCCTCGTCCTGATCGCCATCCCGTCGATCGGCCTGCTCCAGGCGCAGTTCAAGCCCGCGCCCGCCGGTGCCGTCACGCTGAAGGCGATCGGCAACCAATGGTACTGGACCTATCAGTATCCGGATCATGGCGGGATCGAGATCACCGCCAACATGCTGAAGGAAAAGGATCAGGTCGCGCCGGGCGAGCGTGCGCGCACCGATGCCGACGGCCCCCGCCTGCTGGCGGTGGACAATCGCATCGTCCTGCCCGTCGGCGTGCCGATCCGCCTGATCACCACCTCCAACGACGTCATCCACAGCTGGGCGATCCCGGCCTTCTGGATGAAGCTGGACGCGGTGCCCGGCCGGTTGAACGAGACGAGCTTCACCATCGAGAAGCCGGGCCTGTATTTCGGCCAGTGTTCGGAACTGTGCGGCGCACGCCATGCCTTCATGCCGATCGCGGTGCAGGCGGTGCCCCCGGCGCAGTTCGCCGCCTGGGTCGCGGCCAAGGGCGGCAAGATGCCGGGTTCGGTCGCGCCGTCGGCGGCGGTCATCCCGCAGCCGGGTGCCGAGGGTTCGAAGGTCGAAGCCACCCAGGCCGATGCGGCCGAGGCGGTCACCGGTCCGGCCGACAACATGGCCACCCCCGCCCAGTCCCCTTCTTCCGCGCAGGGCGCCACCGGAAATCCGGCCGGCCCCGGCAACGCTGGACAATAAGCCATGACCGACACCGCACTTCACCCCGGATCGGCATTCGTCGGTCATGAGGATCATCACCACGCGCACCATGACGCCGACCACAAGCCCGGCTTCTTCGCGCGCTGGTTCCTGTCGACCAACCACAAGGATATCGGTACCCTCTATCTGATCTTCGCCATCGTGGCGGGGATCATCGGCGGCGGCATCTCCGGCCTGATGCGGGCCGAGCTGCGCGAGCCGGGCATCCAGTATCTGGGTATCTGGGCGGGGATGCTCCACGGCGGCGCGCAGAGCCTCGACCAGTCGCTCCACCTGTGGAACGTGCTGATCACCGCGCACGGCCTGATCATGGTGTTCTTCATGGTCATGCCCGCGATGATCGGCGGGTTCGGCAACTGGTTCGTGCCGATCATGATCGGCGCGCCCGACATGGCCTTCCCGCGCATGAACAACGTGTCCTTCTGGCTGCTGATCCCGGCCTTCACCCTGCTGCTCGCCTCGCCCTTCTTCGGGTCGGGCGCGGGGGTCGGCTGGACCGCCTATGCCCCGCTATCGACCTTCGGCGAGCCGGGTCCGTCGGTCGACATGGCGATCCTGTCGCTCCACCTGGCGGGCGCCTCGTCGATCCTGGGGGCGATCAACTTCATCACCACCATCTTCAACATGCGCGCGCCGGGCATGACGCTGCACAAGATGCCGCTGTTCGTCTGGTCGGTGCTGGTCACCGCCTTCCTGCTGCTGCTGTCGCTGCCGGTGCTGGCCGCCGCGATCACCATGCTGCTGACCGATCGCAACTTCGGCACGACCTTCTTCGACCCCGCCGGGGGCGGCGATCCGATCCTGTACCAGCATCTCTTCTGGTTCTTCGGCCACCCCGAAGTGTACATCATGATCCTGCCGGGCTTCGGCATCGTCAGCCAGATCATCGCGACCTTCAGCCGCAAGCCCGTCTTCGGCTATCTCGGCATGGCATACGCCATGGTCGCGATCGGCGTGGTCGGCTTCGTCGTGTGGGCACACCACATGTTCGCCACCGGCCTGTCGGTGAACACCAAGATGTACTTCACCGCCGCGACGATGATCATCGCGGTGCCGACCGGCATCAAGATCTTCTCGTGGATCGCGACCATGTGGGGCGGATCGCTGTCGTTCAAGACGCCGATGGTCTGGGCAATCGGCTTCATCTTCATGTTCACGGTCGGCGGCGTGACCGGCGTCGTGCTGGCGAATGGCGGCATCGACGATTACATGCACGACACCTATTATGTCGTGGCGCACTTCCACTACGTCCTGTCGCTGGGCGCCGTGTTCGCGCTGTTCGCGGGCTTCTATTACTGGTTCCCCAAGATGTCGGGGAAGATGTATAGCGAGCTGCTCGGCCAGCTGCATTTCTGGGTGTTCTTCGCGGGCGTGAACCTGTTGTTCTTCCCGATGCACTTCCTGGGGTTGCAGGGCATGCCGCGCCGCTATCCGGACTATCCGGACGCCTTCGCGCTGTGGAACAACGTTGCGACCCACGGCTATGAGATCATGGCCGCGGGCATGGCGATCTTCTTCATCAACCTGATCTGGTCGCTGATCGCGGGCAAGCCCGCGGGCGACAATCCCTGGGGCGAAGGCGCGACGACGCTGGAATGGACGTTGTCCAGCCCGCCGCCCTATCACCAGTTCGAGACGCTGCCGCGCATCGACTGATCCCGGCCACCCCATCCGGAAGGGGCCTCGGAGCTTTGCTCCGGGGCCTTTTTCATTGCGGTTTCGCAATGTCATGCGATCGGCTCGGCTTATCGCGATATGCGACGAAGCGTGGAACCTTTTCACGGTTTGTTATCCAACTTCGCGGCATTTTCGGCGGGTCCGCAGACAGGCGGGCCTAGCGGGATTTCGACACATGACGGGGTGGGACGAGCGGGACGCGTCGCCGATGGCGGCCACCGCCACCGACGGGACGGCCGCGCCTGCGATACCGGGCGAGACGATCGGCGTCCTGGCGCGGGCGGGAAAGGGCAGCGCGCTGTTGCCGCTGGTCGCGCTGGCCGCGTGCGGCGGCGGCGGTGGCACGGGCGGGGGCACGACGAGCGCCACACCCGCCGGCAATGCCGGTACGCCGACCGATACATCCAGCTCCACCCCGATCGTCGTCGTCACCGCGCCGCCCACCGCCACCGAGGCCAGCCGCTTCCTGGCGCAGGCGACGATGGGCGCCACCCGTAGCACCATCGATGCCGTCGTCTCGCGCGGTTATGACGGCTGGCTGACCGACCAGTTCGCCCTGCCCCGCGCCACGAGCCACTGGGACTGGCTGACCGCGAACGGCTTCGACTCGGCCAAGATGAATTCGATCAACGGCTTCGACCCGTCCATGTGGCGGCAGATGATCGTCGAACCCGACCAGTTGCGCCAGCGGGTCGGCATGGCGCTGCTCGACATCCTGGTCGTCGGCATCGACCAGTCCAGCGATACGTGGCGCGCCTATGCGATGGGGGCCTATGTCGATCTTCTGCTCGACAACGCCTTCGGCAATTACCGCGACCTGCTGGGCGCGGTGACGACCAGCTATGCGATGGGTAATTTCCTGACCTATCTCTACAATCGCAAGGCCAACCCGACCACCGGCACCCAGCCCGACGAGAATTACGCACGCGAGCTGATGCAGCTGTTCACGCTGGGCGTCAGCCAGTTGAACATGGACGGCACGCCCAAGCTGAACGGCGGCCAGACGATCGACACCTATGGCCAGGCCGATGTGACCGGGCTGGCGCGCGTCTTCACCGGGCTGGTCCCGACCAGCACCGACAGCAACACCCCCGCCCGCCTGCGCCAGCCGCTGGTCATGAACGCCTCGCTCAACGAAACCGGCGCCTCGACCTTTCTGGGCACCACGGTCAGCGGCGGCGGCATGGCCGCGATCTCGGCCGCGCTGGATACGATCCTCGCCCATCCCAATGTGCCGCCCTTCATTGCGAAACAGCTGATCCAGCGGCTGGTGACCAGCAACCCCTCGCCCGGCTATGTCACCCGCGTCGCCACCAAGTTCGCCGATAACGGTCAGGGCGTGCGCGGCGACATGAAGGCGGTGATCCGCGCCATCCTGCTCGACAGCGAGGCACGCAACGTGCCGACCGCCGCCACCGCGGGCAAGCTGCGCGAACCCGTGCTGCGCCTGACCGGCTGGGCACGGGCGTTCAAGGCGACCTCGCCCTCCAACGCCTGGCTGATCGGCGACACCACCAATCCGGCGAACCGGCTGGGCCAGGCCAAGGGGCACAGCCCCTCGGTCTTCAATTTCTATCGTCCCGGCTATACCCCGCCCGGCACCAACCTGGCGAGCAGCGGCCTGGTCGCGCCCGAGTTCCAGATCACCAACGAACAGAGCGTCGTCGGTTATGTGAACTTCATGTACGGCCTGATCGCCAACGGCATCGGCGACGTGAAGGCCGATTACACCGACATCCTGACGCTGGCCGCCGACAGCAAGGCGCTGCTCGACGAGGTCAATCTGGTCCTCGCCGCCGGGCAATTGTCCGCCGCCACCCTGGCCTCGATCCGCGCGGCGGTGGACAGCGTGTCCGCCACCGCCGCCAATGGCCCGATCAACCGCGTCGGCATCGCGATCCTGCTGACGATGGCCTCCCCCGATTACCTGACCCTGCGGTGATGAGCATGATGCAAGATCAGTCCAGACGCGCCTTCCTGAAGCGCAGCGCGCTGCTCGGCCTGGCCGGGACCGCCACCCCCTTCGTCTCCAGCCTGGCCGCGATCGGCGAGGCCGCCGCCGCCACCGCGTCCGACTATAAGGCGCTGGTGTGCGTGTTCCTCTATGGCGGCAACGACTATGCCAACACGCTGGTGCCGTATGACGAGGGCAGCTTTGCCGCCTATCGCGCGGCGCGCGCCAATATCGGCTATCAGCGCGACGTGCTGGCGGGGACCGTGCTGAACCCGACGGTCGCCCTGCCCGATGGCCGCGCCTATGCGCTGTCGCCGAGCATGCCGGAGATGAGCCAGTTGTTCGCCGCCGGAAAGATGGCGGTCGCGCTGAACGTCGGCACACTGGTCGAACCGACGACCAAGAGCCAGTATCAGCGCCGCACCGTGCAACTGCCGCCCAAGCTGTTCAGCCACAATGATCAGCAGAGCTTCTTCCAGGCGTCCAGCCCGGAGGGTGCGGGCAGCGGCTGGGGCGGGCGGATCGGCGACGTGTTCCAGAACGGCAACGGCAATGCCGCGCTGACCTGCATCAACACCAGCGGCAATGCGGTGTACCTGACCGGGCGCAACGCCATCCAATATTCGGTCGGCACCGGCGGCCCGATCGCCCTGCTGAACAGCAGCCGCACACTGTATGGATCGTCGACCGCGCTCGACACGCTGCGCGCGCTGATGACGACCGAGACCGGCCTTGCGATGGCCAACGAACATGCGCGGATCAGCAAGCGGTCGCTCGACATCCAGGCCCAGTTGAGCAGCGCGCTGGCCGGGGCGCCCGCCACCAGTTTCCCGCTCTTCCCCTCGAACAACACGCTTGCCGACCAGCTGAAGATGGTCGCGCGGATGATCGCGGTGAACCAGACGCTGGGGCTGAAGCGGCAGGTGTTCTTCGTGTCGATGGGCGGGTTCGACCTGCACGACAATCTGGTCGCGCAGCATCCGGGGCTGCTCGCCAAGATCTCCTCGGCGATGAAGGCCTTTTACGACACCACCGCCGCGATGGGCGTCGCCAATCAGGTGACCAGCTTCACCGCGTCGGACTTCGGCCGCACGCTCCAGTCGAACGATGACGGGTCGGACCATGGCTGGGGCGGCATGCACTTCATCGTCGGCGGCGCGGTGAAGGGTCAGCGTTTCTATGGCAAGGCACCGATCGTCGGCACCAACACCAATGACGATGTCGGTCAGGGCCGCCTGATCCCCACCATGTCGGTCGACCAATATGCCGCGACCCTGGCCAGCTGGTTCGGGATCGATTCCGGCGGCTTGCGGACCGTGTTGCCCAATATCGGCAACTACGACTCCTCGACCTGGAATCAGGGGTTCATGGGATAGGCTGAGCGCCTTGTGATAATATAACATATTGATTTGAGGCAATTCTCCGATCATCGCCAATCGGAAAACTTAACCCTCGGATCGTCTGGCACCGAACCGCGCGGCCCCCATATGGGCGGCCGCGCCCGTCCGGTCGCGATACAGATTCCAGAGGAGCTTCCATGCCCACTCCCGCCAAGGGTTATGCCGCCCAGTCGGCCGAAACCCCGCTCGCCCCCTTCTCCTTCGAGCGTCGCGACCCGCAGGGCGACGATGTCGCGATCGACATCCTTTATTGCGGCGTCTGCCATTCCGACCTGCACACCGCGCGCGGCGAATGGGCGGGCACCCAATATCCGTGCGTGCCGGGGCATGAGATCGTCGGCCGCGTGACCGCTATCGGCGGCGACGTGACCCGGTACAAGGTCGGCGACCTGGTCGGCGTCGGCTGCATGGTCGACAGCTGCGGCCACTGCCCGTCCTGCCATGACGGCGAAGAGCAATATTGCGAGACGACCGGCTTCGTCGGTACCTATAACGGCCCCGATCCCGTGCTGGGCGGCCATACCTTTGGCGGCTATTCCGACCATATCGTGGTCAAGGAAGGCTTCGTGCTGAAGATCAACCATGACAAGGGCGATCTGGCCGCCGTCGCGCCGCTGCTGTGCGCGGGCATCACCACCTATTCGCCGCTGCGCCACTGGAAGGTCGGGCCGGGCCAGAAGGTCGGCATCGTCGGTCTCGGCGGTCTGGGCCATATGGGCGTGAAGATCGCCGCCGCCATGGGGGCCGAGGTCCATGTCTTCTCGACCTCGCCCAACAAGGCCGAGGATGCCAAGCGGCTGGGCGCCAAGGGCCTGATCGTGTCGAAGGACGAGGCGCAGATGGCGGAACATGCCAACAGCTTCGACTTCATCCTGAACACGGTGGCCGCGCCGCACAATCTCGACGCGTTCCTGATGCTGCTGAAGCGCGACGGCACGATGACGCTGGTCGGCGTACCCGATTCGCCGCACCCGTCGCCTTCGGTCGGCAACCTCGTCTTCCGCCGCCGTTCGCTGGCGGGCTCGCTGATCGGCGGCATCGCCGAGACGCAGGAGATGCTCGATTTCTGTCATGAGCATGGCCTGACCGCCGACATCGAGATGATCGCGATGGACGAGGTCAACACCGCCTATGACCGGATGCAGAAGAGCGATGTGAAGTATCGCTTCGTCATCGACATGGCGACGTTGAAGCAGGCGTAACGGTATTGAGTCTCACGCCCCTCCCGCAGGCGGGAGGGGATGGGGGAGGGCAAGGCCACGGGCGATGGTCTCGGTGAGAGCCCCAGCCCTCCCCCCATCCCCCTCCCGCCTGCGGGAGGGGGTGCGCTTTGGGCGAGCGGGAGTATCCTTCCAAGACACCCGCTTCGATTGCCCCCCTCCCCGCCAAGCCCTATATGCGGGGCTCCCATGTCCAGCATTCCCTCCTCCGTCTTCGTTCCCGCCGACTGGCGCGACTTCCTGGCGCTCACCAAGCCGCGGGTGATGACGCTGGTGGTGTTCACCGGCCTGTGCGGGATGCTGGCGGCCCCTGTCGGCGTCGATCCGGTCATCGGCTTCACCGCCATATTGTGCATCGCGCTGGGCGCAGGCGCTGCGGGGGCGCTGAACCAATGGTATGAGGCCGACCTCGACGCGCTGATGAAGCGCACCGCCAAACGGCCGCTGCCCGCCGGTCGCATGACCCGCGAATCGGCGCTGCACTTCGGCGTGGGGCTTGCCTGTTTCTCGGTTCTGCTGATGGGGCTGGCGGTCAATTATGTTGCCGCCGGCATCCTGACCGTCTCGATCCTGTTCTATGTGCTGGTCTACACCGTCTGGCTGAAGCGGCGGACGCCGCAGAATATCGTCATCGGCGGGGCGGCGGGTGCGTTTCCCCCGCTGATCGGCTGGGCCGCCGCGACGGGTGAGGTCGCGCTCCTCCCCTTCCTGCTGTTCAGCCTGGTCTTTCTGTGGACGCCGCCGCATTTCTGGGCGCTCGCGCTGTTCGTGAAGACCGATTACGCTAATGCGGGCGTGCCGATGCTGCCCGTGGTGGCGGGCGAGCGGGTGACGCGCGCGCAGATCGGGCTCTACACCATCCCGATGGCGATCGCCGCCGTCGCGCCCTGGCCGCTGGGGCTGACGGGTTCGATCTATGGCGTGATCGCGACCGCCGGGACCGCGTTGTTCGCCGCCTATGCCGCGATCGTCGCCTTCCGCCATACCCAGCCCGAGGATTCGATGAAGCCCGAGAAGCGGCTGTTCAAATATTCGATTCTCTATCTTTTCCTTCTCTTTGGCGCGCTGGTGGTGGATCGTTGGGCATGACGCCTGACGATTCGAATCGGATTCGCGCCAAGCAGCGCGCCCGTGCCACCGCCATGGCCTTGCTGCTCGGCTTTCTGGTGGTGCTGATCTTCTTCATCACCCTGTCGAAAATCCGGTCGGGCATGCACTGATGCGACTGACCCGCCAGACACGGACGGTCGTGTTCGCGGTTCTGGGCGTGGTGTTCATGACCGGCCTCGCCTTTGCCAGCGTGCCGCTCTACCGCATGTTCTGCCAGGTGACGGGTTATCAGGGCACGACCCAGCGGGGCGCCCGCGCCCCCGGCAGCGTCCACCGCCAGATTACGGTCAATTTCGACGCCAATGTCTCCTCGCGCCTCGCCTGGACCTTCAAGCCCGAGAACCCGCACGAGACCGTCGATATCGGGGCGCGCGACATGGTGTTCTTCACCGCCACCAACAATGCGAAGGTGCCGGTCACCGGCACCGCGACCTTCAACGTCACCCCCGATCAGGCAGGCCGCTATTTCACCAAGATCCAATGCTTCTGCTTCACCCAGCAGACGCTGAAGCCCGGCGAGACGGCGCGGATGCCGGTCATCTTCTTCATCGACCCGAAGATCCTGAACGACCCCGACGCGCGCGACATCGAGACCATCACCCTGTCCTACACATTTTACCCGGTGGATTCGGCGAAGAAAGCGGGTTAGCCTGTCCCCAAAATAGCAAAAACATAGGGACGGGATCATGGCTGGCGCGAAGAACCACGACTATCATATCCTGCCGCCGAGCCCCTGGCCGCTGGCCAGTTCGATGTCGGCGCTGTTGATGGCCTCCGGCGCGATCATGTGGATGCACAGCGTGCAGGGCGGCGGCTGGGCGTTCCTGGCGGGCCTGGCGGCGGTGCTGTTCTGCATGGGCAGCTGGTGGGCGGACGTGGTGCGCGAGGCGCATCATGGCGACCATACCCCCGTCGTCCAACTGCATTTCCGATACGGCATGATCCTGTTCATCGCATCGGAAGTGATGTTCTTCGTCGGCTGGTTCTGGGCCTTTTTCGACTTCGCGCTGTTCCCGACCGCGATGAGCTTCGTCGACGGACAGGTCGAACGCGCGACCGAGGGCGCCGCCGCCATCGCCGCGACCTGGCCGCCCAAGGGGCTGGAGGTGATCGATGCCTTCAAGCTGCCGCTTCTCAACACGCTGATCCTGCTGACCAGCGGCACCACCGTCACCTGGGCGCATCATGCGCTGATCCACAACCAGCGCGGCGGCGAGAAGCGCGGCCTGTGGGGTGCGCTGGGCGTGGGCGACCGCGACGGCGTGCTCAAGGGCCTGTGGCTGACCGTGATCCTGGGCCTGATCTTCAGCGCGATCCAGGCCTATGAATACATGCACGCGCCCTTCCCGTTCAAGGGCATCAACTATGGCGCGGCCTTCTTCATGGCGACCGGCTTCCATGGTTTCCACGTCATCGTCGGCACCGTCTTCCTGATCGTCTGCCTGATCCGCGCCTATCGCGGCGACTTCACGCCCCGCCAGCATTTCGGGTTCGAGGCGGCGGCCTGGTACTGGCATTTCGTCGACGTGGTGTGGCTGTTCCTGTTCGTCACCATCTATGTCTGGGGTGGCTGGGGCGCGCCGGTTCATAGTGGCTGAGTTTACGCCTCCGACCATCGCGCAGGCGGCATTTCAGGGGCTGTGTCCGCGTTGCGGCCAGCCCCATTTGTTTGCAGGGCCGGTCTTCTCGACGAAGGTGACGACCTTTGCCGATGCGTGCGCCGCGTGCGGGCTGGACTTCACCCGCTTCAATGTCGGCGATGGCCCGGCCGCGTTCCTGACGCTGATCCTGGGCACGATCATCACCATCGCGGCCATCACCGTCGAGCTGACCCTGCATCCGCCGTTGTGGCTGCAAATGGCGATCTGGCTGCCGCTGACCGCGATCGGCGTGGTCTATAGCTTGCGCATCGCCAAGGGCGCGCTGATGGCGGCCGAATATCGCAACGAGGCGCGTGAGGGGGCCGTGGTTCGTCCCGAAGACGACGCGGACGACGCGTGAAGCGCCTGCCGATCCTCCCCACGCTGATCGTCGGTCTGGCGGTCGCGGCGATGATCGCGCTGGGCCTGTGGCAGTTGCTCGACCGGCTGCCGCGGAAGGAAGCCTATCTGGCGCAGCTCGCCGCCAATCCGGCGCGCCCCGTCATCGCCTTTCCGCTTTTCCCGGACGACAGCCTGCTCTTCCGCCGTACGGTCGCCGATTGCCGCCCGCCCCTCGCCATCCGCCGCGCAGGTGCCGGGGCGGCGGGATTCCGCCTGATCGCCACCTGTTCGGTGCCGCAGGGATCGCTGCAGGTGCAACTGGGCACGACCCATGATCCGCGCGCGGTGAGCCATTGGCCGGGCGGTCGGGTGAGCGGCTATGTCTCCCATGCGCCCGACAGCCGTTCGTTGCTCCAGTCCGCCTTCGACCATCGGCCGCAGGACATGCTGCTGGTCGCCGACACCCCTGCCCCCGGCCTCGACGCGAATCCCCGCCCGGGGATCGGCGGAATACCCAACAACCATCTCGCCTATGCGCTGCAATGGTTCCTCTTTGCCGCCATCGCCGCAATTATCTATGTTTTGGCAGTCGCCCGGCGCAATCGAATGGTTGTGGTACGCAACGCTCCCCGTTAAGCCGCAGTGCATCATGCGCTATCACAGTACCCGTGGCTCCGCCCCCGTCCTCGATTTCCGGGGCGCGACCCTGGCCGGTCTCGCCAGCGATGGCGGGCTCTACGTGCCCGAGACCTGGCCGACCCTGACCCGCGAAGAGATCGAGGGGCTGGCGGGCCTGTCCTATGCGCAGACCGCCGCAAAGATCATGACGCCGTTCATCGGCGACAGCCTGACCGCAGAGGAACTCCAGACTCTGTGCGACACCGCCTATGGTCGCTTCTCGCACGCGGCCGTCACGCCTTTGGTCCAGCTCGACCACGACCAGTGGCTGCTGGAGCTGTTCCACGGCCCCACGCTGGCGTTCAAGGACGTCGCGCTCCAGATGCTGGGCCTGTTGTTCGAGCGGTTCCTGCGAGGCACCGACACCCGCCTGACCATCGTCGGCGCGACCAGCGGCGACACCGGCTCGGCCGCGATCGATGCGGTGGCGGGGCGTGCCAATATCGACATCTTCATGCTGCACCCGGCGGGCCGCGTGACCGAGATCCAGCGCCGCCAGATGACGACGGTGCTCGCCCCCAACGTCCACAACATCGCGATCGAGGGCAATTTCGACGACGCGCAGGCGCTGGTGAAGGCGATGTTCAACGACCGCGCCTTTGCCGACCGCCACACCCTGTCGGCAGTCAATTCGATCAACTGGGCGCGGTTGATGGCGCAGGTCGTCTATTATTTCTACGCCGCCGTCCGGCTGGGCGCGCCGGGCAAGGCCATCGCCTTCTCGGTGCCGACGGGCAATTTCGGCGACGTGTTCGCGGGGTATGTCGCGGCGCGCATGGGCCTGCCCGTCGAGCGGCTGATCGTCGCGACCAACGTCAACGACATCCTCCACCGCGCGCTGTCGTCGGGCGATTATTCCAAGGGGCAGGTCCAGGCGACCGCCACCCCTTCGATGGACATTCAAGTCAGCTCGAATTTCGAGCGGCTGCTGTTCGACGCCAATGGCCGTGACGGCGCCGCGCTGGCCGCGCAGATGAAGGGCTTCGAGGGCACGGGCGCGATGCGGCTGACCAATGCGCAGAGCCAGAATATCGCCCCGCTCTTCACCAGCGCGCGCGTCGATGCCGACGACATGAGCCGCGCGATGCGCTGGGCGGCGGACGAGGCCGGGCAGATCCTCGACCCGCATACCGGCATCGCCCTGTCCGCCGCGCGCAAGAGCGGGCTGGACGTGCCGGTGGTGACGCTGGCCACCGCGCACCCGGCCAAGTTCACCGATGCGGTCGAGCGCGCGACCGGCAGCCGCCCCGCGCTGCCCCGCCGCGTCGGCGACCTGTTCGAGCGCGAGGAACGCTATACCACCCTGCCCGCCACCTTCGACGCGGTGACGGCCTTTATCGACGGGCATGGTTTGCGCTAACGCACTCCCATGAAACTCGAAACGATGATCGGCGAGCCCTGGGCGGATTACGGGCTGGTCGACTCCGGCCATGGCCGCAAGCTGGAACGCTATGGCCGGTTCCGCTTCATCCGCCCCGAACCGCAGGCGATGTGGGCCCCCGCGACCACCGACTGGCGCGCGGCGGCCGAGTTCGTGCCCGGATCGGACGAGGATGGCGGCGGCCGCTGGAACTTCAACGAACCGGTCCCGCGCGACGGCTGGCCGCTCAAGTGGAACGAGGTGCGCTTCACCGCGCAGAACACGCCGTTCCGCCATCTGGGCTTTTTCCCCGACATGGCGCCGGTGTGGAGCTGGATGCGCGAGCAGGTCGACGGGATGGCCGAGCCCGAATGCATGAACCTGTTCGGCTATACCGGCGTCGGCACGCTGGCGATGGCGAGCGCGGGCGCCAAGATGGTCCATGTCGACGCGTCCAAGAAATCGGTCGAGGCGGCACGCGGCAATGCGATGCTGTCGGGTCTGGGCGATGCGCCGGTCCGCTGGATCATCGACGATGCCGCCAAGTTCGTCGCGCGCGAGGTGCGGCGCGGACGGCGCTATGACGGCATCCTGCTCGACCCGCCGAAGTATGGACGCGGGCCGGAGGGCGAGGTCTGGCGGCTGGAGGAAGACCTGCCGGGTCTGATCGCCAATTGCCGCCAGCTGCTGGACGCCAATTCACGCTTCCTGTTCCTGACGGTGTACGCCGTGCGCATGTCGGCGATGGCGATCGGCGAGATGATGCGCCAGGTGATGGCCGACCTGCCCGGCAAGGTGGAATGCGGCGAACTCGGCGTGCGCGAGGAAGCCCGCGGCCTGACCCTGCCCACCGCCATCTGGGCGCGGTGGAGCCGGTAAGGCCCGCCCCCGCCCCGCCGCGATGATCCGGCGCGGCCTTGGAATTCGCTCAGGCTGAACGGGGGGCGAGGATTTCGATCAACGCGACCTCATAGGCCGCCACCGCCCCGCCTGCCTCGAACCGCCTGGCGATCCGCCGCATCGCGCCCGGCGGGATCGGACGATGCCCCTCGCGCGGTGTCCCCGCCCCGATCGCCCGTAGCGCGCGCATGAAGTCCGCCGCCGATTCGTGCCGCTGCTCGAACCGCCGGGTCTGGACCGGCCAGCCCAGCGCCTCGACCGGCGGATAGACCGGACTCCCCGCCTCATGCCCCTCCGCCCGGTGCGCCTCATGCCAGGCCGCGAAGGTCCCCCGGACCAGCGTCGTCGCCAGTATCCGGCCGCCAGGCGCCAGCAACCCGGCCAGCCGCCGCAAGCCCGCCTCCATATCGCCGAACCATTGCACCGCCAGGCTGCTGACGATCAGGTCGAACGGCGCCTCGCCCGGCAGATCGGGATACTCGCCATCCATCACCCACCCGCGCACGCCCGGATGCTTGGCAAGGCCCCGCGCCAGCATGGCGGGCGCGATGTCGGTCATCAGCCAGTCGGGATTGGCCAATCGCGGCAAGGTCGCAGCCGTCAGAAAGCCGGTCCCGCACCCCACTTCCAGCACGCGCGGGGCGGGCGGGGCCACCGCGACGATCCGTTCGGCCAGCCAGTCGGCGACCTGCCGCTGCACCACCGCATGCGCGTCATAGGTCGAGGCCGCGTCGAAGGCGCGCGCGATCGCTTTCGCTTCGCCCGTCACCTCAATCACGCACCGATCGGATCGCCGCCGCCGCGATCCACGGCGCGCCCGCGACCAGCATCAGCGACACCGCCGCCAGCAGCTTCGGCGCGCCCATGTCGCCGCTGCCCGCCCCGAAGATCAGCAGCGGCAGCGCAAGCGGCAGCAGGAGCAGCCCGGCCAGCCCTCCGGCGCCGCGCAATCCGGCGGTCAGCGCCCCCGTCGCCACCGCCAGCGCCGCCAGCCCGGGGGTGCCGAGCAGCAACCCCGCCTCGACCCGCACCAGCGCCGCCGTCTCCAGTCCGAACAGCCCGGCCGCTACGAGCGCGGACAGCATCAGCGGCGGCGCAAAGGCCAGCCAGTGGGCGACGATCCGCAGCGCCATCACCAGCGGCAGCGACAGGCCGTGGACGCGAATCTGGTCGAACCATCCCGATTCGACATCGGGCGCGACCAGCCGCTCGACCGGCAGCAGCGCGGCCAGCAGCGCCGCGACCCAGATCGCGCCCGCACCCATGCGCATCAGCACCGCCCGGTCGGGCCCGATCGCAAAGGGGAAGAGCACCACCGCCAGCAGGAAGAAGCCGCAGACCAGCCCCGCCCCGCCCCCGGCATAGCCGCGCCGTACGTCGCGCGCGACCAGGGTCGCCACAAGGGTCATGGCCGTGGTCATGCCGGGACGTACCCGTCCAGCGCGAGTATCCGCGTGTCCGTCAACGCCAGCGGCTGGTGCGTGGTCAGCAGCACCGCGCCGCCCGCCGCACGATGATCCGCGATGGCCCGCTCCAGCATCGCAACACCCGCGACGTCCAGTCCATTGCCCGGCTCGTCGAGCAGCCAGAGCGGGGCCTGCGCCGCCAGCACCCGTGCCAGCCCCGCCCGCCGCCGCTGCCCGGTCGAGAGCAGACGCACCGGCACATCGGCGAGCTTGCCCAGCCCGACCGTATCGAGCGCCGCGGCGACCCGCCGATCCGCCCCCGCCAACCCGTCGAGCCGCGCCCAGAAGGACAGCGCCTCCCCCAGCCGCCGCTCCGTATCGAGCGCGAGATCCTCGGTCGCCAGGGCGATGCGCCCCGACCGGGTGACGCGCCCCTCGAACGGCGCGATCAGCCCGGCGGCGAGACGCAGCAGGCTCGACTTGCCGATGCCGTTGGGGCCAGTGACGACCACCGCCTCGCCCGCCGCCAGGGACAGTGACAGATGCGTGAAGAGCAGCCGCCCGCCGCGTGCGCAGGCGACCTGGGACAGGTCGAGGATCACGCGCGGGCGTCGTCCACGGCGTCTTCCAGCGCGTGCATGTCGTCGTCGGACAGGCCGAAATGATGGCCGATCTCATGGATCGTCACATGCACGACCAGATCGTCGAGCCGCACGCCCGTCTCGACCCATTCGTCCAGGATCGCGCGGCGATACAAATGGATGCGGTCGGGCAGGCTGCCGGAATCCATCGAACTTTTCTGACCCACCGGCCGCCCGTGATACAGGCCGGTCAAGTCCAGCGGATGGTCGAGGCCCAGCGCGGCCAGCGTCTCGTCATCGGCGAATTCCTCGACGATCAGGACGACATCGCCCAGATGCGCGGCGAACGCGGCGGGCAGACGCGCGATCGTATCCCGCGCGATCCGCTCGATCACCTCGGGACCGGGTGCTTCACCAATCGCGTCTTGCCCGCTCATGGCCGCCGTCTTACCGCTGTGCCGGTCAAAAGAACAAGATACGCCAAGGGGACGGAAATGGTGGAACGGCTGAGCGAGCTGGACCGGGACGAGGCGCTGGACGGCCTGACCGAATGGGACTGGGACGAATCGCGCGACGCGATCAGCCGCCGTTTCGTGTTCGCCGACTTCAACGAGGCGTTCGGCTTCATGACCCGCGTCGCCCTGTTGGCGGAAAAGGCGGATCATCATCCCGAATGGTCCAATGTCTGGAACCGGGTCGACATCGTGCTGACCACCCATGACGCAGGGGGGCTGTCGGCGCGCGATATCGACATGGCCGAGGCGATCGACGCTTTGGTGGAGTAACCCCTAAATCCTCCCCATCTCCGATGGGGAGGGGGACCGCCGGGCGTCAGCTCGGTGGTGGAGGGGCGATGCCGGACGCCTTCGATGATCGGTGATGGCGCGGCCCTGCCCCTCCACCATCGCTTGCGCGATGGTCCCCCTCCCCAAGCACAGCTTGGGGAGGATTTGGGATTATTCGACCGTCTGTTCGATCGCGCCGAAGATCGGATGGTGGCGATCGTCCTCCATCCAGATGCGGACCGTGTCGCCCTTCTTCAGGAACGGCGTCACCGCCTCGCCGCCGCGGATCGTCTCGATCATGCGAAGTTCGGCCAGGCAGCTATAGCCGACACCGCCCTCCGCGACCGGCTTGCCCGGGCCGCCGTCCGAATCGCGGTTGGACACGGTGCCCGACCCGATGATCGTCCCCGCCCCCAGCGCGCGGGTCTTGGCGGCATGGGCGACCAAAGTCCCGAAATCGAAGGTCATGTCCTGCCCCGCATCCGCCCGACCGAAGGGCTGGCCGTTCAGGTCGACCTTCAGAACGCGGTGCAGCTTGCCGTCCTGCCACCAGTCGCCCAGCGACTCCGGCGTCACGAAGACGGGGGAGAAGGCCGAGGCGGGCTTGGACTGGAAGAAGCCGAACCCCTTGGCCAGCTCGCCGGGGATCAACCCGCGCAACGACACGTCGTTGGTCAGCCCGACCAGCCGGATCGCCGCCAGCGCCTCCTCGCGGCTCGCACCCATGGGCACATCGCCGGTGACGACGACGACCTCGCCCTCCAGGTCGCAGCCCCAGCCTTCATCGGCCAGTGGAATGGCGTCGCGCGGCCCCAGAAATCCGTCCGAGCCGCCCTGATACATCAGCGGGTCGTGCCAGAAGCTTTCGGGCAGTTCCGCCCCGCGCGCCTGGCGGACGAGCGCGACGTGATTCACATAGGCGGATCCGTCCGCCCATTGATAGGCACGCGGCAAGGGCGAGGCGGCGTCATGCTCGTGGAAGCGCGCACGCGGAATCGCTTCATGATCCAGATCGGTCGCCAGATTGGCGAGCGCCGGCGCGTGCGTCTCCCAATCGTCGAGTGCGGCCTGAAGCGTCGGCACGATATGCCCCGCATCCGCATACCAGGCGAGATCGCTCGACACGACGACCAGCTTGCCGTCGCGACCGTTCTTGAGACTGGCGAGTTTCATGCAGGACTCCTCTTCGCTAACTGGTATCGGATGTAACCATCCGTCCGCGCTTGTCACGCATTGGGGTGGTGATCCTGCCCGAAACTTGACTTTTGGCAATGGCCAGCGCACATGCCCGCCCGTCGAGGCGTCCACTCGCAGCGTGAACGGACCATCTGGTCCCGGCTCCGCCCCGACCCTGTCTTCAGGCTTCCCTTGTCACGCGGGGTGTCATCAACCCCGGCCCGCGCTTGCGGCCTGTCGTGACTCGCGCGCCATGATCGAAAGTAATTCCATGTCCTTTTCCGAACTCGGCCTCGCCGAGCCGCTCGTCCGTGCGCTCGAAGCCAAGGGCTATTCCGAACCCACGCCGATCCAGCGCGACTCGATCCCGACGCTGCTGGAAGGCCGCGACCTGCTCGGCATCGCGCAGACCGGCACCGGCAAGACGGCGGCCTTCGTCCTCCCCTCGATCCAGCGTCTGGTCGAGGCGAACAAGCGCGTCCTGCCGACCCATTGCCGGATGCTCGTCCTGGCCCCCACGCGCGAACTGGCCAGCCAGATCGCCGAAAATGCCAAGGGCTATGCCAAGTTTTCCAAGCTGGCGGTCGCGACCGTCTTCGGCGGGACCAGCCTGAACAAGAACCGGCAGGACCTGTCGCGCGGCGTCGATATCCTGGTCGCGACGCCCGGCCGCCTGATCGACCTGGTCGAGCAGGGCTTCCTGAACCTGTCGATGATCGAGATCCTGGTGCTCGACGAAGCCGACCAGATGCTCGACCTGGGCTTCATCCACGCGCTGCGCCGCATCGTGAAGATGATCCCGCGCAAGCGTCAGACCCTGTTCTTCTCGGCCACCATGCCCGCCGCGATCCGCGACCTGGCCGACAAGTTCCTCGACAATCCGGCGACCGTCACCGTGACCCCGGTGTCGACCACCGCCGAGCGCGTCGACCAGTCGGTGACCTTCGTCACGCAACAGGAAAAGCAGGCGCTGCTGACCATCCTGCTCGCCGATCCCGCGATCGAGCTGGCGCTGGTCTTCACCCGCACCAAGCATGGCGCCGACCGCGTCGTGAAGCTGCTGGCGGGCAACGGCATCGCCGCCAACGCGATCCACGGCAACAAGAGCCAGGGCCAGCGCGAGCGCGCGCTGGGCGAGTTCCGCTCAGGGCAAACCCGCGTGCTGGTGGCGACCGACATCGCCGCGCGCGGCATCGACATTCCGGGCGTCAGCCACGTCTTCAACTTCGAGTTGCCCAACGTCGCCGAGCAATATGTCCACCGCATCGGCCGCACCGCGCGCGCCGGTCGTTCGGGCATGGCGATCGCCTTCTGCGCCGAGGACGAGCGTCCGTATCTGAAGGATATCGAGAAGCTGACGCGGCAGAAGATCACCGTCGTGCCGCTTCCCGCGGACTTCGTGAAGCGCGCCGAGACGATCAAGTCGCAGCGCGTGAAGGCGATCGGCGCCGACCCCGCGCCGCGCGTCGACCGTCCGCGTGACCCGGCGCGTCCGCGCGCCACGCATCATCCGCGTGCGACGGACTCGCGGGCGCCGCAGGGCCGCCAGCCGCGTCGCCGTAGCGGCGGTGGTGGTGCCGGCGGCCGTGGTCGTGGCGGTCGTCCCGGCGGCGGTGCCGGTCGCGGCGCGCAGGGCTGAACGACTTCTTAGCCCCTCCCGCAGGCGGGAGGGGTTGGGGAGGGCAAAGGGGTCTCGCCGAGACCATCGCTTGTGACATACCCTCCCCCATCCCTCCCGTTTACGGGAGGGGCGTGCCCAGCCGCAGATGCTGGCACCATTCCCCCCTCTCCCGCGTTGAGCGCGTAACGATTTCCGCGCATCAGGAGAGGTTGCCATGGATATTGCCCACACCCCCGCCGCCGAACGCATCGCACGCGTGCTGTGCGGCCAGCGGCTGAGCGCCAATGCTAAGGGCGACTCCGAATCCGCCTCCAAGCTGGTCGATGCGCAGTGGCGCGATCATATGGCCGATGCACTGGCCGTGCTGCGCACACTGCGCGAACCCGATCAGGCGATGGCCGATGCGGGCGATCCGGCGATCTGGGAAAAGATGGTGCTGGTCGCGGTCGAAGCCGCCAAGCCGCCCAAGGTCACGCTGTAGCCCCATTCCTCCCCATCCCCGATGGGGAGGGGACCGCCGGACGCCATCCAGTGGTGGAGGGGCAAGGCCCTACGCCCCGCCCATAACCAGAACCGGGAAGAGGATGGGGCATCGGGCTTCGCCCCTCCGCCACTCGGCCGTCGCCGAGCGGTCCCCCTCCCCAGGCCGAGCCTGGGGAGGAATGGGGGTTACACCGTCACCTGCTCGCCCAGTTCCAGCACCTTGCCCGGCGGAATGCGCAGGAACTCGGTCGGGTCGCTGGCATTGCGCTGCAGGAACATGAACAGCCGGTCCTGCCACAGCGGCATGCCCTTTTCCGCCTCGGGCTTCAGCGTGTTGCGGCCGATGAAGAAGCTGGTCTTCATCGGGTCCAGCCCGGTCGTCCTGTTCTCGACGCCCAGATCGCGCGGCAGGTCGCGCGGCACGTCCGGGCTCTCCATGAAGCCATAGGTCAGCGTGACGGTCGCGAAATTGTCGTCCAGCCGCTCGACATGGGCGCGGCGCTCGGCGGGCACATAGGGGCGGTCGGCGGTGCGGATCGTCATCACCAGGTTCTGCGCATGCAGCACCTTGTTGTGCTTCAGATTGTGGAGCAGCGCGCCCGGTGCCGAGGCGGGGTTGGCGGTCAGGAACACCGCCGTGCCCGGCACCCGCTCCGGCGGGCGCTTGGCCAGCGCGGCGGCCAGATCGGCGAGCGGGATCGCCTGGCGCTTCTCGAAGGCCGACACGATCCCGCGCCCGCGCACCCAGGTATAGATGACGAGGCCGACGCCCGCCCCGACCAGCAGCGGGACCCAGCCCCCTTCGATCACGCGCAGGATATTGGCGCCGAAAAAGACCAGGTCGAGCGTCAGGAAGGGCAGGATCGCCGCCAGCGCGAGCGCCCGCGACCAGCCCCAGCGGTGGCGCACGACCAGATAGGCCAGGCAGGTCGTCACGACCATCGTGCCCGTCACCGCGATGCCATAGGCGGCGGCCATCGCCGAGGACGTCTTGAACTGGATCACCAGCACCAGCACGCCGAACAGCAGCATCCAGTTGATCGCGGGCAGATAAATCTGGCCCTGGAAATCGGCCGAGGTCTGGCGCACTCGCAGCCGGGGCAGGAAGCCGAGCTGGATCGCCTGTTGCGTCAGCGAAAAGGCGCCGGTGATGACCGCCTGCGCCGCGATGACCGTCGCCAGCCCCGCCAGCACGATCAGCGCCGGACGAAGCGGTTCGGGCGCCATCAGGAAGAACCAGTCCTGATTGGTGAAGGGCTTGCCGCTCGCCGCCGCCTGTTCGAGCGTGGAAAGGGCAAAGGCCCCCTGCCCCAGATAGTTGAGCGCCAGCGCGGGCAGGACGAGCGAAAACCAGCCGATGCGGATCGGCAGCCGACCGAAATGCCCCATATCGGCAGTCAGTGCCTCGGCCCCGGTGACGGTCAGGAACACCGCGCCCAGCACGAATAGCCCGACGACGCCGTGACTGGCCAGGAAGCCGACGCCATAACCCGGCCACACGACCCGCGCGATCGAGGGTTCGTCGGCAATATGCCAGATGCCCAACCCGCCGATGACGAGGAACCAGAGGATACAGATCGGCCCGAACAGCTTCGACACCTGTGCCGTGCCGCGCGACTGGATGAAGAACAGCCCGACCAGGATGACGATCGTGCACATGCGGATCACGCCCTCGTCGAAGATCGACGCGGCGGCGGGAATGGTGCGCAGGCCCTCCATCGCGGACAGCACGGACAGCGCGGGCGTGATGATCGCATCGCCATAGAAGAGCGACGCCCCCGCTGCGCCCAGCACCAGCGCGATGCGCGAACGCGCACCCGCCGCCCGCCGGGCCAGCGCGGCGAGCGCCAGCACCCCGCCCTCGCCCTGATTGTCGGCGCGCATCAGGAAGACGACATATTTGATCGTCACGACCAGGATCAGCGACCAGAGCGCGAGGCTGAGCACGCCCAGGATCTCGCCGGGGTCGATGCCGTCGCCCGCCGATTGCGCCAGCGCCTCGCGAAAGGCGTAGAGCGGGCTGGTGCCGATATCGCCGAACACGACACCGATCGCGCCGATGGTCAATGCCACCAGCGCGGGGTGGCGTCGCACGCCCGCGTCGCCCGTGTCGGTCGATGGCGCCGAATGGCCCGTCATCTCGCCCCTCATGTCGGTTGCCGTCCCCGTCATGCCCACCGGAACCCCCTGTGCCAAAAGGACGGCGCGCTTTACGCTTATGCGCGCCTGACGCAAGGGCTTTCGGCGACCGTTTGCAAACGCTTGATATTGCCAGGCGTCAAGCGCATGGGCGTGAAATGGTTCCCTTTTCGTTCGGCGGTCATGCATTCCAGGCGCTGGCCGATGGCGCACTCTACTGGCCTGCGCGGAGGGCGTTGCTGGTCGCCGATCTCCATCTGGAAAAGGCAAGCTGGTATGCGGGCGGCGGACAGATGCTGCCGCCCTACGACTCGCTGGCGACACTCAGCGAACTGACCGCGATCGTTACGCGGACAGGGGCGCGGGAGGTCTGGTGCCTGGGCGACAGTTTCCATGACGTGGATGGCTGCGACCGGCTGCTGCCCGAGGCGCGGGCGATGCTGCTGGCGCTGACTGGCTCGACCGACTGGACATGGATCACCGGCAACCATGATCCGATGATGCGCGATCGCTGCGGCGGCGCGGTGGCAGAGGAGGCGGCGGTCGATGGCCTCGTCCTGCGCCACGAAGCCGATCCGGCCGAGACGCGGCCCGAACTGTCGGGGCATTTCCACCCCAAGCTTCGCTTACGGGTGCGCGGCAAGCTGGTCGCGCGGCGCTGCTTCGTGGGCACGGCGAACAAGCTGATCCTGCCTGCCTTCGGCGCGCTGACCGGTGGGCTGGACGTGGACCACCCCGCCCTGCGCCAGGCCGTCGGTCGCCCTGCCGAAGCACTGGTGCCGGTGCGCGACCGGATGCTGCGCTTTCCCGTCGCGGCGTGATCGACCGACGAAGAAGAATGGTTCGCGCGGAGACGCGAAGACGCGGAGGTGGATGCCCGCTTGGCGAAGCCAGAATCTCATCAACCGCTTGAGGTCGTAGGGCCGCTGGCGCGGCAGGTTGCTCCTCTCCGCGCCTCCGCGCGAACAAAAGCTCACCGCCCCTCCGGCGGCTCGCGCTCCAGGATCCAATCCTGGCTGACGACGATGATCGAGCGCACCGGCCGCCCGTCCGCATCGCGCGACGGGTCGTAGCGATAGCGTTTCTCGATCAGGCTGCACGTCGTCTCGTCCAGCGCGCGGTTGCCGCTGCTGCGGGTCACGACGCAGCCGCTGACCCGGCCGTCGACATTGACGAAATAGCGCACCGTCACGCTGCCGCTCACACCCGCCTCGGCGGCCTCGCGGGGATAGTCGGAGTCCTTGATGCGGCCCTTGATCCGGCGCGGCGGGGTTTCGTCGCCATACCCGTCGCCATCGCCCGACCCGCCGCTGCCCGTGCCATTGCCGATCCCACCCGCACCGGTGCCGGGACCGGGCTTGTCCGATGCCCCCTGGCTGGCCTGCGTGCCGGTGCCCGCAACCGGCGCGGCGATCACCGGCGAGACGGGCGGCAGCACGACCACCGGCGGCGGCGCAACGACTTGTGTCGCCTGCGACCGCAGATTGGGCGGTGCGGCGGCACCACGCGGGCGGTGGGTCTGGACCCGCTTGGGCTGGATGCGCGGCGGCGGGGGCGGTGCGGGCGGACGCACGTCGAAACTGTCCAGCGCCTCGGCCGGACTCGGCAGGGTCGGCGCAAAGCCCAGCCCTATGATCAGCGCATAGCCCATGCCCCCCACGATCAGTACCGTAGGGATCGCAGCGCGCAGACGGTCGCGCCAATCGGGCCGGGCCGGCGTCATGGACACGAGGTGGGAAGCGCCATCGCCCGGGACAAGTTGTTACCGCCCCGCGTCCGTGCCAGAGGGTGCCCCATGACCCCAGCGCCCCAAGGAGCCCGCGCATGACCGATTCCGATATCCTGATCGTCGGATCGGGCGCGGCCGGGCTGACCGCCGCGCTGAACCTGGCCGACCGGTTCAAGGTGACGGTGCTGGCCAAGGGCAAGCTGAACGAAGGCTCGACTGCCTGGGCGCAAGGCGGGATCGCCGCCGTCCTCGAACCCGGCGACACGTTCGACAGCCATATCGAGGATACGATGGTCGCGGGTGCGGGCCTGAACGACCGCGCCACCGTCGAGTTCGTGGTCGAGAACGCCCCCGCCGCGATCGAGCGGCTCCAGAAGCTGGGCGTGCCCTTCGCGACCGAGGGCAATATGCTGCATTTGACGCGCGAGGGCGGGCATTCGCATCGCCGCATCGTGCATGTCGCGGACGCGACCGGCTGGGCGGTGCTCGACGCGCTGCTGAAGGCGGCGGACGCGCATCCCAATATCACCATGGTCCCCGATCAGGTCGCGATCGACCTGGCGACCAGCCGCCACGAAATGCGCTATTCGGGGGCGGGTCATGTCTGGGGCATCTATGCCGTCGACCGGCGGACGGGCCGCGTGGTGCTGCACAAGGCGCGCGCGACGATCCTGGCCACGGGCGGCGCAGGGAGAACCTATCAATTCTCGACCGCGCCCAAGGGGGCGACCGGCGACGGCATCGCTATGGCGTGGCGGGCGGGCGCGCGCGTCTCCAACATGGAGTTCATGCAGTTCCACCCGACCTGCCTCTACAACACCCAGGTCAAGAATTTCCTGATCACCGAGGCGGTTCGCGGCGAGGGCGGACACCTGAAGATCCCCGAGACCGGGCATCGCTTCATGCCCGATTTCGATGCCCGCGCCGAACTGGCGCCGCGCGACATCGTGGCGCGCGCGATCGACCATGAGATCAAGCGGCTGGGCCTCGACTATGTCCATCTCGACATCAGCCACCAGCCACCCGCTTTCGTGCGCGAGCATTTCCCCAACATCCACGAAAAGCTGCTCTCGCTCGGCATCGACATGACGGTGCAGCCGATCCCGGTCGTCCCCGCCCAGCATTACACCTGCGGCGGCGTCATCGTGGACCGCGACGGGCGAACCGACCTGCCCGGTCTCTATGCGGCGGGCGAGGTCACCCAGTCCGGCCTGCACGGCGCGAACCGGCTGGCCTCCAACTCGCTGCTCGAATGCTTCGTCTATGGCGAGGCGTGCGCCAACCATATCGCGCAGCATTGGGACGACCTGCCCCCACCGCCCGCCATCCGCCCCTGGGACGAAAGCCGCGTCACCGATTCGGACGAAGAGGTGGTCATCAAGCAGAACTGGACCGAGATCCGCCGCTTCATGTGGAATTATGTCGGCATCGTGCGCACCACCAAGCGGCTGGAACGCGCCCAGCATCGCATCCGGATGCTGACCGACGAGATCAACGATTATTACGGCCATTTCCGCGTCACGCCCGACCTGATCGAGCTGCGTAACCTGCTCCAGACGGCGGAACTGATCGTCAACTGCGCACTCCATCGCAAGGAGAGCCGGGGGCTGCACTATACGCTCGATTATCCCGAGACGCTGGACGAGGCGGTGGACACCATCCTGATTCCGTGAACCCCCATTCCTCCCCTGCAAGGGGAGGTGGCAGGCCGCAGGCCTGACGGAGGGGTGCCACCCTATCGAGAGCAGGATACCCCTCCGACGCGCTACGCGCGTCACCTCCCCTTGCAGGGAGGAATGGGGAGGTTTCGCATCTTGTCGCGCGCTTGCCGCCTTTCGTCGCAAGCCCTGTGCGCGGGGATTTCCCCCATTGGGTCAACCCGTAAGGATGCCGGTGTGTAGCGGGGTACAGCGGTGACGAAGCGAGTATCGAGCGGTGGGCTGCGTTCATGGCCTACCGGGTTTCTCCTCCTGGGGTTGGCAGGCTGCGGAGCCGATTCACGCCCCGGTGCGACCGCCCATGCGCCCGGTTTGCCCGATCCCCAGGTATCGGTATCGATGCCGCTCCCCCCGCCCCGCCCCAGCCGGGCGCCCGCCGCCCCCGCCGAACTGGTGTCGACGATCAACCGTCTCTCCGCGTCCTTCGCGGGCAAGAAGGGCATTGCCGTGCGCGCCGTCGATGACGGCTGGACGGTCGAAGTCGGCGGTCGCCAGCGCCTGCCGCAGCAATCCGTATCCAAGCTATGGGTTGCGATCACCCTGCTCGACCTTCGCGACCGGGGCCGGGCGCGGCTGGACGAGCCGATCGTCGTGCGGCGCGAGGACCTGACCGTCTTCCACCAGCCGATCGCGATGCTGGTCAAGGGCGATGGCTATCACACCACGGTCGGCGAGTTGCTGAACCGCGCGCTGACGATGAGCGACAATACCGCGAACGACCGGCTGCTGACCTATGTCGGGGGTCCGCAGGCGGTGCGCGCGATGATCGCCGCCAAGCGGCTGGGCGACATCCGCTTCGGTCCCGGCGAGCGGCTGCTCCAGGCGAAGACCGCCGGTCTGACGTGGCAGCCCGCCTTCGCGGCGGCGGGCGCGTTCCAGGCGGCACGCAACCGGCTCGATCCGGCGGCGCGCAAGGCCGCGCTCGACGCTTATGTCAGCGATCCGCCCGACGGCGCCGCACCGATCGCCATCGCCGATGCGCTCGCCCGGCTGGCGCGCGGCGAGTTGCTGTCGGAGACCTCGACCCGCATCCTGATCGACACGATGGAGGCCTCACGCACCGGCCATGCCCGCCTGCGCGCCGCCGTGCCGAGTGGCTGGCAGATCGCGCACAAGACCGGCACCGGCCAGGATCTGGGCCGCCGCAATGCGGGCTTCAACGATGTCGGCTTGCTGACCGCCCCCGACGGCCGCCGCTTCGCGATTGCCGTGATGATCGGCGACACGACCGAGGATATCCGCCAGCGGCAACAGCTGATCCAGAATGTCGCGGCGGCGGTGGCCAATGCGGCGGGACCGCCGAGAGGGCCGGTGGCGGTGGCGAATTGATTGCGTACAACTGTCGCAAGATGACTGGCGTTTGCCAACCTTTGACCGATCATATCAAATGGCCACCGGTGCGATAGTTGAATGTATTTTTCAAGCCAGAAGGCTCATTTATTGTGACAACTCCAGATGCCGGATCGTTTCAGGATTGAATACGCGACTTTGACCGACACGAGCGAGTAAAGAAGCGTTACGACGCGGCAGAAGGAGCGGCAAATAAGGCGCTGGCAAGCTATTTGCGGCCCGAACTGGAAGAAGCAGAACGCGATCTTCTGCGCACCGATATGGATTTTAAACAACCAATCCCGCTAAAATACTACTATTTTTAGCGAAACAACTCGATCTTCGATCACCCCTCCCCTTCAGGGGAGGGGCCGGGGGTGGGGCCTTTCCGCAGGCGCAACGCTGATGGAGAGGCCCCACCCCAACCCCTCCCCTGAAGGGGAGGGGCTTGTTTTGGTTAGTGCGCCGTCATCACCCACAAAGCTGCGTTTCGGCATCCTTGCTCATGTGCGCCCCACAAACCGCTCAATGGCGTGGCCCATCCGCCACAGCCCTGAAAAACCGCTAACATCAGGGGCTGTTTACCCTCCGCCGCATCCGCTAAACCGCGAGCATATGCCCCATCTCTATCTCGTCGACGGCTCCGGCTATATCTTCCGCGCCTATCACCGCCTGCCGCCGCTGACGAACAAGCATGGCGAGCCGGTGGGAGCGGTGTACGGCTATACCACCATGCTCTGGAAGCTGGTGGACGAGATCAACGCCGCCGACGGGCCGACCCATATGGCGGTGGTCCTCGACAAGTCGTCCAAGACCTTCCGCAACGAGATGTACGACCAGTATAAGGCGCATCGGCCCCCGCCCCCGCCCGATCTGGTGCCCCAGTTTCCGATGATCCGCGAGGCCACCCGCGCCTTCTCGCTGCCCTGCATCGAGGAGATGGGGCTGGAGGCCGACGACCTGATCGCCTGCTATGCCCGCGCCGCGATGGCGCAGGGGTGGCAGGTCACGATCGTGTCGGGCGACAAGGATCTGATGCAGCTGGTCGAGGATGGCAGCCTCGACATGCTCGACACGATGAACAACCGGCGGCTGGGCGAAGCCTATGTCCAGGAGAAGTTCGGCGTCGGGCCGAAGCAGCTGGGCGATGTGCTCGCGCTGATGGGCGACAGCGTCGATAACGTGCCGGGCGTGCCGGGCGTCGGCCCCAAGACCGCCTCCAAGCTGATCGTCGAGCATGGCGACCTGGAATCCGTCCTCGCCGCCGCGCCCGAGATGAAGAAGGGCAAGCTGCGCGACAACCTCATCGAACATGCCGAGAATGCGCGGCTGTCGAAGCGGCTGGTCACGCTGGAGTGCAACGCGCCGCTGCCGCAGCCGCTGGAGGAACTGGCGCTGCATCCGACCATCCCGGATGCGCCCTTGCGCGCGTTTCTGGAGCATCACGGCTTCCGCTCGCTGATCGCCAAGATGGGCCAGATCACCGATGACGCCGCGCCCGCCCCCGCCGCCGGAGAGGCTGCTCCGTCCGCCCCGATGGACGATGACGAGCCGTGTAATCTCGACGGCTATACCACGGTGCAGGACCTGGCGACGCTCGACCAATGGGTGGCCGATGCGCGTCATCAGGGTTTCGTCGCGATCGATACCGAGACGAGCTCGACCGACGCGACCCAGGCCGAACTGGTCGGGGTCAGCCTGTGCCTGGCGCCCAACAAGGCGTGCTACATCCCGCTCGGCCATGGCGGCACCGACCTGCTGGCCGAGGTGCCGGTACAGATTCCGGTCGCCGAAGCCTTGGAGCGGATCAAGGCACTGTGCGAGGACCCGTCGGTCCTGAAGATCGGTCAGAACCTGAAGTTCGACATGATCGTGCTGGGCGAGCGCGGCATTGCCGTCGCACCGCATGACGACACGATCGTGCTGAGCTTCGATCTCGATGCGGGGCTGCACGGCCATGGCATGGACGAGCTGGCCGCGACGCATCTGTCGCACACCTGCCTCGCGTTCAAGGAGGTGGTCGGCACCGGCAAGAAGCAGCTCGGCTTCCACGAGGTCGATCTGAAACTCGCCACCCGCTACGCCGCCGAGGATGCCGACGTCACGCTGCGGCTGTGGAAGCGGTTCAAGGCGCGGCTGCCCATGGAGCAGGCGACGCGCGTCTACGAGATGGTCGACCGCCCGCTGGTGCCGGTGATCGCGGGCATGGAGCGGCGCGGGATCAAGGTCGATCGCGACCGCCTGTCGCAGCTCTCGACCGAATTCTCGGTGCAGATCGCCGCGCTGGAGGGCGAAATCCATGCGATGGCGGGCACCCCCTTCACCATCGGCAGCCCCAAGCAGCTGGGTGAAATCCTGTTCGACCGGCTCGGCCTGAAGGGCGGGCGCAAGGGCAAGTCGGGCGTCTATTCGACCGACGTGACCGAACTCGAACGCCTGGCCCGCGACGGCGGCGAGGCGGCGGAGATCGTGCGCAAGATCCTGGAATGGCGCCAGCTTTCCAAGCTGAAGAGCACCTATACCGACGCGCTTCAGGCGCAGATCAACCCCAGGACTGGCCGCGTCCACACCAGCTACAGCCTGACCGGCGCGCAGACCGGCCGTCTGTCCTCGACCGAGCCGAACCTTCAGAACATCCCGATTCGTACCGAGGTCGGGCGGCAGTTGCGCGAGGCGTTCATCGCCGAGGACGGCCATGTCCTGATCGCCGCCGACTATTCGCAGATCGAGTTGCGGCTGGCCGCGCATATGGCCGACGTGCCCGCCCTGCGCGACGCCTTCGCCAATGGCGACGACATCCACAGCCTGACCGCGATGGAGCTGTTCGGCGAGGTCAATCGCGACACGCGCGGGCGGGCCAAGACGATCAACTTCGCCATCCTCTACGGCATTTCGCGCTGGGGGCTGGCCGGTCGCCTAGACGTGTCGGCGGACGAGGCGCAGGCGATGATCGACCGCTATTTCGAGCGTTTCCCCGGCATCAACCGCTATATCGCCGAGACTTTGTCGAGCGTGCGCGAGAAGGGGTTCACCGAGACGCTGTTCGGCCGCAAGACGCATTTCCCGCGCATCGCCTCGCGCAACCAGGGCGAGCGCCAGGGGGCCGAGCGCGCCGCGATCAACGCGCCGATCCAGGGGACCAGCGCCGACATCATCAAGCGCGCCATGGTCCGCATGGAACCCGCGCTCGCCGCCGCTGGCCTCGGCCATGTCCGGATGCTGCTGCAGGTGCATGACGAACTGGTGTTCGAGGCGCCCGAGGCGGATGCCGAGGCGGCGGGCGCGGTCATTCGCGAAGTGATGGCGGGCGCGGCCGAACCGGCGGTGTCGCTGTCGGTGCCGCTGGGCGTCGAGATCGGCTTCGGCAAGAGCTGGGGCGCGGCGCATTGATCCACGCGTCCCTCACCCCCATTCCTCCCCAGGCGCCGCTTGGGGAAGGGGACCATGGCGATAGCCATGGTGGGGGGGCAGCTCGGCCCAACCTCGCGGCCGGTGACACCCCTTCGTCAGGCCTTCGGCCTGCCACCTCCCCTCACAGGGGAGGAAATTGCGACCATCGACCGACTTCAGGGCATCGCGCCCGCTAATGGCCCAGACCCAGGACATCGACGCGCTGGCCAAGGGCGGGCGGACCAATATCGCGGGTTTCGTCCTGCGGCTGGCCGCGCGCATCCCCTTCCTGTTCATCGCGGGCCGCATCTACGGCCCCGATCTGGTCGGGCGCTTCGCCATTGCCGTGGTCGTCGTCGAATTGGCGGCGCTGGTCGCGACATTGGGCATGAAGCGCGGGCTGGCACAGGCACTGGCCTCGACCGATCGACCGCATGTCCATGTCGTCTGGGACGCGATGGCGCTCGCCTTCCTGGCCTCGGTGGCGGCGAGCGCGGTGTTGTGGAGCTTTCCCGAGCTTCTCTACCCCAACAGCGCGATCACCGGGCTGGACCGGTGGCTGCCCTGCATCATCGTCGCCATCGCCTGGTCCGATGTCAGTCTCGCCGCGCTCGCCTATCGCCACAACGTCAAGGCGACCGTCACGGCGCGGGCGGTGATCGAACCCTGGACCATCTCGATCGCCGCCTGGGTCTTTTCCTTTTTCACCATCCGCGACGGCCTCGTCCTGTCCTATGTCGCGTCGATGACGGCCGCGCTGATCGCCAGCCTGGTGCCGTTCCTGCGCAGCTATGGCCTGCCACAGGGTTGGAGCCCGCGCCTCGCCCGCGTCTTCGCGCTGGCCCGCGCCAATGCCCCGCTCGCGGGGGCGGACGCGCTGGAATGGGGCACGCGCAATGTCGACCGCTTCATCCTGGGCGTGATGTTCGAACCGCGCATCGTCGGCATCTATTATATGGCGCAGCAGGTCGCCTCGTTGCCGCAGAAGCTGAAGACCAGTTTCGACCCGATCCTGGGCCCCGTCATCACCCAGAGCCTGGCCAATGGCGACATGGGCGCGATCGCGCGGCAGGTGCGGCAGGTCGCCTTCTGGATCATGGCGGCGCAGGGCTGCCTGGCACTGATGGGCTCGATTCCGGGCGAAGGCGTGATGGGCGTGGTCGGCCCGCAATTCGTGTCGGGCACCGCCGCACTCGCCTTCCTGCTGTTTGCCGAGGTGCTGGCCTCGACCGGCGCGGTATGTGAATCGGCGCTGGTCTATACCGCGCGGCACCGCAACCTGATGATCTCGATCGCGATGCTGGGCGTGCAGATCGGCCTGAGCTTCGCGCTGATCCTGGGGATGCGCGCGCTCGGCTGGCCACAGACCTGGGCGGCGGCGGGCCCGGCCGTGGCGCTGGCGATGAGTGTCACCATGACCTCGGTCATCAAGGCACGCGTGTTGTCGGGCATATTGAAGGCGCCGGTATCGCCGTTCCGCTGGCCTTTGGTCTGGGCGGCCGGTGCGGCGGTCGTGGTCGGGGGTGCGTTCACCCTGCTGCCCAAGCGGCTGGAATGGGCCGAACTGCTGTTCGGCGAGCCCGCCATCGCCGCGACCTATCTGCTGGTGCTGTGGCGCTGGGCCTTCGGTCCGGCGGACCGGGCGCTGTTCGGCAAGGCGCCGAGCGTGGAGGAGGCGACGCTGCCCAATGCGGGCGGGATTACGCGGTAACCCCTTTCCTCCCCTGCAAGGGGAGGTGGCAGTCCGCAGGACTGACGGAGGGGTGTCACCATCGGCGGGGACACCCCTCCACCACCGCTTCGCGGCGGTCCCCCTCCCCTTACAGGGGAGGACGTGAACTTAGTGCCGGAAGTGACGCATGCCGGTGAAGACCATCGCCAGGCCGGCCTCGTCCGCCGCCGCGATGACCTCGTCGTCGCGGATCGAGCCGCCCGGCTGGATCACCGCCGTCGCGCCCGCCTCGACCGCGGCGAGCAGGCCGTCGGCGAAGGGGAAGAAGGCGTCCGACGCGACCGCCGAACCGATGGTGCGGGGTTCCGCCCAGCCCGCCTTTTCGGCGGCGTCCTTGGCCTTCCACGCCGCGATGCGCGCCGATTCCAGGCGGTTCATCTGGCCCGCACCCACACCGGCGGTCGAGCCGCCCTTGGCATAGACGATCGCATTGGACTTCACATGCTTGGCCACCGTCCAGGCGAAGCGGCAATCGGCCAGTTCCTGCGTCGTGGGCGCGCGCTTGGTCACGACCTTCAGCATGTCGTCGGTCAGGCGGCCATTGTCGCGGCTCTGGACCAGCAGGCCGCCCGCGATCGACTTCATCATCAGGCCGGGACGCGCCGGGTTGGGTAGTTCGCCCGAGAGCAGTAGGCGGAGATTCTTCTTCTTGGAGAATATCTCACGCGCTTCCGGCGAAGCGTCCGGGGCCACCACCACTTCGGTGAAGATACCCGAGATCGCTTCCGCCGTCTCGGCGTCGAGGGGGCGGTTGCAGGCGATGATGCCGCCGAACGCCGACACCGTGTCGCAGGCGAACGCCGCCTGATAGGCCTCCAGCAGCGTGTCACCGCTCGCCACGCCGCAGGGATTGGCGTGCTTGACGATGACGACGGTCGGCGGACCGTCGAGGAACTCGCTGACCAGCTCCAGCGCGGCGTCGGCGTCGTTGAGATTGTTGTAGCTCAGCGCCTTGCCCTGCAACTGCTCGGCCTGGGCGATGCCCTGACCGCCCTTTTGCGGCAGATAGAGCGCGGCGACCTGATGCGGGTTCTCGCCATAGCGCAGCGTTTCGGGATGCTTGGTGAAGGCGAGCGGCAGGGTCGCCGGGAAGGCCTCGCCCTGGTCGACGAAGCCGAACCACTGCGCGATCGCCGAGTCATAGGCGGCGGTGGCGGCGAAGGCCTTGGCGGCCAGGCGCTGGCGGGTCTTCAACGTCGAGGCGCCGTCATGGGCGGCCAGATCGGCGAGGAAGTCGGCATAGTCGGCCGGATCGGTCAGGATCGAGACATAGCCATGGTTCTTGGCCGCCGAGCGGACCATGGATGGGCCGCCGATATCGATATTCTCGATGATCTCGGGACGCTCCGCGCCCTTCGCGACGGTCTGCTGGAAGGGATAGAGGTTGACCACCACGAGGTCGATCGCGCCGATGCCATGCTCGGTCATCGCGGCGGCATGGGCGGGGTCGTCGCGCACCGCGAGCAGGCCGCCATGCACCATCGGGTGCAGCGTCTTGACCCGGCCGTCCATCATCTCGGGGAAGTTGGTGACCTCGGAAATGTCGCGCACCGGCAGGCCCGCATCGCGGATCGCCTTGGCGGTGCCGCCGGTCGAGACGAGGTCGACCCCGCGCTCGGCCAGCGCACGGGCCAGGTCGATGACGCCGGTCTTGTCGGACACCGACAGCAGCGCGCGGCGGACCGGCACCAGATCGACGGAGGGAGCGGAGGGGAGCGAAACGGCCATCGGGCAGCGGGTCCTACATGCTGAAGGGGAGTTTGCGGACCCGATAGACTCCGATTCGCCGAAGCGCAAAATGTTCCTCCCCAGTATGGGGAGGTAGCAGGCCGAAGGCCTGACGGAGGGGGGCTTCCTCATGGGGCGCCCCTTGTGGCGATCCCCCTCCACCACCCTGCGGGTGGTCCCCCTCCCCGTTCCGGGGAGGATTTCAAGTTTCGCGCGGAGGCGCGGAGAACGCGGAGGGGTTTTGCCCGGTGGCAAATCCTTCGGATCGATAAGCGGCCAGAGCGGAAGCCTTGTCAGCGCGGCAAGTCCGCCAATCTCCGCGCCTCCGCGCGAACAATCCTTCTTAAAGCGCCCGTTTGAATGCCCAGCTGACATGCGCGCCGCCCGCGGGCGTTTCGCCGGTCACGACCAGCTGCTGCGTCGCCACCGGCCGTCCGGTGCCGTCGATCCACAGCGACTCCTCGATGGCCAGCATGCCGCCGCGACAGCGGAACTGCCACAGCGCACCGTCCTCCAGCCGCAGGATCGCCTGGCCGCTCTCGGCCGTCACCATCGCCTCCACCCCGTCACCCAGATGGAAGCGCAGGGCGAAGACCGTGCTGCCGGCCTGCCGCTTGCGCCCCTCGGGCAGCAGCGCATCCTCGCCGCGTAGCTCGCGTCCGTCGCCGGTCAGCAGCAGCTGGCGACGATGGGTGAAGCCATAGCGACGGACATAACCGTCATGGCTCGCCTCGATCCGGCTGGCCGCGTCCGACTCCTGGCGGCTGAGTTCCACCTCGGCGACGCCGCGTCCCAGCGTGCCGTCGGCATGGATGGCGGTGGAGTTGCTGTCGCCCAGCGTCAGCGTCGAATGCGCCGCCGTGGTGCGCAGGCCATGGGCGAGGCTGGCGGGCACCTGCGCCACAGTGGCGCGCGCGCCGCCGCAATTGACGACGATCCGCTGCGCGCCGTCCGAAAACTCGAAGGCCAGGGTCGAGGCACAGCCGCCCTCGATCGCGCGGGCGATCGGCGGGGGGGCGGCGTCCATGACCAGCACCGCCTGCGCCGCCGCCAGCCGCTGATAGCCCCAGTCGCCCGCCTGGCGCAGCGGCCGGGTGCGTACACCGGACGCCTCGATCACGGCGGCGATCCGCTCGGGCGTTTCGGGGCCGGAGCCCTGCCAGCTCGACAGCGCCCTGTCGCCATGCATGACGCCGAGCAGCGCGGAGATCATCCGCTGCAACCGCGTCTGGAACTGCTCGGGAAAGGCCAGGCCGCGCGCGTCATAGACTTCGCGCATCATGGTCAGCAGCATCACCGCGTCGAGCTGTACCGCCGGACTGCGCGCGATCACGCCGCCATCGGGAAACAGCCCGGTATCGAGCGCGCGGGCCAGCCCCGCCTCACCGAACGCCTGGCGCGGATCGCCCCCCGCCAGCAGCAGCCCGGCCGCGATCACCCCGCACCACGCCGCGATGCGCGCGACGCCCGGCGGGGCCTTGTCGGCGCCGCGATCGAGATGCCGCGCGCCCCGCGCCATCGTGTTGAGCACCCGCGAGCGATAGACGAGGTCGTTGGACGACAGGATCAGCGGCGCATGCGCGGTCCAGAACAGGATGCGCCGCCCCCAGAGATCGGGGCGCCAGGCGACGGCATCGACCGTCTCGGCAAAGGCGTCGAGCCAGCGGCCCATCAGATACTCGGCGATCGGCGCGCCCTGCGCCCGGGTCGCGACGGTCGACAGGTCGCGCAGCCAGGCGAAGCTGTGCAGATGATCGGCGAACCCGGTCGACCAGTCGGGCCGGGCGAAATCGATCGACTCGACCCCGCGCTCCTCGCCCCGCCAGTCGAGCACCCCGCCGAGCAGCGCATGACCGCGCTCGATATCGCCCAATACGGGGTCCTCGGGCACCGCCATCAGCTTGAGCGGATGCCGCCCCTTCAGCCGCAGCGAATGCAGCGGCGTACGCCAGGTCAGCCGGTGGAGATGCTCGCTGAGCCGATCCGCGAGCGACAGGCCACCGCTCTGGACGCGGACCAGGCGTTTGCCTTCCTCGATGCTGTCGGCGGCGATACGGGCCTCTTCGGCTCCCATGCGATCGCGCATTTGAGTCAACGGCCCGCTCAACCGCGCAGAGCGGTGATGTTCGCGGCGTAATGCTCCGGGCCACCCCGGAAAGCGGCGGTGCCCGCGACCAGCGCATCCGCCCCGGCCTCGATACAGCGCTTGGCCCAGGCCGGATCGACCCCGCCATCCACCTCCAGGTCGATGGCGCGGCCCGAATGCTCGATCATCTTGCGGATCGCCGAAATCTTCTTGAGCTGGCTCTCGATGAAGCTCTGCCCGCCAAAGCCCGGGTTCACGCTCATCACCAGGACCAGGTCGACCATGTCGATCAGGTAATCCAGCATCTTGGCGGGCGTGGCGGGGTTCAGGACGACCCCTGCGCGCTTGCCCAGCCCCTTGATGTGCTGGATCGTGCGGTGGATATGCGGCCCCGCCTCCGGGTGGACCGTGATCGTGTCCGCCCCGGCCTCGGCAAAGGCGTCGAGATAGGCGTCGATCGGCGAGATCATCAGATGCACGTCGAACGGCTTGGTCGTGTGCGGGCGCAACGCCTTCACCACCGCCGGGCCGATGGTGATGTTGGGCACGAAATGCCCGTCCATCACATCGATGTGGATCCAGTCGGCACCAGCGGCGTCGATGGCCCGGACTTCCTCGCCCAGTTTGGCGAAATCGGCGGACAGGATGGAGGGTGCGATACGGACGGGGAGCATGGCATTTGTCCTTAACGCCATATCGCGCCCAAGTCAGCCTTTGCGTTGCAGCCGCGCGATGAAGAACCCGTCGAGCCGCCCTTCCTTTGCGAGCATCGTCGGCAGGGTGCGGATCGTGCCCTCATCGGTGATCCCCGGCCACTCGCCGGTGATCGGCGACAGCGCATAGTCGGGGCGCTCGGCCAGGAAGGCGGCGATCTGGCGCTCGCCCTCTTCCGGCTCCAGCGAGCAGGTGGCATAGACCAAGGTCCCGCCGGGCTTCAGCCAGTCGGCGGCGCGCGCCAGGATCACGCGCTGCAACGCGGCCATCTCGGCGATGATCGCGGGGCGGACGCGGTAGAGAACGTCCGGGTGACGGCGGAAGATGCCGCTGGCGCTACACGGCGCGTCGACCAGGATCGCGTCGACCGGTTGCTTCGGGCTCCATTCGCGCAGGTCGGCGGTGACGACCTCGGCGGACTGGTTGGTGCGCTCCAGATTCTCGGCGAGTCGGGCCAGGCGCGACTCGGACTGGTCGATCGCGGTGACGGTCCAACCGGCGGCGGCGAGCTGGAGCGTCTTGCCACCCGGTGCGGCACACAGGTCGAGCACATGGCCCTTGCCCTCGCCCAGCAGCCGTGCGGGGATTGAGGCGGCGAGGTCCTGCACCCACCAGGCACCCTCGTCGAAACCCTGCAACTCCATCACCGCGCTGCCGGAAGGCAAACGCACATGACCGGGCAGCAGGCTGACCCCGCCCAGCTTTTCCGCCCATTCCCCGGTCGCGGAGGGGTCGGCCAGCGTCAGGTCGAGCGGCGGCGGCGCGGCGATGGCATGGGCGGCGGCCTCGACCATCTCCTCGCCCCACTTCTCTTCCCAGCGCGCCTCGGTCGTGTCGGGCAGAGCGGGGATTTCGGGGAGCAGCACGCCGCTCTTGGTGATGGTGCTGAACACCCCGTGCACCAGCTTGCGTGGGCCGCCATCGACCAGCGGCAGCACGGTCGAGATCGCCGCATGCGGCGGCGTGCCCAGCGCCAGCACCTGGACGAGCGCGATGCGCAGGGCGAAGCGCGCCTTGGCATCGTCGGGCAGCCGCTGCTTGGTCGCCGAATCGATCAGCGCGTCGAGATCGGGCAGGCGGCGCAGCGTCTCCGCCGCGATGGCATGCGCCAGACCCCGGTCAGGCCCGCCCGGCAGCGCGCGGGTCGCCGAGGCGAGGGCGGCCTCCAGCGGCTCGCCCCGGCGCAGCACCGCGTCGAGCAGGCGGATGGCGGCGCGGCGGCTTGCGGTGCCCAGCGGCTCGGTCGGGCGCTGCTGCCGCCCGCGACGGTCCTCGCCCTTGGGGCCACCACGACGATCGGGACGGCCACGGGTCGGCGATTGGGGAGGACGTGTCACTTGGCAAAACTCCTGTCAGCCCCGACATGGGCTGCAATATTCCGTCCCCTTAGTCGAAAGGACCGCTCATGGGCCAGCGCCCCGACCATGTGAAGCCGCCCGCCTATCTCTCGCAGAACCCGCCCGTGCCGCAGCCCGAGGCCAAGCCGGAGCCGCAGGACGACCCGTTGGGGAAGAATCCGGTGCGCTATGGGGATTGGGAATTGAAGGGCGTTGCGGTCGATTTTTGAGGGTTAAGACCCTCCCGCCTACTTCTTAAGCCCCTCCCGCAAGCGGGAGGGGTTTGGGGAGGGAAAGGGGCCTCGCAGAGACCATCCCCTGTGGCTTGCCCTTCCCCATCCCGCTTGCGGGAGGGGAGCGGCCAGAGGCCAGGTGAGCCTTACTCACCCCCGTTCAGCCTGAGCGAAGTCGAAGGCCACACCCCAACCTCACCTCAAGCAAAAAATCACCGCCGCACCAAAGTCCCCGCCCCCTGCTTGGTGAAGATTTCCAGCAGCATCCCGTGCGGCACGCGCCCGTCCAGGATCACCGCCGCATCCACGCCCGCTTCCACCGCATTGACGCAGGTTTCCAGCTTGGGGATCATCCCCCCCGAAATCGTCCCGTCGCTGCGCAGTTCCGCGATCCTGGCCGGGTTCAGGTCGGTCATCAGCTCGCCCTGCTTGTCAAGCACGCCCGCGACATCGGTCAGCAGGAAGAAGCGCGACGCACCCAGCCGCGCGGCGATCGCGCCCGCCATGGTGTCGGCGTTGATGTTATAGGTATGCCCGTCCAACCCGATGGCGACCGGCGCGATGACCGGGATGATGCCGTCGGCGCACAGGCTTTCGATCAGGCGCGGGTCGACCGCGACCGGTTCACCGACGAAGCCCAGGTCGACATGCCGCTCGATCCCCTTCAGCGGATCGGCCTCGCGCCCCTGGATCTTCTCGGCGATGACGAGGCCCGCATCCTTGCCCGAGATGCCGACCGCGCGGCCCCCGGCGGCGGAAATCCAGCTGACGATTTCCTTGTTGATCGAACCCGCCAGCACCATCTCGGCGATCTGCGCGGTTTCGCGGTCGGTGACGCGCAGGCCATTGACGAATTGCGACTCGACGCCGAGGCGCTTCAGCATCGCGCCGATCTGCGGGCCGCCGCCGTGCACGACCACCGGGTTGATACCGACCGCCTTGAGCAGCACCATGTCCTCGGCGAAGTCGCGCTGCCGCTCGGGATCGCCCATGGCGTGGCCGCCATATTTCACCACGAAGGTCTTGCCCGCGTAACGCTGAAGATAGGGCAGCGCCTCGGTCAGCGTCTCGGCCTTGGCGAGCAGGGCGGCGTCGGGATCGTGGTTGGTCATGGCGGCCCTTTATCGCGGGTCGGGAGCGGGGAAAACCGGCAATATGGGTCAGGCGCGGTCCAGCCGCCGCCCCAGCCCCACGAAGACATAGATCAACGGCGGCACCAGGATCGCCGACAGCGTGACCTTGGCGATCATCTGCCCCACGATCAGCGGGCCGACGGGAAACTCGCCGTAAAAGGCGATCGTCACGAACAGCAGCGTGTCGACCACCTGACTGAGCATGCTGGCGATCGCCGCGCGCAGCCAGAGCAGCTTGCTGCCCTCGCGTCCTTTCAGGGCGGCGAAGATGGTGACGTTCAGCGTCTGCGACACGCCGTAGGCGACGATGCCCCCCATCCAGATCCGCCAGGTCGATCCCAGCACCAGCTGGATGGCATCGCGATTGGCCGGGATCATCTCCGGCGAGGCGGGCAGCTTGTAGACGACGAAGGAGAGAACCAGCGACACGAGCAGCGGCACGAAGCCCACCCGCACCAGCCGTCCGGCGGTGGCGGGGCCGTGCAGCTCGGCCACCGCGCTCGACGTGACGACCAGCAGCAGGAAGGCGAAGATGCCCGCCTCGACCGCCAGCGGGCCGAGTGCCACCTGCTTGTTGCCCAGCACGCCCGCGATACAGACCATGCCGCCATAGAAGATCGACAGGGCAAAGAGCGAAGGCGAAATCAGGCGGGGGCGAGCGGAAATGTCGGGCTGGTCCATCGGCGACTGCTAGCGCGAAAACGATCCGGGGCAAAGGATTAGGAGCGTCTCATTCCTCCCCTGCAAGAGGAGGTGGCAGGGCGAAGCCCTGACGGAGGGGTGTCGCCCCTCTCGATAGCGCCCCCCCTCCGACGCGCTACGCGCGCCACTTCCCCTTGCAGGGGAGGAATTAGAAGGCTCAACCGCTTGCACCGCACCCCGTGACAGGCTCTATTCCCCGCCGACACAGAAAAAAGGGGGATCACATGCGGTTGGCTAAATGGCTCGGCGGGGTGGCGGCGACGCTGGCGATGCTGCCCGGCATCGCGGCGGCGCAAGGGAGGCCCGACCAGAAGGCGTTCTTCGACCTGTACAAGCAGCTGGTCGAAACCAATACCAGCCTGTCGGTCGGCAGCTGCACCCAGGCCTCCGCCCAGATCGCCGACCGGCTGAAGGCGGCGGGCTACAAGGACGCCGACATCACCCTGTTCTCGGTCCCCGAGCATCCCAAGGACGGCGGCATCGTTGCGGTTCTGCCCGGTACCGACAAGAAGCTGAAGCCGATGCTGCTGCTCGGCCATCTCGACGTGGTCGAAGCCAAGCGCGAGGACTGGACGCGCGATCCGTTCAAGCTGATCGAGGAGGACGGCTTCCTCTATGGACGCGGCACCGTCGACGACAAGGCGATGAGCGCGGTCTGGGCCGACACGCTGATCCGCCTGAAAAAGACCCCGCCCAAGCGCACGATCAAGATGGCGCTGACCTGTGGCGAGGAAACGACCTTCGCCTTCAACGGCGCGGAATGGCTGGCCAAGAACAAGCCCGACCTGATCGCCGCCGAATTCGTCCTGAACGAGGGCGGCGGCGGGCGGCTCGACTCCGACGGCAAGCGCGAGTTGCTGGCGGTGCAGGTCGGCGAGAAGGCGGCGCAGAACTATACCTTCCTCGCCACCAATCCGGGCGGGCACAGCTCGCAGCCGACGCCGGAAAACGCGATCTACGAACTCGCCGATGCCGTGAAGGCGGTGCAGGGTTACGAGTTTCCCATCCACCTGACTGACACCACGCGCGCCTTCCTGACCGCGACCGCGCAGAAGGTCGGCGGCCAGCTGGGCGATGCGATCACCCGCCTGCTCGCCAATCCGGAGGACAAGGCCGCGGATGCGATCGTCAGCCAGGACAAGGCGCTGCACTCGACGCTGCGCACCACCTGCGTCGCGACGCTCCTCCAGGCGGGCCATGCCGAAAACGCCCTGCCCCAGCGCGCGACGGCCAATATCAACTGCCGCATCTTCCCCGGTGAGACGGTCGACGGCACGCTGGCCCGGCTGAAGGAACTGGCGGGCCCCAAGGTCACCGTCACCGCCAACCAGCCGGTGCGCCCGACCGCGATTCCGCCCAAGCTGGACCCGAAGATCATCGGCCCGATGAAGACGCTGGCCGCCAGGCATTTCCCCGGCGTGCCGCTGGTCCCGATGATGTCGACCGGGGCGACCGACGGCATCTTCTTCCAGACGATCGGCATTCCCGTCTACGGCGCGCCGGGCATCTTCATCGAAAAGGACATGTCGGGCATCCACGGCCTGAACGAGCGCATCCGGGTCAGCTCGCTCTATGATGGGCGGGATTATCTCTACGATCTGGTCCGCGCCTACGCCTATTGAGCAGCGCTTCGTTCGCCGAAAAAGGGGGTGTCACCGCCGGGACGGGACATCCCCTTTTGCCGCAGCCCTGCGTTCCGCCCGGAGGCAGCCGGTCAGAAGCTGGCCCAGTCGTCCTCGCTCTGTTCGACCAGCTCCAGATTGCCGTGCCGGGCAGGCAGCTTGCGGCTCGGTTGCGGTGCTATGGGCATCGGGCTCGGCGACGGGGCCGCCATCGGGGCCGCGCTCGTCCGGTCCAGCCGGAAGCGCCCTACCTGATTTGCCAGCATGTCCGCCTCGTTCGCCAGGCTGCGCGCCGCCGCATTGGCCTCTTCCACCATCGCCGCATTCTGTTGCGTGACGGTATCCATCTCCGCGACGGCGGTGTTGATCTGTTGCAAGCCGGTCGATTGCTGCTCGGCTGCGCTGGCGATCGTCCGGGTCAGCGTGCTGATCTCGCCGACACGCCCGATGATGCGTTCCAGCGACCGCCCCGTCTCCCCGACCAGCGCGACCCCGGCCTCGACCTGCTGGGCGCTGGCGCTGATCCTTGCCTTGACGTCCTTGGCCGCCTCGGCCGAACGCTGCGCCAGGGCGCGGACCTCGGAGGCGACGACCGCGAAGCCCTTGCCCGCATCGCCCGCGCGCGCCGCCTCGACCCCGGCATTGAGCGCCAGGAGATTGGTTTGGAAGGCGATGCCGTCGATGACCGAGATGATCTCGCTGATTTCGGATGAGGTCTGTTCGACGCGGGCGATCGCCTCGACCGTCCGGCGCACCACCTCGCCGCTGCGCTGGGCGTCCTCCTGCGCCTTGCCCACGACCTCGCTGGCCTGGGCGGCGTCCTTCGCCGTGTTGCGGACCGTATCGGTGACCTCGGCCATGGCGGCGGAGCTTTCCTCCAGGCTTGCGGCCTGCTGCTCGGTGCGCTGCGACAGATGATCCGAGGCCTGGTTGACCTCGCTCGCGCCGGTACGGATCTGGGTCACGCTGGCCGCCACCTAGGCGATCGTGGTGTTCAACTCGGTCACCGCGCTGTTGAAGTCGGTGCGCAGCTTGGCATAGCCTTCGGGGAATTGCGTATCGATCTTGCAGGTCAGGTCGCCCGCCGCCAGCGCGGCCAGGCTGCGGCCCAGGATTTCGGTCGCCTCGGACGCGGCGCGGGCCTTTTCCTGCTCGGCATCGACCACCGACTGGCGGAAGGCATCGACCGACCGCGCGATGTCGCCGATCTCGTCGCGCTGCTCCAGATGCGGAACGGCGGCCGTCCCCTTCGAGCGGGCCAGATCGCGGATGGTCGTGGCCAGCCGCTTGACCGGGGCCAGCACCGCACGCGCGATGGTCAGGATCGACAGGCCCAGGATCAGGGCCGAAACCAGCATCAGGCCGATCATCAGCTTGCGGTTGAACGCCGCCCGGTCGCGCGCCTCGGTGCCGGCCTCTTCGGCGACCTTGATCTGAAGATCGACCAGCTTGCCGATCGACGCGGATACCGGATCGATGCTGGGATAGAGCGCGCCGATCACAAAGGCATCGAGCGCCGCACGGTCGCCGCGGTCCAGTATGCCTTCCAGTTCGGCAACCCGCTGGTCGGCAACCCGCATGTTGCGCTCGGCCTCGTTGGCGAGCACCGCTTCCTGCGCATTGATTTCGGTCGCCCGATATTGCTTCCAGTGACGGTGCAGGGTGATGATGCCCTGGCGCACCCGATCGGCCGCGTCCGGATATGCCAGGTTGCCGTTGCGCGCCTTGTGAGAGGCGTCGACAATGTCGACCGCATATTTGTCCGCCACGATCTTCAGATCGCGCAGGGGAACCACCCGGTCCTGCAAAATGGTCGTCAGGGCGGCTTCGCTGCCGGTCATGCTGGTCAGTCCCAGTCCGCCCAGTCCCACGATGATCAAACCCAGTGCCACCAAGCACGCGGTCAGTTTCGTGCCGATCGTCATTTCATGTCTCCCGATCGGCTTTTGCTAGGTGAAAACCCTTTCAAATTAATCTACATCATATTTCCCTTGTCTTAGACAGGCTTATCCACAGGCGCTGCACCCGAATCATACACCTTTTGCTCGTCCGGCCGGCTCACGGGTCCTTTGCCGGACGGGCCGTCGTCCAGCAGGGTTTCAGCATCGCGCGCGTCCGGTTCACCCATTCGGCAAGCGGCGTGCCCACATTCGAATTCAGCTCGAGGGGGAACCCGATTTCCGAGCCGTAATGGGCCCGGAAGCGGACCCGATAGCCCACACCGTCCAGGATCAGGTCCGTCGCGTCACTGGGCAGCGACGGTGTCGGCATGGGGATGGATCGCAAATGGCGAACGGCTTCGGCCGCGCCGGGACATGTCCGGCTGTCGGCCCATATGGTGACGGTCGGCTTGCCATGTTGCCGTAAGGTCATGCGCAGGATGCGGGGATCCGCCATGCTACTGGTCTCGTCGCGAAGAAACGCGATGGTTTCCGAACTATAGGCAAGTGACGGCCCATAGGTCATGTCAGCCCAGACATCATCGGGCAACGGCCCGGTGATGCTGGCTTGCAGGATCAATGCCGCGATCATCCTGGCTCTCCCGTTCCTTCCGCCGCTAGGGCGTCCCGCCCGTCGCAAGCTGCCAATTGGCTGAACGCCGCCGCCATGCTTCGTTCAGATCAAATGCCGCAATATCCTTACCATACGGGAGCGAATACGTTTCGAGGAACTGGCAATGAAGATGCTCAAGACCGGATTGCTGGTGGCCCTGGCCGGTGGGGCGATGCTGACGGCCACCGCCGCCGGCGCGCAGGACTGGCGCTATGACGGCTATGCCGCGCAACAGGCGCATCAGGATGCCCAGTATCGCGCCTATCAGGCGGGCCGCGACCAGCGCGCCGCCGACGAAGCCGCCTATTATGGCGATTACCGCGCCGCCAACGCCTATGCGCACGACGCCTCGATCCGCCGGTCGGAGGCCAAGCAGGCCGCCCGCTTCGCGCATGAGGCGAAGAAGGCGCAATATTGGGGTTCGTGGCGGCATCACGGCTGGGGCTGGTAAGCCCCTCCCCCGACGCCCAACGGAAAAGGGGCCGACGCTGGGTTAGCGTCGGCCCCTTTTTGCTGTGCGATACACTGGGCGATACACTGGGCGATCACGCCGGGCGATCGGCCCGCAGCCGATCAGCCGTCGTAATCGGCACCCAGATTCTGGTTGCGCGGCGGAGCGGCGGCGGTCAGGCGCAGCGCCTCGGCCGAGGCCTGCAGACTGCCGACGTCATCCGCCTCGTCCTCGTCGTCGATCTGGACGCGCTGCAGGCTGTTGACCACGGCTTCTTCCAGATGGGTCGGACGAACCGTTTCCTCTGCGATCTCGCGCAGCGCGACGACCGGGTTTTTGTCGCGATCGCGGTCGACGGTCAGATCCGCCCCGCCCGAAATCTGACGGGCCCGCTGCGCCGCGAACAGCACCAGATCGAAACGGTTGGGAATCTTGTCGACGCAATCTTCGACGGTGACGCGCGCCATGCGTGTGTCCTTCGCAAATAATGCTGGGATGAAAGCGTGCCGCCTAGCAGCAAAGGCCGCCCAAGTCAAAAGCCTTGGGCTTGCAACGCCCCCGCCCCCTGGGTCGTTACGTTTTCGACAGGATCACCTACCCCAAGGAGCCGCGCCATTTCCGCCCCCCATCCGCCCGAGCAGCCCGGTTTCCAGGTCGATGGGCAGCGGCTGACCCTGCTCGACACGGGGCCACGGCGACTGGAGGCGGTGCTGGCGCTGATCGAGGGGGCGCAGGTTTCGCTGCGCATCCTCTATTATATCTATGCGGATGACGAGACCGGGCGGCGGGTCCGCGACGCGATGATCGCGGCGGCCCGGCGCGGCGTCTCGGTATCGGTGATCGTCGACGGCTTCGGCGCGGGCGCGGACGAGGCGTTCTTCCGCCCGCTGGTCGAGACGGGTGCGCGGCTGTCGCGGTTCGAGCCGCGCTTCGGCCGCCGCTATCTGTTGCGCAACCATCAGAAGCTGGCGCTGGCGGATGCCGAAGGACCCTCCCCCTCGATCATCATCGGCGGTTTCAATATCGAAGATGATTACTTCGGCACCCCCGCCGACCAGAGCTGGCGCGATCTGGGCCTGCTGGTCGAGGGTTCGGCGGCGGCGCGGATGGCGGGGTATTTCGATGCGCTGTTCGCCTGGACGGAGGATCCCAAGGGGCGCCTCCGCGATTTGAACAAGGCGCTGGCGCATTGGAGCGAGTCGAAGGGCAGATTGCGCTGGTTGATCGGCGGGCCGACCCGGCGGCTGTCGCCCTGGGCGCGAACCGTGCGCGACGATATGCGCCGGGGGCGACGCATCGACGTGATCGCCGCCTATTTCACCCCCAGCCCCACCATGCTGCGCCGCCTCGACCGGGCCGGGCGGCGCGAGGCCGAGGTGCGGATCGTGACGGCCGGCAAGTCCGACAACGAGGCGACGATCGCCGCCGCGCGCTTCACCTATGCGGGCCTGCTGCGCAAGGGCGTGCGGATCTTCGAATATCAGCTGACCAAGCTGCACACGAAATTATACGTGATCGACGACGCCGTGCACGTCGGCTCGGCCAATTTCGACATGCGCAGCCTGTTCGTGAATCTGGAACTGATGTTGCGGATCGAGGACGCCGCCTTCGCAACCCATGTCCGCGCCTATATCGACGGAGAGATCGCGCGGTCGGAGGCGATCACGCCCGACTGGTACAAGCGCAATACCGGCTGGTTCCAGCGGCTGCGCCAGTTTGCGGCGTACCTGCTGATCGCGGTGATCGACCCGTCGGTATCGCGGGGACTCAATTTCGGGATCGAGTCGCCTGACGGGGACTAAAATTCCTCCCCTGCAAGGGGAGGTGGCAGGCCGTCAGGCCTGACGGAGGGGTGTCGCACTATCGAGAGGGTGACACCCTTCCACCAGCTTCGCTGGTTCCCCTCCCCTTACAGGGGAGGAATGGGTGTCAGTCCTTCCAGGCCCAGTAGAGCTGCGCCGGGGGCACGTTCCACCATTCCATGTCATGGTCGATGTTCGACCAGTGCGGGACCAGGAAGTCCTTCACCTTGGGGCTGAACTGATAGACCAGGAACGCGCCGCCGGGGCGCAGCACGTCATGCGTGCCTTGTGCGATCGCCGGGCCGACGCCGGGCGGCAGGGTCGAGAAGGGCAGGCCCGACAGGACATAATCGGCATGGTCGAAACCATGGTCGCGCACGATCTTCTGCACGTCCGCCGCCGATCCGTTCACCGCCTTGAAGCGGGAATCGATGATCGTGTGGCGCAGATAGTCGCAGAAATCGGCATTGGTATCGATCGCGATCAGCGTCGCGTCGGGCGCCATGCGTTCCAGCACCGGGCGGCAGAAGGTGCCGACGCCGGGGCCATATTCGACGAACAACTTGGTGTTGGCCCAGTCGACGGGGGCCAGCATCTTGCGGATCAGCTTGCCCGACGACGGAATGATCGAGCCCACCATCACCGGATGCTTCAGGAACTGCTGAAAGAACATCTGGCCGGGCGACGGATAACCCGTGGCGTCGGTGCGGGACTTGCGCGCGGCGGTGGTCGAGCTGGGCATCGAGTTCCTGTCGTTCGTGATCCCCGCGTAAGGGACGCGCGAGGGAAACCCCCTCGTCGCACAGGTGCCGAACGACTTTCAAGCTATTGGGTTGCGCGGGCACGGTGCATTCCGTCGCAAAGCGGACTCGATCGACGGGGGATTTGGCATGGACCGGACAGGGCAGATCGCGGTGATTTTCGTGTCGACGCGGACGGATGGCGATGCGGCGGGCTATGCCGCGGCGGCGGAGGCGATGGACGCCCTCGCCGCCGGGCAACCGGGTTATCGTGGCGTCGACAGTGCGCGCGGGGCGGATGGGATCGGGATCACCGTCAGTTGGTGGGCAGACGAAGACAGCGCGTTGGCGTGGCGGGCGCACCCGGACCATGCCGCGATCCGGGAGCGCGGGCGGGCGGAATGGTATTCGCGCTATGAGGTTGCGGTGGCCCAAGTCGGGCGGAGTTATGAATGGGATCAAACTTAGCCGTTTGGAATCCAAAGCGCGCCACCAGCACGCCCCTCCCGCAGGCGGGAGGGGATGGGGGAGGGCAAGGAGTCTCACCGAGACCATCGCTTGCGGCCCTGCCCCCACCCCAAACCCCTCCCCCCTGCCGGGAGGAGGGGCTTAAGCTTCGGCTACGGCGTCTTATCCCCTCGCGGCGTCAGCATGCCCGGCGCGATGAAGCCGATCGGCTGGATCGCCGCCGCTTCCTGCTTCAACTTGGCGGCGATCTGTTCGTAATCGCGCTCCATTTCCGGGGTAACGCTCGCCCGCGCCTCGGTCAGTGCCTCGTCGAAGGCCGCCATATCGACCTGAGTCGCGCCTAACGACTTGCGCAGCGCGATCAGGCCTGCCCGTCGCACCACGTCACCCAGATCGGCACCGGTGAACCGATCGGTCCGCGCCGCCACGTCATCCAGGTCGACATCCTCGGCCAACGGCATCTTGGCGGTCTGGATGCCCAGGATGCGCCGCCGCCCCGCCTTGTCGGGCACGCCGACATAGATGAGTTCATCGAACCGGCCCGGGCGAAGCAGCGCCGGGTCGACCAGATTGGGCCGATTGGTCGCGCCGATCACAACGACCGACTGGAGTTCCTCCAGCCCGTCCATCTCCGCCAGGATGGTGTTGACCACCCGCTCGGTCACCTGCGGCTCACCCAGCCCGCCGCCGCGCGCCGGGACTAGCGAATCCAGTTCGTCGATGAAGATCACCGTCGGCGCGACCTGCCGCGCGCGGGCGAACAGCCGGGTGATCTGCTGCTCGCTCTCGCCATACCATTTGGACAGCAGGTCGCTCGATTTGGTGGCGATGAAGTTGGCCTGCGCCTCGCGTGCGACCGCCTTGGCCAACAGCGTCTTGCCGGTGCCTGGCGGGCCATAGAGCAGGAAGCCCTTGGCGGGCCGGATGCCCAGACGCCGAAACGCATCCGGGTCCTTCAGCGGCAGTTCGACGCCTTCCTTCAGCTTCATCTGCGCGGTGTCGAGCCCGCCGACATCGTCCCAGCGCACGGTCGGCGCCTGCACCATCACCTCGCGCATCGCCGAGGGTTGGACGCGCTTCAGCGCCTCGAGGAAATCCTCGCGCGTCACCGACAGCGTGTCGAGCACTTCGGCCGGGATCGTCCGTTCCTCCAGGTTCAGGCGCGGCATGATCCGCCGCACCGCCTCGATCGCCGCCTCGCGGGTCAGCGCGGCCAGATCCGCGCCGACAAAGCCGAAAGTGGTGCGCGCCAGCTCGTTCAGATCGACCTTGTCGCCCAGCGGCATGCCGCGCGTATGGATGCCCAGGATTTCGCGCCGCCCGCGCTCGTCGGGCACGCCGACCACGATCTCACGATCGAACCGACCCGGCCGCCGCAGCGCCTCGTCGATCGCCTCGGGCCGGTTGGTCGCGGCGATGATGACCAGGTTCGCGCGCGCTTCCAGCCCGTCCATCAGGGTCAGCAACTGCGCGACCAGCCGCTTCTCCGCCTCGCCCTGCACACGGTCGCGCTTGGGGGCGATCGAGTCGATCTCGTCGATGAACACGATCGAGGGGGCGGACTTGGTCGCCTCCTCGAAGATCTCGCGCAGCCGCTGCTCCGACTCGCCATAGGCCGAGCCCATAATCTCGGGGCCGTTGATCAGGAAGAACTGGGCGTCCGACTCGTTGGCGACGGCGCGGGCCAGCCGCGTCTTGCCGGTGCCGGGCGGCCCGTGGAGCAGCACGCCCTTGGGCGGCTCGACGCCCAACCGCTCGAACAATTCCGGATAGCGCAAGGGAAGCTCGACCATCTCGCGCAACTGGTCGATGGTCGAGGCCATGCCGCCGATATCGTCATAGGTGACGTCGGCCCGCCGCGCCTCGCGCGGTTCCTCATATTCGGGACGCAGCTCGACCTCGGTATTCTCGTCGATATGGACGACCCCCTTGGGGCTGGCCGCGACGACCGCGAGGCGGATTTCCTGCAACGCATAGGCGGGCGCGTTCATGAACTGCGCCACGCCCGGCGGCATGTTGGTGACCCGTTGCTGCCCCGCCGTGGCCACCACATCGCCCTGGCAGAGCGGCCGGTTGAAGAAGGTCCGCTTCAGTGCCTGGGCCGAGCCTTGGAGCCGCAGATTCTGTTGCGCAGGGGCAAAGACGACGCGGGTCGCGGGCTTCGATTCGACCTTGCGCACCTCGACGAAATCGCCCGAACCGACGCCCGCATTGGCGCGCTGCAACCCATCAATGCGGACGAGGTCCAAGCCTTCATCCTCGGGATAGGGGGCGACCGCGCGCGCCGGGGTGGCCTGTTTGCCGACGATCTCGACCACGTCGCCCTCGGTGATGCCCAGCGCGGCCATCAGGCTGCGCGGGACATGGGCGAGACCCCGGCCCGAATCCTCGGGGCGGCTATTGGCCACCTGTATCTTGCGGGTCGGCGCGTCGCTGTCGGCCATGATCGTCCCTTGGCAAAGTGTCTGAAACACGAAAGCGCGGGACGTGGGGGCGGGTTCCGGCGAGCAAAAGGGCGGACGGCCGAGCCGAGGCAAAAAAAAGGGCCGATCGAAACGACCAGCCCGTGAAAGTTTTTAGGAGAGGATGCCTGAAAGGCCCGTTCCTTTTGCGGTGCGACACGTTATGTTGCAAGTGCGAAAAGCTTGGTTATGATTGCAGTTTATGCAATTCTCTGCCCAATAGGTCAACGAGTACAGGTACGCCATGCGCAGGCTCCCCCCGCTGGGTGCGATCGAAGCATTTGTCCAGGTCGTGCGTCTGGGCTCCATCAAGGCGGCGGCCGAGGAACTGGCGCTGTCGGCGCCCGCGCTCAGCCGCCGGGTGCAGACGCTGGAACGCTTTGTCGGCAAGCCGCTATTCGCCCGGCGGCACCAGGCGATGGTGCCCAATGAAGAGGGCCAGCGCCTGATGGAGCAGATCGCGCCGCTGCTCGACCAATTGTCGGATGCGGTGGAGGCGATGACCAGCGGGCAGGAAGTGCTGCGCCTGCGCCTGGGCGTGCTGCCGCTCTATGCGTCGCAGCGGCTGTTCCCCCATATGGGGCTGCTACGCGCGGCGCATCCCGAACTGCATCTGGATATCGACACCGCCGGGCATGGCATCGCGCGGCTGGGCGAAGGACTGGACGCGGTGATCGCGCTGGGTCGCGACATCGACCCCTCGCTCTATGCCAAGCGGCTCGACCGCAACAAAGTCTATGTCATCGGCGCCAAGCGGCTGCTCGAAGGTCCGGATCCACTACTCCGCCCCGAGCAGATGAACGGCATGACCGCGCTGCTGCACCGCGAAATGCCCGACGCCTTCACCGCCTGGTGCCAAGCCGCCGGGCTGATCGAGATCAAACCCAAGGCGATCGACTTTTTCGACTCGGGCGGCCTGATGCTGGAGGCCGCGGCGCAGGGGCTGGGCATCGCCTTCATGCACGCCAGCCATTTCGAACATGCGCATGATCCGCGTCTGGTCCGCCTGTTCGATATCGAGGTCGACAGCCCGTACAGCCACTGGTTCGTCTGCCGCCCGCGCGCGCTTCAGCTGAAGTCGGTGAAGCTGTTCCACGACTGGCTGATTCGCACGCTGTACCCGGAAGCGGGTTGATACTCCCCTACACCCGCCACAAGCACGCCCCTCCCGCAAGCGGGAGGGGATGGGGGAGGGAAAGCCACGAGCGACGGTCTCGGTGAGACTCCAAACCCTCCCCCCGGCCCCCTCCCGCCTGCGGGAGGGGGAGCCTGCTTGGCCCGCAGGAATGCAAATAACCCTACGACAAAAAGCCGCGCGTCCTCTCGGACGGCGGCTTCACGCCTTCAAGACTCACGGGGCGACCCTGGGGTCGCCGCCCGCAAATTACTTGATCTTGGCTTCCTTGAACTCGACATGCTTGCGCACGACCGGGTCGTACTTGTTGAAGCTCAGCTTCTCGGTCTTGGTGCGCGGGTTCTTCTTCGTGACGTAAAAGAAGCCGGTATCAGCCGAGCTGACGAGCTTGATCTTGACGGTGGTCGGCTTGGCCATGACCTGGTTCCTGTATGCGTGAAAAAGCGAAAGCGGCAGCCGGAGCCGCCGCTATATAAGGGCCGCCCATGGCCCATGGGCCTGCATGAGTCAAGCATTTCACCCGATTTAAGCCCCTCTTTACGGCCAAGGCCCTATGGAAACCGTGCCGCTTCCCGCTATCGGGGCGGGCATGAGAGGGATGACCATCACGATGGAGCCGGGCGAATCACCCCATGCGGGCATCAGCTCCGCCGAGATTCGCGACCAGCTCTGGGCGCGAATCGCCGCGCTCGACGTGTCCGCCCCCTATGCGCAGGCGGCCGAATTGATCGACGGGGTGGAGGCGATTCGCCGCATCGCCCATCGCCACGGGCTGGTCCCCGCCGTCACTGTCACCCATTTCATCGACCGCGCCCTCATGCGGCAGGACGAACCCGCGCCGGTCCATGGCTGGTTCGCGATCCTGAGCGACGCCATCGCCAGCGAGCGGCAGGATTGGCAGGCCGCCAACGCCTTTGCAGAGGCCTGTTCGGTACGTCTGGCCAGCTGATGGATGCGTTGATGATCGTCCTGGTCGCCACGCTCCTGTCACAGGCGGGCGGGCGGCTGAGCGGTTTTGCCGAAAGGCTGGCGGAACGGACGGACAGTGCCCTGCCGGTCCTGGCAGGCGTCCTGCTGGCGCAGGGATTGCTGGCGGCGGCGGCGATTCGCATCGGGATATTGCTGGGACCGCACGTGACGCCTGAGGCGCGCAGCCTGTTGCTGGCGGTCGCGCTGGTGCTGGTGGGCCTCGGCATGATGGGGCGGTTGCCGCGCGCCGGTTCGTCCTTCGGCTCGGTCCGGCTGGGGGTGTTCGGCACCGCCTTGTTGGGGGCGGGCACGATCCTGTTGATGGAATCCGGGCTGGTGCTGGTCGCGGTCGCCGCCGCACGCTCGCCCCTGCCCTGGGCGGCCTGGCCGGGCGCGATGCTGGGAATGCTCGGCGCCCTGATACCGGCGATCCTGCTGGGTGCGCGCGAGTGGCGCAGGCTGGCGTGGCGACCGATCCGGATGACGGGCGGCGCGATCATGATCCTGATCGGCATCGTCATCGCGCTTTCGGCCAAGGGATTGATCTAGGCGGTCGATCAGACAGCGCAGGCTTTGTACATGGACAGCGGGGGAGCCATTGGGCCATCGGATCGTTAACGCAACGATTCCTCAGACAGCGGGAGCATGTCCATGTCCGATATCAATCCGGCGCTCGATACGCCGACCGACCTCAATCGCAACGCCACCGCCAGCGTCGCCGACGCCCTGAACGGCGCGCTGGCCGATTGCTATGCGCTTTATCTGAAGACCAAGAATTTCCACTGGCATGTCTCGGGCCCGCATTTCCGCGACTATCACCTGATGCTCGACGATCAGGCCGCGCAGATCCTGGGCGTGACCGACGCCATTGCCGAGCGCGTGCGCAAGACCGGCAACGTCACGCTGCGTTCGATCGGCGACATCGCTCGCCGCCAGACCATCGTCGACAATGACCGCGAATTCGTGTCGGCCGCCGACATGCTGGTCGAACTGCGCGACGACAATCTGAAGCTGGTCGAGCGTTTCCGTGCGGTCAAGGACGCCGCCGAGGAGGCCAAGGACAATGCCACCAGCGGCATCGTCGACGAATGGACCGACCAGGCCGAGGAACGCGCCTGGTTCCTGTTCGAGGCCGGTCGCAAGGGCTGATCGCCCTCCCCGACCCGATACGAAAAGGCCCCGGTCGATACCGGGGCCTTTTTTATAGCGGCGTGGGCAGCCATGCCGGTTCGAACTGCGGGCGCCGGGGTGGCAGCGGCGAGATTTCTCGCAGGGCGGGCAGGTTCAGCAGGCGCACCCGGTGCCCCTCGCGCGAGATGATCCCATCGGCTTCCATGCCCCGGATCGTGCGGTTGACGTGCACCGCGGTCAGGCCGAGCAGGTCGCCCAGAACTTCCTGGGTCAGCGGCAGATGAAAGCTGTCATCCTGCACCATTCCGATCGGGCTGAGCCGCGCATGGAGATCGACCAGCAGCCGCGCCAGCTGTTCGCGCGCCGAGGCGTTGCCGGTCACGGCCAGCACGTCCATCAGCGCCAGCCGCTCCATCTGCACCGCAATGGTGAACAGGGCGGCCAGACGTGGGGCCTGGGTAAAGAGTTGACCGAAGCGTTCATAGGGCACGAAGGCCGTCACCGCCTCGGTGATCGCGGTCAGCGTGTCGGCGGCCTGGGGCAGGACCATGCTGGGCGTACCCAATATGTCGCCGGGCAGATGAATCTTCTGGATCAGCCGATGCCCGCTGCGCAGCAGGATGGACGAACTGATCCAGCCGCGCACATGCAGATGGAAGCCCCCCGGCGCATCGCCTTCCCGCTGAAAGGTCTCGCCGCGCCGCCGCACGACCTCGGCATCGCCCAAGGTCGTCAGATGCCGTTCTTCGGCGGGGGTCAGGCGGCAGATGGCCTGAAAGCGGTGGATCGGATAGGACATGATGACCGGCCTTTCACACGGCACCGCCGCGCTTGCCAATGACTTGGCATAAGATTGGAAAATCGGTGGCGATGGAGATGACCGACCCTGCCCGGTGTTTCGAACCGGCCCATCCGATCATCCGTAACCGGAACACCAACCCTCCCCGCCAGTTAACCCCTTATCAGGTCAGGAGGATTACCCCATGCTCAAGCTTGCCATCACCTTCCTCGTCGTCGGATTGATCCTGGGGGCACTCGGTTTCGGGGGCATTGGCGGCGCGTTCGTCGGGATCGCCAAGATTCTGTTCTTCATCGCGATCGCGCTGTTCGTGATCTTCCTCGTGCTCGGGCTGGTCGCGGGCAAGTCTGTGAAGAACGCGATCGACTGATCCCCCGATGCGCGAATTCGCGGCGTTGCTCGATGCGCTGATCTATACGCGCTCGCGCAACGCCAAGCTGAAGCTGGTCGCGGATTACCTTGCCGCCACGCCCGATTCCGACCGGGGTTGGGCGATGGCGGCGTTGACGGGCGATCTCGACCTGCCGGGCGTCAAGCCCGCGCTGATCCGCGCGCTCATCGAGCAGCGGGTGGACCCCGTGCTGTTCCGCATGAGCCGCGACTATGTCGGCGATACCGCCGAAACGGTCGCCCTGCTCTGGCCCGCGCCCGACCGGCCGCTCGATCCCGAGCCCCTATCGGTCAGCGATGTAGTCGAGCGGCTGCGGCACCTGTCGCGTTCCGACGCGCCCGCCGTGCTGGCCGACATGCTCGACCGGTCGACCGCCGAGGAGCGGTTCGCACTGCTCAAGATGGCGACGGGGGGCCTGCGCATCGGCCTGTCCGCTCGGCTCGCGAAGACCGCCTTCGCCCAACATTTCGGATTGGATGTCGAGGCGGTCGAGGAGGTCTGGCACGGCCTGTCGCCGCCTTATACCGAGCTGTTCGCCTGGGGCGAGGGCACAGGCGCGCAGCCGACGCCCGCCGATGTGCCGGTCTTCCGCCCCTTCATGCTCGCCCATCCGCTGGAGGATCTGCGGGTCGACCTGACCGACTATGCCGCCGAATGGAAATGGGACGGCATCCGGGTGCAGATCGTCCATGTCGCAGGCCAGACCCGGCTCTACAGCCGGACCGGCGATGATGTGACCCACGCCTTTCCCGATGTCGCCAGCGCTTTCGATGCGATCGGCGCGGTCGACGGCGAGCTGCTGGTCAAGGGCGAGCATCAGGGTGGCACGCTGGAGGATGGCGGCGGCGCGGCCAGCTTCAACGCGCTCCAGCAAAGGCTCGGGCGCAAGACGGTGTCGGCCAAGATGCTGGCCGATTACCCCGCCTTTGTCCGGCTCTACGACATATTGGTCGACGGGACCCAGGATGTCCGCGCTTTGCCCTGGACCGAGCGGCGCAAGAGGCTGGAGGGGTTCGCCGCCAAGCTCGACCCCGAGCGGTTCGACGTCAGCGCGGTGATCGAGGCGGAGGACTTCACCGCGCTGGAAGCCTTGCGCGCCACCGCGCGCGATGCCGCGATCGAGGGGGTGATGCTCAAGCGCCGCGATTCTCCCTATAGCGGCGGGCGACGCGTCGGCCTGTGGTACAAATGGAAGCGCGACCCGCTGACCGCCGATTGCGTGATGATGTATGCGCAGCGCGGCAATGGCCGACGTTCGAGCTATTATAGCGACTATACCTTCGGCTGCTGGACCGAGGAGGGCGAGTTGCTGCCGGTCGGCAAGGCCTATTCGGGGATCACCGACGAGGAATTGCGCCAGCTCGACCGGTTCGTGCGGGCGCATACCGTCCACCGCTTCGGTCCGGTGCGCGAGGTGGAAAAGACGCTGGTGCTCGAGATCGCGTTCGATTCGATCCACGATTCGAAGCGCCACAAGTCCGGCGTCGCCATGCGCTTCCCTCGCATTGCCCGCATCCGCACCGACAAGCCCGCCGCCGAAGCCGACCGGGTGGAGACGCTCAAGCGGCTGGTGACTTAACCAAACAGCCACGTCCCCATCACCCGGCCGGGCAGGAAGGCGAAGGAGCCCGCGCCGATCAGACCGGTGAGATACAGGCCGACCATCACCTTGCGATGCGTGTCGATCCGCCCGGCCCGCGCCGTCGCGATCGCGCGCCACAGTCCGATCAGCGTGACGGGCACGAAGATATGGATGAAGCTGAATTGCCCGTGATTCAGGTCGCGCAGCGCCAGGGCGGAAAGGGCCGCGATCACCATCAGCACCGCCCAGAGCTTGCCCAGCATCCGGTGCCGCGCATCCCCTTTGCGCGCCAGCAGGACATAGAGCCCCAGCGGCAGGGCGGGCAGGACCGAACCGAGATGAATCCACACCGCCACGTCATGCGTCCGCGCCAGGGTCGGCGAGAGCCCGAGCGCACCGCGCGCCATGGCGACCACCGCCATCAGCGACAAGGTGCCCCCTGCAAGCAGGATCGCGGCGCGGGCGGCGGGCGACGTATCGAAAGGGCGGCGGTTCGGGGTGGCGATCGAAAGGCTTGTCATCGGTCGAAATCCTGATCGAAAAAGGGTCGTCCCTTTCCTGCCGCCCCATCGATCCCATGCCAGCCCGGCTGCGTGGATCGGCGGCTTCCCTTCGTGGACCGGCCGATTTGCCATTTCGCGAAGCGCCAATTGGCCATAGGCACGGGGCCGTGATGCCCCGCTCGCGCCGCATAGTGATCGATATCGCGCTGATGATCGGCGTCGGACTGCTGCTCGCGGTGCTGGGACCGTTCGGGACCTTCGACGCGAGCTTCGCCTATCGGCTGACCTATTGGATCGCGCTGATGCTGGCGGGCTATGCACTTTACAAGCCGATGATGGCGGGCGCGCTGGTCATGGCGGCGCGACTGCATCTGCCTGAAATGGCGGGCTGGGCCGCCGCCGCGATTCTGGCCAGCGTGCCGATGAGCGTCATCGTCTGGTGGGTCGAGCGGCTTGGCCAACCGCTGCGCTGGCCCGATGCGGATCGGGCGCTGCTGCTCTATGGCAATGTGCTGGTGATCGGGGGATTGGCCAGCCTGCTCCTTTGGTATGGGCAGACGCGACGGACTGTCGCGCCGGAGCCGGCTGCATCCGCCGCGCCGGTTGCAGCCCCCCGCCCCGCGCTGCTCGACCGCCTCCCGCCCGGCTTCGGCCCCGACATCGTCGCGCTGGAGATGGAGGACCATTATCTGCGCGTCCACGGCGCCTATGGGTCGGAACTGATCCTGCTCCGGATGCGTGACGCGGTACAGGAGGTCGCGCCGCTGATCGGCGCGCAGGTGCATCGCAGCTGGTGGGTGGCGCGGGGTGCCGTTCGCGAGACGCATCGCGAGGGGCGCGGGGTGCGGCTGGTCCTGACCGGCGGGGTCGAGGCGCGGGTATCGCGCGCGATGGTGCCGGTGCTGGAGGCCGAGGGCTGGTGGTAGCCCGTCATTCCTCCCCTGCAAGGGGAGGTGGCAGTCCGTAGGACTGACGGAGGGGTGTCAACGCTGCTGCTGACACCCCCCACCACCGCTTCGCGGCGGTCCCCCTCCCCTTGCAGGGGAGGAACAAGTTGTTAGTCGCCGACGCGTTCGATATCCGCGCCGACCGCCGACAGCTTCTCTTCCAGACGCTCGTAACCGCGGTCGAGATGGTACACGCGCGACACCGACGTCTCGCCCTCGGCGGCCAGACCGGCGAGAATCAGGCTCATCGAGGCGCGCAGGTCGGTCGCCATCACCGGCGCGCCGGTCAGCTTGTTCACGCCCTTCACCATCGCGGTACGGCCATGGACCTGGATGTCCGCGCCCATCCGCGCCAGCTCTGGCACGTGCATGTAGCGGTTCTCGAAGATCGTCTCGGTCAGGGTGCTGGTGCCCTCCGCCTTGCACAGCATCGCCATGAACTGCGCCTGCATGTCGGTGGCGAAGCCCGGATAGGGCGCGGTCGACAGGGTCAGCGGCTGGAGCGGGCCGTCGGCCTTCACCCGGATCGAATCGCGGCCTTCCTCGACCGTCACGCCCGCCTCGGTCAGCGCGGACAAGGTGGCGCGCATATCCTCGGCACAGGCGCCGACCAGTTCCAGGTCACCGCCGGTGATCGCGGCGGCACAGGCATAGCTGCCCGCCTCGATCCGGTCGGGCATCACCGAATAGGTGGCGCCGTGCAGCCGGTCGACACCCTCGATGGTCAGCGTCTCGGTACCGACGCCGTCGATCCGCGCGCCCATCGCGATCAGCAAGCGGCACAGGTCGACGATCTCGGGCTCGCGCGCGGCATTGCCCAGCACCGAGGTGCCCTTGGCCGTGACGGCGGCCATCAGCGCATTCTCCGTCGCGCCGACCGACACCACCGGGAAGGTGTAGCGCCCGCCCGACAGGCGGCCGCCGGGCGCGCTGGCCTTGACGTAACCGGCGGTCAGTTCGATCTCCGCGCCGATCGCCTCCAGCGCCTTCAGGTGCAGGTCGATCGGGCGGTTGCCGATCGCGCAGCCGCCGGGCAGCGATACCCGCGCCTCGCCCGCGCGCGCCAGGATGGGGCCGAGCACCAGGATCGAGGCGCGCATCTTGCGCACGATGTCGTACGGCGCCTCGGTCGAGAAGAGCTGGCCCGCCCGGATCGTCATCACCCGGCCGAAATCCTCCGGCCGCGTCCCCTCGACACGGGTCGACGCGCCGATCTGGTTCAGCAGATGGCCGAACCCGTCGACATCGGCCAGACGCGGCAGGTTGCGCAGCGTGACCGGTTCGTCGGTCAGGATCGCGCAGGGCATCAGGGTGAGCGCGGCGTTCTTCGCGCCCGAGATCTTCAGGCGACCCGACAGCCGGTTGCCGCCGCGAATAAGGATACGGTCCATAGACCCGTTCTCCTAGCGGACGTGGCGGGCATCGCCAAGGGTCGTGCCCCATCCTCCCATGGCGAAAGAGCAGGAAATGGCAAGAAAAGGGCCGGTTGATCGATATTAATGCGTGGTCGCACCCTTGATGGCTAAGGCGTTCGTCCGCTCCGGGGATGAGGTGTCAGTGTCAAATTGCGGGCTAGCGGATCGCCTGAACAAATGGGTTTCGTTGACCCCGGCCGAGCGTGAGGCCTTGGCACGGCTGGAGGATCGACCAAAGGCGATCCGGCGCGGTGCGGTGTTGATGGAGGAACAGGCGCGCAGCGACGAGTTGTTCGTCGTGCAGCAGGGCATGTTGATGTGCTATGTCCTGCTCGACGATGGCAGCCGCCAGGTGGTGCGCTTCCTGTTTCCCGGCGACCTCTTCGCGCTGTCGGCGCTGGTCTATGGCCGTTCGCCCGATACGGTGGTGGCGGTGTCCAACGCGATCGTCTGTCCCTTCGACCGGGGCCAGATCGCAGGACTGGCGACCCGGCATCCCCGCCTGTTCAGCCTGATCCTGGTGCTCAACCAGATCGAGCGGGTCATCACCACCGACCGGCTGGCCGGTCTCGGCCGCACCTCGGCGCGGGTGCGGGTGGCGACGCTGTTGCTGTCGCTGCGCGGCCAGATGCGCCAGGCGGGCATGGAGGTGGCCGCGTCCTTCGCCCCCGGCCTGACCCAGGAGGAGATGGGCGACGCGATCGGGCTGACCGCCGTCCACGTCAACCGTATGCTGCGCCAGCTGGAGGACGATGGGCTGATCAAGCGCGAGGGCGGGCGTGTCCACCTGCTCGACGAAGCACGGCTGGTGCGCGAAGCGGGCTATATCGACCGGTTCGAGGGACTGGACCTCAGCTGGCTGCCGCCGGGGCATTGAGTGCATTCCCCTCCGGTGAGGGGAGGAACGGTCAGGGTCCCGCCCAACGTTGCAGGCGCGGTCGCACCTTCAGAAAGCGCCGATAACCGCGCTCGAGCAATGCCAGCATCCGGGGCGAGCGTGCCGCCAGACCCAGCGGCCGGAGGAGCGGGATCGCCCGCCACATTGCGGCAAAGGCCGCCGCGCCCGACAGCATCCGGCCATCCTCCCGCGCGTGAAAGCGCGCCAGCAGCGTGTCGCGGTCGATCGGGCAACGGTCGGGCCCCTCCCCGCCGATCGCGACGAATTCGATCCGGCCACGCCGATCCAGCCGCCGCATCACCGCGATCTCGCGGCGACACAGCGGACAGGCGGCATCATACCAGACGGTGACGGTCGTCATGCCCTTCTCTCCGGCAAGGGCGGCCCGATCGCGACCGGGCCGCCTCCACCATCAGAAAAGATCGGCGGTCATCACCTTGTTCCAGACCTTCACGAAGTCGCCGACCATGCGGGGATGGCCGTCCTCGGCAGCGTAGAATTCTGCGATGTTGCGCAGCTGCGAATTGGCCCCGAAGACCAGGTCGTTACGCGTGGCGGTATAGCGCGTCTCACCGCTGTCCCGGTCGTCCAGGGTAAAGCCCAAGCCCGCCTCGTCCGTCTTGGTCCAGACATAGTCCATGCTGGTCAGCACGCGGAAGAAGTTGTTGCTCAGCACGCCCACCCGGTCGGTGAACAGGCCCGCCTCGCTCTCGTCCCAATTCGCCCCCAGCGCACGCAGGCCGCCGGTCAGCACCACCCATTCGGGGGCGCTGAGCTTCAGCAGCGCCGCCTTGTCGAGGAACAGCTCCTCGGGGGCGACACGGCCCGCCGTCACCTCGGCGAAGTGATCGTCGACATAGTTGCGGAAACCATCGACCACCGGCTTCAGCCATTCGAAGCTGTCGGCATCGGTCAGTTCGTCGGTCGTGTCGCGACGCCCGGCGGTGAACGGCACCTCCAGCGCGACGCCCGCATCCGCCGCCGCCTTCTCGACCGCCGCGCAGCCGCCCAGCACGATCAGGTCGGCCAGCGACACGCGCTTGCCGCCGGTCGCCCCGTCGTTGAACGCCCCCATGATCTCGCGCAAGCGCGCGATGACGGGCACGGTGCGGCGATTGACCGCCCAGTCCTTTTGCGGGGCAAGTGCCAGTCGCGCACCGTTGGCGCCGCCGCGCTTGTCGCTGTCACGATAGGTGACGGCGGCGGAAAAGGCGGTGAAGGCCAGGTCCGACACCGACAGGCCGCTGTCGAGGATCCGCTGCTTCAACGCCCCGATGTCGGCGGCGTCGATCAGTTCGTAATCGCGCGTCGGAATCGGATCCTGCCACAGCAGGTCCGGCTCGATCGTGACCTCGGGGCCGACATAACGCTCGCGCGGCCCCATGTCGCGGTGGGTCAGCTTGTACCAAGCCTTGGAAAACTGCTCGGTGAGATAGTCGAAGTCGGTCAGGAACCGCTCGCAGATGGGGCGATAGACCGGATCGACCTTCAGCGCGATGTCGCTGGTCATCATCATCAGCGCATGGCTCTTGCCCTCGATATGCGCGTCGGGGGTGCGCGGCGCGTCACCGCTGACCGGCGTCCATTGCAGCGCACCCGCCGGGCTGCGCGTCTGTTCCCATTCCAGGCCCAGCAGGTTTTCGAGATAGCTGTTGTCCCACTGGGTCGGGTTCTGGGTCCAGCTGCCCTCGATGCCGTTGGTCATGGTGAACTCGGCATTGCCGGTGCCCTCGGGGTTGTGCCAGCCCAGCCCCATCTCCTCGATCGCGGCGATTTCGGGCGGCGCGCCGATGCGGTCGGCCTTCACCATGCCATGGCTCTTGCCGAAGGCATGACCGCCCGCGATCAGCGCCACCGTCTCCTCGTCGTTCATCGCCATGCGGGTGAAGGTGATGCGGATGTCGCGGGCCGAGGCCATCGGATCGCCGCTGGCATAGGGGCCTTCGGGGTTCACATAGATGAGCGACTGGTGCGAGGCGGCCAGCGGCTGCTCCAGATCGTAATCCGCATCGCCATTCTGCCCGCGCCAGCGCTTGTCGCGGTTGACCATCTCGTCGAACGAGTCGACCTGGGTCATGTCGAAGACTTCGGGACCCCAATAGGTCGCGTCATCGGCCTCCCACGCATCCTCGCGCCCGCCGCCGAAACCATAGGTCGGCAGCCCCATGATCTCGAGCGAGCAATTGCCGGTCAGGACGATCAGGTCGGCCCAGGACAGCGCCGCGCCATATTTCTGCTTGATCGGCCAGAGCAGGCGACGCGACTTGTCGACATTGCCATTGTCCCACCAGCTGTTGATCGGCGCGAAACGCTGCATCGCCTCGCCAGCACCACCGCGCCCGTCGGCGATGCGATAGCTGCCCGCCGAATGCCACGACATGCGGATCATCTGCGGCCCGTAATTGCCATAGTCGGACGGCCACCACGCGACCGAACTGGTCAGGAAGCGCTTGATCTCGGCCTTCAGCGTATCGAGGTCGATCTTGGCGAAGGCGGCGCGATAATCGAAATCCTCCCCCAGCGGATTGGCGCGCGGGCCGTGGCGGTGCAGCTGCTCGACGCGCAGGCGATTGGGATACCATTCGGCCAGCGTCGGCGGCGTGGTGAAGGCACCCCCGATCCGGTCGCCGCCAAAGGGGCACTTGCCTTCGAGTACCGTCTTATAGTCTTCCATGCCGCAAGCTCTCCGGGTTCATCTGGTAAAAAGGCTGGGCGTGCAAAGACTTGGCAAGCCCACAGGCTCACCGGCACGCCCATCGGGCGGGATCATGTCGCGTCTGTCATGGACATGGACGGCCTGAGGTCTTCCCCTGAGCGGAAGGGACCGCCGCTCGTCATGCCCCACAACGTCGGGCATTCCCGGTCGATCCTTGACTGGACCACCCCGCGGCCAAAAATTTTAGCATGGATCAGGCCCGATACTTTGCCGGATCCGAAGGGCGGTTCACCGATGAGACGGATCGATCCCCGGCCCGGGGCGTATCGTCGGATTGCGCGCGATGCGGCGAAGCATGAAGGAACGGGATATGGCCGGATCGGCGGCGATCGTCGGCGCGGGGATAGCGGGTCTGGCCTGCGCCTCACGCCTGACCGAGGCGGGATGGCGGGTCACGCTGTTCGACAAGGGCCGCGGCCCCGGCGGCCGCATGGCAAGCAAGGTCGTGACGGCGCAAGGCCTGTGCTTCGCCTTCGATTATGGCGCGCAATATCTGACCGCGCGCGACCCGGCCTTCGTCGCGCAAGTCCGGGACTGGGAGCAGCGGGGTGTCGCCGCGCAATGGCCCGCCATGGGCGACGATGCCTGGGTCGGGGTGCCGGGGATGAATGCACTCGTCACGCATATGGCGGCGGGGCTCGACGTTCGCTGGTCGACGCATATCCGCGCGTTGCGCCGCGATGCGGACGGATGGCGGCTGGACCATGACGAGATGGCCGAGGGGCCGTTCGATGTGGCGATACTCGCGCTACCCGCCGAGCAGACGGCGGGACTCGCCGCACCGATCGACCCGACGCTGGCCGAACTGGCCCGCGCGCATCCGTCCGACCCGTGCTGGACCGTGCTGCTGGGGTTCGACGCCGGCTTCTCGGCCCCGGATATCCTGTCCGCCGCCGATCCCATCGACTGGGCCGCACGCAACAGCGCCAAGCCGGGCCGCAAGGGCGGCGAGGCCTGGACGATCCATGCCACGGCCGACTGGTCGCGGCGCCATGTCGAAAGCGACCGCACCTCCGTCACCGCCTCGCTGCTACGCGCGCTGGAGGAACGGGTGGGCACCCTGCCCGTACCGGTCCATGCCACCGCGCATCGCTGGCGTTACGCGCGGTCGGGCAAGGCGGGTGTAGGGGCCTATCACCAGGCCGATACGGGGCTGGCGGCCTGTGGCGACTGGCTGATCGCGCCACGGGTGGAGAGCGCCTGGCTGTCCGGGCGGCAGGCGGCGGAGATGGCGATTGCGTAGTCCTCCCCGTGCCGGAGAGGAGTGAACAGGAGTTACGCCTTCTCCAGCGTGCACTGAAGCGGATGCTGGTTGGCGCGGGCGAAGTCGATCACCTGCGCCACCTTGGTTTCGGCGACCTCATAGGAGAATACGCCGCACACCCCCACGCCGCGTTGATGGACGTGCAGCATGACGCGGGTCGCATCGTCCATGCTCATGCGGAAGAAACGCTGCAGGCACAGCACGACGAATTCCATCGGCGTATAGTCGTCGTTCAGCATCAGCACGCGGTACGGCGTCGGCTGTTTGGTGCGCGTCCGGGTTCGCGTCGCGACGCCCAGGCCGGTGCCCTCGTCATCGCCGTGATCGGGACCATGATCGGGCCCTTGCCCGGGACCATTGCCGGCCATTCCCAGAGGATGGGTGAAGGTGTCGCTGTTCTGGGCCATGACGGTAAAATATGGCATGGCGGGGGGTAGGCACAAGCCCTTGGGGACAGCGTCGATCGTATAAATCGGCACGTGCCGGCTAGGACGGATTGATATCGAGGAGGGTCCGTCCCCATTCCTCCCCTTGCAGGGGAGGGGGACCATGCAAAGCATGGTGGAGGGGTGTCCACGATAGCGAGCGTCGACCAACTTCTCCCGCCGGGACACCCCTCCGTCAGGCCTGCGGCCTGCCACCTCCCCTTCGCGGGGAGGAATAGGGTGAATCGCAATCACCCCTAATGAAAGTCGCGCGAGCGGGGCAGCAGGCGGACATCGCGGGGATGGACCCCGCGCTGCGCCGGAGCCCCACGCGGATCGTGCGAGCGGGTGGCGGCGGCAGGCACATCCTCCAGCCGGGTCAGCATCGCGCTGCGATCCTCGACCCCTGCGGTCATCAGGTGGATCACGCCCTCCTCGCTGCGCTGGACGACACCGTGGATCAGCATCAGCCGCGAGGCCATCACCGCGCGCCGGTTCGCCTCGAAATCGCGCGCCCACATCAACGCGTTGACGATGCCCGTCTCGTCCTCAATCGTGACGAAGATCGCATTGCCCTTGCCCGGTCGCTGGCGGACCAGCACCACCCCCGCTACCTTGGCCCGCCGCCCATCGGCCAGATGGCCCAGATCGGCGGCGGACAGGATGCCTTCGCTTGCCAGCTCGCGGCGCAGGAACGCCATGGGATGGCCTTTCAGCGACAGCCGCGTCGCGCGGTAATCGGCGCTGACCTGTTCGGACAGCGGCATGGGCGGCAGCGAGACATCGGGTTCGGCGGCCATTTCGGGGGCCTCCATCGCCGCGAACAGCGGCAATTGCGCCGACTTCATCCGCCGCGCCTCCCACTGCCCCTCGCGCCGTCCGCGGCTCAGCGAGCGATAGGCGTCGGCCTGTGCCAGCAGGTCGAGCGCACGGCGCGGCAGCTGCGCCCGGATCGCGACCGACTCGATGGTCTCATAGGGGGCGTGATCCGCAATTCCCTTGCCCCACGCCTCGCGAAAGGCATCGACCTGCCGAAAGCCCAGCCGCAGAGCGAAGGTTCCGTCCTCCCGCCGCTCCAGCCGGTTGTCCCAGCCGCTGAAATTCACATCGACCGGCCGCACCTCGACCCCGCCATTCTCGCGCGCGTCGCGGACGAGCTGCGCGGGCGCATAGAAGCCCATCGGCTGGGCGTTCAAAAGCGCACAGGTGAAGATCGCGGGCTGATGGCGTTTCAGCCAGGCCGAGACATAGACCAGCCGGGCGAAGGACAGCGCATGGCTTTCGGGAAAGCCATAGGAGCCGAACCCCTCGATCTGCTTGAAGCACCGCTCGGCGAATTCGGGCTCGTACCCGCGCGCGACCATGCCGCCGATCATCTTTTGCTGGAACCCGTCCATTCCCCCGACCTTGCGGAACGTCGCCATGGCACGGCGAAGCTGATTGGCCTCGTCGGGGGTGAACTTGGCGGCGGTGATGGCGAGTTTCATCGCCTGTTCCTGAAACAGCGGCACGCCGTACGTCTTGCCGAGCAAGGTGCGCAGTTCGTCCGCCGGGCCATGATCGGGATGCGGCGAGGGATAGGTCACCGCCTCCTTTTGTGCCCGCCGCCGCAGATAGGGATGGACCATGTCGCCCTCGATCGGCCCCGGCCGCACGATCGCCACCTGCACGACCAGATCGTAGAATTCGCGGGGCTTCAGCCGGGGCAGCATGTTGATCTGCGCGCGGCTCTCCACCTGGAACACGCCGATGCTGTCGCCCCGTTGCAGCATCTTGTAGACGGCCGCGTCCTCATCCTGCGCCAGCGTGTCGAGATCGGGACGGGCCAGGCCGTTCGCTTCCATCAGATCGAACGCCTTGCGGATGCAGGTCAGCATGCCCAGCGCCAATATGTCGACCTTCATGATCTTCAGCTCGTCGATATCGTCCTTGTCCCATTCGATGAAGGTTCGCCCCTCCATCGCGCCGTTGTGGATCGGCACCGTCTCGTCGAGCCGCCCCTGCGTTAGCACGAAGCCGCCGACATGCTGCGACAAATGACGCGGCGCGCCCAGCAACCGGTCGACCAGGGTGCGCAGGCGGGCGATCTCGGGATTGTCGGGGGAGAAACCGGTTTCGTGGAACCGCTTTTCCTCGAACTGTTTGGAAAAGCTGCCCCAGACGGTGCTGGTCAGCCTTTGCGTCACATCCTCGCTCAGCCCCAGCGCACGGCCGACCTCGCGCACCGTGCTGCGCGGGCGGTAATGGATGACAGTGGCGGCGATGGCGGCGCGGTGGCGGCCATAGCGGCCATAGATATACTGGATCACCTCCTCGCGCCGTTCATGCTCGAAATCGATGTCGATATCGGGCGGCTCGCGGCGCTCCTCCGATACGAAGCGCGAGAAGAGCAGGTCATATCGCACCGGATCGACCGAGGTGACGCCCAGGACCCAGCAGACCGCCGAATTGGCCGCCGACCCGCGCCCCTGGCAGAGAATGGGCGGGTCCACCGTCCGCGCGAAGCGGACGACATCATGCACGGTCAGGAAATAATGTGCATATCCGCACCGGCGGATCAGCCCGAGTTCCTCGTCCAGCAAGGCGCGCAGCTTGACCGGAACGCCGTTCGGATAGCGCTCCGCGGCTTCGCGCCGGACCAGTCCCTCCAGCCAGTCCTGTGCGTCCCAGCCCTGTGGGACCGGCTCGTCGGGATATTGGTAGGAGATATGATTCAGACGGAAGGCGATCCGTTCCAGGATCGCCATGCTCTCCGCCACTGCTCCCGGCCGGTCGGCGAACAGACGCGCCATTTCGACACCGGGTTTTAGATGCCGCTCGGCATTGGCCGCCAGCCGCCGCCCCCCGGTGCGCACGGTCAGCCCTTCGCGGATGCAGGTCAGTATATCCTGTACCGGACGGTCCGCAGGTGAAGCGCACAGCGCATCGGTGGTGGCGAGCAGGGGCACCCCCCGCGCCTCGGCCAGTGCGGCATGCGCCATCAGCCGCCGCCGGTCCGCCCCCGATCGCGGCATGGTCACGCCCAGCCACACCCGCCCCGGCGCCGCCGCCACCAGCCGGTCGAGCGTCGCCGCCAGCCCCGGATCGGCGCGCCTGGGGGGCAGCATCGCATCCGTCATCGGCTCGCAGGGCCGCGCACTCGACTTGGGGAGTGCGATCAGCAGCAGATCCTCGGCATGGCGGATCAGGTCGCCCAGCCCCAGGATACAGCCGCCCTTGCGCGCCCGCTTGTTGCCCGTCGTCAGCAACCGGGTCAGCCGCCCCCAGCCCGTTCGGTCGATCGGATAGGCGACGATGTCCGGCGTGCCATCGGCGAAGACGAGGCGCGCGCCGACGACCAGTTCGAAAGGCCGCATCCGGTCACCGAGCGTCTCGCGGATCTCCCGCAGCGCCCGGTAGGCCCGCACCACCCCCGCCACCGTGTTGCGGTCGGCAATGCCGATTCCGTCCAGCCCCAGCACGATCGCCCGCTGAACCATCGCCTCCGCCGAGCTTGCGCCGTCGAGGAAGGAATAATGCGTCGCCGCGACCAGTTCGGCGAAGTCGGGCATTTACCCTTTTCCTCCCCTGCAAGGGGAGGTGGCAGTCCGAAGGACTGACGGAGGGGTGTCACCGTCGGAGAGGATGGATGCCCTCGCAACCGGTGACACCCCTCCACCATGCCGCGCATGGTCCCCCTCCCCTTGCAGGGGAGGAATATCGGCCCGCCCCCTCACGCGAACAGCCCATGCACATACCAGCGCGGCCGCTCGGTTTCGGTGTAGAGCCCATGGCGGAAGATCCAGAAGCGCCGCCCGCGCACATCCTCGACCCGGTAATAGTCCCGTGTCGGCGGCGCCATGTCGGCGCGGCGCCACCATTCGCCCGCGATCCGCTCCGGCCCTTCCGCGCGCGCCACGTCGTGCATCTTGCGCCGCCAGCGAAACCGCGCCGGCGGGCCATCGGGCGTCTCGGCGGCGAGCGATTCGATCGGCTGGGGCGGGTCGAACAGGTGAATCGGCCGCAAGGGCGGCTCGCCCGGCTCGGGCCGGGTCCATTCGGCCTTGGGCGCGGGATCGGTCGCGGGCAGCAGCAATTCGGCCTGTTCGGGCACATGGCTGTCGCGGGGATGGATCCGCCGCACCCGCTCGCGCCCCAGCCGCGTGCCCAGCCGGTCGATCAGCGCCGCCACCGCCTCCGACTTGGCCTCGCCGCCCTCCAGCCGAAGCTGCACCGCGTCCAGCTTCTCGGCCAGCCCGACATCCAGCCGCATCAGGTCATATCCGAAACCGGGGTCGAGCGGATCGGCCAACGCCTCGATCCGCTCGCGGAACAGCCGCAGCAGCACGGCCGGATCGCGGGTCGGCTGCCCCGTCTCGACCCGCAGATGCTGCACCTCGCCATCCGAACGGAACAGCCGCGCGTCCCAGCGCCGCCCGCCCTCGTGCCGCTCCTCCAGCACGCGCGCCGCCTCTCCCGTCAGCTCCTCCAGAACGCCCAGCATATGCTCGGTCCGCGCCACCGGCTCGGCAAAGCGCCGCTCCACCCCGACCGGCGCGGCGACGGTGCGGGGGGTCAGCGGGCTGTCCTCCTCCCCGGTCAACCGCCGCAGCGCCGTCGCCGCCTCCCGCCCGAAGCGCGCCGCGATCGTCGCCATCGGTCGCGCCAGCACATCGCCGACCGACTTCAGCCCCGCCGCGATCAGCGCCGCGCCGGCATCCTCGTCCAGTTCCAGCGCCGCGACGGGCAGGCGACGGATCGCCCCCATTTCGTCGGGCGCCGGAGCGCCCGCATGCCGCGCCAGCGCACGTGCCGCTTCTGGCGTATCGCCATAGGCCAGCCGCACGGTCAGTCCCCGCCGCGCCATCCGCGTCTCGATATCCTCGGCAAGGCCCCGCTCGCCGCCGAACAGATGATCCGCCCCGCCCGAATCGAGCACCAGCCCCTGCGGCGGATCGAGCGCCACCGCCGGGCTGTAGCGCCGCGCGCCCTCGGCCAGCCGCTCCAGCCAGTCGGCATCGGCGGCGGGGTCGTGCGGAAAAATCTCGACCTCGGGCACCCGCGCGCGCGCATCGGCCAGCGTCAGCCCGACCGACAGCCCCGCCGCTGCTGCCTGGGCGTTCAGCGCCGCCAGGCGAATCGCGCCGCCGACCGATTCGGCAAAGGCGATCGGCGCCTCATCCCGCGCCACGAACAGGTGCGGGCGCCGGGCCCGCAACCGCTCGATCGGCAACCAGGGGAAGACGAGCGCCAGATAGCGGCGCGGGGTCGAAGCTTTGCGTGTCACGGTTCCACTCCACGCGCCACCGGGCGCCCGCGGGCCCTCCCCTTCGGCGCAGCAATTCCAGATCATAGGCCGGTGCCCCCGGCGCCTCCGCCGCCAGCGCCCGCGAGGGGGCGGAGGCGACCGACCAGCGGGTCGCCGCCGCGCTGGGCACGACCTGGCCACCGACGCGCAGCACCAGCATCAACACCCCCGAGGCTTCGGCCGCCAGCATCAGCCGTCGCGACGCGGTCAGGTCCAGCCCGCGCATCGCCCCCCAGCCTTCCGCGATCACCGTCCCCAGCCCCGGACAGCGCGCGCCATCGGCGGCGGCGCGCAGCAGCGCGGCATCATCGGCGACCACCACCACGACCAGCTCGGCGGGGTCGAGTCCCATCGCGACCAGCCCCAGCCCATGGAGTCGCCCGCCCTGCCGCTCGGCCGCCTCGGTGCGCAGCCACAGGATCGGCCGCGCGCCCACCGTCAACGCACAGCCCAGCGCCAGCCCAGCGCCGCTCGCCGCTTCGCCTTCCGAAAGCGCATGGATCTCATGGAGCTGCGCAACCGCCAGCCGAACCTCGAAGCCCCGTCCCGACTCCATCCCGCCATCATCGCCCGGCGCCACCAGAGCGGCGGCGCGGCGCAGACGATCGATCAGGGCAAAGGGCTCCTCCATATATGTTCTTGTAATGTTCTAAGATCGGAGTCGCCAGCCGTAAAAAAATTGAAAAAAGTGCTTGCCGGATTCGAAACCCACATCTAATAGCCCGCCTCACCCCAGCCGGTCAGCCGGTTCGGAACGCCAGAGCGGGCGTAGCTCAGGGGTAGAGCACAACCTTGCCAAGGTTGGGGTCGAGGGTTCGAATCCCTTCGCCCGCTCCAGCGATCTCTCGGATGAGATCGCCTTCGTCGCATAGCGACGGTCTTCATATGACCTGACGATAAACGACGGCATGGATCGTTACCATCGCTTGTTTCGTCAGAAGATTTTCACATTCTTCTCTGGATGCTGCCGATAATGGCGCAATCGTGATTCCATCGTCCCCACATGGATTTCGAGCTTGTGGCCGTCGGGATCGAGAAAATAGGTCGAACGCCCTTCGCTTCGATCCTCTTTCCAGATGGCATACTCCGCCACCAATCGTACGCTGAGCGCGGTGTAATCCTCTTCCGATACGCTGAAGGCGATATGACTATAATCGGCGTGTGGTCTACGGCGTGCCTCGTCATCGCGAGACAGGCATAACCATAACGATCCCGCCTCCAGATACGCGCCATCCGCCCAGATCGCACGGACCGTGCAGCCCAGCACATCCCGGTAAAATGCCACGGACCTTTCGAGATCGACGACGGCGAGCGTGATGTGATTCAATCCGGTGATGCCTGCGGCCATGTTCTCACGCCTTGTTTGCGCAGCCAGCATCGGAGGAGGCGCCGTGCCGATCAAGTCATGGTCCGTGGATGCCCATCCTCGACGCCCCGCGCTATTTGATCTCCATGCCGATTCGCCCCGCCACCCCCGCCGACGCCGATGCCATCGCCGCGATCATCCTGCCGGTGATCCGTGCGGGGGAGACCTATGCGCTCGATCCCGCGATGACCTAAGAGGCGGCGCTCGCTTACTGGTTCGGGGGCGACAAGACGGTCTTCGTGTTCGAAGAGGACGACGCCATCCTCGGCACCTATTATCTGCGCGCCAATCAGGCGGGCGGCGGGGATCATGTCGCCAATGCGGGCTATATGACCGGCCCCGCCGCGCGCGGGCGCGGGGTGGCGCGGGCGATAGCGCAGCATTCCTTCGACGAAGCCCGCGCGCGGGGCTTTGCCGCGATGCAGTTCAACTTCGTCGTCGCCAGCAATGAGGCCGCCGTGCATCTGTGGACGGCGCTGGGCTTCGCCACGGTCGGAAGGGTGCCGGAGGCGTTCCGGCACCCAAATTTGGGTCTGGTCGATGCCTTGGTGATGCACCGTCCCCTATGATCAGCCCGCCCGCGCGACCTGGAAGCCTGCAAAGGACTGGCTGACCGGCATCAGCTCCAGCCGGTTGATGTTGAGGTGCGGCGGCAATTCGGCGACCCAGAGCAGCGTCGCGGCGATATCCTCGGCGGTCATCGGGTCGGAACCCGCATAGAGCGCGTCCGACGCCGCCTGGTCGCCGCCGGTGCGGATGGTGGTGAACTCGGTCTCGACCATGCCCGGCTCGACCGAAGTGACGCGCACCCCCTTGCCGTGCAGGTCCGCGCGCAGGTTCAGCGAGAATTGCTTCACGAACGCCTTGGTGCCGCCATAGACGTTGCCGCCGGTATAGGGATAGTTCGCCGCCACCGAGGACAGGTTGATGATCGCCCCGCGCCGTTCGATCAGCCGGGGCAGCAGCCGATGGGTGATGGTGATCAGCCCGTCGATATTGGTCGCGATCATCGTCCGCCACTGGGCCAGATCGCTGTCCTGGGCGGGCTTGGTGCCGAGCGCGAGGCCCGCATTGTTGATGAGCAGATCGATCTCGGCGAATTCCGGCGGCAGGCCGCCCAGCGCGGCGTCGAGCGCCTCCTCATCGGTGATGTCGAAGGCCAGCGGATGAAAGGCCGCCCCCAGCTCGTCGGCCAGCGCCTGGAGCCGGTCCGCGCGGCGGCCCGTCCCGATCACCCGCCATCCGGCCGCGACAAAAGCACGCGCGGTGCCCGCACCGATTCCGGCGGTCGCCCCCGTCACCAGAACTGTCTTCGTCATCCGTCCAACTCCCTCTCAAGCGGTTTGCCTGCTGGTATCCGGCGGGGCCGGGCACCTGCTGGTATCCGGCGGGGCCGGACATGGCAAAGCGTACGCGGTGCACAAGGCGGCAAGACCGGCCTCTGTTCCCGCTCCTTATCCAAGCAACAGAAATACCGGGCTTTTCCCGGATGGCCGGGATATCTGGATGGCGCCATGATCGGCCCGGGAGAAGACAGGCATGGACTATCGACCAGGCCAGCCGCGACGAATCGCCAGTGACCGCTCGCGCGGCCCCTTCCCCCGTGCGCAGGGCGGACGGTGCGATTTCCGGCCCGCGCTGACCGGCGCAGCGACCGAGGCGGATGGCGCCATGACGGTCCGCGCAATCTATCCTTGCCCGGAAGACGAGGCGGTGGACGGCTGGGTCCCGGTCCGTTGGTAGCGCCACGGTTGCGGGGGCCCGATCGCCCTCCCACATAAGCGGGGCGGCCGCCTTGGGGTCGCATCAGCCAGGACCCCTCATGCCCCGCCGCCTTCGTATCGATTTCGTCTCCGACATTTCCTGCCCCTGGTGCATTATCGGGCTGCGCGGGCTGGAGATCGCATTGGAGCGACTGAAGGACGAGTGGGGCGATACGGTCGAGGCGGACATCCATTTCCAGCCCTTCGAGCTGAACCCCGCCATGGCGCCCGAGGGCGAGAATATCGTCGAGCATATTGGCCGCAAATATGGCGCGACGCCCGAACAGTCGGCCGCCAACCGCGCCAATATCCGCGAGCGGGCGGCCTCGGTCGGCTTCACCATGGCGATGGCCGACAATGCGCGCATCTATAACAGCTTCGATGCGCACCGGCTGCTCCACTGGGCGGAGATGGAAGGGCGGCAGGCGGCGCTAAAGCACGCGCTGTTCGACAGCTATTTCACGCGTGGCGAGGATATCTCGAACCATGACGTGCTGGTCGCCGCCGTGAGCCGCGCCGGGCTGGACGCCGACGAGGCCCGCGCGATCCTGTCGTCCGACCGCTATGCGACCGAGGTGCGCGAGGCGGAGCGGTTGTGGCAGGGACGCGGCATCCAGTCGGTGCCCGCCATCGTGATCGACAACCGCTATCTCATCTCGGGCGGACAGCCGCCCGAATCCTTCGAGCAGGCGCTGCGCCAGATCGCCGCCGAACCTGCTGCTGCCTGATTTCACGGAAAGGACAGTCCCCATGGCCGACACCCGTTATGCCAAGACCGAGGAAGCGCTCGCGAAGCTGACGCCCGAACAATATTATGTGACGCAAGAGAGCGGCACCGAGCGCCCCGGGACCGGCGAATATCTCCACACCTGCGAGCCGGGCCTGTATGTCGACATCGTCTCGGGCGAGCCGCTGTTCGCCTCGGCCGACAAGTTCGATTCGCATTGCGGCTGGCCCAGCTTCACCCGGCCGATCGAGCCCGCCCATGTCAACGAACTGCGCGACACCACGCACGGCATGGTCCGTACCGAGGTCCGTTCGGCGCATGGCGACAGCCATCTGGGCCATGTCTTCCCCGACGGCCCGCGCGATCGCGGCGGTTTGCGCTATTGCATCAACTCCGCCTCGCTGCGCTTCGTGCCGCTTGGGGATATGGAGGCGCAGGGATATGGCGATTATGTCGACCAGGTCCGCGCCGCCGAACAGGGCTAAAATTCCTCCCCTGCAAGGGGAGGGGTGTCACCGCTGGCGAGGTTCGCCCACCTCACCAGCCCGGACACCCCTCCGTCAGTCCTGCGGACTGCCACCTTCCCTTGCAGGGGAGGAATCCGCATTGACGTTTACGGCACCTTTTGCCCGTCCGATCGTTTGGCCTCCGCAACGATAAGGTTCGGGAAACAGGGGCAATGTTGGCGACGATGATCTGGGGTTGGGCTCCGCTGTTGATGGCGGCACCGCTGGCGCCCCAGCAGACCACCGATCCCGTCCCCACCGCCGCGCGCATCACCCCCGATGCCGCAGCGGGCGATACGCAGCGCACGCCGACCCGCCGCCGCCCGGTCCGCCCCTCCGACAGTGCGCCCTCGGCGATCACCGCCGACACGCGCCGCACGCCGCCGCCGGGGATCATCGGCGACTGGCATGACATCCGCACCCGCCTGAACCAGCGCGGCATCACCGTCACCGCGCGTTACGCCTCGGAAAGCGCCGCCAACGTCACCGGCGGGCGCAAGACGCTGTTCCGCGAGACGGGCCAGTTCGACGCAGGCGCGCTGTTTGACCTGGAAAAGGTGATGGGGCTGAAGGGCGGGGCATTTCAGGCCACCCTCACCTATCGCCGGGGCCGTAACCTCAGCGACGATGCGAATCTCGGCACGCTGCAACAGGTGCAGGAGGTTTACGGGCGCGGCCAGACGCTGCGCCTGACCCAATTCTGGTACGAGCAGCGGATCGGCGAGCGGTTCGAGCTGAAGCTGGGCCGCACCAATCCGGGCGAGGATTTCGCGATCTTTTCCTGCCACTTCATGAACTTGAGTTTCTGCGGCGCGCAGCCGGGCAATCTGGTCGGCGACTATTGGCAGAACTGGCCGGTCAGCCAATGGGGCGCGCGGCTGCGCTACGAACCGCGCGACGACCTGTATGTCCAGGGCGCGGTTTATGAGATCAATCCGCGCAACCTCGACAATGATTTTTTCATCGGCCACTTCAAGGGCGCGACCGGCGTGCTGGTCCCCGCCGAAATCGGCTGGATCCGCAATGCCAGTGCCGGTCGGATCGGGTCGTACAAGCTGGGCGGCTGGATCGCGACGGCCGATGCGCCGGACGTATTCCTCGACGTGAACCGCAGACCCGTGGCGATCACCGGCCTGACCCCGCTGGAACGCAGCAGCCGCTACGGCGTGTACGTCAACATCCAGCAACAGCTGACCGGTGAGACCAAGGACGGCAAGGCGGAAAACGGCCTCAGCGTCTTCCTCAACGCCACCCAGGCCGACCGCGCGACCAGCGTGACCGACAATCAGGTCGCGGCCGGGCTGTTCTACAAGGGGCTGGTCCCCGCCGTGCCCGGCGACGTGCTGGGCTTCGGCGTGGCGCGGACCCATGTGAACGGGCGCGTCGCGGACGGGCAGCGGCTCGATCCCACCCGGCCCGCCGTACAGGGCTCCGAATATGCCGCCGAAGTCTATTACAGCATCCATCCGGCGGAGTGGCTGGAGATGCGGCCCAACGTCCAGTTCGTCCACCATCCCGGCGGCTATGCGCAGGCGGATGACGTCACCATATTGGGGCTGAAGGCCGCCTTCACCCTGTAACGCCCCTGATTCACGACCCGTTCAATAGGCGGCGCGCAAGGACAGGCGTGCCCAAAGGAGTGATTTGATGATCCGTTCGATGATGGCGTCCGCCCTGCTGGCGCCGACCGCCATGGCCATGGTCGCCGCCCCCGTGCCCGCCCTGGCGCAGGCCAATGGCGATCTGGCGGCGGTGCAGCGTCACCTGCAATCGGTGCAGACGATGACCGCCGACTTCACCCAGACCGACCGCGCGGGCAAGGTACTGACCGGCACGCTGACCATGAAGAAGCCGGGCAAGATCCGGTTTCAATATGAAAAGGGCGTGCCCCTGTTGATCGTCGCCGATGGCGGCGCGCTGACCTTCATCGATTATTCGGTCAAGCAGGTGCAGCGCTGGCCGATCAAGAACTCGCCGCTGGGCGTGCTGCTCGACCCTGCCCGTGACATCGGCCGTTATGCCAAGGTCGTACCCAGCGCCGACCCGCGCCTGCTCTCGGTCGAGGCGAACGATCCGAAGCATCCCGAATATGGCAAGATCACCCTGGTCTTCGCCCGCGATGCCGCCGCCCCGGGCGGGCTGATGATGCAGGGCTGGGTCGCGCTCGACAGCCAGAACAACCGCACGACGATTCGCCTGTCCAACCAGCGTTTCGGCGTGCCGGTGGACGACAAGGCGTTCCGATTCAACGATCCCCGGAGGACGGCGGCGCGTAACTGAACGCTGGCGGACCGTTTCATTCATCCGGGCGACAGGTTCGCTGCCCTATCAAGGCGTTGCGGTTGAGGGGCCTTCGAGATTCCCCCCTGTTGCTCGGACGAGCACCCTCATCCCGCCTGCGTGACGAACGCTAGGTCGGCCCTCGCTCCATGCCCCCGGAGCGGGGGCCTTTCCGTTTCTCCACTTATTCCGCCCCTGCAAGGGGAGGTGGCAGGCCGCGGGTCTGACAGAGGGGTGTCACCCCTCTCGATAGCGAGTGGCAGGTCGGATTGCCCCCGGCAATCCTCGAACCCGCGGGGCGGGTTCGACCTGCCACTCCCCTCCGACGCGCTAGGCGCGCCACCTCCCCTTGCAGGGGAGGAATGCGGAGCAGGTAATCTTGTCTCACTCCCCTGCCCCCGCTACATCGCATCCCGTGAAAATCGCCTCCTGGAACATCAATTCGGTGCGTTTCCGCGCCGCGATCGTCGAGCAATTCCTGAAGGAAGCCGCGCCCGATGTGCTGTGTCTTCAGGAGACGAAGGTCGTCGATGACGACTTCCCCTTCGAGCTGTTCCGCTCGCTCGGCTATGAGCACATCATCATTCATGGCCAGCGGATGCATCACGGCGTCGCGATCGTCGCGCGCGTGCCCATCGCCGAGGACGACCACCTCGACTGGCAGGCCAATGCCGAGGCGCGGCATGTCGGTATCCGCCTGCCGAACGGCGTGCGGCTGGAGAATGTCTATATCCCGGCGGGCGGCGACGTGCCCGACCGTGAGGTGAATCCGAAATTCGGCCAGAAGCTCGATTTCCTCGGCCGCATGATCGACTGGTCGGGCCAGCTCGACTGCCCGACGATCCTGACCGGCGACTTCAACATCGCCCCGCTCGAATCGGACGTGTGGAGCCACAAGCAGCTGCTCGACGTGGTCAGCCATACCCCGATCGAGGTGGAGACGCTGGCGAGGTTGCAGGCGTCCAACGACTGGGTCGATCTGGGCCGCCACTTCATCCCCGCGCCGCAGCGGCTCTATACCTGGTGGAGCTACCGCGCGAAGGACTGGGCGGCGTCGGATCGCGGGCGGCGGCTCGACCATATGTGGGCGACGCGCGACGTGGCCGACAAGGCGGTGGCGCATCAGGTGTTCGAGCCGTGCCGCAGCTGGCTGAAGCCCTCCGACCATATCCCGATCATGACGGAATTCGATTTTTGAGCGCCGATCCGAAGGCCGCCGCCCGCGCGATCGATGCGCTGCGCCGGGGCTGGCCGATCGCGATTGCGGGCCAGCCGCTGCTGGCGGTCGAGACGGCCGATCCGCTGCGCCTTGCCGCCTTCGATCCGGAGGGCCAGGCGCCCGTCCTGATCTCGGCGGGGCGCGCCGCGACGTTGAAGCTGACCAACCAGTTGGAGGCCGCCGATCCTGACGCCGCCGTGCTGGTCGAGCGTGCGCCCTGGGTCGACTTCGCCGCCGCGACCGCCTTGGCCGATCCGCAATTCGATCTGGCCACGCCTTTGAAAGGGCCGTTCCGCGCCCTCCCCCTGCCCAATCCGGCGGTCGCCGCAGCGGCGATCCGGTTCGCGCGGATCGCCGGGATGCTGCCCGCCTTCTTCGTCGGCGGTACCGGTGTCGAGGCGGAGATTTCGCTCGCCGACATCGCCGCGCATGAAAATGCCGAGGCGCTCGCCATCGCCACCCGAGCGCGCCTGCCCGTGGCGGGGGCGGAGGATGCCGAGATCGTCGCTTTCCGCTCGCCCCATGCGGCGGGCGAGCATGTCGCGCTGCTGATCGGCCAGCCGAACGGCCAGCCGCCGCTCGTCCGGCTGCACAGCGAGTGCCTGACCGGCGATGTGCTCGGCAGCCTGAAATGCGATTGCGGGCCGCAGCTTCATGCCGCGATCCATGCGATTGCCACATCGGGCTGGGGCATATTGCTCTATCTGCGGCAGGAGGGGCGCGGGATCGGCCTGGTCAACAAGCTGCGTGCCTATCAGCTTCAGGATCAGGGCTTCGATACGGTCGACGCCAACACCCGGCTGGGCTTCGCGATCGATGCGCGGGACTTCGGCGTGGCGGCGCGGATGCTGACCCTGATGGGGCAGGACAAGGTGCGGCTGCTGACCAACAATCCGGCCAAGGTTGCGGGACTGGGAGCCGCAGGGGTGCAGGTGATCGAGCGGGTCGCGCACAGCCTGCCGCCCAATCCGCATAACGAACGCTATCTCGCGACCAAGCGCGATCGGACGGGGCACCAGCTTTAAGGAGCGCGTCGCGTTCTTTCCGAAGAATGGTTCGCGCGGAGACGCAGAGGCGCGGAGAGGATTCGCTCGCGGTTAGGTGGAACTGCTTTCACTGCGGTTGCGATGAGAGGGCCGCTGTCGCGGCAAGCCAGACACCTCTGCGTTCTCCGCGCCTCCGCGCGAACATCATATCTTCTTCTAAACCTTACCCCCGCCGCGCGATTCCCCGGGCGATGATCGTCGCCTCCGCCTCCGCCAGCACCGATCCGGCATTGCCCGGCGCCATCACCGCGCGTTCGGCCGCGCGGATACGCGCCATCGCGCGGGCCAGCATGGCGGGGGTCCAGCGGCGCAGCGCACGCGAGGTCTTCGCTTCGTCGCGAAAGAAGACGCGGTGGCGCTTCATCACCGCGTCGACCGGCTCGCCCGCATCGACATCGGCGCGCATCTCGGCCAGCGCCACCAGCCGCCGGGCCAGCGCACGTAGCCAGGGGATGGGCGAGGCCCCGCCCTCGTCGAGCAGCGCCAGTTCCCCGCCCAGATCGCCCACGCGTCCCTCGACCACCGCCTCGACTACGTCGCCCATCTCGACCTCGCCCAGATCGGCGCCGATCGCATCCATCGCGGCGTGATCGACCTCGCGCGGGCGATCCGGCGCGGCGTCGAGGTAAAGCGCCAGCTTCTCCAGCTCGCGCATCATCACCGAACGGTCGGCGGCCGCCGCTTCGACCAGTCGCGCCGGCACGCCCGCCGCCAGCCGCAAGCCCATCTCGCCGCCGATCGTCGTCGCCAGCCGCTCCGCATCGGCGGCGGTGGGCGCATAGCAGCCGAACGCCATCGCCCGCGGCGAATCGAGCGCCAGTTTCACGATCTTGGCGGTCGTCTTGACCGTGGGGGCGATGGCGACGACCGGATTGCCCGCCGACTCGGCCTCCAGCAGCGCAGTGAACGCCGCCAGCCCTTCCTCGCCGACGCTGGCGATCCGGATATGGCGCGGGCCGCCGAACAGCGACATGGCCGCCGCTTCGTCGGTCAGGCGGGCGGGATCGCTTTTCAGCGTGGCCGAATCCAGGTCGATCCGCTCGGCATCCTGCCCCATCGCCTTGGCGAGGATTCGCGCCAGTTCGCTCGCCCCCGCCTCGTCGGGGCCATGGAGCAGGTAGAGGCGGATATCGGCGGAGGGACGCCCCAGCGCCTGTCGGATCTGGTTGGCGTTAGCCTTCAAGACCAACGGGCCTTCATTGGCGGGCGGGCACCATCGCCTCGCCGGGTCGCGACCGGGCATAGGTGGCCAGCCGCGCGACGATTTCGTCCGCAACGATCACCGACAGCCGCTCCAAAGCGGTGTTTTCCGCCGCGATGGTCGCATATTCGGAGCGGACCACGTCGATCCCCGCGTCCGATCCGGCGGTGGAATCGACGAGCACCGCGTTGCTCGTCTGGTCGACCAGCTGATAGCGCGCGCGCAGGATACGGCGTTCACGCACCACCGAATCGTCGCGCCGCACGCCAAGCCCGCGAATCTGGTCGTCCAGCTTCACGTCGAGCCGATAGCGCGCCGTGCCGGTCTTGCCGCCCAGCCGGTCGTTCAGCGCATTGGCCATCAGCCAGCCCGCCTTCCCCTGAATCGGCGCGACCTCGATCTGCGACAGGGCATTCGCGACCGGACCCGAGCCGCCGCCCGCATAAAGCGGATGCAGCCCACAGCCCGACAGACCCAGCGTCAGCGCCAGACCGGCAGCGATCAGGGGAAGCGTGCGGTTCATGCGACGATGTTCACCAGACGGTCGGGCACCACGATCACCTTCTTCGGGGTTGCGCCGTCGAGCGCGCGGACGATCTTCTCGGACGCCAGCGCGGTCGCCTCCAACTGATCCTTGGGCAGCCCCTTGGCGACGGTCAGCGTGTCGCGCAGCTTGCCGTTGACCTGCACCGCCACGGTGACTTCGTCCTCCACCAGCAGGCTTTTGTCGACCGCCGGCCAGGCGGCGTCGGCGATCAGGCCCTCCTGGCCCATGCCCGCCCAGGCTTCCTCGGCCATGTGCGGGACCATCGGCGCGACCAGCAGCATGGTGGTGCGGATCGCATCGTTGCGGGCGGCCGACGGCTTGGCCTTTTCGATGGCGTTGACCAGCTCGTACAGCTTGGCGACCGCCTTGTTGAAGGCCAGCGCCTCGATATCCGCCGCGACGCCCGCGATGGTCTGGTGCAGCTTGCGGGAAAGCGCCTTGTCCTCACCCTCGGCCGCTTCCGAGCCGTCGAACAGACGCCACAGGCGCTGGACGAAACGCCACGACCCCTCGATGCCCGACTCCGACCAGGGCAGGTCGCGCTCGGGCGGGCTGTCGGACAGCATGAACCAGCGGACCGCGTCCGCGCCGTACTGATCCACGATCGGCTCGGGATCGACGGTGTTCTTCTTAGACTTGGACATCTTCTCGACGCGGCCGACGGTGATCGGCTGACCGGTCGCGATCTCGATGCCGTCGCGAATCTCGCCGGGTGCGAGCCAGCGGCCGTCCGAGGACTTGTAGCTCTCGTGCGTGACCATGCCCTGCGTGAACAGGCCCGCAAAGGGCTCCGCCACGTCGATCAAGCCGATATGCTTGAGCGCGCGGGTCCAGAAGCGGGCGTAGAGCAGGTGCAGGATCGCATGCTCGACGCCGCCGATATACTGCCCGACGGGCAGCCACTGCTTCACCACCTCGGGATCGAACGGACGATCCTTGGGCTGGCTGGCGAAGCGGATGAAATACCAGGACGAATCGACGAAGGTGTCGAGCGTGTCGGTTTCGCGCCGGGCGGGCTTGCCGCAGGTCGGGCAGTCGACATGCTTCCACGTCGCATGGCGATCGAGCGGATTGCCGGGGACGTCGAAGGTCACGTCCTCGGGCAAAGTCACCGGCAACTGGTCCTTGGGGACCGGCACCGCGCCGCAGTCGTCGCAATGGATGATCGGGATCGGCGTGCCCCAGTAACGCTGGCGGCTGACGCCCCAGTCGCGCAGGCGGTACACGGTCTGGCCCTGCCCCCAGCCCTCGCTTTCGGCGCGGGTGATGACGGCGGCCTTGGCGGCCTCGACATCCATGCCGTCGAGCGGACCGGAGTTCACCAGACGCCCGGTGCCGGTAAAGGCGGTGTCGCCCTCGAACATCGGCGCGGTGACATCGCCATCGGCGACGACGCGCGTGACGCTCAAGCCGTACTTCCGCGCGAAATCCAGGTCGCGCTGGTCATGCGCGGGCACGCCCATGACGGCGCCCGTGCCGTAATCCATCAGCACGAAGTTCGCGATATAGACGGGCAAGGTGATGCCGTCGTCCATCGGATGCTGCATCCGATAACCGGTGTCGAAGCCCAGCTTTTCCTGGGTTTCCAATTCGGCCGCGGTCGTGCCGCCCGCCTTGCAGCGCTCGATAAAGGCGGCCGCGTCGGCATTGGTTTCGGCCAGTTCGCGCGCGATCGGGTGATCCGCCGCGATCGCGACGAAGCTCGCCCCGAAGATGGTGTCGGGACGGGTCGAATAGACCTCGATCGGCGTCGCAAAGGGCGCCACGGGGGCGAAGCGGAACTGAAGGCCCTTGCTGCGGCCGATCCAGTTCTCCTGCATCAGCTTCACCTTGTCGGGCCAATGCTCGAGCGTCGTCAGACCCTCCAGCAGCTCGTCGGCGAAGTCGGTGATCTTCAGGAACCACTGGTTCAGCTTGCGCTTCTCAACCAGCGCGCCCGAGCGCCAGCCGCGCCCGTCGATCACCTGTTCATTGGCCAGCACGGTCATGTCGACCGGGTCCCAGTTGACCGCCGATTCCTTTCGATAGACCAGGCCGCCTGCGTACAGGTCGAGGAACAGCGCCTGCTCATGCCCGTAATAATCGGGCTCGCAGGTCGCGATCTCGCGCGTCCAGTCGAGCGCGAAGCCCAGCCGCTTCAGCTGCGCCTTCATCGTCGCGATATTGTCGCGGGTCCAGCCGCCCGGATGGACGCCCTTTTCCATCGCGGCATTCTCGGCGGGCATGCCGAACGCGTCCCAGCCCATCGGGTGGAGCACCTCATGCCCGATCATCCGGCGATAGCGCGCCAGCACGTCGCCCATCGTATAGTTGCGGACATGCCCCATATGGATGCGCCCCGACGGATAGGGAAACATCTCAAGGACATAGGACCGGGGCTTGGGGCTGTGGTCGTCGGCGGCGAAGGTGCGCCGTTCTTCCCAGATCCGCTGCCAGGTCGAATCCGATTTCAGGGCATTGTAACGCGAAGCCATTCGGGTGGTCTTTTACTTCGTGATCGAGGCGCGGCGCAGGTCGCGCGCCTTGGTGAGGATGATGTCTTCAAGCTTCTGGATGGTGGCCGCCTGCACCGGCGCCTCCACCCACTGGCCGCCGCGATTGACTTCGCGCAGGGCGGTCACGCGCAACGCATCGGCGCGCAGATCCTGGTCGAGGATGGTGACGGTGACCTTCATCCGCTCGGTCGGGACCTGCGGATTGACATACCAGTCGGTGACGATGACGCCGCCATTGGAGTCGGTCTCGGCCAGCGGCATGAAGCTCAGCGTGTCGAGGCTGGCACGCCACAGATAGGAATTGACGCCGATCGTGGTGATCTTCGACGCGGCCAGATCGCCCTGCGGGCGCTCCTTCTTGCCGGCACAGGCGCCGAGCGACAAAGCGGCGATTACCGCGAACGCGGTGGCGGAACGGCGAAGCATCGGCATTATCCTGACTGCGATGAAGGACGGGAATAAGGGTTGCCTATAGCCTCTACAGGGGTGCCGACACCCCGGCAAGCGCCGGACATCATGGACGATGCGACCGATTCTGTGGAGGTTGCGCAACACTCGGACAAGATTCGCGATCACGGGCGTAACAATGGGATCGCTCACGACCGATTCCATGTTAGGAGCAATCTTGCAAAAGGGTCTCATAAAAGGGGTGGACCGTGTCGTTCGGGCGTATCGTGATCGGAATCGCAATCGGGGCGCTCGCCGCCACGACCGCGATGGTCGCGCCCGCCATCGGTGCGGTCGACCAGAATAAGCACCCGGTCAAGTCACGGGCACTCAGCCTGCTCGGCCGTGGTGGTTTTACCCCGTCCGCCGCAGACCCCCGGCTCGCCGCTATCTTCGCCAAGAGCGGACTCGATGCGGGCGATCTGCGCTTCACCCCCGCGGAGAGCCAGCGTGGCGTCAACCGCCCCGTGGTCATTGCGGTGCGTGCGCAGAGCAGCCGCACCAGTGAGGAACGCGTCGCCGCCAACACCGCGCCGACCGTCGGCTTGGCCCCGATCTCCTATAATCTGGGCGTGTCGGTCGGCTGGAAGCGTGTCGCGCTGTCGGGTGATATCGCGCGTGTCGATCTGGCCGGGCTGCCGGGCAGCCGCGAAAGCGCCGATGTGGCGGTCAGCTATACCGCGAGTCGCTTCACTGGCCGCGTAAAGGCCTCGACCGACCGCCCGATCGACGGCGCACCGAAGATGATCGACATGCCGTCCAGCTATTCGCTCGACATGGGCGGCTCCTATTCGCTGACCCGCAATCTCGATGTGACGGCGGGTGTCCGCTATCGCTCGGATCGTGAGCGTCTGGCCCGGATCGACGACGATCGCCGCAACAGCCAGGCGGTTTATCTGGGAACGGCCTTCCGCTTCTGATTCCTGCTGTCCATCGCGGACCCGGCATGGATTTCCCGTCAGTCTGATCTGACGTCGATCACGGTTACCCCCGCTGGCTCTTGCCCCTTCAAACGTCGGGTGGGCGCGACGCTGGGATTGGTCGGATAGCTTCTCCCATCGAAACGCAAGCGCACACGATAGCCGGGCAGGATGCCGCCGCCGCTGACCAGCACGCTCAGATCATGCCAACCCTTCGTACTGCTATTCAGAACGCGGATAGGCGGACGCGTGATGCTGATATCGGATACTGCATGATAGCCGGTCGGCGTCAGTGTCAGGATCGTCAGATCGCACCCACCCGAGCCACATAGGCTGACGTCCTGGCCATCCTCGCGTGCTTGCCTAGCATAGACTAACGCCTCGGGTCGACCGTCGCCGTTCAGATCACGGAGCGCATAATCATACCGGGTGAGTTTCAGGTCGCGGACATAGGCGGCCAGCCCAGCAGGAATCGGCATCGGCTCGGCCAAGGCGGCCAGAACCAGCAAAACCATCATGACGTTCCTCCTCGCTCGACCATCATCGCGTGTCTGCACGACCGTTTAATGACGAGCACATGGGATGGGACGAACTCCAGGCATCGATCGCGGCCCAGCCCTGAAACACCCTGCGCAACCGACGAAAGCGTTGCGCATTCATCCCGCCCAATGCGATTCGCGGCAGACCGAGCTCGCGTCCGATTCGCATTGCCCTTGCCAAGCCCAGTGCCGGAGCGCCCGGATGCGAGCGCGTGGGAAAGACCGGCGAGACGAACAAAAGGTCGGCCCCGGCCTTCCATCCCGCCACCGCTTCCGCCCGATCATGCGCAGGCCAGCTTCGCAGCCCCCTGCCCCGCCTTGCCTTATGCACACCATCGCCGGGCAAACCCCCTCCCGCGATCAGCAGAACCAGCCCCCGCGCTTTGGCGATTCGCCGGACGCGGCGGTGAATCGCACGCCGCTCGGCCGGGGGCGTCGCGTGGTGACGGAACACCACCCCCGATCCGGGCGGCAGCCTGCGCAGCGCGGTCCAAAGCCCCTCCCCCAGCCGCTCGTCGGTCATCAGCCATGTCACGGGGTATCGGTCGGCCATCGGGGGCATTATAGCGCCGGGCATGACCGACGACAGCGTTTCCCGCCTTGCCACCGTCTCCGCCCAGCTTCAGCACGCCGCGAAGCTCGGGCAGCATGCGACCCCGACTCTGATCGCGGTGTCGAAGACGCATGATGCCGACACGATCCGCCCGCTGCTGGAGGCCGGACATCGCGTCTTCGGCGAAAACCGGGTGCAGGAGGCCGCCGCCAAATGGCCCGACCTGCGGGCGGCCTATCCGGGCGTCGAACTCCATCTGATCGGCCAACTTCAATCGAACAAGGCCGCCGATGCGGTCGCGTTGTTCGATGTGATCCACACCGTCGACCGCCCCTCGCTGATCGCCGCGCTAGCCGAGGCGATGGACAAGAGCGGAAAGCGGCCCGACTGCTTCCTTCAGGTCAATATCGGCGACGAGGACCAGAAGGGCGGCTGTGCCATCGCCGAGGCTCCTGCGATGCTGGAGGCGGCCCGCAGTGCCGGCCTTCCCATCATCGGCCTGATGGCGATCCCGCCGCACGGGCTGGACGCCGCCCCCTATTTCGCCCTGCTCGCCAAGATGGCGCGCGAACTGGGGCTGGCGAAGCTCAGCATGGGCATGTCCGAGGATTATGAGGTCGCCGCGATGCTCGGCGCCAGCCATGTCCGCATCGGCAGCGCCTTGTTCGGAGCGCGCGCATGAGCCGCTTCGCCGCCCTTCTGTTCGACTTCGACGGTGTCCTGATCGACAGTGAATATGAGGGCAATCGCCACCTCGCCGAATGGCTGACCGCCAACGGCCACCCGCATTCTCCACAGGAAGCGATGCACCATTATATGGGGCTGGCGGGCGAGGACTTCATCGCGACGATCGAGGGACGTATCGGCCACACCCTGCCCGAGAGCTTCTACGAAGCGCGCCGGGCCGAGGATGTGCGCGCCATGGCCGAGGGCGTGGCGGCGATCGGCGGCGCGGTGGCGTTCGTGAAGTCGCTTCCCGCCGATTTTCCCAAGGCGATCGTCTCGTCCAGCCCGACCGTCTGGATCGACCAGCATCTGCGCCATATCGGCCTGCGCGACCTGTTCGGCGAGCATATCTATAGCGGCCGCGAGCATGTGACGCGCGGCAAGCCCGCCCCCGACCTCTATCTCCATGCAGCCGAGCAGCTGGGCGTACGGATCGCGGATTGCGCGATCCTGGAGGACTCCCCGGTCGGTGCGACCGGCGCGGTGGCCAGCGGCGGCCATGTCATCGGCATGTGCATGGGCACGCATTGCGCCATCGGCCATGACCAAAGACTGCGGGACATCGGCGTCGCCGCGATCGCGCAGGATTATGAGGACGTCCGCCGCGAACTGGGGTTCTGAAGCCCCTCCTCATCCTTCCGTTCACGCTGAGCGGAAGTTGGGGAGTGGGTTCAGGCGGAACCCACTCCCTCAAAAATCAAAGGAAAATTGCGCCGGTCCTAAAAGGATGCTGGCGTATCCCTTTCAAATACCCTCACCTGTCAGGCGCTGGCATACCATGTCCAGCTGATCGAGCGTCGAATAGCTGAGGGTCAGCGTGCCCCCCTTCTCGCCATGCGCGATACGCACCGACAGGCCGAGAAGATCGGCAAGCTGTCCCTCCAGGGCGGCGATATCGGCATCCGCCGCGTCCTGCCCCGGCGGCAGTTTGGCGGCGCCCTTCTCGCCCTCGTCCGATCCCTTGCGACCGCCACCCTTGGCTTCGCGGGTCAGCTTCTCGGTCTCACGAACGCTCAGGCCGCGCGCGATGACCTGATCGGCCAGCGCCTCGACCTCGTTCGCGCCCAGCAGCGCACGGGCATGGCCCATCGACAGCGCGCCGCTGACCACTTGCCCCTGCACCGTATCGGGCAGTTCGAGCAGGCGCAGCAGATTGGCGACATGGCTGCGCGACTTGTGGACGATCTTGGCCAGCGCTTCCTGGGTATGACCGAACTCGCCCGCCAGCCGCTGATAGGCCTGCGCCTCTTCGATGGCGTTCAGGTCCTGCCGCTGGATATTTTCGATCAGCGCGACTTCGAGCGTCTGAGCATCGTCGAAGTCCCGGACGACGACCGGCACCTCGTGCAACCGCGCACGCTGGGCCGCACGCCAACGGCGTTCGCCCGCGACGATCTGATAGTCCTTGCCATGCGGGCGCACGACGATCGGTTGGATCAGTCCGCGCGCCGCGATGGAGGCTGCAAGTTCGTCGAGCGCGGCTTCCTCGAAATGGCGGCGCGGCTGATCGGGATGCGGCTGCAACGAGCCGACGGGCAGCATCCGCACGCCCCCCGGCGTCGGCTGATCGCCCGGCCGAATCGGCGCTTCGCGCGCGATATCGCCGAGCAAGGCGCCCAGACCGCGGCCCAGACCGGGACGCGGACGCTTTGCTGTGGTCTCGCTGCTCATGCCGCCGCCGCTCCCGGCTGGTGGCCGAGCGGCAGGCGCGCGATCAGCTCGCGGGCCAACGCGATATAGGCCTGGCTGCCGACGCAGCGATGGTCATAGATCAACGCGGGCAGGCCATGGCTGGGCGCCTCCGACAGCCGGACGTTGCGCGGTATCACCGTATCGAACACTACACCCCCCAAAACGGCGCGCACATCGGCCGACACCTGGTCGGTCAGCCGGTTGCGCCGGTCATACATCGTCAAGGCCACGCCCAGGATCGCAAGGCCCGGATTGAACCGCGCACGGATCCGCTCGACCGTGGTCAGCAGCTGCGACAGACCTTCCAGCGCAAAAAACTCGCATTGCAGCGGCACGAACAACGAGTCGGACGCCACCATGGCGTTGATCGTCAGCAGTCCCAGCGAGGGCGGGCAATCGACCAGCACGATGTCCCAATTGCCCTGCGTCCGGCGCAGCGCATGGTCCAGCCGGTGCGTGCGATTCTCGAAATCGACCAGCTCCAGCTCGGCGCCCGACAGGTCGACCGTGGCGGGTACGACGTCCAGACGCGGCACCTGGCTGTGCACCACCGCGTCGTCGATCCGCGCCTCGCCCAGCAGCACATGATAGCTGGAGAACATTCGCTGGCTGTTGGGAATGCCCAGCCCCGTCGAGGCATTACCCTGTGGATCGAGATCGATCAGCAGGACGTTCAGCCCCGTCGCCGCCAGCGCGGTGGCAAGATTGATGGCGCTGGTGGTCTTGCCCACCCCACCCTTCTGGTTCGCGATGGCAACGCAGATCATCGGGCCTCTACTCGGTCGAGGATCACGATCGACGATTCCGCCGAGGTGATGCTATGTTCCACGTGAAACACGAAGCGCCATTGCCGCTTGAGGGTCTTGATTTCGCGCTCGTCCAGGCGGCCGCGCGGGAGCAGCCACCGCGTTTCCTGTTTGCCGCAGTGGGCGGCCGCGCGCAAAAGATTTTCGACTGTCGCCACCGCGCGAGCAGAAATAATGTCGGCCTGGAGCGGTACCGCTTCGATCTTGGACGCGTGGACCGTCACCCGGTCCCCCATGCCCAGCCCGTCGACACATTCCTGCAGGAACTCTGCCCGCTTCTTGCGCGGCTCGACCAGCGCGACGCGGCCGGGCCAGGCGATGGCGACGATCATGCCGGGGAAGCCGCCGCCCGTGCCGATATCGATCCACTGGCCATCGGCCCGCTCGGCCAGCGGAATCAGCTGCGCCGAGTCGACCGCATGACGACTCCAGATCGTGCCGATGGTCGAAGGCGAGATGAGGTTCTGCTGGTCGTTTTCCACCACCACACGGTCGAGGAACCAGTCGATCCGCGCCGCTGCATCCTCCCCGAAGCGCTGCACCGCCCAGTCGCGGGCCTGATCCTCGTTCATGCGGCGACCTTTCGAGCGTAGAGAAGCACTGCCGACAGGGCAGCAGGCGTGATGCCGCGAATACGCGATGCCGCCGCCAGGGTGGCGGGGCGCGCGAGGCTGAGCCGGTCGATCATCTCCTGCGACAGACCGGGGATGGCGGCATAGTCGAGTGCAGGTGACAACAGGATTTGCTCATCGGCACGGAGCCGCGCGACCTCTTCCGCCTGTCGTTCGACATAGGGCGCGTAACGCGCGTCCTCCAGCGTCTCGGCCACCACTGCCGGATCACAGCCCTCGGCTGCATCGGGTGCCACATGGGCGAGCGTGACGCCGTCGAAACGCAGCCATTCATAGGCCGTCCGCCGCGCGCCATCCTGCGCGATCGAAGCCCCACCGCGTGCGAGATCGGAGGCGGTGCGAACCACGGACAGCCGCTCGCGCAACGTTGCCTGCTGTTCCTGTCGCTGCCGCCGATGGGTCAGCCGCTCTTCCGAGAGACACCCGGCCGCTTCGGCAATGCCGCCCAGCCGCGTCTCGGCATTGTCCGCACGCAACGACAGACGATACTCGGCGCGTGCGGTCAGCATGCGATAGGGCTCGGTCACGCCCTGCAACACCAGGTCGTCGATCATCACGCCCAGATAGCTCGATGCCCGGTCGAGGACGACAGGCGACAGATCACAGGCATGGGCCGCGGCGTTGAGCCCGGCAATCAGCCCCTGCCCCGCCGCTTCCTCATAGCCGGTCGTGCCATTGATCTGACCGGCGCAGAATACCCCCGCCAAAGCGCCGAGTGCCAGTCGCGCATCGAGGGCACGCGGATCGATATGATCATACTCGACTGCATAGCCCGGCAGCGTGATCACCGCCCTTCCCAGCCCTGGCATGGAGGCGATCATCGCCTCCTGCACATCGGTCGGTAGCGAGGTCGACAGGCCGTTCGGATAGACCAGAGGATCGTCCAGCCCCTCCGGCTCCAGAAAGATCTGGTGGCTGTCGCGGTCGGCGAAGCGTTTGATCTTGTCCTCGATCGACGGGCAATAGCGCGGACCGTTCGCCTCGATCGCGCCCGTGAATAGCGGCGAGCGGTGGAAGGCCGCCGCGATGATCGTATGAGTCTGCTCGGTCGTCCGCGTGATCGCGCAGGCGATCTGGGGCAGTGGCCGGGCCGCCGTCATCGGCGACATGGTCCAGGGATCGGTGTCGGAAGGCTGCTCGTCCAGCTTGGCCCAGTCGATGGTGCGGCCGTCGAGACGCGGCGGCGTGCCGGTCTTCATCCGTGCCATCGGCAAGCCGAGTGCACGGAGCTGCTCGGCCATACGGGTCGCGGCGCGCTCGCCGATGCGACCGCCCAGATGCCGTTCGTCGCCGCGGAACAGCCGTCCGCCCAGGAACGTCCCGGTCGCCAGCACCACCGCACGAGCCGACAGGATCGTGCCGTCGGCCAGCTGCACACCCGCGACCCGATCGCCGTCGAGAACCAGAGCCTCGGCCTCACCCTCGACGATGGTCAAATTGGGTTGCGCCGCGAGCATCGCCTGGATTGCCCCGGCATAGCGCCGCCGGTCCGCCTGCACGCGCGGCCCCTGGACGGCGGTGCCCTTGCTGCGGTTGAGCATCCGATAATGGATCGCACCCATATCCGCCGCGCGGCCGATCAGCCCGTCAAAGGCATCGACCTCCCGCACGATATGGCCCTTCCCCAATCCCCCGATGGCGGGATTGCAGGACATGGCGCCCAGGCCATGACGATCGAAGGACAAAAGGGCCGTCCGCGCACCCCGGCGCGCAGCCGCCGCAGCGGCCTCGGTTCCCGCGTGACCACCACCGATCACTACGACATCAAACATGCCCCCGCCCTACCGGAAGGACCGGGCAGCGTCAAAGCGATCCCCACCAACATTCTATGCTTAACGTTCCACGTGGAACAATTACTTGCCGAGGCAAAAGCGCCCGAACAGTGCATCGAGCATCGTTTCGGTCGCACTGACGCCCAGCACTTCCGCCAGCGCCTGTCGTGCCACCCGCAATTCCTCCGCCATCAAAAGGATGTCATCGCTCGGCGCGGCGATCAACGCATTGGCGGCGCGGCGGCATTGGTCCTGCTGATGCCGCTTGAATCCGATCGCATCTTCGCGCGGCAGCAGTCCGGTGGCGGTCTCCGCAATCGCGTCCCAGACGCTGGCTACACTGCTCCCCTCATCACGTCGCACGGCCAGCCGCCGCCCCTCGGGCAGCCCCTCCCGCCCCGGCAAATCCGCCCGCGAATGGAGCCAGATCGCATCGCCACGCGGCGGAGGCGTGTCGGCCATCCACAACAGGATGTCCGCCTGAAGGATCGCCTCTTGCGCGCGGGTTACGCCGATCGCCTCGATCACGTCATCGGTATCTTCGGCCAGTCCGGCGGTATCGGTCAGCACATAGGCCACCCCGCCCCGCAGCACGCTCGCCTCGATCCGGTCACGGGTCGTGCCCGCGATCGGCGAGACGATGGCCGCCTCGCGCTCGACCAGCAGGTTGAGCAAGGTCGACTTGCCGCTATTGGGCGGCCCGGCCAGCACCACGCGGATACCGTCGTGAAGCCGGTCGACCGGCGGCCGCTCGACCACCTCCAGCATGGCGATAGCCAGATCGTGCATCTCGCTTTTGATCCGCGCCACCGCCGCCTGATCGAGCGGCACGTCATCCTCTTCGGCGAAATCGAGCATCGCCTCGATCATCGCCGACAGCATCGCCAGCCGATCCATCCAGCCGCGCACCGCCTGGCTCACCCGCCCTTCGACCGCACCGATCGCGGCGCGGCGCTGGCGTTCGGTCTGTGCTTCCAGAAGATCGGCCAGCCCTTCCGCCTCGGCCAGATCGATCCGGCCATTCAGCAAAGCGCGACGGGTAAACTCGCCCGGCTCGGCACGGCGAACGCCCGGCTGTTCTGCCAAGGCCCGCTCGACCGCTGCCACCACCGCGCGACCGCCATGGCAGTGCAGTTCGATCAGATCCTCGCCGGTCGCCGTCGCCGGGCCGGGAAAGGAGAGCAGCAACGCCGAATCCAGCACTGCCCCCGCCCCATCCTTCAACGTCCGCAGGCTCGCGCGACGGGCCTCGGGCAACCGTCCGCCCAGCCGCTCGGCGGCTGCGAAGGCCGCCGGGCCGCTCACACGGATCACCGCGATGGCGGCCGGCGGCTGTCCGCTGGAGACGGCGAAGATCGTGTCGGTCATGCTCAGGGTCAGCCCTTCTGCCCCTCGAACATCCGGCGCCACATGGACATGCCCGCCTCGCCCATCGGTGCCCAGTTGCGCATCATCGCCTCGATCATCTCAGGCTTCACGCCGGACTGCATTGTGTCGAGCATCATCTGGACATAGCGTTCATGGATCGGCGTCAGGTCGGGCAGGCCCATGGCGCGGCGCGCCTCTTCGGGCGTGCAGTCGATTTCCACATTCACTTTCATGCGCCATCCTCCATCACGCGACCAAGAACGGCATAAGGCGTTATCGTCGCGACGACCACAGGAGACCCGCATGACTGCCACCAAGACCATCGCCGCCACCCACGGCGAAGGCCAGTTCAACGCCTATTATGCCGAACCGGAGGGTCAGCCGACCGCCGCGATCATCGTCATCCAGGAAATTTTCGGCGTGAATGCGGGCATCCGCCGCAAATGCGATACGCTGGCCGAGGCGGGCTATCTGGCCGTCGCCCCCGATCTTTTCCACAAGATCGCCCCCGGCATCGAGCTGGATCCCGACGTCCCCAACGAGATGCAACAGGCACTCGACCTGATGGGCCAGTTCGATCAGGACGGCGGCATTCGCGATATCGAGGCGACGATCGAGGCGATCCGCGACGAGCATGGCGCGGACTTCAAGGTCGGCGTCGTCGGCTATTGCCTGGGCGGGCGACTGGCCTTCATGACCGCCACGCGCACCGATGTGGATGCCAGTGTCGGCTATTATGGCGTCGGCATCGACGGCCTGCTGGGCGAGAAGCACGCCATCGCCAAGCCGGTCCTGCTCCACATTCCGCAGGAGGATCACTTCGTCGACAAGGACGCGCAAGCGCGGATGCATGAGGGGCTGGACGATCACCCCAAGGTCACGCTGTATGATTATGCCGGTGAGGATCACGGCTTCGCGACCGAGTTCGGTCAGCGTCGGTCGGATGAGTCCGCCAAGCTGGCGGACGAACGCACCATGGCGTTCTTTGCGGAGCATCTCCGCTGATATGAAAAGGGGGGAGCCAGCCGCTCCCCCCTTCCCCGTTACGCCGCCTTGGCCAGGGCCTCGGCGATCAGTTTGCGGCTGTTATCCACACCGTAAAGCGCGATGAAGCTCCCCATGCGCGGCCCTTGCGCCGAGCCCAGCAGCGTTTCGTACAGCGCCTTGAACCAGTCGCGCAGCGACGGGAAGGCGTCGGTCTTGCCGATCTCATAGACGATATTCTGGATGTCCTCGGCGGTCGCGCCCTCGGGCAGCGCCGCGAGTTGTGCATCCAGCTGGCGCAGCGCCTCCGCCTCATGCGGCTCGGGCGCGCGGCGCTGGAGCGTGGGCGCGACGAAATCGCGGGCATAGGCCAGCGCATGGTCGATCAGCCGGTCGAGCTCGGGATATTTCTCCGCCGACGCTTCCGGAACGTAATTGGCGAGATAACCCCAGACCTGTTCCTTGGTCGCCTCGCCCATCACGCCGACCAGATTGAGCAGCAGCCCGAACGTCACCGGCAGCTCGCCCTCGGGCAGCTTGCCGTCATGGATATGGTGGACCGGATTGCCCAGCTGCTCCTTGAGCGACTGATTGGGATAGTTGACCCGGAACTGCCAATATTCGTCCACAGCCCGTGGGATGACGCCCATGTGCAGCTGCTTGGCCTTTTTCGGCTCGCGATAGGCGAAGAAGGCCAGGCTCTCCTCCGGCCCATAGGTCAGCCACTGGTCGAGGCTGAGGCCGTTGCCCTTCGACTTGGAGATCTTCTCGCCATGCTCGTCGAGGAACATCTCATAGTTGAAGCCCTCCGGAGGACGGCCGCCGAGTACGCGCGCAATCTTGGACGACTGGGTGACCGAGTCGATCAGGTCCTTGCCCGCCATCTCGTAATCCACACCCAGCGCCACCCAGCGCATCGCCCAGTCGACCTTCCATTGCAGCTTGGACAGGCCGCCCAGCGCCGACTGGACGATCCGCTCGCCCTCGTCCTCGAAGGCGATCAGCCCGGCTTCGGCGTCGATCACCTCGACCGGCACCTGCAACACGATGCCCGACTTGGGGCTGATCGGCAGGACCGGCGAATAAGTCGCGCGGCGCTCGGCACGCAGCGTCGGGAGCATCACGTCCTGGATGCCCTGGAAATGCTTGAGCACCAGCCGTAGCGCATCGTCGAACCGGCCGGACGTGTAGTATTCCGTCGACGAGGCGAACTCATAATCGAAACCATAGCGGTCGAGAAACTGGCGCAGCAGCGCGTTGTTGTGCGCAGCGAAGCTGTCGAACTTCTCAAACGGATCGGGCACCTGGGTCAGCGGCTTGCCGAGATGCTCGCGCAGCATTTCCTGGTTCGGCACATTGTCCGGCACCTTGCGCAGACCGTCCATATCGTCCGAAAAGGCGATCAGCCGGGTCTTCTGATCCGACAGCGCGTGGAAGGCATTGCGGACCATGGTGGTGCGCAGCACTTCGTTGAACGTGCCGATATGCGGCAGGCCCGATGGGCCATAACCAGTTTCGAACAGGATCGGCGCACCGCCCGGCTTGCCCTCGGGATAGCGTTTGAGGAGCTTGCGAGCCTCCTCATAGGGCCAGGCCTTGGACTCGAGAGCGGTGGAGCGGAGTTCGTCTGTCATGGATTTGCCTCTGGCAAGCCGGGGCGTGATGCACAATGCATTTTGCGATTTCCACGGACCGCTCCCGGTTCATGCACAGAGTTATCCACAGGGTTAGGTTGTTCCACGTGGAACAGATGGGATCGTACTGTTTGGCCCTCCCTCCCCCATCCCCTCCCGCTTGCGGGAGGGGCGTGCCTAGTTGAAAGGACAAGCGCGCCTCATGCGGTAAGCCCCTCCCGCAGGCGGGAGGGGTTTGGGGAGGGCCAGCCCCAAGCACCCCAGCACATAACAACGGACAAATCCCCGTTGCCAACCTGTTCCCACTCCCCCACATCGAAAACGTGACTTCACTCCCCCACCCCGCCCTTCATGCCAGCCATAGCGGTGTGTGGATTTCCACCGGGGGACAGACCCGTGCCGTCTCACGCGGCGAGGCGATCGGGCTGGCGTCGGAAACGCCGGTCATCCTGCTCAACGCGCCGTTGATCGGCCAGCGACTGGGCTATGCCGAACTGTCCGGGCTCGACATCCTGGAGCTCTTCGCCTTTCTGCGCCCCGCCCAATTCGCGGTCCCGACGCCGCACGGCCTCGCCCGCGCCTGTGGATTGGAACCACCGGAAAGCGATGCGGACGTGGCCGCCTTCCTGCTTCGGGCGAGTGAGAAGCTGCTCGCCGTGCCGGACGGAGCCTGGCCCGAACGCGAAGGGGCCTGGACGGCTGCGCAAAGCCTTGCCCGACTACGCTGGCCCTGGGCGCCGCTGATCGGCCCACGCCTCACCCGGCCGGAGCACAACGAGCGCTGGCTGTTCAGCGCGCTGCCTGAATGGGAGGAGGACGCCCCCCGTCCCGCCCCGCGCACCATCGACCTGCCGCCGCAGGATTCGGAGGAACGGCTGCGACGCCTGACCGGCGACGGGGCCGAGGAACGCCCGGGGCAGCGCGCCTATGCCGCCGCCGTCACCGCGGCCTTCGCCCCGCGCGCGGTGCGGGACACGCCGAATATGGTGCTGGCCGAGGCGGGAACCGGTATCGGCAAGACGCTCGGCTATCTCGCCCCCGCCAGCCTCTGGGCCGAGCGGGCGGGCGGCGCGGTGTGGATCTCGACCTATACCAAGGCGCTGCAACGCCAGTTGAGCGGGGAGACGGCGCGTATTTTCCCGGATGCCGTGCTGCGCAAGGAACGTGTCGTCACCCGCAAGGGCCGTGAGAATTATCTGTGCCTGCTCAATCTGGAGGATGCGCTGCAAGGCGGGTTCGCCGGACGCGCGGCGGTGCTGGCGCAGCTGGTCGCACGCTGGGCGGCCTATACCGCCGATGGCGACATGGTCGGGGGTGACCTGCCCGGCTGGCTGACCACCTTGTTCCGTCGCAACGGCTCGGCCGCATTGACCGACCGGCGCGGGGAGTGCGTCTATGCGGGCTGCCCGCATTACCGGAAATGCTTCATCGAGCATGCGGCGCGCGCCTCGGTGCAGGCGGACATCGTCATCGCCAATCACGCACTGGTCATGGTCAACGCCGCACGCGGTCGCGAGACTCAGACTCGGCCGACGCGCTACGTCTTCGACGAGGGCCATCATCTGTTCGACGCGGCGGACTCGATGTTCGCCACCGCGCTGACCGGATCGGAGACGATCGAGCTACGCCGCTGGATACTCGGCCCCGAAGCCGGATCGCGGGGCCGCCGCCGTGGCCTCGCCGCGAGACTGTCCGATGTCGCCAGCTATGACGAGGGCGGCAACCGCGCGATCGGCGATGCGGTGCAGGCGGCGCATGCGCTGGCGAGCGAAGGCTGGCTGGGACGACTGGCGGAGGGCCAGCCTTTCGGCCCCATCGAGGCGTTGCTGGCAGCGGTACGTGGGCTCGCCTTTGCCCGCGCCGAGCAACCGGGCGATGCAGGTTATGGCCTGGAGACCGAACTGGCCGATCCCTCGCCCGCGCTGATCGAGGCCGCCGGGCCCGCCGCCCATGCGCTCGACGCGCTGCTGCGGCCGCTCGTGACCTTGGGCCAGCGACTGGAGGCGGTGTTACAGGAAGCCCCCGACTGGCTCGACGGGCAAGCGCGCGCGCGGGTGGAAGGCGCCATCGCCTCGATCGCATGGCGCGCGGAGACGGTGGCCGCCTGGCTGTCGCTGCTCGCGCGGATCGGCGGGCCGGTCGATCCCGATTTCGTCGATTGGCTGGCGGTCGATCGGGTCGAGGGGCGCGAATATGATATCGGGCTGCACCGCCACTGGCTCGACCCCACCCGCCCCTTTGCCGAGATCGTGCTGAAGCCTGCGCATGGCGCGCTCGTCACCTCGGCGACCTTGCGGGCCGGGGGAAATTGGGACGTGGCGGAGGCGCGGACGGGCGCGCCGCATCTGGCGCGTGGCCCCGCCCATTTTGTCGCCGAGAGCCCGTTCGATTATCCGACCCGCGCCGAAGTGCTGATCGTCACCGATGTGAAGCGCGGTGATATTCCACAACTCGCCAATGCCTATGCGCGGCTGATCGCGGCGGCCAAGGGCGGGACGCTGGGGCTGTTCACCGCGATCCGGCGGTTGCGCGGCGTGCATGGCCGGATCGCCGACCGGCTCGCGCGCGACGGGCTGGCGCTGCACGCGCAGCATGTCGATCCGATCGACACCGGCACGCTTGTGGATATCTTTCGCGACGATCCATCGGCGTCGCTGCTCGGCACCGATGCGTTGCGCGACGGAGTGGACGTGCCCGGCTCGTCGCTGCGGCTGGTGGTGATGGAGGGCGTGCCGTGGCCCAAGCCGACCGTGCTGCACGCCGCGCGCAAGCTGGCGGGCGGCGGCAGCGCCTATGACGACCGGATCGTGCGCGCGCGGTTGGCGCAGGCGTTCGGCCGGTTGATCCGGCGCGCCGATGACCGGGGGGCGTTCGTGCTGCTGTCCGCCGCCATGCCGTCGCGGCTGCTCGACGCCTTTCCCCCCGGTGTCGCGATTTCCCGCGTGACGCTCGACGAAGCGGTCGCGCGGGTCGCGGGGCGGCTTTCCTCCGACGCGCCGATAGGGCATGGGGATAGCCAAATCCTGCCAGCCGCCGCGACGGAGTTTCCGGATCGATGAAGACGCTGACGCTCCTTCGCCATGCCAAGTCGAGCTGGGACGATCCCGTCGCCCGCGATTTCGATCGTCCGCTCAATGCCAAGGGACGGCGCGCGGCAGCGATGATCGGGCGGCATCTGAAGGCCGAAGGGTTCGCGTTCGACCATGTCCTCGCGTCCCCCGCCGTGCGGGTGATCGAAACGCTGGACGAGGTGTGGAGCGGTTACGGCCAAAAGCTGGAGCCGGTATGGAACAAGGCGATGTACCTGGCCTCCGCCCCCAGCCTGCTCGATCTGGTCCAGGCGATGCCCGACGCAGCGGACCATGTGTTGATGGTCGGGCATAATCCGGGGCTGGAGGATCTGGTCCTCGACCTGACGCTCGACGGCGAATTGCGCGAGCGGGTGGAGGACAAATACCCGACCGCGACGGTGGCGCAGATGACCTTGCCGGTCGATCGCTGGGCCGAGGTGCGGGCACATAGCGCGACGCTGGTGGCGTTCATCCGGCCGCGCGATCTGGACCCGACGCTGGGGCCGGATACGCCGTAGCCCGCCCGCCCCTCCACCACCGGGCCGACGCCCGGCGGTCCCCCTCCCCAAGCGAACTTGGGGAGGAATAAGCTCACCCCTTCCCTTCCAGCTTCGCCTTCAGCCCAGCCAGCGCGCCGAACGGCCCCGCTTCGTCCTCGCTGATCACGCCCGCTTCCTTCAGAGTTGCCGCCGCGTTCGGGCTGCGCGGGAAGGGATCGAGTGAGAGGGCCATGGTTTCGGCCGCCGCTTCGCCCAGGTCGATCGTGCCGCCCTCGATCTCGATCGTGTCGAGCGAATCCTCGGACAGTTCGATTTCCTCGTCCGCACCATGCCCCGTGGGTTCGACGAAGCGCAGGGCGACCGGTTCGTCGACCTTGGCCGGGACCGGGTCGCCCGTCACCGAACAGGGCTGAACCACCGACCCGCGCACCGTGCCGGTGACCAGGATGCCCGCCGCATCGCGCCGCACGACCAGATCGGCCGACAGTGCTTCGACCGAGAGCAGCCCGAACCGCCCGGCCAGCGCCCGGCGTTCGTCCGCAGTCGTGTCGATCGAGACGGGCTTTTCGCGCTCACCGATCGTGTCGATCTTTTCGGGGCGGCTCCATTCGGGGGTCACGGCAGGTCTCCAAGGGTCAATCGGGCGAGCGAAACGGCCGCCAGTTGCTCATGTAGGGTGCGAAGCGCGTCACGAACATGGGCAACGGCATCCGTATCCGCGGGTGCCGCGCCGCGATACAGGTTGCGGACCAAGGCGGCGTCCATCATCGCCTTATCCCCGGCCAGCCCCTCGCGATAGGCGGTCAGGCGCCCTCCCAGCATCGCCATCATCTTGCCGATATGCTTGCCGACCACGATGTCGCCGATGCCGAGTTCGCGAAGCTGTCCGTCCATATCGGTGACGAAGCGCTCGGTCAGCCGCGCGGCGGGCGCCACGCCCTCGGGCTCGGCCTCCAGCCGGATCAGCACCACCGACAGGACCGCCGCGATCATGTCGAACCGGCCATCGACCGTATCGGGCACCGCCCCGTCCAGATACCAATGCTCCGCCCGCGCACGCAGCACGATGGCGTTGTACAGCGGCAGCGCCGCATCCGCGTCCCGCCCGAAATAGCGGGCGATCCCCTGCTTGAGCCAGCCCCAGGCCATGTGCCCCTCCCCTTCCTGCCCGCACGACCGGTTGCGCGCGAATTGCTTGTATGCGCCTTTCCCTTGGCATATCGAGGGGGTGACGGTCGAGCGGATCGACCGCCTGTATAGCTGCCTGTGCGGCCGATCGTCCGGCCCGGAGATAATGATGAGCGTTTCTTCCACCCGCGCCCTCGGGCTGGGCCTGATCATGGCCCTGGCGGCGTCGGCCTGTACGCCGCTGCGGTCGCATCAGGGTTATGTGGTCGATGTCGATCTCGTCAACTCGATCCAGCCGGGCGTCGACAACCGCCAGTCGGTGCTCCAGACGCTGGGCACGCCGACCATCTCCAGCCAGTTCGGCGGTGGCGACTGGTATTATGTCGCCCGCGACAGCCGCAACCTGGGCTATACCCTGCCCAAGCCCGTGTCGCAGATCACATTGCAGATCAGCTTCGACCAGGCGGGCAACGTCGCGACGATCCGCCGCGCCGGTGTCGACCAGGTCGCCGACATCTCGCCCTACGGCAAGACCACGCCGACCCTGGGTCGCCAGCGCGGCTTCTTCCAGGATCTGTTCGGCAATATCGGCGCAGTCGGTGCGCCGGGTGCCGGTGGCGGCCAGGGCGGCGGCATGGGTGGCGGGCGTACCCGGCCGTAATCCCGACCAATTTTCCCTCGCTCCGTTCGCACTGAGCGAGGTCGACGTGCACGTTCCAACGTTGGCCTAAGGATTCCCTTGGCCTTCGACTTCGGTGCAAAGCACCGAAGTTTATCCTAAGCGGCTGGCTGGCCAGCCAGCCGAAGGGCTCAGGCTGAACGGAAGTTGGGGATAAGGCGGAGGCGACCGGTGCCCCCCGTTTGGCCGCGTCGCGTGTTAAGCAACGACGCGGCCGTGCCGTGCTTGGACCGGCACGATCCCGAAAGGGGGTGGGATCGGGCGTGCTAACGCCCCAAAACGAAAATGGGTTCGCAAGCGGGCCTGTTTGCCGCCAGCGAACCCATCAAACCGTAGCGTCGGTGGGGGACTGAGCCCCCCAACCCTTACTGGTTCATCGAGTCGAAGAAATCCTCGTTGGTCTTCGAGTTCTTCATCTTGTCGAGCAGGAACTCCATCGAGTCGATCGTGCCCATCTGCATGAGGATGCGGCGCAGCACCCACATCTTGGACAGCTTGTCCTTCTCGACCAGCAGCTCTTCCTTGCGGGTGCCCGACTTGCCGACGTCCATCGCCGGGAAGATGCGCTTGTCCGCCACCTTGCGGTCGAGGACGATTTCCGAATTGCCGGTGCCCTTGAACTCTTCGAAGATCACCTCGTCCATGCGGCTGCCCGTGTCGATCAGCGCGGTGGCGATGATCGAGAGCGAACCGCCCTCCTCGATATTGCGCGCCGCACCGAAGAAGCGCTTGGGACGCTGGAGCGCATTGGCGTCGACACCGCCGGTCAGCACCTTGCCCGACGACGGGACCACGGTGTTGTAGGCGCGGCCCAGACGGGTGATCGAGTCGAGCAGGATGACGACATCCTTCTTGTGCTCGACCAGGCGCTTGGCCTTTTCGATCACCATCTCGGCGACCTGGACGTGGCGCTGCGCCGGTTCGTCGAAGGTCGAGGAGACGACTTCGCCGCGCACCGAGCGCTGCATGTCGGTAACTTCTTCTGGACGCTCGTCGATGAGGAGGACGATCAGGAAGACTTCCGGGTGATTGTCGGTGATCGCCTTGGCGATGTTCTGCAACATCACCGTCTTACCCACGCGCGGGGGCGCGACGATCAGCGTGCGCTGGCCCTTGCCCTGAGGCGAGACGATATCGATGACACGCGCCGACTTGTCCTTCTGGGTCGGATCGGCGGGGTCGAGGATCAGCTTCTGCTCGGGATAGAGCGGGGTGAGGTTGTCGAAATTGACGCGGTGACGAACCGCCTCCGGATCGTCGAAATTGACGCTGGTCAGCTTGGTCAGCGCGAAATAGCGCTCGCCGTCCTTGGGCGCGCGGATCTCGCCTTCCACCGTGTCGCCGGTGCGCAGGCCGTGCTTGCGCACCTGATTGGGCGAGACATAGATATCGTCCGGCCCGGCAAGGTAATTGGCTTCCGGCGAGCGGAGGAAGCCGAAACCGTCGGGCAGCACTTCGATCGTGCCCAGGCCCATGATCTGGTCGCCCTTCTCCGCCTGCTCCTTCAGGATGGCGAACAGCAGGTCCTGCTTGCGCAGCGTGGACGCGCTCTCGACCCCCAATTCCTCGGCCAGCTGCACGAGGTCGGCGGGGGTTTTCTTCTTGAGGTCTTTCAGATGCATGATCGGTCCGGATGGTCGGAGGGCGTCGGTCGGCGAGGATCGCGGCGAAACGAGGCTGTCGATAAGGAAGCGTACCCGACGCGAGGACCGCGCCGTACGGGGGAGGAGTTAGGATTGGGGGTGCCCCAAGTCAATGGGGAAAGCCCATCGCCCCTTGAGACTCACGCCCCTCCCGCAGGCGGGAGGGGATGGGGGAGGGAAAGCCGCGAGCGCTGGTCTCGGTGAGACTCCCTGCCCTCCCCCAACCCCTCCCGTTTACGGGAGGGGGGCAGAAGGGGGTGCCTCCCGCAGGCGGGAGGGGAGTAAGAACAAAACTGACCAGCCTTAAAACGGCTTGATCACCACCAGCACGACGATGATTGTCGCCGCCAGCGCGGGCACTTCGTTGATCATGCGCAGCTGCTTGCCCGTCAGCTTCATCTCACCCCGCGTCAGTGTCTTGGAATAGCCGACCATCCAGCCATGATAGCCGCTGAGCAGCAGCACGAAGAACAGCTTGGCATGGAGCCATCCCAGCCCAGGCACCCCCGAGAACAGCCCCAGCGAGCCCGCCAGCAGCAGCCCCAGCACCCAGACCACGATCATCGCCGGGGTCAGGATGATCTTGCGCAGCTTGCCCTCGCGCTCGACCCAGCGCGCCGCATCGGTGGCGTCGCCCGCGACCAGCGCCTCCTGATGATAGACCAGATAGCGCGGCATCATGAACAGCCCGGCCATCCAGAAGATCACGAAGATGATATGCGCCGCCTTCACCCATTCATAGGCGGCCCCCAACAGTCCGATCATCATGCGCTCCGTACGCGGGCGATCAGCCGCTCGACATGCGCGATCGGCGTGTCGGGCAGGATGCCATGGCCCAGGTTGAAGATATGCGGCCGTTCGGTGAAGGCCGCCAGGATATGATCCACCGCCCCGTTCAGCGCCTCGCCCCCGGCGATCAGCGCCAGGGGATCGAGATTGCCCTGCACCGGCAAACCCTTGGGCAGATAGGCGTCGGCCCAGACCGGATCGACCGTCTCGTCCAGCCCGACCGCATCCACGCCCGTCTCCCGCGCATAGGCGGGCAGCTTGCCCCCGGCGCCCTTGGGGAAGCCGATCACCGGCACGCCGGGACAGCGCGCCCGGAAACCCTCGACAATCGCGGCATTGGGCGCGATCACCCAACGCTCGAACTGCGCGGGGGACAGCGAGCCCGCCCAGCTGTCGAACAGCTGCACCGCCTCGACCCCGTTTTCGACCTGTCCGGCCAGATAATCGATGGTCATGGTCACGATCGCATCGATGATCGCCCCGAACCCCGCCGGGTCGGCATAGGCGAAACGCCGCGTCTCGCCCTGATCCTTCGACCCCTGCCCCGCCACCATATAGGTCGCGACCGTCCAGGGAGAGCCCGCAAAGCCCAGGAAGCTGGTCTGTGGGGGCAATTGCGCCTTCACCCCCGCCACGGTGGCATAGACCGGATCGAGCCGCTCAGGGACGCGCTCCAGGGCATTGAGCGCATGATCGACCAGCGCAGGCGCCAGACGTGGCCCCTCCCCCGCCCCGAAGCTGAGGTCCTGCCCCAGCGCCCAGGGGACCATCAGGATGTCGGAGAACAGGATCGCGCCGTCGAACCCGAAGCGACGGATCGGTTGCACCGTCACCTCGGCCGCCGCCGCCGGATCGGTGGCCAAAGCCAGGAAGCCGCCCTTCTCCGCCCGCAGCGCGCGATACTCCGGCAGATAGCGTCCGGCCTGTCGCATGAGCCACATGGGCGGCGTCGCCTGCCGCTCTCCGTTCAGCACGGCGAGCAGGGGCTTTTGAATCGCAACGTCGGTCAGGAGACCCCCCTTCTTCTATTAAAGAAGATTCTAAGAATGGATTGTTGAAGTGGTTGGCACGTTGGTTGTCGGGATTATGCGGCTCTCCCCGATATGCCAACACGTTGACTCATGGGGAATCGCCGATTCAACGGGATTCGGATTCATGACCCCCGTAACTCACAGGCTGTGGAAAAGAATCGGACCTGTGAGATTCATTGTGGACGAATCGGTCGTTATCCACCGCCGGTCCGCCGCTTGGCCGGTCGGCGAAGTTACGCTACCGATTCTTCCCATGTTATCCACAGAGTCATTAGGTCGGTCATGAAGACGCGGCTCCACCTGCACCTCCTGTCCGATTCCACCGGCGAAACGCTGGAGAACATCGCGAAGGCGGCGCTTGCCCAATATGACGATGTGGAAACCGTCCGGCACTTCTGGCCGATGGTGCGTACCGAGAGTCATCTGGAGCGCATCCTGCAGGAGATCGCGCAGAATCCGGGGCTGGTGATCTATACGCTGGTCAACCCGACGACGCGGCGCGTGCTGGAAAGCCGCTGCCACGCGCTGGGCCTGCCGACGGTCGCGCCGCTCGATCCGGTGAATGCCGCGCTGTCGGGGTTGCTGGGCGTGCAGGCCAAGATGCGCCCCGGCCGCCAGCATGTGCTCGACGCCGCCTATTTCGCGCGGGTCGATGCGATCCAGTTCACCATCGCGCATGACGACGGTATCGCGTGGGAGGAATGGGAAGAGGCCGATATCGTGCTGGCGGGTGTCAGCCGTTCGTCCAAGACGCCGACCTCCATCTATCTGGCCAATCGCGGATACAAGACCGCCAACATCCCGATCGTCGTCGAAAGCCCCCCGCCCCCCTTCCTGTTCACGCTGAAAAAGCCGCTGGTCGTGGGGCTGACCACCAGTGCGGACCGGCTGATCGCGATCCGGCGCAACCGGCTGCTCTCGCTGAACCAGGCGCCCGACACCGATTATGTCGAGCAGGAGGCGGTCAATCGCGAACTCACTTTCGCCAGGCGGATGTTCGCCGACAATGACTGGCCGGTGATCGACGTCACCCGCCGCTCGATCGAGGAAACGGCGGCGGCGATCATCTCCCTCGTGAACCAGAGAAAGTCCGACGCATGATCATCCTCGCCTCGCAAAGCGCCTCCCGCCGGGCGATGCTCGACGCGGCGGGCGTGGCCTATGAAGCGTTGCCTGCGCGGGTGGACGAAGCCGGGGTCAAGGCGGCGATGGCCGGGGCTTCCCCGCGCGACCTGTCCGATGCGCTGGCCGAGATGAAGGCGGTAAAGGTCTCCGCCAATGCCGGGCCGGTGCCGGTGCTGGGGTCCGATTCCATCGTCGCGCTCGCCGACGGCACGCTGCTCGACAAGCCGGAGAGCCGCGAGGAGGCGGCCGAGCATCTGGCGCGGATGAGCGGCGGGAGCCACGAGCTGTGGAGCGCCGCCGTCATCGCCGAGCATGGCCGTCCGGTCTGGCGGCATGTCGAGCGCGCCAAGCTCC